>NZ_QWDF01000001.1:0-1200000 GCF_003499275.1 Sphingomonas mesophila | reverse complement strand
CCCAGGGGATGATTTCGGCATGATGCGGGAGGTGCTCGAGCGGCGCTTTGCGCGGCTCGGGAAGGACGATCCTGATCGCGCGAACGGCGACTGGCCCGATCTAGTGTTGATCGACGGCGGGCGCGGCCAGCTCAATGCGGCGCTGGCGATCCTTGAGGAGCAGGGCATCGATGATGTTCCGCTGGTCGGCGTCGCCAAGGGCCCGCATCACGGCCGCGAGGGGCGAGAGGTGTTTCATCTGCCGGGCGGACGCGAAATCACGCTGCCGCCAAACTCGCCGCTGCTATTCTACCTGCAGCGGCTGCGTGACGAAGCGCACCGCTTTGCCATCGGCACACACCGCGCCAAGCGTTCGAAGAGCCTGACCACTTCGACACTCGACGAAGTTCCCGGCATCGGCCCCAACCGCAAGCGCGCGCTGCTGATGCATTTCGGCACGGCGCGGGCCGTCAAGGGCGCGGCGCTCGACGACCTCGAGCGCGCACCGGGGATCAGCAAGGCGATGGCGCGGCAAATCTACGACTATTTCCACCCGCGGGGTTGAGTCGGTGCGGCTCGACACCAGCGGGATCATCGTCGCCAATCGCGGACACGGGGAACACGGGGCGGTCATTCGGCTGCTGACCGAAGGGCATGGCCTCCAGGCTTGCTATGTGCGCGGTGCTCGGGGACGGCGGCTGCGGCCGGTGCTGATCGGCGGGAATCAGGTGCATGCGGTCATTTCCTCGCGGACCGATGCGCAACTGCCACAGGCAACGGTCGAGCTCGTCCACAGCCGCGCGCCATTGATCCGGGAACCCTTGCCGGCGGCGGCGATCGACTGGGCGTGTGCGCTCACCGCGACGGCCCTGCCGGAGGGGCAGCCCTATCCGCGCCTTTACGCCGCGCTCGATGGACTGCTCGCCGCGATCGAGGCGGCTCCCGCGGCGAGCGGCTGGGGCGCCGCGCTGGTCCGCTACGAAATGCTGCTGCTCGCCGAACTTGGCTTCGGGCTTGATCTGGCAAGCTGTGCGGTGAGCGGCGAGACGACGGACCTTGTCGCGGTCAGCCCCCGTTCGGGGCGCGCCGTCGCCGCCGCCGCCGCGGAACCCTTCGCTGGCAAGCTATTGCCCCTGCCGGCATTTCTCACGACGGGCGGGCAGGGGGGTGGCTGGGCGGAAATCCTCGACGGGCTGACACTGACGGGACATTTCCTCGGCCGTGACATCCTCATCGACCGTTCGCGGACCGTGGCCGAATCGCGTTCGCGCCTGATCGACCGCTTGCGCCGCGCAGCAGGCATCGCTTAGCCTCCTTGGCATGAGCGAGACGCTGGCCATGCTGTTCCCCCACGTCGCCCGGACCGGGTCGATGGTGGTTCGGGTGGCGGTCTCGTTCCTTGCCGAGCAAAGCGCGCCCGCCAACGGCCGCTGGTTTTGGTCCTATCATGTGCGCATCGAAAATGATGGCGACCAGCCGATGCAGTTGCTGTCCCGTCACTGGATCATCCGCGATTCACGCGGCACGGTGAGCGAGGTCCGGGGCGAGGGCGTGGTCGGCGAGATGCCGCTGATCATGCCGGGCGCGAGCTTTGACTACGTCTCGGGCTGCCCGCTGGCGACCCCAACCGGGGCGATGGAAGGCAGTTACCGGATGGTCGGGGAGGACGGTCGAACGGTCGAAATTACAATCCCGCCGTTCCAATTACTGAGCTCCGTCTGACTCCAAGCAACCGAATCAAAGATGACGGGTTATCTTTGCTCCAAGATGGTGATAGCGTGCCCGCTCTCGCTTAGAGGAGGCGTTGATGTTCAAAGGGTTTTTGACTGGTTCCCTGTTCGTCCTCGCGGCTACCGGACTGTCGTCCGCGGCGGTCGCGCAGAACTGGACTCCGGGATCGGAGATCGTCGGTCAGTCCGTTCAGGTCCAGACCAATGGGGTCACCAACACGGTGTACTTCGATCAAGGCGGAGCGGCGCGCATTGTTTCGCCGAACGGCAATGTCGTGAACGGCACTTGGAACGCGGCTGGCGGGCAGCTTTGCCTCAATGTCGGCGGTGCCAATGAATGCTGGCCGTACACCCAGGCATTCCAGGCCGGTCAGTCGGTCACTTTGGTGAGCAGCTGCCAGTCGTCATCGACCTGGATGGCCAACGCTACCAACCCGCCGCAGGCCCAGAACGCGGGCGAGCGCGGGTAAGCCGCTGTTTCCTATTGAAGCTCAGGGCCGCTTTCGAGCGGCCCTTTTTTTGTCACTTGTTTCCCAGACAAAGAAAAACGGCCGCCGGAAGATCCGGCGACCGCTTTCGAGTCGTTCTGATACGCCGCGATTAGAAGCCGCTCACCGGGACATCTTCGTCGTCGTCATCGTCCTGGCTGGCGATCAGCAGGCCGAGCGCGATGATGCCTCCAACGCCGAGCAGGATCGGGAGCAAACCGATACCGGCAGCGGGCGGCGGGGGCGGCGGCAAGGGAGCCGCCTCGGAGACCGGCGGCAGCGGAGCCGGATCGACCACGGGAAGGACGCAGTTGGCGCCCGGGGCCTGAGCAGCGGCTGCAACGGCAGCGTTGCCGCACAAAGCCGTGGTCGCGGCCGGAGAAGCAAAGATGCTGATCGTCGCCAACGGATTGACCGGCTGGGGAGTAGCGGCGACAGCCGCCGTCGAAGAGACGCACATTGCACAAGAGAGTGCAACGGCGGTTGCGGTTTTCCGAATGTTGAACGACATGCAAACTACTCCCACTGACGCATCATAGCGACGCTGCGTGAACGCCCTGCCCTTACCAACTGTTTCAGCACTTGGCAAAACCCAAAGAAAATTTCGTGACTGTTGTCCAAAATCCACGCTTCGAGCACGCCAACGGCGAGAAACGCTCCATAACAACCCTTGTGGTCTGCGCCAATAGCGCTTGGAACCTCTTGAACTTTCGCGGGCCGCTGATCGCGGGATTAATTAAGGCAGGTTACCGGATCGTTGCCGCAGCCGCGCCCGACGGCAGCGAATCGCGCTTGCTCGAATTAGGCGCCGAATTCCACCCGCTACCGGTCGACCCTGCCGGTCGGAATCCGTTCGCCGACGTCCGGCTCCTTGCCGCGCTGTCCGAACTGCTGCGCCGCGAACGGCCGGCCGCACTGCTGACCTTCACCGTGAAGCCGAACATCTTTGGTGGCCTCGCTGCGCGTTTCAGCCGCACGCCGGTGGTGGCGACGGTGAGCGGACTAGGGTCGGCGTTCCTCGGGGGCGGCGCAGTCGCCAGGCTTGTCGAGCGCCTATATCGATTAAGCCTCGCTCGCGCCAAGGCGGTCTTCTTCCAGAATGACGACGACCGCGACCTGTTTGTCGAACGGAAGTTGGTCCGGCCCGATCAGGTTCGACGGGTAGCTGGATCGGGAGTAGATTTGGACCGCTTCGCGGTAGTCTCCTTGCCGGCTGCGGAAACGCCCGTCTTCCTTTTCGTGGGGCGGCTGCTGAGGGATAAGGGCCTATTCGAACTGATTGAGGCTGCGCGCCTTCTGCGAAAGCGTGGAGTTGCGGCCGAAGTCCGATTGGTGGGGCCGCAAGCTGTCGAAAACCCGTCCGCGGTAACCACGGCCGAGGTTGCGCGTTGGACGGCGGATGGACTCGTTACTTATCTTGGACCGGCGGACGACGTCCGGCCGGCCATTGCCGCTGCCGACTGCCTCATTTTGCCGTCCTACCGCGAGGGTCTTCCGCGCAGCCTTCTCGAGGGAGCGGCGATGGGCCGGCCACTGATCGCCACCGACGTCTCCGGCTGCCGCGATGTCGTCGACCATGGGTTCAACGGCTATTTGTCCGCGGCCCGATCGGCTCCGGCGTTGGCGGCGGCGATGGCAGACATGTGCGCCCTGTCACCGACCGAGCGTAGGGTGATGGGGGAGCGGAGCCGCGCGAAGGTGGAGCAGGAATTCTCGGTTCAGCGGGTCATTGGCACCTATCTTGCGGAAATCTCGCGGTGAATAGAATGGTGAGCTTTTGGTCGCGCGACAGGACGCGCGAACCGCGCACGCCGCCTGGCGTCAGGCTTTACGCGGTCGGGGATATCCACGGCCACGACATGCTGCTTCGCGCCATGCTGGAGGCAATAAGATCCGACATTGAGGAGCGGCCCAAGCGGCGCAATATCGTCGTGTTCGTGGGCGACCTGATCGACCGCGGACCAGACAGCGCGATCGTGGTGGAGCGACTTCGGACGCTGGAGGCGCCCTTCCGGCCGGTTTTTCTGACCGGCAACCACGAAGAGGTATTGCTGCGTATCCTCGAGGGCAACGACGGCGTGGTCCGCGATTGGTTGCGATTTGGCGGTCTGGAATGCGCAGCTAGCTACGGCCTCGATCCGTCGGTCTTGCGAAACGCTTCAGACCGCGCGGCGGGCGAGATGGTCCGCAAGGCCATTCCCGGTGCGCATCGAAGCTTCCTTCGCGGCTTTGCCGATAGCTTCGCCGCAGGCGACTATCTTTTTGTCCATGCCGGAGTGCGACCGGGAGTGCCGATCGAGGAACAAAGCATAACGGACCTCCGATGGATCCGTTCGCCGTTTCTCGAGCATGAGGGGCGGCACCCGAAAGTTGTCGTCCACGGGCATACCATTAGCTCCGAGGTCGAGTGTCTTCCCGGGCGCATCGGTATCGACACTGGCGCATATCGAAGCGGCATATTATCGGCCATCGCGCTGGACGGCTGCGAACAGCGGATCATCCAGGTAGGCGGCCAGCAATGATGCAACCTTGCCGAATCTACTTCGGTGGAATTGCAGGCACTTGGCTGCTAGGGACCCGATTCCGGGGGCCGACCGGCTGTAGGAGCGTGGACTAATGAAGATCTCATCGCGTCGGCGACGCATGTCGTGGCGGGCCCTTGTTGCCGTTTCGCTTTTGAGCCTTGCCGCCGCTTGCAGTGATACCCGCGGCGGCCCGATCCCGTATAATGTGTCGGACTTCGGCAGCCCTGATCGGCCGAGCGCCATCACACTCGCTGAGGATTACCGGATCGCGCCGCTCGATACGCTGACCGTGAAGGTGTTCAAGATGGCCGATCTCAGTGGCGACTATGAGGTCGACCTGCTCGGTCAGATCGCTTTGCCGTTGGTCGGCAACGTCAAGGCGGCGGATCTGACGACTGCTCAACTCGATGCCCTTCTGACCGAACGATTCGGCTCGAGATATCTCGAGAACCCAGATGTCCTCGTCGGTGTGAAGTCGTCGACCAGGGCCAACGTGACGGTCGACGGTTCGGTCGGCAAAACCGGCGCTATTCCGGTTTCCGGCTCGATGACCCTCATGCAAGCGGTTGCACAGGCCGGCGGCGTCACGGAGAATGGCAACGCTCGCCGGGTGGCGATTTTCCGCCAGATCAATGGTCAGCGTCAGGCGGCTGCATTCGACCTTGTCGAGATTCGTCGAGGGCGGGCACCCGATCCGCGCGTTTATCCGGGCGACATCGTCGTTGTCGACGGCTCGGCGACCAAGGCCCTGCATCGGCAGATCCTCAATAGCCTGCCGCTTCTATCCATCTTCCGACCGTTCTGACGGTCGAGCTTCGAGGCACAATCCGTGGGAAATGATCTTGCCGTGAACGTCGAGCGTGGCACGCTAGCTGAGCCTTTCGGGCCGGTGCGTGGCCATGGAATGCATGTTCAGGATAGGGGGCCAGCAACCGAAGGCCTGACGCTTGAGCTCCTGTTGCGAGTTGTTCGTGAGCATTGGAAGGTCGTTCTTGCGGCGGTGATCGCGGGAGCGGCGGCTGCGGTGCTCGTAACCTTGCTGACGACTCCGCTTTATCGTGCGAAAGTCGTCCTCGAGGTCAATCCTCCGACGGTCGAAGCACTGGATGACAACAAGGGGCTCGATTCTAGTGCGTCCAGTGACGTCTGGGATCTGATGGCGACCCAGGTCGGGTTGTTGAAAAGCCTGAGTCTCGGCGAACGAGTCGCCCAGGACCTGAACCTCGCGGTCAACCCCAATTTCGTGCCGCAGACGGGGGATGTCGCGACCCGGATCAAGGCGGCGGGCGCAAAGGTCGCCGGCGGTATCGAGGCCGAATTGCCCAAGGAAGGGCAATTGATCGAATATACCTATACTTCGGACGATCCGCAGCTGGCTGCTCTTGTAGCAAATGGAATTGCCGACAGCTTCATCGATTCCGGTCTTCAGCGGCGCTACGACGCGTCCAATTACGCGCGCGAGTTCCTCCAGCGGCAGATCAACAAGACCCGTGGCGACCTTGAGCGGTCCGAGCGGGCGTTGGTCGCCTATGCTCAGTCCCAGGGCATCATCAATACCGGGACAGGTGAGTCGTCGAGCAATAGCGACGCCAATTCCTTGCAGGGCGCTTCGTTGGTAGCACTCAACACGGCGCTTGCTCAGGCGACGGCGCGGCGGATCGCCGCGGAAGGCGCTTACCGCCAGGCTCGGCTCGCCGGGGGCTCGGCCGAGGCGACTCAAGCCACTTCAGCGCTGCGCGGCACCGTTGCCGCCCTACAGGCGGAATATCAGGAAAAGCGCACGCTCATGAAGCCCGACCATCCCGACATGGTTGCGCTCAAGAATCGCATTGATGAGCTAAACCGGCAGATCGGAGCCGAACAGTCGCGGGTCGCGGGCGGGCAATCCACCACTTTGCTTGCCGAGTATCGAGCGGCGGTCGCTTCGGAGAATGCGCTCCGGGCGCGTGTCAATCAACTACGCGGCTCGGTCCTGGACCTGCGCGGGCGGTCTATCCAGTACAACATCCTCCAGCGTGAGCTGGACACCAATCGCAGCCTCTATGACGCTCTGCTCCAGCGTTACAAGGAGGTGGGAGTCGCTGGGGGAATCGGCAACTCGCCGGTGTCGATCGTCGACCGCGCAGCGGTTCCAGGCGCTCCGTTCAAGCCAAATCCGATGCTGAATTTGCTGGTTGGTCTTGGACTTGGACTGCTGGCCGGAATGGCCTTGGCCTTTGCGCTCGAAATGCTTCACGACGTGATCAAGACGCGCGACGACGTGCGCACAAGGCTTGGCTTGCCGTGTCTTGGCGTGGTTCCGAAGCGTGACGCGGCCGGATCTATCGTGGACGATCTTGCCGATGCGTCGTCGCCGGTTGCTGAGGCCTATTCCGCGATCTTGGCGGCACTCCGCTTTTCGACGGAACAAGGTCCGCCGAAGACTTTGCTGGTAACGAGCACCGGCCCGGCCGAGGGCAAATCGTCGAGCGCCTTCGCCCTTGCGCAGAATTACGCCCGCCGGGGCGAGAATGTCATGCTGATCGATGCGGACCTTCGCCGTCCGGTGTTTAAAACTACCAGCCAGAAGGGCCTTACCAAGCTGCTGACCAACGACGACCCGATCCGCGGTCATGTGCATGAGACGCAATATGACAATCTGTGGCTGCTGCCGTGCGGGCCGACGCCACCGAATCCGGCGGATCTACTGTCGACGCCTCGCTTCGCGGCTTTGATGCGCGAGGCAAGCCATCAGTTTGATCGGGTCATCGTCGATGGTCCCCCGTTGCTCGGCCTCGCCGACGCGGCGTTGCTTGCTACTGCCGCCGAGAACGTGGTTCTAGTGGTGGAGTCCGGTCGAACCCGGACCAAGGCCGCCCGCGAGACCATTGAGCGGCTACGCATCGCCGGCGGGCACCTTCTGGGAGTGATCCTTACCAAATCGGCAGAAGAGGCGAGCGGCTACGGCTATCGCAACTATCGCTATGGTGGGATCGAGGATCGCCGCGACGACATGATCATGATCGCGGGCCGGTCCGAGGCTTAATGGTCCTCATGCCGGGAGTGTGGCTGCGCTTCGTCGCATTGAGCGCGGTCGCACTCGGCTTGGGCGTCCTCTCCCTTCGCGATTGGTCGGCGCGCGCGCCGGATCCCCACCCGTTGGCGCGGCTGGAGGATTGGTGGCCGGACCACCCGCGTGTCGCGACCGAACTGATGATGGTCCAGGCGGGAACGGCGGCTCGCTCGAACACGTCCCTCAATGAGTCGCAGCAAGCGAGACTCCGGTCCATCGCTAGGAAAGATCCCCTACGAGCCCAACCCTATCTTCTCGCTGGCGCAGTCGCTCAGCTCAGGGGCGATGCAAAGCGCGCGCTAGGCCTCTATCGAGCCGCGCGACAACGCGATCCGCGCGACACCGCGACCCGCCTCGTCCTTGCCGATCTTGAGATTCGTACGGGACATATCGAAGACGGTCTCAATAATCTCATCGCCGTGACGCGGATCGAGCCCAAACACAGCTCGCCGGTCGCGCCAGCTCTTGCGAAATACGCGCAGAGCGCAGGCGCGGATGCCGCCCTCAGGCGGGCGCTGGCCGCTAACCCTGACGTCGCCGACGTCGTCCTGTCCGAGCTTGCGAGCGATGCGTCGAATGCCGCCTTGATCGCCTCGATCGCGCCGCCGGCGCCCGCGGGCGCTGCCCCGTCCTGGCGTGACCGATTGATCGACTCGAACGTCGCCGCCGGCGACATCCGCCAGGCGCGGGCTTTGTGGTCGCGCTTCAACCGCCCTTCGGCTTCGGCCGAGGGGGTCGTGTTCAACGGCGACTTTCGCCCGCTGGCGGCCGGTCCGCCGTTCAATTGGTCGATCACGAGCAGCGAGGCCGCTCTAGCTGAACTTCGTCCCGGCGGTGGGTTGTCGATTGTCCATTTCGGACGCGCGCCGGCCCTGATCGCGCGGCAATTGATTCTCCTCTCGGCCGGACGGCACAGGCTCGTCACGTCGCTGGATGGTCCGGTTGACGCCGGACGGCTGGAATGGCGGTTGCGCTGCGCCAATGCCGACGCAGTGCAGGCCATCCCGATCGACGGCCGGCCGGCGATACTCTCCATAGCTCCGGGTTGCCCGGGCTACTGGCTGGAGCTTCACGCCTTGCCGGCTGAAACGGAGCGCCAGATGGCCCGAACCGTGCTTCGTGTTGCAATTGGCCCGGCCTCATGAGCGGGCAGCGATTGCTCGGGTGGGTCGGCCCTGCCTATCTTTTCGCCTGCCTTGTTCTTGGCGGAAGCGCGCAGGGGATATGGACCAATCTCGTCCTCCAGCTCGTGGCGCTAGTCATGCTGACGTGGGTATTTGCGTTCGGCCGGCCCCTGGCCGAGCGGCCCGAGCGGCGCCTGTCGTGGCTGGTCGGCGTGGGTGCCGGTCTGGTTGCGCTGCAGCTTTTGCCGCTCCCGCCGGCACTGTGGAGCGCGCTGCCCGGACGGGACACGATCGTGGACGGCTTCGCGCTGATTGGACTGGGGTTGCCGTGGATGCCATTTTCGGTCGCTCCGGAAGCGACGATCTCGGCCGCGCTCGCTCTATTGCCTCCGCTGGCCATGCTGTTCTGGATTCTGCGTGGGCCTTGCCAAGGTTGGACTTGGCTGGTCGTCGCAACGCTGGCCGCAGCGGGTGTGTCGATCATGGTGGCCTTGTGGCAGGCCGGAAGCAGCGCGCCCTGGTATCCTTACCGCCACTCAAGCCTCGGTGCCGCCACCGGCTTGTTTGCCAATAGCAACCACCTTGCATCGCTGATGTTGTGCGCGGTGCCGCTGCTGGCGGCGATCGGTGCCGACCTTTTAAGCAGCCGGGAGTCGAAGGTGGCCGGGCAGCGCGCCGCAATCGCCACCGCCTTGTTGTTGTGCGCAGCCGCCCTGGTTGGCGGAATTCTTCTGAACGGTTCGCTCGCGGTGGTGCTCCTTGGCGGACCAATGCTGCTGGCATCAGCCTTGCTCCTATTTCCGGCATCAGCCGGCCGGGCAAGCTGGACAATTGTCACCGCCGGATGCGTCGCACTTGTCGTTGGCGGCGCGTTGATAGCAAGTGGCGCGCTCAGCCTTGAGCGGTGGAGCGGTCAGGGTTCAATTGCTGAGCGGATCGAAATCCTCCGCGCCAGCCTGACTCTTGCGGGAACCTATGCGCCGTGGGGCAGCGGGTTCGGGACGTTCCCAGCGGTGTATCGGTTGTTCGAAGATCCGCAGGCAGTGAAAGCGGTCTTCGTCAATCACGTTCATAACGACTTGCTTGAGCTGATCATCGAGACGGGCGTGATCGGGTCTGCCTGGTTCGCGGCCCTCCTTTGGTGGTGGGTAAGCCGCGCATTATACCACTGGCGCAGTCCAACGGCATCGGCCGCAGCGAAGGCGTTTACCCTCGTCTCCTGTGGCCTGCTTCTACATTCGCTGGTGGATTTTCCGCTTCGCACGCCGGGGCTTGCGGCCCTCTTCGCGACGGCGCTTGCCGTCATGGCATCGCGCGCGACTCCGGCGATCGGCCCGAAGCCGCGCCACCTGACCCTCGACGATCTCTAGTCCCACAAGCACATGGCCATCCACCGCTATCGCCTGTTTGGTTTGTCCATCGACAGCGAACTTGAGCTGCCGGAGCTTGAAGCAACCACCGGTTCGCCTGCGGGCCCGCCGGACCTGGAGATCGTGCTTGCCGACGACGGCGGTGAAGGCTTCTCATTCGAGATCGATGACGTTGCTCGATACGTCGTTCGGGATGGGTGCAGAATCTTCATCGCGCGGAATGTCGGCGCAGACGACGCGGATGTGCGTTTGTTTCTCCTTGGTTCAGCGATGGGCGCCGCTCTTCACCAGCGGGGCATCCTGCCGCTCCATGCCAACGCCGTAGAGGTCGATGGCAGGGCGATCGCCTTCATGGGACATTCGGGCGCTGGCAAGTCCACCTTGGCCGCATGGTTTCATGATCGCGGCTACCCGGTGCTCGCCGACGACGTGTGCGTCGTGCGGGTCGAAGACGGTCTCCCGGTGGCCTATCCTGGTCTGCCTCGGCTGCGCCTGTGGGAAGATGCCCTCGAGGCGACCGGGCGCTGCCCTACGCAGCATTCGCCATCGTTTCACCGACAAGGTGACGAGCGTCGCAAGTTCGACGTACCGATCCCGATCCAGTCGCGACCGGCGTCACCTCTTCCCCTCGGCGCGATGTTCGAGCTGGAGGCCGGTCCCGAATTCGCGATCAGACGTCTTGCCGGAAGCGCGGTGGTCGCGGCGCTATCCGCCAACACCTATCGCGGACGACTGGTCACGGAACTTGGCGACAGCAGCGCCCATGTTGGGACTTGTGTGGCTATCGCGCAATCCGTGCCGCTCAGCCTCTTCGTGCGCCCGCTCGACATGCGCCAGTTCGATATCCACGCGGAAGCTGTGCTCGCCTACGTGCGCGCCCTGCCTAACGGATAGCGATCGGTCTCCGCCAAGAACAGGCCGATCGAAAGCGCTCGGGAGATGCGCCGCCCGAAGCCGCCGAGTTTCGCTGCTTGGGCGGGGTCGAACTCCGGCCAGTTGTCGACCGCGCGTTCGATCTCAGGCAAGTCGAACAATTCGCTCGCCGAGGGGCTTTGCCGCATTTCATCAATCGCATCGCGGCAGTCCTGCGGATTGATCAGCTCATACCAGTCCGCGCCGCTTGCCCCCCGCAGGCGATTGTTGAGCACCGCCGCTGGGACCTGTTCTTTCAATATCTCCCGAAGCAAAGGCTTGTATCGGCCCGCACGCAGGTGTGCCTCCGGCGGCATCGAAAAGGCAAAATCCATCAACTCGCGATCGATCGTTGGATCGCGCTCCTCAATACCGGTCAGGGCGTACATGCCACGATTGCGCATGCCGGCGTCGAACCCGCGAATCAGCGCCAAACGGGGAGGCAGTTCCTCTCGGCGGCCGGAAGCCAAAGCGCGCGCAGCACTGTTCCACTCAGTACGGACAAAGTTGTGGGAGGCCAGATTGATGCCGTTTGCTTTGTCGAGAAGCCAGGAGGAGATGCCGTCAGGCAGCAGGAACTCGGAAGAATTGAAGAGGACTCCGCGGCGTCGCACCGGCTCGTTCCGGCGGACTTGCCTCGCTTCCTGGTACCATGACAGGAGTTGGCCTCGGCGAAGGTACTCGCCGAGCGCGCCCAATCCGCCGTAGGATATGGTGGCGTTTCCCTGGCCGGCCGTCAGCACGACCCGTGCTCCGCGCTGCGCAAGCGAGTCGCTGATCTCTCGCCACCACGGGAAACTGAACTGGGCCGGCGCGGGCCGTTCGAAGTAGTGTGCCAGGCCGCGAATAGAGGGCAAGAGTCTCGCTCGCGAGCGAATGATGACGTGTTCCACCCCTGCCATCCGCGCCGTTTGGCAGGCGAGGGCGGACTCGTCGCCGTTGCGGCCGCGAGGTATCAGCAGCCGCGCACCCTCTGCCGGTGCGGCAGTGAACGCAATCAGGCGCTGGTCAGGCCGAAGACGCGACGCGGCGACGGCAACAATCGCACTGCTGTCGAAACCGGACGATAGGTGCCCTCCGACCAGCGGTCCTGCGCTCGCGATGCTGCGATCGACGGCGGTATCGATACGCTTTCGCAGTCCCTCGGCCAGCTCTGGCCAGTCAAGGTCCGCCTTGTCCGGAAACGCAAGCAGATCGCGCGAACGCTCAGCATTGCCATATTGAAAGCAGATGACGCTGCCGGAAGGGACTTGGAAAATGCTTTCCCAGAAGGAGTCTTCGCTCTTGAGCGGTCCGCCGCAAGCGTAGAGTGCAAGTCGCGTCAGGTCGGGACTTCGCCGATCCATCGCGAGGATGCCGGATGGCATAGTGGCGAAGCCAACGCCGCCGCCCAAACCCGCATAATGTAGCGGCCGGTAGCCCGAAGGGTCGCGCGCCAGCCAAAGTTCGCGCTTCCGCGAGTCATAGATTGCAATTGCATATTCGCCGACCAGCCGGTCGAGCAGCTCGTCGCGATAGTTGAGCCACGCTCGCGCTAGAGTGACGGATGCGGACGCCGATCCCTCAATCCCGATCGAGCGCTGCACTTCGCCAAGATTGTCAATTCGTCCGTCAAGCGCGACGAGCAGTCCTGCGCCATCAGCAACTGCGAGCGATCCGTTGCCGCCGGTCGGCGGCCCCGCAGAGCCAAACGATGCATCTTCAAGTTCGCGACTGGTGCATACGGCTCCGAACGTACGCAGCCCACGAGTTGCTGCGGCGCAACGCGATTCCGGACCGTAATCCCCGAGGCGCGGGCCGACGAAGCCAGCGATTGCCGTCAGCGCCACCGGCTAGGTAACCGACTGTTTGGCGTGTGGCGCTTCTAGGAGCCGTCGTTGACGCCCGGGCTGGAGTCATTGGCGGGGCTCTTCCCCGCCTCGGCTGAGCCGGCCTGGATTTCGCGGACTTCCGGCTTGCGCCAATCCTTCTTAGTCATCTTTACGCTCCAAAACAGTGTGCGGCGTCGATACGGCGTGACCCACGGTTTAACAAGTGTTTACCGTGACGACCCGCGGTCAGCCCTCCACCCGTCGGACGAGCCCCATGTCGGACAATTGCTCGATGAGGCCGGTCACGTCCTCCTCGCATTGCGCGGCATCGACCGAGTATGTCTCTTGGAGCCGCGCGCACAGCTGCGCGAGCGATTGCGGCTGAGCGAGCAATCGCCACACTTCACTCGCCACGCCGTTGAAGCCGAACACCTTGCCCTGCTCTCTGTCCAGACCGACGATCTCGTCATCGATCTCCGCTTCGAGCAAGGGGGCAGCGCGTGTGTACTTGGTGTCGGACATCGCGGCTGATTGGCCAAAAGCTCCAGGGAAGGCAAGCCGTTCGCCGGTGAAACCGACCGCCCGATGCATCGTTGAGCCCGAACAACAACGAGAATCGGAGTGGCTTGTGATCAGCACCATGTGGCGTTCGCTCTTGGCTGGAACTGCTTTGCTAGGGGCTGCGGCAGTCGCCCAGCAGGCCGGGCAGCCTGTTCCGACGTTTCCGGCCAAGCCCGAGCAGGGAGCATGGGTGCCGCCTGGAACGCCCGGATCGCCGATCGACGGGACGCTGTTTCATGCCCAGGTGCTGATGAGCGCGCACGGCTTCTCTCCCGGCGTGATCGACGGGAAAAAGGGCGAGAGCTTCCGCTTGGCGCTGCGCAGCTTCCAGGAATCGCGCGGGCTGAAGGTCAGCGGCGAGCTCGATCCCGAGACGCGCCGAGCCCTGCTCGAGGCCAGCCGTCCCTCGACCGTGATGGTCAAGCTGACGCCCGACGATGTCGGCGGCAAGTTCGTCTACCCGTTCCCCGAGCAGCCGGAGGCGCAGGCCGAGCTCGACTTCCTCGCCTATCGCAACATGCTCGAGCGGCTGGCCGAGCGCTACCATACCACCCCGGACACGATCGTCGCGCTCAACGGCGGCGACAAGAGGATCGGCGTCGGCCAGATGTTGCGCCTCCCCAACGTCGCGGTGAGCGGCGGCGATTATTCGGGCGTCCAGGGCAATGGCGCGAATGTCATGCGGGTGCTGAACATCGACCCGAACCAGCCGCAGGGCGATTACGTCGTAGTCGACAAGAGCGACGGCGTGCTGAAGGTCTATAGCGGTGAAGTCCCGTCGGAAGGCGGGAAGCGCGCGTCCAGCGATAATCAGGGCAAGGGCGCGAGCAAGCTCGTGGCCGCCTTCCCGGTCACCATGGGCTCGGCCAAATATCCGCTCCCGATCGGGCGCTGGAAAGCGACGACCTACGCCTTCCTGCCGCCATTCAAATATCAGCCGGAAATCCTCAACAACCCCAAGAGCGACCAGGAACTCGATCTTCCGCCGGGTCCCAATGGCCCGGTCGGCGTCGCCTGGCTTGACCTCACCAAGGAGCATTACGGGATCCACGGCACCAACGAGCCGCAGACCATCGGCCGCGCCGAATCGTCGGGCTGCATTCGGATGACCAATTGGGATGTGCTACGGTTGTCGCGGATGCTGAAGCCGGGATTCACGGCGATCTTCCAGGCATGATCTGAGACGGGGAGGGGGCATGAGGACGATCGGCGCGGTCACCGTCACGGCGGTGCTGGTCAGCGCCTTCTGGATTTTCTTCTACAATATCCGGACCGCGCCGGGTGCGACGGACGGACGAGTCGCACCGGCCGGCGACAAGGGGAGGGTCGAGGCCGGCGCAGGCAACGTCACGGTGGCGGAGGGTGTCGTCGTCGGCCCCTCGGGCTTGGCCATTCCGGTAGCGGGGGTATCGGCCCAGGAACTGGTCGACACCTTCACGCAGGCTCGTGCCGGCGGCGCCCGCGTCCATGACGCAATCGATATCATGGCCGCGGAGGGTACGCCGGTGGTCGCGGCGGCCGCCGGGACCGTCGAGAAGCTGTTCAACTCGAAGGGCGGCGGCGGGATCACGGCCTACGTCCGCTCCCCCGACGGACAGTGGATCTATTACTATGCCCATCTCCAGCGCTACGCGCCCGGCCTCGCCGAGGGGCAGAAGATCGAGCGCGGAGCACCGATCGGCTTTGTCGGCTACACTGGCAACGCCAACCCGGCCGGGCCGCACCTTCACTTCGCAATCCATCGCATGGCGCCCGGCGAGGCGTGGCACGAGGGCAGCCCGATCAATCCCTATCCGCTGCTTGCCGGGAAGGCGGTCAGCCGCTAGTCGGCGCGCACTTTCGTGACATCCTAGGGCTTTCCCAATGAAGATCAGCGGCGTGGACATTCGTCCCGGCAACATCATCGAATATGAAGGCGGCATCTGGCGCGCGGTGAAGATCCAGCATACCCAGCCGGGCAAGGGCGGCGCCTACATGCAGGTCGAGATGAAGAACCTCATCGACGGCCGCAAGACCAACGTCCGCTTCCGCAGCGCCGAAACGGTCGAGCGCGTGCGGCTGGACACCAAGGATTTCCAGTTCCTGTTCGCCGACGGCTCGGACCTGACCTTCATGGACAAGGAAACCTACGAGCAGATCACGCTTCCGCGCGACACGCTCGGGGACGCTGCCGCCTTCCTACAGGACGGCATGGACGTGGTCATGGAACTCCACGACGAAAAGCCGATCAGCGTCCAGCTGCCCGATACGGTCGAAGCCACGATCGTCGAGGCCGACGCGGTGGTGAAAGGCCAGACCGCCAGCTCGAGCTACAAGCCGGCGATCCTCGACAACGGCGTGCGCGTCATGGTTCCGCCGCATATTAGCGCCGGTACAAAGATCGTCGTCGACGTCTACGAACAGACCTACGTCCGCCGGGCGGACTGATGGTCTCTCACTCCGGCCTGATTACCGTGATGCAGCGGGCTGCGCGCAAAGCGGCGCCGCGGCTTAGGCGCGACTTCGGTGAGGTCGAGCAGCTTCAGGTCTCCAGGAAGGGCCCGGCCGACTTCGTATCGATGGCCGACAAGCGCGTGGAAGCGACGCTCATCGACGAGCTTCGCAACGCGCGCCCCGACTGGGGGCTGCTGACCGAGGAATCGGGCGAGATCGAGGGCAATCCCGACAAACCGCGGTGGATCGTCGATCCGATCGACGGAACCACCAATTTCCTGCACGGCGTTCCGCATTTCGCGATCTCGATCGCGGTGGAGGATCGGCGCCCAGGCTCCAAGCCGGAGATCAGCCACGGCCTGGTATACCAGCCGGTGACAGACGAAAGCTTTTGGGCGGAGAAGGGCCGTGGCGCATGGCTCCAGGACCGGCGCCTACGCGTGTCGTCGCGCCGCTTCCTCGACGAGGCGCTGATCGCGACGGGCCTGCCCCACAACGGCCGCGGCGATGTCGGCAGCTGGAGCCGGATCTACGCGGCAATCGCCCCGGAAGTGTGCGGAGTCCGCCGCATGGGCTCGGCCGCGCTCGACCTCGCCTGGGTTGCGGCGGGTCGCTTCGACGGTTTTTGGGAGGACGATCTCGACGTTTGGGATACCGCCGCCGGCGTCCTGCTGGTCAAGGAAGCCGGTGGGTTCGTAACCGATTATCGCGGCGCCGATCAGAGCTTCGAGCGCCGCCAGTATCTTGCCGCCAATGGCGACCTCCACAGCAAGCTTCACAAACGGCTTGCCGGGGCGCTTCGCCAGTCCTGATTTTCCATGATTTTCGCGTCTCTCGTGCTTGCCCCCTCGGGGCGTGCGTCCTAGAGAGCCGCCAGTCTCGCTAGTCCCGCTGGAGCCTTCCCCTTGGCCGACGTCGCCGCCGGATATCTGCCGATCCTGCTGTTCCTCGGCATTGCGCTCGCGCTGTCGGCGGGGTTTGTGTTCCTGCCGATGCTGGTGTCGCGCCTTACCGGGGCGCAAAACCCGACCGCCGAAAAGCTGAGCGAATATGAATGCGGCTTCCCGGCGTTTGAGGACAGCCGGGCGCAGTTCGACGTGCGCTTCTACCTCGTGGCCATCCTGTTCATCGTGTTCGACCTCGAAGCGGCCTTCCTGTTCCCGTGGGCGGTGACGCTTGACGAGACCGGCTGGGTCGGCTGGGCGGCGATGATGGTGTTCCTCGCTGAGCTCGGCCTTGGCCTGGCTTATGCGTGGAAGAAGGGGGCACTCGAATGGGAGTGAGCGACACCCCCGGACTGCTCGATCCGACCGTCCAGATTAGCCCGCTGCGCGACGCGCCGCCGGAGCCGATTTCAATGGAGGAGCGCCAGCGGCTGGAAGCGATGCGCCGCGAGCTCGACGAGAAGGGCTTCGCCGTCGCCAGCGTCGAGGACCTTGTCCACTGGGCGCGGACCGGCTCGCTGTGGTGGATGACCTTTGGCCTCGCCTGCTGCGCGGTCGAGATGATTCACGTCAACATGCCGCGCTACGACCTCGAACGCTTTGGAGTGGCTCCGCGCGCCTCGCCGCGCCAGAGCGACGTAATGATCGTTGCCGGCACGCTGTGCAACAAGATGGCCCCGGCACTGCGCAAGGTCTACGACCAGATGAGCGAGCCCAAATACGTCATCTCGATGGGTAGCTGCGCCAATGGCGGCGGTTACTATCATTACAGTTACTCGGTCGTGCGCGGCTGCGACCGGATCGTGCCGGTCGATATCTACGTTCCCGGCTGCCCGCCGACCGCCGAGGCGCTGCTTTACGGGATCATGCAGCTGCAGCGGAAAATCCGCCGCGAGGGGACGATCGAGCGGTGAGCCCGAGCAGCGCCCCCCGATATGCCGAAGCTCCGCCGACGCTCGCCGCGCTCGGCTCGGCGCGTGTGCGCGACGGGCTGGAAACCGCCTTCGATATCGAGCGTGACGCGCTGGTCGAGACCCTGCGCAGCCTGCGCGACGAGCATGGCTACCAGCAGCTGATGGAGATCGCCGGGGTCGACTACCCCGAACGGCCGGAGCGCTTCGAGGTCGTCTACTGCCTGCTGTCGGTGACCCACAATCATCGCGTCCGAGTCCATGTGCGGACCGACGAGGCGACCCCGGTTCCGAGCGTCACAGCGCTATGGCCGGTCGCCGGCTGGCTCGAGCGCGAGGTCTTTGACATGTACGGCGTGGCCTTCGTCGGCAATCCGGACTTGCGCCGGATCCTGACCGACTACGGGTTTGAGGGCCATCCGCTCCGCAAGGACTTCCCGCAGACCGGTTTCGTCGAGCTGCGCTATTCCGAAGCCGAGAAGCGGGTGGTGTACGAGCCGGTGCGGCTGCCTCAGGACTTCCGCAACTGGGATTTCCTGATGCCATGGCAGGGAGCCGAATATCAGCTGCCGGGCGACGAGAAGGCCGGCCAGGCGCCAGGCGCTCCGACCCCTGCGCCGGCGCCTGCCAGCCCGCCGCCGCCCTCCGCGTCGCCGCCGCCGACGCCCAAGACGACCGACGCTCCTGCCGAGACCGGCGCGGGCAAGCCGGCCGATGCCGAAGCGACCCGGCAGGCGCGCAAGCCGGCGACCCGCAAGGCCGGCAACGCTGGTGGCCGGACGACCTCCGAGGATGAACCCAAGCCGGGGAGGGGCGCATGACCCAGACCCTCGACCTGATGATCGGCGCTCCGCAGCAGGGCGACAAGCCGACCGCTGGCGACCAGACGGTCAGTAACTACACGATCAACTTCGGGCCCCAGCATCCGGCGGCGCACGGCGTGCTGCGGCTGATCATGGAGCTCGACGGTGAGATCGTCGAGCGGGTCGATCCGCACATCGGCCTGCTTCACCGCGGCACCGAGAAGTTGATCGAATATCGCACCTATGCCCAGGCGCTGCCCTACTTCGACCGCCTCGATTACTGCTCGCCGATGTGCATGGAGCACAGCTATGTGCTGGCGGTCGAGAAATTGCTCGGCCTCGAGATCCCGCAGCGCGCCCAGTACATCCGCGTGCTGATGGCGGAGCTGACCCGCATTTCGAACCACATGCTCAATCTCGGCAGCCACGTTATGGACGTCGGGGCGATGACTCCGAACCTGTGGCTGTTCGAGGTGCGCGAAGACACGATGCAGCTCTATGAGGCGGTGTCCGGCGCGAGGATGCACGCCAACTACTTCCGCGTCGGCGGGGTGCACCAGGACATCCCCGAGCGGGTGCTGGCCGACATGGCGAGCTTCCTCGACAAGAGGATGCAATTGTTCGAGGACGCGATCTCGCTGGTCGCCGACAATCGCATCTTCAAGCAGCGCAATGTGGACATAGGAACGGTTTCCTTAAACGATGCCCTGGCGTGGGGATTCAGCGGGCCGATGATCCGCGCGGCGGGGTTGCCGTGGGACCTGAGGCGATCGCAACCCTATGAAATCTATGACAAAGTCGAATTCGACATCCCGGTCGGCACGAAGGGCGACTGCTACGACCGGTTCATGGTCCGGGTTGAGGAAGTCCGCCAGTCCGCGCGCATCATGCGCCAGTGCCTGAGAGACATGCCGATGGGTCCGATCGCGACCGGCGACCGCAAGGTCTTCCCGCCGCCGCGCGCCGAGATGAAGGCGTCGATGGAAGCGCTGATCCACCACTTCAAGCTCTACACCGAGGGCTATCACGTGCCCGCCGGCGAGGTGTATGTCGCGACCGAGAGCCCGAAGGGCGAATTCGGCGTCTATCTGGTCGCCGACGGCACCAACAAGCCCTACCGCTGCAAGATCCGCCCGACCGCGTTCAGCCACCTCCAGGCGATGGACTTCATGATGAAGGGCCACATGCTCGCGGACACCACGGCCGTACTCGGCGCCGCCGATATCGTCTTCGGGGAGTGTGACCGCTAATGGCCGAGCGTTACTTCGCGCCCGATACGCCGGAGCTGCGCGCCGAGTGGGGTGGGTTCGCGTGGACCGAGGCCAACGCCAGGGCGGCGGCGGAGATCGTCGCGCGCTATCCCGAGGGGCGGCAGATGTCGGCGTCGATTCCGTTCCTCGACCTCGCCCAGCGCCAGGTGGGGGCAATGACCGGAACGCAGGGCTGGCTGCCGATCCCGGTGATCGAATTCGTCGCGCGCGAGCTCGGCATGGCGCCGATCGCGGTTCAGGAAGTCGCCAGCTTCTACACCATGTTCAACCTCGTGCCCGTGGGCAAATACCATGTCCAGGTGTGCGGCACGACGCCGTGCATGCTGCGCGGGTCGGACGCGGTTCTCGCCGCCTGCGAGAAGCGCGGGATGCGCAAGGGCCATACCACCGAGGACGGCTTGTGGACGTTGAGCGAGGTCGAGTGCCTCGGCGCCTGCGCCAACGCGCCGATGGTCCAGATCAACGACGACAATTTCGAGGATCTGACCGAGGACAGCATGGGCGCGGTGCTCGATGCGCTGGCCGCCGGGCGGCCGGTCAAGCCGGGCCCGCAGGTCGAGCGGCAGACCAGCTGCCCGGAGGGCGGGCCGACGACGCTGAAGAAGATGGCCGAGCGCAATTACGATTATCGCCCGATGTGGGGGGAGGGCGCACGATGAACGCGATTCCCGTCATTGCGAGCGAAGCGAAGCAATCCAGCGGTGCAAGGCTGGATTGCCGCGGCGCCGCGCGCCTCGCAATGACGATCGGTGGGGCGACGCTGTAATGGAAATCGTGGCCATCCTCGTCGCCGTCGTGCTCGGCTTTCTTGTGCTCAAGTTCGTCACCGGCGTGATCAAATTCGCGGTGCTTGCCGCGATCGTGCTCGGCGCGCTCTATTTCGCGGGGGTGCTGGGCTGATGGGCACGACCACGCCGCTGGCCGACAAGGACCGCATCTTCACCAACCTCTACGGCTTCCAGGATGCGGGGCTGAAGGGGGCGCAGGCGCGTGGGGATTGGGACAAGACCGCGGATCTGATGAAGGCCGGGCCGGATGCGGTGATCGAGGCGATCAAGGCGTCGGGCTTGCGCGGGCGCGGCGGGGCGGGGTTCCCGACCGGCATGAAGTGGAGCTTCATGCCCAAGGAGCCGACTCCGGGGCGGCCGAACTTCCTGGTGATCAACGCCGACGAGAGCGAACCGGGAAGCTGCAAGGACCGCGAGATCCTGCGCCACGACCCGCACAAATTGATCGAGGGCGCGCTGATCGCCGGCTTCGCGATGCGGGCGCGGGCGGCCTACATCTACGTGCGCGGCGAATTCATCGTCGAGACCGAGGCGCTGAGGAAAGCGGTGGCGGAGGCCTATGCCGCCGGGCTGCTGGGCAAGAATGCCGCCGGATCGGGCTGGGACTTCGATTTGTTCGTCCACCGCGGCGCCGGCGCCTACATCTGCGGCGAAGAGACGGCGATGCTCGAAAGCCTGGAGGGCAAGAAGGGCCAGCCGCGATTGAAGCCGCCGTTCCCGGCCGGGGCGGGCCTCTACGGCTGCCCGACCACGGTCAACAATGTCGAGAGCATCGCGGTGGTGCCGACGATATTGCGGCGCGGGGCGGCGTGGTTCGCCGGCTTCGGGCGCGAGAAGAACGAAGGCACCAAGCTGTTCCAGATTAGCGGCCATGTGAACCGGCCGTGCGTGGTCGAGGAGAGCATGTCGATTTCCTTCCGCGAGCTGATCGACCTTCACGCCGGGGGCATTCGCGGCGGGTGGGACAATCTGCTGGCGGTGATCCCGGGCGGATCGTCCGTGCCGCTGGTGCCGGCGGCCGAGATCATCGACGCGCCGATGGACTTCGACGGCTTGAAGGCGCTTGGATCGGGGCTCGGCACGGCGGCGGTGATCGTGATGGACAAGTCGACCGACATCGTCCGGGCGATCAGCCGCATATCGTACTTCTACAAGCACGAAAGCTGCGGCCAGTGCACGCCGTGCCGCGAGGGCACCGGCTGGATGTGGCGGACGATGGAGAAATTGCGCACCGGCGACGCCGAGCCGGCGACCATCGACCGATTGTACGACGTCACCAAGCAGGTCGAGGGCCACACCATCTGCGCGCTCGGCGACGCCGCCGCCTGGCCGATCCAGGGGCTGATCAAGCATTTCCGGCCGGAACTGGAGCGGCGGATGAGCGAGCGCGACGCCCGGCTCAGGGAGGCGGCGGAGTGATAGCCGATTTCTTCCTTCACTTTCTCGTCCCGACGACAAAACTCGGGTTCGCGCTATGGGGCATCGTGCTTTTTGCCATCGGGCTTTTCGCGGCATCCCTTTTGCTTGGCTGGGTGGTTCTGACATGAAGGCAACTGTCTGTGCCTAAGCTCACCGTCGACGGCGTCGAGATCGAGGTTCCGCAGGGCGCGACCGTGCTGCAGGCGTGCGAGCTTGCGGGCAAGGAGATCCCGCGCTTCTGCTATCACGAGCGGCTGAGCATCGCCGGCAATTGCCGGATGTGCCTGGTCGAGGTCGCGCCGGGGCCGCCCAAGCCGCAGGCGTCGTGCGCGCTGCCGGCCGCCGACGGCCAGGCGATCCGCACCGACACGCCGATGGTCAAGAAGGCACGCGAGGGGGTGATGGAGTTCTTGCTCATCAACCACCCGCTCGACTGCCCGATCTGCGACCAGGGCGGCGAATGCGATCTGCAGGACCAGGCGATGGCCTATGGCCGCTCGGGCAGCCGATTTGACGAGAACAAGCGCGCGGTCGAAGACAAATATATGGGGCCGATCGTCAAGACGGCGATGACCCGGTGCATCCAGTGCACCCGCTGCGTGCGCTTTTCGGACGAGGTCGCGGGCACCCCGCAGATGGGCATGCTGTTCCGCGGCGAGGACGCGCAGATCACGTCCTATCTGGAAGGTGCGCTGACCAGCGAATTGTCGGGCAATCTGGTCGATCTGTGCCCGGTCGGGGCGCTGCTGCCGCGGCCCTACAGCTTCCAGGCGCGGCCGTGGGAGCTGAAGAAGGTGCCGGGCGTCGACGTGATGGACGCGGTCGGCACCAATATCCGCATGGACGTGCGCTCGGGCCAGGTGATGCGGGCGCTGCCGCGGATCAACGATGCGGTCAACGAAGAGTGGGCGCACGACAAGACCCGCCACCACGTCGACGGGCTGGTGCGTGGGCGGCTCGACCGGCCGTGGGTGCGGGACAAGGGGAAATTGCGCGCGGCCGATTGGGGCGAAGCGCTGGCGCTGTTCGCCAAGAGGTTCAAGTCGGCTGGGTCCAAGGTCGCGGCGGTGGCTGGCGACTTGGTGGATGCCGAGACGATGTATGCGGCAAAGGCCTTGCTGGCGGGGGCCGGATCGGCGCTGCTCGAGGGACGTCAGACCGGGCTGGACTATGACGTGACGAGCCTTGGCGCGGTGCGCTTCAACACGCCGATCGCCGAGATTGAGAATGCCGACGCGGTGCTGCTGGTCGGCACCAATTTGCGCTGGGAAGCGGCGCTGGTGAATACGCGGGTGCGCAAGGCGGTTCGGCGCGGCGCGCGGGTGTTCGGCATCGGGCCCGAGGTCGATCTGGGCTATGCGGTCGAGTGGCTGGGCGACGATCTGGGGTTGCTCGGCAAGCTGCCAGCGGCGCTCGGCGAGGCCAAGCAGCCGGTGATGATCGTCGGGCCGGGCGCGCTGGCCGCGGGCGGGCTCGGCGCTGCGCTGGCCGCTTCGGGCGGGTTCATGAAGCCCGGCTGGAACGGGTTCAATGTGGTGCACACCGCGGCGTCGCGGATGGCGGGGCTGCTGCTCGGTTTTGCCCAGCGCGGCGGGATCGCGAGCACCGCCGAGGGCAAGCCGGAGCTGGTCATCCTGCTCGGCGCCGACGAGCTGGCCGAGGGCGCGTTCGGCGACGCGTTCACCGTCTACATCGGCCACCACGGCGACCGCGGGGCCAGAGATGCGGACTTGGTTCTGCCGGGCGCGGCCTATGCCGAGAAGCATGGCACGTGGGTCAATATCGAGGGCCGGGTGCAGCGCGGCGAGCGGGCCTGCTTCCCGCCGGGCGATGCGCGCGAGGACTGGACGATCTTTCGCGCGCTGTCCGACATGATCGGCCGGCCGCTGCCGTTCGACCGCTTCGACCAATTGCGCGCCGCGATGGTGGCTCAGGTGCCCGAGCTCGGCCTCGACGAGGGCGCAGTGATCGATTTCGGCTGGGATCCGCCGAAGCTCGAGGCCAAGGCCAGCGGGCCGGTCACTTACCCGATCGCCGACTTCTACCTCACCAACGCGATCTGCCGCGCGAGCCCGACCATGCACCGCTGCTCGGAGGAGCTGGTGCACGGGGTGGAATTCCTGGAGGCGGCGGAGTGACGGCGGCGCTGCAATCGTGGGGGCTGACCTATGAATGGTCGTGGCTGCTGGCAACGGTCGCCGGGATCCTGCTGATCTCGCTTCCGCTGATGCTGGCGGTGGCGATGGTGATCTATGCCGAGCGCAAGATCTGGGCTGCGATCGCGCTCCGCCGCGGGCCGAACGTGGTCGGGCCGTGGGGGCTGCTGCAGAGCTTCGCCGACGGGCTGAAGGTGTTCCTCAAGGAAACCATCGTCCCGACCAGCGCCAACAAGGGGCTGTTCATCCTGGCGCCGATCATCACCTTCACCACCGCGCTGATCGTGTGGGCGGTAGTGCCGTTCGACCTCGGCGTGGTGCTGACCGACATCAATGTGGGCTTGCTCTACATCCTCGCGGCGTCGAGCCTCGGGGTTTATGGCGTGATCCTCGCGGGGTGGGCGTCCAACTCCAAATATCCGTTCTTCTCGGCGATCCGCGCCGCGGCGCAGATGGTCAGCTATGAGGTCAGCATCGGCTTCGTGCTGATCTGCGTCGTGCTCTACGCGGGAACGTTTAACCTCACCGGCATCGTCATGGCGCAGCTCGGCCACGGGCTCGGGCTGTTCAACGGCTTCGGGTTCAATCCGTTGCTGTTCCCGATGGCAGTGGTGTTCCTGATCAGCTCGATGGCCGAGACGTTCCGCACCCCGTTCGACCTGGTCGAGGCGGAGAGCGAACTGGTCGCCGGGCACCAGACCGAATATTCGAGCATGAGCTTCGCGCTGTTCTGGCTCGGCGAATATGCCAACGTCATCCTGATGTGCGCGCTCAACGCCATCCTATTCTGGGGCGGGTTCCTGCCGCCGATGAACGTCGATCTCATCCCCTGGTTCGATATCCCGGGCTGGATCTGGCTGATTGGCAAGATGTGCCTGTTCTTCTTCATCTTCGGCTGGGTCAAGGCGACCGTGCCGAGGTACCGCTACGACCAGCTGATGCGGCTGGGGTGGAAGGTGTTCCTGCCGCTCAGCCTGCTGTTCGTCACGCTCATCTCGGGCTGGCTGATGGTCAAGAATGAAGGATTGCCGTGGTGATCGCGCGTACCATCAAGGCCTTCACTTTGTGGGAGTTCGTGCGGGCGCACGCGCTGACGCTGAGGTATTTCTTCAAGCCCAAGGCGACGATCAATTACCCGTACGAGAAGGTGCCGCAGTCGCCCCGCTTCCGCGGCGAGCATGCGCTTCGGCGTTATCCGAACGGCGAGGAGCGGTGCATCGCGTGCAAGCTGTGCGAGGCGATCTGCCCGGCGCAGGCGATCACGATCGAGGCCGAGCCGCGCGAGGACGGCAGCCGGCGGACGACGCGCTACGACATCGATATGGTCAAGTGCATCTATTGCGGGCTGTGCGCCGAGGCCTGCCCGGTGGATGCGATCGTCGAGGGGCCGAACCTCGAGTTCGCGACCGAAACGCGCGAGGAATTGCTCTACGACAAGGCCAAATTGCTCGACAATGGCGACCGCTGGGAAAGCGCCATCGCCGCCAACCTTGCCGCCGACGCGGCGTATCGGTAGGCGCGCCGCAACTTCATGATCGCCCTCATCGCCTTCTATCTGTTCGCCGGTATGACCATCGCGTCCGCGATCCTGGTCATCTTCGCGCGCAACCCGGTGCACAGCGTGCTGTGGCTGATCGTGGCGTTCTTCAACGCCGCCGGGCTGATGCTGCTGGTCGGCGCCGAGTTCATCGCGATGCTGCTGGTGATCGTCTATGTCGGCGCGGTCGCCGTGCTGTTTCTGTTCGTGGTGATGATGCTCAACATCGACTTCGCCACGCTGCGCTCGGGCTTCTCGCGCAACCTGCCGTTCGGGTTGATGATCGCGCTGGTGCTGCTGGCCGAGATCGCCATCGCCGCCAATGCGCGCGACTCCGGGCCGCTGATCGGCAACAAGCCCGTCGCCAGCGCGCAGCCCAATATCGAAGTGCTCGGCGAGGCGCTGTACAGCCGATTCCTGCTGCCGTTCGAGCTTGCCGGGCTGATCCTGCTGGTGGCGATGATCGGCGCGATCGTGCTGACCCACCGCAGCCGCGGCGACAATCGCGGCCAGAACATCAGCCGCCAGATCGCCCGCCGTCCCCAGGACGCGACCCGCAACATGCAGCCGGGCGTGGGCGAGGGGATGACGCTGTGATCGGCCTGTCGCATTACCTTACGGTGGCCGCGATCCTGTTTACGATCGGCGTGCTCGGGATTTTCCTCAATCGCCGCAACATCATCCTGATGCTGATGGCGATCGAGCTGATCCTGCTCGCCGTGAACATCAATCTGGTCGCGTTCAGCGCCTTTCTCGGCGACATCACCGGCCAGGTGTTCGCGATGTTCGTCCTGACCGTTGCCGCGGCCGAGGCGGCGATCGGGCTCGCCATCCTCGTCATCTTCTTCCGCCGCCGCGGCTCGATCGCGGTCGACGACGCCGACCGGATGCGGGGCTAGGCAGATGCACCCGATCGTTCTCATCTGCTTCCTGCCGCTCGTCGCGGCGATCATTGCCGGCCTGTTCGGGCGGGTGATCGGCAATACGGCGGCCAAGGTCGTCACGACCGGCGCGCTGTTCGCCGCCTGCGCGCTCAGCTGGCCGGTGTTCCTGTCGTATCTCAACGGCAGCGCCGAGGCGCAGGTCGTGCCGGTCCTGAAGTTCATCGAGAGCGGCGCGCTCAACGTCGACTGGGCGCTTCGGGTCGATACGCTGACGGCGGTGATGCTGGTGGTGGTGACGAGCGTGTCGAGCCTCGTCCACCTCTACAGCTGGGGCTATATGGCGGAGGACAAGAGTCAGCCGCGCTTCTTCGCCTATCTCTCGCTGTTCACCTTCGCGATGCTGATGCTGGTGACCGCCGACAGCCTGGTGCAGATGTTCTTCGGCTGGGAGGGCGTCGGCCTGGCCTCCTACCTGCTGATCGGCTTCTGGTATCACAAGCCGAGCGCCAACGCGGCCGCGCTCAAGGCGTTCGTCGTCAACCGGGTCGGCGATTTCGGCTTCTCGCTCGGTATCTTCGGCACCTTCCTGGTGTTCGGCACGGTGTCGATCCCCGAAATTCTCGCCGCCGCGCCGGGCATGGCCGGATCGACCATCGGCTTTGCCGGAATGCGGGTCGACACCATGACTTTGCTCTGCCTGCTGCTGTTCGTCGGGGCGATGGGCAAGTCGGCGCAATTGGGGCTTCACACCTGGCTGCCCGACGCGATGGAAGGCCCGACCCCGGTGTCGGCGCTGATCCACGCCGCGACGATGGTCACCGCCGGCGTGTTCATGGTGTGCCGCCTGTCGCCGATGTTCGAGGCCGCGCCCGACGCACTCACCGTCGTCACCTATGTCGGCGCGGCGACCGCGATCTTTGCCGCGACGGTCGGCACGGTGCAGAACGACATCAAGCGGGTGATCGCTTATTCGACCTGCTCGCAGCTCGGCTACATGTTCTTCGCCGCCGGAGTCGGCGCGTACGGCGCGGCGATGTTCCATCTGTTCACCCACGCCTTCTTCAAGGCTTTGCTGTTCCTCGGCGCGGGATCGGTGATCCACGCGATGCACCACGAGCAGGACATGCGCTATTACGGCGCGCTGCGGCGCGAGATCCCGCTGACCTTCTGGACGATGGTCATCGGTACGCTGGCGATCACCGGGGTCGGCATCATCGGCGTGTTCGGGTTCGCCGGCTTCTATTCCAAGGACGCGATCCTCGAGAGCGCGTTCGCCAGCGGGACGGTGCACGGCAACATCGCCTTCTTCCTCGGCGCGCTGGCGGCGCTGCTGACCAGCTTCTATTCGTGGCGGCTGATCTTCCTCACCTTCTTCGGCAAGGCGCGCTGGGCGGCCAGCGAGCATATCCAGCATGCGGTGCACGGCGATCACGAGGCACCCGACGAAGAGCATGGCGACAGCGGCCACGGCACCGGCCTGCCGCCCGAGGGCACCGCCGGCTATCATCCGCACGAGAGCCCCTGGTCGATGCTGATCCCGCTGGTGCTGCTGAGCATCGGCGCGGTGTTCGCCGGCTTTGCCTTCTATTACCCGTTCTTCGGGACCGAGGAGGGCGCCGCTTTCTGGGCCGGGAGCCTGGTCCACAACGAGCATCTGGTCCACGCCGCGCACGAAGTGCCGTTGTGGGTCAAGCTGACCCCGGGTGCGGTCATGCTGGTCGGCTTGGCAATCGCCTGGCGCAACTACATCCGCCGACCGGGCGCACCCGCGGCGTTCGTCGCGACCTTCCCCGGGCTGCACCGCTTCCTGATGAACAAATGGTATTTCGACGAGCTCTACGATTTCCTGTTCGTGCGCCCGTCGCTGTGGCTCGGCCGCTTCCTGTGGAAGCGTGGCGACGAGGAGACGATCGACCGCTTCGGCCCGCACGGCGCGGCGCATGCGGTGGGCTTCGGCAACAGGCTTACCGCGCGGCTGCAGTCGGGCTATGTGACGAACTATGCGCTGATCATGCTGCTCGGGCTGATCGCCGCGGCGTCCTGGGCATTTTGGTGGGCTGCCGAATGAGCGGCTTGCCTATCCTGTCGATCCTGATCTTCGTGCCGCTTGTCGCCGCGCTGCTGTGCCTCGCGCTCAAGGCCGATGGCGCGCGGTGGACGGCGTTGATTGCGACGCTGGTCAATCTGGCGCTCGGCATTGCGCTGTGGGCGGCGTTCGACCCGGCCGGGCCGCAATGGCAGTTCGTCGAATACGCCTCGATCGGCGGGCCGATCGCCTGGGCGCTCGGGATCGACGGCATCGCATTGATGCTGATCGTGCTGAGCGTATTCCTGATGCCGATCTGCATCGGCGCGTCGTGGCGCGCGATCGACCGGCGGGTGCCCGAATATATGGCGTCGTTCCTGGCGATGGAGGCGCTGATGATCGGCGTGTTCGCGGCCCAGGATCTGCTGCTGTTCTACATCTTTTTCGAGGGCGGCCTCATCCCGATGTACCTCATCATCGGCATCTGGGGCGGCGCCGAGCGGATCAAGGCGGCGTACAAATTCTTCCTCTACACGCTGTTCGGATCGGTGCTGATGCTGATCGCGATGGTGGTGATGATCAAGACCGCCGGCACCGCCTCGATCCCCGAGCTGATGGCGTACGACTTCGACCCCGGGCTGCAGACGTGGTTGTGGCTGGCGTTCTTCGCCAGCTTCGCGGTCAAGATGCCGATGTGGCCGGTCCACACCTGGCTGCCCGATGCGCACGTCCAGGCGCCGACCGCGGGCTCGGTGATCCTGGCCGGCGTGCTGCTGAAAATGGGCGGTTACGGTTTCGTCCGCTTCTCGCTGCCGATGTTCCCGGAGGCGTCGGCCGAACTCGTCGGGCTGGTGTTCATCCTCAGCGGGATCGCGGTGGTCTACACCTCGCTGGTCGCGCTGGCGCAGGCCGACATGAAAAAGCTGATCGCTTATTCTTCGGTCGCGCACATGGCGTTCGTGACGTTCGGCCTGTTCGCCTTCAACCGCCAGGGGATCGAGGGCGCGCTGATGGTGATGCTCGGGCACGGGCTGGTGTCGGGCGCGCTCTTCCTGTGCGTCGGCGTGGTCTACGACCGGCTGCACACCCGCGAAATCGCGCGCTACGGCGGGCTGTCGAACAACATGCCCGCGTTCGCCGCTCTGTTCATGCTGTTCACCATGGCGAGCGTGGGCCTTCCCGGACTGAGCAACTTCCCGGGCGAGTTCCTGGCGTTGATGGGCACGTACCAGGTGTCGACCTGGGCGGCGGTGGTGGCGACGACCGGGATCATCCTCGGCGCGGCCTACATGCTGTGGCTGTACTGGCAGGTCTGCTTCGGCGCGGCGCGCGGGGCGGATGCGGCGGCGATGCCGGATCTTTCCAAGCGCGAATGGGCGCTGCTTGCGCCGCTCGCCGCGGCGGTGATCTGGATGGGGGTCTATCCGGAGAGCTTCATGAAGCCGATGCGGGCCGACGTCGGCCGCCTGCTCGAAAGGATCGAGCGAGCCAAGCCGGCCGGTGACAGCCGGCCGACCGCGGGCAAGCCGTCCGCCGCCAAGGCCGACGCGCACCACGCGCCGGCCGCCGGAGAGGCGCACTGATGCAGTTCGAAGCGCTCTTGCCCGAAATCATCCTCGTCGTCGGCGCCTTGGTGCTGATGATGGTCGCCGCCTGGGGCGGACGCCGCTCGGCCGGGCTGACCAGCTGGGCCTCGGTCGTGCTGCTGATCGGCGCGAGCGTGGCGACGTTCGGGGCGCCGATGGAGGCCGGGCCGCTGTTCGGCGGGCTAATCGCGGGCGACGGCTTTGCCGGTTTCGGCAAGGTCACGATCTTCCTCGCCGCGGCGATCGCGATCGTCGCCGCGCACGGCTGGTTCGAACGCGACTTCGAGCATGGCGCCGAATATCCGGTGCTGATCCTACTGAGCGCAATCGGCATGGCGGTGATGGTCGCCGCGACGAGCACGATGACGCTCTACGTCGGTCTCGAGCTCACCAGCCTGTCGAGCTATGTGCTCGCCTCGTACCGCCGGACCGACGACCGCTCGTCCGAGGCGGGGCTGAAATATTTCGTGCTCGGCGCGCTCGCCAGCGGGATCCTGCTGTACGGCATCTCGCTGCTCTACGGCTTCACGGGCACGACCCAGTTCGACGGAATTGCCGCGGCCTTCGAGCGCTCCGAGCCGCCGACGCTTGGCCTGCTGTTCGGGCTGGTGTTCGTGATGGCCGGGATCGCGTTCAAGATCAGCGCGGTGCCGTTCCACATGTGGACGCCGGATGTCTACGAAGGCGCGCCGACGCCGGTCACCGCCTTCTTCGCCTCGGCGCCGAAGGTCGCCGGCGTACTGCTCGCCACCCGGCTCAGCCTCGACGCGATGGGGCCGGCGATCGAGGCGTGGCGGCAGATCGTGATCGTCGCGGCGCTGGCCTCGATCGCGCTCGGCGCCATCGCCGCCTACGGCCAGACCAATATCAAGCGGCTGCTGGCCTATTCGTCGATCAACAATGTCGGCTTCGCGCTGATCGGCCTTGCCGCGGGCGGGATCGGCGGCGCGGCGTTGGTGCTGTTCTACATGGCGATCTATGTCGTCATGACGCTGGGCGCGTTCCTGATCGTGCTTCGGATGCGGACCTACAGCGGGCCGGTCGAAAGCCTCGATAGTTTGAAGGGCCTGTCGCAGACGCGGCCGTGGCTCGCGCTGGGGCTGGCGATGTTCATGTTCAGCCTGGCCGGCATTCCGCCGTTGTTCGGCTTCTGGCCGAAATATCTGGTGTTCCAGGCGGCGGTCGATGCCGGGCTGATCGCGCTCGCGGTGGCCGGCATCGTCGGCACCGTGATCGGCGCGTATTATTACATCAAGATCGTCAAGCTGATGTATTTCGACGCGCCGGGCGAGCCCTATGCGCGGGTGCGGGCGCCGGTCGAAAGTGTGCTGATCGTGCTCGCCGCGATCATCGTCAGCCCGCTTGGCTATGTGCTCGCCGGGCCGCTCGGGCGGCTCGCCAACAATGCGGCGGCGTCGCTGTTTTGAGCCGCCTGAGGTTCGTCGAGCGGACCGGATCGACCAACGCCGACCTGCTTGCCGACCCCGCCGCGGCCGAGGGCGAGTGGCTGATCGCGCGGGCGCAGACCGGCGGGCGCGGGCGGCAGGGGCGGGCGTGGACGAGCCTCGACGGCAATTTCTTCGGCTCGACGGTGGTCGCGCTGCGTGGCTCCGACCCCCCGGCGCCGACGCTGGCGCTAGTCGCCGGCCTGGCGCTGGCCGATGCGATCGACGCCGCCGCGCCGGGCGAGCCGATCAGCCTCAAATGGCCCAATGATGTGATGCTGCGCCGGGGCAAGCTGGCGGGAATCCTGCTCGAGCGAAGCGGCGAAAGGGTGATCGCCGGCTTCGGAGTCAATCTGGCGGTCGCGCCCGAGGTGCCGGGGCGGGAGACGGCGTCGCTGGCGCATCGCGGGGTGACTCCGCAAGCGTTCGCGCCGCTGCTCGCCGCGGCGTTCGACCGGCTACTCGGCGCGTGGCGGATGAGCGAGCCTGCCGCGCTGACCCGCAGCTGGGAAGAGCGCGCCCACCCGCGCGGCACGCCGCTGGCGGTGCATCAGGGGCCGGACGAGATGGTCGAGGGCAGCTTCGACGGGCTCGACCCCGACGGGGCGTTGCGGCTCCGCCTTGCCGACGGCCGGCTCGTCACCGTCCGCACCGGCGATGTCGACCTCGCCAACCCGGCAATCTCCGGCTAGGCGGCTCGTCATGCTGCTCGCGATCGACGCCGGGAACACCAACATCGTCTTCGCCCTCGTCGATACCGGCGCGGGCGAGGGGGCGGGGACGATCCGCGCGCGCTGGCGGATCGCGACCGACCCGCGCCGCACCGCAGATCAATATGCAGTGTGGCTCCATCAATTGCTCGAGCTCGAAGGTCTCGAGCGCGGCGCGGTGACCTCGGTCATCATCGGCACCGTCGTCCCGCGCGCGCTGCACAATCTTGAGGTGCTCAGCGTCAAATATTTCCACTGCACGCCGCTTATCGCCGGCCAGGGCGTGGCGGCGTGGCCGATCGCGCTCGACGTCGACGAGCCCGGCAGCGTCGGCGCCGACCGGGTGCTCAACGCCATCGCCGCGCGCGACCGGTTCGACGCCGACAATCTGGTGGTGATCGACTTCGGCACCGCCACCACATTCGATCTGGTCGACCGCAAGGGCGCCTATCGCGGCGGAATCATCGCGCCGGGCATCAATCTTTCGCTGGACGCGCTCGTCCAGGCCGCGGCGAAGCTGCCCCGGATCGCGATCGAGGCGCCCAGCGACCGCTCGGTGATCGGCCGCAACACCGAGGCGCAGATGCGGATCGGCGTGTTCTGGGGCTATGTGGCGATGATCGAAGGCCTGCTCGAGCGGATCAAGGCCGAGCTCGACGGGCCGGTCAGCGTGATCGGCACCGGCGGGCTGGCCCTTTTGTTCGACAAGCATACGAACGTGTTCGACGTGGTCGAGCCCGACCTGACCATTCACGGGCTGGCGCTGCTCGCCAAGGGAGCCGACGCGCGATGACCCCCAAGGATAATGAATTGCTGTTCGTCAGCCTTGGCGGCTCGGGCGAGATCGGCATGAACGTCAATCTCTACGGCACCGCCGGCAAATGGCTGATGGTCGACCTCGGCCTGACCTTCGCCGATACCGATTATCCCGGCGTCGACCTCATCCTGCCGGACCTCGAGTTCATCGAGCAGCAGCGGGGCCAGCTGATCGGGATCGTCCTCACTCACGGCCACGAGGACCATATCGGCGCGATCCCCTATCTCGCCGCCGAGCTCAAGGTGCCGCTCTACGCCACGCCGTTCACCGCCGGTCTGATCGCCGGCAAGCTCGAGGAGGAGGGGCTGACCGGCCAGGTCAAGCTCCACGTCATCGAGCGCGGCGGTGCGATCGACCTCGATCCGTTCAAGGTGACGTTCGTCGCGCTCGCCCACTCTATTCCCGAGGGCAATGGCGTCTTGATCGAGACTGCCGCGGGCAAGATATTCCACACCGGCGACTGGAAGGTCGACGAGACCCCGGTGCTCGGCCAGCCCTCGACGCCCGAGCAGCTGACCGCGATCGGCGACCGCGGGATCACCGCCTTGGTGTGCGATTCGACCAACGTGTTCGACCCCGAGGCGTCGGGCTCCGAAGCGTCAGTCCATGACGGGCTGCGCGCTGCGGTCGAAGCGGCGCGCGGTCGCGTGCTGGTCACCACCTTCGCCTCCAACGCCGCGCGGCTCCAAACCATCGGCCGGGTGGCGCAAGAGACCGGGCGGCGGGTGGTGGTCGCGGGCCGAAGCCTCGACCGGATCCTGCGCGTGGCGCGGGCGACCGGCTATCTCAAGGATTTCCCCGAGCCGCTGGCGTTCGACGAGGCGATGCTGCTGCCGAAAAGCGAGGTGCTGATCATCGCCACCGGCGGCCAGGGCGAGCCGCGCGCGGCGCTGGCGCGGATCGCCGCCGGACAGCACGAGCTCAAGCTGACCGAGGGCGACAGCGTCTTGTTCTCGTCCAAGATCATCCCCGGCAACGAGATCGCCATCGGCCACATCATGAACGCGCTGAGCGATCTCGGCGTCGTCATCGTCACCTCGCGCCAGTTCCCGATCCACGTCTCCGGCCACCCCGGCCGGCCCGAGCTCGAGCGGATGTATCGCTGGATCCGGCCGGAGATCATCGTTCCGGTCCACGGCGAGGCGCGGCACCTGCGCGAGCAGGCGCGGCTGGCGCTCGCCACCGGGGTCCCGAGCGCGGTGGTCCAGAACAATGGCGACGTCATCCGGCTCGCGCCCGATGGGCCGAAGAAGCTCACCGAAGTGCGCACCGGGCGGCTGGTGCTCGACGGCGACGTGATCCTAGCGGCTGACGGCGCGACCATCGGCCAGCGGCGGCGGATAGGCTTCGGTGGGCTGGTCGCGGTGACTTTGGCGGTGGCTGGCGACGGCGCGCTGGCGGGTGATCCGCTGGTGCGCCCATTCGGGATTCCGGTCGAGGCCGATCTGGACGATTTCCTGACCGACGCGTCCGACGCCGCGCGCAAGGCCTATGGCGACGGCGGGCGCGAACCGGAGCGGCAGCTGGAACCGGTGCGCCTCGCGGTGCGCCGCTGCGCGACTTTGTGGACCGGCAAGAAGCCGCTGGTCGACGTGTCGATCGTCCGGGTCGACTGATGCAGCCCGGCTCGGCGCTGGCGATCTATTTCCTGTTCTTCATCGGCTGCGCATTCCTGCTGCTGCCGTTTGGAGTGCGCACCGACGAGGAAGCGGGGACGCCCAAGGTCGCCGGCCAGGCCGACAGCGCCCCGCACCGCTTCGACCTCAAGCGCCACCTGCTGCGCTCGGCGCTGGTCGCAGCGGCGCTGTTCGCGCTCTACTACCTTAACTGGCTCTACGGCTGGATCACGGTCGAGGACCTCGACTTCTATCATTAAACCCGATCGTTAGCGCCGTCCCCCGGCGACCGGGGCGAGGGCGGCGTACAGCTTGCCCATGTCGCTCGACATCAAGGTGACTGCCAGCGGGCCGCCGTCGCGCTCGGCGGTGACGCGGCGCAGCATTGCTTCGAAGTCGTGGACGTAGCGATTGACCGAATCCTGGAATTCGCGGTCGCTGTCATAGTGGGTCTGGAGCGCACGCGCCTCGCTCGAGCCGATCAGCCGGGCGGCGCGGCGAGTGAACACGCCGCGGTCGCCCTTGAGGTACGACGCCCATGACTTGTCGTCGACGTCGTCGCTGAGGATTTTGCCGACGTCGATCGCCGCCGAATGCATCGAATCGATCAGTAGCGACACGCGCTTGGCGAACGCCTCGCTGTCGCGCTCGCGGCGCTCGCCCTCGTTCCGCTCCAGATGCGCCTCCAGCGCCGCCGCGCTCTGGCCGATCGACAGCATCTGCTGGACCAGCCGCTCGGACGCGCCGCTCGCCGCCTCGACCGCGCGCACCGCGGTCGCCTCGAGCTCGCCGAGCTGCTGCGCCACGCTTTCCTGCACCGCGCGCTCGAGCGCCTCGCGCGCCGCCGCGGACAATTGGCCGGCAGCTTCGGGGACGACTGCCGAGATCGCCTCGCGGGCGCGCTCGGCGGCATGGGCGGCGGCTTCCTTGACCTGGACCAGCGCCGCAACCAGCGCCGGACCGGTTTCGCCCGACAGGCGCCGCGCCTCGTCCTCGGCCGACGCGATCGCGCCGGACAGTTCAGCCAGCCGCCGCTCGGCGCCGCCGACCCCGGTGTCGACCGCCGCGAGCAGCGCCGCGAGCCGGTCGTGCTGGGTCTCGACCCCGCTTGCTCCGGACGCGATCCGGTCGAGCGTTTCGCCGGCGAGGTCGCGCGCCGCGGTGAGCGGTTCGCGGACCGATAAAGCGGCCTCGGCCAGGCCGCCGGCGCGGCCCTCGGCCTCGGCCAGCGCCAGTGCGATATCGTCGCGCAGCGCGCCGGCGAGGCGGTCGAGCTTGTCGCCGAGTAGGGCGGTGCGCTCGGCGAGTTCGCCAAGGCCGGCGGCACTGCCGTCGGAATGGAGGTTGATCGCTTCCATTTCGCCGCGCAGCCGGGCGAGGTTACCGCCGATCGTCTCGCTGCGCGTGTCGCCTTCGGCGGCGAAGGCGCGGAACTGTTCGTCGAGCGCGGCGAGGCCGCCGGCGATCGACGCGATGAGGTGGCGCGAGCTGTCGTCCTGGCGCGCGATCTGCTCGGCCATGTGGTCGAGCGACGAGCGCGCCTCGCCGAGCCGGTCGCGCAGTGCCCCGGCGGATTCGATTCCCGCATGGGTGAAGCCGGCCTTGGCCTCGTCGACCAAAGCGGTAACGGCCTGTGACTGCAGCGCGATCCCGCCGCGGACCTCGTTGAGCACCTCGGCGGTTCGGCCGAGCAGCGAATCCAGCGAGGCGCCCGAGTCGTTGGCGACTGCGCTCAGCCGCTCGGCAGTCGCGCGCGCGCCCGCATCGAGCTCGGCCAAGCGGGCGGAAAGCAGGCTGCTGGCGGTGTCGACCCGCCGCTCGGTCTCGCCGGCCGCTTCGCCCAGCGCGCCGACCTGGTTTTCGAGCGCGGTCGCCTGTTCGCGCGCCGTCCGGCCGGCGGCCTGCAGTCGTTCCGCCATCGCCCGAGCCGTCGCTTCGGCGCGCGGCAGGTCGTCGAGCAGCACGCCGAGGTCGACGCGCGCATTGTTGGCGGCGCGGTCGAATGTCTCGCCGTGCCCGACGAGGCGCCGGGCGCCGGCGTCGAGCTCGGCCGAAGCCGCTCCGAGCCGGCCCGCGGTCTCGTCGCCGAGCATCATCAGCTGGTCAGCCATCGAGCGCAGCGCGAGATGATTGTCGTCGATCCGTTGGCGCACCACCGCGAGCAACCCGTCGAGCGCGCGCGCCTCGCCGCGCATCGCCGCGACCGAGCGGGTGAACGCCTCGGTCTCGCGGCGGCGGGTGCGGCCGAACATCAGCCACAACAGGCCGAGCAGCGCCAGCGGTCCGGTGGCGATCGCGGTCCATTGCGCCAGCGCGGGAAGGGACAGGTCGCGCCCGCCGAGCGCGAGGCCGGCCGACCAGGCGCTGAACGCCAGCCAGGCCGTGGCGAGGATCGCCAGCGCCCAGCCGAGCACGGCGCGCCCGCCGGCGCCCGAAGTAGGCTCGGGCTCGGCCACCTCGAACCATTCGCCGCCGCTCTCCGCCTCGGGCATCGCCCCGCGAAAATCGCTTTCGGGAGGCGGTTGGTAGGCGGGCGAAGCTGGCTCGGGCAGGGTCATGACGGGCAATTTACCACGTTTCGGCGCGTGCGGAAGCGCGATTGCGGCGGCGGGGTGGAAAGCCGCGCCCGGAGTGGCATAGAGGCGGGGCGTGCGGCGGGCCGCAGGGAGGGAAAGATGGCGCTCGGGGCGCTGATCGGCGCGTATCAGGAGGACGAAGCGGGCGGCCTTCGCGCGCTCTACCCGCTCGCCGGCCGGACATTGGTCGAATATCAGGTGCGCTGCGCCGCGGCGGTTGGGGCGGCGCCGGTGGTGGTGGTGGTCGAGCGGCTCCCGGCGGCGCTCAACGAGGCGTTCGAAAGGCTCCGCCAGGAGGGTCTTCCAGTGATCGCGGTCAGCGACAGCCAGGAGGCGGCCAGCCGGTTCGAGGCCGGCATGCCGATCCTGATGATCGCCGACGGCCTGGCGCCCGATTTCACCACCCTCACCAACCTCGCTTCGTTCGCCGAGCCGACCGTCGTGCTGGTCCCCGACGACGACGCGCACGCGCGCTTCGAGCGGGTCGACGCGGCCAATCGCTGGGCCGGAATCGCGCTGGTCGACGCGCCGACGCTCGGCTCGACCGTCGCCATGCTCGGCGACTGGGACCTGCAGTCGACCCTGCTTCGACGGATCGTCCAGGATGGCGCGCGGCGCATCGCGGCGGGGGAGGGCGGCGGCGGCGGACTGCTCGCTGATCGGCCCGAAGACCTCGCCGGCTTCGAGCGCCATCTGCTGATTTCGACCTGCGGCGCGCGCCACGATTGGGCGAGCCGCTATGCGCTCCCCGCGATCGAGGAATTCGCCACCGAGCAGCTGATGGACACCAGGGTTCGGCCTAACTGGCTGATGGTCGGTGCGATCGTGCTCACCGCCGCCGCGGCGATCGGCTTCTCGCGCGGCTGGCTGTGGCAATCCTATGTGCTGCTGCTGCTGGCCACCCCGCTCGATCTCATCGCCGCTCGCCTGGCGGCGCTCCGCCTCAAGCCGTTGTCGCCCTTGGCGTGGACCCGCCGCCTGTTGTGGCCGCTGAGCGGAGTCGCGCTGCTGCTGCTCGGCTGGCGGATCGGCAACCATGGCGGCGGATGGGGCGCGACGCTTGCGGCCGTCGCCACGCTCGCTTTCGCCCAGGCGGCGCGGTTCGAGGCCGAGGGGAGCGAGCTGCCCGGCCGGATCTGGTTGTTCTCGCGCCGCAACGCGGTGATCGGCGCGATCCCGTTCGTGATCGGCGGCTGGTGGACGGCGCTGGTCGTCGCGCTGATGGTCTACGCCGCGGCGAGCCTGTTCGCCGCCCAGCATCTGCGCCACCGCATCGTTCGCGATTGACGGCGCGTTAACCCCAATCCTCTAACCATAACGGATATGATGCCGGTGGAATGGCCGATCGCTGCAGGGGCAGCAGACCGCCCGGTCGATCCCGCGCGCCCGCGTGGTCCCAGCCGCTTGGCCACCGTTCGGCGCGATTTCTTCCTCGATCCGGTCGACCGCCTGACCGAGCAGGAACGCGCGCTGATGCTCGCCATGCTCGGCGATTTCGTCGCCGGGCTGGCGGCCGAGATCGCCGCCGCGGCCAATTCCGGCTTCGCCATGCCCGATCTCGCGCCGGTCACTGCCGCTCTGACCTCGTCCGGTCAGCTCGACCGGCCCGGGCTGGTGTCGCTGATGCTGCGCCGCGCCGACGAGCACCGCATCGCCGTCGCCTTCGCCGGTCCCGGCGGGCCGCGCGCGCTGCCGATGCTGTCACGTCTGGTCGGCGATTCCGACCCGGCGGTGGCGGCCGCGGCAATGGCGCTGGTCGTCGCACGCGGACGCCGCCGCGACGGCTTCGGCCAGCCGCGAATCGAGCTCAGCGATCTCGATCCGGCCGATGTTGCGCCATTGGTCCATGCGGTCGCTGCCGCGCTCAGCCCGTCCGGCGTGGCCGAAGCGCGCTTCGCCGCCGCCGCAGCCAACATAGCGACCGCGGCCTGCCCGGCGGACTCGCTCGACCAGGCGGTGGCCTCCCTGGCCGACGCTTTGGTCCGCTCGGACCGCGATTCCGAACGGCTGATCGAGGATTCATCGGGCGAGGGGGAAGCCGCGCTCGCCGCCCACCTCATCGCCCGCCGCTCCGGAATCACACCGCAAGCCGCGTGGGACCATCTGCTCGACGCCGGGGAGGGCGGGTTGGCCCTGCTCGCCCGAATGGCCGGGCTCAGCCGCAAGGCTGCGGCGCGGCTGATTGCCGACTTCGGCTCGACCATCGGCACCGCTTCGGTCGAGGACGAGATGGCGCGCTTCGACGGGCTGGAGGACGAGGAGGTCGCCGCCCAGCTCGCCCATTGGCGCCTGCCGCGCGACTTCCGAATCGCCCGAACCCTGCTCGGCTACGCCCATGGCTAGCGCGGCGGGCGAGGGCAATTTGGTGTGCGGCCGGGTCGATCCGACCGGCCGGCTGGTCGAGGCCGACCAGATGCTCGGCCGGCTCCAGCAGGAGGCCGGCGCCGAGGTCGGCCAGCGGCTGATGCTGCCCCAGCTCGCCGCGGTCGCCCGGCTGGTGCGCAAGCTCGGCATCGCGGTCGCCCGCCCGGCGGTCGTCGCCGGGCGCGACTATGACGTCGAATTGTGGGTGCGCGGCGAGCCCGATGGCGACGATGTGCTGCTGACCATCGAAAGTTGGCGCCGCCGGCCGCCGCAGGGCGCTCGGCTCGAGCAGGCGGTGCGCGGCGAGGAATTGCTGCCCACCCCGCGCGGCGAATGGGCGACCGATGCCGATCTCCGAGTGACCGAAATGTCGAGCGACCTCGCCGACCTGCTCGGGGTCGGAGCGGGCGATGTCGCCGGCCAGCCGCTGACCCGGCTCCTGCGGCTGGTCGAGGGCGAGGACGGCGAGATGCCGCTGCTCACCGCAATGGCCGCGCGTACGGCCTTCTCCGGCCAGTTGGCGACGGCCCGCTCCGCCTCGGGCACCAAGCTCACGCTCGACGGCGAGCCGATCACCGGCGCCGACGGCAGCTTCGCCGGCTACCGTGGCCGCGCCGCGCCCGAAGCGAAACCGGTGCCGGCCGCTGCCAATGAAAGCGGCAACGCCGCGCTCGGCATCGATCCCGCGCTCGACCATGCCCTGCGCTCGCCGATCGACCGCATCATCCGCGCCGCCGACGACATCGCCGGGCGCATGGAAGGCCCGCTGCGCAGCGACTATGCCGCTTATGCCGGCGACATCGCTGCCGCCGCACGCCATTTGCTATCGGTGATCCGCTCGATGGTCGACCAGCCGCCGCAGGCCGGCGCGACGATCGATCTTGCCGCGCTGGCCGACGAGGCGATCGGGCTGGTCGAGGCTCAGGCCGAGGACAAAGGCATCATGCTCGCCCGCTCCGGCGCAGGGCGGCTCGACGCTGCCGGCGACCGCCGCGCGGTGATCCAAATCCTGGTCAATCTGCTCGGCAATGCGGTGCGCCATTCGCCGGCGGGAAGCACCGTCACCATCGGGCTCGCCGCCGGGACCGATTTCGCCTCGGCAACGGTCAGCGACGAGGGGCCGGGCATCGCACCGGTCGACCAGGAACGGATCTTCGAGCGGTTCGAGCAGGCCGAACAGGGCGGCGGTGCCGGCCTCGGCCTGGCCATCGCCCGCCGCCTCGCGCGCTCGATGGGCGGCGACATCACGCTCGTCAGCACCCTCGGCGAGGGCGCGCGCTTTACTTTGAGCGTGCCGCTCGCCTAGCGCTCGCCGAGCGGGACATAGTCGCGCTGGGTGGCGCCGACGTAGAGCTGGCGCGGGCGGCCGATCTTCTGCTCGGGGTCGGAGATCATCTCGTTCCACTGCGCAACCCAGCCGACCGTGCGGGCGAGGGCGAACAGCGCGGTGAACATCTCGGTCGGGAAGCCGATCGCGTTGAGGATCACGCCGGAATAGAAATCAACGTTGGGGTAGAGCTTCTTCTCGATGAAATATTCGTCGCTGAGCGCGATCCGCTCGAGCTCGCGCGCGACGTCGAGCACCGGGTCGGAGATGTTGAGCTCCTTCAAGACCTCCTCGGCGGTTGCCTGCATGACCTTCGCGCGCGGGTCGTAATTCTTGTAGACGCGGTGGCCGAAGCCCATCAGCCGGAACGGATCGTCCTTGTCCTTGGCGCGGGCGATGTAGTCGGGAATGCGCTTCACGTCGCCGATCTCGCGCAGCATGTTGAGCGCCGCCTCGTTGGCGCCGCCGTGCGCCGGGCCCCACAGGCAGGCGATCCCCGCGGCAATACAGGCGAACGGGTTGGCGCCCGACGATCCGGCAAGGCGGACGGTCGAGGTCGAGGCGTTCTGCTCGTGATCGGCGTGGAGGATGAAAATCCGCCGCATCGCCCGCTCGATCACCGGGTTGACCTCGTAATTTTCGGCCGGGACGCCGAACGTCATGCGGAGGAAGTTGCCGGTGTAGCTGAGGTCGTTCTTGGGATAGATGAACGGCTGGCCGATGCTGTATTTGAACGCCATCGCCGCGATCGTCGGCATCTTGGCGATCAGCCGGTGCGAGGCGATCAGCCGCTGGGTCGGATCGGTGATGTCGGTCGAATCGTGATAGAAAGCGCTGAGCGCGCCGACCACGCCGCACATGATCGCCATCGGGTGCGCATCGCGCCGGAAGCCCCGATAAAAAGTCGACAATTGCTCGTGGAGCATGGTGTGGCGGGTGATGGTGTAACTGAACTGGTCGAGCTCGGCCTGCTTGGGCAAATCGCCGTGGAGCAGCAGATAGGCCACTTCCATGAAGGTCGATTTCTCGGCCAGCTGGTCGATCGGATAGCCGCGGTGGAGCAGGATGCCCTGATCGCCGTCGATATAGGTGATCGCGCTTTGGCATGAGGCGGTCGAGGTGAAGCCGGGATCGTAGGTGAACTTGCCGGTCTGCGCATAGAGCTTGCGGATATCGACCACTTCGGGGCCGACCGAGCCGGGCAACACGGGATAGGAAAAGTCGCCGCCTTCGGTGGTCAGCTTCACGGTCTGGTCGGTCATTCACTTGGCTCCACGAACTGGTCGGCGATGCGCCCGAGGCTCTCGTCGCGGCCCAGCAGGGCGAGCACGTCGAAAATCCCCGGCGAGGTCGTCTTGCCCGTCAGCGCCGCGCGCAGCGGCTGGGCGAGCTTGCCTAGCTTAAGTCCTTGCGCCTCGGCAACCTTTCGCACTGCAGCATCGGTCGAATCCAGAGTCCATTCACCGAGCGCGGACAGCTCGTCATGCGCCACCTTGAGGTGCGCGCGCGCTTCGCCGGTCAGCAGCTCGGCGGCCTTCGGTTCGATCGCCAGCGGTCGCTCGGCGAACAGGAAGGCGGCGCCGTCGGCTAGCTCATTGAGGTTATGCGCCCGGGCCTTGAGCTCCGGCATCGCGCGCAGGAGCAAGGCGCGCTGGTCGAAGTCGAGGCCGAGCCGGGGTACGACGAGGTCGACCAGGCGGCCGTCGTCGGCCTCGCGGATGTAGTGCCCGTTGAGATGTTCGAGCTTCTTCACGTCGAAGCGCGACGGCGACTTGCCGACATGGCCGATGTCGAACCATTCGACCGCCTGTTCGCGGCTGATGATCTCGTCGTCGCCATGCCCCCAGCCGAGCCGGAGGAGATAATTGCCGAGCGCCTCGGGCAGGATGCCGAGCTCGTCGCGATAGGCGTCGACCCCGAGCGCGCCGTGGCGCTTGGAGAGCTTGGCGCCGTCGTGACCGTGGATCAGCGGCACATGGGCGTAGGCCGGCTCGGGCCAGCCCATGGCGCGGATGATCGCCAGCTGGCGGAAGGCGTTGTTGAGATGGTCGTCGCCGCGGATGATGTGGGTGACGCCCATGTCGTGATCGTCGACCACCACCGCCAGCATGTAGGTCGGCGTGCCGTCCGAGCGCAGCAGGACGAAGTCGTCGATCTCGGCATTGGCGACCGTGACGCGGCCCTGGACGAGGTCGTCGATCACCGTCTCGCCCGCGCGCGGCGCCTTGATGCGGACGACGGACGGCTGGTCGGCCGGACCGTCGGCGCGGTCGCGCCATTCGCTGTCGATCCGGAACGGGCGGCGCTCGGCCTGGGCCGCGGCGCGGCGCTCGGCCAGCTCCTCGGGGGTGAGGTAGCAGCGATAGGCCGCGCCGGCCTCGATGAGCTGGTGCGCGACCTCGGCATGGCGCGCCTCATATTGCGACTGGAAGTGCGGCTCGCCGTCGCCTTCGATGCCGAGCCAGGAGAGGCCGTCGAGGATCGCGTCGATCGCCGGCTGGGTCGAGCGTGCCTTATCGGTATCCTCGATGCGCAGCAGATATTTGCCGCCGTGGTGGCGCGCAAACAGGTAGTTGAACAGCGCCGTGCGCGCTCCGCCGATGTGCAGATAGCCGGTCGGCGACGGCGCGAAACGGGTGACGACGCCGTCGATTTTGGCACTTGCGCCCAAGCCTGATTTCCCCTTGTCTGCCCCGGCCGGATGAACGAGGTGAGCGCCCCTAACATAGAGGTCGCGCCGCTGGAACCGGCGCCGCGACGCATTTCGCTCGCCCCGCTCCTCACTGCCGCCGCGCGCTTTGAGCGCTTCCTCGAGGCCGAGCGCGGCCAGCTGCCCTTGTGGTTCGTTGCCGCGGTCGGCGCGGGCATTGCCGGCTGGTTCGCCCTGCCCGGTCCTGGCGGATGGATCGGGCTGCTGTGTCTTGCCGCAGGCCTGGCGGCAACCGGCCTGGCCCTCCCGAGATCGCGCGGGGCTCGCGCCCTGCTGTGGCTCGGGATCGGGCTGGCGCTCGGCTGCGCCTTGGTGTGGACGCGCTCGGAGCGGGTCGCCGCGCCGCGGCTCGAGCGGACCATGATCACCGAGCTGACCGGTACCGTGACCAAGGCCGAGACGCTCGCCGCCAAGGGCGACATCCGGCTCACCGTGCGCCCCGACCGCGACACCCTGCCGCCGCTGATCCGCCTGTCGCTCGATGCCGAGGATGCGCCCGAGCGCCTCGGCCCCGGAGCGACGATTGCCGCCCGAGCACGTCTCACTCCGCCGCCGCCGATGGCGCTTCCCGGGGGCCACGACTTCGCCCGCGACGCCTGGTTTCGGGGCACCGGCGCGGTCGGGCGCGCGCTCGGGCCGGTGCGGGTCGTCACGCCGGCCAGTGGCAGCGGCATGGCCGAGGTCCGCCGCCGCCTCGACGCCCATATCCGCAGCCAATTGCCGGGCGCGAGCGGGACCATCGCCACCGCACTCGCCACCGGCGACCAGAATGCGGTGAGCGAGGCTGACGCCGAGGCGATGCGCCGCTCCGGACTCACCCACCTCCTGTCGGTCAGCGGGCTGCACATCGCCGCGGTGGTCGGGGCGGCGATGCTGCTCACCCTGCGCCTGCTCGCGCTCAGCCAGCCGCTGGCGCTGCGCCTCAACCTCGTGTTGGTCGCCGCCGCGGTCGGCGCGCTGGCCGGGATCGGCTACACCTGGCTGACCGGGATGCAGGTGCCGACGGTGAGGAGCTGCATCGCCGCTTTGCTGGTGCTCGGCGGGATTGCGCTCGGCCGCGACGCCATCAGCCTGCGCCTCATCGCGGTTGGCGCCTTGCTGGTCATGCTATGGCGGCCCGAGGCGGTGGCCGGCGCCAGCTTCCAGTTCAGCTTCGCCGCGGTCACCGCGATCGTCGCCTTTCACAGCCTGCCAGTCGCCCGCCGGCTGCTAAGCGCGCGCGACGATCCGTGGCCGCTGCGGCTCGCGCGCACGATCATCTCGCTGCTGCTCACTGGCCTGGTGGTCGAGCTCGCGTTGATCCCGCTTGCGCTCTACCATTTCCACAAGGCGGGCCTCTACGGGGTTGCCGCCAACATGGTCGCGATCCCGTGGACGACCTTCGTCATCATGCCGGCGGAGGCGCTGGCCCTCCTGCTCGACTCGCTTGGCCTCGGAGCACCGGCGTGGGCGGTGGCCGGCTGGGCGATCGACCGGCTGCTCGGCCTGGCCCATTTCGTCGCCGCGCTCGACGGCGCGGTCGCCACCCTGCCGGCGATGCCGCAGGCCGCCTTCGCTCTGTTGGTCGCCGGCGGGCTCTGGCTATGCCTGTGGCACGGCCGAGTGCGCGTGCTTGGCCTGCTGCCGTTCGGCCTCGGCGCCATCTGGGCCGCGGCCGCTCCTACCCCCGACCTGCTGGTCAGCGGTGACGGGCGCCACCTCGCGCTGGTCGAGGACGGCGTGCCTTTTCTGCTGCGCGAGAAAAGCGGCGACTTCACCCGTTCGATCTTCAGCGAGGCGGCGGGCTTCGACGGTGACGCGCTCGGCCTCGCCAGCGGCCGCCGCGCCCAGTGCAGCCGCGATTCCTGCGTCGGCGCGATTGAGCGCGACGGCCGGCGCTGGACGTTCCTCGTCACCCGCACCGCGCACCGCATGCGCTGGGACGAGCTGACCCGGGTCTGCGCAAGCGTCGACATCGTCGTCTCCGATCGCTGGCTGCCGCGCGGCTGCGTCCCGCGCTGGCTCAAGCTCGACCGCCAGGCGCTCGCCCGGACCGGCGGGGTCGCCATCCATCTCGGCGAGCATCCGTCGATCGCCAGCGTCGCCGAGGAGACCGCCGGCCACCCGTGGGCGCCGCGCCCGCCGCCGCCGCGCGCTCAGTCCGCGGAGGTGGCCCACACGGCGAGCTCGTTGCCGCCCGGATCGATGAAGTGAAAGCGCCGCCCGCCGGGGAAAGCGAAGATCGGCCGCGCGATCGTCCCGCCGGCACCGGTCACCGCCGCGAACGCCGCTTCGAGATCGTCGACCCGGATGACCGGCAGCGGTGCCGACAACGCCTCGGCCGGGTCGCCGCTCAGCCCGACATCGGTGACTCCATTGCCGGTCGCCGAATAATCCGGCCCGTAATCGATGAATTCCCAGCCGAATGCCTTGCCGTAGAACGCCCGGGTCAGCTCGTGCGCCGTCGCGCTCGGCAATTCGACATAGTCGATCCTGGCGCCCGCCACGCCTAGTAGCGCCGGATCAGGCCGGCCAGCCGGCCCTGGATGCGCACCTGATCGGGACGATAACGCTGCGGCTCATACTGGCGGTTGGCGGGGTCGAGGCGGATCATCTGCCCCTCGCGGCGGAAGGTCTTCAGCGTCGCTTCCTGCTCGTCGATCAGCGCCACGACGATCTCGCCCTCGCGCGCCGTATCGACCTTGCGGATCAGCGCGAAGTCGCCATCGAGAATGCCTTCCTCGACCATCGAATCGCCCGACACCTCGAGCGCATAATGCTCGCCCGGCCCGAGCAATGCGGCCGGCACCGAGAAGCTCTCGCTGCCCTGCAGCGCCTCGATCGGCGTGCCCGCCGCGATCCGCCCATGCAGCGGAATGTCGATGCTGTCGTTGGCCGCGACCGGAATCGCGCGCGGCTGCGGCGCCGGAGCGCTCGGAGTGCTGACCTCCGGCACGCGCAGCACCTCGAGCGCCCGCGCCCGGTTGGGCAGCCGGCGGATGAACCCGCGCTCCTCGAGCGCCGAAATCAGCCGGTGCACCCCCGACTTGGACTTGAGCTCGAGCGCCTCGCGCATCTCGTCGAAGCTCGGGCTTACTCCACCTTCGGCCAGGCGCGCGTTGATGAAGGTGAGGAGTTCGTGCTGCTTGGCGGTCAACATGGCGTCACCCCTGCGGTGGAACGAATGCGGAACGTGTATCGAACGGGAGGGGCCCCGTCAACCGCACGCGCGGACGAACGCGGCGATCAGTTCGCGGCCATGCGCCGAGGCTACGCTCTCGGGGTGGAACTGGACGCCGTGGGCCGGCGCTGCGAGGTGGCGAAGCGCCATCACCACCCCGTCCTCGCTCCACGCATTGGCGACCAGCGGGGGCGAGGGGCTCTCCGCGGCGAGCGAATGATAGCGCGTCGCGGCCATCGGCGAGGGAAGGCCGGCGAACAGCCCGCTGCCGTCGTGCCGCACCTGCGCGACCTTGCCGTGAACGGGCGCGACCCGCATCACCTTGCCGCCGCACGCTTCGCTGATCGCCTGATGGCCGAGGCACACGCCCAGCAGCGGCCGGCGCTCGGCGATGCACGCGGCCGCCAGCGCGACCGAGATGCCGGCTTCCGCGGGGGTGCCCGGCCCCGGCGAGATCATCAGTCCGTCGAACGGCCCGCCGAGCGCCTCGCCGACCGTCAGTGCGTCGTTGCGCACCACCGTCACCTCGGCGTCGGCCGAGCGCAGATAGTCGACCAGGGTGAAGGTGAAGCTGTCGTAATTGTCGAGCGCGAGGATCCGCGCCCGGGCCATCAGCTGCCGCCGCCGAGGATTCGCCGCCGCGCCGCGGCGATCGCCTCGGCATTGCGCTCGACCCCGACCGACTGCTCGATCGCGCGGGTGAACTGCTCGGCATATTCGCCGGCCATAGGCTGGACGAACTCGGCCTGCAGCCGTGACACCAGCCCGGGCTGGAGCGTGACGTCGCCGGGCACGATCTTGACCACCTTGACCAGGGCGAACCCGCCGCCTTCGGGCCGAGCGACCATCCGGCTGCGGCCCTCGGCCAGGCTGAACATCATCCGCAGCGCCGCCGGGACCTGCTGGCCGAGCTGGGCGAGCTGGATCCGCCGGACGCTCTCGCGGCGCGGGGCGGGCAGGGCCACCCCGGCATTGGCCGCCTTGAGCGCGTCGGCCATCGTCGCGCCCTTGGACAGCGCCGCCGCGGCGCGGGCCGCAACGGCGCGCGCACGGGCGGTCGCCTCGCGCATCTTCCAGTCGCGGACCGCCGCGGTCCGAACTTCCGCAAGCGGAGCCGGCGCGGCGGGGATGATCTGGTCGACCCCGACCAGCACATAGCCGGCGTCGCCGCCGAGCGCCTCGACCACCGGGTCGTCGCCCTGGCCAAGCTCGAACCCGCCGCGCAATGCCGGCGCCAGTTCGGGCGGAAGTTTGAAGCCGGGCTGGCTGCGAGCGGTCCCGGCCGCGGTCAGCGCCGGGGTGCGGGTCGGCGTGATCCCGGTCCCGGCCAGTGCTTCGGCGAAATTCTTGCCGTCGGCGATGCCGTCCTCGATCCGCGCGATGAGGTCGGCCAGCGCATCCTTGCGCTTGTCGGCCGACAGCCTGGCCGCGATCTCGCCGCGCGCCGCCTCAAGCGACTTGCCGCCGACCTCCTGGATCGAATCGACCTTGGCCACCGTCCAGCCGAGCGGCGAGCGCAGCGGCCCGACCACGGCGCCGGCCTTGACGCTCGGTGCGAACACCGCGTCGGCCACGGCTTTGCTCGTCAGCGACTGATATTGCTCGCGGCTCTGCGCGCCGATCGCGATGTCGGCGGCGGCGAAGCCGAGCGGCTTGGCGGCCTCGGCGAACGATTGCCCGCCGCGCAGCTTGGCGGCCAGCGCGTCGGCGGCCTGCTGCGACGGCAGCACCACCTGGCTCAGCACACGCCGCGAGCTGGCGCCGTAGGTCGCCTGGTTGGCGCGGTAATAATCGACGATTTCCTTGTCGGTGGCGGCGACGTTGGCGACCGCGCTGGGATCGATCCGGGCGAGGTCGAGCACGCGCTGCTCAGGCACCGTGTAGCGCGCGAGATTGGCGCGGTAGAAGGTCTGCAATGCCTGGTCGCTCGGGTCGCCGAGCGCGGCCATGAACGGCTCGATCGGGATCTGCGCGATGTCCGCCTCGCGCTGCTCCAGCTGCATCGCCGCATAGGGCCGCGCGATTCCGACCGGGATCCGTGGTTCGGCGGCGGCCGGCGCAAGCATCAGCCGGTTGATGATCATGCGCTCGATCTCGGCGCGCAATTCGCCGTCGGTCAGCCGCGCCTGGGCGAGGAAGCGGTTGTAGGCGTCCTGGCTGAACCGCCCGTCGAGCCCGCGAGTCTGGGGCAGCCGGGCGATCTCGGCGTCGATCAGCCGCTTGGAAACGACGATGTCCTGGCCCGCGGCGAATGCCGCCAGCGCCTTCTGCTGGAGCAGCGAGTTGAGCAGCGGCTCGAATTCGCCCGCGAGCGCGGAATAATCGGCGTTGGGGTTCTGCTGGCGCACTTCCGCCAGGCGCCGCTGCAGCTGCGCGCTGAATTCGCGCTCGGTCACTTCCTGCTTGCCGGCCTTGGCCAGCGTCGAAGATTGCCCGGCGCCGCCGAAGCCGGTCACCGAATTGATGTCCTGAAGCGCGAAGCCGAACAGGATGACGACGAAGAACAGCAGCATGATGATGGTGCCGACCATCGTTTTCGACAGGCGGCGGACGGAGGAGATCATGGCGGTCCTGGCGGTTGAAAATGCTCGCCGCCGCTTTAGGGGCGAGGCCTGACAACGGCAAGTCGAACAGGGGATATGTATATGACACGCGGCAAGCTGGTGGCCGGCAATTGGAAGATGCACGGCCTGGCGGGCGATCTCGACGCGGTCCAGGCAATCGCCGAGGGCTCGGCGGCGCATCGCGGGGTCGACGTCGCGCTGTGCCTTCCGGCGACCCTGATCGAGCGCGCCGTCCGCGCCTTGCCGGGCTTCGCGATCGGCGGGCAGGACGTTCACGCCGAGGCCAAGGGCGCGCACACCGGCGACATCTCCGCGGCGATGCTGCGCGATTGCGGCGCCACGCTGACCATCGTCGGGCACAGCGAGCGCCGCGCCGACCATCACGAAAGCGACGTGGCGGTCCGCGCCAAGGCCGCCGCCGCGCTCGGCTCCGGGCTCGACGTCGTCCTGTGCGTCGGCGAGAGCCGCGAGGTGCGCGAGCGCGGCGACGCGGTTCCCGTCGTCCGCGCCCAGCTCGCCGCCTCGCTGCCCGACTGGCCCGGCGACGCGCGCCGGCTGGCAATCGCCTACGAGCCGATCTGGGCGATCGGCACTGGCCTTGTCCCCTCGATCGAAGACGTCGCCGCGATGCACGCCGCCCTGCGCGACGAGCTCGCCGGTGCCTACGGCGAGCCTGGCCAGGGCGTGCGAATCCTCTACGGCGGTTCGGTCAAGGCCTCCAACGCGGCGGAAATCTTTGCCGTCGGTGATGTCGACGGCGCGCTGGTCGGCGGCGCCAGCCTCACCGCGGCGGATTTCCTCCCGATTGTCGCCGCCGCCGCCGCCGCCGATTGAACTTCCGGCCCTCCGCGTCTATCTCGCCGCCCATGTTCACCTTCCTGCTCATCGTCCAGACCCTGATCGCCGCGGCGCTCGTCACCGTCATCCTCATGCAGCGCAGCGAGGGCGGGGGCCTTGGCGTCGGCGGCTCGTCGTCGGGCTTCATGACCGCGCGCGGAGCAGCCGACTTTTTGACCCGCTCGACCGCCTTCCTCGGCGGCGCCTTTGTGCTGATGTCGATCGCGCTCGCCGCGGTGGCCGGCTCGAGCCGCCAGCCGACCACGGTCGACACCTCGCTGGTCAACCAGTCCGCTCCGGCCAGCCCGGTCGTCCCGGCGCCGCAGCAGCCGGCCCAGGACGCCCCTGCGGTGCCGCTCGCCCAGTAAGTCTTTTTTCGCGGCGCGTTGATTCGCGCGCTTGCCAGCGGCCGCCAACCATCCCTAAGGCCCGACTCCCATGGCGCGGTTCATATTTGTCACCGGCGGCGTGGTCTCCAGCCTCGGCAAGGGTTTGCTCGCGGCGTCCCTCGGGGCGCTGCTTCAGGCGCGCGGGTTCAAGGTCCGGATCCGCAAGTTCGATCCCTATCTGAACGTCGATCCGGGGACCATGAGCCCCTATCAGCACGGCGAGGTGTTCGTCACCGACGACGGCGCCGAAACCGATCTCGACCTCGGCCATTACGAGCGCTTCACCGGCGTTTCGGCGCGCCAGAGCGACAACATCACCTCGGGCCGGATCTACCAGGGCATCATCGCCCGCGAGCGGCGCGGCGACTATCTTGGCGCCACCGTCCAGGTCATCCCGCACGTCACCAACGCGATCAAGGACTTTGCGCTGGCCGACACCGACGGGCTCGATTTCGTGATCTGCGAGATCGGCGGCACGGTCGGCGACATCGAGAGCCTGCCGTTCGTCGAGGCCATCCGCCAATTGAAGAACGACCTCGGCCGCGGCCAGTCGTGCTTCGTCCACACCACGCTGGTGCCTTATCTCGCCGCGGCCGGCGAGTTGAAAACCAAGCCGACCCAGCATTCGGTGCGCGAGATGACCAGCTACGGGCTCCAGCCCGACGTCCTGCTGTGCCGCGCCGAGCGGCCGATCCCGGAGGCCGAGCGGGCCAAGATCGCCTTGTTCTGCAACGTTCCCGCCTCGGCCGTGATCCAGGCCCTCGACGCGCGCTCGATCTACGACGTGCCGCTGCAATATCACGGCGAGGGCCTCGACGACGAGGTGCTGCGCGTGTTCGGGATCGACGACGCCCCCGCGCCCGATCTCGCCCGCTGGCGCGACATCATGGACCGGGTCGACCATCCCGAAGGCGAGGTGACGATCGGCGTGGTCGGCAAATATGTCGGCCTCCAGGACGCCTACAAGAGCCTGCGCGAGGCACTGACCCACGGCGGCCTCGCCAACCGCGTCAAGGTCAACATCCGCTGGATCGACGCCGAGGTGTTCGAGCGCGACGACGTCGATCTCGCCGCAGAATTGGAGCCGCTCCACGGCGTGCTCGTCCCGGGCGGCTTCGGCGAGCGCGGCAGCGAGGGCAAGATCGCCTCGGTCAAGTTCGCCCGCGAGCGCGAGGTGCCGTTCTTCGGCATCTGCCTCGGCATGCAGATGGCGTGCATCGAAGGCGCCCGCAACACCGCCGGGATCGCCGCCGCCTCGACCACCGAATTCGGCGAGACCAGCGAGCCGGTGGTCGGCCTGATTACCGAATGGATGGGGCCCGAGGGCCTCCAGAAGCGGAGCGCCGACACGGATCTCGGCGGGACCATGCGGCTCGGCGCCTATGACGCGGTGCTCGGCCACAACAGCAAGGTCGCCCAGCAATATGGCGCGACCGAGATCAGCGAGCGCCACCGCCACCGCTACGAGGTCAATGTCCACTATCGCGACGCGCTCGAGAAGGGCGGCCTGATCTTCTCCGGCCTGTCGCCCGATGGCGAGCTACCCGAGATCGTCGAGCGCCCCGACCACCCGTGGTTTATCGGAGTCCAGTTCCACCCCGAGCTCAAGAGCCGCCCGTTTGACCCGCATCCCCTCTTCAAGGGCTTCATCGCCGCCGCCCTCGACCAGTCGCGGCTTGTGTGATGCAGCCTGCTTGCCCATCTGAGGCCCGGCCATGACCAATATCGTTTCGACCCGCCTGCTCGTCCTCGGCTCCGGTCCGGCCGGGCTGACCGCCGCCATCTACGCCGCGCGCGCAGGCCTTGCCCCGGTCGTCGTCCAGGGCATTCAGCCCGGCGGCCAGCTCACCACCACCACCGATGTCGAGAATTACCCGGGTTTCCGCGACGTCATCCAGGGCCCGTGGCTGATGGAGGAGATGCAGGCCCAGGCCGAGCATGTCGGCACGCGCATGGTTTGGGACCATATCCACGACGTCGATCTCACCCGCCGCCCGTTCTTGCTCAAGGGCGACAGCGGCGAATATCACGCCGACACCCTCGTCATCGCCACCGGCGCCCAGGCGCGCTGGCTCGGCCTGCCCTCGGAAGAGCGGATGAAAGGCAAGGGCGCCTCGGCCTGCGCGACCTGTGACGGCTTCTTCTACCGCGGCAAGAAGGTCGCGGTGATCGGCGGCGGCAACACCGCGGTCGAGGAAGCGCTCTACCTCACCAACCACAGCCAGGACGTCACCCTGATCCACCGCCGCGATTCCCTGCGCGCCGAGAAGATCCTCCAGGACCGCCTGTTCGCCAATCCGCACATCAAGCTGATGTGGGACAGCGAGGTCGCCGAGTTCGTCGGCGGCGGCGATCCCGAGGTACTGGTCGGGCTCGACGTGCGCAATGTGCGGACCGGCGAGGTCAAGCGGCTCGACGTCGATGGCGCATTCGTCGCCATCGGCCATTCCCCGGCGACCGAGCTGTTCGCCGGCAAGCTCGAGCTCGATAGCGACGGCTATATCGCGGTCGAAACCGGCTCGACCCGAACCAGCGTCGAGGGCGTGTTCGCGTGCGGCGACGTGATGGACAAGATCTACCGCCAGGCGGTGACCGCCGCCGGAACCGGCTGCATGGCCGCCCTCGACGCCGAGAAATTCCTCGCCGCCCAGGAATTCGCCGAGCTCGAAGCGGCGGAGTAGTATCGCTCCAGCCAGATTCGTCATGCCAGCGAAGGCTGGCATCCATGCCTCACGGTTACTCCAGACCGAGCGGCATGGAACCCAGCCTGCGCTGGGGCGACGGCGAAAGGACCCTTGCGCTCTTCCGCTCCCCCGCTAGCATCCGCCGCGCCGAAGCTAGGGGGGCAATTGGGGTGGTCGAGTAGCGTCAGCAGGGCGGCCGCCTGATGGTCGCCATCGTCTCCACCGTCGCTTATCTCGGGCTCGAGGCGCGCGCCGTCGAGGTGCAGGTCCAGCTATCCTCCGGCCTGCCGCGCTTCACCGTCGTCGGCCTGCCCGACAAGGCCGTCGCCGAAAGCCGCGAGCGGGTCCGCGCCGCGCTCGCCGCGATCGGCCTCGCGCTCCCGCCCAAGGTCATCACCGTCAACCTCTCGCCGGCCGATTTGCCCAAGGAAGGCTCGCACTACGATCTGCCGATCGCGCTCGGCCTGCTTGCGGCGATCGGCGCGATCGACGGCGAGACGCTCAGCCATTTCGTCGCGGTCGGCGAGATGAGCCTCGACGGGCGGATCATCCCGTCGCCCGGAGTCCTCCTCGCCGCGCTCCACGCCTCGTCGCGCCGGATGGGGCTGATCTGCCCCTTCTCGCAGGGCGCAGAGGCGGCCTGGGCGGGGGATGTCGAGATCGTCGCCGCGCCCGACCTGCTCGCCCTGATGGCCCATTTGCGCGGCTCGCGGGTGCTCACTCCGCCGCAGCCGGGCGAGGCCGAGCCGATGGCCGGCGGCGCCGATCTTGCCCAGGTCAAGGGCCAGGAGGTGGCCAAGCGCGCGCTCGAAATCTGCGCCGCCGGCGGCCACAACATGCTGATGAGCGGGCCGCCCGGCGCCGGCAAGTCGCTGCTCGCCTCATGCCTGCCCGGAATCCTGCCGCCGCTCGAGCCGGCCGAGGCGCTCGAAGTTTCGATGGTCGCCTCGGTCGCCGGCGAGCTCCAGGGCGGGCGGATGCGCCGCCGCCGCCCGTTTCGCTCGCCGCACCACAGCGCCTCGATGCCGGCGCTGGTCGGCGGCGGGCTCAAGGTCCGTCCCGGCGAGATCAGCCTCGCGCACCTCGGCGTGCTGTTCCTCGACGAGCTTCCCGAATTCCAGCGCCAGGTTCTCGACAGCCTGCGCCAGCCGCTCGAGACCGGCGAGGTCGCCGTCGCGCGCGCCAACATGCACGTCACCTTCCCGGCGCGCTTCCAGCTGGTGGCGGCGATGAACCCGTGCCGCTGCGGCCATCTTGGCGACCCCTCGCTGGCCTGCGCGCGAGCACCGCGCTGCGCCGCCGATTATCAGGCGCGGGTCAGCGGCCCGTTCCTCGACCGAATCGACCTTCACGTCGAGGTCGCGGGAGTCAGCGCCGCCGACCTCACCCTGCCGCCCCCGGCCGAGGGCAGCGCCGAAGTCGCGCAACGGGTCGCCGCCGCCCGCCAGGTGCAAACCGCGCGCTATGCAGGGGAGGGGGCGCGCACCAACGCCGAGGCCGACGGCGAATTGCTCGAGCGGGTCGCCACCCCCGACGACCCCGGCCGCAAGCTGCTCGCCGATGCCGCCGCGGCGATGCGGATGAGCGCGCGCGGCTTCCACCGCGTGCTGCGCGTCGCCCGCACCATCGCCGACCTCGCAAGTTCGGACAGCGTCGGCCGGATCCACGTCGCCGAAGCGCTCAGCTACCGCCGCCAGGCCCCGCGCAATTGAGGGTTTGCCAGCCGCCCGCTAGCGCCTAGCCTTCCGCCATCATCCTCGGGGGGACAATCCATGCGTGTTTCGACTCCGCTCGTCATCGCCGCGCTGCTCCTCTCCGGCTGCGCCACGCTCCCTCCGACCGACACCGCGCCGGCGGCGACTCCGACCGTGTCTCCCGCGATCAGTTCCGACCAGCAGCTCGACTCGCTCGCCGACCGGATGGTTGCCGAGACCATCGCCTACGATCCCACGACCGCCTACTTCGTCGGGGTCAAGACCGAGGACCACGGCCGCTGGGGCGATCGCAGCCCGGCCGCCATCGCCGCGTTCGACGCACAGCGCGACGCCTTGCTCGCCGCGGTCGCCGCCATCCCCGCCGAGGGCCTGTCGACCCCCAAGCGGCTGGTCCGCGCGGCGATGATCGAGCGGCTCGAGGCCGACCGCGCCACCCGCGTCTGCCGCTACGAGCAATGGGACGTCAATCACATGAGCGGCTGGCACCTCGGCCTGGCCGATGTCGCGCGCGAGCAGCCGGTCGCGACCGAGCGTGAGCGCGCTTTAGCGCTCGAGCGCTGGTCGAAGCTTCCCGCGGTGGTCGCGCAGGAAATCGCCAACGCCCGGCGCGGGCTCGCCGCCGGCTTCTCGGCGCCCAAGCCGGTCGTCCGCCGGGTGATGAAGCAGATCGACGGCATCGTCGCCTCCGCCCCCGACAAGCTGCCTTATTACGCCATCGCCGAACGCTCGACCGACCCCGCCTTCAAGGCGCAGTTCCGGGCCCTGCTCAACGGCCCGCTGCGCGCCGCCTTCCGCGCCTACGGCCGTTTCCTCACCAACGAATATCTGCCGCGTGCGCGCGATTCGATCGCCATCAGTGCCCATCCCGACGGCCGCGCCTGCTACGCCGCTTCGCTGCGCAGCTTCACCACGCTGAAGCGCTCGCCCGAGGAGGTGTTCAAGCTCGGCCAGGAAACCGTCAACGGCAACCTTGCCGCGGTCCGCGCCATCGGCCGCGAAGCGTTCGGAAGCGACCAGCTGCCGGTCATCGTCAAGCGCATCAACGAGGCGCGCGACAACCGTTTCTCGTCCGAGGCGGAGCTGATCGCCTTCTCCCGCGCGATAGTCGACCGCGCGCGGGAACGCAGCGCCCGCCTGTTCGAGCGGATGCCCGCCCAGCAGATGCTGGTCGAGCCGCTCCACGCCTATCGCCGCGGTACCGGCGCGAGCGCCTATTACGAGCGCCAGATCGATCCCGCCCGCCCGGCCTACTACCGAATCCCGAGCGAGCGCTGGGACAGCGAAACTCGCGGCGGCGCCGAGATCACCGCCGTCCACGAGGGCTATCCCGGCCACCACATGCAGATTGCGCTCGCCGCGAGCACGGTCGGCAGCCCGATCGCCGAGCTGTTGTTCAATTCCGCCTACCCCGAAGGCTGGGCGCGCTATTCCGAGGCGCTGGCCGAGGAAGCGGGCATCTACCAGACGACCTATGCGCGCATGACCCGCCGCTTGTGGCCGGCGCGCGGCATGGTCGTCGATCCCGGACTCCACCTGATGGGCTGGTCGCGCGAGCAGGCGGTCGCCTTCATTCGCGAATCCGGCCGGTTTGCCGGGCCCGAAGCGGAGGATCTGATCGACCGGATCGTCGTCTGGCCGGGCCAGCTCACTGCCTACGACAGCGGCGCGCTGGAGATTTTCGCGTTGCGCCGCGAGGCGGAGCGGGCGCTCGGCCGCTGCTTCGACCTGCGCGAATTCCACGCGCGGGTGCTCGAGACCGGGATCGTCCCGCTGGTCGCGCTGCGCGGCCACATCGAGCAATGGATCGCCGCGCGCTCCTGTCCGGCCGGCTGACCGCTCGGGCTTGCGAGCGGCCGCCCGCTCGCTTAGCTAGCGCTCGCCCGGGGCCCCTGTGGCGGAATTGGTAGACGCGCTCGACTCAAAATCGAGTTTCGCAAGAAGTGTCGGTTCGAGTCCGACCGGGGGCACCAGCGCTATTGCGTGGCGAGCGCATCCTTCACCACCGGCGCCATCCGCCCCGCCATCACCGCCACCCCGCGCGCGCTGGGATGCACCCCGTCGCCGAGCATCAGCCCCGGCTGGCCGATCACTCCGTCAAGCGTGAACGCATACAGCGGAACGTCATATTTCTTCGCAAGCTCGGGATAGATCGCGTTGAATTCGCGCGCATAATCCGCGCCCATGTTCGGCGCCGCGACCATTCCGCTGAGCATCGCCGGCACCCCGCGCCGCTTGAGCGCGGCAAGCATCGCGTCGAGATTGGCCCGGGTCTGGGACGGCGCCACTCCGCGCAGCATGTCGTTGCCGCCCAGCCCGACGATCACCAGCGCGGGTTCACGCGCCTGCCCGTCGAGCGTGAACGCTAGCCGCTGCAAGCCCGCCGCGCTGGTATCGCCCGAGACTCCCGCATTGACGACTTCTGCCGCAACGCCTGCCTGCTCGAGCGCGCGGTCGAGCGCCGGCGCCAGCCCCTCGTTCTGCGCCAACCCGTAGCCGGCGAACAAACTGTCCCCGAACGCCACCACCAGCGGCCCGTGCGCTTCAGCCTCAGCGGCCGCCGCCGGCTCTTCCATGCGCCGCTCGCCCTCGGCCAAAGTCCCGCTTTCCGGCGCGCACCCTGCCGTCGATTGGACAAGCGCCAGCGCCGCCCCATATGCCACCAGCTTCTTCGTCAAGGACCGCTCCCGCCAACATGCCAGACCAACCGGCCGATCCTATCGCGATCAGCGCGCAAAATGTCACCCTCGCGCTCGGCTCGGTCGCGATCCTGCGCGGCGTCTCGCTCGACATCGCCCACGGCGAGAGCCTCGCCATCCTCGGGCCTTCGGGCTCGGGCAAGTCGTCGCTGATGGCGATCCTCGCGGGGCTCGAGCAGGCCAGCTCGGGCACCGTCACTGTCAACGGCGTGGAATTCTCCGCGCTCGGCGAGGACCAGCTCGCCGAGGCCCGCCGCGGCCGCATCGGCATCGTCCTCCAGGCCTTCCACCTGCTCCCGACCATGACCGCGCTCGAGAATGTCGCCGTCCCGCTCGAGCTTGCCGGCCGCGCGGACGCGTTCGACGCCGCCGCGCGCGAGCTTGCCGCGGTCGGCCTCGGCCACCGCCTCGACCACTATCCCACTCAACTCTCCGGCGGCGAGCAGCAGCGGGTCGCCATCGCCCGCGCCATGGCGCCCGGCCCGGCGATCCTGTTCGCCGACGAGCCGACCGGCAACCTCGACACTGCCACCGGCGCGGCGGTCATCGACCTCTTGTTCGAGCGCCACCGGGCAAGCGGAGCGACGCTCGTCATCATCACCCACGATCCCGCGCTGGCCGAGCGCTGCACCCGGACCCTGCGCATGGCCGACGGCCTCCTGAGCGAGGACAAGCGGTGACCACGCTCGGGTGGGGCCCGGCGTGGCGGATCGCCCGGCGCGACCTCCACGCCGGCTTTCGCGGCCTGCGCCTGCTGTTCGTCTGCCTGTTCCTCGGCGTGGCGACGCTCGCCGCGATCGGTAGCCTGACTTCCGCCATCGGCGCCGAGCTCACCAGCCGCGGCCGGACCCTGCTCGGCGGCGACCTCGAAGTGGCCATGACCCAGCGCCAGGCCGCCCCCGCCCAGCTCGCCCAGCTGCGCCGCCTCGGCACGCTCAGCGAAACCATCCGCACTCGCGCGATGGCGCAAGCGGCCGGCGCGACCCCCGTGCTGACCGAATTGAAAGGCGTCGACGCCCGCTACCCGCTTTACGGCGCGCTGACGCTCGTCGCCGGCCGCTACCGCCAGCTCGCCCCGACCGAAGTGTTGGTCGACAAGGCGCTCGCCGAACGCTTGTCGCTTCGCCCCGGAAGCACGCTGCGCTACAACCGGACCGACTTCACCGTCGCCGGGATCATCGCCGACGAGCCCGACCGGGTCGGCGAGGGCTTCACCCTCGGCCCGGTGGCTGTGGTATCCTTGGGCGGCCTCGCCCGCACCGGCCTGATCCAGCCCGGCAGCCTGTACGAGAGCAAATACCGCCTGCGCCTTCCGCCCGGCAGCGATGCGAAGGCGGTGCGCGAGCAGCTCGAGCAGCGCTTCGCCGCCGAGACCTGGGAATATAAGGACCATGAGCGCGCCGCCCCCGGCGCCGGCCGCTTCTTCGAGCGCATGGGCCAATTCCTCGCGCTGATCGGCCTAGCCGCCCTCGTCATCGCCGGGATCGGGGTGAGCAACGGGGTCGGCTCCTATCTCGCCGCCAAGCGCGGCGGCATCGCGACGCTCAAGGTGCTCGGCGCGCGCGCCGCCGATATCGAGCGGATCTATCTTCTCCAGGTCGGCGCCGTCGCGTTCGTCGCGATCGCCGTCGGCCTCACCGTCGGCGCCGTGCTCCCGCCGCTGATCGTCGCCGCCGCCGGCGACCTGCTTCCGGTCGCGCCCGGCTTCCGGCTCCACCCGCTGCCGCTCGCCACCGCTGCCGCCTTCGGCCTGCTGATCGCCTTGATCTTCACCATTCCGCCGGTCGCCCGCGCGCGCAGCCAGCCCGCCGCCGCCATCTTCCGTTCCAACGTCGAGGCGCGCCGCCGCTTCGACCTGCGCACCGTCCTCATCGTCGGTATCGCGCTGGCGGCGATGGTCGCCCTCGCGCTCGGCACGGCGCGCGAGCCCCTGTTCTCGGCCGTCGTGCTCGGCGCAGTCGCCGCGGCCCTGCTGCTGCTGCTTGCGCTCGGCTGGGCGCTGACCCGGATCGCCCGCCGACTGCCGCGCCCGCGCCGCCCGTTGCTTCGCCTCGCCATCGCCAACCTCCACCGCCCGGGCTCGCAGACCACCGCTCTGGTCGTCGCGCTCGGCCTTGCGCTGACCCTGTTCGTGACCCTCGCCGCAATCCAGACCAGCCTCGCCTCGGAAATCGCGCGCACCGTCCCCAAGCGCGCCCCCAATTTGTTCGTGCTCGACATCCCGATGGGCGGGGAGGGGGCGTTCCGCTCCAGCGTCGAAGCCCGCGCGCCGGGCGCGACGATCAACGTCGTGCCCTCGCTGCGCGGCACCATCACCGCCTACGGCAGCCAGCGGGTCGCCGACCTCCAGGAATTGCCCGACGGCGCCTGGTTCCTGCGCGGCGAGCGCGGCGTGACCTACAGCGCCGGCCTGCCCGAGGGCAGCGAGCTCGTCGCCGGGCGCTGGTGGCCGGCCGATTACCGCGGCCCGCCTTTGGTCTCGCTCGATGTCGAGGCGGCAACCACGCTCGACCTCGAAGTTGGAGACACGCTCACCGTCAACGTCCTCGGGCGCGAGATCGTCGCGCGCATCGCCTCGCTCCGCCGGGTCAATTGGGACACGCTCGGCTTCAATTATGTGCTGGTGTTCTCGCCCAGCACGCTCGCCGCTGCGCCGCACAACCTCACCGCCACCATCACCATGCCCCCCGGCCGCGACACTGCCGTCACCACCGGCTTGCTCGAGCGCTTTCCCAGCGCGACGGTGATCGCGGTTCGCGACCTCATCGGCCGCGTCGGCAGCCTGCTCGACCAGATGGCGAGCGCGATCTTCGCCGCCGCGGCGATCGCCATCCTCGCCGGCGTGGCGGTGCTGATCGGCGCCATCGCCGCCGCCCGCCAGTCGCGCGCCTACGACGCGGTCATCCTCAAGACGCTGGGTGCCACCCGCCGCCAGCTGCTCGCCGGCCAGGCGCTCGAATTCGGCCTGCTCGCCCTGGTCCTCGCCGCTTTGTCGCTGGCGCTCGGCCTCGGTGCGGCCTGGGCGGTGATCGTCAAATTGTTCGAATTCACCTGGGCGCCCGACTGGCCGATCGTCCTCGCCACGCTCGCCGGCGGAGCACTCGCCACGCTGGCCATCGGGCTGGTCGGCTCGCTCCCGCTGCTCGCTGTCCGTCCCAACCGCGCGCTGCGCCAGCTGTAATCCCACTGGAAAGCGCGCGCCGGCCCCGATAAGCATCGCGCATGGATGCTCGGCGCAAATTGGCGAAGGCGGTGCCGGGCGGCGATCCGGCCGAGGACAGCGCCGAGGCCAAGCGCGTCCGCCTGCTCGCCTCGCTGACCCTGATCGGCGGGGTCGGTCTGGCCCTCGCCACCCCGTTCGCGCTTCGCGCCGGGGCGGAATTCTTCCTCCCGGTCACCGCCGCACTGGTCGTCGCCATCGCCCTCGTGCCGATGCTCGAATGGTTCGAGCGGCGCGGCATGCCGTCCAAGCTCGCCTCGTTGCTATGCATCATCATCTTCCTCGCGCTGGCGGCGTTCGCGATCCTCTCGATCGTGCTTCCGGCGATCGACTGGGTGCGGCTCGTCCCCGAACGCATCGAGAATGTCACCGCCACCCTCAAGCCGGTGCTCGATCTCTACGCCAACCTCGAAAAGTTCGTCGAGAACATCGCCTCGCGCATCGAAAGCTCGGGCGACAGCGGGCGCGAGGTCCGCATCGCCACCCCCAATTCGATGATGGGGCTGATCGCCGCCTCGGCGCCGCACGCCGCGATCCAATTGTTCTTCGCGCTGCTCGTGATCTATTTCTTCCTCGCCGGCTGGACCGGAATGCGCCGCCGGACGATCAAGAGCCGCGGCAGCTTCGAGGGCGCGATGACCACCGCCCGGGTGATCCAGCAGGTGGTCGAGGCGACCTCGACCTACATCGGCACGATCACCATCATCAACGTCATCCTCGGCGCGCTCACCGCCTTCACCTTGTGGCTGCTGGGGATGGACTCGCCGATCATGTGGGGCGGCATTGTCGCGGTCCTGAACTTCATCCCCTATCTCGGCCCGATCATCGCCTCGGCCCTGCTGTTCGTCGGCGCCTTGATGACCTTCCCGGATATCTGGGCGGCGATGCTCCCGCCGCTCATCTTCCTCGCCTTCCACACCATCGAGGCCAATGCCATCACGCCGATGATCGTCGGCGAGAAGATCGAGGTGAACCCGCTCCTGATCCTGCTGTCGCTGAGCTTCTGGGCGTGGGTGTGGGGAACCACCGGGGCGCTGCTCGCGGTGCCGCTGCTGATCATCATCAAGACCGTGTTCAGCGCCGCCGGAACGCCCGACATCGCCGGCTTCCTGTTCGAGGACGGAAGCCTCACCCACGTCGGCGAGGAAGAGGAGCGGGACGACGACAAAGACCCCGTTGACAGCGAAACGGCCCCAGCCTAACTGCCCGCCACTCGCGAGCAATTAGCGGGTGTAGCTCAGTTGGTTAGAGCGCCGGCCTGTCACGCCGGAGGTCGCGGGTTCGAGCCCCGTCACTCGCGCCATCGCACGATGTCGCGCATCGCGGTTTCGCCGGTTCTGAAGGCACTTTCGTCGAACAATATGTGCCCCGCGGCGCGGCTGTGGCACAGCAATCCTCCGCAACAGGGGATTTCGCGATGCGCCTCACTCTCGCCCTCGGACTGCTGATCGCCGCCACCGCCGCGCCGGCCGCCGCCGACACGCTGGTTGTCGGCAACAAGGCCGAGCATACGCTGAGCTTTATCGATCTCGCCACCGGCCGCGAGGTCGCCCGCCGCCCGACCGGCCGCGCCCCGCACGAGCTTGCCGTCTCGCCCGACGGCAAGACCGTGCTCGCCGTCTCCTATCGCGAGCCGGACTTCGCCGGCAGCACGCTGCACCGCTTCGACATCGCGACGGCCGCGGCGCGCGGCAAGATCGACCTTGCCGGGCACAAGGGGCTGCACGGGCTGAAATGGGTGGGACGCGGCCGCACCTTGGTCATCACTAGCGAAGTCACTCGCAACGTCGCCGTGGTCGACGCCGTCGCCGGCAAGCTGCTGGCGTCGATCCCGACCGACCAGGACGGCTCGCACATGGTCGCGGTGTCGAACGACGGGCGCCGCGCCTTCGTTGCCAACATCGGCTCGGGCAGCTTCACCGCGATCGACCTGGTCGTGCGCGCCAAGCTGCGCGATGTGGCGGTCGGCGCCGGGGCCGAGGCGATCGCGCTGACCCCCGACGGCCGCCAATTGTGGGTCGGCGCAAACGAGGCGCGCAAGGTCATGCTGTTCGACGCCCGCAGCCTCGCCCGCCTCGGCGAGTTTCCGACCGAGGGCGTGCCGATCCGCATCGAGTTCAGCCCCGACGGCCGCGTCGCCGCGATCAGCGAACCCGACCGCCACCGAGTCGTCGTCCTCGACGCCCGGACCCGCAAGACCCTCGCCACGGTCGATCTCGCCGCGGCCGGCTACAAGGTGCCGGTAACGATGCTCTTCGCGCCCGACGGCAAGCGCCTGTGGGTCGCCGCGACCGGCAGCGGGGCGGTCGCCGAGATCGATACCAAGAGCTGGCGCATCATGCGCCGTCTCGCCGCCGGCAAGGGCGCCGACGGGCTCGCCTTCTCACGCGTCGATTCGAGGCCCTAGTTGGCCTTGACCGCCGTGTCGCTCGCCGCCTGCGGGCCGAACGCCGGCTCCTTGGCCGGCGCCGTCTCTTCGCCAAGCGCGTAGCGAAGCACTTCCGACGCCGACATCTTGTCGACATAGGCGATGCGGTTCTCCGCCACCTTCTCCACCGCCGCGCGCGCCTCGGGGGTGAACAGCACGCGCACCCGCTTGCCGTCCTCCGCTTCCTTCACCGTCACGCCCTCGACCTTGCTGATCGGCATCGCCGCGAGTGTGGTCGCCGGAGCCGTCGTCAGCGGCGTGCGCACGACTGCCAGCGCAGCGCTCCTCAGCGCCGCCGGATTGGCCTCGCTGCGCGCATAGCGCTGGCGGAACGCGTCCGGCCGGCCCCAGCCGCCGCTCCAGCGGTAGAAGATGTGCGCGCCCACCACCGCCGTCTTGGCCAGCGTCGGCGCCCAATAGGGGAACACATAGTCCGCGTGATAATGGGTCGCGTTGCCGACCGGCGCATAGACCGAGCCGGCCAGCGCCGCCTCGGCCACTGCGCGCGCGCGCAGCCACTCCGCCCGCATCGGCGCGCGCGCCATCGACCCGTCGCAGGTGAAGGTGAACTGGCAGCCGGTCTGCCGCAGCGCGCCTTCGTAGACCACGCCGCACACGCTCGCCGGGAAGGCCGGGTGCCGCACCCGGTTGAGGATCACCTGCGCCACCGCGCGCTGGCCGTCGGTGCTCTCGCGCCCGGCCTCGTAATAGATCGCGCTGGTCAGGCACTCGAGCGCATTGGCCCGCGCCGCCGCGGTCGTCACTCCGAGCGCGAATGGCCGCGCCGCTGCGCCCGCCTCGGCAACGATCGGAAGCGCGGCGTTGAGCTTCACCGCCTGCTCCGGAGCCACCGCGCGATAGACCATCGGCGGCGGCGCCGGCGGGGCCTCGGCCGCCGCCGCTCCGCCCAGCGACGGCACCAGCGTCCCCGCGACCACCAGCGCGGAGATCGCGCCGAGCAGCCCCACCGCGAGCGTCTCGCGCGGGTAGGAATGCCACAGTCGGGCAGGGGTGATCGTCAGGCTCGTCATGGGGTCCAGGTGATATATTGGAATAACACGCCTGCTACAAGGTCGCGGCTTAGCCCCGGCTGAACCTCCCGGTCTCGATCCAGCGAATGAGCGGCTTCAGCGGCGCGATCCACACCACCCCCGCCACGAGGTAAAAGGCCGCCTGCGCCAGCACCGGCCAGTCGCCGACCCATTCCGCCAGCGATGCGACGAGCAGCGCCCACAGCGCGATGAGCGTCAGGATGATCGCGATCCCCGCCAGCTTGCGGCCCCTGGGCTCGGTCATCGCCTGGTCTCCAGCCCCTCGGGCGAGGCGAACCCGTCGAGCGCCACGTCCCACGCTTCCACCGCGATCTCCTCCTCGACCCGCTGCACCGCCCAGCCCACTCCGATCAGCAGCGCCCCGCGCCGCCGCAGCCCCGGCAGCACGCGGTCGTAATGGCCCTTGCCCTGGCCGAGCCGGTGGAAGCGCCGGTCGATCGCGACCAGCGGCACCAGCACCAGGTCGGGCCACACCTCGGGCGCGCCCGCCGCCGGCTGGAGGATCCCGAACGGTCCGCTCTCGACCGGCTCCCCGGCCAGGAAGCGGAACGCCGAGCCGTGGCCGGCAAAGGCGGGAAAGGCGATTGTCGCCCCCGACACCCTCGCCTGCTCGAGCGCCGGCAGCGGGCTCACTTCGTCGGGCAGCGGCGCATAGGCGCCGATCGTCCGCGAGCTCGCGATCAGCGGCGCCAGCGCCCGCGCCAGCCCCGCCTCCAGCCCGGCGCGCTCGCCCTCGGCCAGCCCATCCACATACGCCCGCCGCAGCGCCCGCGCGCGGCGGCGCAGCGCGACCTTGTCGCCGGAAATGGGGGGTGACGGAACCGCCATGGTCGTTGGCCTTAATATCCTCTGACGCCGAAAGCATCAGGTGGGAACCATGTACAATGGCCAGGGCCACCGCAGGGACAGCTCCCATTAGGATTGAATCGCCTCAGGGAAATTAGCGGCTCGTGCCGGGCAGTCCCGTCACCCGCCTATCTAGGCGCTGGCCGCGGCCTCCTCAAGACTTGCCGCAAGCCCCTCGAGCCGCTCGGCCAGCCGCTCGACCCGCGGCGCCAGCTCGCTGGCCCGGTCGGCGGCCGGCGCGGCCCCCGGCTTTTCGAGCAATTGGTCGGCCAGCAGCAGCGAGGCGAACAGGAACTGCCGCGACTCGCTCAGCGCGCCGAGCCCCGCCAGCGCCTCGCGGCACTTGCCGTCGACCAGCCGCGCCGCCGCCTGCAGAGTCTCTTCCTCGCCGTCGCGGCACGCCACCTGGTAAGTGCGCCCGGCGATGTTGAGCGTCACCTCGGCCATCAGCCGCGCCCCCCGGCAATCAGCGAATCGAGCTCGGCGACCACTTCGCGGACCGTCGCCTTCAACTGCTGCTCGCGCTTGCCGGTCGCCGCCAGCCGAGCCGCAGCCCGCTCGACGCGGCCGAGCGCCGCTTCGGCGCGCTCCAGGCTTGCGGCAAGGGCATCGTCAGTCATGCGCATTTCGCTAAACCGCTGGCGAGCGGCCCGCAAGCCGCCCGCTTCCCCTGATGCCCGGTTGACGCCCCGCGCTCCGGCGACAATAGGCACGCGGGCCAGTCGCCCCGCAGGAGCCCCCCATGTCGCTTGATCCGCGCAGTCTCGCCAATGCCATCCGCGGGCTGGCGATGGACGCGGTCGAGGCCGCCAATTCGGGCCACCCGGGAATGCCGATGGGCATGGCGGATGCCGCCACCACCTTGTTCACCCGCCATCTGAAGTTCGATCCGGCCGATCCCCATTGGCCCGACCGCGACCGCTTCGTGCTCAGCGCCGGCCACGGCTCGATGCTGATCTACGCCTTGCTCTACCTCACCGGCTACGAGCGGCCGACGCTCGAGGACATCAGGAACTTCCGCAAGCTCGAGAGCCCGTGCGCCGGCCACCCGGAAAGCTTCATGCTGGCCGGCGTCGAGACCACCACCGGCCCGCTCGGCCAGGGCTTCGCCGCCGCGGTCGGAATGGCGATCGCCGAGCGCCATCTCAACGCGGTTTACGGCGACGATCTGGTCGATCACCATACCTATGTCATCGCCGGCGACGGTTGCCTGATGGAAGGCCTCAACCATGAGGCGGCGGGGCTTGCCGGCCACCTCAAGCTTGGCCGTCTGATCGTGCTGTGGGACGACAACAGCATCACCATCGACGGCTCGACCGATCTGTCGCGCAGCGAGGACGTCGTCGCCCGCTATGGCGCGATGCAGTGGCAGACGCTCGAATGCGACGGGCTCGATGCCGAGGCGGTGTCTGTCGCGCTCGACGCCGCCAAGGCCGACCCGCGCCCCTCGCTGATCCGCTGCCGCACGATCATCGGCTTCGGTGCGCCCAATGTGCAGGGCACGTCGGCGACCCACGGCGCCGCGCTCGGCAAGGACGAGATCGCCGCCGCCCGCACCCATCTCGGCCTGTCGCCCGAAGATTTCACCGTCCCGGCCGACATCCTCGCCGCCTGGCGCGAGGCCGGCGGGCGCGGGGCAGGGGCGCGTTCCGAATGGACCAGGCGGCTCGCTTCCAGCCAGCACAAGGACAAATTCACCGCCCACCTCGAGGGCAAGTGCGACGACGGCTGGCTGGCGCCCTATCTCGACGAGCTGATCGCCAATCCGCCGACGCTGGCCACCCGCAAGGCGTCGGAAGCGGCGCTGGAGCGGATCAACGCCCACCTTCCCGCCACCATCGGCGGCTCGGCCGACCTCACCGGCTCCAACAACACCAAGACCAAGGGGCAGGAAACGCTCGACGCGGAAAATTACGGCGGCCGCTACATCTACTATGGCATCCGCGAGTTCGGCATGGCCGCCGCAATGAACGGCATGGCCCAGCACGGCGGGGTGATCCCCTACGGCGGCACCTTCCTCGTCTTTTCCGACTACAGCCGCGGCGCGATCCGTCTCGGCGCGCTGCAAAGCGCGCGGGTGATCCACGTCATGACCCACGATTCGATCGGGCTCGGCGAGGACGGCCCGACCCACCAGCCGGTCGAGCACCTCCAGTCGCTGCGCGCCATGCCCGGCCTCGCCGTCTATCGCCCGGCCGATGCGGTCGAGACCGCCGAATGCTGGGCCGACGCGCTCGCCCAGGACGGCCCCAGCGTGCTCGCTCTGTCGCGTCAGAACCTTCGCCCGGTGCGCACGACCAAAGCCTCCGAGAACCTCTCCGCGCGCGGCGGCTACCGGCTCAAGGCCGCCGAGGCGGCCCGCCAAGTGATCCTCATCGCCACCGGCAGCGAGGTCGAGATCGCGCTCGATACCGCCGCCGCCTTGGAAGGGCAGGGGATCGGCGCCGACGTCGTCTCCTTGCCGTGCTGGGAACGCTTCCTTGAACAGCCCGCCGCCTGGCGCGACGACGTGCTTCCGCCTTTGAAGCCCGAGCAATGCCTGCGCGTCTCGATCGAGGCCGGCACCACCTTCGGCTGGGAAGCGATGACCATGGTTGACGGGCTGCGCATCGGCCTCGACCGCTTCGGCGCCTCCGCCCCGGCCAAGGACCTCTACAAGAAATTCGGCCTCACCGCCGACGCCATCGTCCCCAAGATCCTCGATAAATTGAACTCAAGCGCAAAATAGAACCGTTGGTGTCGAGCGAAGTCGGAACACGTCCCTCGACTTCGCTCGGGACGAACGGGAAGGGAGCAAAGATGACAAAGGTAGCAATCAACGGCTTCGGACGCATCGGCCGCCTGGTCGCGCGCGCCATCCTCAGCCGCACCGACCACGACCTCGAGCTGGTCGCGATCAACGATCTCGCCGACGCCAAGGCCAACGCCCTGCTGTTCAAGCGCGACAGCGTCCACGGCGCCTGGGCCGGCGAGGTCCGCGCCGAGGGCGACGAACTGATCGTCGACGGCAAGCGCATCAAGGTCACCGCCGAGCGCGATCCGGCCAAGCTCCCGCACCGCGACCTCGGGGTCGACATCGCGCTCGAATGCACCGGCTTCTTCACCGACCGCGAGGGCGGCCAGAAGCATCTCGACGCCGGTGCGAAGCGGGTGCTGATCTCGGCCCCGGCCAAGGGCGCCGACCTGACCGTGGTCTACGGCGTCAATCACGACAAATTGACCGCCGATCACACCATCGTTTCGAACGCCAGCTGCACCACCAACTGCCTGGCGCCGGTCGCCAAGGTGATGAACGACCTGGTCGGCATCGAGCGCGGGCTGATGACCACCATCCACGCCTACACCAACGACCAGAAGATCCTCGACCAGATCCACAGCGACATGCGCCGCGCGCGTGCCGCCGGCATGAGCATGATCCCCACCACCACCGGCGCCGCCCGAGCGGTCGGCGAGGTGCTGCCCGAGCTGAAGGGCAAGCTCGACGGCTCGGCGGTGCGCGTGCCGACCCCCAACGTCAGCCTGGTCGATCTCACCTTCACGCCGGGCCGCGACACCAGCAAGGAAGAGATCAACGCCGCCTTGAAGGCCGCCGCCGACAGCGGGCCGCTGAAGGGCATTCTCGAATATACCGACGAGCCGCTCGTCTCGATCGACCTCAACGGCTCGCCCGCCAGCTCGACCGTCGACAGCCTCGAAACCGCGGTGATCGAAGGCAAGCTCGTCCGCGTCGTCAGCTGGTACGACAACGAATGGGGCTTCTCCAACCGAATGGTCGACACCGCCGGAGCAATGGCGAAATTGGGCTAAGCGATGTTTCTTAGGCCGTTCGCCCCGAGCCAGCGTCGAGCTTGTCGAGACCCGTCGGTCGAGGGATATCTCGACGTCGGTCTCGGCCTTGGTTCACCCCGAGCGCCCGCCGCAGGCGGCGGTCGAGGGGCTCGACCTTTGCTCGATACGAACGGAGTTCGGATTGCCTAGCTTCAAAACCCTCGACGATCTCCCCGCCGACCTGACCGGCAAGCGCATCCTCGTGCGCGCCGACCTCAACGTGCCGATGGCCGGCGCGCGGGTCGCCGACGACACCCGGCTGCGCGCCGTCCTCCCTACCATCGAGGAGCTTGCCGCGAAGGGCGCGATCGTCCTCCTCCTGTCGCACTTCGGCCGCCCCAAAGGCGAGAACCGGCCCGACATGAGCCTCGCGCAGCTGGTCCAGCCGCTGACCCGCCTGACCGGCCGCTCGGTCCGCTTCATTGAGGATTGCGCCGGGCCCGAGGCCGAGCGCGGGGTCGCGACCATGCTCCCCGGCAACATCGGCGTGCTCGAAAACACGCGATTCCATGACGGGGAGGAGCAAAACGACCGTCAACTCGCGCAAAGCATGGCCGCGCTCGGCGATTTTTACGTCAACGACGCCTTTTCGGCCGCGCACCGCGCCCACGCCTCGACCGAGGGCCTCGCCCGGCTGCTGCCTGCCTTCGCCGGCCGCTCGATGGAGCGCGAGCTCGCCGCGCTCGACCGCGCTTTGGGCTCTCCCGAGCGCCCGGTCGCGGCGGTGGTCGGCGGGGCCAAGGTATCGTCCAAGCTCGCCGTGCTCGGCCACCTTGCGCAGAAGGTCGACCACCTCATCATCGGCGGCGGAATGGCCAACACGTTCCTCGCCGCGCGCGGCGTCGATGTCGGCAAGTCCTTGTACGAAAAGGATTTGTTGGGTGAGGCGGAGGCGATCTTCGAAACCACTGCTCAGTCCGGTTGCACCATCCATCTCCCCTACGACGTCGTCGTCGCCAAGGACTTCGCCCCCCACCCAACTTCCCTCCGAACCTGCAACGTCCACGAGGTCGCTCAGGACGAAATGATCCTCGACATCGGCCCCGCGGCGGTCGAGGCGCTCGGCGATGTCCTCAAGACCTGCCGTACCCTGGTGTGGAACGGCCCCCTCGGCGCGTTCGAGACTCCCCCCTTCGACGCCGCCACCGTCGCCCTCGCAAAAACCGCCGCGGCGCTCACCCAAAGCGGCAGCCTGGTCTCGGTCGCCGGCGGCGGCGATACCGTCGCGGCCCTTAACCATGCGGGAGTCGCCGCCGACTTCAGCTTCGTCTCGACCGCCGGCGGCGCCTTCCTCGAATGGATGGAAGGCCGCGTGTTGCCCGGCGTCGCGGCGCTGGGCTAAGGCCGCCCTTACTCAACAGGAACGCAAGAATCATGACCGACAAGACCTGTCCCGGCGATCCCGAACTGCGCGCCAAGATCGAGGCCGGCGACGGCTTCATCGCCGCGCTCGACCAGTCCGGCGGCTCGACCCCCGGAGCGCTCAAGGGCTACGGCATCCCCGAGGACCGCTGGTCGAGCGAGGAAGAGATGTTCGGCCTGATCCACGACATGCGCAGCCGGATCATCACCGCGCCGAGCTTCGGCGGCGGCAAGATCATCGGCGCGATCCTGTTCGAGCGGACAATGGACGGCGAAGTCGGCGGCGATCCGGCGCCCGAGGCCTTAAAGGAGCGCGGGGTTGTCCCATTCCTCAAGGTCGACAAGGGTCTCGAGGAAGAGCGCGACGGGGTCCAGCTGATGAAGCCGATCCCCGATCTCGACGCGTTGCTTGACCGCGCCGTCGCCAAGGGCATGTTCGGCACCAAGATGCGCTCGGTTATCAAGCTCGCCAACCCGAAGGGCATTGCCGACGTCGTTGCCCAGCAATTCGACATCGCCAGGCAAATCCTCGCCAAGGGCCTGATCCCAATCGTCGAGCCGGAAGTGTCGATCAACAGCCCCGAGCGGGAGGCGGCCGACAAGCTGCTGCTCACCGAGATCCTGAAGCAACTCGACGCGCTCGACGACGGGCAGTGCGTAATGCTCAAGCTGACCATCCCGTCCGAGCCGAACCTATTCGCGCCGCTGGTCAATCACCCCAAGGTGCTCAAGGTCGTCGCGCTGTCGGGTGGGTTCAGCCGCGAGCAAGCCTGCGCCGAACTCGCGCGCAATTCCGGCATGATCGCAAGCTTCAGCCGCGCTCTCCTCGCCGACCTCAAGGACGACATGAGCGACGAGGAGTTCGACAGTGCGCTCAGCAAGGCGGTCGACGAAATCTACCGCGCGTCGATCACCTGATCAGTCGACGCTGATCGGGCCAAGCTCGGCGCGCTCCTTGCGCAGATGGCCGAGAATGCGCTGGCGGGCCGCTTCGAACCGCGGGTCCGATTTGAGCGAGTCCAGCGCCGGGTCTTTCGCGATATCGGTCATCATGCTCGGCGGGTTGGGCAGCCACCCGCCGCGGACCGCCGCTTCGAGCCCCTTCAGCGCCAGCTCGGCTTTGCCCTGCACCGCCCGCACGCGCGCGAGTTTGGCGTCCTGATCAGCGCGCCGTTCCACGACCTGGGTCGTGAGGATCCGTTCGGCCAGTGCAAGTACGGCGTTCGCCGCCGCCGGGTCGTTGTCCTGGCGCAAGGCGAGCGCGAGGAACGGCGCCACGGTGGCGAAGTCGCTCTCGGTGCCGACCACTTCGACGAAGTCTTCCGGGCTTCGCGCCACAGCGCGATATTTTGCCGCCAACTCGGCGCCCCGGCCGGTCACCACATAGACCCGGCCGGCGTTCATCGGCAGCGGATGCAGTCCAAAGAAGCGCTGGGGCGGTAGGTTCATCGCGTCGACCATCGCCAGCCCGCGCGGGTCGTTGGCCCACAGTAGCGGCCCGAACGGCGGCGGCGGGAAGGCGCGCCGCGCCTCCGCCTCGTAGCCGAGTTGAAGAAGCAGCCCGTAAAGCGGGAAGCCGACAATGCCCTGCGACTTGCGCGGATCGGACTTCAGCATTCCAAGCGCGATCCGGGTCGCTTCGGACAGGTCGCCGCGGGCCTGCGCGACCTCGATCCGGGCGAGCGTTCGGATTGTCGGGTCGCCAAGCTTCTCGATTCGCTTCATCTCGGCTTCCACCTTCGCCGCATCCCCTTTCCTCAGAAGCAGGTCGAGCTTGTTGAGAGCGGCGGGCCAGAACAAAGGTTCGATTTCCGCGGCGCGCGAATAGAGTTCGAGTGCGCGCTCTTCCTTGCCCGCGCCCTTGTTGAAATTGGCCAACCAGCTGATGCTCTCGAAGTCGTTGGGATCAAGCTCGATCGCCCGCTGCAAGGCGGCCTCGGCACGCGGGCCGCGGCGCAAGGCAAGTCCGAGCGCGGCGTGGCCAGCGGCCAGATTGGGGGCCAAAGCGATCGCGCGCCGGGCATATTTCTGTGACCGGTCCTTGTCGTAGCCGATGTCCGACTGGTCCGTGGACGGACCATAGATCAGCTCGGCCACGGCTAGCGTCGCCCAGCCCGGAGCGAAGTTCGGATCCAGCTTGACCGCCTGGCGAAGCTGCTCGCGGGCCTGGCGATACTGCATGGTGTCGCGCCGGCGGATCGTCGCGCGCGCCTCGTTATAGAGCGCGTAGACTTCGCCCGAGGTCGCGAAATTTTGCGGTCGCACGCCGCCGCGCTCGGCCAGGCGCCCGCGGATATGCCCCTCGATCTCACCGGCGATCTCGCCCTGCAGGGCGAACACATCCTTTAGCTGCCGTTCGAAGCTCTTGCTCCACAACGACGAACCGTCCTTGGTGCGCACCAGGCTGGCGTTGATCCGAACCCGGTCGGCGGCCGAGCGCACGCTCCCCTCGACCAAATAGTCGGCCACCTTGGCGACCGCCTTGGGGTCCTTGCCGGCGATTTCGCGCGCCGAGTTCGGACCGATCACGAGCAGTTGCGGGTTTCGACCAATCGCCTGCCGCGTGTCCTCCCACATTCCCGCTGCAAAGCTGCGATTGGCCGGGTCGAGGCTTTCGAACGGGAGCACGGCGACCACCGGCCGACGTTCGGAGTCGCCTTGCCACCAGCGCAGCGCAAGGAACGCGCCGCCCGCCAACAGCAGCAAGAGTGCGGCAGCAGCGGCCCATCGCGCCCACGGCCGAGCGGCCGCTGCCCGGGCCGATCTTGGCCTGTACGGCTTAGCCCCGCCCGCCACCAGCGCGCCGACGCTTGCGAGCGCCTTGGCCAGTCCCGCGTGCCGCGTCCCGCCGCGCCAACTGCTGAGGTCCGCGCACTGGATCTGGTTGAAGGGGAGCGGCGGGGTCGTTCCGTCGATGCTCAGCTGAACCAGCTTGCCTTCGCCGCGCGCTAGATCGGCCTCGGCCCGGACCCATTGCGACGCCGCCGCATCGCGCGACCACAGCACCACCGCCGCCTTTGCCGACCGCAACTGCTGTTCGATCTCGTCCGAATAGGCGCGGTGGGCCGGAAGGTCGGCGTCCCACCACACCGAATGGCTGGCCTTCTGAAGCGCCGCGGCGACCTTGGCCGCGACCTTCTGGTCGGCCCGCGCGTAGCTGATGAACACGTCCGCCATGCCACACCCCTGTGGTCCCACCCTAGCATCGCCGGGCGTCGGCCGCGAATCGAGTGACCGCGCGCGATGCCGGCGCTAAGGCGCGGGCGATGGACGACGATATCGATCTCACGCTGTTTCCGCCGCCGCCGCGCAGCGAGCCGTGCAAGCTCTACCTGATCAGCCCGCAGGACGTCGGTGGGACGTTCCCGGACCGGCTCGCGGCAGCCTGCGCCGGTGGACCGGTTGCCGCCTTCCAGCTGCGGGTGAAGGACGTTGCCGCGCATGAGCTCGCGCGGCTCGCCGACCCGCTCCAGCGCATCTGCGCCGAGCATGACGTCGCGTTCATCGTCAACGACAGCATGGCCCTGGCCAAGCGGCTCGGCGCCGACGGGGTCCATCTCGGCCAGTCCGACGGCGACCCGCGGGAAGCCCGCGCCTTGCTTGGCCCGGACGCGCAGATCGGCCGCACCTGCCACGACAGCCGCCACTTGGCGATGGAAGCAGGGGAGGCGGGCTGCGACTATGTCGCCTTTGGCGCCTTCTATCCGACGACGACCAAGCCGTCGCACTATCGGCCGCCGCCCGAACTCCTCAGCTGGTGGGCAGCGATCGCCGAGGTCCCGAGCGTCGCGATCGGCGGGATCACGCCCGCCAATGCGGCGCCCCTGGTTGCTGCCGGGGCCGATTTCCTCGCCGTCTGCCAGGCCGTATGGAGCGCCGACGACCCCGCCGCCGCGGTCGCCGCTTTCCAACCGGTGCTCAAGGGCTGAGGACGGCGGGCGCTCAGCGCGCCAGCACGAAGTCGAACAGCCGCCGGGCGAGCAGGACGAACCGCGGCGCGCGGCTGAGCGACGGATATCGCGCCCGAAGGGACGCCTCGGGCGGGCTCGCGAGCGATCGCAATTGGCGGGCGAGCGCCGTGATCCCGCCGCTGGTGCGCAAGTTGACCAATGCCCGTTTCCGACGCCCGGCGCGAAGCAGATAGGCGGATCGCTGTTCGCCTTGCCCGGTTGCGCCCAGCTCCGCGAGTACAAGCTCTGGGACTGTCGCCCCGGCCGCTCTCATCCCGAACTCGAGCGCCTCGCGCATCGCGCCGCTGACTTCATTCGCTCGGGCCAAAGCGACGAAGCTCGCCCAGTCGCCGTCGCCAAAGGATCCGGCCAGGAGCTTGATGTCGACGGCCCACACCAGCCGGTCCGCTCCGAACTCAGCCTTGCCTCCGCTGAAATAAGGCGCGGTCCGGTGCATGTTGCGGTGGATGCCGACGTGAAGCAGAAATTCCGCCGGACCAAGCATTCGGGCGTGCGGGTTCAGGCGGTCAAGCCGGCGGGCACGATCGAGACAGCTCTCCACGGCCAGGATTGGAGCCAGGAACTCCGAATTGAAGGCCGACCAATGAAGGTCCAGCACGTGATCGACTCCAGCCACGGCGAACTGCCAGCTCTCCTGGAGCGATGCCCCGTCTGATCCCTCTGGGGCGCGGCCGCCCGCGTCGCGAAGTGCAGCCTGCGCGGCCGCGAGGTCACGCGGCCGGATCAACAGGTCGCTGTCGGCGCGCTCGCGAGTCGCGGGTTCAGAATAGACCGAATAGGCAAGGGCCGTACCCTTCAGGAACAGCGACTCGACGCCCCGCTCGGACAGCGCTTTGAGTATCCGTTCGAGTAGCAGCCGATGACGAAGTTCCCAGGCCGCTTGGGTTAAGCAGTGACGGCGGAGCCGAGCGCGGACCTCATTCGGCCACTCGCCGGAAAAGGGCAGGGTCAGCGCAGCGACCCCATGATATCGCGTGCGTGCGACGAAGCGATCGATCCCCGCCGGGCCGTTCAGTTCCGATGGCCAGGCTGGGGCTTCGCCACGAAGGGCGGCGGCGAGCAGCGCATCGATGCTTTCGGTCTCGCCCATCGTGCGCTTACTATCTTGCGAGCCCCCGCGCGCCTAGTCTAGGCCCCGCCCGGCGGAGCGAGTATCGGCGACGCTGCAAAGGATCAGCGTGTTTCCCTATTGGCTCCTGTTTTCATTGTTCGCGATTGCGGCGCTGACCGAGCGGGCACGTCCGGGCGCGGTGCCCGGATCGCCGGGCGCGCCATTGCAGATGGCCGCGCAGCCGGCGGTCGGGCCGCTGATCCCTCTTTTTCTGTTCATGGCGCTGATGATCGGGGTGCGGTTTCAGGTCGGCGCCGACTACCACTCCTATATCAACATCTTCAGCTGGACCTCGGAGGCGACGTTCGACGAAGCGATCGAGCGGGGCGACCCGGGATATCAGTTCGTCAACTGGCTGGTCGGCCAGTGGGACGGCAAGATGTGGCACGTCAACCTCATCTGCGGCGCGATCTTCGCCTGGGGATTGATGCGCTTTTGCCAGCGCCAGCCGGCACCGCTCCTGGCGGCGCTGGTCGCGATTCCCTATCTCGTGACCGTCGTTGCGATGGGCTACACGCGCCAGGCGGTGGCGATCGGGGTGATCATGGCCGGCCTCGCCTCACTCGATCGACGAGGCTCCATTCCGCATTTCGTGATCTACGTTGGAATTGCGGCGCTATTCCATCGAACCGCAATCATCGCGCTTCCGCTGGCGATCTTCGCCGGCCGTCGCAACCACCTCCTCAATCTGATTGCCATCGTCCTTGCCGGTCTTGCGCTCTATTACTCGTTGCTCGAGGAGTCAGTCGACACTCTCGTCAAGAACTATATCGAGGCCCGTTACGGGTCGCAGGGCGCAGCCATCCGCGTGGCCATGAACGTTCTCCCGGCCACGATCCTGCTGATCTACAGCCGCAAGCTCGGGCTGACGGATTATTCTCGTCGTTTCTGGGTGCTGGTCGCACTGGTCGCCCTGGCGTGCGTGCCGGCGCTGTTCATCGTTCCCTCGACGACCGCCATCGATCGGATTGCGCTCTACCTCATCCCGATCCAGATCGTCGTCTTCAGCCGGCTTGGGCTACTTCTCAATGGCGCCGCCCTTGGCCGTTTGATGGTCGTGGCCTATTCCTTCGCGATCCTGTTCGTCTGGCTCAATTTTGCCGCGCACGCCTTTGCCTGGGTGCCCTACCGGACGGTCATCGAATGGTAGGGACTTGCACTCCGCCACGAGTCTTGCGAGTGGCGCCGCGCCGGCGTGAAAGGTAAATGAAATGAAGGGCATCATCCTGGCCGGCGGCTCCGGCAGCCGGCTCTATCCGGCCACCCTCGCGGGCTCGAAGCAGCTGCTTCCGGTCTACGACAAGCCGATGATCTATTATCCGCTGGGACTGCTGATGCTCGCCGGCATCCGAGACATCCTGATCATTTCCACTCCGGTTGACCTGCCGCGCTTTGAAGCTCTGCTCGGCGACGGCAGTGAGTTCGGCATTTCCCTCAGTTACGCCGAGCAGCCGCAGCCCAATGGCCTCGCCGAGGCGTTCATCATCGGCCGCGAATTCGTGGGCTCGGACAGCGCCGCGCTCGTGCTCGGCGACAATATTTTCTATGGCGCAGGCCTTGGCGACATCGTTCGCAACGCCGCCTCGACCGTCACCGGCGCAACCGTATTCGCCTACGGCGTCGAGGACCCCGAGCGCTACGGCGTCGTCGACTTCGACCCCGCCACCGGCCTTGCGCGCTCGATCGAGGAAAAGCCTGCCGAGCCCAAGAGCCATTGGGCGGTGACCGGCCTCTATTTCTACGACAATCGCGTGCTCGACATCGCCGCTTCACTCGCGCCCTCGGCGCGCGGCGAACTGGAAATCACCGACGTGAACCGCGCCTATCTGGAGCTCGGCGAGCTCAATGTCGTCCGCCTCGGCCGCGGATTCGCGTGGCTCGACACGGGAACGCACGAGAGCCTGTATGACGCAGGCTCCTTCGTGCGGACCATGGAAAAGCGTCAGGGCTTCAAGATCATGTGCCTCGAGGAGATCGCGCTCGAGCAGGGCTTTCTCACTTCGGATCAGGTACGCGCTCGGGCCGGCCGCCTCGGGGCCAGCGAATATGCCACGTATCTGCGTAGCCGCGCGGCGGAGCATGAGGATGCTTGACGTCCGTCCGCTCGAGATCGCCGACGTGCGCGAAATCCGGCCGGCCCGCCATCGTGACGAGCGTGGCTTCTTCTCGGAAACGTGGAACCGCAAGTCCTGGGCCGACGCGGGCATCGATCTCGATTTCGTTCAGGACAATCACAGCCTGTCGGCAAGGGCCGGAGTGCTGCGCGGGCTGCACTATCAGGTCGGCGCCGCCGCACAGGACAAGCTGGTGCGGGTGACCCGCGGCTCGGTGTTCGACGTGGCGGTCGATATCCGCTGCTCCTCGCCCACCTTCGGGCGTTGGGTCGGCTGCACCCTGTCTGCCGAGGAATGGAACCAGCTGCTGGTGCCCAAGGGCTTTGCCCACGGCTTCCTGACTCTAGTCCCCGATACTGAGGTGGTCTACAAGGTGAGCGCTCCCTACAGTGCCGCCGACGAGCGCGCGATCCGCTTCGATGATCCCGCATTGGCGATCGCCTGGCCGATGGTGCCGGGAGAATTGACCATCGCCGAGCGGGACCGCAACGCGCCAGCGATGGCTGACGCGGAGTTGTTCGCATGAGTGCCGGTCCAGTTCTCGTCACCGGCGGCGCCGGCTTCATCGGCAGTGCCGTAGTGCGTCGCCTGGTGGCGGGCGGAACACGGGTCATCAATCTCGACAAACTGACCTATGCCGGCAACCTTGAATCGCTGCGCGACGTTGCGGATTCGCCGCATTATCGATTCGTCCAGGCGGACATCGCCGACCGCGCACAGGTTGGGGCATTGCTCCGCGAGGAACAGGTCGGCGCGATCATGCATCTCGCCGCCGAGAGCCACGTCGATCGTTCGATCGACGGACCCGGCATCTTCGTCGAAACCAATGTGGTCGGCACCGTTGCGTTGCTCGACTCCGCGCTCGAATATTGGCGCGAACTGGGCGCTGACGGGCGCAACGCCTTTCGCTTCCATCATATCTCGACCGACGAGGTGTTCGGCGACCTGCCGTTCGATAGCGGCCTGTTCACCGAGGAGACGCCCTACGCACCGTCCTCACCCTACTCCGCGTCCAAGGCTGCGTCCGACCACTTCGTTCGCGCCTGGCACGAGACGTACGGGCTTCCGGTCGTGCTCTCCAATTGCTCGAACAATTACGGACCCTATCACTTTCCCGAAAAGCTCATCCCGCTCGTCATCTTGAACGGCCTCGAGGGCAGGCCGCTGCCGGTTTACGGCGAAGGCGCCAACGTGCGCGACTGGCTGTACGTCGACGATCATGCCGCCGCGCTCGAACTGGTAATGCGCAACGGCCGCGTCGGTGAGAGCTACAATGTCGGCGGTTCGGCCGAGCGAACCAATCTCGCCGTGGTCGAGGCGATCTGCGATGCGCTCGACGCTCGCATTCCCCTCGCCGACGGCCGTCGTCGGCGAGAACTGATCACTTTCGTGACCGACCGACCGGGCCACGATCGGCGCTACGCCATCGATGCGTCGAAAATCGCACGAGAGCTCGGCTGGGCGCCGAGCGAGACGTTCGAAAGCGGCCTCCAGCGCACGGTCGACTGGTACCTCAACAACGAATGGTGGTGGCGGCCGATCCGCGACGGGCGCTATGGCGGCGAGCGGCTCGGAAACGCGCCGTGAAAATTTTGGTTTTCGGCCGTTCGGGCCAATTGGCACGCGCGCTCGCCGAAGAGCTCGGCGAATATCAGCCGATTTTCGTGGCTCGGCCAGAGCTCGATCTCGAAGTTCCCGGGCAGGGCGCGGAGGCGATCGCGGCGAGCGGCGCCGACTTCGTCATCAATGCCGCTGCATTCACCGCGGTCGACGCTGCGGAAGGTGAGGGGGCGCTCGCCAACCAACGCCTCAACGCCGAGGCACCGGGTGAACTCGCTGCTGCCGCCGCCGCAATCGGCGCACCGATCGTGCACGTTTCGACCGATTATGTCTTCGACGGCCGGGCGAGTCGGCCGTGGCGGGAGGACGACATGGTCGCCCCGCTCGGCGCCTATGGTCGCGCCAAGCTGGCAGGCGAGCGAGCGGTCGCGGCGGGCAATCCGCGCCACCTTCTCCTCCGTACGGCCTGGGTTATCAGCCCGTGGGGCCGCAATTTCGTTCGCACCATGCTCGCGGCGGCGGAGCGCGGCGCCGATCTCAAGGTCGTCGCCGATCAATCCGGAAGCCCGACTTCCGCCAGTGATCTGGCGCGCGGGATCGTCGCCGTCGCCCGCCATTTCGCGGCTGAAGGAGATGCGCCCTGGGGCCTGTACCACCTCGCCGGCGCTGGCTCGGCAAGTTGGCATGAGCTGGCCGAGGCGACCATGGCCGAAGCCGCCGCTGCCGGTCTTCCGGCTGTGCCGGTGCGGCCGATCGCGACCGCCGACTGGCCGACCCCGGCGCCGCGCCCGGCGAACAGCGAGCTCGACAGCAGCCGCTTTGCCGGCGCTTTCGATTTCGCCATGCCCGAATGGCGCCGCTCGCTCGCTTCGATCGTCGCCCGGATCGCCGCCGACCGGCGATCGGACCAAGCGGCATGATTCCCACGCGTCAGGAAGTCAAAAGAGCCTGCCTGTCGAGGACTAGGTTGCGGGCCCGCTTAGCGGTCATGCGTAGAACATGCCAAAGGCCAGCAGAACGAGCCCATTTCACGAGAGCGACAGGTCTCGGCCACCCGTCCTCGAATTCAAGGGCGGCGCGATAACGATCCGCGACCCGCTCCAAAATCGGACGTAAATGCGGTTTATCTACTTTTTCGAGATCGTCGATCCGTTGCAGCGTATCTTCTAGATATCTTGAAAGCATTAGCCGCCGAGCGGCGGGCAACGGATGACGCGCGCCGTACATTGTGGAGACACCGGACCCCTGGCGATACCGCACGAGGGGCTCTTCAACATACGTCACTGGTCGGTCTAAGAGCAGACTGCGAAACGGCAAAACACCGTCTTCGTGGACCATTCGCTCTCGCAGTGGACCGAAATGACTGAAAATTTCGGGAACAAATGCTTCGGTTGCACCGATTGCGCGAGCCTTTGTCGCTGCTACCCGCTCAACGCTGGAGAGGTCGGAAAGGCAGTCGTTTGGATAGAAATCCTCGTTGTCTGGACCCGAGAAGCGAATAGTAGCCGAGTGAAGAAGTCCTGCCTTGCGGCCGCCTCTGAGCCATGCCGCCACCAGAGCCGACGTGCGATGAGGAAGGGAGATGTCGTCTCCGTCCGCTTTTACAATCAGATCCCCGGCCGCGGCTTCAGCGATCCGGTTCAGATTGCCACTTATGTAAGAATTTCTCGAGGTCTGAACTAGGCGGACCCTGCGTGGTCCTTTGTACGACGCGACAATCTCCTGAAGCATTTCGTAAGAGCCGTCGGTGGAGCAGTCGTCGGAGAACAGGATTTCGAGATGCGGATAATCCTGCGCGAAGGCGCTTTGCACGGCCTCACGAATCCAGTCCGCACCATTATAGTTGAGAACCGCGAAGGTCACGAACGGAAGTTCGGCTTCGGTCATTGCGACGGACCATCAAAGGTCTGCGCCGACTGGCGAAAAATCGTTCGCCACCCGTCCTTTCCTACCAGTTCTTGGAGTCGGCGCCAGCTGCCGAAAGCCAAAATGCCGCCGAGCAAGATACCAAGTCCGCCACCAGCGACGGGGTTCAATGTGGCGGCCAAAGCGGTGGCGAGCGCTGCGGCCAATGATATTAGCGCATCCGATATAACCGAGCGATCCCATTCAAAGTTGACATGTCGCCGAACGAGGGCGCGCCCGAGAGGCAAGTAAACGCAGTACATGATCAAAACTCCGAAGCCGGTTGCAATCAGCCCAAAGCTTGGCAGGAGCCACCAAACTGCGCCAACGAATGCTAGAATGGCCGTAGACTCAAGGACGAGATATCCTTTTCCGTCGCCCCGGGCTATAAGTGCGCCCCCCAGCGGCCACGCCATGACCTTCATGATGTCCCCCGCTACCTGCCAACGCAAAATGTCGGCGGCAACCGCAAACTTAGAAGAAAAGAGCAGATATATCGCGAGGGGGGCGAGGCCGATTAAAACCACGCAAATGGGACCGCAAAGCCATAATGCGACGCGCGTTTGGTCGTTGATGAGAGCGGCCGTCGCTGGATCATCGTGGACCAAGCCAGACTGACGCGAGAGATAGTCGGTCGTCATGGTGGAAAGGACAGCGCTCAGATAGACCGATGACAAGAGCCATGCCGCTTCGAAGTGGCCGACAGCTTCGATGCCGTAGTGCCATTCAATTCGAGCTCTCACGGCCAGAAGTCCACCGCTAATTACAAATTGAGCAGCCATGAATAGGATGCCAAGTTTAGCCAGCCGGCTCCCGTGGGAGGCAATATCTCGTGCACCTAGTCGAACGGAAGGGATGCGCAGTCGTGAGACAAACCAACTTGCAACAAGTAGAGATAGGAGTGGGACGGCTAGGACGAATACCATGAGAGCTTGCTGGCCCCATAGCCATATCGCGCCGACGCCCACCACCGTCGCTAGGAACGCGCTTACTATCTGAATGCGAGCATAATCAGACAGCCGCCTGAGGGCTAGGACAGTTGCGATTTGGACACTTGCAGCGAGCGAAAAAACCACGCCCACGCCTATCCAGAAAACGAGTGGGGCATTTGCCTCATTGCCGAGCAAATGAATGCTGATCGGTTTCTGAAAAAGCCAGAGAAGAACAAGCGAAGTAATACCAAGTAACATGTACGAAGTGCGCAGGACCGTTCGATACCAACCTATAGAATGTAAATCGCCCCGAGCACCAGCCTCGGATAGTTTACGCCCACCGGAAGTACTCAACCCCAAACCTGCTATGATCGCGCCGCTCGTTAGGACATTGTTGACCAAGCCGAGCAGGCCAACGCCACTCGGTCCTAAGAGAAGCGCAAAGGCTTTCGTCCTAATTAGCGAGAGAAATAGGGTAACGACGCTCGCACTACCTAAAATGGCAGTTGCGGATAAAATTGTACGCGTCGAATTGTGTTTTGACATCACCTTCGCCTGATCAAGAGCTTTCCAAGCCATGGATCGCACCTTGTGGCAAATGCGTGGCAGGTTCATCGTCTTAGGGCCTAGCGATGCGCATTCAACCCTCGATTCCACCCTTGCGGACTCGCACTCAGCAGGCGAGAAGCGCCCTGAATTGTTGCGATTTTGCCGAAGAATTTCGGCTTTTCCACCACCTTCCTCACCACAGGCAAACAGGCCATAGCTGAACATGATCCTACCTTTGATGCCGGCCTGCTATAGCTGGTCCGGCGAAAAGCGGGCCCGTTTCGACTGTCCGCGTCCCGACCAGTTCGACTCGCTCGAACAGGCCGCTGCCAGCACCGCCTTCGTGATCGGCGCCACGGAGGCGTGGGCGCGCGACATGTTCGACCACTTCGGTGACTTCCGCCCCGACCTGATCCACGAAGATCACGCTTTGGTGTTCCGCAGCCTTCTGCTCGGCCGGCCGATTACCTATGTGGCCCGACCGTTGGTATGGCACCGCCAAGGGAGCGGCGTGTCGACCATCTATGGAAGCCGCCACCCTGGTCCGGCAGAGCGCAAACTGATGCTGTCGCGTTATCTGATCGACGTGCTCCAGAAGATCGACGACCTCGCCAAGGCTCCGGCGCCGGCAATCGGACAAATCCTCGAGCGAGAAGCTGACAAGTATCGCCTGGCACTGCGGTTCGAGGAGGGCTGGCCGGGGCCGGTCGAGACCGCCCGCTGGGTACGTCGCACTGGACCGTTCCATACCGCTCGGATGATCGCCAAGCGGCTTCGTAACCGTTTGCTTGATCGGCTCGCGGCATGAACGCCGAGTACATCGTACCGGCCGGGAATTGGCCTGCCGACGAACTCGAAAAAGTGTCCGCCTGCCCGGTGTGCGCCGCACCCGAGCGTATGCTGATGTTCGACAATCTGCAGGACCGCATTTTCTTCAGCGCACCCGGCCGCTGGACCATGTTCCGCTGCCAGGGGTGCGGCAGCGGCTATCTCGACCCGCGCCCGACGCCGGAGACGATCGGCCGGGTCTATGCGAATTACTACACGCATGAGCAACGGTCCCCGCCCGTTGCGGAGCTTAGCTCGTTCCTGAAGCTCCGGCGTACGCTCGCCAACGGCTACAAGAACTGGCGCTTTGGGACGAAGCTCGAGCCGGCTTCGACGGCCGGGGTCCTCGCGGCACGCCTGAGACCTCGCATGCGGCGCGTACTCGACCGTCAATTTCGCCACCTGCCCCGCGGAAGCGTCGGCCGCGTGCTCGACATCGGCTGCGGCGACGGCGGCTTCCTGCGAAATGCTGAGGCGATGGGCTGGGAGGCGGTCGGCACCGATCTCGATCCGGTTGTCGTCGCCAAGGGCCGCGCCGCGGGACTCGACGTCCGGCTCGGCACTCTCGAGGCGGTGGACGGGCCGTTCGACGTCATCACCCTTAGCCACGCCATCGAACATCTCCACGAACCGGCGAAGGTGCTCGAAGCGTGCTACGAATTGCTTCGCGAGGGCGGCCGATTGTGGGTCGAAACCCCGAGCATGGACGCCTGGGGCCTGACCCGTTTCGGCCCGGACTGGCGCGGCCTCGAGCCGCCGCGGCATCTGGTCCTGTTCAGCCGCAAGGCCCTGCTCGAACTGCTGTCGAGCCTCGGCTTTACCGATTTGCGTGATCTTCCGCAGAACAGCTCCGCTGCCGGGCTCTATGAAATCAGCGAGCGGATCCAGCGACGCGGCGATCCCGAGCTACCGCTGCCGCGCTCGCTCCGTTCGCGGATCGAGGCGAAGGTCGGCAACATTATCGAACGGATCCGGCCCGAAAGGCGCGAATATCTGGCAATCGTCGCAACCAAGGCGCCGCGCCAATGAGCAGTCGCCAACGGCTGTCGATCGCCATGACGACCTACAATGGGGCGCGCTTCCTGCCGGTCCAACTCGCTTCGTTCGAGAGTCAGTCCAGGCAGCCCGACCAGTTGGTCGTCTGTGACGATGGGTCGACCGATTCGACCATCGCCATCCTCGACCAGTTCGCGCGCTCGGCGCCGTTCGAGGTCAAGGTCGTCCGCAACGCCGAGAATCTCGGTCACGAACGCAATTTTGGCAAGGCCATCTCCCTTGCGGAGGGCGACATCATCATGCTCGCGGATCAGGACGACGAATGGCTGCCGAACAAATTGTCGGTGGTCGAGCACGCCTTCTCCGCGCACCCTGGGGTGCTGCTGGTCGCCAACAACGTGATGATCACCGACGAGCGATTGGTCCCGACCGGCCGAACGGTGATCGAGCAGATGCGCCGATCGGGCCTGTACGGTAAGCGCGGCCAAGGCCTGACGCTCGGCTGCGCAACTAGCTTCCGACGGCAATTGCTGGAGCTCGCGTCGCCGATACCGGCGCTCGACTTCGGGCACGACAGCTGGGTCCACGAGCTGGCCCACGCCCTCGACAGCCGCCTTATCGTTCCCGAGGTCCTTCAGCTTTACCGGCGCCACGGCGCCAACGCGTCGAATTGGGGCTTCGATGGGGCCAAGCCGGCGACTCCATTGACGATCATGAAGCCGTCCGCCGGCAAGGATCTCTCGCCGATCTGGAAGAAGCGGGAGCGGGCCTTTGCGCTGATCGGCGAGCGGCTTCGCTCACTCGGCCCGCAGGCTTATGGCCGGCTCGGCGCCCGCCGCACCTACGCTGAAGCGCTGGCCGAAGTGGACAATGCGCGCGACGCCGTGGTCCGGCGCATGGCGGTGTTCGGCAAGGGCCGAACCGGTCGCATGCGGCTTGCGCTGAGTTTGCTTCTGCGCGGCGACTACCGCCATTTCCTTGGATGGCGAAGCTTCCTCAAGGATCTCATCCGGTGACCCGTGCCGCCGGCCGGCGCAACGTCTTGTTCGTGACTTGGGACGGGCCGGGCTCGCCGTTCCTCGAAGGGCTGTTCCTGCCGATATTCGAGGCGCTGCGGACCTCGGACTATGACTTCCACGTCCTCCAATTCACTTGGGCTGAAGAGGTCGAGCGGAGGCGGCTCCACGCTTCCTCGGCGGCGCTTGGCATCCCCTACCGGAGCGTTGCCATCTGGCGCCGACCGATCGCACTCGGAAGCATGCTCACTGCCCTCAATGGCGCGCTTCCGCTGCGCCGCGCGATAAAGGACTGGCGGATCGACATTGTCATGCCCCGCAGCACGCTTCCGGCGACTGCCGCGCGCGGCGCGACGATGATCGGCGCCGGGCGCCTGCCGATGCTGCTTGATGCCGACGGCCTTCCCCACGACGAGCGCGTCGAACTGGGGCAGGGCAATCGCCGCGACGGCGTGTATCGGGTGCTTCGGCGGCTCGAAACGCAGGCAGTGCTCCGCGCCGACTCGATCAGCGTCCGTTCCCGCCGCGCCGCAGATATTCTCACGGCACGCGCGGGCGATCCCGGCATCCGCCGCCGCTTCCACGTCGTCGCCAACGCCCGCGACGCTGCTCTCTTCCGACCGCTCGACGATGCCGCACGAACGGCCGTTCGGAGCCGCATCGGGGTGACTGCGGATCAGCCGTTGCTGGTCTTCGCCGCGAGCGCCCTTGGCTGGAAAAATCGCACCGACGCGATGCTTCGTCTGTTCGCCGCGGTCTGCGCTCGCCGAGCCGATGCCCGGCTGCTGTTGCTGCTCCCGGATCATCGCGAGACCGGTGCCACCTTGGCAGCCTTCCCGGAGATCGCGGAAAGCTGCATCCTGCGCAGCGCTGCACCGGGCGAGGTCGCGCAGTGGATCGGCGCCGCCGACCTCGGCCTCGCACTGATGCACGCCAGCTTTTCGATGCAGGCGGTGGCGCCAATCAAGATCGGTGAATATCTGCTGTGCGGGGTGCCCGTCCTGACCTCGCGCGGAATCGGGGACTTCGATTCGCTCATCGGCTCGGACACCGGGCTGTGCCTGGGCGAGACCGACGATGCGGCGCTTCAGGCGGCTGCCGACTGGTTTGTCGGGGAGGTCATCCCGCGCCGAGCCGAATTCGCCGAACGCTGCCGGGCGCTCGGGCTGCGGCACTTCTCGCTGGAGTCCGCGGTTGCCGGATATTGCGCGGCACTCGACGCTGCGGTTTCGAACAAGCGGTGACCAGGCTGGTAGTCCTGCCCCGTTACGGGCGACTTGGGGCGAGCAGCCGGACCCGCCTGTGGCAATATGTCCCGGCACTTCAGGAGGCTGGCTTCGAAGTCGCAATCGCGCCGTTCTTCGACGACGGATATGTTCGCGACCTGCAGTCGGGGCGGCGGCGCTATGGGCGGATCGTGCGCGCATACGGCACGCGACTGGCTGCGCTCCGCCGCGCCCGCTCGGCCGATCTGCTGTGGATCGAGAAGGAGGCGTTCCCGTGGCTTCCCGAATGGCTCGAGCGGCTGCTGCTGCCCAGGAACGTGCCGATCGCGCTCGATTACGATGACGCGGTGTTCGAGCTCTACGCCGGCCACCGCGCGCGCCTCGTCCGGCGTCTGCTCGGCGAAAAGCACCGACGGGCGATGCGTCGTTCGGCGCTGGTCACTGCCGGCAATCGGCTGCTTGCCGATTACGCGCTCGAAGCTGGCGCGCCCAACGTCGTACAGGTGCCGACGGTCGTCGATCTTGAGCGCTATCCGCCACCCAACCCTGCGGCGCCAGACTCGGCGGGTGTCAGGGTGTGTTGGATCGGGCAGCAATCGACGGCGGCCTTCCTCGCGCCCCTTGCGCCGATGTTCCGCGAGCTGGCCGCCGATCAGCGCATGCGCTTCACTGCGATCGGTATCGACACCGCGGCCGCTAACCTGCCGATGGACTCGCTAGCTTGGAGCGAGGCCTCCGAAGCCGCCGACATCGCCGCCTGCGACATCGGCATCATGCCGCTCCCCGACACGCCGTTCGAGCGCGGCAAGTGCGGCTACAAGCTCATCCAGTACATGGCCTGCGGCCTGCCGGTCGTCGCGTCGCCGGTCGGCGCCAATCGCGACATCGTTCAGCACGGGGTCGACGGCTTTCTTGCGGACAGCGAAGCCGAATGGCGCGTCGCGCTGACCCGGCTCGCTGCGAATTCCGAGCTTCGCCGGCGGATGGGTGCGGCGGGACGAGCCAAGGTCGAAAGCCAATATTCGCTGCAGGTCACTGCCCCGCGCCTCGTGGGTTCGCTCGGCGCCGTCGCTGCTGGCCCGCGCTAGACTTTCTTCAACGGCCTCGCTGGGTTGCCGACCACGGTCTCGCCTGGCGCAACGTCGCGCGTGACCACCGCGCCGGCACCGATCACCGCTCCCGCACCGATTGTGATCCCTGGCAAGATGACCGCGCCCGCGCCGATCGAGGCACCGGTACCGACCCGTGTCGTGGCGAAAGTCGCCGGCCGATGTCGCGAGCGCGGCCGCTTGTCGTTCGTGAAGGTGGTGTTCGGCCCGCAGAACACTTCGTCGTCGAGGATGATGCCATCCCACACGTAGACCCCGCACTTCAGCGTGACCCGGTCGCCAATGACTGCGCCGCCCTCGACCAGCGTGTGCGCGTTGAGATTGCAGTCGCGGCCAACGGTGGCGCCGGCCAGCACCACGGCGAACTGCCAAACCCGGGTGCCGCTGCCGATCTGCGCGCCGTCCTGCACCACCGCATGTGGATCGATCAGCGCCGGGTCAGCCATTGGCCGCCAACGCCCGGAACTCCTCGACCGAGCGGATGTAGTCTGCCTCGTAATAATGATCGTCGGCCAGCACCAGCAACACGCAATCAGGGGAGAAGTCGTGCACTTCGTGCCACACCATCGGCGGGATCAGCAACGCCTTGGCCGGATTGTCGAGCAACACGCTGCCCTGGTCAGCGCCGTCGTCAAGCAACATCCGGCAGCTGCCAGCGACGCACACTGCGAGCTGCTTCAACCGGCGGTGCGCATGAAAGCCGCGCGCCACGCCCGGCTGGGTGGCGAAGACGTAATACGCCCGGCGCACCGGGAACGGAACCGTGGCGTCCGCCTCAAGCGCCACCAGCTTTCCGCGTTCGTCGCCCTTGACCTCCAGGTCGATAAGCCGGCAGCTTGGCAAAGGGTCGTCGGACAAGCACATGCACCTTGTGGTACGGAGGGGACGCGCTGCTCATAGCCCGTGTCCCGACCCATGCAACGCAAATGGTCCCGTTCAGGACCGGCTGGAAAGATGTTCCGCTAAAGCGAGCAGGCCTGGCGTGTCGTGCCTGCCGGCCGACGAAGCTATTGCGCATTCACGCGCAAGACGGCGAGATCCTCGTTCACGTTGAAGCTCGCTTCGACCAACTCGAACCCCAAATGCTGGACAGCGGTCAGGAACTGCACGAAGCTGGCGAGTGTGAATGTGTGAAAATGGATCATCGGTTCGGCTTCACGCACATATTGCTCGAGCGCGTCGCCCGAATAGCGCTTCATGTGCGTTCCGAAGTCGCGATAGTGCTCCTCGGCCGAAACATGAGGGCCTTCTTCATGATCGCGCAGGAAGTGCTCGACGGTAGTGGTGGGCCGCTGCTCCTCGCCACAAAAACGCTTGTCGGGAACGGCGATCAGGATGTGACCCCCTGGCCGGACTACGCGGATCCAGTTCTTCAGCGCCGAGACCGGATCGTCGATGTGCTCAAGAACGTGCGCGGCGATGAGGTAATCGAAACTGTCGTCGTCAATCGTCGCGAGTGTCGCGCCGTCGTCCAGGATATCCGGGTCGATGATTGCCGTGCCGGGGTAATCGGGCTGGCTCTTCCAGTAGGAAGCGGGCACCCGGTCGATGTAACTCGTCTTCGAGCCTCGCGGGACCAGGATCGGCTGCATCAGCGCGCCGATTTCGGCACCATGCCCACGGCAATATTTCTGGGCAAGCAGGCTGCGCTGGTATCGGGCCTTGCCGCCACCCAGAAGGGGTTTGAGCGCAGAAAAGACAAATGGCTCGATGCCAAGCATGAGGTTACGAATCATGCGCCGAGGTTAGTGGTCAGCGGCCAAGCTGTCAGCCCTAGGCACTCACCGCGCCGCGCGATCAACAATCCCAGTCGGGCGGGCGGGCGAATTCGCCGCTCACGCCCTGACTGGCCTCGCGATAGTGACGGAGCATCGCGCCGGGCGCTCGAGCGGCCCGGACACCGATCTCGCGGAACCGGCGGAATCGGTTCCAGTCGCCAGGCTCGCCATATCTGTAGGCGAACGGATCCCAACCCAGTTGACGCAGCCAATGGTGGTAGAACACCGACGAGGAAGTGACCTTTCCGAGCGCGATTTCGCCTGCTTCGTTTCGACCCCATTCTCCGTCCGGTTTCTGGAACCAGAAGGGGTGGTAGAGGAAGTCGGCGCGTTCGGCTTGGATCTGTTGGACGAGACGCTCCACTCGCTCTGGATGGAATTCATCGTCGTCGTCGAGGTGGGTTATGAAATCCCCCCCGGCATGAGCCATTGCGCAATTCATCGCCAGCGTCCCGCCCACGCACCACCGCTCATAGGGATCGGCCGGGTACTCGCCTCGGCGCGGCAGTTCGAAAAAGCGCACGCGCGGGTCGCCAAGCATCTCGATTCGTTGCGCCGTATCGTCCGACCCTCCGTCGCTAACTACGATGACTTCGAGATTCTCGTAGGTCTGGGCGAGCACCGATTTGAGACAGCGGGTTGTCAGCAGGTCGGCCCGGTTGAACGTCGCAATGCAGATGGACACCAGTGGCGATGGCTTGGTGAAGGCGCCTTGATATACTTCGGTGACGCGTACCGTGCGAAACGACTTGGCGATTCCATCGGTCAACGAAAGATACGTCTTCCAGCGGGCGTATCTCTTCACGCGACCCACCAGGCTGCTCAGCATTGCGCCTTGCCGCTAAGGAACGCCGTCTCCAGCTCGAGGAGTTGTCGGTCGCGCCCCTTGACTGCCCGCGCGGGCGATCCTGCGTAAATGGTAAAGGGATCGCAGTCCCGATTGATAACGCTCAAAGCCCCAACCGCCGCCCCGTCCCCGATTGTGACGCCCGGAAGGATCACGCTTCCGCATCCGATGATTGCGTGTCGTCCGATGGACACGGGCCTGTCGTCGACTGCCTTGAGATCGGCCGGGACCATCGGGTTGGTCATCGTGCGTCCGCTATAATCGTCACTGCTGGAGTAGATCGCGACGCGCGAAGACAAATTGCAAAAATCGGCCAGCGTGATGCGGCCAGCTCCGATCAAGGAGGTATAGCAGGCAACGTGAATATGGTCTCCGATCCTTATGCCGCCCGACCCGGCCGACAGGATGCAGAAATCGTCGATCCTGACGTGGCTCCCGATCGCGATCCGCTCCGCGCCGTAGACCGATGCCCGGCTCGAGATGAGCACATTTTCGCCAAGGGATTTGAACCCTGCTTGTTCCAGCTCATCGCGGTTGAGGAACGTCACGCCTGCTTCCCGAGCGCCCAGATCGCATCGATCACCCGCTGCTGTTCGCCTTCCTCCAGATCCGGGTAAATCGGCAGGCACAACACCTCTCGGGCGACCTTTGCGGCGACCGGCAGGTTGTTCTGGCCCGAGCTCTCGTGCTCGCGGTACGTCGGCAAATCCGACAGCAACGGATAGAAATAGCGCCGGCTGAAAATGCCGTGCCCCTTCAGCGCCTCGTAAAGTGCGTCGCGGTCGAGCGGGAAGGGCTCGGCGACCATCACCGGGAAATAACTATGGTTGGGCTGGGTCTCAACGGGGATCGGGAGCGGCGTGAGCCCGGCGATCCCGTCCAGCGCCTCTCGATAGCGGCGATCGACAGCCGCCCGAGCCGCGCGGTCGCCGGGGAAGCGGGCCCGTTGGAGTAATCCGATCGCCGCGCAAAATTCGCTCATCTTTGCGTTCGAGCCGAGCGCTGGGATCTCCGTCTCGCTGGCGATCCCGAAATTGCGCCACAAATCTACCGCCGCCTTGCCCGCGGCCGTCCCGCTGATGACCGCGCCGCCTTCGAAAGTGTTGAAGGCCTTGGTCGCGTGGAAGCTCAAGGTGGCGAAGTCCCCCATCGCGGCAACCGCTCTGCCGCGGTAGGTCACCCCATAGGCATGGGCCGCGTCATAGATGAGCGCGAGACCGCGCCGAGCGGCGATGTCTGCGAGGCGCTCGTGATCGCAGGGATTGCCATAGCAATGGACGGCGACGATCGCACTGGTTCGCTCGGTGATCGCCGCCTCGACCCGCTCGGGATCGATGTTGCAGTCGGTCGAGCGGATGTCGGCGAACACCGGGGTCAAATTGGCGCGGCGGATGGCGTGGCTCGTGGCGACGAAGGAATAGGGGGTGGTGACGACCTCGCCGGCAAGGTCCGCCGCCTCGAGCGCAGCCTCGAGCGCGAGCATCCCGTTGGTGGTCAGCGAGACATGGCCTTCGCCGAGATCGCCTTCGATCGCTCGTTCCAGCTCTTCATGGAACGGACCTCGGTTCGACAATATTCTCGTCGCCCAAATCTGCTCGAGCATCGGCAGGACATCGGCGAGCGGCGGCAGGGACGAACGCGTGACGTAGACTGGCTCACTCATAACCGGCGCTAGACCAGCCTAGCAGGGCCGGTGCAAGCACAGAGTGCCGCCTCGATCCCGTCCGTTCGCCGCCATGCCGCGGCGCCTTGGCCGCGATCTTTTCGCTTGTCTTGTCGGCTCGCTCTGGCCGAGAGCCTCAACGATGTGTGGCATCGCTGGTATTTGGGCTCGTTCGCAGGTCGATCCGAAGCTGCTTGCGCGGATGGAGCGCTGCCTCGAGCACCGCGGTCCCGACGGCTCGGGCGTCTGGAGCGATCCCCAGTCCGGCATCGGCTTCGCCCATCGGCGGCTGGCAATCGTCGACCTGTCGCCCTCGGGAGCACAACCGATGCATTCGGCCGATGGGCGTTGGGTGCTCAGCTACAATGGCGAAATCTACAATCACGGCGAAATCCGCGTTGAGCTCGAACAGGCCGGCCGCACGCCCCCCGGGGGTTGGCGCGGCCACAGCGATACCGAGACCATTCTCGAAGCGATCGCTGCCTGGGGGCTCGAAGCCGCGCTCGGCAAGGCGGTCGGCATGTTCGCACTGTCGCTGTGGGACCGCTCGGAACGGCGGCTTCACCTCGCCCGCGACCGCTTCGGTGAAAAGCCGCTCTACTACGGCCGCTGCGGCGCCGATTTCGTCTTTGCCAGCGAACTCAAGGCGATCCGCCTGCACCCCGCTTTCGACGGCGCGATCGATCGGCGCGCCGTCGCCGCATTGGCTGCGATCGCGGTGATCCCGGCGCCCCTGTCGATCTACCAGGGCATCGCCAAGCTCGAGCCGGGAACAATCCTCACCCTCGACGCGCCCGGCTCCGAACCACGAGTCGCGCGATACTGGTCCTATCGCGACGTCGTTCGCGAGGACCTGCGCGCGCCGATCGCGACCGAGGCCGAGGCGCTCGACGCGCTCGACGGGGCGCTCCGCCGTTCGCTTGCCGGCCAGGCGGTGGCTGACGTCCCGATCGGCGCATTCCTCTCGGGCGGGATCGACAGTTCGACCATCGTCGCGCTCTACCAGGCGGTCAGCGGGTCCCGGGTCAGCACCTTTTCGATCGGGTTCGACGAATCCGGCTACGACGAGAGCGCCGACGCGCGCGCAGTCGCCCAGCATCTTGGCACCGACCATCACGAACACCGCGTCGGGGTCGCCGAGGCGCAGGCCGTCATCCCCTTGCTCCCCGCGATCTACGACGAGCCCTTCGCCGACTCGTCCCAGATCCCGACCTATCTCGTCAGCCAGTTCGCGCGGCGGCAGGTGACCGTCGCCATCACCGGCGACGGCGGGGACGAGCTGTTCGCCGGCTACAACCGGCACCGCGCGCTGCCCGCTGCCTGGTCGCGCCTGTCGCTTCTCCCGCCGCCGCTGCGGCGCGCGGGTGGGGAATTGGCCGGCCGTATCCCCGAAGCCGCGTGGAGCGCGCTGGCCCGGCTCGGCGGCCAGCGCCGCCGCGATCTCGGCGGCAAGATCGCCAAGGGACTGGCCATGGCCGGCCGCTCGACCAGCCTCGACCAGTTCCGCTCGGCCTTCCTCGACGAATGGCCGCGGGGCCGGTCACCCGTGCTTGGCGCCGGGACAGCCGATTGGTGGTCGCATAATCTTCCCGCCGGGCTCGATCCCATCACCCGCATGACCACCGCCGATGCGCTGGGTTACCTGCCGGACGACATTCTCGCCAAGGTCGATCGCGCGTCGATGGCGGTCAGCCTCGAAACCCGGGTACCATTCCTCGATCACCGCGTTGCCGAAGTCGCGGCGCAAATTCCGGTTGGGCTGAAGGTTGCGGGGGGTGAGGGCAAGGCAATCTTGCGCAAGTTGCTGGACCGCTACGTTCCGCGCCGTCTGGTCGAGCGCCCCAAGGCCGGATTCGCGGTTCCCGTCGGTCAATGGATCCGCGGACCCCTGCGCGACTGGGCCGAGGATTTGCTCGACCCGCGCAAGCTTGCCCAGGGCGGCTACTTCGACGCGCGCGCGGTGCGCGACCGCTGGACGGACCATTTGTCAGGCCGAGACTCGACCCAGGCGATTTGGTCGGTGCTGATGTTCCAGGCCTGGCTGGCGGAGCAAAGCTAGGCGCCCTCGACCGATCGGCTCCGGCCCGCTAGTCTGTTTAGCGCTCGGTCGGCCCTTGTTTGCGGGGGATTACGACGCCGACCATGCTGACCCTGGCGCTCGTCGTCGGCACTCGGCCGGAGGCGATCAAGCTCGCCCCGGTCTACCGCGCCCTCGAGCACGCCGGGGCCCGGCCGGTGGTCGTCCTCACCGGCCAGCACGAGGCGCTGCTCGACCCGCTCATCCAATTGTTCGGCTTCGACCGCCGGATCGACCTCGGCGCCCGCCGCCCCGGTGATTCGCTCGCCGACTTCACCGCCCGAGCCACCGCCCGGCTCGCCGAGATGTTCGCCGCCGAACACTTCTCCGCGGTGATCGTCCAGGGCGACACCAGCAGCGCGCTGGCCGGGGCGCTCGCCGCCTCCTACGCCTGCCTTCCGCTGGCCCATGTCGAGGCCGGGCTGCGCAGCGGCGATCTTGCCAATCCGTTCCCCGAGGAGATCCACCGGCGACGAATCGCCGAGACCGCCCGCTGGCATTTCGCCCCGACCCCGATCGCCGCCGCCAACCTCGCGGCCGAACGGCGCGGCGGGGAGGTGCATCTGGTCGGCAATCCGGTGGTCGATTCGGCGCTGTGGGTCGCCGGCCTCCCTGGCACGCGCGAGATCGTCGCCCGGCGCTTCCCGGGCCTCACGGACCGACCGCACCTGCTGGTCACCGCCCACCGCCGCGAAAGCTTCGGCCGGCCAATGCGCGCCATCGCCGCGGCTATCGCCGCCATCGCCCGCCGCCTGCCGGATCACGAGCTGATCGTCGCGCTTCACCCCAATCCCAACGCCTCGGCCCCGCTGGCCGAACGGCTGTGCGGCCTTTCCAATGTCGAGCTGACGGAGCCCTTGTCCTACCCGCTAACCATCGGCCTCGTCGCCAAAGCGTCGATGGTGCTGACCGACTCGGGCGGGCTTCAGGAGGAGGCGCCGAGCTTCGGCGTTCCCGTCCTCGTCCTGCGCAAGGTCACCGAGCGGCCCGAGGGCATCGCCGCCGGCTGCAGCCGGATCGCCGGCACCTCGACCCGCGCGATCCTCACCGCGTTCGACGCCTGGCGCGGGGAGGGGCCGCGCTGCGCCGCCGCCAACCCCTATGGCGACGGCCACTCGGGGGAGCGGATCGCCCGCATCCTCCTCGCGTAGCTGGCCGACGCCGCGCCTCGCTGCTAGCGCCGCGCCATGACTCGTCCCGCGATCCTCGTCACCGGCGGCGCCGGCTATGTCGGTTCCCACGCCTGCCAGGCGCTCGCCGCCGCCGGCTGGCTGCCGGTGGTGCTCGACAATCTCGTCCACGGCCACGCCGAGGCGGTGCAATGGGGACCGCTCGAACATGGCGACATCGCCGACCGCGCCCGGCTCGACCACCTGCTCGAAACCTACGCACCCGCCGCCGCGATGCACTTCGCCGCCTTCACCGCGGTCGGCGAGTCGGTCGCCGATCCCGGCAAATATTACCGCAACAACGTCGCCGGCTCGCTGACCCTGCTCGAGGCCTTGCGCGATCACGGCGTCGGCCGGATCGTCTTTTCCAGCACCGCCGCGGTCTACGGCACGCCCGAAACCGTCCCGATCCCCGAGGCCGCGCCCAAAGCGCCGATCAATCCCTATGGCCAGACCAAGCTGGCGGTCGAGCACCTGCTCGCCGACTTCGCTGCGGCGCACGGCATTGCGGCCACCGCCTTGCGCTATTTCAACGCCGCCGGGGCCGATCGCGACGGCCGAATCGGCGAGCGCCACGACCCCGAGACCCACCTCATCCCGCTCGCGCTCGACGCGGCCTCGGGCAAGGGCCCGCCGCTCAAGCTGTTCGGCGACGATTACCCGACCCCCGACGGCACCTGCATCCGCGACTACATCCACGTCGCCGACCTCGCCGATGCCCACGTCCGAGCACTCGACGCAATGGACGCCTTCCAGGCCTACAACCTCGGCACCGGCAGAGGCGCGTCGGTGCGCCAGATCCTCGATACCGTCGAGCGGGTGACCGGCCGCGCTGTCCCGCACGACATCGCACCCCGCCGTCCCGGCGATCCGCCGTCGCTGGTCGCCGACCCCTCGCGCGCGATGGCCGCGTTGGGCTGGAAACCCAAGCTCAGCGATCTCGACACCATCGTCGCCACCGCCTGGGCGTGGCACCAGCGCGGCTAGGCCGGAGTTTCGAGCGCGGCGAACAGCCGTCCGCGCTCGGTCCACGCCGAGATCGCCAGCGCCGCCAGCCCGCACAGCGCCAGCCCGATCAGGAACGGCCGGATCGTCCCGTCGAACGCCTGGCCGATCGTGAACCCGATCAACGCCCCGCCGATCGTCCCGACCACGCCCTGGACCGACGAGGCGGTCCCCGCGATCGGCGCCATATTGGCCATCGCCAGCGTCGACAGGTTGCTTGAGGTAAAGGCGAAGGCGACGAACGCCAGCGCCATCAGCACCACGAACAGCCACAGCGGCTCGTCGAAGCTCATCGCCACCGCCGCGTGAACCACCGTCACCAGCGCAAACGCCGCCAGCCCGCTGTGCCCCACCCGGCGAGTGCCGAAGCGGCCGACGATGCGGCTGTTGGCCCAGCTTGCGGCAGCCATCGGCGCGGCGATCGCGGCGAACACCAGCCCGATCGCGCCCGGCCGCCCGAACGCGTCGAACACGATCTGCTGGATCGAGGCGATGTAGGCGGTCAGCCCGCCGAACGTCGCGGTGAGCGCCATGGTGTAACCCAGGCTCAGCCGGTCGGCGAGCGTCGCCCGAACCGCGCTCCAAATTTCGCCCAGGTTGAGCGCCCGGCGATATTCCGGCTTCAGCGTCTCGCTCAGCCGGAACCAGCTCCACAGCCCCATCGCCAGCCCGTAGGCGGCAAGCACGATGAAGATCAGCCGCCACGGCCCGGCCAGCAGGATCAGCTGCCCGATGGTCGGCGCGACGACCGGCACGACCATGAACACCATGAAGGTCAGGCTCATCACCCGCGCCATCGCCTCGCCTTCGAACAGGTCGCGAACCATCGCCACCACGAGCACCCGGCTGACCGCCGCCGACGCGCCCATCGCGAACCGCGCCGCGATCAGCGGCTCGAAGCTGCGCGCGATCCCGCACAGGATGGCGAACAATGTGTAGAGCGCCACCCCGGCGGCGAGGATCGGCTTGCGCCCGAAGCGGTCGGCCAGCGGCCCCCACAGCAATTGGCTCGCCCCGAAGCCGAGCATGTAGGCGACCACTACCAATTGGCGGCGGTTGTCTTCGGCCACGCCAAGGTCGGCGCCGATGTCGGGCAGCGCCGGGATCATCGCGTCGATCGCGAAGGCGTTGAGCGCCATCAGCCCCGCCAGCAGCGCGACGATTTCCTTGGCACCGGCGCGCCCGCGGGCCGGCGGCGTGTTCGATTCGTTCGAGGGCATGGCCCTGCGCTGGCGCAGCCGGTCCCGCTATGCAACACCATCGGGCGATGGCGATGCCGACTGCCGACTGGGCCGGGGACGCCGGCGCGACCTGGGCGCGCTGGTGGCAAGCGACCGACCGCGCCCTCGCGCCGGTCGGCGAAGCGCTCGATGCCGCGCTCCTCGCAGTCGCGCCGTCAGGCCAGTTCCGGGCGCTCGATATCGGCTGCGGCCCGGGCACCACCACGCTCGCGCTGGCGGCGCGGAGGCCGGACTCGACCATCATCGGCTGCGACCTGTCGGAGCCGCTGATTGCAATCGCCCGGGAACGCGCCGCAGCCTCCCGCAATGTCCGCTTCCTCGTCGAAGACGCCGAGGTCGCCGCCGCCGCCGAAGGGCCATTCGACCTCATAGTCTCGCGCCACGGCGTGATGTTCTTCGACAATCCCGCGCGCGCCTTCGCCGCCTTGCGCTTGGCGACCGCGGCTGGCGGAACACTCGTCTTCACCTGCTTCCAAAGCTGGCACCGCAATCCCTGGGCGTTCGAGACGGTCGCCGCGGTCGCCGGCACACGCGTCCCCGAACCGGGCCGCGAGCCGGGCGGCTTCGCCTTCGCCGATCCCGACCACGTTCGCGACCTGCTCGATGGGGCCGGCTGGAGCCCGGACCCGCCGCGCGCCATCGACTTCGACTATGTCGCGGGCGAGGGCGCGGCGGCGGTCGACGACGCGACCGCCTTTCTCACCGAGCTTGGCCCCGCGGCACGCGCGCTCGCCGTCCTGCCGCCCGAAGACCGCGCCGGCGCCCGCGCCAGCTTGACCAGGGTGATCGCCGCACGCGAACACGGCAACCGCATCGTCTTCCCCGCCGCCGCCTGGCTGTGGTCGGCGCGCGCCGCTTGACCTTTGCGGCTGCCACCGCGAAGCGGGAAAGCGGGTAATCAGGGAGTAGGGCAATGGACGAAGCGGCCAGGAACAAGGGCTTCTCGCTCCAGTGGCAGATGCTGGCCGGCTTCGTCGTCGGCCTGACGCTCGGCCTCATCGCCTACTCCACCTCGCGCGACGCCGCCTGGGTCGAGACCCTCACCACCTACGTCACCCAGCCGATCGGGCAGATCTTCCTCCGGCTGATCTTCATGCTCGTCATCCCGCTGCTGTTCTCGGCGCTGGTCGTCGGCATCTCGGAGATGGGCGAAATCCGCTCCTTGAAGCGCGTCGGACTCAGGACTCTCGCCTACACCATCATCGTCTCGGCGATCGCCGTCGCGGTCAGCCTTGCCACCGTCAACCTGCTCAAGCCCGGCGTCGGAGTCGACCGCGCCGCAGCCGCCACCATGCTCGAGGATTCGGCCGGCCGGGCGAGCGAGATCGTCAAGGGCGGCGAGGAGCAGCCCAAGGGCATCGACGCCTTCGTCAACATCATCCCCAACAACCTCGTCGAGGTGATGGGCTCCAACAGCGCGATTATCTCGGTAATGTTCTTCGCGCTCTTCTTCGGCATCGGCCTGCTGCTCACCGATACGCCCAACAGCCGCTCGCTCCAGCGCGGCTTCGAGGGTTTGTTCGACGTGACGATGCGGCTGATCATGATCGTCATCAAGCTCGCTCCGATCGCCGTCGCCTGCTTCATGTTCAATCTCGCCGCTTTGTTCGGCTGGGAGCTGCTGGTGCGCCTCTCGGCCTACGTCGGCGTCGTCCTGCTCGCGCTCGGCATCCAGATGTTCATCGTCTTCCCGGCGCTGCTTGCGACGCTCGGCCGCAAAAACCCTTTGCAGTTCTTCCGCCAGACGCAGGAGGCCAGTCTGATGGCCTTCTCGACCGCCTCGTCCAACGCCACGCTGCCCACCTCGCTTCGGGTCGCCGAGGAGCGGCTCGGACTGCCGCGGCGGATCTCGCGCTTCGTGCTGACCATCGGCGCCACCGCCAACCAGAACGGCACCGCGATGTTCGAGGGCGTGACCGTGATCTTCCTCGCCCAGTTCCTCGGCGTCGAGCTCAGCCTGACCCAGCAATTGATGGTGATGGTGATGTGCATCCTCGGCGGCATCGGCACTGCCGGGGTCCCCGCCGGCTCGCTGCCGGTGGTCGCGCTAATTCTCGCGATGGTCGGCATTCCGCCCGAGGCGATTGCCCTGGTGCTCGGCGTCGACCGCCTGCTCGACATGTGCCGAACCACGCTCAACGTCGTCGGCGATTTGGTCGCTGCGCAGGTGATTTCCGCCGGCGAGCCGGCCGATGACGCCGCCGCGAGCGATCAGCCTTCGCCGGTCATCGCCAACCGGGACACCGCCCAGGCATGACGCTGCCCGACGTGTCGGCCTCGGTGCGGGAATTCGGCCGCCAGATGGTCCACGACGAGGCGCGCGCGCTCGATGCGCTGGCCGATAGCCTCGGCCCCGAGTTCGAGACCGCGGTGCGCCTCCTGCTCGACTGCAAGGGAAAGCTGATCGTCTCCGGGCTCGGGAAGTCGGGCCACATCGGCCGCAAGATCGCCGCGACCTTCGCCTCGACCGGCACCACCGCCACCTTCCTCCACCTCGCCGAGGCGATCCACGGCGACCTCGGAATGGCCTGCGCGGGCGATGTCGGCTTGCTGATCTCGCAATCGGGCGAGACCGCCGAGCTCCAGCCGGTAATCGACCATTTCGAGCATATTGGCGTGCCGCTCATCGCCATCACCGGCAACGCCGCCTCGACCCTCGGCGAGGCCGCCGCCGCGCCGCTGGTCCTTCCCCACTGGCCAGAGGTCGGGCCCGAAGCCGTCGCGCCGACCACGTCGACCACCATGACCCTGGCGCTCGGCGACGCGCTGGCGATGACCGTGATGCGCGAAAAGGGCTTCACCCGGACCGATTTCGGCCGCCTCCACCCGGGGGGCACGCTCGGCCTGCGGTTGAAGCCGGTGCGGCGGCTGATGCACGGCGGCGACTCGCTACCGCTGATCCGCGCCGACGCCTCGATGCACGACGCGATCGTGGTGATGACCGAAAAGCGCCTCGGCCTGGTCGGCGTCACCGACGGCGACGGCCGGCTGGTTGGCGTGATCACCGACGGCGACCTCCGGCGCAATATCGAGCGCGGGCTCGATCTTACCGCCGCCGACTATATGACCGCCGATCCCAAGGTGGTCGCGCCCTACGATCTCGTCGACGACGCGCTCGACCTGTTCGAGGAGCATCGCATCACCGCCTTGTTCGTGGTCGATGGCGATCGCCCGGTCGGCGTGCTGCACATTCACGACACGCCGGCCGCGCGCGCGTGAAGACCGCCATCCTCATCCCCGCGCGCTTCGCCTCGAGCCGCTATCCGGGCAAGCCATTGGTCGGCCTTAAGGGGGCAGGGGGCGCCGAAAAGCCGCTGATCCAGCGCAGCTTCGAGGCCGCGACCCGGGTTCCCGGACTCGCCGAGGTCCACGTCGTCACCGACGATCCGCGCATCGCCGAGACCGTGCGCAGCTTTGGGGGCAGCGCGCTGATGACCAGCGAGGCGGCGCGCAACGGGACCGAACGCTGCGCAGAGGCGCTCGACCAGCTCGCCGCCGACATCGACGTCATCGTCAATTTCCAGGGCGACGCCTTGCTGACCCCGCCCGGCTTCGTCACCGCGCTGGTCGACCAGCTCGCCACTAACGCCAGCGCCGAAGTCGTTACCCCCGCCATGCGCCAGCGGGTCGACGAGGTCCGCCGCCTCCAGGCGGAGGAAGCCGCCGGCCGCGTTGGCGGCACCAGCGTGGTCGTCGACGGCGAGGGCCGGGCGCTCTACTTCTCGAAGAAGCTCATTCCCTACCTCCCCGAACGCGCACTCGACGGCGAGATGAGCCCGGTCCGCCTCCACATCGGCGTCTACGCCTACCGCCGCTCCGCGCTTGCCAGCTACGTCGCCACCCCGCCGAGCGAACTCGAGGAATTGGAAGGCCTCGAGCAACTCCGCTTCCTCGTCGCCGGCATCCCGATCCACGTTGTCGAGGTGGCGACCCCCGCCTTCACGCTGCGCGAGCTCAACAACCCCGAGGACGTCAGCCCGATCGAGGACGCGCTCGCAATGGCCGGCTTGGAATGATCGATCCGGCCGCGCTGCCGGAGCGCTACCGCCTCATCCTCTGCGACGTGTGGGGCGTGATCCACGACGGGGTCGCAATCTTCCCCGGGGTGGCCGAGCGCCTCACCGCCTGGCGCAGCGAGGGCCGCACCGTGGTCCTTCTCACCAACGCCCCGCGCAGCCAGGATGCGGTCGCCGCCCAGCTCGACCGCCTCGGCCTGCCGCGCACCGCCTGGGACCAAATCGCCACCAGCGGCGAAGCGGGGATCGCCGCGCTCCAGGCGCTCGGCCGGCCGGTCGGCTTCATCGGTTCCCCCGCCGACCGCGCCAATCTCGAAGCGCGCGGAATCCGCTTTACCGACGACGCCTTCACCGATCTCGCAGTAACCGGCATCGACGGCACGCGCATGGACGCCGCCGACTACCGCTCGGAGCTGGAGGCGGCCGCCGCGCGCGGGGTGACGCTCCACTGCCTCAACCCCGACATGGTGGTCCATCGCGGCGGCATTCCCGAAGCCTGCGCCGGGGCCATCGCCGCGCTCTACGAACAGCTCGGCGGACAAATCGAATATTACGGCAAGCCTCACGCCCACATCTACGAGCACGCCCTCGCCATCGCCGGCAACCCGCCCAAGAGCTCAGTGCTTGCGGTCGGTGACGCGCTCGCCACCGACGTGCTCGGCGCCGCCCGCTTCGGCATCGGCTGCCTCTATGTCGCCAGCGGAATCCACGCAGGCGAGCCATTCCCGGCCGACTTCGCCGAGCGCCACGGCCTCGGCGACTGGGCCCCGGTGGCCCAAGTCGCCGCACTGCGCTAAAGGCGCCCCCATGCAGATCAACGGCACCCCCGTCGGGCTCGACCAGCCCTTCTTCCTCATCGCCGGCCCGTGCGTCATCGAGAGCGAGGAGCTCCAGCTGCGCACCGCCGAGCGCCTCAAGCAGATCGCCGACAAGCTTGGGATCTTCCTCATCTTCAAGTCGAGCTTCGACAAGGCCAACCGCTCGTCCGGAACCAGCTTCCGCGGTCCCGGAATCGACGAAGGCCTCAAGGTCCTCGCCAAGGTCCGCGACACGCTCGGCGTCCCGATCCTGACCGACGTCCACGACATCCCGCAGGTGAAGCCGGTGGCCGAGGTCGTCGACGTCCTCCAGACCCCCGCCTTCCTCGCCCGCCAGACCGATTTCATCCACGCCGCCGCCGCCTCCGGCAGGCCGGTCAACATCAAGAAGGCGCAATTCATGGCGCCTGGCGATATGAAGAACGTCGTCGACAAGGCCCGCGCCGCCGCCGCCGCCGCCGGGATCAATGAAGAAACGATCATGGTCTGCGACCGCGGCACCAGCTTCGGCTACAACAACCTCGTGTCCGACATGCGCGGCCTCGCCATCATGCGCGAGACGGGCTGCCCGGTGGTGTTCGACGCGACCCACAGCGTCCAGCTGCCGGGCGGGCAGGGGACCAGCTCGGGCGGCCAGCGCGAGCATGTCCCGGTGCTCGCCCGAGCCGCCGTCGCCAGCGGCATCGCCGGACTGTTCATGGAAACCCACCCCGATCCGTCGCAGGCGCTCAGCGACGGCCCCAACGCCTGGCCGCTCGACCGCATGGAAAGCCTGCTCGGAACGCTCAAAGCGATCGACGAGACGGTGAAAGCGCGGGGCTTCGAGGAGGCCTCACTGTGAGCCGCCCGACCGTCTTTATCCAGGCCAATGCCCGCCAAATGCTCGGCGCGCGGATCAGCGCGGAGAGCTTCAAGCGCGCGTCGCGCAATCCCGACAGCTTTGACGTCGTCATCATGGACGCCGCCGATTACCCGCGGCTGATGGCGCCCGGCCAGTCGATCCTGCGCGCCGGCCACATTCGCGCCTGGGACCCCGACGACCTCCAGAGCTTCACGCCTCTGCGCTTCGCACCGCCCAAGCTGATGAACTACTCGGGCAAGGCGGTGGTGGTCGATCCCGACTGCTTCGGCGTCGGCGACGTTGCCGAGCTGTTCGCGCGCGACATGGCCGGCAAGGCGGTGATGGCGGTGCCGCGCCCCGGCCACAACAAGCGCAACGATTACATCGCTACCTCGGTCATGCTGCTCGACTGCGCGAAGCTGACGCATTGGGACCCGGACAAGGACCAGGACGACCTGTTCGCCCAGCGCTTCGACTACATCGACTGGATCGAATTGAAGCGCGAGGACCCGGCGACCGTCGGCTTCCTCGAGCCCGAGTGGAACCACTTCGACACGCTCAAGCCCGAAACCAGGATCCTCCACACCACCAAGCGCCGCACCCAGCCGTGGAAGACCGGTCTGCCGGTCGATTTCACGCTGCGCGAGCGCGGCCCGCTCGATTTCCTGCGCCGCCTCAAGCGCCGCCGCTACGAGCCGCATCCCGATCCCAATCAGGAGGCGCTGGTTTACGCCATCCTCGCCGACCTGGTCGACAAGGGCAGCCTCAGCAAGAACGAGCTGGTCGCGGAGATGGCCGCCAACCACATCCGTCACGATAGCCTCGATCTGATCGAGCGCTACCGCGGCTGGAACGGGCTCCCCGCCGCCGCCTAAAGCGTCTCGACGCTCGCCAGCAATTCCTCGTACCGTCCCTTGCGCGCGCCCTTGGTCGACCAGATCAGGCTCGCCGGCCGGAACTCGTAATCGCTCCACGCCAGGTCGAGGTCGTCGATCCGCGGCCCCCAGCCATTCGCCCGGCACCATTCGAGCGCGTAATGGATGCCGATCTGGTCGACGTGATATTCGCCGCCCTGCGCCAGCGCGAGCCCGATGCCGTCGCTCAGCCGGGTGAAGAACTCCGCCGTCCGCTCGCCCGTCGTGCCGAGGTAGATCGCCGACGCCAGGATGCGCCGATACAGCGCGTCATTGTCCGGCTGCAGGATGAACGCCGCCTCGACCTCGCTCAGCCCCGCGAACCCCGCCGCAAGATCGTTCGCGACCAGCCCGTCGGCGTCGACCATCAGGATCGGCGCGGCAATCTCCCGCCGCATCCGGCTCGCCACGGCGAACCGCCCGGCGGCGTAGTAGAAGCTCTTGGGCTCGGCGAACGGGTTGCGCTCAAGCCCCTCGATGCTGACCGTCAGTCGCCCGCCGCAGCGCGCCTTCAGCGCCGCGATCGCTGCCCGGCAGTCGGCCGACGGCGCATAGACGTTGAGGTGGATCCGGGTGCCCGGGCTGCGCGCCGCGCTCGACAGCGCGAGATGCTGGCCGAAGCGCTCGAAATAGCCCTCGTCGCACGCCGCCATCACCACCGGCCGCGGATCGTCGGCGTCGGGCCAGTCGCCCTCCAGCGCCAGCCGCTCCTCGAGCGCCAGCGGCGTCGGCGCCGCGAATGCCGCCTCGATCGCCCTCCTGACCCGCGCCTGCTGCCACCACCACACCGCATTGTCGTGGCGGTTGCGGATGGTACGCATCAGCAGCCCGGATCGCAGCCTAGCCAGCATGGTCGTCACCCCCGTCGAGCAATTGCCGCACCGCCTCCGCCGCGTGGCGCACCGCCGCCCCGTCCCAATCGCCCGAGCGCGGCTCCTCGACCGTCCCGACCAGCCCCTCGCGCAGGAGATAGTCCCAGATATGCCGCAAATCGCGGTGGCGATGACGCACCGCGCCCGGCTCCGCTCCGAGCCGCCGCCGACCCGTGTCGCTGAGCTGGATCGGCACCATCCCGACCGGCTTTCCGGTCTGGATCGCCTCGGACAGCATCGAGATCGAATCCGCGGTCACGAAAATCTCGTCGGCATCGTGCATCAGGCTCGCGAAGCGGATCGCCGGGTCGGTCACCAGCCGCTCGCCAAGCGGCCCGCGCACCGCCGCAATCACTTCGCCGGGAGTACGCCGGCTGCCGATCGCCAGCAGGCTCCCGCCAAGCCGCCGCGCGCGCGCGTCGAGCGCTGCCACCGCCGCCGCCATCGCGTCCGCGTCGAGCTCCCAATATTTGGTCGGCCCGCCGATCGCCAGCAGCAGGTGCGGGCGCGGCAAGCGCCCGAGCAGCGCCGTCTCCGCCGCATTCGGCTCGGGCCGCTCCCCGAGCCGGCTCAGCGGCATCGGCAGCAGCAGCACATTGTCGTGCCGCGGCACCGGATATTGGCGCGTCGTGATGACCAGGTCGAACTCGGCCGGATCGACCCGCGGGTGCCCCATCAGCACCAGCCCTGCCCCGTGGTTCTTCTTCAACCAGCGCGCCGTCGCCACGCTCCTCCGGCCGATCGCGATCACCAGGTCCGGCCACGGCGGCGCAAGCTGGCGCCGCGCCTCGGCGGTCAGCGACAGCAGCGACGTGCCGAGAAAGCGCGGCGGCACCGCCCGCGCGAGGTTGTAGGACAGGCGCTTCACCGCGAACGGCAGGCCAATCATCTCGGCCAGCGCCAGCAGCTGGTTGTTGTCGCCGGTCTTGTCGCCGGTCAGCGCCCAGATCACCGGCTCGCTCATGCCCGCGTCAGCCGCCGCCGCTCGCGCGCCACCGCTAGTGCCATCACGCTCATCATCACCGCGCGCCCGGCAAGGAAGGCCGCGCCGGCGCCGATCAGGCCAAAGCGGTCGGCAAGCGGGAAGATCAAAGCGACATAGGCCAGAGCGCCGATCAGATTGGCGATCAGCGGCAAATTCACCCGCCCGACCGCATGCAGCATCGCCGGCAAAGGGAAGGTGACTGTCATCAGCAGCGGAACGCCCAATAGGACCAGCATCACCCCGTGCGCGGCGACGAACTCCGGCCCGAACGCGACCCTCAGCAGCCATTCGCCGCCGATCAGGATCATCAGCAGCGCCACCGCTCCAAGCAGCGCCGACAGGATCATCGTCCGCGCCATCAATTGCCACGGCGCCTTGTCGCGATGGTCGAGCCGCATGACCTCGGGATAGAACGCCTTGTTGAGGAAGTCGGTCGGCTTCTGCGCGGCGTCGGCGATCGACGAGGCGACCCGGTACAGCCCGGCCGCGGCCGGCGACAGCACCGCCCCGACCAGCAGCCGCGCCAACGGCCCCCAGGCGGTGTTGAGCGAGCTGTTGAGGTTGATGCTGATCGCGAACGGCCAACCGCGCTCGAGCGGCCCGGCCTTAAGCGTCGGCCGGATCCCTGAGAGTTTGCCGCGCCTCTTTAGCTCGCGCCAAGCCATCCACCACATCACCAGGTCGCCGATGAGGTCGGTCACGAACCAGATCAGGATGAAGGTCAGCAGCGGCCATTGCTGCCACCAGGCGACCACCGTCAGCACGGCGCGGACATTGGGGGTGATCGTGCCCTGCCAGCCCAACAGGTCGAAGCGGTCGAACAGCCGCAGCACGCCGCTCGCCGCCCCGGCGCCCATCAGGGGCAGCAGCAGGCAATAGGCGGTCGCCGGAACGATCAGTTCCTCGGGCAGCTTGAACAACGGCGCGACCAGCGGCAGCAACAGCATTGCGGCGATCATCGTCAAGATACCGCTTGCCAGGTCGAGTCCCAGCGCAAAGCCGATCGCGCGGCGGAAGCGCGCCTCGTCGCCCGCGCGCAGCGCTGGCCCGCCATAGCGCACCACCACTTGCCAGCTGTTGAACTTGGTCAGCCCGCTCGCCGCCTGCGCATAGCTGTGGACCAGGATCAGCAGCCCGAACGCGACGACCCCCAGCGAGCGACCGGCAAAGGCGAGCGTGACCAGCCCGCCAACCGCCGCGACGCCCTTCGACACCGCCAGATAGGAGGTGTTCTTGAGAAGGGACCGGAGGTGCTGGTCCTTGAACCAATGGCGCATCGGGGACCGGCGTTAAGGAGCGTGGAAAACGCGCTCTAGCCCAGACCACCCGTCATTGCGAGGAGCGCAGCGCTTCGCTCGCAATGACGACGATCAAGCCATCTCCCCGACCCGCCCCTTCACCACCTTGTCGGCCAGCGTCCCGTTCAGCTCGGACAGATGGTCATATTCCGCCTCATAAGTCGCCAGCCCCTGGCTCTGCGAGCGGAATTCGGCCTCCAGCCCGTGCAGCTCGGCCTCGGGGATCAGCGCGTCGACCCGGTCCCACCCTGGCCAGCCGTCGCGCGGCGCGAGGCCCAGCATCTGCCCGCGCCGCGACGCCACCGTCGAGGTGACCTTGGAGCTCGCACTGCCCGGCGACACGACGCTGATCCGGTGCACCGGCTCGAGCAGGTGCGGGGAGGCGGCGGCGAGCGCGTCGTGCATAGCGATCCGTCCCGCGGTTCGGAACGCCAGTTCGCTGCTGTCGACGCTGTGATAGCTGCCGTCGACCAGGCTCACCGCGACATCGACCACCGGGAAGCCGAGCGGACCCTTGGCGCAGGCGTCGCGAACGCCCTGCTCGACCGCGGGAATGTACTGCCGCGGGATCGCGCCGCCGTGGATCTTCTCCTCGAACTCGAAGCCTTCGCCGCGCGGCAGCGGCCGCACCTCGATCACCACGTCGCCGAACTGGCCGTGGCCGCCCGACTGCTTCTTGTGGCGGCCGTGCTGGCGCACTTCCTTGCGGATCGATTCGCGATAGCCGATCGACGGCGCGCGGCCGGTCACCGCCACGCCGTAGCGCCGCTTCAGACGCGCCACGACCATCGCCAGATGCTCGTCGTTGACCCCGCGCAGCCGCATCTCGTGCGCCGCCTCGTCATGCTCGATCGACAGCGCCTCGTCCTCCTCGGTCAGCCGCGCCAGCGCGCCGGCCAGCCGGACGTCGTCCTTGCGGTCGGCCGGCTCGATCGCCATCGCCGCGTTGCGCGCCACTGGCGGCAGGTCGATCGGTGGCGGGCAGGCGCCGGTGCACAGCCACTGGCCGGCCCTGACCTCGTCGAGCTTGGCGATCGCCACCACGTCGCCGGCCGCCGCCGCGCCGACCTTGGCGGTCTTGTCGCCCTGGACCGAGAACATCGCCCCCAGCCGGGTCGCCACCTTGCCGTCGGCCTTGACCTCGCCGCCCTCTGTGATCGCCCCGCCCAGCACCCGCGCAAGCGCCAGCCGCCCGACCGAGCCGCCGTGGCTGACCTTGAACACATAGGCCGAGGGGTTGGCGACCGACAGCCGAGCCGCGGCCCGCTCCGGCGCCGGGGTCTCGTGGCGCAGCGCCTTCAACAGCCGCCGGACGCCCCAGCTCGAGATCGCCGATCCGAACAGCACGGGCACGCCCAGGTTCTCACCCGTCTCGCGCGCCAAATCGGCGACGATGGTCGCCTGTTCCGGCGCCTCGTCCATTAGCAATTGCTCGAGCAGCGCGTCGTCATGGTCCGCCAGTTGCTCGAGCATCTGGGTCCGCGCGCGCTTCTCGTCGTCGGCGATCTCGCTCGGCATCTCGATCCGGCTCGACGGCTTGCCCGGCTCGTAATGAAACGCCCGCTCGAGCGCGAGGTCGACGAATCCGGTGATCCGCTCGCCCTCGCGAATCGGAAGCTGCCGGGCGATCAGCGGCGAGACTGACATCGGCTGGAGCGCGGCCAACAATTCGCGGATGCTGCCGCGCGCCTGGTCGATCCGGTTGACGAAGATCAGGTGCGGGATGCCAAGCTCGTCGAGCAACCTCAGCGCCGGAGCCGCCAGCGCCGCCCGCGCCGGATCGGGATCGACCACCACCACCGCCAGGTCGGCGACCGCAATCCCGCGCAGGCCATCGGCGGCGAACCCGACCGATCCCGGCGAATCGATCAGCGCGAACCGATCGCCGAGATAATCGAAATGCATCAGGTTGAGTTCGGTCGAGCCGCCGCGTTCGCGCGCCTCGGGACTCGCATCGCCGACGCTCGACTTGCCGTCGGTCGAGCCCTGCCGCCCGATCGCGCCCGAGGCGAACAGCAGCGCCTCGGCCAGGCTGGTCTTGCCCGCGCCGGCCGGTCCGACCAGCGCGATGGCTCGCGTGCCGCTGATGGTGTCTCCGCTGGCGTGGGGCATAGCTCTCTCCGTCGTCCGTCGTTGCTGGCGGGCGCGGGAGCGCGTCGGACTCAAGCGCTCACGCGCAAAACCGAAGTCCCCAGCTTCGGACTCCGCGGCGCCCTTGGCAAGACCCATCTCGCACGACAGCCCCCGCGCCGCGGAACGGCATCGCCGCCCCGCCGGTTGGCGCGTCATGGATCAGATGACCACCACCTCCGGCCAAACCGCAACCACCCCCGCCGACATCCCCGCCAAGGGCTGGAAAGAGGTCGCCAAGCGCACCTGGCAGCAGTCGAGCGAGGACAATATCGGCCTCGTCGCCGCCGGAGTCGCCTTCTACGGCTTCCTCGCGCTGGTGCCGCTGCTCGGCGCGACCGTGCTGACCTACGGCCTCATAGCCGACCCCGCGACGGTCGTCGCCCACGCCCAATCGCTGACCTCGGTCATGCCGGCCGACGCCGCCAAGCTGATCGGCGAGCAATTGCTCAACGTCGTCGCCACCTCGGGCGGCAAGAAGGGCCTCGGCCTCGTCGTCGCGCTTGCCATCGCTTTGTTCGGCGCGCGCAACGCCGCCGGCTCGGTCATCACCGCGCTCAACATCGCCTATGAGGAGGAGGAACGCCGCGGCTTCCTCAAGGTCAACCTCCTCGCGCTCGCCATTACCGCCGGCGCGGTGGTCCTCGCCATCGCCGCGATGATCGCCGTCGCCGCCCTCGGCCATCTCGAGAAATTGCTGCCCGGCCTCCCCGGCTTCGTCCTCACGCTCGGTAAGTTCGCGTCCTACGCCTTGCTGCTCGCCGGAGCCGCGGCCGGCGCCGCCACGCTCTACCGCTACGGCCCCGACCGCAAGAAGGCCAAATGGGTGTGGATCACCCCCGGCTCGGTGTTCGCCGCGCTGGGCTGGATCGGACTGACCCTCGGCTTCGGCTTCTACGCCGCCAATTTCGGTAATTACGGCAAGACCTACGGCAGCCTGGCGACGGTCGTCGTCCTGCTCACCTGGATGTACCTGTCCGCCTACGTCCTGTTGTTCGGCGCCGAATTGAACAGCGAGCTCGAGCACCAGACCGCCCGCGACACCACCGCCGGCCCCGAGCAACCCTTAGGCCAGCGCGGCGCCTGGTCCGCCGACCACGTCGCGTCCGAACCTTCCTCCCTGACGGCGCAGCCGGCGGGCGAAGCGAGCTTCAAGGCTCCGCCGACGCCCTTGCGTCGGTGGAATGCTCGCGAAGGGAGGGGGACCGTTGCCGCACCCGCGGCAATGGTGGAGGGGTCAGCTCAGCCTCCGCACGAGAAATCCGGCCACCCTTACCTGATCTCCCGCGCCGCAGCCCGAGCCGCACCGCTCACCGGCGGCGCCAAGATCGGCATGGTCGGCAGCGCGCTCGCCACCATCGGCCTGTCCCAGCTCCGCCGCCGCGGCCGAGCAAGCGTCGGCGCCACCCTCCTCGTCACCGCCGCCGCCCTCGCCCTCCTGCGCCGCAAGGACTAGCCGAACGAAGCCGTCAGCCGCGGCTTCTCGGCCTCCTCATCCTCCCCTCCCTTCTCAGGGACGGGAGCATTACGCCGCCGGCAGCAACCTCTGCTCGCCCGCCAGCTTGAGCAGCGCCGCCTGCAGTTTTTCGAACGCCCGCACCTCGATCTGACGGATCCGCTCGCGCGACACGCCATAGACCTGCGAGAGGTCCTCGAGCGTCTTGGGCTCTTCCGACAAGCGCCGCTCGACCAGGATATGCTTCTCGCGGTCGTTCAGGCTGTCCATCGCCTCGGCCAGCAATTCGCGGCGAACCGTCCGCTCCTGCTCGTCGGCGATGGTCTCGTCCTGCAGCGGGGCTTCGCTGACCAGGAAGTCCTGCCACTGGCCCTCGCCGTCCTCGCTGCTCTTCAGCGGTGCGTTGAGGCTGGTGTCGCCGCCCATCGCCATCCGGCGGTTCATGCTGATCACCTCGTCCTCGGTCACGCCGAGGTCGGTGGCGATCTTGGTGACGTCGGCCGGCTTCAGGTCGCCGTCCTCGAACGCCTCGATCTGGTTCTTCATCCGCCGGAGATTGAAGAACAATTTCTTCTGCGCGGCGGTGGTGCCCATTTTCACCAGGCTCCACGAGCGCAGGATGAATTCCTGGATCGAGGCGCGGATCCACCACATCGCGTAGGTCGCCAGGCGGAAGCCCCGGTCGGGCTCGAACTTCTTGACGCCCTGCATCAGGCCGATGTTGCCCTCGGAAATCAGCTCGCTGACCGGAAGGCCGTAGCCGCGATAGCCCATGGCGATTTTGGCCACGAGCCGCAGGTGGCTGTTGACCAGCTTGGCCGCCGCCTCGGTGTCCTCATGCTCGCGCCAGCGCTTGGCGAGCATATATTCCTCCTCGGGAGCGAGGATCGGGAATTTCTTGATCTCGGTGAGATAGCGATTGAGCCCGGCTTCCCCGCCCGAAGCGGGGATCGAGATCGCGCCTTTGCCTTGTGCCATGCTCTTGCTCTTCACTCCCTGCGGCCGGTCCGCTCGTTGGTGCGGCGGTCCTGACGATTGATCCCTATACACCAAGTCGGTTGAACAGTTCCTGCATATCCGCCGGAATGGCGCTTTCGAACGACAGGCGTTCCTTGGTCACTGGATGGACGAACTCCAGCCCCTGGGCGTGGAGCGCCTGGCGCGTGAAGTCCAATTCATTGAGCAACTCTCTGTGAACGCTTCTGCCGCCGCCATAGACCGGGTCGCCGAGCAACGGATGGCCGATCGACGCCATGTGCACGCGGACCTGGTGGGTGCGCCCGGTCTCGAGCCGGCATTCGACCAGCGCCGCCTGGCGCAGCGCCTCAAGCCGCCGCCAGTGAGTCACCGCGCGCTTGCCGCGGCCTTCTGCCACGATGGCGATCTTCTTGCGGTTCTGGGCGGAGCGGGCGAGGGGGGCGTCGACCGTCCCAGCCGCCCCGCGCGGCACGCCGCGCACGATCGCCAGATAGCGCCGGCCGATCGAGTGCGCCGCGAACTGCCGCGCCAGTCCTTCGTGCGCGGGGTCGCTCTTGGCCACCACCAGCAACCCCGACGTGTCCTTGTCGATGCGGTGGACGATCCCCGGCCGGGCCACCCCGCCGATCCCGCTCAACCGGCCGGCGCAATGATGCAGCAGCGCATTGACCAGGGTCCCGTCGCGATTGCCCGCCGCCGGGTGCACCACCAGCCTGGCCGGCTTGTCGACCACCAGCAAATGATCGTCCTCGAACACAATGGCGAGCGCGATGTCCTGCGCCTCATTGTGCGCCTCTTCGGGTTGGGGGACGGCCAGCTCGAGCCGCTCGTCGCCGCCGACCTTCGCCGCCGGATCGCGCAGCGTCGCCCCGCCGCGGCTCAGCGCCCCCGCCTTGATCAGCGCCTTGAGCCGCTCGCGAGACAGGTTCGGCACCGCGTCGGCCAGAGCGCGGTCCAACCGCCAGCCGACATGCGCCTCACTGAGCGCCACCGCGATAATCTGATGCCCCCCGGCCATGAACCGGATGTCGTGACGAAACCCGCCAGTTCAAGTCGTCATTGCGAGCGCAGCGAAGCAATCCAGTCTTCCGGCAGCCGGATTGCTTCCACACCAACGGTCCCCAAAATGACGGCCGCGCCCGCACTTGCGTGAAAACGGCCCTTCCCGCATCACCCGCGCCATGAACGCCATCGACCTTGCCAGCCTGCTCTGCTCGCGCCTGTGCCACGATTTGCTTTCGCCCGTCGGCGCCCTCAACAACGGGCTCGAGCTGATGGCCGACGAGCAGGACCCCGAGATGCGCGAGCGCTGCCTCGAGCTGCTCGCCGACAGCGCCCGCGCCACCGCCAGCAAGCTCAAATTCTTCCGCCTCGCGTTCGGTGCCGGCGGCGGATACGGCGAGGCGATCGACGCCAATGAAGCGCGCGCGGCGCTCGAAGGGCTGTTCGGCGGCGACCACAAGGTCGCGCTCGGCTGGATGGTCAGTGCCGAGAGATTGTCAAAGAACGCCGCCAAGCTGTTGTTGAACCTTGCCTTGATCGCCGGCGACGCGCTGGTTCGCGGCGGCCGGCTCGATGTCGGGGCGGAGGAAGCCGATGGCCGGCTCGAGCTTGCCATTCGCGCCGAGGGGCCGCGAATCCTGCTCGATCCGGCGCTGCGCGAAACGATCCTCACCGGCAATTCGGGCGGGACGGTCGAGCCGCGCGCCGCCGGCGCCTGGCTGGCGCACAGCCTGGCGGGCGAGGCGGGCGGCGCGATCCGGCTCAGCGATCCCGCCGACGAGGTGCTGGTGATCGGCGCAACGCTCCCCGCCTGATCCTGCCTGAGCCGCCCGATCCGCGGCCGCGGCGGCGGCGGCGGTTACAGCTAACGCGCTATTAACTCCTCATCGTCATGAAGGGCCCGACAGCTTTGGCGGGGCCGCACGGACGATGGATGATCTGATTGCCGATTTCACGGCCGAATGCCGGGAGATGCTGGAAGCGCTGGGCGGCGAGATCGTCGCCTGGGAGGCCAGTCCGGACGACCGCGCGCGGCTCGATTCGATCTTCCGCTTCGTCCACACCGTCAAAGGCAATTGCGGCTTCTTCGACTTCCCGCGCCTCGAGGCGCTGAGCCATGCCGCCGAGGACGCTCTGGCCGATGTCCGCGCCGGCCGCCGCTCGACCGACGCGGCGTTGGTCAGCGCGGTGCTCGCCGTGATCGACCGCATCGGGGACATGATCGGGGCGATCGAGCGCGACGGCGCGGTCCCGGTAGGAGATGATGGAGATCTCCTACAGGCGCTCCTCGCCGCCGAGCCGGATCCAACCCCCGCCCCCCTCGCTGCAACCGCGATTCAAGAAACCACTGCACTGTCCACCAACCCCGCCGCCGCGCCCCGCACCATCCGCCTTTCGGTCGAGCTGCTGGACCGCATGATGTCGGGCGTCAGCGACATGGTGCTCGCCCGCAACGAGCTCGCTCGCCGGCTTCGCGAGACCGACACCGCGGTCGACGTCGACGGCGCCTTCGAGCGGCTGAGCGGGATCATCGCCGAGATGCGCGACGCGGTCACCCGAACCCGCATGCAGCGCATCGAGAACCTGTTCGTCGCTTTGCCGCGAATGGTCCGCGACCTTTCGGCCGAGCTCGGCAAGCAAGTGCTGGTCGACATCGAGGGCGGCGACGTCGAGCTCGATCGCGAGATGATCGAGATGATCCGCGATCCCCTGACCCACATCATCCGCAACGCCGTCGACCACGGCATCGAGCGCCCCGCCGAACGCCTCGCGGCAGGCAAGCGCGAGATCGGCTTGCTCAGCGTCGTCGCGCGGCAGTCGGGCAATCAGATCCTCATCGACATCGCCGACGACGGCAAGGGCATCGACGGCGCCCGGCTGGTCGACAAGGCGATCGCCGCCGGCACCCTCGACCCTTCCGAAGCGGCCCGCCTGTCGCCTCGCGAGCGGCTGGCGCTGGTCTTCGAGGCCGGCCTATCGACCGCCCAAGAGGTTACCGCCATCTCGGGCCGCGGAGTCGGCATGGATGTCGTGCGCTCGAACATCGAGCGGATCGGCGGCACGGTCGAAGTCGACTCCACGCCGGGTAGCGGCACCCGGATGACCCTTCGTGTGCCGCTGACGCTGACCATTATCCCGGCGCTGACCGTGTCGATCGGTAACCAGCATTTCGCCATCCCGCGCGCCGCGATCGACGAGATCGTGCGGGCCAACGGCGCTTCGGTTACCCTCGACCATATCGGCGGCGCGGGCGTCGCCACCATCCGCGGCCGCCGAGTCCCCGAAATCTCGCTCGCCGACGTTCTCGGCCTCGCCAGCGACGTCGCGGACGAGGAGCGGACGCTGGTCGTCATCCGACCCGCAGGAGGCGATGTCTATGCGCTCGCCGTCGACCGGATCCACGACCATGAGGAACTGGTGGTCAAGCCGGCCGCTCCGGCGGTCATGGCGACCGGACTCTACGCCGGGACCACGCTGGCCGACGACGGCAGCCCGATCCTGCTGTTCGATCCTGCCGGTTTGGCCGAAGTCGGCGGCGTTCGGCTCGAAGCTCAGGAACGCGGCGCGCGGGTAGTCGAAGCTACGTCGCAAGCCATTGCGCGTGATGACAATGTCCTGTTGTTCAACACCCTCGACGGCCGACGTTGCGCGATCCGCCTTGGCTTGGTCGATCGGATCGACGAGGTCGGCATCGACGCGGTGCGCGAGTCCGCTGGCCAGCTCCGCGTGCAGCTCGGCGACACCATCCTGCCCTTGGCAGGACGCGTCCCCTCCGACGTTGAGAAGCTGCGCGTGTTCCGCCTCAGCGACGGCGTGTCCGAGATCGGCCTGGCTTTCGCCGAGGTGGTCGATCTTACTGTTCTCGACGCTTCCGTCCTGGCTGCCGCCACGCCCGGCGAGGTGGCGGGCGTCACCCTGCTCGGCGGCAGACCGGCCGAGCTGATCGACGCCCACTGGCTTTTCGCCACGCATGGTGCGGCCTCGCACGCCGACCAGCGCGGCGCGGTGTGCCGCATCCCGTCGGATGATCCATGGATGCAGAACATGCTCCGGCCGATCGTGGAGGCCGCGGGCTATCGCGTCGTCGGCGATGACAGCGACGAGACGGCGGACTTGACGATCGTCGGCGACTGCGATGCGCCGGGCGAAGGCGAGGGGCAGAAGATCGTCCTGTCCAGCGACCCTGCCTCTGCGGTGGCTGGGGCCATCTATCGATACGACCGCGTGGCGCTCGCTGCCGCGCTTGCCAGCGCCGCTGCGGCGGGGAGGGGCCGATGACTCAATTGTTGCTGATCGCCTCGATCGCTGGCTGCCGCGTCGCGCTCCCGGCCGCTGCGGTCGAATCGGTGGTCGAACTCGACGCGCTGATCCCGGTGCCCCGCTCGCCGTCGCATGTCGCTGGGCTCAGCGCTCTGCGCAGCCGGGTCCTCACCGTAATCGACACGATGCGCTCGCTCGGTCTTGGCGAGACGGACTGCAGCGACGGCATCCGCGAAGCTGCAGTGGTTGAAATCGACGGTCATCATTACGCGCTGATCGTCGACAGTGTCGAGGACGTGGTCGATGCGCTGTCCGAGCCGACCCCAGTCCGCGCCGCGATGGGCGAGGGGTGGGAGCGTGCTTCGCTCGGAATGGTCGAAACCGACGACGGACCGCTTTTGCTGGTCGATATCGCCGCGCTGGTTGCCGGTGCCCCCGACGAGCAGCGCGCGGCTTAAGCCAAAAGTTACCCTTCGGCGCTAAGCCGGACCTCACATCAAGCGGGATTGATCAATGAAAACGTGCCTGATCGTCGACGACAGCAAGGTGATCCGCAAGGTCGCCCGCCACATTCTCGAAACGCTGGAGTTCCAGGTCGACGAGGCTGGCGACGGACGCGAAGCGCTGACCCGCTGCGAAGAGGCGATGCCGGACGTCGTTTTGCTCGACTGGAACATGCCGGTGATGAGCGGCATGGAATTCCTCATGCTGCTGCGTCAGCGTGGCCACAATGATCAACCGAAGGTGGTCTTTTGCACTACCGAGAATGACATGGCGCACATCCGGGCCGCGTTGGAGGCCGGTGCGGACGAGTATGTGATGAAGCCCTTCGATCGCGAAACTCTCCACATCAAGCTCCAGCTCGTCGGCGTCGCCTAGGGCGGGCGCCATCGTGTCCCCGGCCCATGCCGTAGATCTGCAGCGCACGCAGCGCGTCGAGCGGCCAATCCGGCTGATGATCGTCGACGATTCGCTCGTCGCTCGTGCCGTTCTGTCGCGCATGATCGAAAGCGACGGGGGTTTCGAGATCGTCGCCGTCGCCGGCTCGGCCGAGGACGCGCTCGAGGCGTTAGCGAAGATCCGCGTCGACATCGTCATGCTCGACCTCGAAATGCCAGGCGCGGGGGGGCTGAAGTCGCTACCGGCAATCCTCAAGGCCGCCGGCGGCGCGCAGGTGTTGATCGTTTCGACGCTAGCCGAGGAAGGCGCCGAAGCAACGCTTGCGGCGCTTGCCATGGGGGCAGCCGACACGCTGCCCAAGCCAGGTACGAGCCGATTCAACGGCACCTTTTCCGATGTACTATTGTCCAAATTGCGGGCGCTGGGCCGCCGGCGCGACGCAGGTCCGGCCAGCGGGCGCTCGATCAGGCGCGCCCAGGTCGCCCCACGACCGATGGTCGACGCCTCGCTGCGCTTGCTCGCGCTTGGCGCCTCGACCGGCGGCATTCACGCCCTCGGTACGTTTTTCCAAGCCCTGCCGCGCCGGATTGGAGCGCCGATCATCGTTACCCAGCATCTCCCAGAGCCGTTCATGGCGGTCTTTGCGCGCCAACTCGGCCTCGCCGCCCAGCGCGAAACACTTGTCGCGGAAGATGGCCTCCGCTTGTTGCCCGACCGGATCGTGCTCGCGCCCGGCGATGCCAGCGTCACGCTGGCAGTGTCCGCCGGCCACCTGGTGGTCCGGCTTGACCGCGATCGCTCGGCTAGCGGCTGCCTGCCATCGGTCGACCCGATGATGGCTTCCGCGGGCGCGATGCTTGGGCGCGAGGCGCTCGGCGTCATTTTCTCGGGTATGGGCCGCGATGGCCTGGAAGGTGCCCGCGCGCTGGTCGCCGCCGGCGGATCGGTCATGGTGCAGGACGAGGATAGCTGTGCCGTGTGGGGGATGCCGCGGGCGGTGACCGAAGCCGGGCTGCCGTGCGCCATCCTGCCGCCGACCGGGCTGGCCGAACGGATCGCCGATCGGATCGGCGCGCGGCCATGAACGTCAGCGACAGCTCCTGCCGCATCCTCGCCGGCTTGCTCGAGGGGCGAACCGGCCAGCAACTGACGATGAGCCGCCGCTGGCGGATCGAGACTGCCTTGTCTTCGCTACTCCGCGAGCGCGGCATCGCTACGCTCGATGAACTCATCACCATCCTCGTCATGGGCAAGGAACCGGCATTGGCAACTCACGTGGTCGAGGCGTTGTTGAACAACGAGACCTATTTCTTCCGCGACCGCGTACCGTTCGACTCGCTCCAGTCGACGCTGCTCGACGCGCTCGCCGAGAACCGTCGCGACAAACGCATCCTGCGGATCTGGTCGGCCGGCTGCTCGACCGGGCAGGAAGTCTATTCGCTCGCCATGCTGTTTGCCGAGCAGCAAGCCAAATGGCAGGGCTGGACCATTGACCTGCTCGGCACTGACGTCTCATCGACCGCCATCTGCCGAGCTCGCGAGGGTAGTTACACGCAGTTCGAAGTGCAGCGCGGGCTTGCTGTCACGCAGATGATCCGCTGGTTCGAGGAAAAAGGCGACCAGTGGCAGGCGAATGCCCAGCTCCGCGCCAAGGCGCGCTTCGCGGTTCACAATTTGCTCGACGCGCCGCCGCAGGGGCCCGACAGCAAGTTCGACGTTATCCTGTGCCGCAACGTGCTGCTCTATCTCAGCGCCGAGAAGCGCGCGCTGGCGTTTGACCGGCTCGCTTCGGCACTCGCCCCCGACGGGGCATTGATGCTGGGGGCAGGCGAGACGGTGATCGGCCAGACCGACCGCTTCGCTGCCGACCGCGCCAATCGCGGCTTCTACCGCCTGGCTGAGCATCAGCAGGCCGATCGCAGGGTAGCCTGATCAGCCTTGACGAGCGCGGCGCGCCGTGGCCCTGCTCGGCGCGATGGAGATGATCGACTGCCCATCGCCCAATTTCGACGATCGGGCGCTGCCCGTGACGATGGTCGTCCTACATTATACGGGAATGCCCGATTGTCAGGGCGCGCTCGACCGCATGACCTCGCCCGAAGCGAAAGTCTCCGCGCATTATTGCATCGACGAGGACGGCACCGTTTACGGGTTGGTCGACGAGGACAAACGCGCTTGGCACGCGGGCAAGAGCTATTGGCGCGGCGTCACCGACATCAACTCGGCCAGCATCGGCATCGAGATCGTCAATCCCGGCCACGAGTTTGGCTATCGCCCGTTCCCCGACGAGCAGATTGCGTCGTTGCTCCCACTGCTCGCCAGCATCAAGGATCGCCATGCAATCTCGCGTGGCAATATCGTCGGGCATTCCGACATTGCGCCGGCGCGCAAGGACGACCCGGGTGAGCTGTTTCCGTGGTGGGAACTCGCCAAGCGCCGGCTGGCCCTGCCGAGCCCCACGCGCGACCTGATCGACCCATACTGGACCGACGCGGCCTTCCTCCTCGCGCTCGAACGGTTCGGCTATGACGTCAGCGATCCGCTCAAGGCGGTCATCGCCTTTCAGCGCCGCTTCAGGCCCGACCTGATCGATGGCATCATTGACGGCGAATGCCGGGCCAAACTGCTCGCCCTGTTGCTGCCGCGCCCGCAATAGACCATATCGCGCCCGCCAGGGGACCGGGCGGCCGCGGCCCCGCACTTGTTGCGGGGGCGAGGAAAGTCCGGGCTCCACGGAACGACGGTGCCGGGTAACGCCCGGCCATTCGCTTTAGCTTTGCGCGACGGCGAATGAGGGACAGTGCCACAGAAAGCATACCGCCCGGCCTTGGTCGGGTAAGGTCGAAAGGGTGCGGCAAGAGCGCACCGCGCGGCTGGCAACAGGCGCGGCACGGCAAACCCCACCGGGTGCAAGACCGAATAGGGGCGGCATATGGGGCAGTTCCGCCTCGTCGCCCGGGTTGGTCGCTGGAGGCGAGGGGCAACCCTCGTCCCAGAGGAATGGTCGCCGATCCCCGGACAGGCCCCATCAAAGTAATACTTTGATGGAACCCGGCGAGGGGTGAACAGAACCCGGCTTACAGGTCCCCTGGCAAATTTCTTCGGCGCTGGCGGCGGCGATGCGCGGCCTTTAAGGGTTGAGCATCGATGACCAGGCAAAAACGATCCGACGACTGGGGCTTTCCCCGCTGGCGACCCTATGGCGCCAAGAGCCGCGAGGCGGTCCGAGTGCGCCTGTGCGACCGCGTCGGCTGCACCGAACCGGGCGACCGACCCGCGCCCAAGGCCCCGAACAGCCCCGAGCGCTGGATGTTCTGCCAGGCGCATGCGGCCGAATATAATCGCGACTGGGACTATTTCGCGGGGCTGAGCGCGGAGGAGGCGGCTGCCCGCGAACGCAGCGAGAGCGCCGGTGCCTCGGCCTTTCGCTCCTCGGCTCATTACGAATGGGGCGGGCCGGGGGACGGCAGCCGGAGCCGCGAGGAGATGCGCGCGCTGGACGTGCTCGGGCTCGACGCCGACGCCGATTACAAGACGGTGCGCACCGCATACCGTTCGCTCGCCAAGCAGCACCACCCCGACCTCAAGCAGGGCGACAAGGCGGCCGAGCAGCGCTTTCGCGAGATTCAGGCGGCCTACGACGTGCTCAAGAAGGCCGAGGAAAGAGCAGCGTCGCTCAAGGATTGAGCATGAAGGTGCCGGTCGCCCGCGCCACGGGCCGTGCTGCATCTCCGGTATGGGCAAGCCCGCTGACGAACGCCAATTGGCGGGTCACTTTGTCGCATCGGCAGCGGGAGATTACCGTCTCCCCTTTCATTGCCGGCCGGAAGTAATCGAGCCTGAGGTCGATGGTGACGATCGGCTGGAAGCGGCCCAATGCCTGCCACACCGCCGCTCCGCCACAGGTGTCGAGCAGGCTGATGATCGCACCCGAGGCGAGCACGCCCGTCTCGCTCACGCCGACCAGTTCCTGCCGCCACGGCAATGCAAGCTCGATCCACCCGTCCTCGGCGGCGCGAAACTCGAGCCCCAGCGCGCGCCCGTGGCCGACCGAGCGCGCAAGCTCGAAAAAGCGGATGGGGTCGAATCCCTCGGAAGCGGTCGTGGCAGCCAGATGCTCGGGCTTGCTCATGCCAGCCGCTGCGCGGTCTCGCGCACCAGCGCGATCATGTTCGGCACGCCCTGGGTGCGGTTGGAGGATAGTTCGCGGGCAAGTTCGAACGGCTCGAGCGCGGCGGCGATGTCGGTGCTCGCGACCTCCGGCGCTGGCCGATCCTGAACCGCTGCCAAGACCAGCGCGATGATCCCCTTGGTGATCGCTGCGTTGCTGTCGGCCAAGAAGTGGAGCCGGCCGTCTTCGAGCCGAGTGGGATAAAGCCATACGCTCGCCGAGCAGCCGCGAACCTGCGTAGCGTCGGTTTTCAGCGCGTCCGGCATCGGCTCGAGCATCCGGCCAAGGTCGATAAGCAGGCGATAGCGATCCTCGCTGTCGAGCAGCGCATATTCGTCGGCGATATCGGCTATCGGGGGCAGGGCGGTCACAGCCCGCGACCTAGGACGCGGCTAGCGGTCGCGCAATTGTTCGATCTCGCGGCTCAGCGAATCTTCCTTCTCGACAGTGATCCGCTCGAGCACGTGAAGCCGTTCCTTGAGCTCCTTCACTTCTTCGCGAAGGCGCAGGTTCTCCGCCTGCTCCTGCACGTTCACGGTCGCACGCCGGCCATCCCGGTGAACACGAAATCGGGCTTTGACGACGCTTGCGATCATCACCACGATGACGATGATCGCAATCATCTCGAACTGGTTCATTGCTTGGTCTCCGCCGCAGACGTCGGGGCGATCATCGGCCCGTCGGGAAGATCGCGCAATGCCTCGATCTGGGCCGCGGTCTGGGTGCCGCTGTCGGTGACGATCTGTTCGAGCACGCGCACGCGCTGCTCCAGCCGTTCGGTATGGGCGGCGTATTGCGCGGCCTTTTCGGCGGTTTGGGCGCCGAGCAACTCGAGCTCCCGTTCGCGCAAGCGCAGGCGGCGCTTGTACATGTCGCCGAGCACTCCGGCGATGACCGGAATGCCGACCACGATCATGAAGAAGCCGAGGACGAGGATGGTCTTGTCCATCAGGCGTTACCGCCCTTGCCGCTCAGCGCATCGATTTCGCGCGACAGGCGCAGCGGCTGATCGGTGATGATCCGCTCCATCGTTTCGAGCCGGTCCTTGACCGAACCGATCTCGGCCCGGAGCTGGGCATTCTCGCCGGTTAGCAGCTTGATCCGCTCGGCCGACTCACGATCGGTGGTGGGATGGAGCGGCTTGCCCCAGCTGGTTTCGAGCGGATAGCCGTTCTTGATCCTGAGCCAGGTGGTGACGACCCAGCCGCCGACCGAAACGGCAACAATCAGCGCAACCCACGGCAGAATGTTGGTCAGGAATTCGAAAACGACGGGTACTTCCGGATCCATGCTCATTGCCTCCTAGCGCAAGCGCTCGATTTCGTCGTCCAGCCGCTTGGCCGGGTCGGTCGCGATCCGCTCGAGCACCTTCAGCCGGTCCTCGAGCCGCTCGACGGTCTCGCGCAGCTGCGCATTCTCGGCGGCGAGCTTGCTGTCCTCTTTGGGCAGCGGATGGATGGTGTTTCCCCAATCGTCAGTCAGCGGGTAGCCGTGCCGGGCGCGGATCGCGGTCGTGAAGACCCACGCGCCCATGCAGATCGCGACGATCAGGATGACGAATACAGGCGATCCAAAATTCATCGTTGCTCCCCGTTCAATGATTCAGCGCTAACGCAAGCTGTCGATTTCGCGCGCCAGGCTGCGGTTCTCGGTAGTGACATAATGTTCGATGTCGGCCAGCCGCCGGTCGATGTCCTTGAGCCGGCCGCCGATCGCCCGAGCCGAACGACCGGGCGAGGCGCGCACCCCCTGCCAGAACTGACGCTCGTCGGGTGTCTCGCTATCCAGCTCGTAGGGCCGCTCGGGCGCCATGAAGCCGGCGATGAAATAAACCGGCAGGATCGATCCGCCGCTGATGAACAGGCTGAAGAGGAACATCATGCGGACCATCGTCACGTCGATGCCCGTGTAGTCCGCGATCCCCGAGCACAGGCCCATGACCTTGCCGTCGCGCTTGTTGCGATAGAATCGCGTGCGGCTTGCCGGCTGGCTCATTTCACCTTCCTCCGGCTGCGGCCGAGCGGCTCCTCGAGCGCGTCGATCTGGTCCAGCAGACGCTGGCCGCCGCTGGCTTCGCGGCCCGGCAGGCAGCTGTTGCGGTTCCAGTCGGGATTCTCGGCGGTCATGATCCGCTCGATCGTGCACAGCCGATCGTCGAGCCGCCGCGCCGCCTCGTAGAGGTCGTCGAGTAGCTTTTCGTCATCGCCGGTCAGAGTCTTGGCGGTCTTCCACTTGGTCACATAATGAAAGATCAGCCACGGCAGGCCGATGAACAGCGTCACGAACGCCATTGCAGGAACGACTACGTCTTCCACTTACACCCCCTTGTTCTTGAGCGACGCTTTCAACGCCTCGAGCTCGGCATCGACTTTTTCCGAAGCCCGAAGCTCGGCGATTTCTTCCTCGAGGCTCTTCGGCCCGGTCATGCCGAGCGCGTCGGCGCGGCCCTCGGCAAAGTCGGCGCGGCGCTCGAGAATCTCGAACTTCGAAAAGGCATCGTCGGTCCGGCCACCGTTGAGCAGCTCGCGGGCCTTGGCGCGAGTGACCGCGCTTTCGATGCGATTGGCGATAGAGTTCTGCCGCGCCCGGGCCTCGCGCAGCTTGCCCTGAAGCTTGGCGATGTCGGCCTCGTAACCTTTCAGCGTTTCCTCGATCTGGGCGATCTCGCCGCGCAGTCCGTCGGCCATGTCGGCCGCCTTCTGGCGCTCCATCAACGCCGCCTTGGCGAGGTCCTCGCGGTCCTTCGACAGCGCCAGTTCGGCCTTTTCGGTCCAGCTCGACTGCAATTCGTCGAGCCGGGCGATGGCGCGGCGCATTTCCTTGCCGTCGGCGATCGAGCGCGCCGCCGAAGCGCGGACTTCGACCAAAGTTTCTTCCATTTCGAGAATGATCATGCGGATCATCCGCGCCGGATCTTCGGCGCGGTCGAGCAGCTCCGTCATATTCGCTGCAAAGATGTCGCGACTTCGCGAAAAGATTCCCATTGAGCACTCCAAACCAGGCCCCGTCTTCGCCAATGACGATGCAAAGCTCATGCCATAGGTTCGAAAGGGCCGAAAATCTGATCTTTTCGGCGAAATCTACTCTCCATCCGCATAAAAATTCTTGCCAAGTGATGGGGAAAACCACCAACACCTAGGCCGTGGAGCGCACCAACCAGTTCGTCGGCTCGAGCCTCGCCTTCCTCGATGCGGTCGAGCGGGCGAGCCGCGCCGCGCCGCTCAATCGCCCGGTGCTGGTGATCGGGGAGCGCGGCACGGGCAAGGAATTGATCGCCGAGCGCCTCCACCATCTGTCGTCGCGCTGGTCCGGTCCGCTGGTCACGATGAATTGCGCAGCCCTTCCCGAAAATCTGATCGAGGCGGAGCTATTCGGTCACGAGGCAGGCAGTTTCACCGGCGCCGCCAAGACCCGTCACGGGCGCTTCGAGGAGGCGGACGGCGGGACGCTATTCCTCGACGAGCTGGCAACGCTATCTTCTCCCGCCCAGGATCGGCTGCTGCGCGCGGTCGAATATGGCGAAGTGACCCGGATCGGCGCGTCCAAGCCGATCAGCGTCGACGTGCGCATCGTCGCCGCCACCAACGAGCATCTGCCGCGGCTAGTCGAGCAAGGCCGCTTCCGCGCCGATCTCCTCGATCGCCTAAGCTTCGAAGTTGTCACCCTGCCGCCGCTGCGCGCGCGCCAAGGCGACATCCCGTTGCTCGCCGAGCATTTCGGTCGGCGCATGGGGGTGGAGCTCGACTGGACGAACTGGCCGGGCTTCGCTGCCGAGGCGATGCGTGCGCTGGAAACCTATTCCTGGCCCGGCAACGTTCGCGAACTGCGCAACGTGGTGGAACGCGCCGTCTATCGCCACGAGGATCCCGAACGGCCGATCGACCACATCCAGTTCGATCCTTTCGCATCACCCTGGGCGGCCGCTCTGGGCAGCGGCGGGGAACAGCTTCCGCCGGTCGGAATGGCCGTCGAGCCAGGCGATTCGCAAACGCCAGCCGCCGCGTCTCCGCCGCCGTCGCCTGCGGGCGACGACGTCAGCGACTTCCGCGGTGCAGTCAGCGCCTACGAACGGCGCATCCTCGAGGACGCTTTGGCGCGCAATCGCTACAATCAGAAGGCGACCGCGACGGCCTTGGGCCTCAGCTACGACCAGCTTCGGCATGCCCTCAAGCGGCACGAACTGCTGAACGCTGGCGGCTAGTGCATCGCCGCCTCGATAGGCGTATGATCGGCCCGCTCAAGAGAGGAGGGTTCGATGAAGACTCTTTTCGCCGCGGCCGCGCTGATTGCCGCCGCCCCCGCCGCAGCCGGCACCGTCTCGATCGGCAATAGTTTGGCGATGGACTGCTATGAAGCCGCCGTCGGCCGCGATTATGATCGCAACGCGCTCGGCCATTGCGACCTCGCGCTCCGCCAGGAGGGCCTGACCGTCCAAGACCGGGCGGCGACGCTCAACAATCGCGGTGTGCTTCACCTGCGAGGGCGCAATTTCCGCGCCGCCGGACGTGACTTCGACGCCGCGGCCGAGACATTCAGCGGCAATGCCGAGGTTTGGCTCAACAAGGCCATCTCCGACTTGCGTCGTGGCGCGGGAATGGAGACCATGCCGCTGATCCAGCGCTCGCTGGCTCTCAACACGCAGCGGCCGGCGCTGGCCTATTACAGCCGCTCGCTGGCCTACGAGCGTGGTGGCGACCTTCGTTCGGCCTACAACGACCTGGTCCGGGCTCGCGATCTCGCCCCGGAATGGAAAGCGCCAGCGGAAGATCTGCAGCAGTTCCGACTGATCCGCCGCTAGGCGTCACACCCTCTGGACATTTGACCCGCTTCGGCGGTTAAGGGCGCTCCGCGTCACTCAAGCCAGGATCCCCCGATGGCCTTCCAACTGCCCGAACTTCCGTTCCCCAAAGATTCGCTCGGCGACGTGATGAGCGCCGAGACGTTCGACTATCACCACGGTAAGCATCACAAGGCGTACATCGACAAGACCAACGGGATGCTGGGCGAGAAGGGGCTCGAGGGCGCCTCGCTGTTAGAAGTCATCAAGGCCGCCAAGGACAAGGGCGACAAGGGCCTGTTCAACAACAGCGCCCAGATCTGGAACCACAGCTTTTTTTGGCAGTGCCTGGCGCCGGAGGGCTCGACCAGCCCGTCGGGCAAACTCGCCGAGATGATCGCGAGCGATTTCGGCGATCATGCGACTCTGGTCGACAAGCTGGCGACCGAGAGCACCAATCATTTCGCCTCAGGTTGGGGCTGGCTGGTGCTCAACAACGGCAAGCTCGAGGTTACCTCGCTCCACGACGCTGATACGCCCGTCGTCCACGGCATGACGCCGCTGCTTACGCTCGATGTGTGGGAGCATGCCTACTACATCGATTATCGCAACGAGCGGCCGCGCTACCTGAAGACGGTGCTCGAGCGCGTGATCAACTGGGATTTCGTCGCGCAGAACCTCGACGGCCAAGGCGTATCGCGCGCCGATCAGCAGGGCTGACGGCGGGCTAGGCCTTCAGGCGCCAGCCGGTTCTGAAGATCCATACGATGGCGGCGAGCGGCAGGGCGATCGCCGCCGCCATCACGGCAATGCTGGCGCCGAGCGGCACGTCGGCCACCGAAAAGAACGTCCATCGGTATCCCGAGACGAGATAGAGGATCGGATTAAGTTGGGTGACCGTTCGCCACGGCTCGCCGATCGCCGCGGTTGAGTAGAATACGCCGCCGAGGAAGGTAAGCGGGGTCACCACCAGCAACGGGATGACCTGCAATTGCTCGAAGTTCTTGGCCCAGATGCCGATCGCAAAGCCGAGCAGGCAAAAGCCGATCGAAATTGCAACGAGGAACGCCAGCATCAGCAGCGGATGATCGACCCGAACGTCGACGAATAGTGTCGCGGTCGCCAGCGTGATGAGCGCCAGCAGCACCGCCTTGGTCGCCGCCGCACCGACATAGGCGGTCACCGTCTCGAGCGCCGACAAGGGCGCCGACAGGATCTCGTAGATCGTGCCCGTGAACTTCGGAAAGAAGATGCCGAAGCTGGCGTTCATGATCGCCTGGGTCAGCACCGACAACAGGATCAGGCCGGGGACGATGAAACTACCGTAGTCGATCCCCGCCATGTCGCTCATGCGTCCGCCGATCGCCGAGCCGAACACCAGGAAATAGAGCGAGGTGGTGATCACCGGCGCGACCAGGCTTTGCCACAGGGTGCGGCCCCACCGCGCCATCTCGAAGCGATAGATCGCCTTCACTCCGGTCACGTTCATGCCGGGGCTCCCTCGTGGATCAGGCTAACGAAAATGTCCTCGAGGCTCGACTGGTGTGTGGCCAGGTCGCGGTAGCCGATGCCGAGCTCGTCAAGCTTGCGCATCAGTTGCGGTATGCCATTGCGCTCGGCGTGGCTGTCGAAGCGGTAGCACAGGGTGTGACCGTCGTCCTCGAGCACCGGCTGCCACTGCGCGAGCGTGTCCGGCACCGCCGTGAGCTGCTGGTCGAGCGCGACCTTGAGCGTCTTCTGGCCCATCCGACTCATCAACTCGCTCTTGTCGCCGAGCGCGACCAATTCGCCGCGGCGGATCACCCCGACGCGGTCCGCCATCTCCTCCGCCTCCTCGATGTAGTGGGTAGTGAGGATGACCGTCGTCCCGTCGGCGCGAAGCTTGCGCACCAGCTGCCACATGTCGCGGCGAAGCTCGACGTCGACGCCGGCGGTCGGCTCGTCGAGGAACAGGATGTCGGGCTCGTGCGCCAGTGCCTTGGCGATCATCACGCGGCGCTTCATCCCGCCCGACAGCTCGCGCATTTCAGACTTGCGCTTGTCCCACAGGGTCAGCCGCTTGAGCAGCTCCTCGACCTTGCCGTCGTCCTTGGCCTTGCCGAACAGGCCGCGGCTGAAGCGGACCGTCGACCACACGCTCTCGAACGCGTCGGTCGTCAATTCCTGCGGAACCAGGCCGATGCGCGTGCGGATCCGGCGGAAGTCGGTCAGCCAGTTGCGGCCCTCGACCAGCACTTCGCCGCCGGTCGCTGTGACGATCCCGCAGACGATGTTGATCAGCGTCGTCTTGCCCGCGCCATTGGGACCGAGCAGCGCCAGAATCTCGCCACGGCGGATGTCAAGGTCGACCCCCTTCAACGCCTCGACGCCGTTGGCATAGGCCTTGCGCAGGCCGCTGATTTGGACCAGCGCGTCGTTCATTCGATCGGCCCCGGTTCCTGCGCCGCCTGCTCGTCGTTGGCGAGGCCGTGGCGCAGAAGCATCGGCACGTTGGCTGCGGCGAACAAAAAGGTCAGCGGGATCGCGCCCCACAGCTTGAAACCGACCCAGAAGTCGAAGCTGGTCGTGCGCCACACCGTCTCATTGAGCGCGGCCATGAAGACGAAGAACAGCGCCCAGTTGCGCGCCAGCATGCTCCACCCGGCTTCGTCGAGCCCGGGGTAGGCGCTGCCGAGGACCATCTTCAGGTAGTTCCGGCCGGTCTTCAGCCCGAAGCCGAGCAGCGCCGCGACGAACAGATAATAGATTGTCGGCTTGATCTTGATGAACAGCTCGTCGTGAAGCCACAGCGTCAGCCCGCCGAGCGCGAGGACCATCACTCCGGAGAACAGCAGCAGGGGGGAAATTTTGCCGTACTTCAATTGGGTGAAGACCATCGCCGCGACCATCGCGGCCATGAAGGCACCGGTGGCGATGAAGATCTTGGCCGGGCTGTCGACCAGGAAGTTGACGAGGAAGAACACCAGCAGCGGGCCGATGTCGACCAGCAGGCGAATGCCGCCGGTGGGTTCTGCGCGGGCCTTGCTCATGACGGCGGCAGGCCGGCGATGGCGCGGGCGACGGCGCGGGGATCGAAGGGGCGCAAATCCTCGACCCCCTCGCCCACTCCGATGGCGTGGATGGGGAGGCCGAACTTCTCCGCCGCCGCGACCAGCATGCCGCCGCGGGCGGTGCCGTCGAGCTTGGTCATGATCAAACCGGACACTGCAGTGGTTTCCTTGAAGACCTCGATCTGGCTCAACGCATTCTGGCCGGTGGTGGCGTCAAGGACGAGGATGACGTCGTGCGGCGCGTCGGGGTTGAGGCGGCCTAAGACCTTACGAATCTTGGATAATTCGTCCATCAAATGAGTCTTGTTCTGCAATCGCCCGGCGGTGTCGACGATCAGCGCGTCGATGCCGGTCGCGGTCGCCTGCTTGACCCCGTCGAACACGATTCCCGCCGCGTCCCCGCCCTCCTTGCCGACGATCACCGGCGCGTCGATGCGCTTGCCCCAGATCTGCAGCTGTTCGATCGCCGCGGCGCGGAACGTGTCGCCGGCGGCGAGCAGAACGCCGTAATCCTGCTCCTTGAGCCAATGGCCGAGCTTGCCGATGGTCGTCGTCTTGCCACTGCCGTTGACGCCGATGACGAGGATGACGTGCGGCCGCGGAAAGCCCCACACGTCGAGCGGCTTGGCGACCGGGCGAAGGATCGCCTCGATCTCTTCGGCGAGGATGGTGCGCAGCCCCCGCTCGTCCAATTGCTCGAAGCGGCGCGCCGCGATGGCCTCGCGAATGCGCTTCGAGGCGCCGGGCCCGAGGTCGGAGGCGATCAGCGCCTCCTCGATATCGTCGAGCGTGGCCGTGTCGAGCGCCTGCTTGGTCGCCAGGCCGGAAATGTTGTCGGTGAGGCGGTCGGCGGTCTTCTTGAACCCGCCGGTCAGCCGCTCGAGCCAGCTCATGCGCGCACGCCCACGAGCGTCTCGCCGTCGCGGCCGGTGACCAGCGCAGTGCCGATGTCGCCGCGCCGGGCGCCGGCAAGGCGAATCGGCGCTTCATTGTCCGAGCGGGCGAGGATGTCGCTTTCCATCAGGAACGCCTGGCGCGTGCCGACCAGCGTGTCGAGCCATTGCGCGCGGCGAACCGCGGCCGCCTCGCGCAGCCGGGCGGCGCGGGCCTTGACCACCTCGCGCTCGACCTGCGGCATGCGCGCCGCCGGGGTGCCGGGGCGAGGCGAGAAGGGGAAGATGTGGGCGGCGACGATGTCGCAGTCGTCGAGCAGCCGGAGGGTGTTGAGAGCGGCCTCCTCGCTTTCGGTCGGGAAGCCGGCGATGAGATCGGCGCCGATCGTCGCGTCGGGGCGGGCGAGTTTGATCGCAGCGACGGTCGCCACCGCATCGGCGCGGCTGTGGCGGCGCTTCATGCGCTTGAGGATAAGGTCGTCCCCCGCTTGGAGCGAGAGATGGAAGTGCGGGAGAAGGCGCGGCTCGCCGGCGATCAGCTCGAGCAGGGCGCCGTCGATCTCGACGCTGTCGAGGCTCGACAGGCGCAGGCGATGGAGGGCGGGGAGGTCGGCGAGGAGGCGCTGGCAAAGCAGTCCAAGGCCCCCTCGACCCAGCTCGGGACAGGCGTAATCGGTGATGTCGACCCCGGTCAGCACGACCTCGCGAGCGCCACGGTCAAGCTCGCGCGCCACCGCATCGCGGACTTCGGCGTAGGGCACCGAGCGCGAGGGTCCGCGCGCCTGCCAGATGGTGCAAAAGGTGCAGCGGTGGTCGCAGCCGGCCTGGATCGCGACGAAGCTCTTGACCTTGTGAAGCAGGCCGGCGTGGGGGCGGGCGTGCGAGATTGGCGGGAGCAAAATCTTCCCGTTCGTCCCGAGCGAAGTCGAGGGACGCGCGAGTAAAGGTGTCTCGACTTCGCTCGACACGAACGGAAATGGGATGTGGTTTATGAGCGGGGCCGACATGCCCTTTACGCCATTTCCCCAGACCTCGTCCACTTCGGCCACCGCGGCGAAGGCTTCTGGTTCAAGCTGGGCGGCGCAGCCGGTGACGACGACGCGGGCATCGGGGCGGTCGCGGCGGGCGCGGCGGATCGCCTGGCGGGTCTGGCGGACGGCCTCGGCGGTGACTGCACAGCTGTTGACGATGATCGTGCCGTCGGGCGCGCCGGCCGCCATCGCCTCCGCTTCGGCGAAGTTCAACCGGCAGCCGAGGCTGATCGCGGTCGCGCTCACAACTCGATCTCGCCCTTGAACACGTAGGTCGCGGACCCACGCATCGCGATCTCGCCGGCCGGGGCCTCCCAGGCGATGGTCAGCGACCCGCCGGGCATCGAGACGGTGACCGGCGAGGTGGCGCGCTTCGAGGCGATCGCGGCCACCGCCGTGGCTGAGGCGCCGGTGCCGCAGGCGCGGGTCAGGCCGGCACCGCGTTCCCAGGTGCGCAGCGTGATCGCACTGGCGGAGTCGATCCGGGCCACATTGACGTTGACCCGCTCCGGGAACGCCGGGTCGTGCTCGATGCCGGGGCCGATGTCGTCGAGCGCGATCGCCGCAGGGTCGTCGACGAAGAACACCAGATGCGGGTTGCCGACGCTGAGCGCCATCGGCCGCTTGAGCGGTCCCCACGCCAGCGGCAGCGCGGCCGTATCCATTGGATAGGCCAGCGGGATGGCGTCCCAGGCGAAGCTCGGCGCGGGCAGAATGACCTCGACCGCATCGCCGTCGCTTTTGCCGGCGACGATCCCGCCGCCGGTCTCGATCGTCGCCGCGCCGGTCAGCGCGACGACGCAGCGGCTGGCGTTGCCGCAGCTCTGCACCTCGCCGCCGTCGGCGTTCCAGATGCGCATCCGGACGTCGGCCTTGTCGGACTTTTCGATCAGGATCAGCTGGTCGCAGCCGATGCCGGCGTGGCGGTCGCAGATGCGGCGGGCGAGGGCTTCGGTCATCTCGACCGGCGCGCCGCCGGCTTCCGGGCGACCGTCGAGAATGACGAAGTCGTTGCCCAAGCCGTGCATCTTGTGGAATTGCCGCGTCACGCCGCGCGACTTAGGGAGCGGTCTGAAAGCTGTCCACCTTCGTCATTGCGAGGAGCGCAGCGACGAAGCAATCCAGCGGCGCCATCTCTGGATTGCTTCGCTACGCTCGCAATGACGGACCGGGAGAAGAATAATGACCAAGGCCGCCTCCGATGTGATGCAGGACGTGCTGATCGACGCGGTGGTCGAGGCGATCGAGGCGTTGCGCGCGAGCTCGGGCGGGCTGCCCAACAATCTGCTGCGCGACATCCAGGGCATCCACCGCAATGCGGCCTATGCCGACTTGCCCAAGGCGCTTCAGGATTCGATCAACCAGAGCGTGCGTTCGGCGTTCAACCAATTGCTCAAGGAAGGCTATGCGGTCGGGCCGAAGGGCGAGATGCAGTCGCGTCCGCCGCTCGACCGGGTGCCCGAGCGCGACCGCCGCGGGCCGCCGCAGGATCGCCGCTTCGTGCGCAAGACGCCGGGGCGGCGCGGGCCGGACGGATCGGGGCGCGGCGGGCCGGGCGGTGGGCCGGGCGGCGGGCTGGGCCGGGCGGGTCCGGGCAAGGGGCCGCGCGGCGGCGGCAAGCCGAAGGCCTGATCGGCAATCGCGGAGGAGGGGGCAGTAGCGATGAAAATTCCAAGTCCCCGGGACGGCTGGCGGGTGTTCGCGGGCGAGGTCGGGGTGATCGTGCTCGGCGTCCTTCTCGCGCTGGGCGCGCAGCAGGTCGTCCAGACCATCCAGACGCGCGACGATGTGCGGGTCTTCCGAGCGACGATCGACGGCGAGATCGCGAAAAATTTGTGGATCTACGAATATCGGGACCGGCAGACGGCCTGTACCGACAGGCGGGTGGCGCGGCTTACCGAATGGCTCGGCAGCTATCGCGAAGGTGCGCAGGCAAGGCTGATCGACGCGCGGTTTCCGGTGATGTTCAGCGTCTATCGCTCGGCGTGGGACAATAAGGATGGCCAGGTGTTCGCCGAGGTGCCGGCCGCGGCGCGTTCGAAATACGCCGAATTCTACGACGAGCTGGAGAACAATGCGCGCAATGCCCAGCTCGAGCGCGCCGCATGGGATGCGCTGTTGCCGTACGAGCTGGCGGGCACGCTCGATCTTGCCGACCGGCGGACGCTTCACGCCCAGGCGAGCGCGGCTCGCCGGCTCAACCGGAACATGAAGAACAATATCTCATTGTCGCGCATGATCGGCCGGCAGCTCGGGATCAGCCCGGCGATGCCCGATGGGTTCACCGGGGAGGAGCTTGCCGCTCTTTCGCAATGCGTGCGCGTGGCGGCGATCGTTGACCGCGATGCGTCATCCGGCTAAGGGCGGCACCGTCTAACGACACACATAGCTGATGCCCCTCGGGGCGCGCTGGCCGGTGAGGTTTCACCCGCCGGCGTCGTTTGCTTTGTGGAGTTAGCCTGCCCCGGATTTCCGGGGGAGGAACGAAAGGGATTGAATGTTCGAGTCACTTAGCGATCGGTTGAGCGGCGTGTTCGACAAGCTGCGCGGGCGCGGGGCGTTGTCGGAGGACGACGTGCGCTCGGCGATGCGCGAGGTGCGCGTGGCGCTGCTCGAGGCGGACGTGGCGCTGCCGGTGGCGCGCGAATTCGTCGACAAGGTGACCGAGCAGGCGGTCGGCCAGGACGTCATCCGCTCGATCACGCCGGGGCAGATGGTGGTCAAGATCGTCCACGACGCGCTGGTCGAGATGCTCGGCACCGACAATGCCGAGCTCAATCTCGACGTCAATCCGCCGGCGGTGGTGATGATGGTCGGGCTTCAGGGCTCGGGCAAGACGACGACCACCGCCAAGCTCGCCAAGCGCCTGGCCGAGCGCGAGCGCAAGAAGGTGCTGATGGCGTCGCTCGACGTTGCCCGGCCGGCGGCGCAGGAGCAGCTGGCGGTGCTCGGGCGGCAGGTGGCGGTGGAGACGCTGCCGATCGTCGCCGGCCAGACCCCGGTGCAGATCGCCGAGCGGGCGATGCAGGCGGCGCGGCTGCAGGGGTTTGACGTGCTGCTGCTCGATACCGCCGGGCGCTTGCACGTTGACGAAGCGCTGATGGCCGAGATGAAGGCGGTCGCCGCCGCCGCGCGCCCGGTCGAGACGCTGCTGGTGGTCGACAGCCTGACCGGCCAGGACGCGGTCAATGTCGCGCGCGGCTTTGCCGGCGAGGTCGAGCTCAGTGGTGTCGTGCTGACGCGGATGGACGGCGATGCGCGCGGCGGCGCGGCGCTCTCGATGCGCGCGGTGACCGGCAAGCCGATCAAGTTCGCCGGCACCGGCGAGGCGATGGACAAGCTCGAGGCGTTCCATCCGAGCCGGGTGGCGGGGCGGATCCTCGGCATGGGCGACGTCGTCAGCCTGGTCGAGCGAGCCGCCGAGACGGTCAAGATCGAGGACGCCGAGAAGCTCGCGGCGAAGATGGAGAAGGGCAAGTTCGACCTCGACGACCTCGCCATGCAGATCCAGCAGATGAAGCGGATGGGCGGAATGGGCGCGCTGGCCTCGATGCTGCCGGGGATGAAGGGCCTGCCCAAGCCGGGCGCGGTCGACGACCAGGCGCTGGTCCGGCTCGAAGCGATGATGAGCTCGATGACCGCCAAGGAGCGGCGCCTGCCGGCGGTGATCAACGCCAAGCGCAAGATCCGCATCGCCAAGGGCAGCGGGACCACCGTCCAAGAGGTCAACAAGCTGCTCAAGATGCACCAGGAAATGGCGAACGCGATGAAGCGGCTGAAGAAGCTCGGCGGGTTCGGCAAGCTGGCGGCGATGTTCGGGTCCGGCGGGATGGAAAAGGCGCTTGGCGGGCTGGCGCCGGGCGGCCAGTTGCCGGGCGGGATGCCGGGGCTGCCGGGCGGCTCGGGATTGCCGCCGGGGTTCGATAAATTTGGTAAGAAGTAATCGCAAATCATTGAAATCGTAGAAGGAAGAAGAAAATGGCAGTTGCAATTCGTCTCGCTCGCGGCGGCTCCAGGAAGCGGCCCTATTATCGCGTCGTGGTCGCGGATTCGCGCAATGCGCGCGACGGCCGGTTCATCGAGAAGGTCGGCACCTACAATCCGCTGCTGGCGAAGGATTCGCCCGAGCGGGTGAAGCTCGACGCCGAGCGCATTGCGCACTGGCTGAGCGTCGGCGCCCAGCCGTCGGACCGGGTCGCGCGGTTCCTCGACGCCGCCGGGATCAAGGAGCGCGCGGCGCGCAACAACCCGAAGAAGGGCGAGCCGGGCGACAAGGCCAAGGAGCGCGCCGAGGAGCGAGCGACCAAGCTGGCCGAGGCGGAAGAGGCCAAGGCCGCCGCCGCCGCTGCGCCGGTCGAGGAAGAGGCCGCGCCGGTCGAGGAGGCCGCTCCGGTCGAGGAAGCCGCTCCGGTTGCCGAGGAGGCTCCGGTCGCCGAAGAAGCTCCTGCCGAGGAAGCTCCTGTCGCCGAGGAGGCTGGTGCCGATACCCAGCCCGAGCCGGCTGAAGGTTCGGATGATGGCGCCACCGCCGACTCGCCCGAGGCTGCCGAGGCTCCGGAAGTGACCGGCGAGAGCGCGGAGGCTCCGGCCGAGGGCGATGCTCCGGCCGAGGCCGAAGCGCCCGCGGAGGCCGAAACCGAAGCCAAGGCCGAGTAGCATGGACGATCCGGCGGCCGGGAAGCGCGTCGCGCTCGCCGCGGTCGCCGGAGCCCATGGCGTTCAGGGCGAGGTGCGCCTCAAGCTATTCGCCGAGAGCGCGGAGAGCCTCGCCCGCCACCCCCGGCTGATCGTCGGCGGGGTCGAGCGGGGTGCGCGCGTCAAGCCCGACGCCAAGGGCGCGACGGCGCGGTTCGAGGGGATCGCCGACCGCTCGGCCGCCGAGGCGCTGCGCGGGGCGCTGGTCGAGGTCGCGCGCGAGGCGCTGCCGCCGCTCGACAAAGGCGAATATTATCACGCCGATCTGATCGGCCTGACCTGTTTCGCCACCGACGGCGCGACCGTCGGGTCGGTCGTCGCGGTCGAGAATTTCGGGGCGGGCGATTTGCTCGAGGTCGAAAAGGTCGACGGCAAGCGCGCGCTGATCCCGTTCCGGGACGGGATCGCCGACCTGGTCGAGGCGCGGATCGTGCTCGACCCCGAATTCCTCGCCTGACGTAAGGCTGGCACGGGCCAGTGGCCTGGCATACTCTCGGGCGGCACAACGTTGGGGGTCGGCCAGTGGCTTTTCGCAGACTGTTCGTAGTGGCGGCGCTGCTGGCCGCGGCGCCGGCTGGCGCGCAGCAGGCCCCGTCAGAATCGGCGTTCGCGGCGGTCGGCCAGGCTTTTGCCGATTTCCGAGCCAAGACCCCGGTGCCCGGCATGGTCTACGGAGTGGTGATCGACGGCAAGCTGCTCCATGTCGGCACGCACGGCGTCGCCAATGTCGCGACGGGGGCCAAGGCGAACGCCTCGACCCGCTTCCGGATCGCCTCGATGAGCAAGGCCTTCACCGCGCTCGCCATCCTCAAGCTGCGCGACGAAGGCAAGCTGGGCCTCGACGACCCGGCCGAGCGGCACATCCCCGAGATGCGCGGCTGGCGCTACCCAACCAGCGACTCACCGCGGATCCGCATTCGCGATCTGCTTCATCACGTGGGCGGGCTAGTTACCGACGATCCGTGGGGTGACCGGCAGCAAGCGATGCCGGCGGCGGACTTTTCCCGACTGATTGCCGCTGGCGTTCCGTTCAGCCGACCGCCGCAGACGGCGATGGAATATTCCAACCTCGGCTACGCGCTTCTCGGGCGTATCGTCACCAACGCGTCGGGCATGCCCTACGACCGCTATATCGTCGAGACCATCATGCGTCCGCTCGGCATGACGTCGAGCGGCTACGAGTTTCGCGACGTGCCCCTCGCCCAGCGCGCGCTAGGGTATCGGTGGGAGAATGAGCGCTGGGTCGAGGAGCCCACCATGGCGCACGGCGAATTCGGTGCGATGGGCGGCGTATATGTCACCGCCGGAGACTATGCGCGCTGGCTTGCGTTTTTACAGTCCGCCTGGCCGTCCCGCAACGGTCCGGAGACCGGGCCGGTGCGACGCTCGACGGTCCGTAATCTGGCTCAGGGCCTAAACTTCCTGTCCACCCGCAAGCGGATTGGCGGCGCGCCCGATGATGAATGCATCTGGGCCGAAGCGTACGGCATGGGCATGCGGGTGGTCCAGGACTGCACCGTCGGATTGGTTCTCAGTCATGGCGGCGGCTACCCCGGCTACGGTTCGTTCGTCGCCCTGGCGCCGGAGCGGCGGGCGGCGGTCTTCGTACTCACGAACAGGACCTATTCGGGCCCGTCCGAACCAGCTTGGCGGGCGCTCCTGGCGATCGACCGGCAAGGCATGATCCCGCCGTTCAAACGAGTCGTGGCCCCGGTCCTCGAAACCATGCAGTCGGCCGCGTTCGCCGCTTTCGGTGCCGGCGACCTTGCACCGCTGCGTGGCAAGCTGGCGATGAATTTCCTGATGGACCGTTCGGCCGGGGACTGGGCGACCGAGTTCGCCTCGGTCAAGCGGCAGGTCGGTTCCTGCACGTCAACGGAGCCGCTCTTCGCCACGGGCGCGCTGTCGACCGCGTTCCGCTGGAATTGCGAGCGGGGCCACGTGAACGGCCAGATCCTGCTCGCGCCGACCAATCCGCCCGCGATCCAGTCGCTCAAACTGATACCGCTGCCGAATTAGGCGCCGCCCTCGACTTCCTCGAGCGCGGTTTCGCCGAGCGGCGGGCGGAGCATCTGCTGCTCGGCGCACAGATCGTTGCGTATGGTGGTCGCGGCCTGGCCGCCCTCGCCCATCGCATGGCTGATCTGGTCCAGGCCGTGGACGACGTCGCCGGCGGCGTAGAGGCCGGGGACGGTCGAGCGCATCTTCTCGTCGCACAGCACGCAGCCGTCCTTGGCGAGCTCGGCGCCGACCATCTCGGCGAGCAGGGTATGGGTGTCGGAGCCGAGCGCCGGATAGACGCTGTCGAAGGTGTGGTGGCCCTCGGCGGTATCGACGGTGATGCACTCGCCGCTGATCGCCACCGCATGCGCCGGCCCGTCGACCGACGGAACGCCGGCCTGCTCGAGCCGGTCGCGGTCCTCGGCGGTGAGCTGCATCGCCTTGTCGGGCGCGATCAGCGTGACGTCGGCGGTGAAGCTGCGGATGAACAGCGCCTCGGCGACACCGTGGCTGCCGGCGCCGATCACCCCGACCTTCTTGTCGGTCACTTCATAGCCATCGCAGATCGGGCAATAGCGGATCAGACCCTTGGACAGGGCCAGATCGTGCAATTCCTCGTCCATCGGCGGCTTGCGATTGGTGAGGCCGGTCGCCAGCAGCACCGAGCGGGCGACGGCGCAGCCCGAGCCCCAGGTGGCGGTGAACAGGCCGCGATCGGAGTCGCGCTCGAGCTTGGTGACCTGCTCGGTGACGATCTTCGCGCCATATTTCTGCGCTTGGGTGCGCATCCGCTCGAGCAACTCCTTGCCGTTGATCCCGTCCGGAAAGCCGGCGTGATTGTGGCTGCACGGAATCCACGACGCGCGGCTCTTGCCGCCGTCGACGACGAGAATGTCGAGATGGTAGCGCGCAAGATAGATCGCCGCGGTGAGGCCGGCCGGTCCGCCGCCGATCACCAGGCAGTCGAGGGGTTTGTCCATGCGTCGCTCAATGCCGGCGTGGCGCGCCGGTTCCGCTTGCTGTAGCGGCGCGCCATGACCTTTCGAGCCACCGTCCTGACACTCTACCCGGAGATGTTCCCCGGGCCGCTCGGCACGAGCCTGGCGGGGCGGGCGCTGGGCGAGGTGCGGTGGAGCCTGGAGGCGCGCAACATCCGCGACCACGCCATCGACAAGCATCGCACGGTCGATAGCACGCCGGCCGGCGGCGGGGCGGGGATGGTGCTGCGCTGCGACGTGCTCGCAGCGGCGCTCGATGCCGTCGCCGACGGGCGGCCGATGCTGGCGATGACCCCGCGCGGGGCGCCGTTGACCCAGGCGCGGGTGCGCGCGCTGGCTTCGGGCGAGGGGGCGATCGTCCTGTGCGGCCGGTTCGAGGGGTATGACGAGCGGATCTTCGAGGCGCGCGACGTCGAGCCGGTGTCGATCGGCGACTATGTGCTGTCGGGCGGCGAGCTCGGCGCGATGGTGCTGCTCGACGCTTGCGTTCGGCTGCTTCCCGGCGTAATGGGCGCGCCCGACAGCGGGAAGGAGGAAAGCTTCGAAAGCGGCCTCCTCGAATATCCGCATTATACCCGACCAGTCGACTGGGAAGGGCGCACGATCCCCGAAGTGCTGCGATCGGGGGATCATGCGAAGATCGCCGCATGGCGCCATAGCATGGCCCTGCGCGACACACGGCTAAGGCGGCCGGACCTGTTTGAGCGCCGCGGTGGCGCCCAAGGGTCGTCGCCCTCTGGCGCGCAGCGCGAAGATTAGGAAACGAATACCATGAACCTGATCCAGACGCTCGAGGCCGAAGCGATTGAAGCGCTGACCGCCGAGCGCAAAATCCCCGAATTCCGCCCCGGCGACACCCTCAAGGTCGGCGTCAAGGTCGTCGAGGGCGAGCGCGCCCGAGTCCAGATGTACGAGGGCGTGTGCATCGCCCGTTCGAACAAGGGCATCGGCTCGAACTTCACCGTCCGCAAGATTTCGTTCGGCGAGGGCGTCGAGCGCGTCTTCCCGCTCTATTCGCCGGCGATCGATTCGATCGAGGTCGTGCGCCGTGGCGCCGTCCGCCGCGCCAAGCTCTATTATTTGCGTGGTCGCCGCGGCAAGTCGGCGCGTATCGCCGAGCGCCGCGACACCCGCCCGGCCAAGGGCTCGGAAACGACCGAAGCCTAACGCTTCGTCGGTATCGACTGGCTTGAAATTTCGGCCGGGCCTTCGCAACCGGGGGCCCGGCCGCTTTCGTTAAGGAGACGAGCAATGTCGGGCTATCGGGTGGCGGTGGTCGGGGCGACCGGCAATGTCGGGCGGGAGATCCTCAACATTCTCGCCGAACGGCAATTCCCGCTGGCCGAGGTGGCGGCGGTGGCGAGCGCGCGCTCGACCGGCGACATCATCGATTTCGGCGACAGCGGCAAGGAGCTCAAGGTCAAGAACCTCGAGCATTTCGACTTCGCCGGCTGGGACATGGCGCTGTTCAGCGCCGGCGGCGAGATCAGCAAGGCTCATGCGCCGCGCGCGGCGGCGGCCGGCTGCACGGTGATCGACAATTCCTCGGCGTTCCGGATGGACCCCGACGTGCCGCTGATCGTGCCCGAGGTGAACGCCGAGGCGATCGCCGGCTATCGCGCCAAGAACATCATCGCCAACCCCAATTGCTCGACCGCGCAGATGGTCGTGGCGCTGAAGCCGCTGCACGACGCGGCGCGGATCAAGCGGGTCGTGGTGGCGACCTATCAATCGGTCAGCGGCGCCGGCAAGGCGGGGATGGACGAGCTGTTCGAGCAGAGCCGCAACATCTTCGTCGGCGATTCCAACGAGCCAGTGAAGTTCACCAAGCAGATCGCGTTCAACGTCATCCCGCACATCGACAGCTTCCTCGACGACGGGTCGACCAAGGAAGAATGGAAGATGGTGGTCGAGACCAAGAAGATTCTCGACCCCGGCATCAAGGTCACCGCGACCTGCGTTCGGGTGCCGGTGTTCGTCGGGCATTCGGAAGCGGTGCACGTCGAATTCGAAGACGAGATCAGCGCCGCCGAGGCCCAGGCGATCCTGCGCGAGGCGCCAGGCGTGATGCTGGTCGATAAGCGCGAGGACGGCGGCTACGTGACGCCGGTCGAATGCGTCGGCGACTATGCGACGTTCGTCAGCCGGGTGCGCGAGGACCCGACGGTCGACAACGGGCTGGCGCTGTGGATCGTCAGCGACAATTTGCGCAAGGGCGCGGCGCTGAACGCGGTGCAGATCGCCGAGCTGCTCGGCCGGCGGCACTTGCAGAAGGCGGCCTGAAGCCTAGGCTGCCGCCGCGAAGGAGAGCGGTGATGCGGCATTTGTGGATTTGCGTGGCGGGCGGGCTGCTGGTCGCGGGCTGCGACGTGCAGAAGTCGGCTGGCGGCAATCAGGCGGAGGCCCAGGCCGGGACGCCCGAGGAGATCGTCGCATCGGTCGAGGACAGCTGGCGCTCGGGCTCGGCGGAGACGGCGATGGCGCTCTACGCGCCCGATGCGGTGGTGTTCTCGACCGGCAAGCTCGCGCCGACCCGCGACAGGAATGTCATCACCCAAGAGACCGCCGGGTTCATGGCGATGAAGCCGGCCGATTTCGCGGTGACCGAACGCAATGTGCAGCAGCTCGACCCGGACACCTTGGTCGCGTCTGGGGTCGTCAGCTTCACAGCGCAGGTCGGGCCGGCGCGGCAGATGGCGCGCGCACGCTTTACCCAGGTGCTGCAGAAGCAGGCCGACGGGCGCTGGCTTATCGTCCATGAGCATATGAGCCTGCCGCCGGCCGGCGCGCCGCTGCCGTGAGCGAGACGGTGAGCGGCGGCTGCCAGTGCGGCCGGGTGCGTTACGAGGCCAGGATCGAAGGCCGCGACGCCTATTTCTGCCATTGCCGGATGTGCCAGCGGGCGACCGGCGGGTTCGCCGCGGCGTTCGTCCAGGTCGAGCCGGGCACCTTGCGCTGGCAAGGCGAGCCGGAGTGGTACGAGAGCTCGCCGATCGCCCGGCGGCCGTTCTGCGCGCGGTGCGGCACTCCGCTCGGCTTCCACTTCGCCGATGGCGGCGGCAAGCCCGACGTGACGCTGGGCAGCCTCGACGACCCGACCGGCTTCGCGCCGGTGGTCCACGCCGGAAGCGAGAGCCTGCACGAGGCGTTCCTCGATACGAGGGACCTGCCGCGGATGCGCAGCGAGACGACCGAGAGCGTCGCCAAGCGCTGGCAGGCGGCGGGCCGCGAGGTGCCCGATTGAGCGAGCCGAGCATCCATCACTGGACTGCGTCAGACGGCGTCCGGCTGGGGTGGCGCGAGCTGGGCGCGGGGCGGCCAGTGGTGCTGGTCCACGGGCTGTTCTCGGACGGCAACACCAATTGGGTGAAGTTCGGCCATGCGGCAAAGCTGGCCGCCGCGGGCTTCCGGGTGATCATGCCCGACCTTCGCGCGCACGGACTGAGCGACAAGCCGCAGGAGGCCGCGGCCTATCCGCAGGGAATTCTGGCGCGGGACATCTCCGAGCTGATCGCGCAGCTTGGGCTCGAGGATTACGTGCTCGGCGGTTTCTCGCTGGGTGCCCGGACGGTGGTTCAGCTGGTCGGGGAGGGGGCCCGGCCGAGCCGCGCGATCCTCGCCGGAATGGGGCTCGAGGGGCTGGCCGACTGGAACCGGCGGCAGGCGTTTTTCCACGAGGCGATCGCGCAGTTCGACCTCGCCACCCGCGGCGACAAATGGTGGCTGGCGATCCAGTTCATGAAGACGATGAAGGTCGACCGCGTCGCCGCCGGGCACCTGCTGCGCACGTTCGAGGATGCGCACCCCGACTGGCTCGGCGCGTTCACCATGCCGACGCTGGTGCTGTGCGGGACCGAGGACGAGGACAATGGTTCGGCCCCGGCGCTGGCGGAGAAGCTGCCTAACTCCCGCTACGCGCCGGTGCCCGGAACGCACATGTCGAGCGTCACCAAAAGCGACTTCGGCGACTCAATATTGGCATTCTGCACAGAGGCTTGACGGGCGCGCGCGAGGCGCTCACTCCTCCGCCCACGCGAACAGATTTGACCATCCAGCACCAGGAGTCGCTGCCTTGAACCGTCTCGCTCTCACCACCTCGCTTCTCGCCATCACGCTCGCCGGCTGCGCCACCACGACGCCCGTCGCCTCCGAGGCTCCGCTCGCGCCGGTCTCCGCAGTCGAGGCGCCGGTCGCCGCCGGCCCGACCGCTGCCGAGGCCGATGCCTTCATCGCCGCCGCGGAAAAGGATTTGTTCGCCTATTCGCTCGAGGCCAACCGGATCAATTGGGAGAACGCCACCAACATCACCGATGCGACCGACGCGGCGGCCGCCAAGATCAACGCGGTCGGCACCGAGAAGAGCGTGAAATACGCGCTCGAGGCGGCCAAATACGCCAATGTCCAGGGCCTGAGCTACGACACCAAGCGCAAGCTTGATATCCTGCGCACCGGGATCGTGCTTCCGGCCCCGACCATGCCCGGAGCGGCGACCGAGCTCAACACGATCGCGACCAAGCTCCAGTCGGACTATGGCAAGGGCAAGGGCACGCTTCGGGGCAAACCGATCAACGGCAGCGACATCGAGGCGGAGATGGGCGAGCTCAACCACACGCCCGCCGAATATGCCGAGATGTGGACGAGCTGGCACGACAATGTCGGCAAGCCGATGAAGAACGACTTCGTGCGGATGGTCGGGATCGCCAACGAGGGCGCCAAGGAGCTGGGTTTCAGCGACGTCGGCGCGATGTGGCGTTCGGGCTACGACATGCCGCCCGAGCAGTTCGCCGCCGAGACCGAGCGGCTGTGGCAGGAGGTCAAGCCGCTCTACATGGCGCTGCACACTTTCGTTCGGGCCAAGCTCAACAAGAAGCACGGCAGCGCCATCCAGCCGGCGAGCGGCCCGATCCGCGCGGACCTTCTCGGCAACATGTGGGCGCAGGAATGGGGCAATATCTATCCGCTGGTAGCGCCCAAGGGCGCGGGCGACGTCGGCTACGACCTGACCGCTTTGGTCCAGCAGAAGAAGCTCGACCCGGTCGGCATGGTCAAGATCGGCGAGGGCTTCTTCTCGTCGCTCGGGTTCGACCCCTTGCCGGCCACCTTCTACAGCCGCTCGATGTTCACCAAGCCGGCCGGCCGCGAGGTCGTCTGCCACGCCTCGGCGTGGGACCTGGACAACAAGGACGACGTGCGCATCAAGATGTGCATCAAGCCGAACGCGGACGACTTCATCACCATCCACCACGAGCTTGGCCACAATTACTATCAGCGCGCGTACAAGGACCAGCCGTTCCTCTACCTCAACGGCGCCAACGACGGCTTCCACGAGGCGATCGGCGATGCCATCGCGCTGTCGATCACGCCGGAATATCTGGTCCAGATCGGGATGCTGCCGCGCAGCCGGGTGCCGAGCGCCGACAAGGACGTCGGCCTGCTGCTCCGCCAGGCGATGGACAAGGTCGCGTTCCTGCCGTTCGGCCTGCTGGTCGACCGCTACCGCTGGGGGATTTTCGACGGCTCGATCTCGCCGGCCGAATATAACACCGCCTGGACCAAGCTGCGCACCGATTACCAGGGCATCGTGCCGCCGGTCGAGCGTCCCGCCGACGCGTTCGATGCCGGCGCGAAGTACCATATCCCGGCGAGCGTGCCCTACACGCGCTACTTCCTGGCGCGGATCCTGCAGTTCCAGTTCTACAAGGCGGCGTGCGACCAGGCCGGCTGGACCGGCCCGCTGCACCGCTGCAGCTTCTACGGCAACAAGGAAGTCGGGCGGCGGCTCAACGCGATGCTCGAGATGGGCGCGTCCAAGCCGTGGCCCGACGCGCTCGAGGCGTTCACCGGCAGCCGCCAGATGTCGGGCAAGGCGATGGCCGAATATTTCGCGCCGCTGAAGGCCTGGCTGGACGAGCAGAACAGGGGTCAGCCGCAGGGTTGGTAGGCGAATAGCTCCTCCCTGCGCCGAAGGCGTGGGGAGGTGGCGCGCCGAAGCGCAGGGCAGGCGTGACGGAGGGGTCAGGTACAAACCCCTCCACCATCCTTCGCCTTCGGCTACGGCTGGTCCCCCTCCCCATCGCTACGCGATAGGGAGGAGCTAGTGTCAGTCCTCGCGGGAGCTTCTGCCGAGTAGCCATGCACCGGCTCCGGCCAGCGCCGCCGCTCCGCCGATGAGTGCGGCGGTGGCGACCGGGTGCATCTGCGCCTCGAGGTAGAGGCTTTGCTTGCGCGGCTTGCGGCTCTGGTTCGAGTTGGTCCGCCCGTCCTCGCGCGCTTCGAACAGATTGTCGTAGGCGTCCGGATCGGGCGGTTCGTCGCCGGTCTGGCCGTCCTCGTCGAGCATCTCCTCGAGGAACAGGTCGGCAAGGCGCGGCTGGAGTGGAGCGGCGGCGGTGAGCAAAAGGCCGGCACCGCCGACCGTCAGCGAGCGGCGCGGGGTGGCGGCGGCGAAGCAGATCGCCTTGGCGACCAGCTCGGGATCGTAGAGGATCGATGGCGGCGGCGGCGGGGTCGACGGCGCGCCGAGCTTGTTGCGGGCATGCTCGATGTACATGGTGTCGGTCGCGCCGGGCTTGATCAGAGTCACCGAGACCGGCGCCTCGGCCATCTCGAGCTCCATGCGCAACGCGTCGGTGAAGCCAAGCACCGCGGCCTTCATCGCCGAATAGACGCCCTGCAGCGGAGCGGCGCGGTTGGACAGCACCGAGCCGACGTTGATCAGCGCGCCGCCGCTCTGCTTGAGGCGCGCGACTGCGGCGAGGCTGCCCTCGACATAGCCAAAGTAACCCACGTCGAACACGCGGCGGTGCTCGTCGATGGTGACCGTCTCGATCGTCGCAAGCATCGAGGCGGCAGCGTTGTTGACCCAGCTGTCGATGCGGCCGAATTTTTCCTCGGCGAAGGCGGCGAGCCGCTCGGCCGAGCCGCGTTCGGCGAGGTCGCAGGCGAAGGCTTCGGACTTGCCGCCCTTGCGGCGGATATCGGCGGCGGCCTCGTCGAGCGCCTCTGCGTTGCGCGCGGCGAGAACGACGGAGGCGCCGGCCGCGGCGGCCCGGCGGGCGGTGGCAAGCCCGATCCCGGACGACGCGCCGGTGATCACCATCACCTGCTCGCGCAACGGCTTCAGCGAGACTCGCATCTTTGGTCTTTCTGGGAAAAGAAGGGGCGCCGAAGCGCCCCTTCCGATCAGCCTAGCTGTACGCCTGGGCGCCGGCCTTGGCTTCCTGGTTGCTGGTGGCGATGCCGGCCTTGATGTCCTGCTCGGCAATCGGGCCGCGCGGCGGGGTCGACATCTCGCCGGTCTGCTTGAGGGTCAGCGCCTCCTGCATGATCTCAGCCTGGGTCTTTTCGCCATCGACTCCGTCGCGGCGCAGCTTGTCGCTGAGACCCGAGGTCGCTTCCTTGACGGTTTCGGTGGCGCTGCTGAGCGTCTCGCTGGCGCGGTTCGACAGGTCTTCGCCGAACTCCGACCAATTCTTGCCGCTCTTGTTCTTCATCGCGAACAAACCGACGATGCCGGCGACGATCGACGCGGTTCCGGCGAGGATCGCGGCGCTGGCGACCGGGCGGTCGCGCATGGTGCGGCCGGTGCGGGTGGCGATGGTGTCCTCGCGGCGGCTCGAGCGGCGCGACGAACGGTTGGCGGTGAATTCGCCTTTGCTGTTCCGGTTGGGCATGGGGGTACTCCTCTACAATGACTGCAGGGGAGCGAACGGGCGAGCGGGCCAAAAGTGCCCGCCCGCTGCCGCAACCGGATGTCGGCCTGCCGCTAGAGCTGGCCCAGCATCGTCTCGGCGCCCGACACCTCATAGGCGCCCGGAGCCTCGACATTGACCTGCTCGACCACGCCGTCGTTGACGATCATCGAATAGCGCTGGCTGCGCTGGCCCATGCCGAACTTGGACGCGTCCATGCCGAGCCCGAGCGCCTCGGCAAGCTCGCCATTGCCGTCGGCAAGCATGGTGATGTCCTCGCTTCCCGCGGACTGGTTCCAGGCGCCGAGCACGAAGGCGTCGTTGACGCTGGTGGCGACGATCTCGTCGACTCCCTTGGCTTTCAGCTCGCCGGCCTTTTCGACATAGGATGGCAGGTGCCGCGCCGAGCAGGTCGGCGTGTAGGCGCCGGGGACCGCGAACAAGGCGACCTTCTTGCCGGCGAAAAATTCCCCGGTGCGGACCGGGATCGGGCCCTCGGGAGTCGCCAGCGCGACCTGGACATCGGGAATTCGCTCGCCAACCTGGATCGCCATGTTCGTCACTCCTTGATTGCGTCAGGCCGCGACATAGGCGCGCCGACCCGCGCGCTCAACCCGGCCCAGGGGCAAAGCGGGGACTTGTCCTGACGCGGCGATCGGCGCACGATTTGCGCGCGATGACTGTGCCTGCGTTTCTCACCGGCCGGCTGCTGCTGGCGCTTCCCGGGATGGCCGATCCGCGCTTCGAGCGGGCGGTGATCGCCATCGCCCAGCACGACGAGGACGGGGCGATCGGCATCGGTATCGGCCACAAGCGCGCCGGGGTGCGGTTTCGCGCGCTGCTCAGCCAGCTCGAGATCGAGCCGGGCGAGGCGCCCGACTGCGCGGTCCACCACGGTGGACCGATGGAGCCGGGTCGCGGTTTCGTCCTCCACTCCGAGGACTGGGGCGGGCAGGACACGGTGCAGGTGCCCGGGCTCGGGGCGATGACCGGGACGATCGACGTGCTGAAGGCGATCGCGGCGGGCAAGGGGCCGAGCCGCTGGCTGATCGCCTTGGGCTATGCCGGCTGGGGGCCGGGCCAGCTCGATGGGGAGATGACCCGCCACGGCTGGTTCGCGGCGCGCGGCGATGCGGCGCTGCTGTTCGACACGCCGGCGGATGAACGCTGGGAAGCAGCGTTTCGGGGCGAGGGGATCGACCCGAAGCTGCTGGCGGCGGAGACGGGCGCAGCGTGAAGGTCGTCTCTCCGCGCGGTCGTCCGCTGGATTCTCAACGCTCATCAATCGAGAAGCGGATCAATTACCAGATCAGCGTGGCGGGGATCGTGGGGGGCGCCCTGAGCCTTATGCAAGCTTGGGCGTTGGGCGAGAACGCTTGGCAAGGGCTGCTTGTCGTCGGCGGTGTAGCGATCGCTGTCGTAGCTGCCGGATTGATCGTTTGGCTAGTTCGTTTGCGAACGTTCGGCACTTTGAAGACCTTCCCGCAGACGCGCTTGTCGCTCCAGGCTCGTCACATGGCGCGTGCGTCGTGGATCATTCGGTTCGGCCTGTTCGCTGCGTTTACCCTGATCCTCCTGAGCGCCGTGGGAGCGGCAATCCTCGGATTGTCCGGCGGCCAAATCCTCTTCTTTGCGGCGTTCACCCTCCCGATCGTCTCCGGCACTCTCTCCTCTGTCGCGGCAACGGTCGCAAACCTCGATCTCATCCAGCGGGCTAGGCGGGGAGCGACCACCATATAAAGAATTCTTTATATTTGCGTTTGGGGCCGTCTCCGGCTAGGGGCGCGGCGACACCCGCACATTGGAGAAACGACCCGTGGCCACTACCGCCGACACGCTGACCCGCGCCAATTCGACCGACGATTATCTGGTCAAGGACATTGCGCTTGCCGACTTCGGCCGCAAGGAAATCGACATCGCCGAGACCGAGATGCCGGGGCTGATGGCGCTTCGGGCGGAATATGGCGCGGCCAAGCCGTTGAAGGGCGCGCGGATCACCGGCTCGCTGCACATGACGATCCAGACCGCAGTCTTGATCGAGACCCTGACCGCGCTCGGCGCCGATGTCCGCTGGGCGTCGTGCAACATCTTCTCGACCCAGGACCATGCCGCCGCGGCGATCGCCGCCTCGGGCGTTCCGGTGTTCGCGGTCAAGGGCGAGACGCTCGAGGAATATTGGGACTATGTCGTGAGCATCTTCGACTGGGAGAAGGACGGCGACGGCCAAACCTGCAACCTGATCCTCGACGACGGCGGCGACGCCACCATGTTCGCGCTGTGGGGCGCGCGCGTCGAAGCCGGCGAGGCTTTGTTCACGCCGACCAACGAGGAAGAGGAAATCTTCGCCGCGACGCTCCAGCGCTTCCTCAAGGAGCGTCCGGGCTACCTCACGCGCACCGTCGCCAACATCAAGGGCGTGTCGGAAGAGACCACCACCGGAGTCCACCGGCTGTACGAGCTCGCCAAGCAGGGCAAGCTCCCGTTCCCCGCGATCAACGTCAACGACAGCGTCACCAAGTCGAAGTTCGACAACCTCTACGGCTGCAAGGAAAGCCTGGTCGACGCCATCCGCCGCGCGACCGACGTGATGCTGGCCGGCAAGGTCGCCTGCGTCGCCGGCTATGGCGATGTCGGCAAGGGCAGCGCGGCGAGCCTTCGCAACGGCGGCGCGCGCGTGCTGGTGACCGAGGTCGACCCGATCTGCGCGCTCCAGGCGGCGATGGACGGCTTTGAGGTGGTGACGATGGAGGACGCCGCTCCGCGCGCCGACATCTTCGTCACCGCGACCGGCAATTTCGACGTCATCACGCTCGACCACATGCGCGCCATGAAGGACATGGCGATCGTCTCCAACATCGGCCACTTCGACAGCGAGATCCAGATCGGCGCGCTCAGCAACATGAAGTGGAGCGAGATCAAGCCGCAGGTCGACGAGGTCACCTTCCCCGACGGCAAGCGCCTGATCGTGCTGGCCAAGGGCCGGCTGGTGAACCTCGGCTGCGCCACCGGCCACCCGAGCTTCGTGATGAGCTCGAGCTTCACCAACCAGGTGCTGGCGCAGATCGAGTTGTGGACCAAGTCGGAGACCTACGGCAACGACGTCTACGTCCTGCCCAAGCATCTCGACGAGAAGGTCGCCGCACTGCACCTCGACAAGCTAGGCGTGAAATTGAGCAAGCTCAGCGACAAGCAGGCGGCCTATATCGGGGTCACCCCGCAAGGCCCGTTCAAGCCCGAGCATTACCGCTACTAGAGCGCGCTGCTCGCTAGCCCGTCATGCCAGCGAAGGCTGGCATCCATGCCTTACGTTCGTGCGCGATCAATAGGCATGGGCCCCAGCCTTCGCTGGGGCGACGAGGACGCTTTTGCTTTTGCGGCCGTGCGCCCTATGACCTCGCCTCATGAGCGCGTTCGGCCTCGGCACAATCGTCGCCATCCTGGCCGCGTTCTGGGTGGCGATCGCGGCCGTGCTGATGATCGTCGCCGGCCGCCGGGTGGCCCGCGCGGCGGCGCTGGCGGACAGCGCCCGGTCGGTTTCGGCGCTGCTCCGCGCGCTTCCGGCGCGGCCGCTGCTGGTTCATCCTGACGGGCGGATCGAGGCCGACCGGCTGCTCCAGCGCGACCTCGGGCTCGACTCACTGCCGACCGATCTCGACGCGTTGGCGCAGGACGGCGGCGGGCTCGAGCGCGACGATCTCGCGGCGCTGATCGGCGACATACAGTCGGCCGCGCTCGGCGGCGCCCCGGTCGCCCGCCAGGCGCGCATCGCCGGGTCGAGCCGGGTGGTCGAGGTGCGCGGCGGCCTCGCCCCGGCGCCGTACAAGCCCAACACGCTGCTGCTGTGGGTGTTCGACACCACCGGTTCGGAAAGCGAGCGGCTCAAGCTCGCCAACCAGCTCCATATGACCGAGGCCGCGCTCGATTCGCTCACTCACCTGATCGAGAGCGCGCCGTTCCCGATGTGGTACCGCGGGCCGGACATGAGCCTCGGGCTGGTCAATTCGGCATTCGTCGCGGCGGTCGAGGCGCGCGACGCGGCCGAGGTCATCGCCCGCGGCAGCGAGCTGATCGACAGCCCGGGCGAGGAGAGTGCCACCGCCGGAGCGATCGTCGCGCTCGAGACCGGCCGGCCCTACATCCGCACCCAGCCGGCGACGATCGGCGGCGAGCGGCGGATGCTCAAGCTGGTCGACGTACCGCTCCCGACCGGCGCGGTGGCCGGCTTCGCGCTCGACATCCAGGACCTCGAGGACGCGCGCTTCGAGCTTGCCCGCAACATCGTCTCGCAGCGCGAGCTGGCCGACCGGATGACGGCCGCCGTCGCGCAGTTCCAGCTCGACCGCAAATTGGTATTCTTCAACCAGCCGTTCGCGGTGATGAGCGGGATCGACCCCGAATGGCTCGCCGAAAGCCCCGAGTTCGACCGGCTGCTCGAGCGGATGCGCGAGAACGGGCGGGTGCCCGAAGTGCGCGACTTCCCGGCGTGGAAGAACGAGCGGCGGGCGCTGTTCACCTCGACCGAGGAATTGCTCGCCGAGGACTGGACGCTGCCCAACGGCGACCATTGGCACGTCGTCGCCCAGCCGCTGCCCGACGGCGGGCTGAGGATGATCTTCGAGGACCGCACCGAGCAGGTGCGCCTTGCCTCGGCGCGCGACACGTTGCTTCGGGTACGCACGGCGACGTTCGACAATCTGTTCGAAATCATCAGCGTGTTCGCCGCGGACGGCCGGCTTTATCTGTGGAACCGCCGCTTCAGCAGCCTGTGGGAGCTGGACGAGGAATGGCTCACCGGCCACCCGCGGGTCGACGAGCTGGTGCCGGCGATGGCGCGCAAGCTGGTCAACCCGACTGAGGCGGCGCAGGTGCGCGAGATGGTACGCGATACTACCACCGGCCGCCGCTCGGGCACCGGCCGACTGTCGATGACCGACGGCCGCCACTTCGAATTCACCTCGGTCCCGCTGCCCGACGGCAACGCGCTGTTCACCATGATCGACGTGACCGATTCCGCGCGGATCGAGGCCGCGCTGCGTGAGCGGGCCACGGCGCTCGAGGAGGCCGACCGGGTCAAGACCGACTTCGTCGCCAATATGAGCTATGAATTGCGCACCCCGCTGACCTCGATCGGCGGCTTCGCGCAGATGCTCGCGCAGGGCTATGCCGGCAAGCTCCCGCCGGCCGCGACCGACTATGTCGCGGCGATCCTCGAATCGGTCGAGCGGCTGGCCAAGCTGATCAACGACGTGCTTGACCTCACCCAGGGCGACCGCAGCGGCGTGGTGCTGGAACGCGAGCGGGTCGACATGGCCGGCCTGTGCCGGGCGGCGGCGGAATCGATCCAGGCGCGCGCCGCCGAAAAGCAGCTCGCGTTCAAGATCGAGATCGATTCGTCGACCGGCGTGGTGGTTGGGGATTCGCGGCGGCTGCGCGAATCGGTCGACCATGTCCTGCGCAACGCGGTCGCCTACACGCCGGAGAAGGGCCACATCATCCTCTCGGCCAGCGGCGACAAGGACGCAGTGACGGTGAGCGTCGCCGACGACGGCGCGGGGATCACCGCCGAGGATCAGCAGAGCGTGTTCAACCGTTTCCACCGAGCGGTCGGCGCGCAGCGCGGCGAGGCGGCGCTCGGCCTCGGACTGCCGCTGACGCGCCAGTTCATCGAGGCCCACGGCGGCAAGGTCGAGCTCCAGTCCGAGGTCGGCAAAGGCACCGCCGTCCACCTCGTCGTGCCGCGGGCGCCGCAATGATCCTTGCCGACGAGGCCGCGACGACGGACTTGGGTGCTGCGCTGGCGCGGCTGGTCCGCGCCGGTGACGTCATCACGCTGTCGGGCGGGCTCGGGGCGGGCAAGACGACGCTGGCGCGCGGACTGTTGCGCGCGCTCGGTCACGTCGGCGAGGTGCCGAGCCCGAGCTTCGCTATCGTCCAGCCCTATGAGGATCTCGCGCCGCCGGTATTGCACGTCGATCTGTTCCGCATTGGCGGTCCTGGCGACCTCGCCGAGCTCGGGCTCGATTCGCTCGACGATGCGGTGCTGTTGGTCGAATGGCCGGAGCGGGCGGGGGAGGGCGCGTGGCCCTATGCTCTGGCGCTGACCCTCACCGCCACCGATGACGGCGCGCGCGCCTTGACAGCCGGGGTGCCGGCGGCATGGGAGGGGCGATGGCCGCCACGATGACCCCGCCCGACGCCGCGCACGATTTCCTCGCCCGCTGCGGTTGGGGCGGCGCGCACATCGAACCGCTGGCCGGTGACGCCAGCTTCCGCCGCTATTTCCGCGTCCACCGCGACGGCCAGCGCGCCGTGCTGATGGACGCACCGCCGCCGCACGAGGACCCGCGGCCGTTCATCGCCGTCGCCGAATGGCTCGGCGCGCGCGGCCTGACGGCGCCTGAGATCCTCGCCCGCGACCTCGAGCGCGGGCTGTTGCTGATCAGCGATCTCGGCGACGACCGGCTGCGCGAGGCGCTCGATGAGGCGCCGCATCGCGAAGAGGAGCTGTATGCGGTCGCGACCGACCTGCTGGTTGAGCTCCATCGTCACCCGCCGATGGCGGGCCTGCCCGCGCATGGCTTCGACCAGTGGCTCGAGGAATTGCAGCTGTTCACCGATTGGTATTGCCCGGCGGTCGGGCTCGAAGTCGATGTCGACGCCTATCGCGCGGCTTGGGGCGAGGTGCTCGGGCCGGTCGCGGCGGACGGGCTCGGACCGGTCACCGTGCTGCGCGATTTCCATGCCGAGAACGTCATGCTGGTCGGCGGCCGCGACGGCGTGGCGCAGTTCGGGCTGCTCGACTTCCAGGACGCCCTGGCCGGCCACCCCGCCTACGACCTCGCCTCGGTGCTCGAGGACGCGCGCCGCGACGTCGATCCGGGTATCGAGCAGGCGATGATCGCGCGCTATGTCGACAAGGCCGGGCAAGACGAGGCGTTCGAGCGCGCCTATTGGGCGCTCGCGGCGCAGCGCAACACGCGCATCCTCGGCGTGTTCACGCGGCTGTGGAAGCGCGACGGCAAGCCGCACTATCGCGCCTTCCAGCCGCGCATGTGGGGCCTGCTCGAGCGCGACCTCGGCCAGCCCGGGCTCGAGCCGGTACGAGCGTGGTTCGCGGCCAACGTGCCCGCCTCGGCCCGCGCCGAGCCGTGGGTCGAATTGGCATGAACCGGGTGGCGCGCGCGCTTAACCTTCGCCCGCGGATCGATGCCGCCATGCCGGACACGGCGATGGTCATGGCCGCCGGGCTGGGCAAGCGCATGCGCCCGCTCACCGACGACCGGCCCAAGCCGATGGTCGAGCTCGCCGGCCGGCCGCTGATCGACCATGTGCTCGACCGGCTGCGCGCCGCCGGGGTCGGCAAAATCGTCGTCAACGTCCATTATCTGCCCGAGGTGCTCGAGGCGCATCTGGAGCGCAGCGTCAGCGATCTCGACGTCACCATCTCAGACGAGCGCGGCGTGCTGCTCGAGACCGGCGGCGGACTGGTCAAGGCGGCGCCGCTAATCGGCTGCGATCCGTTCCTGGTCGTTAACAGCGACAATTTCTGGGTCGACGGGCCGGCCGATGCGCTGAAGCTGCTCGCCAGCGGCTGGGACGACAAGCGGATGGACGCGCTGCTGCTGCTGGTGCCGCACGCGCGCGCCGGCAACCACAATGGACAGGGCGATTTCCACATGGACCGCTTCGGCCGGCTCCGCCGCCGCGGCCAGGCCCGGGTCGCGCCCTATGTGTTCACCGGCATCCAGATGATCGCCAAGCGGCTACTCGATGGAGCGCCCGAGGGCGCCTTCTCGACTAATATCCTGTGGGACAAGGCGATCGCCGCCGGGCGCTGTTTCGGCACGGTTCACCAGGGCCTGTGGTTCGACGTCGGCTCGCCGCGCGCGCTGAAGGCGACGGAGCGGGCGCTGGCCGATGGCTGAGCCGGCGCTCAAGCCAAGCATCTTCTCGATCCCGGCGCACCGCAGCTTCGCCGACTCGCTCGCCGCCGGTCTCGTCCGCCGCTTCGGCGACGGGCCGCTGGCGCTGGCCACCGGCCGCATCCTGCTGCCCAATGCGCGCGCGGTGCGGACGATCACCGAGGCATTCGTCCGGGCGAGCGGCGGCGGGCTGGTGCTGCCGCGGCTGATCGCGATCGGCGACCCCGAGCTCGACGACCGCATCGGCGGAGCGCTCGACCCGGCCGGGGCCGAACCGATCCCGCCGGCAATCGACCCGCTCGAGCGGCAGCTGGCGCTGGCCGCGCTGATCCGCCAGCCGGGCGAGAGCGCGGCCGAAGCGATGCGCCTTGCCGCCGACCTCGCGCGCGCTTTCGACCAATTGATCGTCGAGGAGGTCGCGCCATCGCGATTGGCCGAGGTCGCCGCCGACCGGCCAGAGCTGGCGGGGCATTGGCAAAGCTCGCTCGACCGGCTGCAGGCGATCCTCGCGTTGTGGCCGGCCGAGCTCGCGCGCCGGGGCGTGATCGACCTCGCCGAACGCCGCAACCGGCTGCTGCGCGGGGTCGCCCGGCGCTGGCGCGAGAGCCCGCCGCCGGAGTTCACCGTCGCCGCGGGCATCACCTCGAGCGTTCCGGCGGTGGCCGAATTGCTCAAGACGGTGGCGTTCATGGCCGACGGCATGGTCGTCCTGCCCGGCCTCGCCTCGCCGGCGGCAATGCCCGAAGCGGAGTGGGATGCGCTCGGGCCGGAGGAGGATGAGCGCGGCGAGGAGAGCCACCCGCAGTTCCATTTGAAGCGCTTGCTGGATCGGATCGGGGTCGCTCGCGGCGAGGTCGAGATGTGGCGCAGCTCCGGGCGCGCGGCGTCGCCGGCAGCGCGCAGCCGGGGGGTGGTCAACGCCATGGCCAGCGCGCGCTTCAGCGACAAATGGAACGGCCTGCCCCCCGCCGAGCGGCGGCTGAGCGGGGTTCGCGCCGCCGAGTTCGCCGATCCGGCCGGGGAGGCGCTCGGCATCGCCATCGCCATTCGTGAGGCGCTCGAGACCCCGGCGCGCACGGTCGCTCTGGTGACCCCCGACCGGACGCTCGCGGCGCGGGTCAGCGGCCATCTCGAGCGCTGGGGCATTGCCGCCGACGACAGCGCCGGCAAGCCGCTGGCGCAGACCCCGCCCGGTACGCTGCTGCTGGCCGCCGCCGCGCTGGCGGCCGAGGAATTCGCGCCGGTGCCGCTGCTGGCGCTGCTCAAGCATCCGCTGGCCGGCGCCGACGACCGGCTCGCCTGGCTCGGCGACGTTCGCCAGCTCGATCTCGCGCTGCGCGGGCCGCGCCCGCCGGCCGGGCTCGACGGGCTCGACCGCCATTTCGCCGGGGGCCGGGCCGAGCGCGCCTGGGCGCGCATTCGCCCGGCGCTCGAACCGCTCGCGCGTCTCTCGGCGCCGGCCGATCTGGCGAGCCTGTGCGCCGGGCTGGTTGCCTTCCTCTCCCCCCTGACTGCCGAGCGCATCTGGGCCGGCGCCGACGGCCGAGCACTGGCCGATCTCGTCGCCCGGCTTCAGTCCGGCGCGCCGGCGGCGCTGGCGATGGACGAAACCGAATGGCTGCCGGTCCTCCGCCTGCTGCTCGACCAGGTCGCGGTCCGGCCACCATTCGGCGGGCATCCGCGGGTCGCCATTCTCGGGCTGATCGAGGCGCGGCTGCAGCAGGCCGATCTGATGATCCTCGGCGGTCTCAACGAGGGCGTGTGGCCGGCGCTGCCCGCGCCCGACCCGTGGCTGGCGCCGATGGTCCGCTCGCTACTCGGCCTGCCGGGCCTGGAATTTCGAGTGGGACTCGCCGCGCACGACTTCGCCGAAGCGCTCGGGGCGCCGTCCGTGCTGGTCACCCGCGCGCGCCGCGATTCGCGCGCCCCGACTATCGCCTCGCGGCTGTGGCTTCGGCTCGAGGCGATGACCGGCGGCCTGCCGCGCGCGCGGCGGATCGAGCAGTTCGCCGCGGCGATCGACGACCCCGGCCGGCTCGCACCTGTCTCCCGCCCCGAGCCGGCGCCGCCGGCCGCCGACCGGCCGCGTACGATCAGGGTCACCGACGTCGACCGCCTCAAGGCCGACCCGTTCGCCTTCTACGCCAAAACCATGCTGCGCCTCCGCCCGCTCGAGCCGGTCGACGCCGACCAGAGCGCGGCGTGGAAGGGCAATGCGGTGCACAAGGTGCTCGAACAGTGGTTCGTCGACGGCCGCTGCGACCCCGACGATTTGCTCCCGCGCGCCCGCGCGCTGATCGCCGGCGAGGCGATCCACCCGATGCTGCGCACCCTGTGGCAGCCGCGCCTGCTCGAGGCGATCGACTGGATCGCGGGCGAGGAAGCGGCCAACCAAGCCGCCGGTCGAACGCCCGTCGCGGCCGAGAAGAAGGGCGCCACGACGATCGGCGGGGTGCGCCTCGAAGGCCGTGCGGACCGCATCGATTCGCTCCCCGGCGGCGGGCTGGCGATCGTCGACTACAAGACCGGCCAGCCGCCCAAGCCCGGCACCATTACCGAAGGCTTCGCGCTGCAACTGGGCCTGCTCGGCCTCATCGCCCGCGACGGCGGGTTCGAGGGGGTCGGCGGAACGCCGATGGCGCACGAATATTGGTCGCTGGCCAAGAAGAACGGCCAATTCGGTTTTCGCCAGGCGCCGGACCTCAAGATCGGCAGCGAGATGTTCCTCGAGTCGACCCTGCGGCATTTCCTCGCCGCGGCGGCGGCCTGGTTGACCGGCGATGCGCCGTTCACCGCCAAGCTCCACCCCGCCTTCGCGCCCTACGGCGATTATGACCAGCTGATGCGGCTCGACGAATGGTACGGCCGCGAAGAACGCCCTAGCGCTTCGGCTTCTTGACCTTCGAGGCGTAGAGCAGCGCCGCGACGATCGCCGCCGAGCCGATCCCGACCGCCACTCCGGCCTTGACCAGCTTGGTCCTGCGCTCGGGCTTGTCGTCGTTGTCGCTCATCGTCGGCTCCGCTGTGATCCGGCTCCGCGCATATTGCGATGTTGCCCGCTTGGGAAGCGCCCAGCCGCGCGCTACGGTCGTGTGATGCCGCGTCGCCTCAAGCCTTTGCCGACCCTTCACGACGAGCAGCGGCTGGCGGTCGATCCCGAAGTCCACGCCGCGGTCTCCGCCTCCGCAGGGACCGGCAAGACCCAGGTGCTGACCGCGCGCGTGCTCCGCCTGCTGCTCGGCGGGGTTCGGCCCGAGGCGATCCTGTGCCTCACCTTCACCAAGGCCGGTGCGGCGGAGATGGCCAACCGCATCGGCGAGCGGCTGGCGCGCTGGGTGCGGATGAAGGACGACGACCTCGGCCTCGACTTGCGTGCGCTCGGGGCGGACATCGGCCCGTCGACCCGCGACGACGCACGGCGGCTGTTCGCGCGCGTGCTCGAGGCGCCCGGCGGCTTGCGAATTCAGACCATCCACGCCTTCGCCCAGACGCTGCTCGCCGCCTTTCCCGCCGAAGCCGGGATCACGCCCGGGTTCCAGCCGATCGAGGGCCGTGCCGAGCAACAGCTCGCCCGCCGCACGCTGGCCACTCTGATCGCCGACGCTGAGGTGGGCGGCGACACCGGCCTCATCGCCGACATTCAGGCGCTGTCGATGCGGCTCGGCGAGCAGGGCGCGGAGCAATATCTGCTGACCTGCGCGCATCGCGGCGCGGCGCTCGCCGCGCTCGGCCATCCCGCGACGATCGAACCGGCGCTGCGCGATCTGGTCGGCCTCGAGGCGGGCGATATCGACGCGCTGATCGCGGATCTTTGTCACGACGACCGCTTCGATTGCGAATTGCTCCGCACCATCGGCCGGGCCAATCTCGATTGGGGCACAACCACCGGCATGGCCCACGCCGCGGCAGTCGAAGAATGGCTGGCGCTCGACCCCCACGGCCGGGTTGCCGCGCTCGACCGGCTCGCGTCGGTGTTCTTCACCGGCACCGGCAATCCGCGCGTCGTTTCGGCCGGGCAGCGCAAGGCGCATTGCGACTACGACCGCGATTGTGCCGCGCTGGCCGATGCGATCGCTCAGATCGTGGCGATGCGCTCGGCCGCCGCATTGGTCGCCATCCAGGCGGCGGGTCTGCGCGCCGGCCAGGCCTACGCCATCGCCTATGCCGCTGCCAAGCGCGCCGCCGGAGTGGCCGATTTCGACGACCTCATCCACTGGACCCGGGCGTTGCTCGAACAGCCCGGGATCGGCGCGTGGGTGCGCTTCAAGCTTGACCGCCGGACCGATCACATTCTGGTCGACGAGGCGCAGGACACCAACGCCGACCAATGGGCGATCGTCGACGCGCTGACCGACGAATTTTTCAGCGGCTCAAGCGAGGCCGAGCGGCGCTGGCGAACCCTGTTCATGGTCGGCGACTACAAGCAGGCGATCTTCCGCTTCCAGGGCACCGACCCGGCCGAATATGAGCGGATGCGGGGGCGGGTCGAGGCCAAGGCCGACGATCTGCGGCAGGCGGCGCTGGCCGACCCGGAGGTCATCCCCCGCGACTTCCGCGACGTCGCGATCAGCTCCAGCTTCCGCTCCTCGCCGGCGATTCTCCAGTTGGTCGATTCGGCGATCGCCGTGACCGGGCACGAGGCGCTCGGGCTCAAGGCGCCGCCGCCGCTCCATCGCGTGTTCCACGGCGCGCGACCGGGCCGCGTCGAATGGTGGCCGGCGACCGATGTCGAGGCCGAGCGCGGAGAGGCGGAAGGGGAGGAGGGCTGGCTCGACGAGGCCGATCGTGCCCACGCCTCGCGGATCTCCAAATGGGTCCGCGCGCGGATCGACGAAAAGCCGGTGCTCGCCACCACCGGCCGGCAGCTGTCGCCGGGCGACATCCTGATCCTGGTGCGCAGCCGGGGCGAGCTCGCCTCGCTGATCGTCGCGCGTCTGTTCGCGGAAAAGGTCAAGGTGGCCGGTATCGACCGGCTGCATCTGCAGCGGCCGCTGGCCGTCAAGGATCTGCTCGCCGCGATCACCTTCGCGGTTCAGCCGCTCGACAATCTCAACCTCGCCTCACTGCTGGTCTCGCCGTTGATCGGCTGGGACCAGGACTCGCTCTACCGGCTGGCCTATGATCGCAACGGCGACCTGTGGCCGGTGCTTCAGGACCGCGCCGCGTCCGATGCCGATGGCGCCGCGGCGCTCGACCTGCTCCGGCCGTTGCTGGCGATGGCCGATTACGCCGTCCCGTCGCGCTTCCTCGAAACCATTCTGTCAGGCCCGATGCAGGGGCGGCGGCGGCTGATCGAGCGGCTTGGGCCCGAGGCGCGCGACCCGATCGAGGAGCTGGTCAGTTCGGCGCTTGAGTTCGAGCGCGCCGAGACCGCCTCGCTCGAACGCTTCCTCGCCTGGTTTGCGAGCGGCGACGTCGAGATCAAGCGCGATCCGTCCGCGTCCGCCGACGCGGTGCGGGTGATGACGGTCCACGGCGCCAAGGGGCTGGAGGCGCCGCTGGTGATCCTCGCCGACGCCACTGCCGATCCGGCCAAGCTCGGCCCGACCAGCCCGCCGCTCGATTTCCCGGTCCGCGGCCATGAAGTGCCGCTGATCCGTCCGCGCAAGGCCGAGCGCCGCGACCCGTTCACCGCGCTGATCGAGCGCGACGAGCAGCTCGACCGCGCGGAGCATCTGCGCCTGCTCTACGTTGCCTTGACCCGCGCCCAGGAGCATCTGGTGGTCACCGGCATTCGCAAGAAGAGCGTCGCCGAGCTGAGCTGGCACGAGATCGTCCGTCAGGCGCTCGAGCGGCTCGATGCGGTCGAAGAGGACGGCGGGCTGGTCCACGCCGTCAGCGGCGATGTGCCCCGCAAGCGGGAGCGCACGGCGGTCGCGATCGATCCCGCGCTTCCCGACTGGCTGCGCCGGCCTGCGCCGCCTGAAGCCCGCCCGCCGCGCCCGCTCGCGCCCTCGGCGCTGGCCGAGGACGACCAGCCGTTTCCGCCGCCGCCGCCGGGTGGCTCCGCTGCGGCGCGGCGCGGGACCCTGCTTCACCGCCTGTTCGAGCGCCTGCCCGAGGTCGCGCCCGACCGCCGCCGCGCCGCCGCTTTGGCCTGGCTCAAGCACAGCGCCGGGGTGAGCGACGCCGCGGCGCGCGAGGAAATCGCCGGCCTGGCCTGCGCGATCATCGCCGATCCGGTCCATGCCGAGCTGTTCGGGCCCGGCTCGCTCGCCGAAGCGCCGATCGCCGCCACCCTGCCCGACGGTCGGGTAATCGCCGGGGCGGTCGACCGCCTGCTGGTCGACAGCACGCGGGTCCGGCTGATCGATTTCAAGACTGGGACGAACGTGCCCTCCGGTCCCGACTCGTTGCCGCGCGCGCACCGCCTGCAGATGGAGGCCTATCGCGACGCGCTGGCGGTGATCTTCCCCGACCGGACGATCGACGCGGCGCTGCTCTACACCGCCGGGCCGAAAATCCTCGCCGTGCCCGGTTGAGCAGGCACCATCGAGCGCCCATATGCGCCGCAACGAAGGAGAACATGCTCATGGGTACTCGTGCCGTCACCGACCAGGATTTCCAGACCGAAGTGCTTGGCGCGTCCAGGCCGGTGCTCGTCGATTTCTGGGCGGAATGGTGCGGCCCGTGTCGGATGATCGCGCCGGCGCTTGAGGAGATCGCCGGCGAGCTCGGCGAGAAGGTCGACATCGTCAAGCTCAACATCGACGAGAATCCGGCGACCCCGGGCCATTATGGCGTGCGCGGAATCCCGACGATGGTGCTGTTCAAGGACGGCCGCCCGGTCGCCCAGAAGGTCGGCGCCGCCCCCAAGGGTGCGCTCCAGAGCTGGCTCGAGGGCGAACTCGCCAACGCGTAAGTAGACGATCATCCTCCCCCGGCTTTCCGGGGGAGGTGGCACGCCGAAGGCGTGACGAAGGGGGCTCTCCGGGGCCCATCCAATTGACTAGCACCCACCCCAGACCTACATCGCGCCGCACGTCGCCGCACGCGCTCGGGCGAAGTGTTCGCCTGCCCCCCGCGCCCGCGTTGAATTGAGGGTTTTCATGATCGCCGGACTGGCCAAGAGCATCTTCGGGTCGGCTAACGACCGCTATGTCGCCAAGCTTCGGCGCACCGTCGAGCAGATCAACGCGTTCGAGCCGACGATCAGCGCGATGACCGACGACGAGCTCCGGCGCCAGACCGAGCTGTTCCGCGACCGGCTCGCTCAGGGCGCCAAGCTCGACGATCTCCTGCCCGAGGCGTTCGCCACGGTGCGCGAGGCGGCCACGCGCACGCTCGGCCAGCGCCATTATGACGTGCAGATGATCGGCGGCATCGCGCTCCACCGCGGCGAGATCGCGGAGATGCGCACCGGCGAGGGCAAGACGCTGGTCGCCACGCTCGCGGTCTACCTAAATGCGCTGCCCGGCAAGGGCGTCCACGTCGTCACCGTCAACGACTATCTCGCCAAGCGCGACGCCGAGTGGATGGGCCAGGTCTACAAGTTCCTCGGCCTTTCGGTCGGGGTGATCGTCCCCAACCTCATCGATCACCTGCGCCGCGACGCTTACAATTCCGACATCACCTACGCGACCAACAACGAGCTCGGCTTCGATTACCTGCGCGACAACATGAAATATTCGCGCGACCAGATGGTCCAGCGGCCGTTTCACTTCGCCATCGTCGACGAGGTCGATTCGATCCTCATCGACGAAGCCCGAACGCCGCTGATCATCTCCGGTCCGACCGACGACAAGTCGGACCTCTACATCGGCGTCGACGCCATCGTGAAGCAGTTCGTCGAGGCCGACTACGACAAGGACGAGAAGCAGCGCACCGTCGTGCTCACCGAAGAGGGCACCGAGAAGGCCGAGCGGATGCTCGAGGACGCCGGCCTGATGGAGGGCGCGAACCTCTACGACATCGCCAACACCCAGGTCGTCCACCATCTGAACCAGGCGCTCAAGGCGAACGTCATGTTCAAGAAGGACATCGACTACATCGTCAAGGACGGCAAGATCGTCATCATCGACGAATTCACCGGCCGGATGATGGACGGTCGCCGCTGGTCCGACGGCCTTCACCAGGCGGTCGAGGCCAAGGAGGGCGTTCGCATCGAGCCCGAGAACCAGACGCTCGCCTCAATCACCTTCCAGAACTACTTCCGCATGTATCCCAAGCTGTCGGGGATGACCGGGACGGCACTGACCGAAGCGCCCGAATTCTTCGACATCTACCGCATGAACGTGGTCTCGATCCCGACCAACGTGCCGGTCAAAAGGATCGACGAGGACGACGAGTTCTACAAGAACATCACCGACAAGTTCGGCGCGATAGCCAAAGAGATCCGCAAGCGCCAGGACATGGGCCAGCCGGTGCTGGTCGGCACGGTCAGCATCGAGAAATCCGAGATGCTCGGCGAATTCCTCGAGAAGGAGGGCATCCGCCATTCGGTCCTTAACGCCCGCTTCCACGAGAGCGAGGCGCATATCGTCGCCCAGGCCGGACGGATGGGCGCGGTAACCATCGCCACCAACATGGCCGGCCGCGGCACTGACATCCAATTGGGCGGCAACCTCGAATTCCGCATGCAGGACGAATTCCCCGAGCTCGTCGCCGGGACCCCGGAATATGAATCCAGGGCCGAGGCGATCCGCGCCGAGATCGCCGCCGAGAAGCAGGCCGTGCTCGACGCCGGCGGGCTGTTCGTGCTCGGCACCGAGCGCCACGAAAGCCGCCGCATCGACAATCAGCTGCGCGGCCGCTCGGGCCGCCAAGGCGATCCCGGCCTGTCGCGCTTCTACCTCAGCCTCGACGACGACCTGCTGCGCATCTTCGGGCCGCAGACCGCTTTCGCCCGGCTGATGAACAAGAATCTCGAGGACGGCGAGGCGATCGTCAGCCCGTGGATCTCCAAGGCGATCGAGACCGCGCAGAAAAAGGTCGAGGCGCGCAACTACGACATCCGCAAGCAGGTGGTCGAGTTCGACGACGTCATGAACGACCAGCGCAAGGTGATCTACGACCAGCGCGCCGAGATCATGGATTCCGACCATGTCTCCGACGTCATCGAGGACATGCGCCAGGAGACCATCACCAGCCTAGTCGACGTCTATTGCCCGCCCGCCACTTACCCCGAGCAGTGGGATGTTCCCGGCCTCAAGGAAGCGGTCGCCGACATATTGTTCCTCGATCCGCCGATCGACGACTGGATGAAAGAGGAGGAGGTCGACCAGGCGATCATCTCCGAGCGGCTCCAGGCGCTCGCCGCCGAGGCGATGGCGGCCAAGACCGACGGCGCCGAACCCGAGCGCTGGGTCGAGGTCGAAAAGCAGCTCTTGCTGCAAAGCCTCGACCATCACTGGAAGGAGCATCTCGCCACGCTCGACGCGCTGCGCCAGGTGATCCACTTGCGTTCGTACGCCCAGAAGAAGCCGATCGACGAATATAAGCAGGAGGCGTTCCTGCTGTTCGAGCGGCTGCTGGTCGCCATCCGCGAGGACGTCACGCGCACGCTGATGCGCGCCGAGGTCCAGATCCAGCCGCTGCCGATGCCCGATCTGCCGGACTTCATCACCAGCCACTTCGATCCGCTGTCGGGCGACGACAACAGCGCCGACTTCGACGGCGGCGGGCCGGGCCTGTTCGCCCCGCCGAGCCAGGCGCCGCTGCCGCCGCTGCCCGAGGGCGCGGAAGCTCCGGCCAGCCGCAACGCGCCGTGCCCGTGCGGGTCGGGCCGCAAGTTCAAGCATTGCCACGGCGCCATCGCCTGAGGCCGTGCCGATGATCGACCGGGCCGCGCTGCGCCGTTGCTACCGGCCCGACGAGAACGGGCTCGCGCTCGAGCGGCTAGACGAGGCCCGGCTGGCGCCCGCCGAGGCGCGCCAGGCGGCGGTCATCGCTCGCTCGCTGGTGAAATCGGTGCGCGCCCACAAGCCGGCCGGGATCGACGCCTTCATGGCCGCCTACGACCTCGGCAGCGAGGAGGGCATCGCTTTGATGTGCCTCGCCGAGGCGCTGCTTCGGATTCCCGATGCCGAGACCGCCGACGAGCTTATCGCCGACAAGATCGCCGGGCCGGACTGGGCCGACAAGCTTGGCGAATCCTCCTCGACCTTCGTCAACGCCGCGACCTTCTCGCTGCTGCTCACCGGCAAGGTGCTCGAGGAAGCCAACGACCGCTCCGACGGCTGGCGCTCGGCGCTCGGCCGGGCCGTCGGGCGGCTGGGCGAGCCGGTCATCCGAACGGCGGTCGGCCAGGCGATGAAGATCCTCGGCAAGCAATTCGTGTTCGGCCGGACGATCGACGAAGCACTCAAACGCGCGCGGCCCGAGCAGGCGAAAGGCCTTAGCCACAGTTTCGACATGCTCGGCGAGGCGGCACGGACGATGGCCGACGCCGAGCGCTATGCCGATGCCTATCGGGGCGCGCTGGCGACCATCGCCGCCGCGGCGCGGGGGCAGGGGGTGCGCGCCGCCCCCGGAATCTCGGTCAAACTCAGCGCGCTCCATCCGCGCTACGAGTGGAGCCACGTCGCCGAGGCCAAGGCGGTGATCCTGCCGGTGCTTCGCGACCTGATGCGCACCGCCGCCGCGGCCGACGTCCACCTCACCATCGACGCCGAGGAGGCCGACCGGCTCGAGCCGAGCCTCGACATCTTCGAGGAATTGGCGGCGGACGACAGCCTGTTTGCAAATGGCTGGCAGGGCTTCGGCCTCGCCGTCCAGGCCTATCAGAAGCGCGCCGTGCCGCTGATTGATTGGGTCGCGGCGGTCGGCCGCAAGCACGGCCGCCGCTTCATGGTCCGCCTCGTCAAGGGCGCCTATTGGGACACCGAGGTCAAGGCCGCCCAGGTCGCCGGGCTCGCCGATTATCCGGTGTGGACCCGCAAGGTCGCGACCGACGTCTCCTACCTCGCCTGCGCCAGGGCCATGCTTGGCGCGAGCGACGTCATTTATCCCGCCTTCGCCACCCACAATGCCAACACCATTGCGGTGGTGAAGGCGATGGCCGGTCCGCGCGCCGGCGCGCCGGGGTTCGAATTCCAGCGCCTCCACGGCATGGGCGAGGGGCTGTACGACGAACTGGCCGAGCTCGAGCGCGGGATCGGCGAGCAGCCGACTCCGGTGCGCATCTATGCCCCGGTCGGGAGCCACAAGGACCTGCTCGCTTACCTCGTCCGCCGGCTGCTCGAGAACGGCGCCAATTCCTCGTTCGTCAACCGCATGGCCGACGACGACGTCCCGCTCGACGCGCTGGTGCGCGATCCGGTCGCCGAACTCGCCGCGCTCGAGCCCAAGCGCAACCCCGCGATCCTCTTGCCCAACGCGATCTTCGGCGCGGCGCGGCGGAACAGCGCCGGGGTCGATCTCAGCGACCCGTTGGTGCGCGAGCCGCTGCTCGAACGGTTGAAGGCGCTCGACGAGCGCCAGTGGCAGGCGGGCGAGGGGAAAGGGGGCGCGCCGGTCACCTCCCCCCACGACCGGCGGATCGTCATCGGCACTGTCGCCGAAGCCGATGCGCCGACGATCGACCGTGCGATGACGGCTGCCGCCGAGGCCCAGCCGGCGTGGGACTCGCTCGGCGGCCCGGCCCGCGCCGATTTACTTGAGCGCACCGCCGACCTGTTCGAGCGCGACCGTGAGATCTTCTTTTCGCTGTGCATGCGCGAGGCGGGCAAAACCCTGCCCGACGCGGTGCTCGAAGTGCGCGAGGGGGTCGACTTCCTGCGTTTTTATGCGGCCGAGGCGCGATCCAAGTTCGACCGGCCGCTGCCGCTCCCGGGCCCGACCGGCGAGCTCAACCAGCTGCGCCTCCACGGCCGCGGGGTATGGACGTGCATTTCGCCGTGGAATTTTCCGCTGGCGATCTTCGCCGGGCCGGTCGCCGCAGCGCTCGCTGCCGGCAATGCGGCGATGGCCAAGCCGGCCGAGCAGACCCCGCTGATCGGCGCCCATGCCATCCGCCTGATGCACGAGGCCGGCATTCCGACCGAGGTCGTCCAGCTCGTCCCCGGCGACGGCAGCGTCGGGGCCTATCTGTGCACCCATCCGCAGACCGCCGGGGTCGCCTTCACCGGTTCGACCGACACCGCGCGCCGGATCGCACGCTCGCTGGCCGAGCGCGATGGCCCGCTGATCCCGTTCATTGCCGAGACGGGGGGCCAGAACGCGATGATCGTCGATTCGTCGGCCTTGCCCGAGCAGGTCGCGCGCGACGTCGTCGCCTCGAGCTTCCAGTCGGCCGGCCAGCGCTGCTCAGCGCTGCGCGTGCTGTTCGTCCAGGACGATGTCGCCGACGCGATGATCGCGATGATCGCCGGGGCGATGGATTGCCTCGCCATCGGCGATCCGCGCGCGCTCACCACCGATGTCGGCCCGGTGATCGACGCCGAAGCGCAGAAGGCGCTGCTCGCTCATCTCGACTGGCTGGACCAGAACGCTAAGCTGGTGCGCCGCCGCGCGATCCCGGACGAGCTCGCCGCCAACGGCTTTTTCGTCCCGCCCGCGATCTACGAGATCGACCGGCTCAACCAGCTCCAACAGGAGAACTTCGGGCCGATCCTCCACGTCATCCGCTGGAAATCCGGCGAGCTGGACCGGGTGATCGAAAGCATCAACCGCACCGGCTACGGCCTGACGCTCGGCCTGCAGAGCCGGATCGACACCACCCGCGACTTCGTCGAGCGCCACGCCCGCGTCGGCAATCTCTACGTCAATCGCAACCAGATTGGCGCGGTGGTCGAGAGCCAGCCGTTCGGCGGCGAGGGCCTTTCGGGCACCGGTCCCAAGGCCGGCGGCCCGCACTACGTCCCTCGCTTCGCCACCGAACGCGTCACCTGCATCGACACCACCGCCGCCGGCGGCAACGCCAGCCTGATGGCCGCGCTGGAGGGCTAAATCGTCATCCCAGCGAAGGCTGGGATCCATGCCTCACGGTGAGGGCACCACGGCAAGGCATGGGCCCCAGCCTGCGCTGGGGCGACGGGAGAGACCGTCCCATCCCGGTACAACCGCAACCCGACCCTCGACCTCTACCCCCGACCGGGCGTTTCTACGCCCGCGAGGTGGCCTTCCCAGAGGGCACGAACGCACCTTGCCGGGGCGGTCGGTCTTCGGACCGGCCGCTTCGTTTCTTTCTAGCGCTGGAAAATGGCTCCCCGAGTTGGATTCGAACCAACGACCAAGTGATTAACAGTCACCTACTCTACCGCTGAGCTATCGGGGAGCGGTCCGTATCGGACGAGCGCGCCTATGACTCAGCAACGCGCCGCGCGCAAGCCTCAAGTCAGGAATTGCTCCATCGCGATCCGCTCGTCGAGCGCATGCTCGGGATCGAACAGCAGGGTGAGGGCGCGCTTGCGGTCGAGCGTCACCCGCACCTCGGCGACATTGCGAACCTCGACCTGGTCGGCGACCGCCGCCACCGGGCGCTCTGCGGCTTCGAGCACGCGCAGGGTCACCGCGACGTCGTCGGGCAGGATCGCGCCGGTCCAGCGCCGCGGTCGGAACGGCGCGATCGGGGTCAGCGCCAGCATGTTCGCCGACAGCGGCAAAATCGGGCCGCGCGCCGAGAAATTGTAGGCGGTCGAACCGGCCGGCGTCGCGACCAGCACGCCGTCGCAGACCAGTTCCTCCATCACCACCCGGCCGTCGACCGACAGCTCGATCTGCGCCGCCTGGCGGGTCTGGCGGAGCAGGCTGACCTCGTTGATCGCCGGATGCTCGGCGACCGACCCGTCGAGGCGGGTCGCCTGCATCGCCAGCGGCCGCACCTTGACTGCCTTGGCCGCCGCCAGCCGCTCGGCCAGCCCGCCGACCTTCCACTCGTTCATCAGGAAGCCGACCGTCCCGCGATTCATCCCGAACAGCGGCCGCTGGTCGCCCGCGTCGAGCATCGCGTGAAGCGTCTGCAGCATGAAGCCGTCGCCGCCGAGCACGACCAACACGTCGGCCTCGTCGCGGCCCGCCGGCTTGTAGCGCTTGGCCAGGCTGCGCTCAGCCGCCTGCGCCACGTCGCGCTCGGATGCGATCACCGCAAAGCGCGGCTCGGACGGGGCAGGGCGGGCGCTCATCGTGGCGCGAACATAGGGGTTTCGCAGCGCTTATCCACCGTCCCGATATGGAGCGCGTGCCAGCGCGCCGTTCCGCCCCCGCGCCGATCGGCCTAGCGAGGGCCGGTCACCCGAGGGAAGTATAGCGTATGACCATCGCGGCCCAGCGCGCATCCGACCAGCTCCGGCCAGCCGTGCCGCCGCGCCGCGACCTCCAGCTCGAGCGCGCCATTGCAGCGGATGAGATCGCGCTGCGCTTTCAGCCGCAGGTCGATACCGCGACCGGCGCGCTGGTCGCGGTCGAGGCATTGACCCGCTCCCCCCTCGAACGCTCGAGCGAGCGCCTGTTCTTCCGCGCCGACGCCGCCGGGCTCGGCGAGCGCCTGTCGCGTCACGCCCAGAGCGCCGCACTGGCCGCCGCCGCGCGCTGGGGCGGCCCGCTCGCCACCATCGGCCTCGCGCTCAATTGCCTCGCCGCCGACCTCGCACGCCCGTCCTACGGCAGCTGGCTGATCGGCGAATGCAACCGCCTCGGGGTCCACCCCGCGCGCCTGACGCTCGAGATCACCGAGAGCAGCCTCGTCACCGACCCGGTCAACGCCGCCGCGAAGCTCGCCTGGCTGCGCCAATGGGGGGTGAGGGTCGCGCTCGACGACTTCGGCACCGGCTACGCCAATCTGACCTACCTCACCGCGCTCCCGCTCGACATCCTCAAGATCGACCGGACGCTGATCGCCGGACTCGCCGACCCGCGCGGCCAGGTCGTCGTCCGGGCGATCGTCGCCATGGCGCGCGAGCTCGGGCTGGCGGTCTGCGCCGAGGGCATTGAGACCGAGGCGCAGCTGCGGCAAGTCGCCGAATGGGGCTGCACCACCGCCCAGGGCTTCCTGATGGCGCCGGCGCTGAGCGAGGCCGAGCTCGCCCGCTACGCCGCGCTCTAGGCCGGCTCCAGCGCGCGCTCCTTGTCCGCCGCGGCAAGCACCCGGCTCAGCCCGCGCGAGATTTGCAGCGCGCCATTGAGCCGCGCCGCCCCGCTCGGCCAGTCGCGGCTGATCACCAGCTTGCTGTCCGGCCGAAGCCGCGCCTGGCCCTTCAGCCGCTCGACATAGGCCAGCAGCCCGGCAAGATCGGGGAAGCCGCCCTCGGCAAAGGTCACCACCGCGCCCTTGGCCCCGGCGTCGAGCTTGGCGATGCATGCTTTCCGGCAATTGATCTTGGTCTCGACGATGGTCAGCAGATTGCGCGTCTCGTCGGGCAGCGGCCCGAAGCGGTCGATCATTTCGGCGGCAAATTCCTCGACCTGCTGGCGGTCCTCGAGGTCGCCCAGCCGCCGGTACAACCCCATCCGCAGATCGAGGTCGGGAACATAATGTTCCGGAATAAGGATCGGCGCTTCGACATTGATTTGCGGCGAGAAAGCCTGGCGCGACACTTCCGCCACGCCGCTCTTCAGCTCGACGATCGCCTCCTCCAGCATCGACTGGTAGAGCTCGAACCCGACCTCCTTGATGTGCCCCGACTGCTCGTCACCGAGCAAATTGCCAGCGCCGCGGATATCGAGGTCGTGACTGGCGAGCTGGAAGCCGGCGCCGAGGCTGTCGAGATTGGCCAGCACCTGAAGCCGTTTCTCGGCCCCCTCGGTCATGCTCCGGTTGGGCGCGGTCGTCAGATAGGCGTAGGCCCGCGTCTTCGACCGCCCGACGCGCCCGCGCAGCTGGTAGAGCTGGGCCAGGCCGAAGCGGTCGGCGCGGTGGACGATCAGCGTGTTGGCGCTCGGAATGTCGAGCCCGCTCTCGACGATCGTGGTCGACAGCAGCACGTCATACTTGCGGTCGTAGAAGGCGCTCATCCGCTCCTCGACCTCGCTCGGCGCCATCTGGCCGTGCGCGGTCACCGCTTTGACCTCCGGCACCTCCTCGCGCAGCCACTCCTCGATGTCGGCGAGGTCGGCGATCCGCGGCACGACGAAGAAGCTCTGCCCGCCGCGATAATGTTCGCGCAGCAGCGCCTCGCGGATCACCACCGGGTCCCACGGCGCCACGTACGTCCGCACCGCCAGCCGATCGACCGGCGGGGTCTGGATGACCGACAGCTCGCGCAAGCCGCTCATCGCCATCTGCAGCGTGCGCGGGATCGGAGTCGCGGTGAGGGTCAGCACATGGACGTCGGCCTTGAGCGCCTTCAGTCGCTCCTTGTGGGTCACTCCGAAATGCTGCTCCTCGTCGACAATGACCAGCCCCAGCTTCTTGAATTTCAACGACTTTGCCAAAATCGCATGGGTGCCGATGACGATGTCGACCTTGCCCTTCTCGAGCCCCTCCTTGGTCCGCTTCGCCTCGGCCGCCGGGACCAGCCGCGACAGCCGACCGATGTTGATCGGGAAGCCCTTGAAGCGCTCCTGGAAGTTGGAGAAATGCTGGCGCGCGAGCAGCGTCGTCGGCGCCACCACCGCCACCTGGTAACCGGCCATCGCCGCGACGAACGCCGCCCGCAGTGCGACCTCGGTCTTGCCGAAGCCGACATCGCCGCACACCAGCCGGTCCATCGGCTTGCCGCTGGAAAGGTCGTCAAGCACCTCGCCGATCGCCCGGTCCTGGTCGTCCGTCTCCTCATAGGGGAAGCGGTCGACGAACTGCGGGAAGGCGCTGTCGGCTTCCGCCACCTGGCCCGGCCGGGTGGCGCGCAGCGCGGCGGTCTTGATCAGTTCGCCGGCGATCTCGCGGATCCGCTCCTTCATCCGCGCCTTGCGCCGCTGCCACGCCTCGCCGCCCAATTTGTCGAGGCTCGCCTTGCCGCTCTCGTCCGATCCGAAGCGCGACAGCACGTCGATATTCTCGACCGGCACGTAGAGCTTGTCGCCGCCGGCATATTCCAGCGCGACGCAATCGTGCGGCGCCTTGCCGACCTGGATCGAGGTCAACCCCTCGTAGCGGCCGATGCCGTGATCGGCATGGACCACCAGATCGCCCGGACTCAGCGCGGCCAGTTCGGCGAGGAAGGCGTCGGCCCCCTTGCGCCGCCGCTTGCGCCGCACCAGCCGGTCGCCGAGCATGTCCTGCTCGGTCAGCACCGCGACGTCGGGCGCGGTGAACCCGTGGTCGAGCGGAAGCACCAGCAGCGCCGCATCGCCGCGTGCGCCCAGCGCCTCCTGCCACGTACGAACCTGCTTCAGCGCGTTGAGGCCATGGTCCTCGAGCAGTCCGGCAAGGCGTTCGCGGGCCCCGGCGCTGTAGCTGGCGAAAATGATTTTCTTCTTGTCTTTCTTGAGCTTGGAGGCGTGCTTGACAACCGCTTCATAGACATTGTCGTTGTTCGCCCGCTCGGGCGCGAAGTCGCGCGCGCCGTCGACCGCGAAGTCGATCACGCGATCGCTTTCGGGCTCGCCGAACGCGGTCGCGAGATGGATCGGCCGCCCCGACTCAAACCCCTCCCATTCCTTGGTACTGAGGTAGAGCTCGGACGGCGCCAGCGGGCGGTAGCTGCCCGGCTCGCTGACCATCGCCCGTTCGCGATTGGCGTAATAATCGTCGATCGCCTCGCGCCGCGCCGCCCACGCCTTGTCGGCATTGGAATCGCGGATGATGACGTCGCCCTCGCCGAGGTGATCGAACAGGGTCTCGAGCCGCTCCTCGAACAGCGGCAGCCAATGCTCCATCCCGGCCAGCCGGCGTCCGTCGCTGACCGCCTGATAGACCGGGTCGCCGGTCGCGCCGGCGCCGAACTTCTCGCGATAGCGGGCGCGGAAGCGCTTGACGCTGTCCTCGTCGAGCAGGGCCTCGCTGGCCGGCATCAGCACGAACGGCTCAGCCTTGCCCGACGAGCGCTGGTCGGCCGGGTCGAAGGCGCGCATCGACTCGACCTCGTCGCCGAAGAAGTCGAGGCGGACCGGTTGAGAGGCTCCCGCGGGGAATAGGTCGACGATCGATCCGCGCACGGCGAATTCGCCGCTGTCATGGACCGCGTCGCTGCGCTGGTAGCCATTGGCGGCCAGCGTCGTGATCAGCGCATCGCGCTCGATCCGCTCGCCCTCGGCCAGCCGGCGGGTGAACTGGCGAATGCGGAACGGGGTCAGCACGCGCTGGGTGACGGCATTGACCGTCGTCACCAGCAATTGCGGTCCTTTTGGCTTGGCCTGCAGGGCATGCAGCGCGCCGAGCCGCTCGGCCATCACCCGCAGCGCAGGCGACGCGCGGTCGTACGGCAAGCAGTCCCACGCCGGGAAGGTGATGACCTCCAACTCCGGCGTGAACACCGGCGCGGTGTCGGCCAGCGCGCGCATCGCCGCTTCGTCGGCGGCGATGATCACGGCGCGGCCTCTTGCCGCCCGAGCCACATCGCCCGCCAGCCACGGCAGGCATCCTGCCGGCACCCGCGATAAGGTGAGCGGGGCCGTGGCGCTGATGATCCGCTGCAGCGGTTCGTTTTGGACTTGCTTGGACGTCACCGTGCGATCCGGATGAAGTCGAGGGCTTTCAATTGGTCTAGCATTGGCCCTTGGAAGCGCTCCGGCGCGCGCGCGGTTCCGATCGCCCAGGCCATGACGTCGACATCTTGTTCGTCTAGCAGCGCGGCGAACCACGCGCGCTCCCCCGCGCCCCAGTCCGCATGATGGCGGTCGAAGTAGCCGCCGATCATCAAATCTGCCTCGCGCGTCCCGCGGTGGTGCGCGCGCCAGTGAAGCGCCTTCAGCTCGTCGTCGCCCGGCATGGCGCGGCATGTAGGCAGGTGCGGCGGCCCGCGCTAGGGTCCGATGGCCCATGCGTCCCGAGCTCCTCAATCCGCTGTTTGCCGAAGTCGAGGCGCTGAAGGGCGTCGGCCCGAACGTCGCCAAGGCCCTCGCCCGGCTCGGCATCGCCCGAGCACTCGATCTCGCCTTTCATCTGCCGACCGGGACGATCGAGCGAGTCCGCGCGGGCGCCGCCGATGCCTCGCTGCTCGGCCGCATTGTCATCCTCGACGTGACCCCGTTCGAGGTCCGCTCGGGCACCGGCCGCGCGCCGACGCGGATCTACGCCGCCGACTCAAGCGGCAACACCATCACGCTGACATTCTTCAACAATCCCGGATGGGCGAGGAAGCAATTGCCGCTCAACGAGTCGCGCGTCGTCGCCGGCCGGCTCGACCAGTTCGGGAGCGAATGGCAGATCGTCCATCCCGAGGTGGTCGCCCCCGGCGAGGCGGACGCCTTCGCCATTCGCGAGCCGGTCTATCCGCTGACCGAGGGCATCGCCAACAAGCGCATGCGCGAGCTTGCGCTGCTTGCGCTCGAGCGCGCGCCCGACCTCGACGAATGGATCGAGCCGTCGCTGCTCGCCCGCCAGTGCTGGCCGCGGTGGCGGGCGGCGCTGGCCGAGGCGCACCGCGAGCCGGGCGAGGCGCGCCGCCGCCTGGCCTATGACGAATTGTTCGCCAACCAGCTCGCCTTGCTGCTGCTGCGCCAGTCGAGCCGCCGCCGCCGTACCCGCTCGCTGCAGGGCGACGGGTCGATCACCGGGCGCCTCAAGCTCCCCCACGAGCTGACCGGGGCCCAGCGCCGGGTGGTCGAGGAGATTCGGGGCGACATGGCCCAGACCGCGCCGATGCTGCGCCTGCTCCAAGGCGACGTCGGCTCCGGCAAGACCCTCGTTGCGCTTCTCGCCATGCTGACCGCGGTCGAGGCCGGCGCTCAGGCCGCGCTGCTCGCCCCGATCGAGATCCTCGCCCGCCAGCATCTCGCCACCCTACAGGCGCAGTGCGCGCCGCTTGGGGTCAATGTCGCCATCCTCACCGGCCGCGAGAAGGGCAGGGCGCGCGAGGCGACGCTGATGGGCCTCGCCGACGGATCGATCCACATCCTCGTCGGCACACATGCCATCTTCCAGCAGAAGGTCACCTACAAGTCGCTCGGCCTCGCGGTAATCGACGAGCAGCACCGCTTCGGGGTCTCGCAGCGCCTGCTGTTGACCTCCAAGGCCGAGCACCCGCCGCATTTGCTGGCGATGACGGCGACGCCGATCCCGCGGACGCTGACGCTCACCCATTATGGCGAGATGGACGTCAGCCGGATCGACGAGATGCCGCCCGGCCGCACCCCGGTCGAGACCCGCGTCGTCTCCGACCAGAAGCTGGCCGAGGTCATCGCCGGCTTGGGCCGCCACATCGATGCCGGCGGCCAGGCCTATTGGGTCTGCCCATTGGTCGAGGAGAACGAGGCAGTCGACGCCGCCGCCGCTGAGGAGCGCGCCGCCATCCTCGGCGCTCGTTTCGGAGCCGAAAGGATCGGCCTGGTCCACGGTCGAATGAAGGGCCCCGACAAGGACGCGGTGATGGCCGCCTTCGCGCGCAGTGATCTTGCGGTGCTGGTGGCGACGACGGTGATCGAGGTTGGGGTCGATGTCCCGAATTCGACATTGATGGTGGTCGAGGGAGCGGAGCGCTTCGGCCTTGCGCAACTGCACCAGCTGCGCGGCCGGGTCGGGCGCGGCGCGGCGCTCAGCCGCTGCATCCTGCTGCGCGGCGACAAGCTCAACGACACCAGCCGGGCGCGACTGGCGCTGATGCGCGAGACCAACGACGGCTTCCGAATCGCCGAGGAGGACCTCAAACTGCGCGGCCCCGGCGAGATCCTCGGTACCCGCCAGTCGGGCGAGCAGGCCTTCCGCCTCGCCGCGCCCGAGGACGTCGCCGACCTCGCCCCGCTCGCCAACGCGGACGCCCAGCTCCTCCTCGACCGCGACGGCGGCCTTGACTCCCCCCGCGGCCAGGCGGCCCGCACCTGCCTCTATCTATTCGAGCGCGACCAGGCGGTCGCCCTGCTCAGGAGCGGCTGAGCAGTCCGTGCTTCTTCTTGCCAAGGCTGAGCCGCCCCTCGGAAACGACCAGCGCCGGATCGCTGACCACCGCATCGTCGATCCGAACCGCCCCTTCCGCGATCTTGCGCTTGGCCTCGCCGTTGGAGGCAGTGAAGCCGAGCGCGGTGAGCGCCTGCGCCACGGTCATCCCGTCGGTAATCGCGAGCGTCGGCAATTGCTCGCCGACCCCTCCGGCGAATGTCGTCTTGGCTGTCGCCTTGGCGTCGAGCGCCGCCTCGCGGCCGTGTAGCAGCGCCGTCGCCTCGGTCGCGAGCACAACCTTGGCGTCGTTGATTTCGGCATCGCGCAAGCTCTCGAGCTTGGCGATCTGCTCGAGCGGAAGATCGGTGAACAGGCGCAGGAAACGCCCAACGTCGGCATCCTGCGTGTTGCGCCAGAATTGCCAGTAATCGTAGGCGCTGAGCTGGTCGGCGTTGAGCCAAATCGCGCCGCGCGCAGTCTTGCCCATCTTGCCGCCGTCCGCGGTGGTGATCAGCGGGGTGGTGACCGCGAACACCTCCGTGCCGTCGGCTCGGCGGCACAATTCAACCCCGTTGACGATGTTGCCCCACTGGTCCGAACCGCCGAGCTGCAGCCGGCATCCCTCGCGCCGCGACAGTTCGAGGAAGTCATAGGCCTGCATGATCATGTAGTTGAACTCGAGGAAGCTCAGCGACTGCTCGCGCTCGAGCCGCAGCTGGACGCTGTCGAAGGTCAGCATGCGGTTGACCGAGAAGTGGCGGCCGACCTCGCGCAGGAACGGCAGATATTCCAGGCCCGACAGCCAGTCGTCGTTGTTGAGCATGATGGCGTCGGTCGGTCCGTCGCCAAACGTCAGGAAGCGCTCGAAGATGCGGCCGATCGAGGCGATGTTGCGCGCGATCGTCTCCTCGTCGAGCAGCTGGCGCTCCTCCGACTTGAAGCTCGGGTCGCCGACCTTGGTCGTGCCGCCGCCCATCAGGACGATCGGGCGGTGGCCGGCCTGCTGGAGGCGGCGCAGCAGCATGATTTGGACCAGGCTGCCGACGTGCAGGCTCGGCGCGGTGGCGTCGAAGCCGATATAGCCGGTCACCGTCTCGCGTACCGCAAGCGAGTCGAGCCCGGCGGCGTCGGTCAGCTGGTGAATATAGCCGCGCTCGTCGAGCAGCTTCAGAAGCGAGGATTGGTAGCTGGACATCGCGCTGTCCCTAACCGACTGTTCGCGCCTTGTCGAAGGACCGCCAGACGTGCGCCGACCGTTAATCTGCCACCCGCAAACGCCGCTGTCGGGCGAGCCGTTCGACCTGTGGGCGACGGCCGAGCTCTCGGCGGCATTCGGGGCCAGCGCGACGCTCAACATCTGGTTCGGAGTCGGCGCCCCGGCGGCGCGCTTCGTCGTCCCGCCGCCGGGCGAGGGGGCTCGGCGCGACGAGCTGTGGAGCACCACCTGCTTCGAGGCCTTTCTCGCCAGCCCCGGCGAGGCCGCCTATCGCGAATGGAATTTCGCGCCGTCGGGCGACTGGGCGGCCTATGATTTCGACGACTATCGCGCCGGCATGCGCCCGGCCGACATCGCTGCGCCGCCCTACATCCGGCTCGAGGACAATCTGACCTGGTGGACGCTGGGCGGGACTATCGCCGTGCCCGCGGACGCGCAGTGGCAGCTCGGCCTGTCGGCGGTAATCGAGGAGCGGGACGGCGCCAAGAGCTTTTGGGCGATGGCCCATCCGGAAGGCGCGCCCGATTTCCATCACCGCTCTTGCTTTGCCGCGACGCTCTCGCCCATAGCCTGAGCCCATGAATCTCGGCATCGAACGGCTGCTCGCCGACCCCGCGCTGCGCGCTCCGCTGGCCGGCAAACGCGTCGCCTTGCTCGCCCATCCCGCCTCGGTCACGCGCGACCTGACCCACAGTATGGACGCGCTCGCCGATTGCCCGGAGATCAACCTCGCCGCCGCCTTCGGCCCGCAGCACGGGCTCAAGGGCGACAAGCAGGACAATATGGTCGAGACCGCGGACGAAACCGATCCGCGGCTCGGTATCCCGGTTTTCAGCCTGTACGGCGAAGTGCGCCGCCCGAGCGGGCAGATGATGAGCAGCTTCGACGTGCTCCTCGTCGACCTGCAGGACCTCGGCTGCCGGATCTACACCTTTGTCACGACGCTGCTCTACGTGCTCGAGGCGGCCGCCGAGCACGGCAAGGCGGTGTGGGTCCTCGATCGGCCCAACCCGGCGGGTCGGCCGGTCGAGGGGACATTGCTCGAGCCCGGCTGGGAAAGCTTCGTCGGCGCCGGCCCGATGGTCATGCGCCACGGCCTGACGATGGGCGAGATGGGCCAATGGTTCGTGCGCCAGTTCAAGCTCGACGTCGATTATCGGGTGATCGCGATGGAGGGATACGATCCCGCCGCCGCGCCCGGCTTCGGCTGGCCGGCCGACCGCCTGTGGATCAATCCGTCGCCCAATGCTCCCAACCTCAACATGGCCCGTGCCTATGCCGGCACGGTAATGCTTGAGGGAACGACGCTGAGCGAGGGGCGGGGGACGACCCGGCCGCTCGAACTGTTCGGCGCGCCGGGCCTCGATCCGCGCGCCATCGCCAGCGAGATGGAGCGGATCGCGCCGCACTGGCTCACCGGCTGCCGCATGCGCGAAGTCCATTTCGAGCCGACCTTTCACAAGCACGCCGGCAAGCTTTGCAGCGGCCTGATGGTCCACGCCGAGGGCGATGCATACGACCACGGGGCGTTCAAGCCTTGGCGCTGGCAGGCGCTGGCGTTCAAGGCGTTCCGCAATCTGCACACTGACTACGAGCTGTGGCGCGACTTTCCCTACGAATATGTGTTCGACAAGCTGGCGATCGACGTCATCAACGGTGGCACGGGGCTGCGCGAGTGGGTGGACGATGCGGGCGCCGAGGCCGGCGACCTGGACGCCATCGCGGCGCCCGATGAAGCGCGCTGGCGCGACGAGATCAGCGACCTGCTGATTTACTAGGCGTCACTTCTTCCGCGACAACTCGCGCATCGCTTCATCCAGCCCGCCGAGCGTCAGCGGGTACATGCGCTGGTTCATCAGCTGGCGGATGATCTGGGTCGAGTGGCTGTGGCCCCAATAGGCCTCTGGCACCGGGTTGAGCCACGCCGCACTCGGATAGGTATCGGTCAGCCGCTTAAGCCACACCGCGCCCGGCTCCTCGTTCATATGCTCGACCGAGCCGCCCGCGTGGGTCACTTCGTAGGGGCTCATCGCCGCGTCGCCGACGATCACCAGTTTGTGGTCGTGGCCGAACTTGTGGAGCACATCCCAGGTCGGCGTGCGGTCGGTGAAGCGCCTGCGGTTTTCCTTCCAGACGCCCTCGTAGATGCAATTGTGGAAGTAGAAATGCTCGAGGTGCTTGAACTCGGTGCGTGCCGCCGAGAACAGTTCCTCGCAGACCCGCACGTGGCCGTCCATCGATCCGCCGATGTCGAGGAACAGCAGCAATTTGACCGCATTGTGCCGCTCGGGCCGCATGTGGACGTCGAGCCAGCCCTGGCGTGCGGTGCCGGCGACGGTGGCGTCGAGATCGAGCTCGTCGGCGGCGCCTTCGCGGGCGAAGCGGCGCAAGCGGCGTAGCGCAACCTTGATGTTGCGCGTGCCGATCTCGCGAGTCGAATCGAGGTCGGCGAACTCGCGTTTTTCCCACACCTTGATCGCTCGGCCGTGGCGGCCCGGGCCGCCGATTCGAACGCCGGCCGGGTTGAAGCCGGAATGGCCGAACGGGCTGGTGCCGCCGGTGCCGATCCACTTCGACCCGCCCTGGTGCTTGCCCTGCTGCTCCTCGAGGCGCTTCTTCAGCGTCTCCATGATCTCGTCCCACGAACCGAGCGCCTGGATCTCGGCCATTTGCTCAGGCGTGAGGTAGAGCTCGGCGACCGCTTTCAGCCACTCCTCGGGGATTGCCGCGGTCCCGTCCTCGAGCCCGGCAAGGACGCCCTTGAACACTTCGCCGAAGATCCGGTCGAAGCGGTCGAGCTGGCTCTCGTCGTGGACGAACACGGCGCGCGCCAGATAATAGAATTGCTCGGGCTCCAGCTCGGTCACGCCGGCGTCGAGCGCTTCCAGGAGCAGCAGATGCTCCTTCAGGCTGGCGGCGATCCCGCCCCGACGCAGCGCTTCGACGAACGAGATGAACATCGGCGGGCTTTAGCTATCGCGCTGTGTCCCAACAACCGCTCGTCCTGAGCGGAGCGCGAAGCGCGCAGTCGAAGGGCGCCCTTCGACTTCGGCCCGTGGCCTCCGCTCAGGACGAGCGACAAGGCGCAGCATAGTTAACCCGACAGTTACCTATCGCGCCTATCCCACACCCAACATCGCGGGGTGAGTGGAACACAAATGGCGACGCACGGGCTCGAGCAAGTCACCGAAAATGCGATCCGGGCAGTGGCCCGCGATTGCGGCAATCTGTCGATCGAATGCAGCGACGTCGCCGGCTACGTCCACGGCGTCGCCGAGCGCATCAGCGCGCATCTGAGCGTGCTCGACACGCTCGAGAGCGTCACCACCCAATTGCTCGCCGACCAGGCGCGGGTGTCGGACTCGACCGACGAGGCGCGGCTGCTCAGCGAGCAAGCCAAGGCCAAGCTCGACAGCGGCCGGGCGGCGATCGAGGGGACCATCTCCGGCTTCAAGGAACTCACCCAGCTGGTCGTCCAGCTGGGCGAGCGAATGGCGGGCTTCGCCACCGCCATGAACCAGGTCCAGTCGGTCAGCTCGACGATCGAGGTGATCGCCCGCAAGACCAACATGCTGGCGCTCAACGCGACCATCGAGGCGGCCCGGGCCGGCGACGCGGGGCGCAGCTTCGCGGTCGTCGCGGCCGAGGTGAAGAAGCTCGCCCACGACACCCGCGCCGCGACCAGCCAGATTGGCCTCACGATCGGCGAGCTGACCCGCGAGGCCGGCGCCGTCACCTCCGAGATCAAGACTGGCGTCGAGCGCAGCCGCGCCGCCCAGTCGGGCATCGCCCAGATCAGCGAGACCGTGCGCGAGGTCGGCGAGATCGTCTCGATGGTCGACCGCCAGACGGAAGGCATCGCCCATTCGACCAGCATGATCCAGACCAGCGTCGACCGGGTGAAGGCGGGCCTTACCGACTTCGCCGAAGACGCGCGCGACAATGCCGGGCAATTGGTCAAGGCCGAGAAGCGCCTTAGCGAGCTCGAGATGATGTCGAACGCGATGCTCAACACCCTCGCCAATTCCGGCGCCGAGATCGACGACACGCCGATGATCCTGAAAGCGCACGACAACATGCGCCAGATCGCGGCGGCGATCGAGACCGCGATCGACCGCGGCGAGATCAGTGTCGAAGAGGTCTTCGACCGCAACTATCGCGAGCGGCCCGGCTCCAACCCCAAGCAATATGACACTGCCTTCTGCGATGCGGCTGACCGTCTCGTGCAGCCGATCCTCGACCGCATCGTCGAGATCGACAATCGGGTCATCGGCACCACCATCGGCGACGAAAACGGCCATCTGCCGACCCACATGAGCGACCGCTCGCATCCCCAGGGCGACGATCCGGTGTGGAACGACGCGCACTGCCGCAACCGCCGGATCCTGATGGACGACCAAACCCGCTTCGCGCACTCGAGCTCGGAACCGACGCTGATGACCTATCTGATGACCCGCGGCACGGAGTCGATCGCGGTCAAGAACGTCTACATCCCGCTGTTCATCAAGGGCCGCCGCTGGGGCAACCTCGAACTCGCCTACCGCGACGACGCGTGAAGCCTAGCCCTGACGCCTGGCCATGAAGGCGAGGCGCTCGAATAGCATGACGTCGGCCTCGTTCTTCAGCAGCGCGCCGTGCAACGGGGGGATCGCCTTGGTCGGGTCGCGGTTCTGGAGGACCTCGAGCGGCATGTCCTCATGCAGCAAGAGCTTGAGCCAGTCGATCAGCTCGCTGGTCGACGGTTTCTTCTTCAGCCCAGGCACCTCGCGAATGTCGTAGAACAGGTCGAGCGCTCGGCTGACCAGCATGCGCTGGATGCCGGGGAAGTGGACCTCGACGATCGCCTCCATCGTCGCCCGATCGGGAAAGCGGATGTAATGGAAGAAGCAGCGCCGCAGGAACGCGTCGGGCAGCTCCTTCTCGTTGTTCGAGGTAATTACCACCACCGGTCGCTCGGCGGCGCGGACCGTCTCGCCGGTCTCGTAGACATGAAATTCCATGCGATCGAGTTCCTGCAGCAAATCATTGGGAAACTCGATGTCGGCCTTGTCGATCTCGTCGATCAGCAGCACCGGCAGCTGCGGCGCGGTGAACGCCTCCCACAATTTGCCCTTGCGGATGTAGTTCGAGATATCATGAACCCGCGGGTCGCCGAGTTGCCCGTCGCGGAGCCGCGCCACCGCGTCATATTCGTACAAGCCCTGGACCGCGCGGGTGGTCGACTTGACGTGCCATTCGATCAGCGGCGCCCCGAGCGCGCCTGCGATCTCGTGCGCCAGGACGGTCTTGCCGGTGCCCGGCTCGCCCTTGACCAGCAGCGGCCGGCGCAGCGTGACGGCGGCGTTGACCGCGACCTTGAGGTCGTCGGTCGCGACATAATTGGTGGTGCCTTCGAATTTCATGGCCCGGCCCTAAGGCGCGGGCGGCGCGATTAAAAGTCCTCGCGCGCTCCGGCGCGGGCTTCGAGCAGGTCGAACAAGGCGCGGTGCTGGAGCTGCAATTGCTCGGCGCCGAACGCCAGCGCCCGTTCGCTCGCCGCGCCTTCGGTGCCGAGCGCGATCGCCTCGGCCAACGCTCCGTCGTCCGGCAGCGTGCTGTCCGGGCAATCCATCCCGGCGCGCTCGGCCGCCTTGTCGAGAATCGCGCGAATCTGCCGCCAGTCGTGAACCAGCGCGGTCGTCGCGCCGAGCGCGCAGCCGGTGCGCTCGGAGCGGGCAAGGGTCTCGATCGCCCGGCGCTGCGCGACCAAAGCGGATTCGGTCGCGGCCGATCCGGGGGTCGAGGGGAGGGGGCCGACCGAAGAAGTCAGCCGGACGAGGAACAGCCGCTCGCGCTCGAACGCGTCGGCGGTCGCACGCAGCCAGTCGCGCACCGGCGATGCGGCGGCGGTGGAAGCAATGTCGGCGAGACCCGGAAACTTGCCGTGGATCGCGCACAGCAGGTGCACCGCGTCGGCGAGGTCGCGGCTGGTGGTCGGCGAGGTAGCGGTAATCAGGGCGCGCGCATAGGCATGTTCAGTGAGGCCCGACCCGGCGACCCGCGCAAGATGCGTCGCGACGATGTCGACGCTGCCCGTCGCACGTGCCGGATTGGTTGCCATTCCCGTCTCTTTCGTCATCGCCGATAGGCTAGTCGCATGCTTCCTAACCGCCGGGCGTAAAGACGCGGTTTATGGCCGGGTAAGGAAAAGGTCAGATTGGTTACGATCCGTGCCTTTGCGGGACGGCGGCTTGGCTAGCTGCGGTACAGTGCCGGCGCCGCCCGTTTGAGTGCGCGAAGCTTGGGCGCGTCGTGCGCGAGAATGTAGGGATGGAGCGGGTTGCGCCGCATGAAATCCTGGTGCGCCGCCTCGGCCGCGAAGAAGTGCCCGCTTTCGATGCGGGTAACGATCGGCCGCCGATAGATGCCCGAGCGCGACAGTTGCGCGATATAGGCGGCGGCGACAGCGCGTTGCCGGGCGTCCTGCGGGAACACCGCCGAACGATAACTCCGCCCGCTGTCGGGGCCCTGGCGGTTGAGCTGGGTCGGGTCGTGCGCGACCGAGAAGAACAGGCGCAGAAGTGTGCCGTAACTCACCTGCCGCGGGTCATAGGTGATCTTCACTACCTCGGCATGGTTCGTCCGGTTGGTGCTGACGGCGCTGTAATTGGCATCCGCGGCCGTCCCTCCGGCATAGCCCGAAACCACCGACCGGACGCCCCGCACATGCTCGAACACCGCTTCGACACCCCAGAAGCAACCGCCCGCCAGCACCGCCGTCTGCAATCCGGCGCTCGCGGGCACGTCCAGCGCCGGAGGCGGGGCCAGTTGCTGGCCGGCGGCGCTCGCGCCCGTGCAGGCGGACGCGGCGAGCATCAAGGCGATCATCGGGGCTTTCATCATGGGGCCTTTCGCTGGGCAGGTCGCCTGGCCTAGCGTTGGCGTTCATCACGTGAATGAATGCTGGCAGGAGTAGTGCCGTGGCCGCTGAGCGCATCCCCGTTCCCGACGCCTGGGCCGCTAGCGCCCTCGTCGATCGCGCCCGCTACGACGAGATGGCCGCGCGCGCCGCTGACGATCCCGACGGCTTTTGGCGCGAACAGGCGGCGCGGCTCGACTGGATCCGGCCGTTCACGACGGTCGCCAATTGCAGCTTCCACGAAGCCGATTTCCGGATCGAATGGTTCGCCGACGGGACTCTCAACCTCGCCGCCAACTGCCTCGACCGCCATCTCGCGACGCGCGGCGACGCGATCGCGATCATCTGGGAGCCGGATGACCCCGAGGAGGACGCGCGGCGCATCACCTACCGCGAGCTTCATCGCGACGTCTGCCGTTTCGCCAATGCGCTTAAAGTCCAGGGCGTGAAGCGCGGCGACCGGGTGACCATCTATCTGCCGATGGTGCCGGAAGCGGCAGTGGCGATGCTCGCCTGCGCGCGCATTGGCGCGATTCATTCGGTGGTGTTCGGCGGCTTTTCGCCCGACTCGCTCGGCGGCCGGATCCGCGACTGCGATTCGTCGCTCGTCATCACCGCCGACGAGGGGCTTCGCGGCGGCAAACGCGTGCCGCTCAAGGCCAATGTCGACCGCGCGCTCGCCGACTGTCCGAGCGTCGAGCGGGTCGTCGTCCTGCGCCGCACCGGCGCGAGCATCGCGATGACCGAAGGCCGCGACCTGTGGTGGCACGACGCGGTCACCGACGTCGCGGACGACTGCCCGCCCGAGGAAATGGGCGCCGAGGACCCGTTGTTCATCCTCTACACCTCGGGCTCGACCGGCCAGCCCAAGGGCGTGCTCCACACCACCGGCGGCTATGGCGTATGGGCCGCGCTGACTCACGAGATCGTGTTCGATTACCGGCCCGGGCAAGTTTATTGGTGCACCGCCGATGTCGGCTGGGTCACTGGCCACAGCTACATCGTCTACGGCCCGCTCGCCAACGGCGCGACGACTTTGTTGCTCGAGGGCGTTCCCAACCACCCCGACCCGTCGCGCTTTTGGCAGGTGATCGACAAGCACCGGGTCGAGATCTTCTACACCGCCCCGACCGCGCTGCGCGCGCTGATGCGCGAAGGCGACGAATGGGTCGCGCGCACCGACCGCTCGTCGCTGCGCCTGCTCGGAACCGTCGGCGAGCCGATCAACCCCGAGGCGTGGGACTGGTATCACCGGGTGGTCGGAGAGCGCCGCTGCCCGATCGTCGATACCTGGTGGCAGACCGAGACCGGCGGCATCCTGATCTCGCCGCTGCCCGGAGCGACCGACCTCAAGCCCGGCAGCGCAACCCTGCCGCTGCCCGGAGTCGAGCCGAAGCTGCTCAGCGGTGAAGGGGAGGTGCTCGACGGCGCGGCCGAGGGCTGTCTCGTCCTGGCGCGTAGCTGGCCGGGACAGATGCGCACCGTCTACGGCGACCACGAGCGCTTCTTCCAGACCTATTTCGCGACCTTCCCCGGATACTATTTCAGTGGCGACGGCTGCCGCCGCGACGCCGACGGCTATTATTGGATCACCGGGCGGATCGACGACGTCATCAACGTTTCCGGCCACCGCCTCGGCACCGCCGAGATCGAGAGCGCGCTGGTCGCCCACCGCGACGTCGCCGAGGCGGCGGTGGTCGGCATGCCGCACGACATCAAGGGGCAGGGCATCTACGCCTTCGTCACGCTCAACGCCGGCACCGGCGGCGACGAGGCGCTGCGCCGAGAGCTCGTGCAATGGGTGCGCGGCGAGATCGGCCCGATCGCCACCCCCGACACCATCCACTTCGCGCCCGGACTGCCCAAGACCCGAAGCGGCAAGATCATGCGCCGGATCCTGCGCAAGATCGCCGAGGGCGACACCGCCAATCTCGGCGACACCTCGACCCTGGCCGATCCCGGAGTTGTCGACCAATTGCTCGCCGCGCGCAGCTGACCGCGCCCAAAAGGCTGCTTGCCCGCCGCCCCGCGACCTGCTGAACGCGCGCCATGAACCGGGCTTTCTTCGAGCAATTGTCCGCAGCAGCGCGCGACGTGATCGCGCGCGAGATCGCGGCGGGTTTGGTTGGCGAGAATAAGGCACTCGCGGGGTTCGACCCGGTCACCGCCGCCGATCGCGCCGCCGAACGCGAGCTTCGCGCGCTGATCGAGCGCGCCTATCCCGACCACGGCATCAGCGGCGAGGAGTTTCCAACCGTCCGCCCGGACGCCCGGTTGCGCTGGAGCCTCGACCCGGTCGACGGCACCCGCGCCCTGCTGTGCGGCCTGCCGAGCTGGGCGATCCTGGTCGGCCTGATCGAGGACGGCCACCACATCGCCGGCATGATCGACCTTCCCGCCATCGACGAGACGCTGATTGCGGTCGACGGCACGACCTGGCGCAACGGCGCGCCGGTGCGCACCAGCGGCTGCACCGAACTAGCCGCGGCGCGCTTCTCGACCACCGACCCCTTCCTGTTCTCGGGCGACGAGGCGAGAGCCGTCAAGCGCGTGCGCCGGTCAGTCCGCCTGACCCGCTTCGGGCTCGACGCCATGGCCTATGCGCGGATCGCCACCGGCGGCATCGACCTGGCCGTCGAGAACAGCCTTCACCCGCACGATTACGACGCGCTGATCCCGGTGGTTCGCGGCGCCGGCGGGCACATCGGCGACTGGAGCGGCGGATCGGCATTCGACGGCGGACGCGTGGTCGCTGCCGCCACTCGCGAACTTTACGAGGCGGCGGTCGCGCTGCTCGCGTGACGGCGCCGCAGCTCGTCGGTCACCTCCGCCCACGAGCTGCCCGTCTCGCGCAGCAGCACGGTGAGATGGTAGAGCAAATCCGCGGCCTCGGCGGTCACCTCCGCGGCATCTCCGCCCGCCGCCGCCAGCGCCACTTCGACACCCTCCTCACCAAACTTCTGCGCGATCCGCTTTACGCCCGCCGCGACCAGTCGCGCGGTATAGCTCTCCGCCGGATCGGCCGCGGTGCGCTCGTCGACGATTGCCGCCAGGCTGGCCAGAAAGCCGGTGCCGGGCGCGCCGCCCTCGCCGAAGCAGCTCGCGGCGCCGGTATGGCACGTCGGCCCGCGCGGCTGGGCGAGCACCAGCAGCGAATCGCGATCGCAATCGGTGCGCAGATCGACCAGATCGAGCAGATTGCCGCTGCTCTCGCCCTTGCGCCACAAGCGGTTCTTGGAGCGGCTGAAGAAGGTGACGAACCCGTCGCGCAAGGTCGCCTCGAGCGCGGCGCGGTCCATCATCCCGACCATCCGCACCTCGCCGCTCGCGGCGTCCTGGATGACCGCCGGGATGAGCCCGCCGCTCTTGTTCCAATCGAGCGTCGCCGGGTCGATCATGGCCGCACCTCGATCCCGCGCCTGGCGAGAAACCGCTTCAATTCGGGAATGGCGATCCGCCGGTCGTGGAACACGCTCGCCGCCAACGCGCCGCTCGCCCCCGCGTCAAACGCATCCGCGAAATGCGCCATCTCGCCGGCGCCGCCCGAAATGATCACCGGCACGTCCACGGCCGCGATCAGGGCGCACAGCTGCGCCGAGTCGTAACCCTGACGGACCCCGTCCTGATCGATGCAATTGAGCACGATCTCTCCCGCCCCGAGCCGCACCGCTTCGACCGCCCAGGCGATCGTCTCGCGCCCGGAATCGCGGGTCGCTTCGGGACTTCCGCTATATTGCTTCACCGTCAGCCGCCCGTCGTCGCCCAACCGGCTGTCGATCCCGAGCACCACGCACTGTCGTCCGAATGCTTGCGCCAATTCGGCGATCAGCTCGGGCCCCTCGAGCGCGGGCGAATTGATGCTGATCTTGTCGGCCCCGGCGGCGAGGCAGCGCGCGGCGGTGTCGCGGTCGCGAATGCCCCCGGCGACCGCGAACGGTATATCGATCAACGCCGAAACCCGCGCGATCCAGCCGGTGTCGACGCTGCGCCCGTCGGGGCTCGCGGTGATGTCGTAAAAGACCAGCTCGTCCGCCCCCTCGTCGCGATAGCGAAGCGCGAAATCGACGATGTCGCCGACGTCGCGATGGTCGGCGAACCGCACGCCCTTGACCACCCGCCCGTCGGCGACGTCGAGGCACGGGATGATCCTAGCCGCGGGCACACTGGACTCCTTCGGCGGCGGTGAAGCGGCCCTCCCAGATCGCCTTGCCGACGATCGCCGCCGCCGCGCCGGAGTCGCGCAGGAGGTCGAGATCGGCGAGGGTCGCCACGCCGCCCGAAGCCTGCAGCTCCAGGTTCGGAAATTCGCGCACGATCGTCAGCGTCAGCGCGACGTTAGGGCCGCTCAGCATTCCGTCGCGGGCGATGTCGGTCACCAGCACATGCCGCACCGCCGGGAATTGCCCGAGCAGCTCGAACAGGCTGCGCGCCGACCCGCGGCTCCAGCCATGCGTGGCGACCATCGGCGTGCCGTCCTCCATCCGGACGTCGAGCGCCAGCGTCAGCCGCTCGGCCCCGAACCGCTCGAGCATCGCCGCGAATGCGTCCGGATCGAGCAGCGCGAGGCTGCCGATGACGACGCGCGCAACACCGGCGTCCAGCACCCGTGCGACCTGCTCTTCTGTTCGAAACCCACCCGCAACCTGAAGCGCGATCGGCGAGCTTCCCGCCAGGCGCGCAAACAGGTCATGCTGGCGCGGCTCACCCGCCCGCGCGCCGTCGAGATCGACCAAATGCGCGGTCTCGGCGCCGGCTTCGGCGAACGCTGCAAGCGCCGCTGCCGGATCGTCGGAATAGACCGTCTCGCGGGCGAAATCGCCCTGCGCCAGTCTCACGCAGCGGCCGCCGATGAGGTCGATGGCGGGGATCAGTTTCATGCGCCCAGGAACGCCTCGAGGAAGCTCGCCCCGGCGGCGGACGAGCGTTCGGGATGGAATTGCACGCCCCACAGAGGCCCGGCCCGAAGCGCCGCCGGAAAGCGGCGCGCGCCGTGGCGCGCCCGGGCCGCGGTCGCCGGGCCGTCGTCGCACGCTAGGCTGTGCGCGAAATAGACGTAGTTGCCCGCCGCCAGCCCGATTGCCGGGTCGGCTTCGTCGAGCCGCGTCCAGCCCATGTGCGGCACCGGGCACCCGGGGGCAGCGGCAAGCGCGCGCACCCGGCCGTCGACCAGCCCGAGGCACGCCACGTCGCCCTCTTCGGAATGGTCGAACATCAACTGCATGCCGAGACAGATGCCGAGCGTCGGACGAGTGCGACGCCGAAGCGCCGCATCCAGCCCGAGTTCGCGCAATCGGCCCATCGCGAAACCGGCCGAGCCCACTCCCGGGATGACGACTCGCTCGGCCCGCTCGACCGCCGCGGAATCGCTTACCGGCACCGCCCGCGCCCCGAGCCGCGCAAAGCCGAGGCGCACCGAATCGGTGTTGCCGTAGCCGGCGTCGAGAATCGCGACGTCGCTCACAGCACGCCCTTGGTCGACGGCAGGGAGCGCTCGCCCGAGCCGTCGAGCGCAATCGCGCCGCGCAAGGCCCGGCCGAACGCCTTGAAGCAGCCTTCCACCTTGTGGTGGTCGTTGTCACCGTCAACCCGCACATGGATCGCGGCGCCCAGGCTGTCGGCGAGGCTCCGGAAAATGTGCGGCACCATCTCGGTCGGCAGGTCCCCGACGCTGGCCGTTGCGAACCCGCCCTCGAACTTGGCAAACGGCCGTCCGGACAGGTCGATCAGCACTTCGGCGCGAGTCTCGTCCATCGGTAGCGCGAAGCCGAAGCGGCCGATGCCCGCCTTGTCGCCGAGCGCGGTCTTCAACCCCTGGCCCAGCACGATGGCGATGTCCTCGACGCTGTGGTGCGAGTCGGTCGCAAGGTCGCCCTGGCACGCCAGAACGAGGCTGAACCCGCCGTGCGCCGCGACCTGGTCGAGCATGTGATCGTAGAACGGAATACCGCTCGAAATGCGCCGCGGCTCGGCTCGGTCGAGGTCGATCGCCAGCGCGATCCTGGTCTCGTTGGTGTCGCGCACGATCTCGGCGCGCCGCGCCGGCCGCGCCTCCTCGCCAAGCCCGAACACGGCGAGCAGCGCCGCATTCTCGGCTTCCGTGCCGATCGTGATCCGAACGCCGCCGGGAGCGGCCTTGGGCCGAAAGCGCACCCGGATCGCCGCCGCCGCGAGCCGCCGGGACAGATCATCGGGATCGTCCACCTCGAGGAACAGGAAATTGCCGCCGGCGCGGAGTCGCTTCACCTGAGCCGCTTCGCCCAGTCGTTCCGCCAACCGGCCGCGATCGGCAAGGATTCGCGCCACGCGCTCGGCATGGATCGGCATCCGCTCCGGGCTCAGCGCCCCTAGCGCCGCGGCAATCGACGGCCCGGGCAGCGGGTAGGGCGGAGAAACGCGCGCCAGCAGTTCGATGATCGAGGGGTCGGCAACCGCGCAGCCAATGCGCGCCCCGGCCAAGCCATAGGCCTTCGACAGCGTCCGAAGCACCACGAGATTGGCGATCAGTCCGGCTTCGGCTGCGAGGCTCGGCGCGTCCGAAAACTCGCCATAGGCCTCGTCCGCGACGACGATCGTGTCGGGCAGCGCCGCCGCGATCCGCCGCACGTCGGCCGGGTCGACCGGCGTCCCGGTCGGGTTGTTGGGCGTGCACAGGAACAGCAGCTTGGGCCGGGCAGGCGCCACGGTGGCGAGCACTGCATCCGCATCGAACGCGAGATCGTCGGTAAGCCTCGCCGCGACCACGCCCGCGCCCTGGATGCGGGCAAATTGCGCATAGGCCGCGAAGGTCGGCTCGACCAACGCCACGCTATCCTCGACGGCGCGGCAGAACGCGCGGACCAACAGGTCGATGGCGTCGTCGCTGCCGCGCGTCACCCACAGCGATCCCGGCGCGACCCCGTGGAGGTCGGCAAGGCGGCGGCGCAGCTCGGTCGGCTGCGGGTCGGGATAGCGGTTGATCGCCGGCTGGCCCGCCACCAGCGATCCGAAGGGATTCTCGTTGGCGTCGAGCCGGATCGTTCCGGCCAGCGGCGCTCCGGCGATGTCGACCGGCGGCAGCGCGAGGATTTCGGGGCGCGCCAGGCGCTCGGCGAGGCTCATGCCGCGGCCCTCGCCTCGGCGGCGCGCGCATGCGCCTCGAGCCCCTCCAGCCGCGCCAGCGCAGCTGCCGGGCCGGCCAGCGCAGCCGCCGCAACAGGGCCGACGCGCTGAACCGTGACCGCCTTCAGGAAGCTCATCGTCGACACCCCGCCGGTGAAGCGCGCCGCGCCGTCAGTCGGAAGCACGTGGCTCGACCCCGCGAGATAATCGCCGAAGCTTTCCGCCGCGCCGTGACCCGCGAAGATCGCGCCGGCGTTGACGATCCGTGGCACCAGCAGGTCCGCGGCATCGGTCGCCAGGCTGAGATGCTCGGGCGCGTAGATGTTGGCGATCTCCACCGCCTGGTCGAGATCGGCGCACAGGATCGCCCGCGCCGGGGCAAAGACGCCGCCAATCGCCGCCGACTGCGCCGCCACTTCGCGGTCGACCGCGTCGATCAACGCCGCATCGGGCGACACCAGCAGCACCTGCGCGTCGAAGTCATGCTCGGCCTGGCTCAGCAGGTCGGCCGCCACCAGCGCTGGGTCCGCGCTCGTATCGGCGATCACCATCAGTTCCGACGGGCCCGCCGGCAAATCGATCCCCGGCCCGCCCGGAAGCGACGCGACCAGCGCCTTGGCCGCCGCGACCCACGCATTGCCCGGACCGAAGATGCGGTCGACCGGTGCGATGTCGCCGGCGCCGAACGCCAGCGCGGCGATCGCCTGCGCCCCGCCGAGGGTCCACACCGCCTCGATCGCGCACAGCTCCGCCGCCAGCGCCACCGCCGGGTCGAGCCCGCCGTCCCCGCGCGGCGGAGTGACGACGGTGAGCTGCGCCACACCAGCCACGCGCGCCGGGATCGCCAGCATCAGCAGGGTCGAGAACAACGGCGCCTTGCCGCCCGGCACATAGAGTCCCGCGCTGCCCAGCGGCCGCCACTGCTTGGCGACCGACAGGCCGGGCATCACCGCGACCTCGATGTCGCCGGGCAGGGTCGCGCGGTGGAACGCCTCGATATTGCGCCGCGCAAGCTCGATTGCGTCGAGGGTCGCCACCGGAAACGTCCGTCGCGCCTCCTCAGCGAACGGCGCGACCGCGACCAGTGCCGGCTCGGCCCCGTCGATCCGCACCGCCTGCTCGACCAGAGCCGCCCAGCCGCTCGCCCGCACATCCGCGACGATCGCGCGCACCGCGCCAAGCAGCGCGTCGTCCTCACGCCCGCCCGGCCGCGCCAGCATCGCCCGCCGCTCGGCCGATCCGGCGCTCGTCCAGTCGAATCGCTCCATCACAGCATCATCTTTTCGATTGGCATCACCAGGATCGCGGACGCGCCCTCGGCCTTGAGCCGCTCGAGCGTCTCCCAGAACACCGATTCCTGGCACACCGCTTGGACCGCGACATGGCCCTGGCGGCCGATCAGCGGGACCACCGTCGGCGCCTCGGCTCCCGGCAGGATTCGGATGATCGCGGGCAAAGCGGCCTCGGGCGCGTTGAGGACGATATATTTGCTTTCGGCGGTCGCGATCACGCCGTTGATCCGCGCCAGCAGCGCCTCGACCTTCTCGGCATGCGCGCGGTCGATCGGGCGGCGGGTCTGGACCAGCACCGCCTCGCTCTCGAACACGTCGGCGACCGCGGTGAGGCCGTTGGCGTCGAGCGTCGCTCCGGTCGACACCAGGTCGCACACGAACCCCGCGATCCCCAGCCGCGGCGCAAGCTCGACCGCGCCGCGCATCGTCACCACCTCCGCCGCGATCCCGCGCTCCGCCAGGAACCGCGCGGTAAGCTGCGGATAGGATGTCGCGATCCGTTGCCCCTCGAGCATCGCCAGATCAAACCGACCGATGCTGTCGGGCGCCGCGATCTTCAGCGAGCAGCGGCCGAAGCCGAGCCGCGCGACCTGCTCGAAGCGCCGCTCCGGTTGGCCCAGCGCATATTCCTCGAGCACGTTCTGCCCGACGATTCCGAGCTCGCACACGCCGTCGGCGACGAACGTCGGAATGTCGTCGTCGCGCACCAGCATCAGGTCGAGCGGGAAATTCTCGGCCCGCCCGCTGAGCGCATTCTTGCCGCCGTCGACCAGCTTGAGGCCGGCATCCTTGAGCAATTGCCGGCTTTGTTCGGACAGTCGCCCCGACTTCTGCAGCGCGAGGTGGAGGCGGTTGCGGTCCGGGCTCATCGCCGCGCCGCCTTGATCCGGTCCAGCAGCCGCCGATAGCCGCCATTCTCCTCCTGCCGCAGGAAGCGCGCGACGCGCACCACGGTGGTCGTGCTGACCCCGGTCTGCTCATGGATCTCGCGATAGGTCAGCGCGCCGTCGTCGAGCAGCTGCGCGACATGCCACCGCTCGGCCAGCGTGTGCACCTCGGCCGGAGTGCACAGATCGGCGAGGAAGCCGACCGCCTCCTCGCGGCTGTCGAGCTCGACAAGGGCATCGGCCAGATCCTCGATCAGGCTGAGACGGGCATCGGAAAGGGTCGCTGGGGGCGGCATGCTTGTTACAACGTGTTAGAACAATGGAACGCGCTGCCTAGCCCTAGGGCGACGCGATTGCAACCTCCCCCCTCGCCCCATTTCGAGACGGGCGTGTTCTCACGATTGAACTGCGCTGCTTCCCAGCGCACTTTCCGAAAACGATCGTAAATCAGCGCTTTAATTTGACATGAAGTTAACGCGATTTATGCTAATCGACGCGGGACCGTGCTCGGTTAGAGCCGGGGGAGGGTGTGCATGCGTGATTTAGTCAGCGTGAGGCTGTGGTCTGCTCGTCGATCCTATTTCCTTGCGACAATGCTCGTCCTACTTCTTGCTGCGCTTCCTGCTGGCCCGGTTGTGGCGCAGTCCGCGCCACCCTCCCAGGTCAGCGCGGAATATCGGGTGAACGCGGGCGACACGCTGGACGTACACGTCTGGGCCGAGGAGCGGATGCAGCGGGAGGTAAAGGTCCTCCCCGACGGGACTTTCGCATTTCCCCTCGCCGGTACGATCAAAGCGGAAGGAAAGACCGCACGCGACATTGGACTGGAAATGGAGGGCAAGATCGCCAGCCTGTTCCAGGGCGGAACTCCGGAAGTCACGGTTTCTGTCAAGGACACGTCGGGGATGCGCGTCTACGTGATCGGCAAGGTGCGTTCGCCAGGCAGTTATTCGGTTGGGCGAACCCTGAATGCGCTCCAGGCACTCACCCTTGCTGGCGGGCCGTCCGAGTTCGCGAATATTGCCCAGGCCGTGATCCTTCGGGAGACGTCGACCGGCCAGACCGCCGAGCGGGTCGATCTTTCGGAAGTCATGAAGGGTGCCCGCAGCATGGGCGCCGGGAAAGTGCCACAGACGATCCCCATCTTACGCAGCGGCGATGTCCTCGTCATTCCGTAGCGGCCCGGTGACATGCGTTGCCAAAGGAGTTTCTGGCGTGATGATGCTCGCCATGGCGTCATCCGCTGGCGCCGCCGAGCGGCGAGCGACGATCGCGGTGGCGAGCGGGATCAGTGCGGCCGACAATCCGTTCCTGTCGACTCAGGCGACGGTCAAGGCACTGCTGGCCGAGTTAAGTATTCAGCCCAGGCTGACCAGCAAGACGGAAACGTCGAGCGTTGAACTTTCCGGCTTGCTTGGTCACCGCCGGTATACCGGTGAACTAAGGTCGGACTATTTCGGCAATGGGCTGCTCGCTGCGACGGTCCGGAAGAGCGAGCGTCTCGCGTTCACGGGGTCCGCCCATTATCGGCACGAGACCAGCATCGACGCTCTTGAGGATACCTCCGGTGCGCTGGAGCCGCGCAGCGTTCGCAAGGCGCTCGGAGCGAGCGGGTCGGCAAGCTGGCTCGTTTCCGAACGCACGACCATGACCCCAAGCGTCTCGATCGAGCGCGTATCATATGGCCGTTCGGACGATCTGGTACGGTCGGATCGCCTGTCCGGCGGCTTGCTCTTTTCTCGCCGTCTGAGCGAATATGTCACGCTCGGACTAACGACCAATGCTGAGCTCATCGCCTTTGCCGGTGCACCCAAGGCCAGCGTGCTGTCGAGCGGCGCTAAGCTCGCCTATCGCCTGTCGGAGCATCTGGTGCTGGATGGCACGATTGGAATCGAACGCTCCGTCCATGCCGATCCGCAAGACCCCCTGGGAGGACGGGACAGCAGCATCAATCTGACCGGTCGCGGAAGCGTCTGCCGTAAGGGGCAGTACTCCAGTTTGTGCGCCGTTGCCTCGGCCCTGTCCGCGCCGACCGGTCGCGGTTCGATTGAACGTCGTCTTGCTGCCGGACTGGATTATGCGCTTCAGCTCGGCGAGTTCTCCAATCTTTCTCTCCGCGTCAATTATCAGCGCTCGTCAGCGATCCGCTCCGAGGAAAGCGAAAGGCTTGGTTTGCTGCAAGCGAGCGCAGGCTTCGCGAAGAAGGTGACCGACTTTCTCACCATAGATACGTATCTCAGCTATCGTCGGCGGGCCGCGAGCGCGACGGCAGACTCCACTCAGGCAGGCGTCAATTTGCGCTGGAAGGCAGGGCGAGAGTGACCACGGAAGAAGAGTACGAAGGAGGCATTTCGCTCTCGGAACTGGTTGCAACGCTGGTTCGGCGCAAGAATTGGCTGATTATTCCCGGCCTGCTCGGCACAGCCGTAGCCGGCGTTGCGGCGTTCGTGATGGATCCGGTCTATCAGTCGTCCGCAACGATCCTCATCGAATCTCAGCAAATTCCGACCAGCCTCGTGGCCTCGCCGATAACCAGCTACGCCGACGAACGTATCGCCAAGATCCGTCAACAAATCCTCAGCCGCGACAATCTCATCGATCTCATCAACAAGAACCGGCTCTATCCCGACGAGCGCGGGCAGAAGCAGCTCGTCGAGATTATCGAAATGATGCGCAGCGCCATCAAGGTCGACCTCGTCAGCGCCAATGTCGGCACATCGTCTCAGGGGCAGGGCGGCAAGGCGACGATCGCGTTTACCCTTGGCTTCGATTACGAAGATGCAGCGATTACCCAAAGCGTGACCGAGCAGCTGACGGCCATGTTCATCGATGCGGACGTCCGGCGCCGCACCGAGCAAGCGTCCGGAACCGCCGCCTTCCTGGCACGCCGGGCGGATGAGCTCCGGGATCGGGTGCAACGGGTCGAGGGTCAAATCGCCACGGTCCGCTCTCGCTACAATGGCGCGCTGCCAGATCAGGTCCTCGCCAGCTCGCAAAGCACGGCCGCCCTGCGCAGCGAGATCGCGCGCATCGACATCGAGGCCCAGGGACTGATGCAGAGCAACGCGCAACTGGCGGTCGCGGCGCAGGAGCGAAGCGCGAATCGTTCGGAGAACGAGCTCGCCGTGGCGGAGGCGAACCTGGCCAAGGTGACCGCCATCTACAGCGATCGTCACCCGGACGTGATTGCCGCCCGTGAAATGGTCCAGCGCCTTCGGCAGTCGGGCGCGGGCCGGGCTCAAGACATGGGCCCAGCGGTGTCGCAGCAGCTCCAGTCGGGCCGCACCCGGCTTGCTCTGCTCGATCGTCGCCGCGCCGAGCTCGAAGCCCAGGCCAGCCGTGCAGAGCAGCTGATCGGCATGTCGCCGCAGGCAGCGCACGAGATGAACGCGCTGACCCGCGAGTTCGAGAACCTCGATGACCAGTACCAGAAAATCCGTGAGCGTCAGCTCGAGGCCCAAGTTGCCGCCAATCTCGAGGCCGAAGAAAAGGGCGAGCGTTTCACATTGGTCGATGCGCCGCAGTTCCCGGAGCGGCCGGTCAGACCCAATCGGCCGCTGATCGTCCTGCTCGGCCTCTTTGGCGGTCTTGCCCTTGGCGCCGCCCTAACGTTTGTGATCGAGCTCCTCACCAGGCCGCTGCACGGTCCGGGCGCGATCGCGCGCCTTACCGGCCACCGTCCCTTGGGTTCGATTCCGCTGACTCCTCACGGAGCTTCCTTCGCCTCTCGCCCATCTCTATTGAGCAGGATCAAGCAATGGCTACCGACCCGGTCGCGGACCTAACATGACTCCCGTCGAGCCAATCAAGGGACTGATCCCGCCAGTCCCGGTGCAGTCGGACTGGGCCCGCAATTCCCTGACGGCGGCGATCGATCACGCCTTCCTAAAGTCGAACGGCATCTACGCGCTCGATTCCAAGGATCCTCGATCGCGTCCCTTCGTTCAGCTTCGCTCCCAGATTCTCAAGGGTCTCGAGGGTCTTGGCGGAAGGGTGATTGCGGTAACCTCCGCATCGGCCGCGAACGGCAAGTCGCACGTTGCTGCCAATCTCGCCTGTGCCCTGAGCCGAGTTCGCAGCACGACGTTGATCGACCTGCACCTGCGGCGCCCGGTCATCGGAGAACGGTTCGGTCTGACCGCTGACCAGGGGGTCGGCGCCTATCTTGCCGGCGACGAGGCCGACGTCCAGCTCGGCCTGCAGATCGAAGGCGAGAGGCTGACGGTCCACACCTCCGGCCCGGCGATCGACGATTCATCCGATCTCCTGATGTCGCCGCGCCTGGAGCGTTTCTTTGCGCAAATCCACCGTGATCCGGACGAGCCGGTGTGCGTGGTCGATACGCCGCCGGTGCTTGAAAGTGACGATATGACACTTATCGCCCGGCAGGTCGATGGACTGCTGGTCGTGATCGAGGAAGGCCGCACCACCAAGACCCAGATGATCGAGACTTTGCGTTTGCTGGAGGGCGTTCCCATTGTCGGAACGTTGCTCAACAAGGCAATGGATCCGTTGGCGCCGCTCCATCGGTGAGGCCGACGGTGATGCATCGGCTCAGCACGGTGTGCGCGGCGTTGATTGCGCTCGCCGCGGTCGCCGCCTGCGGCGAATCGTCCGGCGATGACCAGCTGGCCCCCCTCGAGCGCGGCGACAGATCCCAAGTGGGACAGCGCTCGCCGGACCGGGGTGGTTGGGGCGAGCGACTGCTTTCTATCGTTCCCGCTCGCAGCGAAACCGGTCTTCCGACCGTGGACTCCCTGCAGCGGGCGCTTGCCCCATGCGGTCCCGGGCAATCACCGTGCAATCTCGCTGCGCGGCCTGGCGATGGGCCGACCGTGAAGGTCACAATGGACGCGACGAGCCAGGGGGTTCGGACGGTGGCGCTTGCCGCCTGTTGCTCGGACCAACCTGACTTTTTTAGTCCGCTTGAGTCGCTGGCGCTCATCCGCACGACCCTGTTCTGCCCGGAGTTGACGATTGCTGCCTCCCAACCGGTCGAGGCATTCCGCGTTTCGGCACCGGGGCGGCGCGACTTCGTATATACCACCGCGACAGAATCGACCCCGGCCGGGCAATCGATCACCTTCACCGCGCACTTCGCAACGATCGAAACCGGCAAGGAATGCAAGGCCATCTCGGCAGGAGCCCGGGCCGGCAATACGGAATTTGCGAAGGCGCAGTTCTGAACCAAAGGTCGGGTCCCAAATCGATACAAATGTTTAATTTCAATTAATTTGTATTGACTCCCGTTAACTTTCTGGCAATTTCCCCGGCGGATGGGGGCGTTTCTGGGTACCCTCGATATTTGAGATTCGGACCGTTTGCGCGGCTCCGGATGAACTGTGTGGATCATGTGTTCGTGTGATTCGCCAGGCGGGGAGTTATTGCGTTGTTGAGTCGCTTCGTCTGCATTGTTGCAATCCTTGCGCTCGGATCCGCACCGGCTTCCGCCGAACTATTGGACTTCACCCAGCAGTCGAAGGCCGGCACGACCAGCTCGCCAATGACGTTCTCGTCAGGCGGCGTTACCGTTGCCTTAAGCGCCTACACTTTTGCCAACGGGGTCAACCCGGCCACGCTTGGCGGGTCGAATATCGGCTCGCCGACCTTCAGCTCCTCGATCCTGAGCTATAGCGACCGTGGAGTCGGCGTCTGCTCGAGCGGAGAAACTGGCGGGCCGCAGGGTAACAGCGAAGGCTGCCCCGAGGTCGACAGTGCCGACGAACAAAGCAAGAAAGTCACCAATTACAACGAAGGCCTGCTGCTGACCTTTACCGGTGCGCCCACGGTCAATCTGCTGGGCACCGTGCTCAATCGGGTCGACCAGTACGACACGCTCGGCATCTACGGCGTCAGCACCCTTGGCAACCTGGCCTTCCTCGGCTTTGCCGGAACGATCATGAACCCTACCAACGGGTTCACGGTGGCGAAGATCGGCAGCAATACCAACACCCAGCACGTGCTGACCTTCACGCCCGCGCTTCAGGGATATTCGCGCTACTTTTTCACGACCACGACCAACAGCAGCCTTCCCACCAGGGGCGACGGGTACCGCCTCGCAGCGATGACGGTCGCGGCCGTGCCTGAGCCGGCCACCTGGGCAATGATGCTGATCGGGTTCGGATTCATTGGAATGCAAATGCGCCGCTCGCGGCGGCGTTTTGCTGTGGCGGTATGACGGGGGATGGCTCCCGTCGGCGCTTTGGAGCTGCACGCAGGGCTGAGCCTGCGCACAGGAGTAGGAGAACAGGCATGAAGACGCGAGTCAGGCACATTGTGCTGGCGGCATCCCTGGCGTTCACGTCGCCGGCGATGGCTGCCACAACACTGAATTTCACCGGCACCACGGCAGTCGTGCCGTCGTATTCCACATCTTCGGGTTCGTTGGGAGTTACTGCTACTGCCTATACGTACACTGGGGCACCTTCTTTACTCGACGGGATGAACCTCTCGTCTCTGACTAGCAGCACGCAGCTGAGCCGCAGTGTGAATGGTATCGGCGTATGCACCGAAGGCGGAAGTGCAGCAGGAACGAGCGGCGAGTGCCCTCAAGTCGATACCAACGGAAGCACCAATGAGGCGCTCCTCCTCAACTTCACGGGAGGGAGCAACATCAGTATCTCCAACGCGGTTCTGAACATCGTCGACTTGGACGATACGCTCGGGATTTACGGTGTGGCGCTCAATGGGACGCTCGATTTTCTCGGCTTTAATAACTTTATTGCCACCGGCGGAGCTGGTTTTACCTCGACGCTGACAAACGCAGGGCTGACGCAATACAGCCTGGTCTTCAATCCCGCCGTCTCGGGGTTCTCCCGGTATTTGTTCACGTCAACGCGCGACACCGCAGATGGGTATCGCCTTCGGTCGCTGACGATCGCCGCGGTCCCTGAGCCCGAGATTTGGGCGATGCTGCTTCTTGGGTTCGGAGCGATCGGTTTCCAGATGCGCCGGCGCAACCAGCTGCGGACGGTCACCGCCTAAGCATTTCGTAGCATGACCCGCGCGATAGAAGTGGGTCGTACTACACGACATCGGCGTCGGCATTCCGCGAGGAGTGCCGGCGCCGAATAGTTTGGGATCTTTCTGGGGTCTCAGCGTGCGCAGGCGGGCGCGGGCAAGCATCGCCCCGTCTTGACGCTAACTGGCGGAACCTGTGCCGAGTCTAGCTGGTCGGTTTTTCAGGCGACTTCGGTCCGAAGCCCGGTTGATAGCTGATTTTCGCCTTCGACTTCAGCTGCGCAACCTGCTTCTCGATGGCCTCGCTGACCCGCCGTTGCTGGAGAATCTGGCTAGCATATTGAATGCGCGCCTCCACCGGGATCGCAGCCGGCTGCTTTTCGCGGATTACACTCGCAAGAACGAGCTGGCCAGTTGAAATAATGAACACTTCGCCTGGCGGAAGACTGTCGATCCGATCCGCCAATTCGCGGGCCACGCTTGTGGTGTCGAAGACGGTCGGCGTGCGCTCGTAGCGGATCGCGGCCTGCTTCAGCAATTCCGCAACCTCGTTAAGCGACTTGGCCCGCTCGAGGAATTTCACGTCATTGGCATTAGCCGGCTGCGGAAAGCGGATCTGCTCGAGGATCATCAGCTTGCGGTTGTCGAAGATCGCCGGATTGTCCTTGATGAACTTCAGCGCCTCCTCACGGCTGGGGGGTTCAATTTTGCTCATCACTTCTTGCTGAGCCATTCCGGCGAGCTCATTTTCCTCGGCCCGTTGGCGCGACAGGATAAATTGGCTGGTCTTATGCAATCCAGCCTCTCGAGCCGCTTTGACCAGCATCTTGCGCGCAATCAGGCGCTGGACGGTTGCTTGCCGCACCGCAGGGTCTTCGGATTCCTTCCCGAGATTGTTAGCAAGCATCTCGCTGTTGAGCTCGGACAAGGTGATTTCTTCACCGTCTACCTCGGCAACCACCTGACCCGATGGCCCCGCTTTGCCTTGATCGCCGCAGCCCGCGACGGCAACGCTCAGAATGATCGCAACAGACGCGCGCAAAAAACTCTTCGACACACAGACCCCCGGGTTACGCGAGCTTGACGCTCTCGCCATATAAATGCGAACTTAGGTTGATAACCCGCGAAACGTCAAAGCTTTTCCGGATTTTCCCAGGGGGTGCGCGTGGAGACTGTATACGATTGGATCACCGTGGCGATTTTTGCCGGGCTGGTCGTGCTTTTCCTGCAGCGCTCCGCCAGCGAGCAACCCGGCGACAGCCTGGTTCACTATCTCTTGGCAGGTGTGGGGCTGGCGTTCGTCAATTACCTCGGCAACGAGGAAAATCATCTTGCTGCGGTGATTGCGCTGGTCGGCGTCCTCGCCTTCATCCAGTGGACTCTACGGCCGCTCGACAGCGCCAAATCCTGACTATTCGGGCCGGCCGATCAAGGCTTGCCGGCCCACCGGAGACGCGTCACGACTTAGTCCGGCCAGAAACTTGCTTAGCAGCGCCCGCGATCTTGCGGCGTCGATATCGATAACCGAAGCTCGTACCAGGATGCCGTCGGTGACGACGCCCTGCAAGCTGTTCTCGATCCGCGCGAGATGCTGGCGGGCCCAGGAAGCCGGAAAGTGCCTGCCCAGCCGAACCCAATACAGCACCTGCTCGGTCCGCTCACCGCGAACGGCAGTGAAGAAAGTCGCAGGCACACTGACACCCGGCGCGACAAGCTGGCTGACGGATTGCCGGTCCCGGATCTCAAATCCGGCGGCAGGATAGCAGAATTCCGGTCGATGAACCTGAAGCGTGTCGCTTTGGGTGCTGCCATAGGCGACCAGCAGCATGATGCCGGGCCGGTCGGGCGCGAGGAAGACGCGACTTACTTCCTGGTCGTAGATACTATCCTTGGCGCCTTCCGCCGGCCGCACGATGCCGCCTTCTTCGGCCTCCACCCAGTCACCGATCCGAGAGGGGAGCTCGCCGCCGAGCGGGCGCTCGACCGGGGTTTGCGTACGCGCCCGCATAGCCAGGCCGGCCGCGCCAACTGCGGTCGCCAGGCTCATCCCGCCGAGGATGATGCTCCGACGAGTCAGCGCCGGGCCGGACACGCGTTCGCTCACCGCCGGGCCCAGCGAGCGCGCACGGGCGCGAGCAAATGGTCGATCACGAACACCGTGCCTAGCGCAATAGCGAACGTGAAGATCCCGGCCGCGTTGTGGAGGAACCCTTGAGCAACGCCGTCGCCGGCGTGATAGGTCAGGAGGATCAGGAGGAGAACCCTGACGAAGTTTGCCAGAATCGCAGCGGGCAGGACGAACAGCAGCAGCAGCATCGCATAGCGCCAGTCGGTGCGGTGCAGCAGATAGATGTAGAGCAAACCAACGGCCGACAGGCTGATCACGGTGTTTAGCCCCGAGCAGGCTTGCGCGACGAGAAGCTCATACGGCCCGACCTGCAGGGTAACTCCGGTATTCGCGATCGGATAGCCGACCGCTTGCAGAAGCTGGGTCGCGGCGTTCGAAATGCCGAGCTTCATCGGCTGGGTCAGCAAAGCCACGACGGTGTCGGGGAGTGGGACCAGAAAAGCGAGATAGAATAAGGGAAACCAGGCGGCCCGCAGCGCGGGCGTGCCGCCGAACGCGAAGACCAGCGCCACGACGCTGAGCATCAGGCCGCCGGTTTCGATTCCGATAACGCCAACCAGTCGCCCAAACAGATAGACCAGCAACGCACTGCCCAGCGCGCCTATTGCAAGCCAAAGGGGAGGGGACTGCGCGGCCTTGGCAAGCTCGGGAGATTGCCGCGCAAGCAACCACAGCCCCGACGCAAGGATGATCGGTCCGTGCGCGCCATCCTCGGTCGACCAGACGATGTTCGCCAGATCGAAGAAGGTCGGTAGCGCCAGCGCGGCGAAGCCCAGCAACAAGATCCAGTGCGGCCCAAGCCAGCGGGCTCGGTCGGCAAGTGATCGCAACGAGGACTGCACGGAGTTGCCCGCGCCGGGGACTGTCGATGACATCAGTGGCCAGCCACCCGGCACGCGGAATCATTTTGGCAGAGCATGCAATCCCCCGCGCAGCTCGCCCTAGGGCCGCTGGCCGCTGTCCAGAAATCAGACCATATCAATTATTTGCTTGTGTTAAAGAGACAATTAAGCAGGGTGCCGGAGTCTGATGTTGATGCGACGACCAGCTCGGGCCGCCGCGATGTACAGACCTGGCGCGCTGTGGGGGCGCGCAAAAGTGGCGGGGTAAATGGGTGGGGTTGCGTCAGTGTCTGGTCTGACGGCCGAGCGATCGTCGGCGCAAGAGGCTAGTGGCATCCGCTTGCCGCTCAGCCTGACGACCGTCGGCTGGTTCTCGCGTGGGCTCGAGCTTGCCGTGGTATTCGTCGCCAGCAGCTTGGCGAGCGAGATTTTCGACTTGCGGGTGGCCGAGGAATTGGCCGCGAATTACGGCCGGCTGACCATGATGGCAGGCGTGATGTACCTCGTCATTTCGGAATCGCTGGCCGCGAACGATGTCGAATCGCAGCTGTCGCTGCGCAAGGCCCTCGGGCGGATCCTGACGGCGTGGATCGTCACCGCTGTCGCGCTCCTCACCGTCGGCTTCCTGCTGAAGGTCACCGAAGACTTCTCCCGCGCCTGGGTCCTAACGTTCGTCGGGCTTGGCGCTGTCGGGCTCGCCTTGACCCGGGCGGCGGTCACTCCGTTGACCCGTCACATGAAGCGGCAGGGTGTGTTCAATCAGCATGTCGCGATCTACGGCGCCGGGCCGCAGGGCTCGCGACTTGCCAACTACATCTTGGGGCACGAGAAGCTCACCTTGACCATTCGCGGCTTCTACGACGACCGCGTGCCTGCCAATGCCCAGACCCACGGCCTCCCAATCCTCGGCGGCTCAAGCCAGCTGATCGAGGACGTTCGTCGCGGGCGGATCGACCAGGTCATTGTCGCCCTGCCGTGGTCGGCCGAACAGCGGCTGCGCGAGATCGTCGAGCAAATCGCGCTCACTCCGGTGCGCATTCGCTTGGCTCCGGACATCGCCGGATTTGTCTTTGCGCAACGCACCGTGGTGCTGCTCGGCGAGGTTCCCGTCGTGACGGTCTTCGAACGCCCCATTTCCGGCTTCGACCAGGCCGTGAAGTGGATCGAGGACCGCCTTCTCGGAACGCTGATCCTGCTGTGTGCGGCCCCGGTGATGGTGGCCGTGGCTCTCGCGATCAAGCTCAACTCGCGCGGGCCGGTGTTCTTCTGCCAGCAGCGCGAAGGCTTCAATAACCGGCCGTTCATGGTGTGGAAATTTCGCACCATGTTCACCGACCGCTGCGAGGCAGTCGACATCGTCCAGGCGCAGCGCGGCGACAGCCGGGTGACGAAGGTCGGCGCCTTCTTACGTCGCACGAGCCTCGACGAATTGCCGCAGCTGTTCAACGTCCTGCTTGGCCAGATGTCGCTGGTCGGGCCGCGGCCGCACGCGGCCTCGACCCGCGCCGGCGGCCGCGTCTTTTCCGAAGTCATCGCACGCTACGCCTCGCGCCATAACGTCCGGCCGGGAATGACCGGCTGGGCCCAGGTCTGCGGCTGGCGCGGCGAAACCCAGACCGAGGAGCAGCTGCAAAAGCGCTTCGAACACGACCTTCACTACATCGAGAATTGGTCGGTCTGGCTCGACCTTTACATCCTCATCCGCACCGTTGCGACGGTAGTCGGGCGGCGGGGGGCCTATTGAACACGCACTTAGATAAGGCTGCACCTAAGCAAGTTGTCGCGTATCTCTCGAACGCGTATCCTAAGGTCAGCCACAGCTTTATTCGACGCGAGATAGCAGCACTTAGCCAGCGCGGCGTAGATATCGTCCGCGTCTCGATCCGTAGGACGAACGAGCCGCTTCCTGACGATGCCGATGCGGCGGAACTCGAGCGAACGATCGTCCTCCTGGATGGTCACCAGGATTTGTTCCGACTGCTCCGAGCGATGGCGCGGGCCGCGTTTACCCGAACCAAGGGGTTCGTCGTGGCCACCCGCGCGACGATCGCAATGGCGCGTATGGGAGGTCCTGGTTTTCTCCGGAACTTGGCATACCTCGCCGAGGCTTGCCGGCTTGCCGAGATCCTGCAGCGGCAGTCAGTTGCTCATGTGCACGCCCACTTTGGTACCAACCCTGCCGCCGTCGCTCGCTTGGCTCGTCTGCTGACGGGAGTTCCATACAGCATCACAGTGCACGGTCCTGACGAGTTTGATTCCCCCTTAACGCTGTCGCTAGCTGAAAAAATCGCCGATTCGGCATTCACTGTCGGCGTCTCGGATTTTGGGCGCAGTCAGTTGATGCGCTGGGCCAAGATAGAGGACTGGGCCCGGATCACTGTCGTCCGCTGTGGTATAGATGACGCCTTCCTCAATGCACCGATGGTTCCAATTCCAGCTCGAAGGAGTTTGGTCTGCGTCGCTCGACTAAGTGGACAAAAAGGCTTGCCGTTGCTGATCGAGGCTGCTCATCGCCTCGCTTTGCAAGAACGGCAATTTGACTTGCGCCTGGTTGGCGATGGCGAGCTCCGGCAGATTCTTGAACACGAAATCCTGGTACGTGGTCTGAGCCAACAGGTGGCGATCACCGGCTGGCTCAGCAACACAGAGGTGCGGAGGGAAATCGAGGCGGCTCGGGCGATGGTGCTGCCGAGCTTTGCCGAAGGGCTGCCGGTTGTCATCATGGAGTCGCTTGCGCTCGGCCGCCCCGTGATTGCGACCGCGATAGCCGGGATTCCTGAGCTGGTCGACCAAAGCTGCGGCTGGGTCGTTCCCGCTGGCTCAGTCGATGCCCTAGCCGAGGCGATGGCCGAGGCGCTCGACGCACCCTTGGAAGACTTGGCAAGGAAAGGCGAGGAAGGTCGACGGCGAGTTGCGCATCGGCACAATATCGACAACAACGCCGCGCAGCTTTTGGCGCACATGCTGCAGGATGGGGATCCCGGTTGACGCTCGCAATCGTCGCAGCAACCCTCCTTGCGATTCCAGCTCTGGTGTTCGCGGTCGAGTGCTTGCTTGGCTTACGACCCCTGCCGCCCTTGCAAATGCCGCCATGCATCGATGCGCCGGCCTTCGCGGTAATAGTCCCGGCGCATGACGAAGCCGATGGAATCGCCGCGACGGTCGCCCACATCCGCGCACAGCTTCGGTCACTCGATTACCTATTAGTGGTTGCCGACAACTGTACGGACGACACGGCAGATCAGGCTCGCCTTGCAGGTGCGCGGGTTATTGAGCGGAATGATCTGGACAACGTGGGCAAGGGCTACGCCTTGGCATTTGGATGCGACGAGCTCGCGAAGTGTCCCCGGAACGTGGTTATCATTATCGACGCCGATTGCCGCATCGCGGTTGGTGGTCTGCAGCGCTTGGCGCTGGAAGCGGCTGTCCGAAGAGTGGCAATACAAGCCGCCTATCTGATGGAGTCGCCCCCCGATACCAACGCACTGGTGGCCATCTCATCGTTTGCTTTTCGAGTTCGAAATGTAGTCCGACAGCGCGGACTGGCGCGCCTAGGCGCCGCGGCCTTGTTGCAGGGGACCGGCATGGCCTTCCCTTGGTCCATGGTGTCGGCCGCTCCACTCGCTACCGATGACATTGTTGAGGACCTCAACCTCGGTATTGCCCTGTTGCAGCAGGGACACCGCATTGGGTGGAGTGAGGCCGTGATCGTGAGCAGCCAACCGGCTAACCGAGAAGCAACGATGACACAACGGACGCGATGGGAACACGGCTCTACATCGTCCGCCCCGGGAAACATCTTAAAACTTGCGCGTGAGGCACTGCGGCAGCGTCGAGTCGACTTGGCAATTCTAGCACTAGACCTCTTGGTTCCTCCCTTAGCGCTGCTATTGGTCGTCACCATCGTATCTTGCGCGCTCGCCGGCATACTCGCTTTGCTCGGGACCGGAATGTGGCCCGTGACGATACTTGGTATGGTGTTAGCCGCGCTTATTCTCACCGTCCTGCTTGCCTGGGTCGCAGAAGGTCAAAGGCTGCTCACATTCAACACGCTTCTCAAGGTGCCGGCGTATGTGCTGTGGAAGCTCCCCATTTATGCACGCCTCCTAGCTGCCCGCCAAAAAACCTGGGTAAGGACCGCGCGGAAATGAGAAGCCTTCAACCGAAAATCGCTCCTTCTATCAAGCGTTCCTGATGATACCCGAAAACCATCCCCTCGAAGCAATTCGTACCACATAGCAAGCCGCTTGTGCGCTTTGTGGGATGCAAGGTGCGGTCGTCCACGCTCGTGTTAAAGACCGCTTTTTCGACGTCCCCGGCAGCTGGAATTTTCGTCGATGTCCTGAGTGCCGATTCCTGTGGCTTGATCCTCAGCCACTGCCGGAAGAACTTACAAAGCTATATCACAATTACTACGCTCACAGCGGCGACACAGGACGTCTACCGTTCCACGGAAGTTCTCTTGCGAAGAGACTGCTTGCTCAACTTATGCCGTGGCGCAAGCATGCCTATCTGACGGCGATTTTCCATTTCGAGGATATGCTTGCTGGATAGCTTCTCGAAATCGGCTGTGGGAGCGGGAACCTACTCGCAAAGGCCGTTGGTTCGGGTTGGCTAGCTCAGCGGTCGACTCTTATGCAAAGGCGGTGGAGCGTGCAAAGCGAATTCCAGGAGTGCACGCCTGGGTTGGTGACCTGTTCGAGCAGAGTTTTCCTAAGGGATCGTTCGACGCAATCGTGATGAATAACGTAATCGAGCATTTGCCTCAGCCGAAAGAGACGCTGGAAAATGCCTTGCCCTGCTTCGAACCGGGGGGAGGCTAGTAGTGGTTACACCGAACTCGGACGCACTTGGCCACAGACTCTTTTGAGCTGACTGGCGCGGCTTGGAGCCTCCCCGTCATCTCATGATTTTCAACCCCGCGAACCTGCGAAATCTCGCGGCGAATGTTGGCTATTCTCCTTTCGCAGCACTTTCTTCGGCGGGGGAGCGGCTGGCACTTCCATCCTAAGACAATCGGGCGCACGGAAGACGGGAGCTATTCTAACTGTGGAGAAGCTTGCGATCTTCGCCCCGGCGTGGGGATTGGCGGGTGGGCAATCTTAGTGGCTCACCGCTGAATCGCAGATCTTTGTAGGACACCCTGTCAATGATGCTATCGAGGTCACCCGTTCAGCGAGTCATCAACATTGGTGAGCTCGTTCCAAAAAGCGATGAGTTCGTTGAGCTTCCCACCGGGGTTCAGCGGGTCGACTTCTCAGGGTTGCCTGAATCGACGCTGGAGCGACTTGTCATAAAGCCGCGGCTCTCGCGTTACCGGGCTGCTGTTGAGGCGGCGTGGGCCGCAAAGGACGCCGCGCTGATTTCGCATCTGCCAGCAATGACCGCCGCAGTCTCGCTAGCGTGCCGCGCGTTCCACCGCACACCCCCTCATCTGGCCTTCTCCTTCAACTTCACTGAACTGCCGGTTGGTCGACGCCGCGATTACTTTCAGGCAGCATTAAAAGAAGTCACTCAATTCTGCGTTTTTTCAGAGTTCGAGCGCAAGCTTTATTCGGATCATTTCAATCTGGACCTCGCCCGGATCAAACGCATCAACTGGACCCAGCATCCGCCTCGCCCTAGCGACCACCCCGCGCCGCTTGCGCGCAGGTCTTACGTGGCGGCCGTTGGTGGGGAAGGCAGAGATTATGCAACATTGTTGAAAGCTGCAAAACTATTGCCTGGTATACCCTTTCTGATTGTGGCGCGGCCTCATAACATTGCTGGCGACCTACCGCCCAATGTTCGATTCATGTGTAACTTGCCACTTGAGCAAACGTGGAGGATTGCAGTCGACTCCACGACTATGGTCGTTCCCCTCAAGTCGAGAACTACCTGCTGCGGGCACATCACACTGGTAGGTTCTCAGCTTCTTGGTCTTCCCGTAGTCACCACTGAATCCGAGGCCACGAGAGAATACACGGAGAGTCCGAGCGTTGCTCAGTGTGCACCGGGCGATTTTACTGCACTCGCTGGATTGATTGAAAAGCGGCACTTGAATTGGAAGGCCGACCACGAAGTTGCGCAGGATCAAGTCGCCTCGTGCTTGGTGCGCTACGACCGTCAGCAATGGGCCGCACTGGTGTCAGACTTTCTCAAACAGCACTCAATTTGGTAGCCCATGACGATTGACCGCTGACACGGAAAATACTGTATATTTCGCGTTAAGGCAGTTCGTGTTGGACGAGGAACTATTGAAAAGGCGGTGCAACTTCTACGCTTCCGCCAACGGAGAGTCGGCTTTCGCCCTCAAAACTGCAGTATATGGCAATGTCCTCTGTCGCGTGCGCCTGCGGGGACAGCATCAAGCTCGCCCCTCCCCCGGAGCGAGACACTTTACAGCCCCCGTCGCAGGGTCGATGCGAGAGGGATGCATGCTGCCCCAGGAGCCATTGGTAACGAGTCGCCAGCGATCGCCCATGGCCAGATTCAAGAAATTTCGTTCTCGCTGTAGTAATTTGCACTGCCCAAGTTGATCCCAAGATTTCGCACACCGGTCTCCCCAGTGGCGCGAACCGCCATCGACCCGGAGACTGACGTGTCACAGTCTTCGTTGGATCGCTTGAGCTGGGCTCGCCGCCGCAAGCGGCGCTGAGTGCGACCAGAAGATTTGCAAAAATGCTCCGAAACGTTTGCAGAGGAGTACTCATCCGTAGGCGCTCCAAAGCCATGCGGTAGCAAGCCTAGCATTTTTTGGGCCGCGCGGACTAAAGAAGGTCGACGCCGCCGGGCAAGTCTCGGGTTGTGGAGTTAAACGGCGAGAATCTAACGCCCGATAGTTTCCGTCTTTTAATGCCTCCGCCCCTTCAACAATTTGCTGACCCTGTGCTAACCATGCCTGATGGAACCTGATTGGTCTCGCGAGGAGCTGCAGCGTTTTTGGGATCCTTCTCGCCAGCTTTTAAAGTCGGTCCGGGGCTATCAAGCGGCCCGGTGGTTCCGCCGCTACTGGGTCCTGCGTCATCGCTTTTGGTCGGTCGTGACTGGAGCCGATATCCCGATCAACTGCCAGATCGGTGGGGGCCTGTTGATGCCGCATCCGAACGGCATCGTAATCCATCCCGAGGCGAAGATTGGCGCCAACTGCCTCATCATGCATCAGGTGACCGTTGGGACGAACCGGAAGCCAGGGGCGCCGACCCTCGGCAGCGGCGTTGACATCGGTCCGGGCACCTACATCCTTGGTCCGGTGACCATCGGCAACGGCGCGGTCATCGGCGCAGGCAGCGTCGTGCTTCGCGATGTTGCCGCCAATGCCGTGGCGTACGGAGTCCCGGCTCAAGAGCGATCTCGATCTTGACCGATCGTTCCAAGCATTTGGTTTCGTGATTTCGGTACCTCGTCTCGCACGGCAGGCAAAGGACGTGCTCGGTCGCGGCACCTCGTTCGTCATCGCCGGCAACATCGTCGTCAATCTGGCGCGGATCGTCAGCACGGTCGCCCTCACCCGCTTGCTGACAGCCGAGGACTTTGGGGTGGTCGGGATTGTTTCCTCGATCCTCTACATCGCGGTGATGCTGTCGGACGTCGGCTTCCAGGCCTACGTCGTCCGCCACGACGAGGGAGAGCAAGCGAGTTTCCTCGACGAAGTATGGACGCTGCGTCTTATTCGCGGGGCCGTTATCGCGGCCGCCATCGCGCTCCTGTCCGCACCTCTTGCCCATCTTTTCGGAAAGCCGGCGCTGCAATTGGTCTTCGCCGTGTCCGGCGCCTATCTGGCGCTCGATGCCTTCACATCCCTGGCGTTCGCTACGGCCGCGCGCTCGGGAATGATTCGCCGCCTGACGCTACTCGACGTTATTCCGCACCTTCTCTCGATCCCGCTGTCGATCGCCCTGGCCTATCGGTGGCGGAGCTATTGGGCGATCATCGCGGCCATGTTCTTTGTGGCGGCGCTGAAGATCTTCCTCAGCTACGCCATGTTTCCGGACGCCGGCCGGCGCTGGCGCCTGAGCGGCGAGCGTGCGCGCGACCTGTGGGCGTTCGGCCGCTACATCGCCGGTTCCAGCATCATCCAGATTCTGCTCAGCCAGATCGACAAGGTCGTGCTTGCCCGCCTCTTCCCGCTGAGCCAGTTCGGCCTTTACTCGCTGGCGACCAATCTCGCCCAGGTCCCGGCCCAGGTCACCGGCAATTATTCCAGCCGGATCCTCTACCCCTTGTTCGCGCGAACCCAGCGGGACGGTCCGGCCCGGATATCGGACGTCTATTACGGCTCCGGCCGTCCGTTGCGCCTGCTCTACATGCTTGCCGCGGGAGGCTTTATCGCCTGCGCCCCGTTGATCATCGAACTGCTCTACGATGATCGCTATCTCGGCGCCGTCCCCTATCTTCAACTGCTCGCGATCGTCGCGCTGTTCAGCTTGCCGGTCTCCATCGCCAGCGACGCCCTGATTGCGGTCGGCGGCGTTCGCCACTTCCTGCGCCTCAATCTGGTGCGCGTGGCATGGCTTGGCATCGCCGGACCTGGACTATACGCTTGGCACGGGCCAATCGGTTTCGTCGTCGCCGTGGTAAGCATGCAGGCGGTCGGCCAGTTCTATTGCTGGTGGGCGCTGGGGCAGGCCCGAATATTGCGTCCGATCAAGGAATTCGCCTTCCTGCTTACCGCCGCCCTAGGCTACGTTGCGGGAAGTACGATCAACGCGGTGGGAACAGGGCTAGTGTCATGACCGCTTACCCTCGCCGCCGTGCGGGCCGGCATTGAGTTTCGCGCTGCTCAAGAATCTTGCGTTCCTCGAAGCGATGATCGCGATTGGCTACGCGATCTTCTACGCTCTGATCGCACGCCCTCTGAAGCGCGAGATAGGGTTCAAACCCTTCATACTGTTCAGCGGGCTCGCCGCGGCCTGTTTCCTCGCGCCCAATCTATGGATTCTCCATTTGGTTTTGATTGGCACGGTTCCATTGCTGGCGAGAACACGGGAACAAATCGGGCTGGTGCTGCTCGTGGCGCTGCTGGCAACTCCCGGTCTAACCTTGGATCTCCGCGCAGGCACGGTGCCAATCTTCGGGCTCGGCGCCCAAGGCTCCCTGGCATTAGGCGCACTTGTCGCAATGCTTCTTCGTCCTGGCAAGTCTCCAAAGTTGCCCTTCATCGTTGATCTTCCCGCGATTCTTGTCCTCATCCTGCTCGTCGTCGTCGGCGCAAGCGATACGTCATTCACCCATTGGCTGCGACAAACCGCTTACATCGGCGTTTCATGGGGTCTTTCCTACTACGTCGTCACGCGGACGCTTGTGACGCCGGAACGCATCCATCGGGCGTGCATCTGGCTGACGGCGGCTGCCTCCATGCTCTCGGTCGTCGTACTCTACGAACGGGCAAGTTTCTGGCCTCTCTATGCGGCGCTGAATGACAAATACGGCATCGTTCGAGGGCCGCTCGAGCTGATCGTGAAGATGCGGGAAGGCCTGTTGCGTGCCGAGGGACCGATGGGTGAAGCGACCGCCATGGGGTTCGTCCTGGTAATCGGCCTGGCCGCCGCCTTCGTTTCACATCGGGCCTTCCGCAGCCGGATGGCATATTGGGCAATCATCGGGCTGATCGGCTTCGGTCTCCAAGCGCCCCAATCCCGTGGTGGCTGGCTCGGCGCCGCGGTAGCAATTGTCGCGATGATGGTTTTCCGCCTTCGCAGGGCAGGCGCCATCAGCTTGAGTTTGGCCGTCCTGGGTGTTGGGGCACTCGTTTACAGCCTTCTCAGCCGGGGCGGCACCGGCAGCGCATCGGATGGCAGCGTCGATTATCGCGCCCAACTTTGGCGGCGAGGCCTGGAAGAATTTCGCGAGCGACCGTTGCTTGGCGACAGCTATCGCGACGTCGTCGCCCAGATGTCAGATCTCATCCAGGGCGAAGGAATTGTCGATTTCGTTAACAGCTACCTGTATTTTGCGTTGCTCGTCGGCTCCGTTGGTCTTGTCATGTTCGTTGCATTTTTCGTGATACCGTCAGCTCGAATATGGCTCGCCCGACAGAATCTGGAGCGAGGCAGCCTGGAATTGGATGCGGCCGCCTTTTGCTTTGGGACGATAGCCTCGGCAGCAGTCATGTTCGCGCTCACATCGTTCATCCCACGCGCCGCGCTGCTGGTGATGATCGCGGCTGGGCTTGCTGGGATTATTGCAATCAAACGCGGACGGTCCCTTCCCAGCGATATCTAATGGGATCCTGCCGGACGATTGCGCTGCTGAACTCGGACACTGGCGCAACGGGGACGGGGGCAGGGGCCTAACGCAATGCGCAATCAACCAAGTCGAGCGTTCTCATTAGGCGCTCAGGCGCAAGTTCGAATCCGTTTTCGCGTTCCTGAGCCACCACGTAAGCGAAACGAACGCCAGATACGTCGGTAAGCAACTTATGGAAAAAGTTGGCGCCGTGCGGCGGTTCGATGACGACCAGAGCAGCGCCCTTTGGAAGAGCAAACTGGGCATGGTTGAGATGAGACCCTTCCTGTGAAACTGCAATCCTGGCCGAAGCCAGCGAATGAGCGATCTCAGTCGGGTCCATTTCCTCGGGGTGAATGACGGCAAAGCCATTTTGCTCGAGATGTCCCTTTATCTGACCTTCATTTATCAAGCTACGGTTAGCGCCGCGTCTGCCGCGGGCAAGGAATACATGCGATGGCCCGCCGGACGACGTTGTCGCGCGAAGACGGTCGCGCAATTCAAGAAAGCGCCTGCTCCAGCCGGAGTTAAGCCCTCGGTCATCTACAATCCACAGATTGCGGACCCTAGCCGTCGAAGTGGTGAAGCCGGGAAGGGCGAAGAGCGTTCGATATCCTGCCTGATGCATCCATGGTTCGTAAGTGAAGCTCAGCGGGACCAGCCCCCGCTCGTGGGCGAGCAATTCCATGCACATCGCATCCCGAATCCAATGGCCGAAAAAGATGTTGCAAGCGATGTGAGTACAGAGTTGCGCGTTCTCGATCTCATCATAGTCGTCAATTACAAGGGCCCGCTTGTGCCCGTGTGGACGACATATCCAATGACGCCCGCCTGCGTACACGGTATTGTCCGCGAGTATCGCGTCATCATAACGAAAGGCGAGTGTTGGGCCGTGCTCAGTTCTCTCTCCGTAGAGCCATTGCCTTTGAAGTCCCAGTGTACCCTTGGTGAGCGCTTCACTAATCAGATCGAATTCGCCGGGTAACGAAAGTGGAACGATCGCACGATTCGTCCCATTAGGAGATAACTCAACCGTCTGGTCAGCGCGTGCGAAGATATCATTCTCGCCGCTAATGCGCGATCGCAAACGCGATGTAAGCGGAGCAATGCTAATGAGTTTCGACATCAGATCCTGTAGTCAGCTAACGGAAGAATGGAGTGAGATAAAGCCTTAGACGGTGTATCGGCGTAGGCTATTCGTCGTGATCCGATCAGCGTAACTTTGCGAAGCGAGCGAGTGATTTAAAATCCATTTTCGTTGATCAGGGTCGTCGGAGATCCATGCTTCGATCAGGTCGGCCCAGCGAACGGGGAGTTGAAGACCTTGCCACGCCTCGGCAGAATTGGCGGAAAGGTGCTCATAAAGCGAGTCGTCTTGCGACAGTTCTCTGATTGCCGAAGCCAGCATTTGTACATTTGACGCCGGGAATATTAATGCGGAAGTGCGATGGTTAAGAGCTCCAATAAACATGGGATGATCGGATGCAATGATAGGCGTGTGTGTCGAAAGCGCTTCGTAAATCGTCAAAGGCAAGCCCTCTGGATACTCATGCCTTGAAGGAATAACGACACAGTCCGCCTCTCGCATAGCACTCGGAATTTCGTCATTTGCGCGTCGACCCAAAAACTGCACTACATCTGCGATACCAAGTTTGACCGCTTTAGCTTGCATTTTACTGCCGCAGTCTTCGCCGATTACTGTAAGTAAAACCGACAATTTCTGCGCCTTTAATGCCGCTACGGCATGGAGCAAATCTTCGACACCTTTTGCTGGGGAAACCGAGCCAACGTAGATCAAACGGAAAGCGCAGTCGCGACGCCTTCTACGCGGCGTGAAGTCTGCCGGGCGATGTGACGGGGGCCAGTCCCACGGCACGATTTTGCTTGGCTTGACGCCTATCCTTGACAGGGAGACTGACGCATTTATTCCGTGATTGGCTACGAATTCCACTGCGCGTCCGTTGAGCGACTTCGCCAAACGCCGATATCGCAGCATGGCGCGCCACGTCCGTTGCTCGAAAGAATCGGCCAACACGGCTAGTAGACGTATGTCACGAGCGTTCGCCCACCGAACAATCGGCAGGATCGGCGTCGTTAGAATAAGGCGATCCGGACGGGTGCGGGCGACAGCGTCAAGCAAGTCTCGCGCTTCAAGACGCGAAGACATTGCAAGACCAATCGCTCGGACGCCGTTTCCCTGTATCTCATCATACTCACCATCAGACATAGCGCAAATCACAGAGATTTCAGCAGATCGCGAAAGTGACCCCACAAAATCAACTGAATAGCGCTGGGCTTGATAAGTCTCTTTCCCTCCTGCTGTCAGCCGAGCATAAGCTTCGCGATAATCGCCAGCATATTGAATGAATGTTAGGCGCATCAGCTTACCATTGCTAAACGAGACGCCCCACTTGGGGTCTCGATTTCCTAGCCACCGCCACCAACTCCTCCTTCCATTTGTCCCGCAGCCGCAGCGGTGCCGTCAACCGGCGCGCCATTCGCGCGAATGGGAAGTGCCCGGACTGGCCGAGCTGATCGTGGGCCAGGGTCACCACTTCCAGCCCGGCCCGCTCGATCTGCCAGCGCAGATGGTCGGCCGAATATTCCAGCTGATGCCCCAGCTCCTGCCCCGGATCGGGAGAAAGAAAACGGTCGAACACGTCTCGCCCGGCCACCATCCGGGCAAGGTTGCGCAGCCTGAAGAGGTTGGGCGTGGTGATCAGGATCAATCCCCCCAGTTTGAGCCAAATGGCGATTTTGGACAGCACCACATAGCCCGGTTGCGGCATATGCTCGATCACCTCAAGCAGCGCGATGACATCGAAGCGCTGCCGGAAGTCGGCCGGGTCGTCTTTCAGCAGGTTACACAGCACGAACGGCAGCCCGGCCCGCGTCACCGACTCGCTATAGTCGCTTGAAACGTCGCCAACCGTCGCCTCGTCCTTGAATATCCTGTTTGCCAGGATGGCGAGTTGCCCGCCACCAACCTGAAGGATCGTCGCCGGGTGCGCAATATCGAGAGCGTCGAAATAGCGGAGGGTTTGCCAATAACGTTCGCGCGCGCGCTCGTAATAATCGCCGGCTTCAAAAATTCCGGCGTCCAAAATCAACCGGTCGTAATTCCGGTCGAATTGTTGCCGAAGCGCACGGTCGTGCGTCCCGTTGACCTGATCGCTGCGACCTTCAACCATGTGAGACTTCGTCCCGACCAACGCGATTTTATCCACTCTGATTCTTCGAGCGATTAGGGAATTCGACCCTGCCCAATCCTAGCGTCCATCACTCTTGCTGCGTACCGAAGCGTGCACCTTTTTATGCTCGATCAGTGCAGGTCGACTCCCGCGCAGGCGATGCATCAGGAAGCTGGCCTGCCCGAGAAAGTTTGGCAACTTGCCCACGACAATATGCGTCGCATACAGCGCTCCGCGTTTGCGCGACACCCGTATCCACAGCAGCGGCCACAGCAGCCATGCCGGGGGCAGCGCCCAAAGCAGATTGCTCCACACTTTGCGCCTCAGCCGGGGCACCTGCGAGCCGCGCCGACGATAAGCTTCCAGGTCCGCATAACCGCTCCGGCGCGCGCGCTGCCACCATTGACCAATGCGATGCATGGCGGCGTCGTGGAGCGCCATCTCGGTGTCGAGGCGGATGATCCGCCAGCCGGCCTGACGCAGCCGAAAGCAGAGGTCGGGCTCTTCGCCGGCGATCAAATCCTCGGCGAAGCCCGTGCTCGTTGCAAAAGCATCGGCGCGCATCATGGCGATACCGCCGCACGCCTCGATTTCCCCGACCGGCGTATCCCATTCCATGTCGCACAGCCGGTTGTAGGGGGACGCTTCGGGATAGCGTTCGCGGAGGCGCCCACACGCGACTGCGACATCCGGTTGCTCGGCAAGAAACGCGCTGGCGGCGGCCATCCAGCCCTCGCGAAGTTCGCAATCCCCATCGATGAATTGTACATGGCGGGTTGCCGGAGCCAAATCGATAATCCGTTTGAAGCCGGCATTCCTGCCGCGGGCAGCCGTGAAGGGGCCGGCGGTGTCGAGTTCGACTACGTCCACTCCCAATCCACGTGCCAACTCGACACTGCCGTCGCTGGATCCGGAGTCGACGTAGACGACCAGGTCGGCGCCATGGATTACCGATCGCAGGCAGGTCTCGAGCCGTTCGCCCTCGTTGCGGCCGATGACAACCGCTCCGATGCGCGTTTCAGCCGTCACGGCGCGCGCCCATCCAAGCCGGAGGCAGGTCCACCGGCGCGTCCCAAGGGACGGGGCCACCGCTTCGATCCGCCCGGCGCGGCAAGCCCAACCGGAGCTGGTCGCCGATCTCGTGCTTCACCGGCTGTGCGTCGCGCGCCAGACCGATTGATCGCCGCGCCCGCCATAGCGCGTGACCGATAGCCCATGCGGCGGTAGCTACCGCGGCGCGAACCGCGCCGTGGCTTCGCAGGAAATACAGCCGCCGCGACTCATACCAATATGCCGGCTTGCGCGGCAGCGGTTGGTGCCGGGTGACGCCGTCGTAGACTCCGGTCGCTGCCCCGCCGACATGGCGCACCCGGCTGCGGGGCTCGTGCACGATCTTCCAGCCCGCTTCCGCCATCCGCCGCATCATCTCAAGCTCCTCGTGATAGAGGAAGAAACCGTCGTCAAAGAGCCCAATCTGACGCAGCGCCTCGGCGCGCAGCATCACGCTGGCCCCGGTCACCCAGTCGACGTAGGTTCGCTCGGCCGTCACCGGCATTGCCACCGGCGGCAATCCCAGCACGCGCTCGATTGCCCCGGTCCGCGCGCCCCGGGCGAATTCGCCGCGCAGGCTCGGGAAGCGGAAAGCGCTACCGCTCGGGCTGCCGTCGGGCTCCAGCAACTGGCTGCCAACTGCTCCGGCCTGCGGCTCGTCCAGCATCGCCTGGCGCAGGGCCACCACGGCACTCGGCTCGATCTCCGTATCGGGATTGAGCAAGTGGATGAATTCGGGCGGGTCGGGTCGCGCCAGCAGCCGCAGCATCGCCTGGTTATTGGCCCAGCCGAAGCCGCCGTTGATCGGCAGCGCCAGCACCTTCACCCATTGGGAGAACCCGGCCTCCACAGCGAAGGCGGCAAGCTTCTCGGCTGAATCATCACCCGATCCGCCATCGACGATGATCACTTCAAGATCCGCCAGCGCTCTCCGCTCGCCGGCCAGCGCCCGGATCGATTGGATGGCGAGCTCGGGGGTGCGATAATTGACCATCACCACCGCGACCCTGGCTTGCGCAGCCGTGAGGAGAGGCTCCGCCTTCACCGGCATGTCAGGTCACGCTCTGCCCACGGCTTCGTCGATCGGCCGCGATCGCCCGAGCAAAGCCGAAAGAGTCGACGAAATAGCGCTTGAACAGCCGCTTCGGTTCGCTGCCCACGCGCCAAAGCCATTCGAGCCCCGCGCGACGCATCCAGCGCGGCGCTCGGCGCTTGAGCCCGGTGACAAATTCGACTGCCGCACCGATGCATAGCACATTGACGTCGCCGATGTCGGCGGCGTGGCGGCAGGTCCAGATTTCGGACTTGGGCGCGCCCACTGCAAGCACCAGATAAGTTGCGTTGAACGCCTTGATCCGCGCCGCCAGGGAAGCGCTCGCGGCTGCGTCATTCTGAAAGCCGAACGGCGGGATGTCGAACGCCAGTTCGTCGCGCGCAAAGCCCTGGCGACAGAGCAGCTCGGTCATGGCCGCAACGACGTCCGGCGAGCTGACGACGAAGAACAGGCGGTGCACACCGGGGCGGAACATCGGCACCAGAGTGGCGAACAAGTCCGCCCCGGGCACCCGCTCGGGCACGCGGACGCCCGCTAGCCTGGCGTAGGCAAACACCGGTGCGCCATCGATCGTCACCCGCCATGCCGATCGATAGGCGTCGCGGAACGCGGGGTTTATCCTGAGGTTGACCACATGGTCGAGGTTCATGGTCGCAACCAGCCGCGCACCGGAGCCGCGCGGGATGGGCGCGAGCAGTTCGGCCACCAGCTCGCGTTCGGCAACGACCGAAATCTCGACCCCGAACAGCGGACGATTCGCGCGTACCGGTTCGCTCACCTGCCGGACCTCGCTCGCCTTCGTCATCAATACGCACCACCCACTGTCGGAACTTGCATGCGCCGGACCCGCCAGCGCAGCCACGCCTATGACTTGGCCACCGGTTTGAGAAGGGGCTCGCGGGCAGGCGGGCGCTCCCTTGTGACCGGTTTCGCACCGCTCAACGCGATCATCTGCAACAAGGCCCGGTAGCGCGGCGAGCTCGGCTGATCGATGGCCTCGAGTGCTGACCAGCTCCCCCATCGCGACGGCTTGCCGACAATCCCGAAATTCATGAACAGCTTGCCGCCCGCGACCTGGAACGCGCGGTAATTGGCCAGCTCGATGGCGTAGATCTCGGGCCGTCGCTGCACGGCAATCATGAAATCGGTGTAGGCCTGATTGCTGGCCTGGCTGTCCGGCGTCCGCTCGCCATAGCCGCTTTCGTAGGTCACGAGGTCGAGACCATACTCCTTGGCGCGCTGCGCATGATAGAGATACAGCGGCTTTGCCCTTGCCTCGATGTCCTTGCGGATCGCGCGCAAGGCCGAGGCATATCCGCCGTCAGGCTCACCCCACCAACCCATCACCCTGCCCACGTTTGCAGGTTCGGAAATGCCAGCGCCGTAATAGCCGGTGATGGCATAGTCGTCGAAATAGTCAGCCGCGCGGATCGCCTTCCCGTCTCGCCCTTTCCAATTCGGCGTGAGCAGGCCAGGCGTTTCGAGCCCCTTGTACATCTGCTGTGTATTATAGACGATCCGCACCCGGTTACGACCGCCATTGCCGGTGGCGGGCTCGCCGAAGGTACGGTTCCAGATGCTGCCGACCTCCGCGGCGCGCTGGCCATACCATTCCATCCAGTGGCCGCGGGGTCCCCATTTGTCCTTCGCGCGTGCCTCGGCATATTTCGACTGAACGAAGGCCCAGTTCCACACCTCATTGGACAGTTCGACACGGATTAACGCGCCAAGCCTGAGCCGCGCCCGAACGAGTTGGGCAAAGTTTCGGACGTAGTCGTCGCTCGCATTGATCGGCATGTTGAACCAGGGGTTGGCTCCCGTCCGGTTGGCCAGCTCGACCATTGCTTCGGCAGGCACGCCGCGATCCCAATGTGAGTCCGACATCTCGGGGCGATTGGCCCAATCGAGCGGCAACGGGGACGCGACGTCAAATCCTCCCGGCGTCCGCCATTTGAGTGCGATGCCGTCCGCCCGATAGAGCGAATTGGTCATCATCCAGTCCATGAACCGGAAGGTGCTGAACGGCGTGATGACTCTCAGGAAATCGGGGTTGAAGATTTCGCCGCGCTCAAGCAGCGCAAGTCGGTCCTCGCGAACGATCCGGATGTTGCGGATGTAGTTGCCGGTCCTGTTCGGATCGGTCGACGTGATCACGAGGTGCAACGCCCCTTTATCAGCCGCCTGGACAACGACCCTGCCACGCTTGCGATCGCTCGACAGGGTCCGCGTGCCTTGGCCTTCCATCCCGCCGATGGTGCCTTCACCTTCATACAGAATGACGTAGCGTGCGCGTGGCGGGGCGGCGCTTCCCGCATCGCGCAACACCGCCAGACCGGCCGCACGGTGCGTCAGTGGGCCCTTTGTCGGGAGTGACCGGACCCAGCCATGCTCATCGAGGTCGAGCGGTTCCCCGCTGTCCCATTGATGCGGCGGTTGTGCAATCCATCGGCTCGAGCTTTTCATCAGGTCGAGGAACGGCGTCGCGGTGGACCAATAGGCCAACGGGTCAAGGTTGGTGCCGACTCGTGGCGGCGGATTGCTGGGATCTTCGGCCGGGCCGGCGCCGAGCCTGAGGGACAGAGCCGCAATCGGCCCGAGCTGGCTCCGGGACAATTTGTCGCCGAGTCCGGATTTCTGGGCCAGGATCGCACCGCCGGCGATCACCAGCGCACCGATTACGCTCAGAAGCTTCCAACGCATTGCCATTCATGCCCCGTGCCACTGGCGCCGCTTGCAAAGCCTATGCGCAAGGGGGAAGAAAGCCAGCAGAATCGGGCGCGGCCCTTTTCTGCAAGACGGGAGCAAGATGTTATGCGTGGGATCGGATGACGGCGGGTCAGATGCCGAGCGATCTCATTGTGCGTCCGGTCATCCTGTCGGGCGGTGCGGGCACTCGGCTGTGGCCCGTCTCGCGGCTCGCCTTTCCCAAGCAATTGCTGCCGATCGCCGCCGACCGGACGATGCTTCAGGTCACCGCCGGCCGAGTCACTGGACCCGCTTTTGCCGCCCCGATCGTCGTCGGCGACGAGGAGCATCGCTTTTTCATCAAGGATCAGTTCGAACGCGACGGTCTCACGCTGGAAGCAATCCTGCTCGAGCCGTCAGGGCGCAACACTGCTCCGGCCATCGCGCTGGCCGCCAGCTTTGCCCGCGATCAGCTTGGCGACGAGATCCTGCTTGTTCTTCCTTCGGACCATGTGATTCGCGACGAAGCCGCTTTTCGCGCGGCGGTGGCGGCGGCGACTCCCACCGCTGCGGCCGGGGGGCTGGTCACCTTTGGCATCGTCCCCGACAGCCCGCACAGCGGCTACGGCTACATCGAGATCGGCGCGGAGACTGAAGCCGGGACGGGCGTTCACCGCGTTGCTCGCTTTGTCGAGAAGCCCAGCGTCGAATTGGCCGGCGACTATCTCGCTGACGGCCGCTTCCTGTGGAACAGCGGCATGTTCCTTTTTCGCGCCAGCGCCATGCTCAACGACCTGGCGGCCCACGCCCCCGACGTTGCCGCGGCGGTTCGGTCCGCCAGCCGCGAGATCGCGCGCGACGGCGTGTTCGCTCGCCCCGCGGCGCAGGAATTCGCGGCCGCGCCGAGCATCTCGATCGATTTCGCGGTGATGGAAAAGACCGCCAACGCCTATGTCGTGCCAGTCGATATCGGCTGGTCCGACGTGGGCTCCTGGTCCTCGCTGTGGGATATTTCCGCCAAGGACGACGCCGGCAACGTCATCCAGGGATCCGCCATCGCGCTCGACAGCCGGGACTGCCTGCTGCGGTCCGACCATGACAGGCTGGTCGTCGCCTTGGGGCTGGAGGGGATCGGCGTGGTCGTTACCCGCGATGCCGTGCTCGTGACCGATCTCGAACGCTCGCAGGACGTCAAGCTGGCGGTCGACATCTTGCGCGAACGCGGCGACGAGGCAGCGGTCAGCGCTTCCGAGGTGTTCCGGCCGTGGGGGTCATACCAGACCACCGATCGCGGCGATCGCTTCCAGACCAAGCGGATCGTGGTGAAGCCTGGCGCCCGCCTGTCGCTCCAGAAACATCATCACCGTTCGGAGCACTGGGTCGTGGTGACGGGCACGGCGGAAGTGACGATCGGCGACGATGTGCGGCTGCTTCAGGAAAATGAATCGACCTACATCCCCGCCGGCACCGCCCACCGTCTCGCCAATCCCGGCAAGGTTCCGCTCCACCTGATCGAGGTGCAGTGCGGCCCCTATCTGGGCGAGGACGACATCGTCCGCATTGAGGACGAATATGGGCGCAATGAGTGACAGGACCGCTTCGTGGAACTCTTCCAGGGGAAGCCGTAGGCATTAAGGATGACTGCGACGACGACGCGGGCTAGCTGGTCGCCGCAATGCCGGAGCAAAGGCTGTTCCCCTCGATGAAACAGATGATTGCGTTCGATCTCGACGGCACGCTCGCCGAGAGCAAGCAGCCGCTTGAACCCGAGATGGCCGGGGCGCTGGCGCAGCTGCTCGAGGTGCGCCAGGTCGCAATCGTTTCAGGCGGCGACTGGCCGCAGTTCGACAAACAGGTTGCCGGACGGCTCCCGGCCAAGGCCGCCAAGCGTAATCTCTGGCTTATGCCGACCACCGGCGCCAAGCTGTACCGCTACCGCGAGGCCGGCTGGTATCCCGTCTACGCGGATATTTTCGCCGCCGCTCAGCGCGCGGAAATTCTCGCGGCCTTCGACGCCGCGCTCGCCGCCACGGGCTTCGTTCCGGAGCGGACGTGGGGAGAGCGGATCGAGGATCGCGGAAGCCAGATCACCTTTTCGGCGCTCGGCCAGCAGGCGCCGCTCGACGCCAAGGAGCGGTGGGATCCGGATTTCGCCAAGCGCAAGATCATTCAGGCCGACCTGCGGCGGCGGCTCCCCGGTTTTTCGATCAACATGGGCGGCGCCACGTCGATCGACATCACCCGCGCCGGGGTCGACAAGGCGTTCGCCCTGCGGCGCCTCGGCGAGGAAAGCGGAATTGCCCTAGGCGCGATGCTGTTCATCGGCGACGCGATCTTCCCGGGCGGGAACGATTACCCGGTCAAGGAGGCGGGCATCGACACGCTGAGCGTACGCGATCCCGGCGAGACCCTCGACGTCATCGCCGGCCTGCTGGCCGAGAAGACGCCGGACTGATCGCTGGCGGCGCGCAGCACAGCCGACCGTCAGCAAAGCGAGAAAATGGTGGACGCACTAGGGCTCGAACCTAGGACCCGCTGATTAAGAGTCAGCTGCTCTACCAACTGAGCTATGCGTCCATGCCTGATGCAGGCGGCGCGCCCCGCATCGGCGTTGGCGCGGCCGGCGATGTAGCGCGGCTGGCGGCCAAGTCAACCGCCGCCGCCGCCGCCAACCCGCTAGCCGAGGGTCGAGCGAGTCCGCTGCTGGCGCTCGATGCCCATCAGCAGCCCGAGGCAGATCATCACCGTCATCACCGCCGACCCGCCGAAGCTGACCAGCGGCAGCGGGATTCCCACCACCGGCGCCAGGCCCATCACCATCATCAGATTAACCGTGACGTAGAAGAAAATGGTCATCGTCAGCCCGGCCGCGCCCAATTGCGAAAACCGCGTCCGCGCCTTGCTCGCCACCCGCATCCCCCACAGCACGACGGCGTAGAAGGCGATGATCAGCAGCGCCCCGCCGACCAGCCCCCATTCCTCGACGAACGTCGCGAAGACGAAGTCGGTATGGCCTTCGGGCAGATATTTGAGGTGGCTCTGGCTGCCCTGCAGATAGCCCTTGCCCCACAGCCCGCCCGAGCCAATCGCGATCTTCGACTGGGTGATGTGATAGCCGGCGCCGAGCGGATCGGCCTCGGGGTCCATGAAGATCAGCACCCGCTTGCGCTGATATTCGTGCATCAGCGCATAGACCACCGGCAGCGCCGCCCCGATCGCCGCCGCGGCCGACAGGAAATACCACATCGGCAGGCCGGCGAGGAACATCACCGTCACCCCGCCGACCATCACCATCGTCGCGGTGCCGAGGTCGGGCTGGAGCAGGATGAAGGCGAACGGCACCAGCACCAGCGCCGCCGCCGGCCACAGCCCGCGGAATTTCTTGACCTCCGCCGCCGGCAGCAGGTCGTAGAAGCGCGCCAGCGCCAGCACCACCGCCGGCTTCATGAACTCCGACGGCTGGAGGCGGATGAAGCCGAGGTCGACCCACCTTTGTGCCCCCTTGGTGGTGAAACCGATCGCCTCGACCAGTACCAGCAGCACCAGGATCGCGGCGTAGGTCGGGAAAGTGACGCCCTTGATGAAGCCTTCGGGGATGTAACTGATCGCCACCGCCATCAGCGCGAAGCCGAGGATCACCACCGCCTGCTTGGACGCCCACGGGCTCATCGACCCGCCGGCCGCCGAATAGAGCGTGACGATGCCGATGGTGCAGATCAGCGCCACCAGCCAGATCAGCCGCCACGGCAGGCGCGCCAGCGGCTGCGGGATGATCGAGGCGATCATCCCTGCGCCTTCTTGGCGAGCAGCGCGGCCCGCGCCGCGGCCTCGATCGCCCCGGCGCGGCGCGCGGTGCGCTCGGCCAGCGTTCCGCCCCATTGCTGCTCGAGCGCGCTGAGATTGGCCAGCGCCTTGGCGCGGTCGAACAGGAAGGTCAGCGCATCCTTGGCGACCGGCGCCGCGGCGCGCGCGCCGCCCATGCCGTGCTCGATCACCACCGCCCCGGCATAGCGTGGCTTGTCCGAGGGCGCGAAGAACACGAACAGTCCGTGGTCGCGATATTTCCAGTCGCCGCCCTGGCCGCGCGAGGCGCTCGCCGACAGCCGCCGGACCTGGGCGGTGCCGGTCTTGCCGCTCATCTGGATGTCGGGGAAGGGCAGTCGGCTGGCCCCCGCCGTGCCGTCGCCGTTGACCACTTCCCACATGCCGCCGCGCACCGTCTCGAGGTGCTTGGGGTCGAGGTCGAGCATCGGCCCCGGCTTGTCGTGGCGCCCGACCAGCGCCGGGGCGACGTCGCGGCCCGAGGCGATGCGCGCCGCCATCACCGCCAATTGCATCGGATTGACGATCAAAAAGCCCTGGCCGATCGATGCGTTGAGCGTGTCCGACGCGGTCCAGTCGGGCCGCTCGACGATCCGCTTGCTGGTTTCATACTTGCGCCGCTTCCACGCGCTGTCGGGGACGGTGCCATAGCTCTGGCTGACCACCGGCAGGTCAAACTCCTCGCCCAGCCCGAGCATTCGCGCGGTCGGCGCGATGTTGTCGTAGCCGATGCGGTGGCCCATCGCGTAGAAATAGGTGTTGCAGCTCTTGGCGATCGCCCGGCGCATGTCGACGCTGCCATGCCGCCCGAGGCAGCGGAAGAAGCGGTTGCCGAGCCGGTAGCCGCCCGGGCAGTGGATCCGCTGGCTCGGGTCGATGCCGGCTTTCAAGATCGCCAGCGCGCCCATCGGCTTGATCGTCGAGCCCGGCGGATAGAGCGAGTTCAGCACCTTGTTGCGCAATGGCTGGCGCTGATCGTCGCTGAGCGCCGCCCATTCGGTGCTGCCGATCCCGTCGGAAAAGCTGTTGGGGTCGTAGGCCGGCATCGACACCATCGCGAGGATGTCGCCGGTCATGCAGTCGAGGATGACTGCCGATCCGCTTTCCTCGCCCATCCGCCGGGCGGTGAACTCCTGCAAATCGGCGTCGATCGCCAGCTGCACCGTCTGGCCGGACCGGTCGGGCTTCGGAGTCAGCTCGCGCACCAGCTTGCCGCGCGCGGTGAGCTCGACCCGCTGGCCGCCGGGGATACCGCGAAGGCGCTGCTCGAGCGTCTCCTCGAGCCCCTCCTTGCCGATCTTGAAGCCGGGCGTGACGAGGAGCGGGTTCTTGTTCTCGGCCTCGAATTCCTTGGCTGAGGCGGCACCGACATAACCGATCAGATGGCCAACCGCCGGTCCGGTCGGGTAGAAGCGCGAGAAGCCGCGTTGCGGCTGCACCCCCGGCAGTTCGGGCAGGCGCACGGTAACCGCGGCATAGCGTTCGTAGGGCACGTTTTCGGCGACCTGCACCGGCTGGTAGCCGCGCGCCGCCTTCAACTCCTTGATGATCCGGTCGACCTCGTCGGGGTCTAGCTGGAGCAGGCTGGCGAGCAGTCGAAGCGTCTCGGTCGGCCGCTCGAGCTGGTCGGGGATGATGTCGACCCGGAAGTCGGAGCGGTTGATCGCCAGCGGCTTGCCGTTGCGGTCGACGATCCAGCCGCGCCGCGGCGGGACGACGATCAGCTGCACCCGATTGTCCTCGGCGAGCAGGGTGTAATGCTCGTTCTGGCTGATCGACAGATAGCCGAGCCGGGTCAGCAGTACCGCTCCGAACGCCGCCTGCGCGCCGCCGACCAGCAGCATCCGGCGCGAGAAGGCGATCGACTGGTGGGCGGCGGTGAACCTCATCGCCCGAGCCTCCAGCGGTCGAGCCGCATGGCGATGAACGCGGCGAGCGGGAAGGCGAGGATTTCAATGATCGCTGCGGGCACGACCAGCGACGCGCGCGCCGGTGCGCCGGCCAGCCCGGCGACATGGGCCTCGGCCCACGCCGCGGCGGCGATCAGAAGGGCTGCGACCGCCCATTCGATCCAATAGTCGCGCCATTGGGTGCGACGGTCGACCACGTCCATCACCAGCATCAGTGCGGTCCAAAGCGCCACCGACAGGCCGATCGGGGCGCCCGAGACGAGGTCGTTGACCAGCCCCAGCGGCGCCGCCCACCACGCCGGCCAGGCGTCGGCGCGAAGCATCCGCCACCCGAGCAGCATCAGCAGCCCGAAATTGGGCCACCAGCCGCTTGCCGAGACGATCGGCAGCGCCGACAGCAGCGAGGCGGCAACGACGCTCGCCGCGGGGATGGCGGTCGCGCCGAGGACCGGCCCCCGGCCGATCGCTTTGCCGGCGAGCCCGGCGCGGACCATCTAGCGCTCCGCCGGAAGGTCGACGCCGGCGGCCGGCTCGAACGGCCGCTCGACGAGCGCGAAACTGGCCTCGCTCGGGTCGGCCAGCGGAATGGCGATCGCGCCGTCGTCGTCGAGCCTGATGACCCGCGCCACCGGGACCAGCGGCGGATAGAGCCCGCCGGTGCCCGAGGTGACGATGATGTCGCCGCGCTTGAACGGGTTGCGGCCGACTTCGAGCGGGCGGATGTCGACCGTCCCGTCGCCGCGCCCGGTCGAAATGACCGGCGTCCCGCTGCGCAGGATCCGTGCCGGCACGATGTTGGCGCGGTCGCTGACCAGCAGCACCCGGCTGGCGTTGGCGCCAGCGTCGATCACTCGGCCGACAAGCCCGTCGGCGGCGCGCACCGGCATTCCCACCGCGACTCCGTCACCGGTGCCGACCGACAGGATGGCGAAGCGCCGCGGGCTCTGGAAGCTCGAGCCGACGATTCGCCCGGCGGCGACCGCTTCCTGGCGCTCTTCGCGCAGCCGCAGCGTGCCCTTGAGCTGGCGGTTCTCGAGCATCACCGCATTGGCGCGCAGGATCTGGCGGCGCAGCGCGGCGTTCTGCGCCTTCAGCGCGGCGTTCTGGTCGGCCGCGTCCCAATAGGCCCCGGCGCCGCTGGCCAGGCCGGAAACGGTGGCGGAGACGTCGGACAGCGCGGTGGTGACGGGGGAGGCGGCATCGAGCGCGGCGCCGCGGACGCTCTGGTAGCTGGCCGGCGAGACGATCGACAGCGCCAGCATGATCAGCCCGACGATCAGCCCGGCGATCGCCGCCAGGAAGCCGAAGAACAGGCTATATTGCGCGCGCCGCGACCAGCCGGGGCGCGGACCCGCCGGCGCGGCCACCCCGCGCTATCCTACGCGGTCTGCAGGACGCCGCGGAACTGCTCTTCCTCGAGCGCCCGTCCGGTGCCCAGCGCGACGCAGGTCAGCGGGTCCTCGGCGACCGTCACCGGCAGGCCGGTCTCGTCGCGCAGCACTTCGTCGAGTCCTTCCAGCAGCGCTCCGCCGCCGGTCAGCACGATGCCCTGGTCGCAGATGTCGGCGGCGAGCTCGGGCGCGGTGTTCTCGAGCGCGATGCGGACGCCCTCGACGATCGTCCCGACCGGCTCGCTCAGCGCTTCGGCGATCTGGCCCTGGTTGATGGTGATTTCCTTGGGCACCCCGTTGACGAGGTCGCGGCCCTTGATGTGCACCGTCTGGCCGATCCCGTCGGCCGGCGGCTTGGCGATCCCGACTTCCTTCTTGATCCGCTCGGCGGTCGCTTCGCCGATCAGGAGGTTGTGGTTGCGCCGCACGTAGGAGCTGATCGCCTCGTCCATCTTGTCGCCCCCGACCCGCACCGAGGTGGTGTAGGCGAGCCCGCGCAGGCTCAGCACCGCGACTTCGGTCGTGCCGCCGCCGATGTCGACGACCATCGATCCGACCGGTTCGGTGACCGGCATGTCGGCGCCGATCGCCGCAGCCATCGGCTCCTCGATCAGATAGACCTGGCTCGCGCCCGCGTTCGACGCCGCGTCGCGGATCGCGCGCCGCTCGACGCTGGTCGATCCCGACGGCACGCAGATCACGATTTCCGGAAAGCGCCAGCTCGACATCTTGCCGCCGTGCACCTTGCGGATGAAATATTTGATCATGTCCTCGGCGACGTCGATGTCGGCGATGACCCCGTCGCGGAGCGGCCGGATCGCCTCGATCTGGTCGGGCGTCTTGCCCATCATCAGCTTGGCATCGTCGCCGACCGCCTTGACCCGCTTGACGCCGTTGATCGTCTCGATCGCCACCACCGACGGCTCGTTGAGCACGATCCCGCGGCCGCGGACATAGACCAACGTGTTGGCCGTCCCCAGGTCGATCGCCATGTCGTGGGACATCCACTTGAGCCAACGGTTCCAGAACATGCGCGTCTCGCCTTACAGTCGCGGCACCGGAATGGCGGCCATGCGCGGCGCCCCCCGTTTACCGCCGATTAATCCGTTCCCGAACAAGAAACCCTGAATTTTCTCGCAAAAACAGCGCCTCGCGGGCACCGGTCGATTGGGCTAGGAACGGGGCCATGTCAATAAGAAGGCTGCCCTCCGAACTGGTCGACCGGATCGCCGCCGGCGAGGTCGTCGAGCGGCCTGCCAGCGCGCTCAAGGAACTCGTCGAGAACGCGCTCGATGCCGGCGCCCGGACCATCGCCGTCCGCCTCTCCGCCGGCGGCCTCGACCTGGTCGAGGTCGTCGACGACGGCTCGGGCATGACCCCGCCCGAGATGCGCCTGGCGATCGAGCGCCACGCCACCTCCAAGCTGCCCGACGACGCGATCGAATGCGTCACCAGCTTCGGCTTTCGCGGGGAGGCGCTGCCGTCGATCGCCAGCGTCGCCCGCTTCACCCTCGAAAGCCGGCCCCCAGGCGCCGAAGGCTGGCGCCTCGCGATCGACCACGGCCAGCCGGCAGGCGAGGGGCCGGCCGCCTGTCCCCCCGGCACCCGGGTGCGCGTCGAGGGCCTGTTCGACAAGGTCCCCGCGCGCCGCAAGTTCCTGCGCAGCCCGCGCGCCGAATATGCCGCCTGCCTCGATTCCGTGAAGCGCCTCGCCATGGCCCGCCCCGACGTCGCCTTCAGCCTCGAGCACGACGGTCGCCGAACCCTCTCGGTCCAGCCGTCCGACGGCCCGGCCCGCGTCGCCGCCTTGCTCAGCCACGAGCTCGACCGCCACGGCCTCGGCATCGACTGCGCCCGCGACGGCTTCACCCTCACCGGAGTCGCCAGCCTGCCGACCTTCAACCGCGGCATGGCCGACCAGCAGTTCCTGTTCGTCAATTCGCGCCCGGTGAAAGACCGGTTGCTGGTCGGGGCCCTGCGCGCCGCCTACCGCGACCTCCTCGCCCGCGACCGCCACCCGGTCGCCGCGCTGTTCGTCGAGGTGCCGACGGGCGAAGTCGACATCAACGTCCACCCGGCCAAGACCGAAGTCCGCTTCCGCGACCCCGCCGCGGTGCGCGGCTTGATCGTCGGCGGGCTGCGGGCCGCGCTCGACCAGGCCGGCCACCGAAGCGCCGCCCGCGAGCACTACGCCAGGGAGGCCAACTGGGAGAGTGAGATTCTCCCCTCCCGCTTGCGGGAGGGGCCGGGGGTGGGACTACTCCACGAGCGGACTGAACAGTTTGAGGCCCACCCCAACCCCTCCCGCGAGCGGGAGGGGCTTTTCGGCGCTCGGCAATCGGCCCCGGACTTCGCCCCAGCCGCCCGCGCCGAGCCCGCCACCGCGCCCGTGCTCGCCTTCCCGCTCGGAGTCGCCCGCGGCCAGGTCGCCGCGACCTACATCGTCGCCGAGGCCGAGGACGGACTGGTGATCGTCGACCAGCACGCCGCCCACGAGCGCCTCGTGCTCGAGCGCATGCGCCGCGCCGCGGGCGACGGCGCGGTCGCCCGCCAGCCGCTGCTGATCCCCGACGTGGTCGAGCTCGACGAGCCCGATTGCGACCGGCTCGAGGCCGCCGCGGGCGAGCTCGACCGCTTCGGGCTCGAGATCGAGCGGTTCGGCCCGGCCGCCATGCTGGTGCGCGCCACGCCGGTCCCCCTCGGCAAGACCGACAGCCGCGGCCTGCTCGCCGATCTCGCCGCCGAACTGGCCGAGCTCGGCACCGCCCTGGCGCTGCGCGACCGGCTCGATCATGTCGCCGCGACCATCGCCTGCCACGGCTCGGTCCGCGCCGGGCGAATCCTCTCGGTCGCCGAGATGAACGCGCTGCTGCGCGAGATGGAGGTCACGCCGCGCAGCGGCCAGTGCAATCACGGCCGCCCGACGTGGATCAAGCTAGCCAGCGGCGACCTCGAGAAGCTTTTCGGCCGCTGATCACGGGGGCTGATCTAGATCAGTGAGAATGGACCAGATTGCCGGGACTCGCCGGGCGGATCGTGCTACAAGCGGAACGATTGGGCGGGAGGCCGAGATGAGCGAGCAGGATCGCATCTATTTCGCGCAGCGTGCGGCGGAAGAGGAGAAGCTGGCCAACGACGCCGGCGATCGCGCGGCGGCCGAGGCGCATCGCAAGCTCCAGCGGGCCTATGCCGAGCGGGTGCTGGTCGGCGATCGTCCGACCGAAGAGCGCGAGATCGTCGCCTAACTGTCGAGCGACCGGCGGACCGCTTCGACCGCCAGTGACCGCGCGCGTTCGCGGGCGCTCTTCAAGCGCGGATAGCCGCTCGCTTCCTCGTCCTTGAGCGCGGCGGCAAATGCACCCGAGCGGATCCCACTCAGCACCGCGCGCATCCGTTCCCGTACCCCGTCGTCGATCACCGCCGGCCCGCCCAGCACCGCGCCAAGCTCGGCCGTGTTACTGATCGCCGCGCGCATGCCGGCGATCCCGCGCGCCTCGATCAGATCGGCCAGCAGCTTCAATTCCCCGACGCATTCCAGATACGCAACTTCGGGCCGGACGCCCGCCTCGACCAGCGTATCGAACCCGGCGATCAGCAGTTCGGGCACCGCGCCCCACACAACCGCGCCCTCGTTGAACAGATCGGCCTCGCATTCCTCGGCGAAGGAGGATTCGATCAGCCCGGCGCGGCCGCAGCCGATCGCCCGACCGTAGGCGAGGGCGATTTCGCGCGCGCCGCCGCTGGCATCCTGCCCGACCGCCCAAAGCGCGAGCATCCCGTCGCCCGCCGCGAACAGCGAGCGCAGCGCGCTGCCCGGCCCCTTGGGCGCGACCAGAAACACGTCGAGGTCGAAGCGCGGCGCGACGAACCCGAAATGCACCGCTAATCCGTGGCTGAAGCCGAGCGCCGAACCCGCCTTAAGCCGGCCCGCGATGGTGCCATAAACTCCGGCCATCGCCTCGTCGGGGACCAGCAGCATCACCACGTCGGCGCCGTCCACAGCGTCCTCAAGCGGCGCCGAGCTCAGCCCGTCCTCGGCAACCGTCGAAGCTCGCGCCGACCCCCCGCGCAGACCGACCACCACGTCAAACCCGCCATCGGCCAGATTTTGCGCCTGCGCCCGCCCCTGGTTGCCATAGCCGATCACCGCAATCCGCCGCCCCGCCAGCGGCGCGAGATCGATGTCTTTGTCGGTCAGTCGGTGCATCACTTCCCCGTCATTGCGAGCGGCCAAAGGCCGCGCGGCAATCCAGCCTTCGTTACTGGATTGCTTCGCTGGCGCTCGCAATGACGGAATCGGAATCCAGCGCATCCCCAAACCGCACCCACTCCGCCGGCGGCTGGTGCGCGAACCAGGTATATTGCCTTTTGGCGTAATTGCGCGTCGCCTGCTGCCCCGCCGCGATCATCGCCGCGCGGTCCGTCTCCCCGCGCAGGAAAGCCGCAATCTCCCGCACCCCGATCGCCCGCATTACCGGCAACTCCGCGTCCAGCCCGCGCGCAAGCAGCGCCTCGACCTCGGAAATCGCACCTTCTTCGATCATCGCGGTGAACCGCGCCTCGCAGCGCCCATAAAGCCAGTCGCGCGGCGGAACGAGGACGATGGCCCGCACCGTGACCTCTTCACCGATCCCGCCGGTCTTTTCGCTCTGCCATGCGCCGAGCGTCCGCCCGGTCGACTGCACCACCTCCAGCGCCCGAGCGATCCGCGCCGTGTCGCGCGGGCCGATCCGCGCCGCGCCCGCCGCATCGAGCCGCTCCAGCGCGCGCCGATTGTCCTCGACGCTCGCGCCGCGCACCGCCGAGCGAACATCGTGGTCGATCTGCGGCACCGGCGCGATACCCTCGATCAGGGTTCGGAAATAAAGCCCAGTGCCGCCGACCAGGAGCGGCGTTCCGCCCGCCCGGTGGATGTCTGCGATCTCGGTTTGTGCAAGCTCCGCCCATTCCGCCGCCGAACAGGGCTCGGCGCCGTCGCGCACGCCGTACAGCAGGTGTGCCACCTCCGCGCGCTCGACCGCGCTCGGCGCCGCGCTGAGGATCGGGATGTCGCGATAAAGCTGGCTGGCGTCGGCGTTGACGATCGTCCCGCCGACCGCCCGGGCGCAGGCCAGCGCCAGCGCGCTCTTGCCGCTCGCCGTCGGACCGGCGATGACGAGAAGGGGAGGGCGCATGCTCATTGCGACGCTGATAGCAGCCGGCCGGCTCGATGACAGGCTGCTCGCCGCCGCGCTCGAACGCGTGCCTGGCGCCAGCTTCTCGGGCTGGCTTGATGAAGGCGACGCCGCCGACCTCGCGGTCCCGGACGCCGCCACGGCCCGCGCCGCGCTCGAAGGCTGGCAGGATTGCGATGTGGTCGTTCAGGCCCCGGCCGAGCGCGAGAAGAAACTGCTCGTCGCTGACATGGATTCGACCATGATCGGCCAGGAATGCATCGACGAGCTGGCAGATTATGCGGGGGTGAAGCCCCAGGTCGCGGCGATCACCGAGCGGGCGATGCGCGGCGAGCTCGATTTCGCCGCCGCGCTCGCCCAGCGGGTCGCGCTGCTGGCGGGTCTCGACGCCGCAATCATCGGCCGCTGCCTCGCCGAGCGGATCCGACCGACGCCCGGCGCGGAAACGTTGGTCAGCACGATGCGCGCGCGCGGCGCGTTCACTTTGCTCGTGTCCGGCGGCTTCACCGATTTCGTCGCTCCGGTGGCGGCCGCGCTCGGCTTCGACAATTTTCGCGCCAACGTTCTCGCTCGCGACGGCGACTGGCTGACCGGCACCACCACCGGCGCGATCGTCGATTCAGAAGCCAAGCGCATTGCGCTCGAGGAGGCACGCGCTCGCCTTGGCCTCGATGCCGGCGCAGTGGTGGCGATCGGCGACGGCGCCAACGATTTGTCGATGGTTCGCGCCGCCGGGCTCGGGTTCGCGTTCCGCGCCAAGCCGGTGCTAGCCGAGGCAGCGGACGCACGGCTCGACCACCACGGCCTCGACGCTTTGCTGTGGGCGCAGGGCATCCCGCGCCGCGACTGGGTTATTTAGCCGCCACCGCGAAGCACGGCTGCGGAGCGAGCCGAGCGCAAGCGGCCGTCGCCTCGGCGCGGGTCGCGAATGGCCCGGCTTGGAGCCGGGTCATCGCGCCCACCGGCACATAGAAGGCGCGCGCGCTGCCGAGCTTGCCCTGCAGCCGCCCATACAGGCTCTCTGCGCTCGACCTGCTGCCGAACGCCCCGAGCTGCACCCTCCACGCGCCGCTTGCGCTTGCAACAGCGACAGGGGCAGGGGCAGGGGCCTTCGCGGGCGGCTTGGCCGCAGCCTTGACCGGCTTGGCCGCGGCGAGTGCCATGGCCACGCCCTTGCGTCTTTGCTCGACCGGAAGCACCTGGTCCATCTCGGCCAGCGTCGTCTTGGCCGGGGCCAGCCCCTGCGCCGCGGCGCGGCTGACGTAGGCATAGCCCTTGACCGGGTCGGGCGGCACGTCGTCGCCGTTGAACAGCGCCGTGCCGACGACGAGCAGCGCCCGCGGCTCGCCGCGCTCGGCCGCCCGGCTAAGCCATGCCAGCGCCTCGCGCCGCGCGCCGCTGTCGAACAGCAGCAAGCCCAGCGCGACCTGCGAATCGAGGTGCCCGGCCTTCGCCGCCCGTTCGAACCAGCGCTTGGCCTGGCCGCTGTCGGCCGCCACTCCGCGCCCCAGCCGGTAGGCCTGGCCGAGGTTGAACGCGGCGTCCTGGTCGCCCTTTTCCGCAAGCGGCCGCCAGATCGCCACCGCCCGCGCCGAATCGCCCTTCTGCCAGGCGGCGATCCCCGCCTTGACGCTGGTCGCCTGCGCCGCGGCCGGCACCAGAAATAGGAATAGGAAAGCGACCCGCCACCGCATTCTAGGAAACCACTGCACTGTCCATTACCCAACGCTATCGACCCCCCGCCGCGGCAACAAGGTCGGGCCCTCATTAACCAATATTTAGGCTCTTTGGGGTCAGGTGGCAGCCTGATCAGCCGTTCTATTGGGCGAGGGGAAGAGAATGCGCGTTCTGGCTATGGCATCGCAGAAAGGCGGATCGGGCAAGACCACCCTGTCCGGGCATCTCGCGGTGCAAGCGCAGCTGGCAGGGGCCGGGCCCGTCTGCCTGATCGACATCGACCCCCAGGGTTCGCTCGCCGACTGGTGGAACGAACGCGAGGCCGATATGCCGGCCTTCGCGCAGACCACCGTCGCTCGGCTCGCGTCCGACCTCGAGGTGCTCCGCCAGCAGGGCTTCCGCCTCGCGGTAATCGACACCCCGCCCGCCATCACCATGGCGATCCAGAGCGTCATCGCGGTGGCCGAGTTGATCGTTATCCCGACACGCCCGAGCCCGCACGATCTGCGCGCGGTTGGCGCCACGGTCGACCTGTGCGACCGCGCCGGCAAGCCGCTGATTTTCGTCGTCAATGCCGCTACGCCCAAGGCCAAGATCACCTACGAGGCTGCAGTCGCGCTGTCGCAGCACGGCACCGTTGCTCCGGTCACCATCCACCACCGCACCGATTTCGCCGCCTCGATGATCGACGGCCGGACGGTGATGGAAGTCGACCCCGGCGGCCGCTCGGCGCGCGAGGTGGTTGAATTGTGGGACTATGTGTCCGACCGTCTCGAGAAGAATTTCCGCCGCACCGTCTTTGCCGCGCCGAACCAGGCGCCCGGCATCGCGGCGGCCAGCCCGCGTCCGGTCGGTGGCTTCGGCCGCCGGGTCGTGGGCCAGTAAGGGAGCGTGGTAGCGATGGGCGAGCCCAAGGCATTCGCATCTCTTTCCTCGGGTCTGCTCGCCCGCAAGGGCGCGGCCCGTCCGGCCATGCGCCCGCAGGGCTTCGGCCAGGTCGGCGTGCAGGGCCTCGAGGACCTTGGCTGGAACGACATGGGCTTTGAGCCGCCCAAGCCGGCCAATGGCGTGGCCGACGCCGAGCATGACGCGTTCGGCGCTGAGATCCAGCCGCTGCCGCTACGCAATCCGCTCGCCGGGCTGACGCCGGTCGGCTCGCCGGTCCATGACCAGCAGGCCGAGATTGCCGACCGCTTGGCCGATTGCAGCGACGAAGGCGAGGAAGTCGACGACACCGCCGAACTGTTCGAAGCCGGCGAAGAGCCCCTTGCCGCAGCCCTTTCCGCTGTCACCGCGGATGACGAGACGCCAGCAGAGCAGGTCGAGCCGGTCGCCGTCGTTCGTCCAGTCGCAACTCAAACGCCCCGCCGTGCCTCGGTCACCCGGGCCGCGCCTGGAAGCAAGGGCAAGGCCGCGTTCACGTTGCGCCTCGAGCGCGAGCGCCATCTCAAGCTCCGGCTTGCCTGCGCCGTCACCGGCCGTTCCGCGCAACAGCTCGTAACCGACGCGCTCGACGCATTGCTCGGCTCCATGCCGGAGCTCGAAACGATGGCCGACAAGGCGCCGAGCGCCAAACGCGCATAGTAAAGGATCTCGCATCATGGCCAAGCCGACCCGTCTCGCTACCGCGCTCACCGCTTTCGGTGCCGCGGGCCTGCTTTCGGCCTGCGCGACCGGCCCACTGCTCAAGGACAACAGCACCGCTTCGGCCAGGCCGTCCGGCGCCAATGTCGGCCTCGCCACGCGGGCGATCGTCGCACTTGAGAAGGGCGACTATGCCACGGCGATCGGTTTCGCCGAGCGGGCGGTCGAAGCCTCGCCGGACAGCGCGCAGTTCCGCGCCCTGCTGGGCAACGCCTACTTCGCCGGTGGCCGACTGGCTTCTGCCGAGGCGGCCTACCGCGACTCACTCACGCTTCAGGCGGACCAGGGCGCGGTCGTCCTCAAGCTGGCGCTGGTCAGCATCGGCCAAGGCAAGAACGACGCCGCCTTGGCTCTTCTGCAATCGTCGCAATCGCTTCTCGACCCGGCCGACGTCGGCCTAGCCATGGCCTTGGCCGGGCGTGCCGATGAAGCGGCGCTGCTGCTCGATACGGCCGCGCGCCAGACCAACGCGGATGCGCGGGTGCGCCAGAATCTCGCGCTGGCCTTCGCCCTTGCCGGCGACTGGACCCAGGCGCGCACGGTGGCCGAACAGGACCTCGCCCCCGACCAGGTCGAGGCGCGGCTCCAACAGTGGATGGCGTTCGCCAAGCCGGCACGTCCGTCCGACCAGCTAGCGGCGCTGACCGGGATCACTCCGGTGGCGGCCGATCCGGGCCAGCCGGTCCGTCTCGCGCTTGCCGGGAATAATCCGCGCCTGGCGGAATCCGCCGCCCCGACTGCCGTTGCGGCCGCCCCGGCATTTGTCGACGCGGCTCCGGTGCCGACCTACGACGCCCCCGTCGCGCCGCCGGTCGAAGTGACCGCCGCGGCTCCGGCCGTGCCCGCCGCCCCTGAGGTTGTTCCCGAAAGCGCGCCGCGGGAAGTCACCATCCCCGCCGTTGCAATCGCTGCCGCCATGCCGGCCGTCGCTCCTGCGCCGATCGCCGAAGCTGCGGCGCCAATCGAGGTTGCCTCCACGCCGATAGCCCGCCCCCGCGCCCTCACCGCGAAGGCGCGCCACGTTTCGCCGCGCACCGCCAAGCCGGGCGGCGCGGTGGTCCAGCTTGGCGCGTTCGCCAACCGCGCCAATGTCGAGCATGCCTGGGCGCGCTTCGCCGCGGCCAATCCGGCGCTGCGTGGCTATGCGCCGACGACCGCCCGGTTCAACGCTGGCCGGTCGATGGTTTATCGCCTGTCGGTCGGCGGATTCGGATCGAGCCGCGAGGCGCAGAGCTTCTGCGCCGGCCTCAAGCGCTCGGGCACCAGCTGCTTCGTCCGGTCGTCGAGCGGCGACCAGACCGTCCGCCTCGCCCTGCGCTAAGCGCCGCGCCGGCTTGCGGTCAGCAGGTCGAGGCAGGCCATGCGCACCGCCACTCCCATCTCGACTTGGGTGAGGATCAGCGAACGCTCGCCATCGGCCAGCGCCCCGTCGATCTCGACCCCGCGATTGATCGGCCCGGGGTGCATGACGACCGCGCCCGGCGCGGCGCGCGCAAGGCGCTCCGCGGTGAGGCCGTAAAGCTCCAGGAATTCGCCGGGCGAGTCGCCGAGTTCATCCTCGAGTCGCTCGCGCTGCACCCGAAGCATCATCACCGCATCGGCGCCTTCGATCGCCTCGTCGACCACCAGTGCGCTTGCCCCATCCGGCATCAGTTGCGGCGGACCGGCCAGCCGCACCTCCGCCCCGAGCCGTCTCAGGAGCTTCGCGTTCGAGCGTGCCACGCGACTGTGCTTGATGTCGCCGCAGATGGCGACCGTGAGCCCCGCGACGCGGCCGAAATGGCGCTGCAGCGTCGCGGCGTCGAGCAGCGCCTGAGTGGGATGCTCGCCAGTCCCGTCGCCGGCGTTAATCACAGGGCAGCCGGCCACGGCCGCGACTTCGGCCGGTGCACCAGTGCTGCCGTGCCGGATGACCATCACATCCGGCTGCATGGCGCCGAGCGTGCGCGCGGTGTCCTCGAGCGTTTCGCCCTTCTTCACCGAGCTCGCTTCGACCGGCAACGTGACGACCTGCGCGCCAAGGCGCTGGGCGGCGATGGCGAAGCTGACCAGTGTTCGAGTCGAATTTTCGAAAAAGGCATTAACTACGGTCAGCCCGTCGAGCCGGCGGTCGTTGCGGCTCGGCTGGCGATTGCAATCGAACCAAAGCTGCGCCTCGGCCAAGATCGTTGCGATCTGATCGTCGCTCAGGCTGTCGATCGAAAGCAGGTGCATCAAGTGCGGTCTATTCGGGCGCCGGGAGGTTGACCAGCGCGTCGATCGCGCCCTGCAGGATGTGCGCCGCGGCGTGGGCGTCGATCCGCTCGGCGCGCTTGGCGCGACTCATGTCCTGGTCGAGCATCGCGCGTTCGGCGGCAATCGTCGACCAGCGCTCGTCCCACAACAGGGTCGGCAGGTCGAGCGGCGCCAGGTTGCGCGCGAAGGCTCGCACCGATTGCGTGCGCGGACTGTCGCTGCCGTTCATATTGAGCGGCAAGCCGACCACCAGTCCGACCACCCCCGGCTGAGCGATCAATCCGCGCAATCGCTCGAGGTCAGCCCTGAATTTTCCGCGTTTCAAAGTTTCGAGCGGAGTCGCGAAGCTCCATTCGGCATCGCAGGTGGCAAGTCCGATGGTCCGCGTGCCGACGTCGAGCCCGATCAGCCGTCCACCGCCGCCGACCGCAGCGTGAAAGCTGGCGGCGTCGCCGTGGATCATCGCCCCCGCCACGCCGCCAGCCGCCGCTCGGCATCGGCGCGAATGTTGGCCCAGAACAATGCGTAATCGTAGACGTGATAGTTGTTGCCCGGCAGCACGAACGGGCCGAGGTTCGGGATCGCGCCGGTGAGTTTGAGCAAACCCTCCTCGCACGTCGCTCCGACGGCTCCCCGCTGAAGGGTCGCCGCCGCCATCGCGCGGTCGGGGATGAGGGTGCCAAGATTGGCCGCGGGATTGGCGTTTCCGCCGAGTGTCCCGGTGAGCGGATTTACGCAGACCATTTCGCCGCGGGTACGCTTCGTGCCACCGAGCCCGTCGGTTCCGACCCAAGCGTCCATGACCAACTTCGCGTTGGCCGGCTCTCCGAAGCTCTGCCAGCTGAGCAGGCAGCCTGATTGGTCGCCGGCCGAGCATGCTGGCAAACCCATCGCCGGGAGGTCAGCCTTGGCACCGACGGGCCAGCCGACGACGTAAGCCGCCACCAGCCGGTTGCCGAGCCGAGCGCGGCGCTCGGCCAGGAGTCGCGTCAGATGGAGCGCACCCTGGCTATGGCCGGCGAGAATGACCGGGGTTGCGGCAGGAAGTTCGCGCAGGAACTGGTCGAACGCGGCGCGCACGTCATGGTACGCGAGATCGAGCGCACTCTGCGCATCGGCGCTGTCGAGCAGAAACGCGCCATAGGCCGCTTGCCTGTAACGCGGCGCCCAGACCTGCGACATGCTGCCGAACGCGCTCGCCTGGCTTTTCAAAAACAGGCGCAAATTGGTTTCGGCCTGGCCGCCCGGGCGAAGCGGGGCGTTCCAACGGTCCGTGGCGAGATAGGTTGTCGGGTGGACGTAGAAGGTCGCTGCGGTGCTCGCGTCGGTGGCTGGCGCAGCCACGCCGTCGGGGTTCCAGCGCGCGTCAGCCAGTTCGGCGCCGGGCCGGCTGAGCCACGCCCTGAGGTCGGCATAGGTCGGTTCGCTCCCAGCCGCGGGCCGCTCGAAGGCCACCTTCGGCGTGGCCGAGCGGATCAGCATCGATCCGCCATATTGATAGACCAGCACCGCGCCCGCCACGGCCAGCAGGATCAGTACGAACACGCAGCCGAGGAAGCGCCGGGCAAGCATGGCGCGCGCCTAGCCGGGGCATCTGCGCCCGGCAAGCGCGCCACGCTCCGGCGGCTTTTCAGCAAAGCCTCACGGCTTGCTCATGACACTCATTGCGCGCCCGGCCCACCACGGTGCATCAACGGATCAAGGAGAGCATGATGACCGATGTCGCTGAAGAGGGCTGGCCGCTGCGGCCGTGGCTGATGGCCGGGCTGGCGGCGCTCGCCGGGCTGCTGTTCTGGATGCTGGTCGACCAGCGCGGCGGCGACCCGTCGCCGCTGCGCCAGGCCGGTGCGACGCTGGTAATGGTCGCGACGCTCGCCTTCCTGCTCACCGCCGAGCGCCGGCGCCTCCACTGGGCCGCGGCGTTCGCGCTCGGCTGGGGCGCGGTGATTGCGCTCGTCGGCTATTATACCGCTTCCTACAATCACCAGGGCGAGATCGCCGAATTTCCGTTCCTGTCGGGGTTGCTAGCGGTGCTGATCGCAGCGCCTTTGTTCCAAGTCGTGCGCGACGAGGGGCGCCTCGCCGTGCCGTACGCGCAGCTTCACCGCTATGTGTGGAGCGATGCGATCATCGGGGCCGCCAGCCTGGCGTTCACCGGCCTCACCTTCCTGCTCGCGTTCCTGATCGCGCAATTGTTCGACGCGATCGGGATTTCGTTCCTGCGGGAACTGTTCAACAAGGGCTGGTTCGCCTGGATGGTGGCCGGAGCTGCGTTCGGAGCGGCAAGTGCCACCCTGCGCGAGCGTGCGCCGTTGCTGGCGACTCTGCAGCGTCTCGTTAGCCTAGTCGCCGCGATCCTCGCTCCAGTACTGGCGGCCGCGCTTGCGCTGTTCCTGCTCGCGCTTCCCGCGACAGGTTTCGCGGGGCTGTGGAAATCGGGCGTTCCGGAAACTCCGATGCTGCTCGCCGCGGCGGCTTTCGCCTTCCTGCTTCTCAACGCGCTGATCGGCGCGGACAGCGAGGACCGGGCGAGAGGGCGGCTGTGGCGATTGACTGAATTCGGACTGCTCGCCGCGGTGCTTCCGCTCGGCATTCTCGCCCTCGTCTCGATGTTGATGCGGGTCGACCAATATGGCTGGACACCGGAACGCCTTTGGGGAGTGATCGCCTGCGCCGTCGCGATCGCATTCGGCATCGCGAACTGGATCGCCTTGGTGCGCGGGCGCGGCGCGTTTGACGACTATTTGCGCGGCTACCAGAAGCTCCTCGCGATCGGCGTCGCCGGTCTGGCGTTGCTGCTGGCGTTGCCGCTGTTCGACTTTGGTGCGATCAGCAGCCGCTCGCAGCTGGCCCGGCTCGAAAGCGGGCGCGTGGAGCCGGCCAAGTTCGACTGGAGCGCGATGGCCTTCCAGTTCGGGCCGAGCGGTCGGCGGGCGCTGCAGCGAATCGCCGCGAGCGGAGCGCCGCTCAACCGGTTGCTTGCAGCCCGCGCGCTGGCGAGTCCGACGCGCTATGCCGCCCAGGCCGACGTTCGCACCGCCGAGGCCGAGGCAACGATCGACCAACGCGTGCGGATCGTGTCGCCGGGGTTGAAGCTCGACGACCGGTTGCGGGCGCATCTTGCCCGGACCGGCCTGTGTGGTGCGACTGGGCGGTGCGTGCTCACCGCGATCGACGAGCGCCGGGTGGGGATCGTCAGCGGCCGCTCTACCGGGCGCGGTCCGGCTAGCGCGACGATCGTCGACCGCACCACGCTACCGCCGGCTGGCCCGCGGGTCGAGGTGGCTTCGGCAATCGACTCCGGCGGGATCGCCGACGTTGCCGATCTCGACACTGCCCGTGTCGAGGTGAGGGAGGTCGCTCGCAAGCAGATCTTCGTCGATGGCCAGCCGGTCGGCCAGCCATTCGAATGAGGTCGCTTGATGGGGGCGGGCGGCCCTGCTAGCCGCCCGCTCCATGTCCGTCACCGACCAGGAAGTGCGCCACGTTGCCAAGCTCGCCCGGCTCGCGCTGGGCGAGGAGGAGATCGCCCGGATGGTGCCCGAGCTCAACAATATCCTCGGCTGGGTCGAGCAGCTCAGCGAGGTCGACACCGACGGCGTCGAGCCGCTGACCGCCGTGATCGCCAACGATCTTCGGTTGCGGGACGACGTGGTCGACGACGGCGACTGTCGCGACGAAGTGCTGGCCAATGCGCCCGACGCCCAGCACGGCTTCTTCGCAGTGCCCAAGGTGATCGAATAGTGAGCGAGCTGACGGCCAAGACCATCGCCGAGCTTCGCGACGGGTTTCGTGGCGGGGAGTTCAGTGCCCGCGAGATCGCCGAGGCGTTCAATGCGGCGGTCGAGTCGGGCAAGGCGCTCAATGCGTGGACCGTCGCGACGCCCGAGCTGGCGCTCGAGGCGGCGGCTGTTGCGGACAGTGCAGTGGTTTCCAAGACGCTGTTGCCGCTGAGCGGAATACCGTTGGGAATCAAGGACTTGTTCTGCACGGCGGGCGTCGAGAGCACGACCGGTTCGCGCATCCTCGCGGGCTTCAAGCCGACCTACGAGAGCACCGTCTCGGGCAAGCTCAAGGCGGCCGGCGCGGGGATGCTGGGCAAGCTCAACATGGACGAGTTCGCGATGGGCTCGTCGAACGAGACCAGCGCCTACGGCCCGGTCATCAGCCCGTGGAAACGAAGCGACGGCGGCAATGCGGCGCTGACCCCCGGCGGAAGCTCGGGCGGATCGGCGGCGGCGGTCGCGGCGGGCATGGCGCCGGGCGTGACCGGTACCGACACCGGCGGCTCGATCCGCCAGCCCGCGGCGTTCACCGGCATCTGCGGGATCAAGCCGACCTACGGCCGCTGCAGCCGCTGGGGCATCGTCGCGTTCGCAAGCTCGCTCGACCAGGCCGGGCCGATGGCGCGCACGGTGCGCGACTGCGCCATCTTGCTCGAGAACATGGCCGGCTTCGACCCCAAGGACGCGACCAGCCTGGACCTCCCGGTGCCGCAGTGGGAGGCGAGCTTATCGAGCGATCTCAAGGGCAAGCGCGTCGGCATTCCCAAGGAATATCGGATCGACGGGGTGCCCGGCGAAATCAACGCGCTGTGGGACCAGGGCATCGCCTGGCTCAAGGATGCGGGCGCGACGATCGTCGAGATCAGCCTGCCGCACACCAAATATGCGCTGCCGACCTATTACATCATCGCCCCCGCGGAAGCGTCGTCCAACCTCGCGCGCTATGACGGGGTGCGTTACGGGCTTCGCGAAATGGGGGTGAAGAGCCTCGACGACATGTACGCCGCGACCCGCTCGGCGGGCTTCGGGACCGAGGTCAAGCGGCGAATCATGATCGGCACCTATGTGCTTTCGGCCGGTTTCTACGATGCCTATTTCACCAAGGCGCAGAAGGTGCGGGCGCTGGTCAAGCGCGATTTCGCCCGAGCGTTCGAACAGTGCGACCTGATCCTCACCCCGACCGCGCCGTCGGCGGCATTCGGGCTCGGCGAGAAGATGAGCGATCCGCTGGCAATGTATCTCAACGACGTGTTCGCGGTCCCGGCCAGCCTGGCGGGGCTGCCGGCGATGAGCGTTCCGGGCGGGGTGGACGGGCAGGGGCTTCCGCTCGGCCTCCACATCATCGGCCGCGAACTGGACGAGCAGAGCGTGCTCGATGCCGGGTTGGCCATCGAGGAGCGCGCCGGGTTCACCGCGCGGGCGGAGAAATGGTGGTGATGGGCCTCCTCCTATCTCCGTTTGTGTCGAGCGAAGTCGAGACACGTCTAGCGCGGCGAGAAGGTCCCTCGACTGCGCTCGGGACGAACGGGAAAGATAATGCCTGAGTACAGAATCCACGGCGAGACCGGCGAGTGGGAGGTGGTGATCGGGCTCGAGGTCCATGCCCAGGTCGTCTCCAACGCCAAGCTGTTCTCGGGCGCGTCGACGACGTTCGGGGCGGAGCCCAATACGCAGGTGTCGCTCGTCGATGCGGCGATGCCGGGAATGCTTCCGGTGCCCAACCGCGAATGCATCCGCCAGGCGGTGCGCACCGGGATGGCGATCGAGGCCCAGATCAACAGATGGTCGCGGTTCGACCGCAAGAATTATTTCTACGCCGATCTGCCGCAGGGCTACCAGATCTCGCAGCTCTATCACCCGCTGGTCGGCGAGGGCGCGGTGACCGTGCTCACCGACGAGAAGGACGAGACCAGCGCGCGGACGATCGGAGTCGAGCGGATCCACGTCGAGCAGGACGCCGGCAAGCTGATGCACGACCAGCACCCGACCATGTCCTATGTCGATCTCAACCGCTCGGGCGTGGCGCTGATGGAGATCGTGTCCAAGCCCGACATGCGCTCGCCGGCCGAGGCCGGGGCGTACCTACGCAAGCTGCGCGCGATCCTGCGCTACGTCGGCTCGTGCGACGGCAATATGGAAGAGGGCTCGATGCGCGCCGACGTCAATGTCAGCGTGCGGCGTCCGGGCGAGCCGTTCGGTACCCGCACGGAGACCAAGAACGTCAATTCGGTGCGCTTCGTCCAGGCGGTGATCGAGCATGAGGCGCGGCGCCAGGTGGCGGTGATCGAGGAGGGCGGCGAGGTCGTCCAGGAGACCCGGCTGTACGACCCGGACAAGGGCGTGACGCGCACCCTGCGCTCGAAGGAAGACGCGCACGACTATCGCTATTTCCCCGACCCCGATCTGTTGCCGTTGGAGCTCGACGAGGCGTTCCTCGAGGAATGCCGGGCGTCGCTGCCGGAGTTGCCCGACGCCAAGCGCGCGCGCTACGAGGCGGCGGGGGTCTCGGCCTACAACGCCAGCGTTTTGACCGCCGAGGTCGAGAGCGCGCGCTGGTTCGACGCGCTGCTCGAGGCCGGGGTCGATGCCAAGCAGGCCGCCAATTGGGTGGTGGCGGAGCTGTTCGGCGCGCTTAACCGCCGCGGCGAAACTTTTGCCACCACCGGGATATCGCCGGCCGAGGCGGCGGAACTGCTCAAGCTGGTCGCCGACGGCACGATCAGCGGGACGATCGCAAAGCAGGTGTTCGAGATCATGCTCGAGACCGGCGAGGCGCCGTCCAGGATCGTCGAGGAGCGCGGGCTCAAGCAGACCAGCGACACGGGCGCGATCGACAGCGAGATCGACCGGATCCTTGGCGTCAACGCCGACAAGGTCGCCGAATATCGCGGCGGCAAGGCGCAGCTGTTCGGCTTTTTCGTCGGCCAGGTGATGAAGGCGATGCAGGGCAAGGCCAACCCGGCGCTGGTCAACGAACGGCTGCGCGCGAAACTCGACGGCTGATCGACAAGGCGCTTGCAAGCGTTTCTAATTTAAGCATTATCTCCCGCGAAGCCGGAAGCGTCCGGCCGGAGAGCCGTATGCGTCAACTTCTCCTTCTCGCCAGCGTCGCGAGCGCCGGGCTGGCTTTGTCGGGTTGCGTCCAGACCAAGCAATATGCCGACGTCGCCTTCGCGCCGCCGCAGGGCGACTATAAATTGCTGGTGATGCGGCCCGACGTGACGGTCGGATCGGTCACCACCGGCGGGATCGTCGAGCCGCGCGCCGACTGGACCGAGGCGGCGCGGGGCAACCTCATCACCGCTTTGAAGGCGCAGCAGGCGAGCCGCGGCGGCAATGTGTTCGTGCTCGAAAAGCGCGACGGGCTGGCGGCGCGCGGAGTCGACGCCGACACCGTCGCCGAGCTCGAGCGGCTGCATTATGCGGTCGGCAGCTCGATCGCCCTGCACCGCTATTCGGGCGCGAATCTGCCGACCAAGCGCGGCAAGGGGCTCGACTGGACGCTGGGCGAGGACGCCGTCGCGCTCGGGCGCAAGACCGGCTTCGATTATGCCTTGTTCCTCCATGCCGAGGACAGTTTCGCCTCGACCGGGCGGGTGGCGTTGCAGGTGCTCGGGATCGCCGGCTGCGCGGTCGGCTTCTGCGCTCCCAACATCGGCGGCGGTGGGCAATTCGCCTACGCCAGCCTGGTCGACCTTCGGACCGGCGAAGTGGTGTGGTTCAACGTGCTCCAGACCGGAACCCAGATCGCGGGCATCAACATGGGCGATATCAGGAAGCCCGAAGGCGCGGCGCAGATGGTCGAGCGGCTGCTCAACCGGATGAAACCGGGGCGCGACGTGCGCCGCGCGCTGAAGGCGCAAGGGCAATGAGCGGCGGGCCATCGAGTGGTGCGGTATCGCGCCGCGCCATCCTCGCCGGCGGCGGCGCGCTGGCGGCGGGAGCGGTGACCGGAGTCGCGGCGGCACGGATTCTTCCGGCCAACATGGTGCCGCTGGTCGGCCCCGGCTATCGCCCGACCGACAAGGACGAAGTCGGCATCTGGCAGCTGATGGAGCGGGTCGAGGAAGAGGTTGCCGGCTCCAACCTGCTGATCAAGGACGAAGGGCTCAATGCCTATTTGCGCGAGCTGATCGGCAAGGTCGGCGGACCGGCGACCCGCGACATGCGGATCTATCTGGCGCGAATTCCCGAATTCAACGCGGTGATGTTCCCGACCGGTTTCTCGGTGGTGTTCTCCGGCCTGCTGCTGAGGATGCGCAACGAGGCGCAGCTGGCGGGGGTGATCGCGCACGAGAGCGCGCACTTCCTGAGGAAGCACCAGATCCGCCAGTGGCGCGACACGCGCACCAAGTCGGACCTGCTGGCAATCGGATCGATGGTTGCCGGGGTTGCCGGCGGCGCGGCCGGCGTCGCGACCGGCGACCTCGCGCGGCTGGCGCAATTGGGCGCGATCCTGTCGGTGCTGCGCTACAATCGTACGCTCGAGGCCGAGGCTGACGCGATGGGCGTCCGGCTGCTGGCCGAGGCAGGCTATGCGCCGACCGCCATGTCGCAGACCTGGCAGCAGCTGATCGGCGAGATGGACGCGTCCGCCGCCTATCGGCGCAAGCGGCGCGACCGCAATTATTCGCTGTTCTCGACCCACCCGGCGCCCGAATCGCGCATGGCGGATTTGAGGATCTCGGCGGCGGAAGTGACGGTGCCGGGGCGGAGCTATCCGGACTATCGCGCGCGCTATCTCGAGGCGATCGGATCGATCCGGTCGATGCTGGTCGACGACCAGGTGAAATTGAACGATCCGGGCGCGAGCCAATATATCGTCGAGACGCTGGCGCAGGACGGGTGGAACGGGTTGCTGCGCTTCGCCGAGGCGGAGGTGTGGCGGCTGCGCAACCGGGCCGGCGACGATGCTCGCGCGGCCCTCGGTTATGCCGCGGCGGTACGCTATCCCGACGCTCCGCCCGACGCGTGGCGCTGGCACGGCATCATGCTCCAGAAGGCTGGGGCACGGGCCGAGGCGCGCGCCGCCTACCAGCGTTATCTGACGATCGCCCCGAACGCGCCCGACGCGCCGTTCATCCGCCAGCAGCTGCAGTTCCTGTGAGGCCCGATATGAAGAAGATCGTGATTGCCGCCGCGCTGGCGGTGAGCCTGCCGGGCTGCTCGGGCATCGGCGGCGAGGGGTTCGGCTATGGCGGCTATTCGCTGGTCCGCGCCGAGCGGGCGCGGGCGGTCGGCGACGGGTCGATGATCGTGACGCCGCCGAGGGAGTGGAACCGGTCGAGCCCGCTGTGGCAGATCGACGACATCCGCGCCGTCGAGGACTGGACCCTGAACGGGCCCTATCTCGATTCGATGAGCTTCGTCACCGGGCTTCGCGGTGGGCGCTACATCATCCGCCAGAACAAGCGCGACGCGCAGCAGGTGCCCAAGTTCCGCTCGGACATGACCGCGCCCGAGATCGCGGCGATGCTCGAGAGCTTCTACCGGGTAAAGGCCGGGGCGATCGACTTCAAGACCACCGGCCTCGCGCCGCGCCAGTTCATGGGCTACCCGGGCTTCCAGTTCGACTTCGATCACCTCGACAGCGACGAGGTGTGGCGGCGCGGCCGGGCGGCCGGCGCGGTGATCGGCGGACGGCTGTACCTGATCCTGCTCGACGGCGCCCGGTCGCACTATTTCGGCGCGGCGGTGGGCGACTTCGAGGCGGTGGCGAACTCGGCGCGGTTCCGCGGTTAGGCGATCGGCGAGATCGGGGTCGCCGGCGCCTCGGTGCCCGGGCTGCTCGGCGCGGGGACGTCGATGTCGGGGCCGGGCGAGGGGGTTTCGGGCGGCGTGGTCGAGGGCTGGGGGGTGGCTGGAGCCGGATCGGGCTCGGGCGCTTCGGGGGTTCCGGCGGTCATTGCGGGGGTCATGTGCGTTTCTCCTTGGATGGGGAACGCCCCGCCGGGCGGGCGGTTGCGCGTGGCTTGTGCATGGCCCCAGCCTTGCTATAGGCCGCGCACCTTTGGATTTGAGCGTCCGCGCGGGCGTGGCGGAATTGGTAGACGCGCTGGTTTTAGGTACCAGTATCGCAAGATGTGGGGGTTCGAGTCCCTTCGCCCGCACCACCTTCGCCCGCTGACGGACATGACGCTCGCGGCTAGAAATTAGACAGGATCAAACTGACGTGACCACCAAGACTGTCGAGACCGAGAACGCCGGCCTCAAGCGCGCCTTCCTCCTCACCATCCCGGCCAAGGACATCGACAGCCGCATGGAGCAGGAGGTCAAGAAGCTCGCGCCGCAGGTCAAGATGGCCGGCTTCCGCCCGGGCAAGGTGCCGCCCAACCTCATTCGCAAGATGCACGGCGACCGACTCCATGCCGACGCGCTGCAGAACGCGGTCGCGACCTCGGTCCAGAAACTGCTTGCGGACAACAAGATCCGCCCGGCGATGCAGCCCGAAGTGGCGCTGGCCGACGGCTACGAGCAGGGCAAGGACGCCGAGGTCAGCGTGACTCTCGAGACGTTGCCCGACGTTCCGGCGCCGAAGATCGACGGGCTCGCGCTGGAGCGGCTGACGCTCGAGGCCGACGCGGCGGTGGTCGACGAGCAATTGAAGCAGCTGGCGCAGTCGCAGACCCGGTTCACCGCGGCCAAGAAGGGCCACACGGCGGGGCAGGGCGACCAGGTGGTGATCGACTTCGTCGGCAAGTCGGGCGGCGTCGCGTTCGACGGCGGAACCGGAAGCGACATGCCGGTGACGATCGGATCGGGCCAGCTGATCCCGGGCTTCGAAGAGCAATTGGTTGGCGTCAAGGTCGGCGACGAGAAGCAGCTCAACGTCACCTTCCCGGACGATTATCCGGCCGAGAACCTCAAGGGCAAGGCGGCGACGTTCGATGTCGTGGTGAAAGAGGTGAAGGTTGCCGACGAGACCAAGGTCGATGATGAGCTGGCCAAGGCGCTGGGCCTGAAGGACCTCGACCAGCTGACCGGGCTGATCCGCGACCAGGTCCAGCAGGAGCTCAACAACCTCACCCGCACCCACATGAAGCGCCAGCTGCTCGACCAGCTGGCGGGCGCGCACGACTTCGACGTTCCGCCGTCGATGGTCGAGGCGGAATATAACAACATCATGGCGCAGCTGCGCCACGAGGCGAGCCACGAGGCCGACCCCGAGGCGTCGCTCAAGGAAATCGAGAGCGAGGCCGCCGACTATCGCAAGATTGCCGAGCGCCGCGTGCGCCTGGGGCTGCTGCTGAGCGAGATCGGCGCCGCCAACGGGGTCGAGGTCAGCCAGGCCGAGATGAACCGGCTGATCGGCCAGGCAGCGTCGCAATATCCGCCCAAGGATCGCGACCGGTTCATCCAGTATGTCCAGGACGAGCCGATGGCTGCCGCCCAGCTGCGCGCCCCGCTCTATGAGGACAAGGTGGTCGACTTCCTGTTCACCAAGGCCGAGGTGAGCGAGCGCGCCGCGACCCGCGCCGAGGTCGAGGCCGATCTCGAGAGCGAGGAGGGCCACGTGCATGGTCCGGGCTGCGGGCACAGCCATGCGCCGGCGGCGAAGGCGGCCAAGGGCAAGAAGGCGGCTCCGGCCAAGGCCGAGAAGCAGGCTCCGGCCGCGAAGGCAGCCAAGGCTCCGGCCAAGGTGTCGAAGGCCGATGCGCCGAAGCCGGCCAAGCCGGTCAAGGATGGCGCCGGCGGGAAGCCCGCCGAAGCGAAGGCGGCCTCGGCCAAGGCTGCTCCCGCCAAGAAGGCGGCCGACAAGAAGGCCCCGGCCAAGCCCGCCAAGAAATAATCGGTTCGTCCTGAGCTTGTCGAAGGACTGTCTTGTTCTCTACCGTGGACGACGAGGGCAGGGCTTCGACAACCCCGGATCAGGTCCGGGGCCAAACGGGTGAGGGGACCGGTGGCTGAACTTCCACGCATTGCGGTCCTCTTGCCGTGCTTCAACGAGGAAGCGGCGATCGGGCGGACGGTGGCGGGCTTTTGCTCGGCGCTGCCCGGCGCGACGATCTACGTCTATGACAATAACAGCCGCGACGGCACCGTCGCCGAGGCGGAGAAGGCCGGCGCCATCGTCCGCACCGAGCGGATGCAGGGCAAGGGCCATGTCGTCCGGCGGATGTTCGCCGACGTCGACGCCGACATCTATCTGATGGCGGACGGCGACCTCACCTACGACCCCGCCGCGGCGCCCGAGATGGTGCGGCTGCTGGCCGACGAGCAGCTCGACATGGTGGTCGGCACCCGCCAGCACGAGGCGAAGGAGGCCTATCGCGGCGGCCATGTGCTCGGCAACCGCCTGTTCACGGGCCTGCTTTCGCGCCTGTTCGGGCGAAGTTTCTCCGATATTTTCTCGGGTTATCGTGCGTTCTCGAGACGGTTCGTGAAGAGTTTCCCGGTCCTGTCCGAAGGCTTCGAGATCGAGACCGAGATGAGCGTCCATGCGCTGGAACTGAGGATGCCGGTGGGCGAGGTGGCGACCGCCTATCTCGCCCGGCCCGAGGGTTCGGAGTCGAAGCTCAGCACGTTCCGCGACGGGTGGCGGATCCTCAAGACCATCGCGACGCTCTACCGGGTCGAGCGGCCGGTGCTGTTCTTCGGGACGATCGGCGCGCTGCTGATCGCGATCGCGGTCATCCTCGCGATCCCGCTGGTGCTGACCTACCTCGAGATCGGCGAGGTGCCGCGCTTCCCGACCGCGATCCTGGCGACCGGGATCGTCATCGTCGCGGTACTGTGCGTCTTCGCCGGCCTGATCCTCGACACGGTGACGCGCGGCCGCCGCGAGATGCGGCGGCTCGCCTATCTCGCCCAGCCGGGTCCGGGCTTGTAACTCGCCGCGGGTCCGCCGATGTAGGCGGGGACCAACGACAAGGACCCTGACTTCCCATGGATCACGCCGATATCGCCGCCCAGCTCGTTCCGATCGTCATCGAGCAGTCCAACCGCGGCGAGCGCAGCTTCGACATCTATTCGCGCCTGCTGCGCGACCGCATCATCTTCGTCACCGGTGCGGTCGAGGACCACATGGCCTCGCTGATCACCGCCCAGCTGCTGTTCCTGGAATCGGAGAATCCGAAGAAGGACATCTTCATGTACATCAACTCGCCGGGCGGGGTGGTGACCAGCGGTCTCGCGATCCACGACACCATGCAATATATCCGCCCCAAGGTCGGCACGGTGTGCATCGGCCAGGCGGCGTCGATGGGCAGCTTCCTGCTCGCCGCGGGCGAGCCCGGCATGCGGGTTGCGCTGACGAACAGCCGGATCATGGTCCACCAGCCGTCGGGCGGTGCCCAGGGCATGGCCAGCGACATCGAGATCCAGGCGCGCGAGATCCTGCGCATGCGTACGCGCCTCAACGCGCTGTACGCCAAGTACACCGGCCAATCGATCGAAGACATTGAGAAGGCGATGGATCGCGACAAGTTCCTCGAGGCCGACGAGGCCAAGGCCTTCGGCATCATCGACGAAGTGTTCGACAAGCGCCCCGACGCGGGCGAGGATGCCGGCACCGGCGCGGGCGACGTCACCCCGGCCTAAGCGCCGCCGAGAGGGTTTCGATCATCCGCCAGGTTGCCGCACTGCCGTATCGCGTTCGCAAGAAGGGCAAGCAGGTCGATGTCCTGCTGGTCACCTCGCGCGAGACCAAGAGGTGGGTGGTGCCCAAGGGCAATCTCGACGCCAAGATGTCGCCCCATGCCGGGGCGGCGGACGAGGCGGCCGAGGAGGCCGGGGTGCGCGGGCGGATTTCGAAGTCGCCGATCGGCCGCTACGTCTATTTGAAGCGGCTGGCGAGCGGGCGCGAGGTGAAGACCAAGGTCGTGCTGTTCCCGCTGCGAGTCGAGATCGAGCTCGACGAATATAAGGAAAAGGCCGAGCGCGAGCGTTGCTGGTTCCCGGCCGCGACCGCCGCCAGCCTGGTCGACGAGCCGGACCTCGCCAAGCTCATCGCCGGTTTTCGCCCGGTCGAGAAATAGCGGGCGTTCGCCGCCATTTAGCACGGGCCTTCCCTTGCCGCGGCGGCGACCACCGGCCATATTGGCCCGCAACGGCACACAGCGGGCGAGGGGCGTTAACCCATCCCTTAGGTTGATTGTGCGACAAGAGCGGCTAGCATGTTCGCCCAGAGGGCGGCTTGCGGCCCGGATTTGCAAGGGACGGTATGACCAAGCTTCAAGGCGGCGGCGACAGCAAGAGCACGCTCTACTGCAGCTTCTGCGGCAAGTCGCAGCACGAGGTGAGGAAGCTCATCGCCGGGCCGACGGTGTTCATCTGCGACGAATGCGTCGAGCTGTGCAACGACATCATCCGCGAGGAGACCAAGTCGGCGCTGGTCAAGACCCGCGACGGCGTGCCGACCCCGGCCGAGATCAACAAGGTGCTGGACGATTATGTCATCGGCCAGTCGCGCGCCAAGCGCGTGCTGTCGGTGGCGGTGCACAACCATTACAAAAGGCTCAACCACGGCGCCAAGACCGGCAGCGAAGTCGAGCTGGCCAAGTCGAACATCCTGCTGATCGGCCCGACCGGCTGCGGCAAGACATTGCTCGCGCAGACGCTGGCGCGGATCCTCGACGTGCCGTTCACCATGGCCGACGCGACGACGCTGACCGAGGCGGGCTATGTCGGCGAGGACGTCGAGAACATCATCCTGAAGCTCCTTCAGGCGTCGGATTACAACGTCGAGCGGGCGCAGCGCGGGATCGTCTACATCGACGAGATCGACAAGATCAGCCGCAAGTCGGACAATCCGTCGATCACTCGCGACGTCTCGGGCGAGGGCGTCCAGCAGGCGCTGTTGAAGCTGATGGAAGGCACCACCGCGAGCGTTCCGCCGCAGGGCGGGCGCAAGCATCCGCAGCAGGAGTTCCTGCAGGTCGACACGACCAATATCCTGTTCATTTGCGGCGGCGCCTTCGCGGGGCTGGAGCGGATCATTTCCGACCGCATGCAGGGCAAGTCGATCGGCTTCGGCGCCCATGTCGAGGCGCCCGACGAGCGGCGCACCGGCCAGGTGCTGAAATTCACCGAGCCGGAGGATCTGATGAAGTTCGGGCTGATCCCCGAGTTCATCGGGCGCATGCCGGTGATCGCAACGCTCGACGACCTCGACGAGCCGGCGCTGGTCGAAATCCTGGTCGAGCCGAAGAATGCGCTGGTAAAGCAATATCAGAAGCTGTTCGAGATGGAGGACGTGCACCTCCAGTTCACCGACGACGCGCTGGTGGCGATCGCCAAGAAGGCGATCGAGCGCAAGACCGGTGCGCGCGGGCTGCGCTCGATCCTCGAGGGCATTTTGCTCGACACGATGTTCGACCTGCCGTCGATGGAGGGCGTCGACGAGGTCCATGTCGACAAGGACGTGGTCGCGGCGACCAAGGAGCCGGTGCGGGTCTACGCCAAGAAGGAAAAGGTCTCCGGAACCACCGGCGACGCCGCCTAATTGGGTTTCGCACTTCCCGCATTCCTGAGCGAGCCGCGAAGGCCGCTGCGCGCCATCCTGCTCGGCTGGCCGATGGTGAGCTTGCCGGCGCTGGGGCTCGCGGCGCTGTGGGCGGCGCTGTTCCCGGCGGCCGCGAACCCGGTGTTCCCCGGCGATCCGTGGACAGTGTTCTTCGCGGTGGTGGTGTTTGCGCCGGTCGTCGAGACGCTGATCATGGCCGCGGCGCTCGAGCTGCTGCTGCGGCTGGTGCCGGTGGGCTGGGCGGTGGCGCTGAGCACGCTTGGCTGGGCGGTCGCGCATTCGCTCGCGGCGCCGGTGTGGGGGCTGGTGATCTGGTGGCCGTTCCTGATCTTCTCGCTGCTCTATGTCGCGTGGCGGAAGCGCTCGATCGCCGGCGCGATCGGCATCGTCGCGGCGGTCCATGCGCTGAACAACCTGGTGCCGGCGCTGCTGCTGTTGCGCTCCGCCTGAGCGCTGCCCATATGGTCGGCCTATGACCCGCCTCATTCCGCTGCTTCCGCTGCGCGACATCGTCGTCTTCCCGCACCGCATCGTCCCTTTGTTCGTCGGGCGCGACAAGTCGGTCGCCGCGCTCGAGGCGGCGATGGCCGCCGACAAGAGCTTGTTCCTGGTCGCGCAGCTCGACCCGAGCGAGGACGATCCCGATCGCGACGCGATGTACGATCTGGGCGTCACCGCCTCGGCGATGCAGCTGCTTAAGTTGCCCGACGGGACGGTGCGCGTGCTGGTCGAGGGCGCCAAGCGCGCGCGCCTGGTCGCGCTGCACGACCGCGGGGAGTATCTCGAGGCCGAGGTCGAGGAAGTCGAGGAGGGTAGCGCCGACGGGCCCGAGGCGCTGGCGCTGATGCGCTCAGTGGTCGAGCAGTTCGACAATTACGCCAAGCTCAACAAACGGTTGCCGGCCGAGACCGGGGTCCAGCTGGCCGAGATCGAAGAGCCGTCGATCCTGGCTGACGCGGTCGCCTCGAGCCTGTCGGTCAAGGTTAGCGACAAGCAGGCGCTGCTGGCCGAGCTCAACGTCGCGCGGCGGCTGGAGATGGTGTTCGCCTTCATGGAAGGCGAATTGGGCGTGCTCCAGGTCGAGAAGAAGATCCGCAGCCGTGTGAAGCGGCAGATGGAGAAGACCCAGCGCGAATATTATCTCAACGAGCAGCTGAAGGCGATCCAGCGCGAGCTCGGCAATGACGAGGGCGAGGGCGGCGACGAGCTGGCCGAGCTAGCGGCCAAGATCCGCAAGACCCGGCTGAGCAAGGAAGCGCGCAACCGGGCAAATGCCGAGCTTAAGAAGCTCAAGGGCATGGCGCCGATGTCGGCGGAATCGACCGTCGCGCGCAACTATCTCGACGTGCTGCTCGGCCTGCCGTGGGGCAAGAAGAGCCGGCTGAAGCGCGACATCGCCGAGGCGCAGGCGGTGCTCGACGAGGACCATTACGGGCTCGAGAAGGTCAAGGACCGGATCGTGGAATATCTCGCGGTGCAGGCGCGGACCAACCGCCTCAAAGGGCCGATCCTGTGCCTGGTCGGGCCGCCGGGCGTCGGCAAAACCTCGCTCGGCCGCTCGATCGCCCGGGCGACGGGGCGCGAGTTCGTCCGCCAGTCGCTGGGCGGGGTGCGCGACGAGGCCGAGATCCGCGGCCACCGCCGGACCTACATCGGCAGCTTGCCGGGCAAGATCATCGCCAACCTCAAGAAAGCGGGGACGAGCAACCCCTTGTTCCTGCTCGACGAGATCGACAAGCTCGGCCAGGATTTCCGCGGCGACCCCGCCTCGGCGCTCCTGGAGGTGCTCGACCCGGAGCAGAACAGCCGCTTCCAGGACCATTATCTCGAGATCGACTACGATCTTAGCGACATCATGTTCGTGACCACCGCGAACAGCCTCGACATGCCGCAGCCGCTGCTCGACCGGATGGAGATCATCCGGCTCGAGGGTTACACCGAGGACGAGAAAGTCGAGATCGCGCGGCGCCACCTCATCCCCAAGCAGCTCGAGGCGCATGGGGTGACCGCTGAGGAGTTGGATTATACCGACAGCGGACTGCGCGCGATCATCCGCCACTTCACCCGCGAGGCCGGCGTCCGGACGCTCGAGCGCGAGCTGGCCAAGGTGGCGAGGAAGGCGCTGCGCCGGATCCTCGAGGGCAAGGTCGAGAGCGTCGCGCTCACCGACGACAATGTCGGCGAATATCTCGGCGTGCGCCGCTTCCGCTTCGGGGTCGGCGAGGAAGAGGACCAGATCGGCGCGGTGACCGGCCTTGCCTGGACCGAGGTCGGCGGGGAGCTGCTGACAATCGAGGCGGTGACCGTGCCCGGCAAGGGGCAGGTCAAGACCACCGGCAAGCTCGGCGAAGTGATGCAGGAATCGGTGCAGGCCGCGATGAGCTTCATCAAGGCGCGCGCGCCAGCCTATGGCGTCAAGCCGTCGGTCTTCGCCAAGAAGGACATCCACGTCCATTTGCCCGAAGGCGCGGTGCCCAAGGACGGGCCGTCGGCGGGCATCGGCATGGTCACCGCGATGATCTCGACGCTGACCGGAATCCCGGTGCGGCGCGACGTGGCGATGACCGGCGAAGTGACGCTGCGCGGCCGGGTGCTGCCGATCGGCGGGCTCAAGGAGAAGCTGCTCGCCGCCTTGCGCGGGGGCATCACCACGGTGATCATCCCCGAGGACAATGAGAAGGATCTGGTCGAGCTTCCGGCGACGGTCACCGACGGCCTCAAGATCATCGCCGTCGCACATGTCGACGAGGTGCTGGCGCTGGCGCTGTCGGCCAAGATCGAGCCGATCGAATGGACCGAGGCCGACGAGCATGCCGCCGAACCACCGCCCGCGCACGGCGGTTCGTCGGAGACTCCCGCCATTCGCCACTAGTGTTTTGACTTCGGTGACGGTTCTTGTCTTAAGGTCCGTTCGCTTGGGCGGGCGAGTCTGCGCTGCCCGTCGGGTGGGAGTCGAGCCATGAACAAGCAGGACCTCATCGGCCAGGTTGCCGACCGCGCGGGGCTTTCGCGCGCCGACTCGGCCAAGGCGATCGAGACCATGCTGGAAGTGGTGACGTCGGCGCTGAAGCGCGGCGACGAGGTCCGGCTGGTCGGGTTCGGCAATTTCTCGGTGACCCGCCGCAAGGCCTCGGTCGGGCGCAATCCCAGGACCGGAGCGCCGATGCAGATCAAGGCCAGCTCGCAGCCCAAGTTCCGCCCCGGCCGGATCCTCAAGGAAGCGGTCCAGAGCAAATAGGCGGCTAGACAGGTTCCGCGCGGACAACTATCGGCGCGGGCTCTCGCATGGTGGGGCGCGTAGCTCAGTGGTAGAGCACTGTGTTCACACCGCAGGGGTCGCAAGTTCAATCCTTGCCGCGCCCACCATGCGATGTTCGCGCTTGAGTTCGGCCGATTGCGACGGCAAAATCGACCGATGTTGATTGCGTATTTAGCGGCGCTCTCGCAGGCCGCGCCGAGCGAACCTCAGCCAGTGTGGCAAGTGAACCAGCGCGAACGATTCTGTGTCGTGGTGCGCGAACGCACCGCTGAGCGGCCGGGTATCCTGCTCCAGGCTTACCCATTTTCCCCGTTCAACACGCTCGTCTTCATGGTGCCCAAGATCGGTGCGCATACCGGCAACGCTTCCGTGGATCTCTCGGTGCCCAGCCAGCGCTCCGCCGCGCCCAGCTATGCGAGCATTTTCGAGCCAGCCAAATCGGCCGACCGGCTCCTCAAGACCTCGATCGACGAGGATCAATTGGCCGCCGCCGCGGCGCAGGGCAGCCTCGGGATCACCGTCGCCAAGCGCGAAAACCACGTCTTGCCGCTACGCGGCTTCGGCAAGGTGATCAGCGCGCTGAAGGCTTGCGAGGAACGCGTCGCCGCCGCACTCGGGCTGGCGAAGACGTGGAGCCAAGACCCCATCGAGCGCGACGACTTCCGCGGCATGGTGCAGGCCGAAGATTATCCCGTCGAAATGGTTTCGGCGGGCGAACAGGCCAGCATCAGTCTGCTTTTGAAAATCGATGCGCAGGGTCGGATCGAGGACTGCAGGGCATATGAACTGCAGGGCGATCGTCGTTGGGAGAAAGTGGTCTGCCCGCTGTTACGCAAACGCGCCAAGATCACCCCGGCGCGCGACTTCGCTGGGCGTTCGGTGAGCAGCTACATGCTTACTCCCACGATACATTTTGTGATCGGCTGACGCGGCGACTTAGTCGAGATAACTCGGCTGGAAGCTGGCGACGCGGAGCATCTCGTTCCAGTCCATGAAGTGGATTTCGCGGCCGGTGCGCTTGATCAGGCCCTGGCGCTCGAGATCGGCGAACACGCGGTTGACGTTGACCGAGGTCTGGCCGGTGATGTCGGCGATCTGCTGCTGGGTGAACGGGTTGGCGAGCGGCTCCTTGGCCGGATCGATGCCGTAGCGGGTGACCGTCTCGGCGAGGAGATGCGCGACGCGCGCGGTCGAGTCGCGGCGGCCGCAATTGATCAGCCATTCGTAGCCGATCGATTCGTTGCGCTGGATCAGCCGCCAGAAATAGCGCGCCAGCTCGGGGTATTTCTCGATCAGCGGATCGAAGTCGGCTGCCTTGCCGACCAGCGCTTCACTCTTGACGATGGCCTGGATGCCGTAGGCCGCCTGGCCCTCGCGCGGCAGGATGCCTTCGCCGGGGAAACGCAGCGCGACGATCTGGCGGCGGCCGCCGGCGTCGGTCTTGTATTTCGAGACCAGACCGGAGGAGACGAAGATGACCTCGTCGCGCGCGGTGCCGGGCTCACGGAACGGGCGGCGCGGGTCGAGCTGAACCCGCCGCTGCGGCATCGCGTCGAGCGCGTCCGCGATCTCCGGCGAAAGGCCGGTCTCGACCAATTTGTCGCGCAAGGAAATCGGCCCTTGGCTCATCTGCTGAATTCGACTCACGCCCAAAGATTTCCGCTCCATATTAACACATCTTAATATCGGTGGTTACGCAAGTTATCTTTCTGTCTTCAACCGTCAACTTCGCCATGTCGCCGAGCGAACAGCGGACGCAGCGCGCCGACCATCGCCTCGACTTGGCCGGCATCGAGCGCCGTCGCCGAAGCGAGGTCCGGCGGGCCGGGCCAGCCTGCATCCGTGATCGAAATCCCCGCCAACGTCCGCTCTCCCGCATATCTCGGGATAACGTGGAAGTGAACGTCCGGGTCCACCATCATCAACATTAAGTAATTGATTTTATCGAAATTTACTGCGGAGCGAAGCGCCGTCTCGATGTCCGCGACGACCTCGGCCTGTTCGGCGAACGCTTCGACCGGCAGATCACCGTACGCGCGCGCATCGCCCTTCGCAGCGAGGACCAGCGAGCCGGCGGTGACCTGCGCCGGGCGCAGCAGCACCAGCCAGTGGCGGTATTCGCGGACGAGGGTGTCGGGAAATCCGAATTTGACGGCGGTCGGGTTCATCGGGGCGTCGCTTGCATCCTTTCCTGCTGGCCCTTAAGGAGCCGGCGCGCCAGCCGCCAGCGTTACCTGTCATTTCGCGACGGGGAGCCGACGCCGGGACCGGGCGCGATGGCGATCGTAGCTCAGCTGGTTAGAGCATCGGTTTGTGGTACCGAGGGTCGCGGGTTCAAGTCCCGTCGATCGCCCCATTGTTCGACGTCTTTTCCAGGAACGCACCGCGATCATGACGACCCCCTGGGGCTACCCCGATTTCGACGCGCACGAAGCGCTGCATTTCGTCACCGACGAGGCGAGCGGGCTGCGCGCGATCATCGCCATGCACTCGACCCATCTCGGCCCGGCCGCGGGCGGCACGCGCTTCTGGCATTATGCCGACGACAGCGAGGCGCTGACCGACGCGCTCCGGCTGTCGCGCGGGATGAGCTTCAAGAACGCCATGGCGGGCCTTCCGCTGGGCGGCGGCAAGGCGGTCATCCTGGCTGATAGCGACCGCACCAAGACGCCCGAGATGGTCGCCGCCTTCGGTCGGGCGGTCGACCGGCTCGGCGGCAATTACGTCACCGCCGAGGATGTCGGGATGAGCGTTGCCGACATGACCGCGATCGCACAGCAGACCAAGTTCGTCGCCGGCCTGCCGGTGGCGGGCGGAGCGGTCGGCGGCGACCCTGGGCCGCATACCGCGCTTGGCGTGTTCCTGGGTATCAAGGCGGCGGTTCGCCGTGCGCTCGGCAAGGATAGCCTGGCGGGTCTGCACATCGCGCTGCAGGGCGCGGGCAGCGTCGCCGGCGGCGTTGCGCGCCATGCCGCGGCCGAGGGCGCGAGGCTGACCATCGCCGACGTCGCCGCCGATCGCGCGCAGGCGCTGGCGGCGGAGACCGGGGCGACGGTGGTGGGCCCGAGCGAGATCATGACGGTCGCGGCCGACGTGTTCAGCCCCAACGCGCTGGGCGCGATCCTGACGGAGCAATCGATCGCGGCACTGAACGCGCCGATCGTGGCGGGCGGAGCGAACAACCAGCTGGCGACGCCGGCCGACGGTGAGCGGCTGCAGGCGCGCGGTATCCTCTACGCGCCGGACTATGTCATCAACGCCGGCGGGATCATCAACGTCTCGACCGAATATGTCGGCGACGGCGGGCCCGACCTGGTGCGCTCGCGGATCGAGGCGATCCCGGGCCGGCTCGAGCAGATCTGGGCCGAGAGCGAAAGCAGCGGCCGCGACCCCGCCGCGGTGGCCGACGCGATGGCGCTTCGGCTGATCGGGCGCGGGTAGGGGACAAGCCGTCGCCCCAGCGCAGGCTGGGGCCCATGCACTCAAACCGCGCGGCATGGATGCCAGCCTTCGCTGGCATGACGGGATGACAGGAAGTAGACGTTCGGAGCCGATGCACGCCCTCGCCAATCCCGCCCGCTTCCTGAGGATCGCGCGTCCCGCGACCGGGTGGTGCTTGTGGCTTGGGCTGGCGCTGGTGGCGGCGGGCGTTGCGGGCGGGCTGTTCGTCACGCCGCCGGACTATCTGCAGGGCGACAGCGCGCGGATCCTCTACATCCATGTTCCCGCCGCGTGGCTCGGTATGGGCACGTGGAGCGGGCTTGCAGCGGCCGCGCTGATGCAATTGGTGTGGCGCCATCCGCTTGCCGCGATCGCCGGGCGCGCGATCGCTCCGGTCGGGGCGATGTTCGCCTTCATCTGCCTCGCCACCGGCTCGATCTGGGGCCGCCCGACGTGGGGCACGTGGTGGGAGTGGGACGGTCGGCTGACCTCGATGCTGATCCTGTTCTTCCTCTACCTCGGCTACATCGGCCTCGCCGCCGCCGAGCGCGAGCGCGGCAGCGAGGGGCGAATGGCGGCGCTGTTCGCGCTGGTCGGGCTGGTCAATCTGCCGATCATCCATTTTTCGGTGAAGTGGTGGCGAACGCTGCACCAGGGGACGTCGATCAGCTTTACCGGCGGCGGATCGAGCATTGCCGACGAGATGGCGTGGCCCCTGTACCTGACGGTGCTCGGTTTTACCCTGCTGTTCGCGGCGATCGTGCTGATGCGGATGCGCGCCGAGCTGGCGACGGTGCGGATGGAAGCGCGACTTCGTCGGAGGGCTGCGCAGTGAACCACTGGCCGTTCGTCATCGCCGCTTATGCGATCGCGCTGGGCGGCACGCTCGCGCTGCTGGTAGCGTCATGGCGGGCGATGCGCCGGGCCGAAGCTGCCGCCGAGGCGACCGAGCGGCGATGAGCTTCAAGCCCAAGCACCAGCGGCTGGTCCTGGCGCTGAGCGCGCTGGTCGCGCTGATCGGCGCGGCGCTGCTCGCGATGTGGGGGCTGAAGGATCGCGCGGCTTATTTCGTGACCCCGAGCGACATCGCCGCGGGGAAGGTCGCGGCGGGCGAGCCGCTGCGGCTCGGCGGGATGGTCGCGTCGGGCTCGCTGCGCCAGCTTGGCGACGGGGTGACTCTGCGCTTCGTGGTCACCGACGGCAAGCACCAGACGGTGACCAGCTTTCGCGGCATCCCGCCGTCGCTGTTCAAGGAAGGCAGTGGGGTGGTCGCCGAGGGGCGGCTAAAGGACGGGACGTTCGTCGCCGACAACATCCTCGCCAAGCATGACGAGCGCTACATGCCGCCGCAGCTCGGCAACGAGGTCGCGACTCATGCCGCCGAGCGGACGGTGGCGCAGTGATCGCCGAAGCCGGGCTCGCCGCCCTCTATCTCGCCGCCGCGCTGGCATTGATGCAATTGGCGGTGAGCCTGGTGCCGGCGCTCGCCCCGCAGGCAGCGCAGGTCGCGCGGCCGCTGGCGCTGGCGCAGGGGTTGCTGACAGCCGCTGCGTTCGCCTGCCTGATCGTGCTGTTTGTGCGCACCGACCTCAGTGTCGCGCTGGTCGCGGCCAACAGCCACAGCGCCAAGCCGCTGCTGTACCGATTCGCCGGCACGTGGGGCAACCACGAGGGCTCGATGCTGCTGTGGGTGACCGTGCTCGCCTTGTCGGGGGCGCTGCTGGCGGTGGCGTCGCGCGGGATCCCGGAGCGGATGCTCGGCGCGACATTGGGCGCACAGGCAGCGCTGGCGCTCGGTTTCTATGCCTTCCTGCTGCTCGCCTCCAACCCGTTCGCCCGGCTCGATCCGGCGCCTGTGGAAGGGCAGGGGCTCAACCCATTGCTTCAGGACCCGGGCTTGGCCTTCCACCCTCCGACCCTCTACCTCGGCTATGTCGGGCTGTCGGTGGCGTTCAGCCTGGCGGTCGGCGCGCTGATCACGCGCGATGTCGGGCCGGTGTTGGCGCGGGCGATGCGGCCGTGGGTGCTGGGCTCGTGGGTGTTCCTGACGGTCGGAATCGCGGCGGGCAGCTATTGGGCCTACTACGAGCTCGGCTGGGGCGGCTGGTGGTTCTGGGACCCGGTCGAGAATGCCTCGCTGATGCCGTGGCTGGCGGCGACCGCGCTGCTGCATTCGGTCAGCGTGCTCGCCGCGCGCGGGGGCTTGCGCACCTGGACGATGATGCTCGCGGTGGTCGCCTTCTCGATGTCGATGGTCGGCACGTTCCTGGTGCGCTCGGGAATCCTGACCTCGGTTCACGCCTTCGCGGTCGACCCGACTCGCGGCGGGTTCATCCTCGCCTTGCTGCTGATCTACGTCGGCGGAGCGCTGGCGCTGTTCGCGTGGCGCGCACCGGCGGTCGGCGAGGGCGCGCGCTTCGCTTTGGTCAGCCGCGAGGGCGCGCTGGTGCTCAACAATCTGTTGCTGAGCGTCATCCTCGCGGTGGTGTTCCTGGGCACACTCTATCCGCTGATGGTCGAGGCGGCGACGGGCGAGAAACTGTCGGTCGGCCCGCCCTATTTCGACGCCGTCGTCGGCCCGCTGGCCCTGCTGCTGATGCTGCTGCTAGTCGTCGGGCCGCTGCTGCGCTGGCGACGGCACGAGGCGCCGCTCACGAAATGGGTCGCGCCGTCGCTGCTGGCGGGAGTGGCGACGCTGGCCGCGACGATCATCCTCGCGCCCGACATCTCGCTGCTGTCGCGGCTCGGGCTTGTGCTCGGCGTGGCGCTGGTGCCGGCCAGCCTGATGCCGCTCGCCGGCCGATCGCTGCGCCGGACTCCGCTCGCCACCTGGGGCATGGCGATCGCCCACCTCGGGGTTGCGGTGAGCGTCATCGGCATGGCCAGCGACAGCGCCTTTTCACGCGAGCGGCTGGCCGCCGCCCGGCCCGGCGAGCAGCTGGCGGTCGGGCCTTGGCTGGTGGCGTTCAATTCGGTCACGCCGGTCGCCGGTCCCAACTGGACCGCGATCGAGGCCGAGCTGGCGGTCACCCAGGGTGGTTCGGAGCGGGTGCTGAAGCCGCAGGCGCGGACTTTTACCTCGCCGGTGACCGAAACCAGCGAGGTCGCCATCGCCACCGCCTGGAACGGCCAGCTCTACACCGTGCTCGGGCGCCAGAGCGGCCAGCGCTGGCAGCTGAGGCTGTGGTGGAAGCCGTTCGTCACCCTGATCTGGCTCGGCGCCGGGCTGATCGCGCTCGGTGGGCTGGTGTCGCTGATCGGGCGCGGCTGGACCAATCGCCGAACGCGCCGCCGGCTGGCGGAGGCCGAGCTGTGAAGCGCGCGCTGCTGCTCGTGCCGCTGGCGATCCTCGCGCTGATCGGGCGCGGGTGGACCAATCGCCGCACGCGCCGGCGGCTGGCGGAGGCCGAGCTGTGAAGCGCGCGCTGCTGCTCGTGCCGCTGGCGATCCTCGCGCTGTTCGTGGCGGCGGCACTGTGGCGGCTGTCGAGCCCGCCCGACCCGACCATCCGCTCGCGGCTTGCCGGGCAGCCGTTGCCAGCGTTCAGCCTGCCCGCCGCCGTGCCCGGCCGCCCCGCGCTCGACTCCGCCGCCTTCGCAGACGGCCAGCCGCGATTGCTCAACCTGTTCGCCAGCTGGTGCGTGCCGTGCATCGCCGAGGCGCCGATGCTGCTCGAGCTCGAGCGACGCGGCGTGACCATCGAGGCGATCGCCGTGCGCGACCGGCCCGAGGATGTCGCGCGGTTCCTGCAACGCCACGGCGACCCGTTCCGGCGCATCGGCCTCGACACGGCGAGCAAGGTCCAGCTCAGCCTCGGCTCGGCGGGCGTTCCGGAGAGCTTCGTGATCGATGGCCGCGGAATCATCCGCTACCAGCATGTCGGGGTGATCACGGCGAAGGATCTGCCGGTGCTGATGGCCGAGCTGGAGAAAGCGCGATGATCCGCTTCGCGCTGCTGTTCCTGCTCGCCGCGCCGGCGCTTGCCGACAGCAATCTGCCGCCGTCGCCGTGGGCCGACCGCCAGCTGCCCGATGCGCGGCAGGAGTCGGCCGCGCTCGCGCTGATGCAGGACATCCGCTGCCTGGTCTGCCAGGGCCAGTCGGTCGCCGACAGCGATGCGGAGATGGCTGGCGACATGCGCGCCCTGATCCGCGAGCGAATTGCCGCCGGGGAGCAGCCCGCGGCAGTGCGGACATGGCTGATCGAGCGCTATGGCGACTGGGTCAGCTTCGACCCGCCGGTGAAGCCGCTGACCTGGCCGTTGTGGGCCGGGCCGCTCCTGCTGCTCGCCGCGGGGGGCTGGCTCGCGGCGCGCAAGCTAAGGAGGCGGCGATGAGCGGGTTGCTGCTGGTCCTGCTGCTCGCGTTCCTCGCACTCGGCGTGATGCGGGTCGCGGGCTTGCGCGGCGGGATGCTGACCTTTGCCGCGGCGGCGCTGATGGTCGGCGCGGCCGGCTATGCGCTCGGCGGACGACCGGGGCTTGCGGGAAGCCCGCGCGCCGAGCGCGCCACGTCCGCGGCGCCGATCTCGCTGGCCGCCGTGCGACTTTTGTTCTTCGGCAATTTCAACGGCTCGGACCATTGGCTGATGCTGGCGGATTCGCTCGCCCGGCGCGGCAAGACCCAGGATGCGGTCGGGATCCTGCAATCGGGAGTGCGCGCCCACCCGCGCGATTACACCTTGTGGGTCGGGCTCGGGAATGCGCTGACCGATCATGCGCGCGGGATCACGCCGGCGGCGCGTTTCGCCTTTGCCCACGCGCGCGAGATCGCGCCGCAATCGCCGGCACCCGATTATTTCGAGGGGCTGGCGCTGCTCCGCTCGGGCGACCCAGCGACGGCCCTGGCGCTCTGGCGCGCGGTGCTCGAGCGCACGCCACAGAACGCGCAATATCGCCCGCTGGTCGCCGACGGCGTGGGCCTGATCGAACGCATGGCCGCGGCGCCGGCGCGCTAGCTCAGGCGGGCACGAATTCGAGGCCGAGCGCCTCGGCAACCGGCTCGTTGCGGATCTTGCCGCCCGACACGTTGAGCCCGGCCGCGAGATGCGGGTCGGCAGCCATCGCCGCGTCGGCGCCGAGATTGGCGAGCTTGAGGATGAATGGCAGGGTCGCATTGTTGAGTGCGAAGGTGCTGGTGCGGGCGACCGCGCCGGGCATGTTGGCGACGCAATAATGGATGACGCCATCGATCTCGTAGACCGGGTCCTCGTGGGTCGTCGCGCGCGACGTTTCAAAGCAGCCGCCCTGGTCGATCGCGATATCGACCAGCACGCTGCCGCGCTTCATCGTCTTGAGCTGGTCGCGCGTGACCAGCTTGGGCGCAGCGGCGCCCGGCACTAGCACCGCGCCGATCACCAGCTCGGCTTCCTGGATCGCCTGGGCGATTGCCGCCTTGGACGCGAAGGCGGTCTTGATCTGGCTGCCGAAGTGCATGTCGAGCTCGGCCAACCGGTCGTTGTTGATGTCGTAGATGGTGACGTCAGCACGCTGGCCGGTGGCCATTTGCGCGGCGTTGATGCCGGCGACACCCCCGCCGAGGATCGCGACCTTTGCTGGCGCCACTCCGGGCACGCCGCCAAGCAGCACGCCGCGGCCGCCCTGTTCCTTTTCGAGATAGTGCGCGCCGACTTGGATCGACATGCGGCCGGCGACTTCACTCATCGGCTTCAACAGCGGCAGCGCGCCGCCGTCCGAGGTCACGGTTTCGTAGGCGATGCAGGTCGCGCCGCTGTCCATCAGGCCCTTGGCCTGGTCGGGATCGGGGGCAAGGTGTAAATACGTGAAGAGCAGGTGACGCTTTTCGAGCATCGCGATCTCGCTCGCCTGCGGCTCCTTGACCTTGACGATCATCTCGGCGGTTTTGAACACCGCGGCGGCGTCCGGCAGGATGGTCGCGCCGACCTTTTCATAGGCCTTGTCGGAAAAATCGATGCCCATTCCGGCGCGGGTTTCGACGAACACTTCGTGCCCGGCGGCGGTCAGTTCGGCGACGCTCGCCGGGGTCATGCCGACGCGATATTCGTGGTTCTTGATCTCTTTCGGCACGCCGACACGCATCGTCACACTCCTGATCGGGCAAGGCATAAGGGAATGGGCGGGCCTATAGACCGCTTTCGCGGCCGATTGCAGCGCCTTTTTGCGCGCGCGCACCGGCGGTGCAGCCAAGTGGTGAGACAATCGTTGAGCCGTGCGCGATGCGGGTCTAAGGCGTCCCGCCGCCGACCGGCGGGAGCGATGGAACCCAAATGACCGTAACCGCGACCGGCACCGCCGAAATCGACACGCCGACCAACGACACCCACGCCCACGGATCGCTCGCCAAGCTGATCCTCGGCGCGACCGGGATCGTGTTCGGCGACATCGGCACCTCGCCGATCTACGCCTTCCGCGAGACCTTCGCCGGTCACCACGTCCTCGCGCCCGATGCGCTGCACGTCTACGGCATCCTCAGCCTGATCTTCTGGTCGATGATGATCGTCGTGACGCTGAAATACGTCTCGATCATCATGCTCGCCGACAACAAGGGCGAGGGCGGCAGCCTGGCGCTGCTGGCGCTGATCAATCGCTCGACCACCGGCAAACGGCGCTGGACCGCGGGCATCGTCATGCTCGGCGTGTTCGCGACCGCGCTGTTCTATGGCGATTCGATGATTACTCCGGCGATCTCGGTGCTGTCCGCGGTGGAAGGACTGACGACGGTCAATCCGGACTTCCAGCGCTGGGTCATTCCACTTGCGGTGACGATTTTGGTCGGACTGTTCGCGATCCAGAAGCGCGGCACGGCGCGGGTCGGGATGCTGTTCGGCCCGGTCATGCTGGCCTATTTCGCGACCCTGGCGGTGCTGGGCGTGATGCACATCCTCGATCACCCGCAGGTCATCGCGGCAATGTTCAATCCGCTCAACGCCGCGAAATTCTTCTACCTCGAGCCGGGCCGGGCGTTCATCGCCATGGGCTCGGTGGTGCTGGCGATCACCGGCGCCGAGGCGCTTTATGCCGACATGGGCCACTTCGGCCGCCGCCCGATCAAATACAGCTGGCTGATGCTGGTGATGCCGGCGCTGCTGCTCAACTACATGGGGCAGGGGGCGATGCTGCTCGCCCAGACCCCGGAAATGGCGGCGGCGACGGTCAAGAACCCGTTCTTCTTCCTCGCGCCCGACGGGCTCCGGCTGCCGCTGGTGATCCTGGCGACGATGGCGACGATCATCGCCAGCCAGGCGGTCATTTCGGGCGCCTTCTCGGTCACCCAGCAGGCGATCCAGCTCGGCTTCATCCCGCGCTTGCGGATCCTCCACACCAGCGAGACCGCGGCTGGGCAGATCTACATTCCGCTGATCAACTGGGCGCTGCTGGCGATGGTCATCCTGCTGGTCGTCATGTTCCAGTCGTCGTCCAACCTCGCCGCGGCCTATGGCATCGCGGTGACCGGGGCGATGGCGATCGACACGGTGCTGCTCGCGGTCGTCTTCTTCAGCCTGTGGAAATGGCCGGCGTGGAAGGCGATTCCGCTGATCGCGTTGTTCGCGCTGATCGACTTCGCCTACTTCGGCGCGAACCTGCTCAAGGTGCCCGACGGCGGCTGGTTCCCGCTGCTGGTCGGCGCGATCATCTTCACCTTCCTCACCACCTGGGCGGCGGGCCGCAAGCTGATGCTCGACCGGATGAAGGAGGCCTCGCTGCCGATCGACGTGTTCGTCAAATCGGCGTCGAGCAGCGCCGCGCGGGTGCCCGGCACGGCGGTGTTCATGACCAGCTCGGCGCAGGGCGTGCCGCACGCGCTGCTGCACAATTTGAAGCACAACAAGGTGCTGCACGAGCGGGTGTTCCTGCTGACGGTGAAGATCGAGGACGTGCCCTATGTCGCGGAGGACAAGCGCATCGAGACCAAGGAGCACGGCAGCGGCTTCTACCGGATCATCATCCGCTACGGCTTCATGGAAGAGATCAACGTGCCGCGCGAGCTGGCGGCGATCGAGGATTGCGGGACGACCTGCCGGATGATCGACACCAGCTTCTTCCTGTCGCGCCAGACTCTGATCGCCTCGCCCAAGCCTGGGATGGCGATCTGGCGCGAACGGCTGTTCTCGTGGATGCTGCGCAACGCCGAAAGCGCGATGGAGTTCTTCAAGCTGCCGACCAACCGCGTGGTCGAACTCGGCAGCCAGGTCGAGATCTAGCGCGGGAACAGGCGAGAGCGCCGCCGGTTGGGCGCGGATGGAAAGCCTCGCCTCATGGGTCGCGCCGGTCGCGACCACCATCGCCGCCTTGATGACCGCCTCCAACCTCGGCTCGCGCGTGACCGGCTGGGGGTTCGCGGTGTTCCTGATCGGCTCGATCGCGTGGGGCACGCTCGGCGTCGTCACCGACCAGCCGAACCTGGTATGGCAGAACGCAATCCTTTCGGCGCTGAACATCTTCGGAATGTGGCGCTGGCTCGGTCGGCAGCAGCAGATCGAGGAGGGGGCCGGCAAGGCCGCGGCAGCGAGTCAGGCCGCGCCGAGCGAGACGCTATTCCCGGCAAGCCAATTGTCGAGCGCGGAAGTCACCGCCAACGACGGCGCCTCGCTCGGCAAGGCGGTCGACGCGATGGTCGGCTGTGCGTCTGGCCGGATCGCCTATGTCGTGGTCGCCGAGGGTGGCGTGGCGGGGGTCGGGGAGACGCTGCGGCGGGTCGATTGGGACCAGCTTGCCGCCGACGCCGACGGGCTGACCGCGCACTTCGCCACCCCCGCGTTCGCCAATCTGCCCAAGCTCGAGCGCGATCGTTGGCCGGCGCGCTGATCGTCACCGCCGAACTCGGGCCGGCCGACTTCGCCTGGCTCGACGGCCAGCGCCGCGCCTATTTCCCGCCGGAGCGCAACCAGCTCGCCGCGCACCTTACCATGTTCCACGCGCTGCCGCCGGGCTCGCTCGACGAGGTCCGCGGGCGGCTTGCCGAGCTGGCGCGCAATCCGCCGCCGCGCGCCACGATCGCCGGCCTGCTCAACCTCGGCCGCGGGGTCGCCTATCGGGTCGTCGCGCCAGAGCTGGAAGCGATGCGCGGAGAGCTTGCGGAAGCATTCCACGGACTGCTCAGCGCCCAGGACGCCGCCGGGTGGCGGCCGCACGTCACGATCCAGAACAAGGTCGAGCCGGCGGTGGCGCGCAAGCTGCTGTCCGAGCTCGAGCGGGATTTCACGCCGCGTGGCCTCGCCATCCCGGCGCTCCAAGTTCACGAATATCTCGGCGGGCCGTGGGCGCCGCTCGGGCGCTGGCCGTTCCGCGGGAGACGCTAGGCGAGCTCGCCCATTTCCGCGCAGCTGAGGTCGAATGCCGCCAGCCCGGCTTCGAGCACCGAGGCCATCATCGGCAGCTCGAGCAGTTCCTCGACCTGGTTGCCTTCCTCGGCAGCGGCCTCGAGCGCCTCGCTCCATTCCGACGCGTCATAGGTTCCGGCGCCGACCCAGCAGAACGCCAGCACTTCGGCGATCTGGTCGTCGGCGAGGTCATCTAGGATCCCGCGAAGCTCTTCCTCGACGCTCGAATTGACCTCGTCGTCGAGCACCGACAGCGCTTCCTCGCCGGTGTCGTCAATATTGTCGGGCTCCTCGTCGTCGTCATAACCGCTCGGCACCTGCGCCTCATATTCGCGGGCGCGCAGGATGATCCGGCACAGGGTCTCGAGCGGTGTCGACGGTTCCATGTTCGCCCTTTCGTCTTTGCCTCGCTCAACGAGGGCGCGCACTGGCGGTTCCAAGGCGTTGGCGAGGGCGCGTTGACCGCTCGGACAAGCGTTCGTATATGCCCGCCCGCCACGGCCGTATACGGCATCAGGGGCGGAGTAGCTCAGCTGGTTAGAGCAGCGGAATCATAATCCGCGTGTCGGGGGTTCAAGTCCCTCCTCCGCTACCATTCCAATCAATGACAGGCAGCTCGCCTATAGGCGAAGACCGCGTGCGTCGCGCGGGTCCTTCTTGCGCTTGAGCGCACCCAATTCCCAGGTGATCGGTGGAGCGACGATCTCGGCCTCGATCGGCCGCCCGGCATCGTCGGTCGCCGGCTGGAACCGTGCCCGCGAGACCATCAGCCGGCAGGTCGCAACGTCGAGTGCTCGGCTGGCGCTCTTGACGATCGAGCATTCGGTGACCCGGCCCTCCGGGGAGATCCGGAGCTTGACCTGAACTACGCCTTCTTCCTGCTTGCGAACGGCTTCTGCAGGATAGTCGTCGGCGCTGAAGAGCGCGGTCTGGGCGGACAGAGGAGCGGCGACGAGCGCGGCGGAGAGCAGCAGGATACGCATCACCCGCAGTAGGATAGCGGCGCGGCGCCGGGTTGGAGAAGGCCAGGACTGCCGCGAAGCAGCCCCGGCCCGATCGATCACATGCGGTTGTTGGGGTTATTCGGGTCGTTGGTGGTCGTGCGGCGGCGGACGTCGACGTCGTCGTCGCGGCGCTTCAGGCCGAGCAGGCCGGCCAGGCCGAGCAGGCCGAGCCAGCCCCACTTGCCGTCATCGCCATCGTCGTCGTCGTCTTCGACCATCGGCGCGACGTCGACCGCCGGGTCGGTGGTGGTGGCAGTCTGGGCGGTGGCGACCGCGCTGGCCGAAAGCAGCGCCGCGCCGACGGCGGCAAGGGTGTGCGATTTACGGATCATTTCCCTGTTCTCCAACTGAAACAAGAAGTTGCCGTAGCGGCAGCTTCTGACCGGCCAACCGCTTGGGGCCGGACTCGTTCCGCCGGGAGGGCACGGACGGGCGTGCAAAAACGCCCGGACCTCTCGGCCCGGGCGTCCTTGCGTGACGATTGCTCGTCAGCCCCCTTGGAGTCCTGAAGCGCCGGCTCTTAACGGCGGCTCCAATCCCGATCGGCTCCCTGAAGGCCGTCCGGTTGCCGACCTATCCCTCTCGAAGACACGCTTGTCACGCCGCAAACCGTGCCGACCGGGCATTTTGCCACACCCTGTTGCGGCGAGGCCACGCAGGGCAACGCAAGCGCTCGCATTGCCTATCGCCGGGACGCTCACTAGAGGAAGCCGATCCGCTGCGCCGCAACACGAAAGCCCCGCATTTGCGCCTGACCCGCTGTTTCCTGCCGGTGATGAAGGACAGCCCGTCCGACGCCCAGATCGTCAGCCACAAGCTGATGCTGCGCGCCGGACTGGTCCGCCAGACGGCCGCCGGCATCTATGCCTGGCTGCCGATCGGCTTGCGCGTACTCAAGAAGATTGAGCAGATCGTGCGCGAGGAGCAGGACAAGGCGGGCGCGATCGAATTGCTGATGCCGACGCTCCAGTCGGCCGACCTGTGGCGCCAGTCGGGCCGCTACGACGCCTACGGCCCCGAAATGCTGCGCATCACCGACCGGCATGACCGCGAGATGCTCTACGGCCCGACCAATGAGGAGATGATCACCGCCATCTTCGCCGGCGAGGTGAAGAGCTACCGCGAGCTGCCGCGCACGCTCTATCACATCCAGTGGAAGTTCCGCGACGAGGTCCGTCCGCGCTTCGGGGTGATGCGCGGCCGCGAGTTCCTGATGAAGGACGCCTATTCATTCGACCTCGACGAGGCCGGGGCGCGGCAGAGCTATTACACGCAGATGCTGGCCTATCTGCGCACCTTCCAGCGGATGGGCATCCAGGCAGTGCCGATGAAGGCCGCGTCCGGCCCGATCGGCGGCGAGCTCAGCCACGAATTCATCGTCCTCGCCCCGACCGGCGAGAGCGAGGTGTTCTACGACGCCGCGTTCGACGAGTTCGACTGGGCCCAGTCGAACCTCAGCTACGGCGACCCCGCCGGACTTGAGAGATTGTTCGAACAAGTGACCGCAACCTATTCGGCAACCGACGAAACCCACGACGAGGCGCGTTGGGCGGAGGTCGCCGAGGACCGCCGGCGCACCGGCCGCGGGATCGAGGTCGGGCACATCTTCAACTTCGGCCGCAAATATTCCGAGACGATGGGGCTCAAGGTGTCCGGTCCTGACGGATCGATGGTCACGCCGGAAATGGGCAGCTACGGGATCGGCGTGTCGCGGCTGGTCGGGGCGATCATCGAGGCGAGCCACGACGAGGCGGGGATCGTCTGGCCCGAAGCGGTGGCGCCGTGGAAGGTCGGCATCGTCACCATGCGCGGCGACGATCCGGCCTCGATCGCCGCCGCCGATGATCTCTACGCCCGGCTCATTGCCGCGGGCGTCGAGACGCTCTACGACGACCGCGACGAGCGCGGCGGGGTCAAATTGGGCTCGATGGACCTGATTGGCCTGCCCTGGCAGGTGATCATCGGCCCACGCGGGCTCGAAAAGGGCGTGGTCGAGCTGAAGCGCCGGGCAACCGGCGAGCGCGAGGAGCTCAGTGTCGACGCCGCCTTGGCGAAACTGACGGCATGATCCTCAACCGCTACGAGCGCATGGTCGCCAAGCGCTACCTCCTGCCCGGCAAGGGCGAGGGGTTCATCTTCATGGTCGCGACGATCAGCCTGATCGCGGTCGCGCTCGGGGTCGCCGCGCTGATCGTGGTGATGAGCGTGATGAACGGCTTTCGCGCCGAGCTGTTCGACAAGAGCGTGGGTTTGAACGGCCACGCCATCATCCAGGGCTATGATGGGCGCTTGTCCGACTGGCAGCGCATCGCCGTGGCCGCGCGCAAGACCTCGGGCGTGACCGAGGCCCGCCCGCTGATCGAGCAGCCGCTGATGGCCAGCGCCAACGGCCGAGTCGAAGGCGTGCTGGTGCGCGGCGTCGAAGCCGCCGACATCCCGCGCAACAAGGTGATGAACGCCAACGTCCGCTCCGGCGACATGCGCTCGATCACGCCGGGCAGCGGCCGAGTGGCGATCGGCGTTCGCCTGGCGGAGAAGCTCGGCGCCTTCCCCGGCTCCGAAATCTCGCTGATCAGCCCGGAAGGGCGCGCCACCCCGATCGGCACCGTTCCGCGGATCGTCAGCTATACCGTCGGCGCGGTATTCGAGGTCGGCATCTACGATTTCGACGCGGCGTTCGTCGTCATGCCGATGGAGGACGCGCAGACCCTGCTGATGCTGGGCGAGGACGTCGGGCTGATCGAGGTCCAGACCAGCGATCCCGACAATGTCGCCGAGATCATGGCCCCGCTCAACACCGCGGTCCGCGGCAAGGGCGTGATCGTCGACTGGCGGCAGATGAACTCGGCGCTGTTCGAGGCGCTCGAGATCGAGCGGGTGGCGATGTTCTTCGTGCTCTCGCTGATCATCCTCGTCGCGGTGTTCAACATCCTCTCGTCGCTGATCATGCTGGTCCGCGCCAAGACCCGCGACATCGCCATCCTGCGCACGATGGGCGCCAGCCGAAGCGGGCTGATGAAGGTCTACATGACGGTCGGAACGATCATCGGCAGCGTCGGCATCGTCGCCGGGCTTCTGCTCGGTGCGCTGATCCTTGCCTTCCGCCAGCAGATCACCAGCGCCTTCCAGTGGGCGACCGGCCAGAACATCTGGGACCCCTCGGTGCGCTTCCTCACCGAAATGCCGGCCAAGACGGACCCGGTCGAAGTGGCCGCGATCGTCGTCACCGCGCTGGTGCTGAGCTTCCTCGCCACCATCTACCCGGCTTGGAAAGCGGCCTCGACCGACCCCGTCCAGGTGCTTCGCTATGAGTGAGGCGGTGCTCCAGACCTCGGCGCTCAAGCGCGCGTTCGTGCAGGGCGAGACGACGATCCATGTGCTGCGCGGGATTGATCTTGCCATCCAGCCGGGCGAGATCGTCGCGCTGCTCGGGCCGTCGGGCTCGGGCAAGTCGACCCTGCTCCAGGCGGTCGGCCTGCTCGAGGGCGGATTCGAAGGCTCGATCCGGGTCGTCGGCGAGGAGGCCTCGCGGCTCGACGACGAGAACCGCACCCGGCTTCGGCGCGAGGCGCTCGGCTTCGTCTACCAATTCCATCACCTGCTGCCGGATTTCGACGCGCTCGAGAACGTCATGCTGCCGCAGATCATCCGCGGCGCCGACGACGAGGCGGCGCGACAGCGCGCGACCGACCTGCTCTCGACCCTTGGCCTTGCCGAGCGGCTGACCCATCGCCCCGCCAAGCTGTCGGGCGGCGAGCAGCAGCGGGTCGCGGTCGCCCGGGCGCTGGCCAACCGGCCGCCGCTGGTCCTTGCCGACGAGCCGACCGGCAACCTCGACGAGAAAACCGCCGATCGCGTATTCGCCGAATTCCTCGCGCTGGTGCGCGGCGAAGGCAGCGCTGCGCTCGTCGCCACCCACAACGAGCGGCTGGCGGCGAAGATGGACCGCGTCGTGCGGCTCCACGAAGGCCTGCTCGAATAGACGGAGCCGAGTCGCACCCGGCGCGTTTGGCGAGACAATGCGACGTTTCACCCCAATGACATGGATGGCCATCGCGCTTGGCGCGCTGGTCGTTATCGGCCTCCTCTATGTCTATGCGACGCGCGACGGCGGCGCCGACCAGGATAAGCTCGGCGACGACGAGGTCGCCACTGCCTCGGCGCGAAGTCCCGACAAGCGCTGCTCGTCGCCCCGCACCTACGACGCGATCAAGCGCGAGCTGTTTCGCCGCGCGGCGGTCACCCGCGGCACCGCACGCACCGCGTTCGACCAGATCTCGGCCTACTCGGCGCTTCGGGTCGAGGCGCCGTTGCTCAAGGGCACCGATGCCGATCTCGGGACGGTGCGCTGCTCGGCCAACGTCGCGCTCGACCTGCCGCCCGGCACCCAGGTGGTCGGCGGGCGGCGCACGCTCGCGGCGAGTATCGATTACAGTGTCCAGCCCGCGACCGACGGTAGCGGCGACGTGGTGATGATCGACAATGCCGACTCGATCGTCGTTCCGCTCGCGACGCTGGCGCGGACCGGCCAAGGCTCCGCGCCGATCGCCCCGCCGCCGGGCGCCATTCTGCCCCAGGCCGAGCCGGTCGGCGAGCCTGCGCCCGCCGACGGCCCGTTCCCGGCGCCGCCCGTCGCGCCGCCGCCACCGCCGCGCGCTCCGGAGGCGGCGCCGGCGCCGCCGCCACCACGCGCCGCCGCGAGCCCAAGTTTCAACTGCCGCTTCGCCCGCACCCGCGGCGAGATCGCAGTGTGCGGCGATTCGGGCCTCGCCGCGCTCGATCGCCAGATGGCATCGCAATATGTCCGGGCGGTCGGCGCCGCCTCGCCGCAGCAGGCCGCGCTGCTGCGCCGCACCCGCGGCGAGTTCCTGCGCCACCGCGACGCCTGCCCGAGCGATGCCTGCATCTCGCAGACCTATCGCGGCCGGATGCGCGAGATCGCCGACATCATGTCCGGCCGCTGGCAGCCCGGCGGCTAAGGCTTGCCACTGACCTGATCGAGGTTCACCTTGCCCCCGGGGGAAGGGGCATGGACCAGAACGCCATCGCACCGGTCGGCGAGCGCCAGCGCATTGGCGAGATCGACGTGCTGCGCGGAATCGCCTTGTTCGGCGTGCTGACGATGAACTTCGTCTACTTCGCCGGCGAGGGCCAGATCGCGACCAAGGACCAGCTCGCCGCCTTGCCGACGGCCGGGCTCGACTGGTGGGCCTATGAGTTCGTCCGGCTGTTCATCGGCGACAAGGCCAACACCGTCTTCGCGACTTTGTTCGGCCTTGGCTTCTACCTCCAGATGCAGCGCGGCGAGGGACGCCCGGGGTTCGAGCGCCGGTTTGCGCGGCGATTGTTCTGGCTGCTCATGTTCGGCATCTTCAACAGCCTGTTCCTGTGGTTCGGAGACATCCTCAATCTCTACGCGGTGGCCGGCTTCGGGCTCCTGCTGATGCGCAAGTGGCGGACCCGATCGCTGCTGCTGTTCGGGATCATTGCCGCGCTCTACAGCTATAATCTGCAGGAATGGCTGCTCGGCCGCGCCGGCATCCATCCGGTTCCCGACTCGCTCTATGGCGACCCGGCCGTGCTGCACCGCCAAGAGGTCGCGGTCGGCAACGACTATTGGTCGATCGTCACCTTGTTCGCCGAGTGGACGTGGCTTGAATGGTTGGCCGGCGGGATGATGGCGGCGTGGGTGGTCTATGCGCTCGGGCGGTTTGCGCTCGGCGCGGCGATCGGGCGCAGCGGGCTGTTTGACGACGTGCCGCGCTTCCTGCCGCTGCTGCGCCGGATCGCGGCGATCGCTATCCCGCTCGGGATCGCGCTCGGCCTCGCAATCCGCCTTGTCGTGAACGGCGACGATGACGGCGCCAGGGACATCGCCAACATCCTCCGCTCGCCGGTCGCGCTAGTCCTCGCCGCGGGCTATTGCGCCGGTATCGTCGTCGCCCTCCAACGCGGCTGGGGCAGGGCGCTGTTCGGACCGTTCGCGGCGGTCGGGCGAATGGCGCTCACCAATTATCTCGCGCAGGGCTTCATCTATGCCTTCGTGCTGTTCGGAGTCGGGCCCGGCCTCGGCCTCGCCGGACGCATCGGCAGCTTTGCGGTACTGCTCATCTGCGTCGCCTTCTTCGCCTTCCAGGTCGTGTTTTCGCACTGGTGGCTGGCGCGCTTTCAGTTTGGGCCGATGGAATGGCTGTGGCGCTGGCTGACCTATGGCGAACGGCCGCCGCTCCGGCGCGCATCGGCCGTCCCCCAAGCGGCATAAACTGGGGATAAGTGGGCCGCCCGACTGGCGGGCCGCGGCGCCATCTTCCATAGTCTGCGACGATGTCCGCCGCGCCCTATGTCCCGCTTCGAGTCTTCTCCTGCTTCACCATGCTCGACGGCGCGATCGAGCCCAAGGCGATCGCCAAGCACAGCGCCAAACTGGGCTTTCCCGCGGTCGCGCTGACCGACCGCAACGGGCTCTATGCAGCAATGCCGTTCGGCGAGGCGTGCATGGCCGAAGGTGTCCAGCCAATCGTTGGCGTGACCCTCGCCGTCGCCCGTCCCGACGACATCGGCCCGGCCGGGACGATCGACTGGCTGGCGCTGTTCGCCCAGGACGAGGCCGGCTACCAGGCGCTGTGCCGGCTGGTCTCCGCCGCCCATCTCGACCGGCCGCTGAGCGAAGAACCGCACGTCCGCTTCGAGGCGCTGGCCGACAGCTCAGGCCTGATCTGCCTGACCGCGGGCGGGGAGGGGGCGCTCGCCCGGCTGCTCGCCGAAGGCCGGGCCGCCGCCGCGCGCACCCTCGCCGAGCGGCTCGCCGCTTATTTCCCGGAGCGCCTCTATGTCGAGTTGAGCCGGCGCGGGGATGGTGTTGAGGAGGCGGCCGAGGGCGCGCTGATCGACCTCGCCTACGCGCTCGACCTGCCGCTGGTCGCGACCAATCCCGCGCAATATGCCGAGCCGTCGTTCCACGCGGCGCACGACGCCATGTTGTGCATCGCGCAAAGCGCCTATGTCGACAGCAGCGAGCGCGCGGTCAGCTCGCCCAACGCCTGGCTCAAGCCGGCCGCGGACATGGCCGAGTTGTTCGCCGATGTGCCCGAGGCGCTCGCCAACAGCGCGGTGATCGCGCGGCGCTGCGCCATCGCCGCGCCCAAGCGCCGTCCGATCCTCCCGCGGCTCAGCGATAACGAGGACGAGACGTTGCGCCAGGCGGCGCGGACCGGTCTCGCCAGGCGCCTCAGCGACGAGGTGCCGCAGGCGTATCGCGACCGGCTCGAGTTCGAGCTCGACGTCATCACGCGCATGGGATTCGCTGGCTATTTCCTGATCGTCGCCGACTTCATCCAGTGGGCTAAGGCGCAGGGCATTCCGGTCGGCCCGGGCCGCGGCTCGGGTGCCGGTAGCCTGGTCGCCTGGGCGCTGACCATTACCGATCTCGACCCGATCCCGCTCGGCCTGCTGTTCGAGCGCATGCTCAACCCCGAGCGCGTGTCGATGCCCGACTTCGACATCGACTTTTGCGAAACCCGGCGCGAGGAGGTGCTCGCCTATGTTCAGGCCAAGTACGGCCGCGACAAGGTGGCGCAGATCATCACCTTCGGGCGCCTGAAGGCGCGGGCCGTGCTCAAGGACACCGGGCGCGTGCTGCAGATGAGCTACGGTCAGGTCGATCGCCTCGCCAAGCTGATCCCCAACCACCCGACCGAGCCGTGGACGCTCGAACGCGCGCTCAACGGCGTCAGCGAGCTTGCCCAGGAAGTGCGCAGCGACCCCGACGTACGCCGCCTGTTCGAGCTGGCGATGAAGCTCGAGGGCCTCCCGCGCCACAGCTCGACCCACGCCGCGGGCGTGGTGATCGGCGACCGGCCGCTTGAGGAGCTGGTCCCGCTCTACCGCGATCCGCGCTCGGATATGCCGGTGACCCAGTTCGACATGAAATATGTCGAGGCAGCCGGCCTGGTGAAGTTCGATTTCCTAGGGCTGAAGACGCTGTCGGTCCTCAAGGAAGGCCAGCGGCTGCTCGCGCTGCGCGGGATCGAGGTCGATTACGAGACCCTACCGTGGGACGATCCCGAGGTGTTCGCCTTGCTCCAGCGCGGCGACACGGTCGGCGTGTTCCAGCTCGAATCCGAAGGCATGCGGCGCACGCTCGCGCAGGTCCGCCCGACCGGATTCGAGGACATCATTGCCCTCGTTTCGCTCTACCGCCCCGGCCCGATGGACAACATTCCAGCGTTCGGCGACCGCAAGAACGGCCGCGCCGAAATCGCCTATCCGCATCCGATGCTCGAGGAGGTGCTGAAGGAAACCTATGGCATCTTCGTCTATCAGGAGCAGGTGATGCAGGCGGCGCAGGTGCTGGCCGGCTATTCGCTCGGCGAGGCCGATTTGCTGCGCCGCGCGATGGGCAAGAAGATCAAGAGCGAGATGGACGCCCAGCGCTCTCGCTTCGTCTCCGGCGCCGGGGAGCGCGGGATCGCCGCGGCCAAGGCCAACGAGCTGTTCGACCTTATCGACAAGTTCGCCGGTTACGGCTTCAACAAGAGCCACGCCGCGGGCTACGCCTTGATCGCCTACCACACCGCCTGGCTCAAGGCGCATCACCCGGCCGAATTCTTCGCCGCTTCGATGAGCTTCGACATCCACCAGACCGACAAGCTCGCCTTGTTCGTCGAGGACATCCGCCGCTCCGGCCTCGCCGTCCTTCCGCCTGACGTCAACGCCGCCGAGGCCGCGTTCAGCGTCGAGGCCGATGGCGAGACCCTCGCGGTGCGCTACGCGCTCGGCGCCCTGAAAGGCGTCGGCGAAAAAGCGATGGAGTCGCTGGTCGAGGAGCGCTCCGCCAACGGGCCGTTCGCAAGCCTCGAGGACTTCGCCGCGCGGGTCGATCCGCGCCTGCTCAACCGCCGCCAGCTCGAAAGCCTTGCCGCCGGCGGGGCGTTCGACTCGCTGCTCAGGGACCGCGCTACCATCCACGCCGCAGCCGAGACCATCCTCGCCCACGCCGCCTCGGCCCACGAGCAGCGGACGAGCGGTCAGCACGGCCTGTTCGGCGGCGGCGGAAGCGAGGCGCTGGCGCCGATCCGCCTGCCGACCGACGCGCGCTGGTCGCTGGCCGAGGGCATGGCCGCCGAGCGCGACGCCTTCGGCTTCTATTTCTCAGCCCACCCGGTGGACGCCCAGCGCCATTTGCTCGCCGCGCACAAGGTCAAGACCTATGCAGAGCTGCCTGGCATCAGCATCCCGGTCGACGGCCGCGCCGCCGCGTCGATGGCCGGCCTGGTCGAGGAAGCGCGCTGGCGCACGTCGGCCCGGGGGCGGCGCTACATGATGGCGACGATCTCCGACTCCTCGGGTCAATATGTCGCCACCGCGTTCGACGACGAGGCGACCGACGCGCTCGAGAAGGCGGCCAAGAGCGGCGGCTGCGGGCTGATGAACGTCGAGCTCGACCGTCGACCCGGCGAAGGCATGCCGCGGGTCACCGTGAAGCGCTTCCAGCCGCTCGACACCCTCGCCCGGCGCACCCGGCTTCAGCTCCACCTCACGGTCCCCGATGCCGCCTTGCTTCCCGCCGTCGCGGCGGAGTTCGCCGGCCACCGCGGCGGCAATGGGATCGTCCGCGCCACGCTCGCACTCGGCGAGGGGCGCAGCGCGACCTTCCTGCTCGGCCAGGATTTCGCGCTCGACGCCGACCTCGCGATGCGCCTCGAGCGGCTGCTCGGCGACGGCCAGGTCGAGCTCAGCGCGCCGCCCAAGATGGCGCTGGTCGGCTAAAGCTCAGGCGCCGGGCTCGGCGCCATTCTCAGTCACCGGCTCGGCCGGCTCGGGCTCGGGCGCCGGGACCAGTACCTCGGGCGCGGGCTCGGCCGCCGGCTCGGCCGTCCCGAGCGTCTCCTCGATCACCGCGTTGAGCTCGGGCGAATCGACCGACGGCTCGGGCGGCGGCGGGGTGGTGGTCTCATATTCGTCGCCCGGCACGACGGCCGGTTTCGTCACCCTCGGCGGCGCCTTCTGCGGCGGCGCGGCGGTGCCGGCATAGACGCAGGCATCGAGCCCATCGCGCCCGACCACGCCGACGCGCGCCGCGATGGTATTGCCGTAGCGCCGGGTGAAGCCCTTGGGCGCGATCGCCCCGCGCTTCTTGGGCAGCGGCAGGACCGCCGCGATGCGCGCCGCCTCGGTCGCCGACATGGCGCTCGCGTCATGCCCGAAATAGCGCTGCGAGCCGGCGTTGGCGCCATAGGTGCCGATCCCGGTCTCGGCGACGTTAAGATAGACTTCCATGATCCGCCGCTTCCCCCACACGGTCTCGATCAAGAAGGTGAAATAGGCCTCCAGCCCTTTGCGGAAATAGCCGCCGCCTTGCCATAGGAAGACGTTCTTGGCGGTCTGCTGGCTGATCGTCGATCCGCCGCGGATCCGCCCGCCCGAGGCGTTGCGCTTGGCCGCGTCCTGGATGGCGTCCCAATCGAAGCCGCTATGGGCGCAGAATTTGCTGTCCTCGGCCGCGATCGCCGCGCGGACCATGTCGCGGTCCATTTCCGCCAGGCTCATCCAGTCCTTGTCGACCCCACGCCCGGCGACCAGATCGCCGACCATCGTCGCGGTGATCGGCGGCGGCACGAAGCGGTAGATCACTACCAAGGCGATCGGCAGCAGCAACAGCGCGAGAAACAGCTTGAGCAGGAAGCGGCCGACGCCGCCCTTGCGGGCGCGCTTGCGCTTGTAGGCGGGGATGGTGGTCGCGCGCTTGGCCATCGCCGCTGACTAGCGCGGCGGGAGCAAAAACCAAGGCCGCAGCGCCGCCTTTCGCATGAACGCCAGCTTACAGCAGCGTCGGATCGGGCCCCGGACGGGGCGAAGCGAACCGCGAAAATCTTCGGTTCATCCGCCGCACAGGCTCCAAATGCGAAGTTAGGCGTTGAAATCCCACGACATTGAAACAACCGCAGAAAGGTCACCCAATGACCCGCAAGATGCTTCTCATCGCCGGCGCCGCCGGTCTCGCCATCACCGCTCCGGCGCTTGCCGAAAAGGGCGGCAACAAGGGCGGTGGCGGCGGCCCCAAGGCCGAGCGCCAGCATGTCCAGCACGCCCAGCAGGCGGCGAGGCCCCAGCGCGCCGAGCGCCAGCAGGCCCGTCAGGTCGAGCGCGCCCAGCGCTTCGAGCAGCGCCAGTTCCAGCGCGCCGAGCGCCCGCAGCGCATGGAGCGCATCGAACGCGCCCAGCGCATCGAGCAGCCACGCTTCGAGCGGGTCCAGCGCCAGGCCGCCAAGGCCGAGCGCAAGGCCTTCGCCCGTCCCGAACGGATCGAGCGCCAGTCGGTCCGCCAGCAGGCGAAGTTCGAGCGCCAGGCCGTTCGCCAGCAGGCCAAGATCGAGCGCAAGGCATTCCAGCAGGCCGCGCGCATCGATCGCCGCGCGCTGAAGGACGAAGTCCGCTTCGAGCGCCAGATGGCCAAGGCCGCCGTGCGCCCGTTGCGCGAAGCCGCCCGCACCCGTGCCCTGGTCGGCCAGCGAGTCGCCGCCGCCGCGCTCGCCCCGCTGCCGGCGTTCTACGCCTCGCGCTACGTCGACACGCCCGATTATTACTACCGCTACGACAATGATTATGGCGCGCTCTACCGGATCGACCGCGACGACAATATCGTCCGTTCGCTGATCCCGCTGATCGGCGGCTATTCGGTCGGCGAGCGCTGGCCGGCGGCTTATGCGTCGAACTATGTGCCCAACGCCTACCAGCCGTTCTACTACGACCGGCCCGACGCCTACTACCGCTATGACGGGAATGCCATCTATCAGGTCGACCCGACGACCCAGCTGATCAGCGGCATCGTCGCCTTGCTGACCGGCCAGCAGCTCGGCGTCGGCCAGATGCTCCCGGCAAGCTACGGCGCCTACAATGTCCCGCTCGATTACCGCGCCAACTACTACGACACCAACGACTCCTGGTATCGCTACGGCGACGGGTTCATCTATCAGGTCGACCCGTATAGCCGCCGCATCGAGCAGGCCTATCCGCTCTACAGCGACGCTTATTATGTCGGGCAGGAGTGGCCCACGGCCTATCCGGACTACAACGTCCCCTACGCCTATCGCGATACCTATTACGACACGCCGCAGTACCAGTATCGCTACGCCGGCAACGGCATCTACCAGGTCGACCCCAAGACCCAGCTGATCACCGCTCTGGTCCAGCTCGTCACCGGCCAGCAATTCAACGTCGGCCAGCCGATGCCGGCCGGCTACGGGGTCTACAACGTGCCGCTCGACTATCGCGACCGGTGGGCCGACAGCGACAACGAATATTATCGCTACGCCAACGGCTACGTCTACCAGATCGACGCCGACACCGGGCTGATCGAGGACGCCTACCCGGTCCACGCCTGACGCATCGGGGGAGGGGCCCCGCGCCCCTCCCGCCTTGCCGCGCCCCGGATAGACGCATATCTGCGGGCGCCATGACTTCGACCAACGACATTCGCCGCGGATTCCTCGAATTTTTCGAAGGCGCCGGCCATACGCGCGTGCCGTCCGCGCCGCTGGTTCCGCACAACGATCCGACGCTGATGTTCGTCAACGCCGGGATGGTGCCGTTCAAGAACGTGTTCACCGGGCTCGAGACCCGGCCCGATGTCACCGCCACCTCCTCGCAGAAGTGCGTGCGCGCCGGCGGTAAGCACAACGATCTCGACAATGTCGGCTATACCGCGCGCCATCACACCTTCTTCGAGATGCTCGGCAACTTCTCGTTCGGCGACTATTTCAAGGACCGCGCGATCGAACTCGCCTGGACGCTGCTGACCCGCGACTGGGGCCTTTCGCCCGACCGCCTGACCGTCACCGTCTATCACACCGACGACCAGGCGTTTGACCTGTGGCGCAAGATCGCCGGCCTGCCCGAGAGCCGCATCATCCGCATCGCGACCAAGGACAATTTCTGGGCGATGGGCCCCGACGGCCCGAGCGGTCCCTGCTCGGAGATCTTCTTCGATCACGGCGACCATCTGCCCGGCGGCCCGCCCGGCAGCCCCGACGAGGACGGCGACCGCTTCGTCGAGATCTGGAACCTCGTCTTCATGCAGCATCTGCAGGAGAACGATGCGATCGTCGCCGACCTGCCTAAGCCGTCGATCGACACCGGCATGGGGCTCGAGCGGATCGCCGCGGTGATGCAGGGCGTCCACGACAATTACGATACCGACACTTTCAAGGCGCTGATCCACGCCTCGGAAGAGTTGACCGGCACGAAAGCGCAAGGCGAGGCCCAGCCCTCGCACCGGGTCATCGCCGACCATCTGCGCGCCTCGGGCTTCCTCATCGCCGACGGCGTGCTCCCCGCCAACGACGGCCGCGGCTACGTCCTGCGCCGGATCATGCGCCGCGCCATGCGCCACGCCCATCTGCTCGGCGCCAAGGACCCGCTGATGCACCGCCTGGTGCCGCAATTGGTCGCGGAGATGGGCCAGGCCTATCCCGAGCTGACCCGCGCCCAGCCGCTGATCGAGGCAACCCTGGCGCAGGAAGAGACCCGCTTCCGCGCCACGCTCGCCAACGGCCTTAAGCTGCTCGACGAGGCGGCGGGCGACCTCGAATCCGGCGCCACCTTGCCCGGCGCCACCGCATTCAAGCTCTACGACACCTACGGCTTCCCCTACGACCTGACCGAGGACGCGCTTCGCGCCAAGGGCATCGCGGTCGACCGCGCCGGCTTCGACGCCGCCATGGCCGAGCAGAAAGCCAAGGCGCGCGCCGCCTGGAAGGGCTCGGGCGAGCAGGCCGGCGACGAACTGTGGTTCGACCTGGTCGAGGAGTTCGGGCCGAGCGAATTCATCGGCTATTCGGGCCATGACGGCGAGGGCGTGGTCCAGGCCCTTGTCAAGGACGGCCAGCGGGTCGATCGCGCCGCGGTGGGCGACGAGGTCATCGTGCTGATGAACCAGACGCCCTTCTACGGCGAGTCCGGCGGGCAAGTCGGCGACGCCGGAAAACTGATGTCTCTCAAAGGCTTGGAAGCCGACGTTACCGACACGTCGAAGCCGCTCGGAAAACTCCACGCGCTGCATGCTCGCGTCGTGAAGGGCGAGCTGGCGGTTGGCGACGCGCTTCAACAGTCGGTTGATGTCGAGCGCCGCTCGGCGACCCGCGCCAACCACAGTGCGACCCATCTGCTTCACGCCGCGCTGCGCAACACGCTCGGCGAGCATGTCACTCAAAAGGGCAGCCTGGTCGCGCCCGACCGGCTACGCTTCGACTTCTCGCACCCCAAGGCGCTGTCGCCCGACGAGCTCGCCGCGGTCGAGGCCGAGGTCAACGCCGAGATCCGCGCCAACCAGCCGGTCACGACCCGCCTGATGACGCCCGACGACGCGGTCCAGTCGGGCGCTTTGGCGCTGTTCGGCGAGAAATATGGCGACGAGGTGCGCGTGCTGTCGATGGGCCGCCAGGCCGAGCGCCACTACAGCGTGGAGCTGTGCGGTGGCACCCACGTCGAGGCCACCGGCGACATCGCTTTGTTCAAGATCGTGTCCGAAAGCGCGGTGAGCTCAGGCGTGCGCCGGATCGAGGCGCTGACCGGGGAGGGCGCGCTGGCCTGGCTCAACGCCCGCGACGCGCGCCTGCGCGAAGCCGCCGCCGCGCTCAAGACCGCGCCCGACGACGTCCCTTCACGTGTCGCCGGCATGGCCGAAACCGTCCGCCGTCTCGAAAAGGAGCTGGCCGACGCCAAGAAGGCGCTGGCGATGGGCGGCTCGGCCAAGTCGGACGAAGCCGGGCCGGAAGAGGTCGCCGGAGTGAGCTTCCTCGGCCGCGTGGTCGAGGGCCTCGACCCCAAGGGCCTGCGCGGCGAGGTCGATTCGCTGAAGCAGCGCGTCGGCAGCGGAGTCGCCGCGCTGATCGCCGTCAACGACGGCCGCGCCAGCGTCGCGGTCGGCGTGACCGACGACCGGACTGCCGAGATCAGCGCGGTCGAGCTCGTCAAGGCAGCAGTCACGGCGCTCGGCGGCCAGGGCGGCGGCGGCCGGCCCGACATGGCCCAGGGCGGCGGCCCCGACGGCGCCAAAGCGCACGACGCGCTGACCGCGATCCGCGCAATGTTGGAGAAAGTCGCGGCGTAGCGGGAGGCCTTCGGCTCCACGATCACATAGACCCCGGTCGTCGTCCCGACATTGACCGGCTCATGCCAATCGATGCCGTCGCTCCACCAGCTCGTCCCGGCCTTGACCTCGCGCACCACGGTCCCGCTCGCGCTCGCAATGCGCATCGTCGATCCGGCCAGCACATAGCCCCAGTGCGGCCGGTGAACGTGCCGCTCGTGGCCCACCCCCGGCGGGAAGGTGCAGCGCGCGGCGCGCATCGCCGCATTCTCGAACAGTAGCTCGCATACCTTTGCGCCCTTCCACCCTGCCTCGAAAGCGTCCGGAAGGCCCGGCGCGGCCGAAGACGCGCTCCCTGCTGCGAGCGCGACCGCCAATCCGATCCTGCTAAACATCCCTGTTCCCCGCCATGTCGCGCACCCGCCGCCGCCCGAGGCTCGGCTCATGCTCGAGCTCGCCTTCCTCCATGATCTCGGCGCGCAACTCGCTGCGCTTTTCGTGGATCGAGGCGATCACCGGCCCCATCGCCACGCCGATGTCGACCAGCACCGCCTCGCTCAGCTGCAGCGACGCCTCCATCGCCTCGGGCACCGCGTCGGTCACCCCGGCGCGATAGAGCTTGGCGGCATGGGCCGCGTCGCGCGCTCGGGCGATGATCGGCAGGTCCGGGAACTGCCGCCTCAGCCGCCGCGCCAACCGCTGGGTCAGCACCGGATCGTCCATCGTCAGCACCGCCGCCGCGGCATGGTCGAGCGCCAATTTGTCGACCATCTCGCGCCGGGCGACGTCACCAAACATCACCGCATGGCCGGCGTCGCGTGCCGCGCCGATGCCGTCGATGTCGTGGTCGACCGCCAGATAGGGCCGGCCGTGCTCGGCGAGCATGTCCGCGACCATCCGACCGACCCGCCCGAAGCCGAAGATTACCGTTCGCCCGGCGACGTCCTCGATCTCCGCCTCGGCCAGCTGCCCGGTCTCGACCCGCCGCGCCAGTCGCTTGCCAAGCGCCGCGAGCAAGGGCGTCAGCATCAGCCCGAGCGCCGTCGCCGCCGACCAGAAGGCGACCGTCTCACCCGTCAAGACGCCTGCCGCCCCGGCCGCCGCGATGACGATCAGCGTCGTTTCCGACGGGCTCGCCATCAGCACCGACGTTTCGGCCGCGACGCCGCTCCCGGCGCCGCCATATTTGAGCAGCAGTCCAGTGACGACGACCTTGACCGCCATCACCCCGGCCAGCGCAGCGAGCAGCAGCGGCCAGTCGCCGGCCAGCGCGGCGACGTCAATCAGCATGCCGACGGTGATCAGGAACACGCCCAGCGCGAGGCCCCGCAGCGGCGCCGTCACCACCTCGACCTCGCTGTGATATTCGGTCTCCGCGATCAGCAATCCGGCGACGAGCGCGCCGATGATCGGCCCCAGACCGACCGCGCTGGTCGCCGCCGCGGCCAGGATCACCACTACCAAGCTGACCGCCAGGAACAGCTCCGGGCTCTTGGTCCGCGCCGCCTGGGCGAACAACGGCGGCAGCAGGAAGCGCCCCGCGATCAGCATCGCCAGGATGACCAACGTCCCCAGCGCCACCACCCGCACCAGGTCGCCGACCCCTTGCGCGTCGACCGTTCCGAAGAAGAACAGCAGTGGGACCAGCGCCAGATCCTCGAACAGCAGCATCGACAGCGCCGCCCGACCGACCGGTGTCCGCGTTCCGGCGATCTTTAGGCAGAGGGCGGTCGAGCTCATCGCCAGTGCCAGGCTCAGCGCCAGCGCGCTCTTGACCGGCCAGTCGCCGATCATCTGCAGCACCGCGAAGATCACCGCCGCCGCGCCGAGCATCTGCGCCGCGCCGATCCCGAACACCATCCGCCGCATGCCGTAGAGCCGGCGGAAGCTGAGCTCGAGCCCGATCCCGAACAGCAGCAGGATGATCCCTAGATTGGCGAACGGCTCCAGGCTCTCGCGGCTGCTGATGGTCAGCGGGCTCAGCCACGGATGGTCCCGCGCCAGCCCGCCAAGCCCCGACGGCCCGACGATGAGCCCGACCAGCAGGAAGCCGATCACCGGGCTGATGCGGAAGCGCGCGAAGGCCGGGATGACGATCCCCGCCGCGCCCAGGATCACCAGCGCGTCGTGCATCCCGCTGCCACTGATTTCGCCGGCCATGGTCCTTTAAAAGCACGGGCTTTGGCCCCTGTCACCGCTCCAGCGCGGAGAATGCCGCCGTCCCTCGCGTTTTGCCGGCGAAGGAGAGGACAATGGTCAAGACATTCCGCAAGGGCGACAAGGTGTCGTGGGAGTCGAGCGGCGGCCATTCGACCGGCAAGGTCGTCAAGAAGCTGACCGCCCCGATGACCATCAAGGGCCACAAGGTCGCGGCGTCCAAGGACAATCCCGAATATCTGGTCGAGACCGAGGAAGGCAGGCAGGCCGCGCACAAGCCGGAGTCGCTGAAGCGGGCTTGACCTGACGTCATGACGCCGCCCAGATCGGCGCATGGCGGACGTGCTCATCGTCGGCGGGGGCCCGGCCGGGATGATGGCCGGCCTGCTCTTCGCCCGCGCCGGAGTCTCGGTCCGGGTGCTCGAGAAGCACGCTGACTTCTTCCGCGATTTCCGTGGCGACACCGTCCACCCCTCGACGATGGAGATCCTCGACCAGCTCGGGATGCTCGAGCGCTTCCTCGAGCGCCCCCACAGCCGAGTCGACCGCGCCCAGCTGCGCATCGCCGGCCGCGACTGGACGATCGGCGACCTGTCGCACCTCGCCACGCCGGCGCCGTTCATAGCCTTCATGCCGCAGTGGGAATTCCTCGACTTCCTGCGCGACGAAGCTCGGAGCTTCCCCGGATTTGAGCTGAGCATGAACGCCGCGGTCGATGGCTTAATCGAGCGCGACGGCCGGGTCATGGGGGTCCGCCTCGCCGACGGCAGCGAGCTTCATGCGCCTCTGACGATCGCCGCCGACGGCCGCTCGTCGATCGTCCGCCGAACCGGCATGCTCGAAGTGGAGACGCTCGGCGCACCGATGGACATCCTGTGGTTCCAGGTCGCCAAGCGGGTGCCGGGGGGAGGGGCGCTGCGCGGCAGCTTCGAGCGCGGCAGGCTCGTCGTGCTGATCGACCGCGGCGACTATTGGCAGTGCGGGCTGGTCATTCCCAAGGGCGGTGCCGAAGCGCTCAAGGCGCGCGGCCTCGACCATGTCCGGTCGCTGATCGGCGCCGCCGCGCCGGATCTCGAGCTGGGCGAGATCGACGACTGGGCGGATTTCCATTTGCTCAGCGTGGCGCTCGACCGGCTTCGCTCATGGCACCGCCCCGGCCTGCTGGCGATCGGCGACGCCGCCCACGCGATGAGCCCGATCGGCGGGATCGGCATTAACCTCGCCATCCAGGACGCCGTGGCCGCGGCCAACATTCTCGCCGAACCGCTCGCGCGGAAAGAACCGGTCGATCCTTTGCTCGATCAGGTCCAGCGCCGCCGCGCGTTGCCGACGCGAGTCATCCAGGCCGGCCAGAAAGCGGCGCAGGACAATTTCATCGGCAAGTTGCTGCAACCCGGAGCACCGCTCGCCCAGGCCCCGCTGGCAATTCGGCTGCTCGACCGTTTCCCGCTGCTGCGCCGAATTCCCGGCCGCTTGGTCGGCCTCGGCGTCCGGCGCGAGCGGGTGCGCTCGCCCGTCGCCTAATAAGCCGCGAAGAGCGCGCGGACGTCGCCGCCATTGCGCGCAAGCTCGGCCGCGACCCGCCGCCGCCCGTCGTAATAGGCCAGTGAGCGATGGCCGGGATCGGTCCTGCGCATTTCGTCCGCACGGGCCTGGTCGAGCGCGCTCTCGTCAGCGACGAAATCGCAATAGCCCTCGCGCAGCCACATCGGCTTGGTCCAGTCGGCTGACAGCCCGAACTCGCGGCGGATCATGCCGTGGCAGGTCTCGTGGGCAATCGTCCCCGACAGGCTGCGCACGGTCGTGCCGCCGGCATGCACCCAGTCGCGCGCGATGCTGCTGCGGTTGAAGATCAAAGGCTCGGTGAACGGGCGCGACACGGCGAAGGAATAGGGGAAACGCACCGCCAGCCACCGCCACCGCCAGCCGCCACTGGTCAGGAATACGCGCCGCGGCTCGCTGGAGCGGGCGAGGGGGCTTGCCGCAACCAACGCCGCGCTCCTGCGCGCCACAGCATCGAGCGCCGCGCGGTCGATCGGAACTTCCGAATAGACCGACAAATCGCCCGACCGCGCATGGTGCGGAAACGCCAGCAATTGCGGCGCAAACAGCGGCGAGCCGAACAGCAGCCCCGCGGCAAGCAGGCCGCGGTTGACCAGCCGGCCAGCCGACCGGGTCATGCCGCGGTCGGCTCGCTCGCGGCTTGCCCGGCCATCGCCGTCTCGAGGTTGGCCCGCACCGCCTCGAAGAATTGCTCGGTCGTCATCCACGCCTGCTCGGGACCAACCAAGAGCGCCAGATCCTTGGTCATCGCCCCGCTCTCGACCGTCTCGATGCACACCCGCTCGAGCGTCTCGGCGAAGCGCACCACGTCCGGCGTCTCGTCGATACGCCCACGGAACTTCAGCCCGCCGGTCCAGGCGAAGATCGAGGCGATCGGGTTGGTCGAGGTCGCCTTGCCCTGCTGGTGCTGGCGATAGTGACGCGTCACCGTGCCGTGCGCCGCCTCGGCCTCGACCGTCTTGCCGTCCGGAGTCATCAGGATCGAGGTCATCAGGCCCAAGGAGCCGAAGCCCTGCGCGACCTGGTCCGACTGCACGTCGCCGTCGTAATTCTTGCACGCCCACACGAACTTGCCGCTCCATTTCAGCGCGCTGGCGACCATGTCGTCGATCAGGCGATGCTGGTATTCGATGCCAGCCTTGTCGAAGTCGGCCTTGAATTCGCTATCGAAAATCTCCTGGAAGATGTCCTTGAAGCGGCCGTCATAGGCCTTGAGGATGGTGTTCTTGGTGCTGAGATAGACCGGCCAGCCGCGCTGCAGGCCGAAGTTGAAGCAGGCCCGGGCGAAGTCGCGGATGCTGGCGTCGAGATTGTACATGCCCATCGCCACGCCGGCGTCGGGGAAGTCGAACACCTCGTGCTCGATCGTCTCGCCGTCCTCGCCGACCCACTTCATGGTCAGCTTGCCCTTGCCCGGCACCTTGAAGTCGGTCGCCTTATACTGGTCGCCGAAGGCATGGCGGCCGACCACGATCGGGTCGGTCCAGCCGGGAATGATGCGCGGCACGTTGGAAATCACGATCGGCTCGCGGAATACGACCCCGCCCAGGATGTTGCGGATCGTCCCGTTGGGCGACTTCCACATCTTCTTGAGCTTGAATTCCTCGACCCGCGCCTCGTCCGGCGTGATCGTCGCGCACTTCACGCCGACGCCGTACTGCTTGATCGCATTGGCGCTATCGATCGTCACCTGGTCATCGGTCGCGTCGCGATGCTCGATCCCGAGGTCGTAATATTTCAGGTCGACGTCGAGATAGGGCAGGATCAGCCGCTCGCGGATCCATTGCCAGATGATGCGGGTCATCTCGTCGCCGTCGAGCTCGACGATCGGGTTCTTCACCTTGATCTTGGCCATGCGCCTCTAGTCCTTGCAGATTTCGAGCGCGGATTAGGCGGCGGCGGTGGCCAAGGCAACCGCCCGCATTGCCCCACCGGGCGAGCGCCGATAAGAGGACGCCATGCCCGCCATCGACAATCCCGACAGCCAGCTGACCGCGGTCAAATGGCGCTTCCCCTCGGTCCACCCCGAGGGCCGCAAATACACCATGATCGCCGCCTTCTTCGCGCTGGTCGGCTTCTGGGCGCTGCCCGATGCGTTCGGCTGGCTGCTGGTCGGCCTGACGATCTGGGTCGCGACCTTTTTCCGCGACCCGGTGCGCACCACGCCGGTCGACCCGAAGCTGATCGTCGCGCCCGCCGACGGGCTGGTGACGATGATCGTGCGCGTCCCCGCTCCGCCCGAGCTGGCCGGGGAGGGGATGGCCGGCGAGTTCACCCGCGTGTCGATTTTCATGAGCGTGTTCGATGTCCACATCAACCGCTCGCCGGTCGCCGGCACGATCCGCCGCATCGCCTACATTCCCGGCAAGTTCCTCAATGCCGATCTCGACAAGGCGAGCGAGGACAATGAGCGCCAGCACTTCCTGGTCGAGCGCGAGGACGGGACGAGAATCGCCTTCACCCAGATCGCCGGGCTCGTCGCGCGCCGAATCCTCGCCTTCGTCGCCGAGGGCGACCGGGTCGCCGCCGGCCAACGCGTCGGCCTGATCCGCTTCGGCAGCCGGGTCGACGTGTTCCTGCCCGCCGGCACCGGCAGCCAGGTACTGCTCGGCCAGCGGACCATCGCCGGCGAGACCGTGCTCGGCGAACTCGGGGTCGATCCGCAGCGCGCCGGGTCGAGCCAGTGACCGCGCCGCCGGCCCGCGCCGGCCTGCCGTTCCGCGCCTTTCCGCCCAACGCCATCACCGCGCTCGCTTTGTGCTGCGGCCTCACCGGCGTGCGCTACGGCTTCGTCGAGGATTGGGAGCGCGCGCTGACCTTCATCATCCTCGCCGGGGTGCTCGACGGAATGGACGGCCGGGTCGCCCGGCTGCTGCGTGCGCAAAGCAAGTTCGGGGCCGAGCTCGACAGCCTGAGCGACAATATCGCCTTCGGCACCGCGCCGGCGCTGATCATGTTCTTCTGGTCGCTCCAGTTCGCGCCCAAGTTCGGCTGGACGGTGGCGCTCGCCTTGGCGGTATGCTGCGCGCTGCGCCTCGCGCGCTTCAACGCGCGGATCGACAATGACGACCAGCCGCACAAGTCGGCCGGTTTCAACACCGGCGTTCCCGCGCCGGTCGGGGCGGGCCTCGCCTTCGTGCCCTTGTTCCTGTGGCTGGTGACGGGCAACGACCTCTTCCGCAGCTGGACCCTGGTCATGCCGTGGACGCTGTTCGTCGCCGGTCTGATGATCAGCAGCCTGCCGACCTTTACGTGGACCTCGCTTCGGGTGCGGCGCACCTGGCGGCTTCCGGCGCTGGCCGGCGTGGTGCTGCTCGGCGCCGCCCTGCTCAACGAGCCGTGGCTGACGTTGCTGGCAATCTCGGCGCTTTATTTGCTGATGATTCCGTTCAGCATTGCCGCCTACGGGCGGGTCAAGCGGCGGCGCGCATCCGCGGCCGCATGACCGCGCGCTCGGCGCGGCGCAGCGGATAGCGAAGGGCGAAGCGAGCGTGGACCGGCGGCAGCGGCTGGGGCACCCGGCCGGTGAGCGCGGCGCGGATCCGCTGGCCCTTGCCTTCGAACGTCGCGGCGAGCGCGACGATGATCATCCAGGCGATGGAGAGGAAGAAGGCGGTCGCGAGCGCAAAGGTCATGGTTCGTTCCTTCGTTACGACGCCAAACCGCGCTGGGAGGAAATCGTTCCATTTCCGCGCATTCTGCACGTCCGATGCCCCAATGTTCCTCCTATGTTCTCGTTTGTCAAGCGCATCCGACCGCTTGCAATGCGCCACGGCACGGGCTAGGGGCGCGCCATTCCACAGGCGAATCCGCACATAGCGGTGTCCCGGGCGACCGGGATGACTTGGGTTCGCCGAGGGTTAACCGCGAAGGAGAAATGACATGGCGACTCCCGTCGTCACCATGCAGCAATTGCTCGAGGCCGGAGCACATTTCGGCCACCAGACTCACCGTTGGAACCCGCGCATGAAGCCGTATATTTTCGGCGATCGCAACGGCGTCCACATTATCGATCTGTCGCAGTCGGTGCCGCTGTTTGCGCGCGCGCTCGATTTCGTCCAGCAGACCGCGGCGCGCGGCGGCAAGGTGCTGTTCGTCGGCACCAAGCGCCAGGCGGCCGACCCGATCGCCGATGCGGCGCGCGCGTCGGGCCAGCATTTCGTCAACCATCGCTGGCTCGGCGGCATGCTGACCAACTGGAAGACCATCTCCAACTCGATCAAGCGCTTCAAGAGCCTCGAGGAGCAGCTGTCGGGCGACACCGCCGGCCTCACCAAGAAGGAAGTGCTGCAGCTCACCCGCGAGCGCGACAAGCTCGAGAAGAGCCTCGGCGGGATCCGCGACATGGGCGGCCTGCCCGACGTTATGTTCGTCATCGATTCCAACAAGGAAGAGCTGGCGATCAAGGAAGCCAACGTGCTCGGCATCCCGGTCGTCGCGATCCTCGATTCCAATTCGGACCCGAGCGGGATCGCCTTTCCGGTTCCCGGCAACGACGACGCCAGCCGCGCCATCCGCCTCTATTGCGAGGCGATCGCCAGCGCTTGCCAGGCCGGCAAGACCGGCGAGCAGGTCGCGCGTGGCGAGGACATCGGCGCGATGGCCGAGCCGCCCGCCGAAGCCGCGCTCGAAGTGTAACTTTTACATCTTGAGGAGCCAAATCATGGCTGAGATCACCGCTGCTTCGGTCAAGGAGCTGCGCGAGCGCACCGGCGCCGGAATGATGGATTGCAAGAAGGCGCTCGCCGAGACCAATGGCGACATGGAAGCGGCTATCGACTGGCTGCGCACCAAGGGCCTCGCGGCCGCCGCCAAGAAGGCCGGCCGAACCGCCGCCGAGGGCCTCGTCGGGGTCGCCGTCGAAGGCACCCGCGGCGCCGTCGTCGAGGTCAATTCGGAGACCGATTTCGTTGCCAAGAACGAGCAGTTCCAGGACTTCGTGCGCGAAGTCAGCAAGCTCGCGCTCGCCACCGACGGCGACATCGACGCGCTCAAGTCCGCGGCCTATCCGGGCGGCGGGACGGTCGAGCAGAAGCTGACCGACAACATCGCCACCATCGGCGAGAACCAGTCGCTGCGCCGCACCGCGGTGCTCGAGGTCGCCGAGGGCGCGGTCGTCAGCTACGTCCACAACGCCGCGGCGCCCGGAATGGGCAAGATCGGCGTGCTCGTCGCGCTTGAAGGCTCGGCCCCGGCCGACACCCTGCAGCAGCTCGGCAAACAGCTGGCGATGCACATCGCCGCCGCCAACCCGCTCGCCCTCGACGCCGACGAGCTCGACGCCGAGCTCCTCGAGCGCGAGCGCGCGATCGCTGCCGAGAAGGCCAAGGAGAGCGGCAAGCCGGCCAACATCGTCGAGAAGATGGTCGACGGCGCGATCGCCAAGTTCAAGAAGGAAAGCGCGCTCCTCAGCCAGCTGTTCGTCATGGACAACAAGACCCCGGTCAGCGACGTCGTCGCCCAGTGCGGCAAGGATTGCGGCCAGCCGGTGCACTTGAAGGCGTTCAAGCGCTTCCAGCTCGGCGAGGGTATCGAGAAGAAGCAGGACGACTTCGCCGCCGAAGTCGCCGCCGCCTCGGGCGTCCCCCAGCCGGTCGCCTAGGCCTTCATCAACGGCACACGGGAAGGGCGGGGCCGAAAGGCCTCGCCCTTCTGCGCATTCAGCCCAGCTTTTGCCCTTCGGTCCGACAGTCGTAGGGAAGCTTCGGATCGGTGCAGAAGTCCGGCCACTCGCCGCTCTTCTGCCAATAACCGAGCAAGCCGATGCGCTTGGCGACAGCCATGAAGCGCGGGTCGGCGCGCAGCGGTGCCATCGGCGCGCGGAACAGGAGGTAGGCGTCTTTCGCCACCTTCTCGGTCGGCATCTCCGCGATCCACGCGAGCGCCTCGTCGACCCGTCCGAACTCGCCCAGCGCGTAGACCGCCCAGCCGTAAGCCCGGTGTCGATCGGCAGGCGCTCGTTCGCGCTCGATCACTTCGATTACCCGGCCGACATCCTGCGCTGAGCGGGTCCGTCGCGCCTGGAGGTAGATGCGCAATCCCTCGCCGGCCTCGTGCGGCGCAAAACGCTGGGCCACGTCCGGATCGCCGAACCGCAAATGAAAGGCCCACATGGCATCGCGCAGCGCGCCGGTACCAGCCCACTGTCGTGCAAACCGGTCGAGCTCGCGCCGGGCATCGTCGACCCGCCCGGCATAGGCCATCGCCAGGATCAGGCTCGTCTCGTGGGTCGGCGACAGCGGATCGAGCTTCGCCGCCAGCTCGGCCGCCCGCAACGCATCCTCCATCCGTCCGACCTGAAGCAGCGCGCCGCTCAGCGCCGCCTGGACGCGCGCGTCATTCGGCGCATTTGTCGCCGCCCGGCTGAGGCGGTCGAGCGCCCCGCCATAGTCCGTCCGCGGCGCTAGCGTGACCTCCGCCAGCGTGACGGCGGGCATGTCGGGATCGATTTTCTTGGCCGCCGCGATGTCGGCTTTGAGCGCCCGCTCGAGCGCTCCGCGATCGCCGACCCCCAGGTCACCTAGGTCATAGGCGATCGCGTCCGCCTGCAGCAGCAGGCTCCAGGCCGGCGTGAAGTCGAGCTCGGCGGTCACGATCGAGCGCAGGATCGCGATCAGCCGGCTAGGGTCGTCGACACTCGCTTCGGCGGCGATCGCGCAGGCGTCGAGAAAGCGCTTCAGCAGGTCGGTCTTGAGACCGCCCGAGTCGCGCGCTTCGAGCGCACAACCAAGCACTCGCCCGGCGGTCAGCGACAATTGCTGGCGCAGGTCGGCCAGCGCTCCGCCCGGAACCGCGAACTCCCGCGACCACAGCAGCACGTCGCGCTTGCCGTCGAGCAGCACGAGGTTGGCGCGCGGCTCCCCTCCGGCGCCGCTGTCGGATGTGCGGAATTCGAGATCGGCCCTCTTGCCCGCTTGGCCGTCTACCAGCTGCCACTTGCCGTCGCCGATCTGGGCCAGGCTGCCGAGCTTGACGTAGAGGTCGCCGGCCGCGGCCTGCGAGCGCGGGGAGGGGTCGGCGGCGGCCACCGCCACCACCGGCATCGCGCTTCGCCCAATCCACCACCACACTGCCGCGCCGATCGCGAGCAGCAGGGCAGCGATCGCCGCCAGCTTCATCCACCGCGACGAAGCCCCGGCATCGTCCTCCGCGACCACCCGCCGCCGCGTCCTCGGCGCCGCCTCGGCGTCCTCCGGCCCGTCCGGCGCTTGCCCTTCGACCGCCTCGATCAGTTGCGTTAGTTTGGGCACCTTGCCGCGCCCGCTCCAGCCGCCCAGGTCGATCGTCTGAAACTGGCGGAAGCCCATCGGCGGGGTCACGCCGGCCACTGTCAGCGGGATCAGCTTGCCGCGGTCGCGCCCCTCCGCCGCCTCGTCGCGCACCCACGGGCTGTCGAGCGAATGCGCGCTCCACAGCACGATCACCGCATCGGCCTCGTCCAGGGCCTGCTCGATCTTGCGGCTGTATTGCGCGCCGCCCTGGATGTGGCGGTCGTACCAGACAATGTGCCCGGCCTTTTCCAGCGCCGCCGCCAGCGGCCGGGCGAGGCCGATGTCGTCGTGGTCGTAGCTCAGGAACACATTGGCCAAATGCTCGCCCCCTGCTGGCGGCGCCCAAGGTGCGGCGATTGGCCCGCGAACGCAAGCTGGCGGCGAAGCGCCCGAGAAGGTTGGCAAATGCCGGCCAGCTTGCCTAAAGCGCGTGGAGCCGCGCCCCAACCGGAGTTTCCATGGCCCGCCCCCGCTTCCACCGCATCCTGCTCAAGCTGTCGGGCGAGGCGCTGATGGGCCCCGGCCAGTTCGGGATCGATCCCGCGACCGTTGCCAGTCTCGCCGGTGAAGTGCAGGCCGCGCGCGCCGCCGGGATGGAACTGTGCCTGGTCATCGGCGGCGGCAACATCTTCCGTGGCATGGCCGGTGCAGCCAAGGGCATGGACCGCGCCCAGGCCGACTATATGGGCATGCTCGCGACGGTGATGAACGCGCTCGCCATGCAGAATGCGCTTGAGCAATTGGGAGTCGAGACCCGGGTTCAGTCCGCGATCAAGATGGACCAGGTGTGCGAGCCGGTGATCCGCCGCCGCGCCGAGCGCCATCTCGCCAAGGGCCGGGTGGTGATCTTCGCCGCGGGCGTCGGAAGCCCCTATTTCACGACCGACACCGGCGCCGCCTTGCGAGCCGCCGAAATGCGCTGCGACGCCTTGTTCAAGGGCACCAGCGTCGACGGGGTGTACGACAGCGATCCCAAGGCCAACGCCTCGGCGAAGCGCTACGATTCGATCGGCTACGACCGGGTGCTCGGTGACGATCTGCGGGTGATGGACGCCGCCGCCGTCGCCTTGTGCCGCGATAACGACATTCCGATCGTCGTGTTCAACATCCGCCAGCCGGGCAATCTCGCCCGCGTGCTGGCCGGTGACGGGACCGCGACGATCGTCACCAACGAGGAGTAGGGACATGCCCAGTTACGACAAGGCCGACATCCAGCGCCGCATGCATGGCGCGGTGGAGGCGCTCAAGCACGACCTCGGCGGCTTGCGCACCGGCCGTGCCTCGACCGCCTTGCTCGATCCGATCCAGGTCGAGGTCTATGGCGCCAACATGCCGCTCAATCAGCTCGCCACTGTCCAGGTGCCCGAGCCGCGCCTGATCTCGGTCCAGGTGTGGGATCGCTCCAACGTCCAGCCGGTCGAAAAGGCGATCCGCTCGGCCGGCCTCGGGCTCAACCCGATCACCGACGGCCAGCTCATTCGCCTGCCGATCCCCGACCTCACCGAGGAGCGCCGTAAGGAGCTTGCCAAGCTGGTCGGCCAATATGCCGAAAAGGCGCGCATCGCCGTCCGCAACGTCCGCCGCGACGGCATGGATCATCTGAAGCAGGACGAGAAGAAGAAGGAAATCAGCGAGGACGAGCACAAACGGCTCGACGCCGAGGTCCAGAAGCTGACCGACGACACCATCAGGGACATCGATTCGACCGCCAGCGCCAAGGAACAGGAAATCCTCGGGAAGTGAGGATCTCGGCCCGTTCACACTCCGAGCAGCTTCGGATGCTCCCCCAATATCCGTACGCCCTCAGCTTGTCGAAGGGCTGTACTTCCTCGAGCAACGCTTAGTGACTCAAGTGCAGGCCTTCGACAAGCTCAGGCCGGTCGGGGCAGGGGGCGCTGGCGCACCCACCGCGCGCCACGTGGCGATCATCATGGACGGCAATGGCCGCTGGGCCGCCGCCCGCGGCCTGCCGCGTTCGGCCGGCCATCGCGCCGGCGCCGAGGCGGTCCGCCGGACGCTCCGCGCCGCGGTCGAGGCCGGGGTCGAAGTGCTCACCCTCTACGCCTTCTCGTCGGAGAATTGGCGGCGCTCGGAAGAGGAGGTCAGCGACCTCAAGGGCCTGATGCTCTATTACATCGAGCGCGAGCTCGACGAGCTGGCGAGCGAGGGCGTGCGGCTCCGGCTGATCGGCGATCCGTCGCCGTTCGGTCCCAAGCTGGTCGCCAAGCTCGAGCGCGCGGTCGCGCAGACCGCAGCCAACGACCGGCTGACCCTCGTCGTCGCGCTCAACTATGGCTCGCGCGCCGAATTCGCGACCGCCGCGCGGCGCCTCGCCGAACAGGCCGTCTCCGGGACGCTCGACCCTGCCGAGATCGACGAGCAGCGCATCGATGGGCTGATGCAGACCGCCGGCCTGCCGCCGCTCGATTTGCTCATCCGTACTTCGGGCGAAGTGCGCCTGAGCAATTTCTTGTTGTGGCAATCAGCCTATGCGGAACTGTTGTTCGTCGAGACTCTGTGGCCCGATTTCGGCGGCGACGAGCTCAAGTCCGCCTTGGCCGAGTTCGCCCGCCGCCAGCGCCGGTTCGGCGGCCGATGAGCGATCTTGCCGTGCGCACGCTGAGCGGCTTGCTGCTGATCCTGATCGCGCTCGTCGCCGCTTTCCTCGGCGGATACGTCTTTGCCGTGCTCGTCGCGCTGGCGTCCGTCGTGATGCTGGCCGAATGGCGCCGGATCGCCGCCGGCTGGGGGTTCGGCTGGAGCGTCGGCGGCTTTATCTACGCCCTCCTGCCCGCGCTCGCTTTGTTGTGGATCCGCGATCGCGCCGCGGTTGACGGCCAGTCGATCGGGTTCGAGCTGCTGCTGTGGGTGTTCATCGTCACCTGGGCGACGGACATCGGCGCCTATTTCGCCGGTCGCGCCATCGGCGGGCCCAAGCTGGCGCCGTCGATCAGCCCCAACAAGACCATCGCCGGCCTCGCCGGGGGCATCGTCAGCGCCGGTCTGGCCGGCTTCGCCTGGGTCCAGGCGATGCACCTGCCGCAGGTGCTGATCCTCGTCGGTCCGTTAATGGCGGTCGCGGCGCAGGCCGGCGATCTGTTCGAAAGCTGGATGAAGCGCCGCGCCGGGGTCAAGGACAGTGGCACCTGGCTGCCCGGCCACGGCGGCCTGCTCGACCGGCTCGACGGGCTGGTGCCGGTCGCGGTGATCACCGCCGCGCTGGTGCTCGGCGGCGTGGTATGAAGACCGTCTCGATCCTCGGCGCCACCGGCTCGGTCGGCACCTCGACCCTCGACATCGTCGAGCGCCATCCCGATCGCTACCGCGTGGTCGCGCTGACCGCCGCGTCTAATGTCGAGGCGCTGGCCGCAGCCGCGCGCCGAACGAACGCGTCATTGGCGGTGATTTCCGACGAAAACCGCTACGCCGAGCTGCAACAGGCGCTCGCCGGCAGCGATTGCCGCGCAGCTGCCGGTCCGTCCGGCCTTGCCGAGGCGGCGGCGGGGGAGGCGGAGTGGGTGATGGCCGCGATCGTTGGCTGCGCCGGGCTCGAACCGGTGATGGCTGCGGTCGAGGCGGGGCGGACGGTTGCCCTCGCGAACAAGGAAGCGCTCGTCACCGCCGGTTCGCTGATGATGACCGCCGCGGATCGCTCGGGGTCGGCGATCCTCCCGGTCGACAGCGAGCACAACGCCATATTCCAGTGCCTTGGCTCGCGCCGTTGCGACGACGTGCGAAGACTTGTCCTGACCGCCAGCGGCGGCCCGTTCCGCACTTGGGAAACCACTGCAATGTCCACTGCCACCCCGGCGCAGGCGGTGGCGCACCCCAATTGGTCGATGGGCGCCAAGATCAGTGTCGACAGCGCGACGATGATGAACAAGGGCCTCGAGCTGATCGAGGCGCACCACCTCTTCGGCCTCCCCGGCGAGTGCATCGACATCGTCGTCCACCCCCAGTCGATCGTTCACTCGATGGTCGAATTCACCGACGGCTCGGTCCTCGCGCAAATGGGCTCGGCCGACATGCGCATCCCTATCGCCCACACCCTAGCCTGGCCGGAGCGGGTCGCCAGCGGCGCCGATCGGCTCGACCTCACCCGCTGCCCGCCGCTCGAGTTTGAAGCGCCGGACATCGAGCGCTTCCCGGCGCTGCGGCTGGCCCGCCAGGCGCTGGACCAGGGCGGCGCAGCGCCGATCGTCCTCAACGCCACGAATGAAATCGCGGTTGCCGCCTTCCTCGCCGGGCGTATCACCTTCGGCGCCATCGCTGAACTGGTCGCCGACGCGCTCGCCGCCAGCCGCGACGAGGCGCCCGGATCGATTGCCGAGGTGATCGCCCTCGACCGCGCCGCGCGTGGCCGCGCCGAACAGCATCTGGTAGAGCGCGCCGCCTGATGCTCTCGCAACCGCCCGTCTGGCTCATCATCGTCGCCTTCCTCGGCGCGATCGGGCCGCTGGTGATCGTCCACGAGCTGGGCCACTACTGGGTGGCGCGCTTGTTCGGGGTCGGCGCCGAGCAATTCTCGATCGGCTTCGGACGCGAAGTCGGCGGCTGGACCGACCGCCGCGGCACACGGTGGCGGATCGGCTGGCTACCGCTCGGCGGCTACGTCAAGTTTGTCGGAGACGCCGACCCGACCTCGCTGACCAAGGACGACGACAACGCCGGCGCGTCGGGAGCTGCCTTCGACAGCCGGCCGCCGTGGCAACGCTTCCTCATCGTGCTCGCCGGACCTGTCGCCAATTTTCTCCTCGCAATTGCGATCTTCGCGGCTTTCTTCGCGGCTTATGGCGCGCCCGCTACCTCGTCGCGCATCGGCAGCATAGTTCCAGGCAGCGCGGCAGCTCAGGCGGGGCTTCAGCCCGGCGACCGGATCGTCACTGTCGCCGGCCGGGACACGCCGACCTTCGAGGACATCTTCCGCACGGTAAGCCTGCGTCCAGGCGAGACGGTCGAGATCGAGCTGGTCCGCAACGGCCGCAGCGAAGTGCGCCGCGCCACCCTTGCCACGGCCGTCGAACGCGACCGTTTCGGTCAGGAATATCGCGTCGGCCGGCTCGGAATCGGCGGCGGCGTACCCGAGGTGAAACCAGTGCCCGCGGCGCGAATTGTCCCGCTGGCGACCAGCTATGTCGGGGCGATGATTACGGCGACGTGGGATGGCCTAGCACAGATCGTCACCGGGCGGCGGCCGGTGAGTGAGCTCGGCGGCCCGCTGAGAATGGCGCAGATCGCGGGACAGCAGGCGTCGATCAGCCTGATCGACTTCGTCCAGCTGATCGCATTCTTCTCCATAAATCTCGGGTTCATCAACCTCTTGCCAGTCCCGGCGCTCGATGGCGGGCACCTCGTGTTGACCGCCATCGAGGGCGTCCGACGCAAGCCGGTCAGCCCGCGCGTGACGGAATGGGCGCTTCGTGGCGGGCTCGCATTCCTGCTCGGGCTGATGATCGTCGTAACTTTCAATGATCTCGCCGCGTTCGGCTTGTGGGATAAGGTTGGACGCTTGATTGGCTAGGGTCGATGGGGCAGGGCGAACGGGGAAAATTCTTGGCCATGTCGCAGGGGCTTGCGACCGGCGACCAGTTGAAGGGCGGGAACGCGTGAATTCAGTACAAATTGTCAGCCGTCGTCGGACCAGTGGATGGCTGCTCGTCGGAACCGTCCTGGCCGGCCTTCCCGTGGCGGCGATGGCGCAGGATGCGTCCACCGCTGCGCCGGCTCCGGTCGCCGCGCCGCAGGTCGCTCCAGCGCCAGTTTCCGGTTCGATCCGGTCCATCTCCGTACGCGGTGCACAGCGGCTTGAGCCCGCCACCGTCATTTCCTACTCGCGGCTTCAGCCGGGCGAGAGCTACACGGCGGAATCGCTCGATGCGGCGCTCAAGGAATTGTACGCCACGGAATTGTTTGCCGACGTCGTCATCACCGGTGCCGACACCGGAAACCTCGTCATCACCGTGCGCGAGAACCCGGTCATCAACCGCATCGTTCTCGAGGGCAACAAGCGGATCAAGGACGACAAGATCCAGCCGGAAATCCGGCTCGCCCCGCGCCAGATCTTTACCCGCTCCAAAGTCCGCGGAGATGTCGACCGGATCATCGAGCTGTACAAGCGCAGTGGACGCTTCGCCGCCACCGTTGAGCCGAAGGTCGTCCAGCTCGACCAGAACCGCGTCGACCTTATTTTCGAAGTCAACGAGGGCCCGGTATCGAAGGTCCGGGCGATCAACATCGTCGGAAACGAGCAGTTCGACGACGGGCGCTTGCGCAAGGAGATGTACACCCGCGAGGCGGGCGGCATCTTCGGTATTCTGCGTCAGAACGACAGCTACGATCCGGATCGCCTGGCCGCCGACCAGCAGAAGCTGCGCGCCTTCTATCTCACCCAGGGCTATGCCGACTTCCGGGTGGTTTCCGCGCTTGCCGAGCTGACCCCCGACCGCCGCGACTTCGTCATCACCTACGTCGTCGAGGAGGGGCCGCGCTACAAGTTCGGCGCGGTCGAGATCGAGAGCGACCTGCGCGATCTCAACGCCGACACCTTGCGCCCGATGCTGCCGATGAAAAGCGGTGACTGGTTCAACGCGACGCAGGTCGAGGATGTCGTCACCGCGCTCAGCGAGGTCGCGGGCGCCCAGGGCTACGCGTTCGCCGAGATCAACCCCGGCTACGAGCGGGACGCCGAGAAGAAGCTGATGAACATCCGCCTCTCCGTCAAGGAGACGCCGCGCGTTTATGTCGAGCGGATCGACATTAACGGCAATACGGTGACCCGTGACAAGGTTATCCGTCGCGAGTTCCGGGTGAACGAGGGCGATGCCTTCAATGCCCAGCGCATCAAGCGTTCGCAGGACCGGCTTCAGAGCCTCGGCTTCTTCCAGGAGGAGCTTGAGATCAAGCAGAGCCAGGGCTCGGCGCCTGACCGCGTCGTGCTCGCCGTCGATGTCGAGGAAAAGTCGACTGGCGAAATTCAGTTGTCGGCCGGCTATTCGAGCCTCGAGCGGTTCATCCTTTCCGCCAACATCGCCCAGCGTAATTTCATGGGCAAGGGGCAAGAGGTCAACGCGGGGGTCAATTGGTCGCGTTATTCGCGATCGGTGAACCTCGGCTTCACCGAGCCGCAGCTGTTCGACAAGAACGTGTTGCTGGGCGCCGACCTCTACCGCCGCGACTACAATAGCTTCAACACCATCGGCGGTGAGCGCAAGACGACCTATTCGCAGGTTTCGACCGGCGGCGGCCTCCGGCTTGGTTTTCCGATCACCGAATTTCTCAGCGCCGGAGCCCGCTACAGCTTGGTCCATGACGAGCTGACCTTGGACGAGGACCGCTTCTTTAGTGACGTCAATCCGGATGCCGACATCGTCGACCTCCAATGCTCACCGGCCAAGGCGGGTCGCTATCTGTGCGACGAGATCGGCGATCGGCTTACCTCGACGCTTGGCTATTCGGTGGTGTTCGATAACCGAAACGGAATCCGCGCGACACGCGGCCAGCGGGTGACTTTGAGTCAGGACTTCGCCGGCTTGGGCGGGGACACGAAATTCATCCGTACACGGTTCGAAGGGACCAAATATTTCCGCTTGCCGAAGGATTTCGTCCTGTCGGTTCACGGCCAGGGCGGTTACATCCATCCGCTCCAGTCCGCACCCGGCGAGGGGCGCGATGCAGTGCGCCTGACGGACCGCTTCTTCGGTGCGCAGATGCGCGGCTTCGATATCCGCGGGATCGGTCCGCGGATCATCCGTCAGCCGTACGATCTGACCGGTGCCCTGCTGGACGACGAGACCGGCAACGACGCGATCGGTGGGCGGGCGTTCTACATGGGCCGTCTCGAGCTCGAAATTCCGGTCAGCGCCAATATTCGTAGTCTCGGCCTTCGTCCCTCGGCGTTTATCGATGCAGGCTCGGTATTCAGCATATCCAAGCCTAACCTCGATAACTTCCTGGCCGTTTGCACGCCCAACCGGCCCGGCCTCGATGTCGTCTTCATCCGCCCCGGCGACGCCTCGACCTCTTGCCCGGCCGACATCGCCGAGGCCGGCGGCCCGACCGACCAGATCATCGATTATCTGAAGCTGCCTGGTTACCGCGAGCAATTCGTCGGCAATTCGGCCTCGCCGCGCTTGTCGATCGGCATCGGGGTCAATTGGAACTCGCCGTTCGGCCCGCTGCGACTCGATCTGGCGCGCGCCCTGCTGAAGCAAAAGGGTGACGAGACGAAGATCTTTTCCTTTAATGTGGGGACTCAATTCTGATGCGTAAGTCACTGATTATCTTGGCGGCAGCCTCGGCCGCTCTCGTCCCGGCCTCGGCTGTCGCGCAGCGTGCGGCTGTGCTCGTCGTCGATACTGACCGGATCCTGACCGAATGCACCGCCTGCCGTGCCGCTTCGACCGCGATCCAGGGGCAGGTGGCCTCCGCCCGGACCCGCGCGCAGACCCTCGAGAACCAGCTTCGGACCGAAGCGCAGGGACTTGAAAGCCAGGTCAAGGCGCTCGGCAACAAGCAGCCTGACGCCGCGCTCCAGCAGAAGATCACGGCGTTCCAGAGCAAGCAGCAGCAGGCGCGCACCGAGCTCGCCAACCGCGAGAACCAGATCCAGTCGACGCAGGCCCATGTCCAGCAGCAGATCGGCGCCCGGACGGTGCAGATCGCCGAACAGGTCCGTGCCCGTCGCCAGGCGTCGGTAGTGATGGCCAAGCAATCGCTGATGGCGGCCGAAGCTGCCGCCGACATCACCGGCGAGGTGCTCGCCGCGCTCAACCAGCAGCTCCCTTCGGTCAGCGTGACGCCGTTGCCGCAGCAGCGTCAGCAGGGCGCGCAAGGCCGCTAGAACGCCGATGACCGAGCAATCGTCCGCCATCGGCCCGCTCGATGTCCGGCGGGTGATGGCGGCGCTGCCCCATCGCTACCCGATGCTGCTGGTCGACCGGGTCGAGCGGCTTGAGCGTGGTGTCTCGATCACCGCGGTCAAGGCGGTGACGATTAACGAAGGCTTCTTCCAGGGCCATTTCCCGGGCCGGCCGATCATGCCCGGCGTGCTGATCGTCGAGGCGCTGGCCCAGGCGGCCGGGGTGCTGGCGGTCGAAAGCCTCGATCTCGCCGGATCGGGCAAGCTGGTCTATTTCATGGCCATCGAAGGTGCCAAGTTCCGTGCGCCGGTCGAGCCCGGTTGCCTGCTCACGCTTGACGTGTCGTTCGTCCAGAAGCGGGCGAGCGTGTGCAAATTCGCGGGCCGTGCGTCGGTCGATGGCAAGCTCGCCGCCGAGGCCAGCTTTACGGCGATGATCGCCGACCCCCCGGCCTGAGACCGAAGGCTTTCGCGTCGAGCCGGAAAATCCGCTCGAACTCGCGGCTTTCCAGGAACGTTTCGGTGGGGCCGTCGAACACGACCGCGCCGTCGGCGATCGCAATCACCCGCGTGAAACGCTCTAGCTGGCCGAGATCGTGGAGCGAGATCAACGCAGCAAGTCCGTCGGCCCGCACCGCCTGTGCGAGCAGCGACTGCACCTCAACGACCCAATAGGGATCGAGGTGGGCGAGCGGCTCGTCGAGCAATAGCAGGCGCGGCCTCGCGGCGAGCAGGCGGGCGATGAGCACGCGACTGAGCTCGCCGGTCGACAGCAGGTCGGCCCGCCGTCCGCCCAGTGCAGTGAGTTCCAGCGCCCCGAGCACCCCGTCGATGCGGTCGAGGTCGGTCAGCCCCAGTCGCACGATATCGCGCACCTTGATCGGCCACGCGAGTTCCCGCGACGCGGGCAGCAGTCCAACTAGTCGCTCCCGGCGGTTGGGCGACGCTTCGCTCAGCACCTCGCCGTCGACCTCGACGGTGCCCCGTGCTTCCTCAACTCCGGCCAAAGCGCGCAACAGGCTGGTCTTGCCCCCGCCGTTCGGCCCGACCAAGGCGACCATCTCGCCCCCGCACAGCGCCACGTTGCTGGCCTCCAATCGGCCCGCGATTCCCACGCCCCGAGCGTTCAGGAGCGGCGTCATGACGTCAGCCTCCGTCGCATGCCGTGCAAGACGGCAAGGAACAGCGGCGTTCCTGCCAGCGTGGTGATGACCCCGACCGGGATGGCACGCTCGAGCAGGACGGTGCGTGAGATCAGGTCGGCGCCAAGCACCAGCGCGCCGCCGATCAGCGCCGCCGGCACCATTGCCCGACCCGGATGACCGGCGCTCAATCGCCGGGCGAGGATCGGCGCGATCAGCCCGACGAAGCCGATCGCCCCGCACACCGCGACGCACGCGCCGACCGCGATTGCGCACAGGACCACCAGTTCGACCGCCATCCGCCGCGGACGCACGCCCGCCGCCGCCGCGACGTCTTCGCCAAGGACCATGAGGTCGAGCGCCTTGGTTCGGCGCAGGACCAGCAGGCTGGCGATAGCGGCGGGAACGAGGGCGGCAGCCGCCTGCTCGAGGCTGCGGTCGGCCAGGCTGCCCATCAGCCAGTCGAAGGCGTCGTAGAACGCGAACGGGGAGGGGGCCAGCGCCAGCGCCAGGCTTGTCCCAGCTCCCGCCGCCAGCGATACCGCCAACCCCGCCAGCAGCAGCGAGGCGGGCTCCGCATTACGCCCGGCAAGCCCAAGCAGCAGCCCGAGTGCCACGAGCGCGCCGAACGCTCCGGCGGCCGCCATGGCAAGCGGGCTTGCGAGCCCGAGCCAGTAGCCGGCAATCACCGCCCCGAGCGCCGCGCCGCTGGTCGAGCCGGTGATATCGGGCGAGGCAAGCGGGTTGGCGAACAAGGCCTGAAGCGCAGCCCCGCTCAGCCCGAGTGCGGCGCCGTAACCGAGGGCGAGCAACGTGCGCGGCAGGCGGAGCTCGACCAGCAGCGTCGCCGCCAGGCCGTCATCGCCAAGCACAGCGAGCGGCGCCCACGGCAGCAGCAGGTGCGCAGCGGCCAGCGCGATCAGGGCGCCGAGGATGGCGAACCACCTCACCGAAGCGCCCGAAGTCGCTCAGTCTCGGCGATCATTAACGGGCCGGCACAGGTCCACCGCCGGCCATCGACCCGCACCACCCGAGCTCGCGCTCGCCTGACCAGCGCATGGTCGAACCAGCGCTGGCCGAACGACATCTGACCTGAACGATAGTCCGAGCGGAGGATCAGCGCGGGTGGCCGGGCGGCGAGGCCCTCGAGCGTGACCTTGCCGCCCGCGACAGTGCGCTGTCGAAATCCCGCAAGCGCCATCCACTCGGTCGCCGGCGACCAGTCCCCGACCGATACGCCGCCACTACCGAGTAACAGCGTGTCGACCCTTGCCTGCCTCCCGCTCGCCTTCAGCCGCGCGATCCTGTTCAACCACGGGCGCGCACGGCGAGGATCGCCCAGCGCGGAGGCGACCAGCCGAAGGTTGCGCTCGACGCCCGCGATGTCGGTCGGGGAGGGGAGGTCGATCGTTCGCACCCCGACGCGCCCTGCGATGATCTTCGTTGCCCGCCCTGCGCCGCCCATCGTCAAAACGACCGTTGGACGGCGAGCAATGACCTGCTCCAATTCCCCCCGATTGGCCGGAATGCGCCGCGCGCGGGCTGCGAGTGGCGATTCCAGGGGGTCGTGCGACAATCGCGACACGCTTACCAATTCTCCCGGCCGGGCGAGCAAGAGCGCATATTCGTCTGCGCAGAGGTTCAGCGAGGCGAGGCGGACCGCACTAGCGCCGATCAGCAAGGCGAATGCCGGCATAGAGGGTCCTCCCTTCGGTGCGATAGGCGAACACGTCCTGGTAGCGCTCGCCAAGAGCGTTACTCACGCGCCCGAACAGCTCGACTCGCGGAGTGATCGCGTAGGCCAATCTCCCGCCGGCCAGCCAATAAGCGCCGAGCCGGACCCGGCCGAATGGCGGGATCTCGAAATTATTGTCGATGCGCGCGCCGCTGTAGTTCAGCGAGGCGCCGAAGCTGAGCCGCCCGCGCACTCCGTCGAGCGCGACGGCGCCGCTGTGCCGCGGTCGCCGCACTTCGCGCAGCGCCCCGCCGCCCGCCGGCTGGTCGGCCTCGAGATACGCGTAATGCCCGCTGACGCGCAGCGCTTCGTCTGGGGTCCAGGCGGCTTCCAGTTCGACCCCGCGGCGCCTGCTCGCTCCGTCGGCGTTCACGGTCGAGGCGAGGAGCGTGTCGAAGTCGAATGTCTCCACGATTTCGTCCTTGAGGCGCTGCTGAAAAAGGGTCGCCGCAGCTGACCATGTACTTCGTCGCAAGCGCAGCGAAACTTCGTAGCCCGTCGAGCTTTCCGGCCTAAGCGACGGATTTCCAACGAAGGATCCGGGGAAGAAGCCGAACAGGTCGAAGAAGGTGGGCTGGGCGATCCCCTCGCCATAGGACGCGGCGAGTGACCACCCTTGGCCGATGTTTACGAGCCCCGACGCGCGCACGCTGGTGGCGTCGCGAAAGCGATTGAAGCGATCGTGGCGAGCGGCCAGGTCGAGGGTGAGCGGCCCCGCGACCGAGCGCCACTCCGCGGTCAGCGAATCGTGCGACCGGCGCTGCTTTTGCTCGGTCGCGCCACCATAAACGCTGTCCTCGGCCGCGAACTGCTCGCGTTCGATCTCACCGGCGACGACCAGTTGGTGCGCGACGGCACCGGTCGCGAAGCGGTGTTCGATTTGCCCGCCGAGCGTCGTGCGTCTGCCGGACGTGCGGTTGGTCTCGTCGTCCGCAAAGTAATTGCGGCTGGTGGAGTGCAAGCGCGATACGGACAGTTTGCCGACCCAACGCGACGTTTCCCCACCGAACCCGGCCCAAACCCGCCCTGCCACCATCCGGTCGCGGCTCGCGAGATCGTGGCTTCGGGCATAGGTGAACGGGTCGGATCCGTCGAACTGGCTCCGCCCGCTCACCAGGAAGCCGTTGGCGCCGACCTCCACGCCCTCGGTCACGTGAGCCTTCGCCAGGACGCGTCCGGCCAGGTTGCAATAACCGTCACGGTCGCCGCCCCCGAAGATGTCGATCCCGTCGCCACGCTGAAAGGCGAGGGCGGCGGCCAAACCCGGGGCGGCAAGGCTCGCCGATCCGCGCGCAAAGCCGCGCGTTCCCGCCTCGGCGGTGCCCGCCGCCGTCATTCGCTCGCCTTCGCTGCTGCCATCGACCGCGACCACTCCGCCGATCGCTTCCGACCCCCACAGCGCCGACTGCGGCCCGCGCACCACCTCGATCCGCGAGGCGAGGTCGGCGTTCAGCAACTCGAATCGCGGCGCATTGCCGCGGGCCGGGTCGTTGACCCTGATCCCGTCGAGGAACAGCAAGGTGTGGTTGGCCTCGGCGCCGCGGATCCGGACCTCGGCGACCGTGCCCGGCGATCCCGATTGCGCAACCGCCGCGGACGGCACCAGCCGAAGCAATTCTCCAGCCAGCGGCACGCCGAGCCGTTCGAGCCGATCACGATCGATCACGCTGGCGCTGGCCGCGGTGCTCCCGGCCGGCTGGGCGGTACGGGCGGCGGTAATGATGATGGTGTCGTCGGGCGCTGGCGCCGGCGGCAGGTCGAACATGGGCATCCCTCTCATGACTGCCGTCACGAAAGGGCGGCGCGCACGATTGCGCACTATCCCCACGCCCTGCCGCTGGACCCGGCACCAGGAACGGACGACGGCCATGGGGCAAGTATCTGGCTCGCCCGGGCTTCGCTCGGGCTGACAGTTGCGGGCACAGCGCCGGATTCTCGCCGGCTTCCTTGGTCCCTTGGCTCGCTTTCCGGCTAGGGGGCGCCCACGAACCTTGTCAAGCAAGCGGCCTTCGGCTAGGGGCCTCGCGACTTGACCAGGCTGGTCGGAAACCAGCCGTTTTCCAAGGAAATCTGCGATGAAGACCGGGACCCACCCCGATTACCACATGATCAACGTCGAGATGACCGACGGCACCACCTTCCAGACCCGCTCGACGTGGGGCAAGGAAGGCGACACGCTGCACCTCGACATCGATCCGCTGACCCACCCGGCCTGGACCGGCGGCACCCGCCAGCTTCAGGAAGGCGGCCGTGTCGCGCGCTTCAACAAGCGTTTCGGCGGCCTTTCGCTGGGCAAGAAGTAAGCTCGACCCCGACGATGACGTCCGGCGAACGCTCGGCTCCGACGCTGGAGACCGAGCGCTTGTTGCTGCGCGCCTGGCGCCGCGCCGACCGCGAGCCCTATTGGGCGATCCTCGAGCAGCCGGCGGTGTTTCGCTATTTCGGTCCCGAGCCCGGCAGCCGCGAGGAGAATTGGCGGCGGATGATGGCCTCAGCCGGAAGCTGGCAGATCAACGGCTTCGGCGGCTGGGCGGTGACGCTGCGCGACAGCGGCAGGCTGGTCGGCATGGTGTCGCTGTTCAACGCCTGGCGCGCGCTCGAGCCGCAGTTCGGCGAGGAGCCCGAGATGGGCTGGATCTTCGCCACCGAAGCACATGGCCAGGGTCTCGCCGCCGAAGCCTGCCGGGCGGCGCTCGACTGGGCGGAAACCCATCTGCCACCGACACCGATCTGGGCGATCATCTCGCCCGCCAACGCGCCGTCCTTTCGGCTCGCCGAGAAACTCGGCTTCGAGCGGCTCCACGACACGCCCTACAATGGCGAGCCGATCACCGTGCTGCGCCGCCCCGCCTGGGGCTAACCACCACTAGAACGCGCTGATCCCGGTGATCGCCCGGCCCATGATCAGTGCGTGGACATCGTGCGTGCCCTCGTAGGTGTTGACCGTTTCGAGGTTGGCGGCGTGGCGCATGACGCCATACTCGGCCGAAATGCCGTTGCCGCCGTGCATGTCGCGCGCGATCCGGGCGATGTCGAGCGCCTTGCCGACATTGTTGCGCTTGATGAGGCTGATCGTCTCGGGGACCAGAACGCCCTCCTCGAGCCGCCGCCCGACGCGCAGCGCCGCCTGCAGCCCGAGCGTAATCTCGGTCGCCATGTTGGCCAGCTTCAACTGCACCAGCTGGTTGGACGCCAACGGCCTTCCGAACTGCTTGCGGTCGAGCGTGTAGCTGCGCGCGGCGTGGTAACAGGCCTCGGCCGCGCCCATCGCGCCCCAGCCGATGCCGTAGCGCGCGCGATTGAGACAGCCGAACGGACCCTTCAACCCCTCGACGTTGGGCAAGAGCGCCTGCTCGCCAACCTCGACCCCGTCCATCACGATCTCGCCGGTGATCGAGGCGCGCAGCGACAATTTCTCGCCGATCTTGGGCGCCGCCAGCCCCTTCATGCCCTTCTCCAGCACGAAGCCCCGGATCTTGCCGTCGTGCGGGTCGCTTTTCGCCCACACCACGAACACGTCGGCGATCGGCGAATTGGTGATCCACATCTTGGCGCCGCTCAGCCGATAGCCGCCGGCGACCTTCTCCGCGCGCGTGCGCATCCCGCCCGGATCGCTGCCGGCGTCCGGTTCGGTGAGGCCGAAGCAGCCGACCAGCTCGCCCGAAGCCAGCCCCGGCAGATACTGCCGCTTCTGCTCCTCGGAGCCGTAGGCGTTGATGGGGTGCATCACCAGGCTCGACTGGACCGAGCAGGCCGAGCGATAGCCGCTGTCGACCCGCTCGACCGCGCGGGCGATCAGGCCGTAGCTGACATAGCCGAGCCCGGCGCCGCCATATTGTGGATCGACCGTCGCTCCGAGCAGCCCGAGCCTGCCCATTTCGCGCATGATCTCGCGGTCGAAGCTCTCGTCGAGATAGGCGCGCATGACCCGCGGCTGGAGCTCGCTCTGGGCGTAATTCTCGGCGGTGTCGCGCACCATCCGCTCCTCGTCGCTCAACTGTTCGTCGAGGCCGAACGGGTCTTCCCAGTCGAATGGCTTCAATTGCGGCTCGCCCACGTGGCTGCGCTCCTCATGGCATGGGGGTTACGAGCGCGGGGCTTTAGCCGCTGATCGTCCTGCCCGCTAGGAGGGCGTCGCCGAGCCCCCGCCGAAATTGCGCTTTAAGGTCAGCTGGAAGGTGCGGTGCTGGTTGCGCTCGCGATATTCGCGCAGGTTCGGCCCGTCGAACGACCGGTTGGGGAAGGTGTACAGCCGGTCGCGAATGCCCTGGGTCTCGAACAGATTGTTGACGTTGAGCGTCAGCGTCGTCCTGCCGCTCGGGCGGTACTCGACGAAGGCGTTGCCGAAGATGCCGCTGTTCGAATTCACGTCCTCCTCGCTGGCGCGGAAGATGGTGAACTTGTCGCGGTGCGCGATCTCGCCGCCATAGGCCCATTGCCCGACATCGCGGCGGATTTCCGCGTTCCACTGCCAGCTCGGGTAGAAGCCGGAGAAATCGCGCTCCTCATCGCTGATCGGGTCGTGAACCCGTGTGCGCTGCAGCGTGCCCTGAAGCTTGACGCGCGTGCCCTTCAGCCCGAGCCGGTCGAGCGGGGCGTCGATCGCCAGCCTCGCGAACTGACGCTTGCCGGTGCCGATATTGCCCGGAGCGTCGAACCCCTCCTCGGTCAGGATACGGTCCTGCAGCATGGTGATCTGGTCGAAGCCAACGTCGAGCTTGATAAGGCCGCTGCCGAGGATCGGCCGGTCGATCGACACCCGCGCCTCCCATGCCCGCTGCGGCTGAAGGTCGGCATTGCCGCCGTTGACCCGCGCATCGCTTAACTGGGCCGAGCTGATGAAGTCATAGAAATCGAGTTGCGCCACCGTGCGCCGGACGACGAACTGGCCGTGCCAGCCGCCCCCCGGCTTCCAGTCAACGGTCAGGCTGGGCTTGAGAAACTTTAGCACCCGATCGGCGGTGGTGTCGCCGCGCACCTTGAGGTCCGAGAACTCGTAATTGAGTCCGGCGTCGATGCGCAGCGCGTCCGACAGCTGCTTGCCCGCCTTCACGTAGAATTCGGCCCGCTTCTCCTCGACAGCCGCCTGGTCGATCGGCAGGTCGATCCGGGTGCGGACGCCGCCCGGACCGAGATCGAACAAGGCGAGGTCGGCATCAAGCGTGTTGAGCGCGGCTTCCGCGCCCATTTCGAACGCCAGTCCGAACAAATTGGGGCGGGTCCAGCTGAGCCGCGTCAGGGTTTCGTTGCGCTGGACCTCCTGGCCCTGCTCGAAGCCGCCGATCGCCACGCCGTCGACCCGCTCCAGCGCGGTATCGAGGTCCTCCTGCTTGCGGCGGTTGATCAGTCCGACCAGCTTCAACGTCCCCTGGTCCAGGGGCCGGCTGATATCGCCGCCGATCTCGAACGCCGGCGACTCTGCGGTCAGGTACAATTTGTCGTCGCGCTCCGGCTCGCCCGGCACGTACACCCGATTGTCCTGCTCGAAATCCTCGGTGAAGCGCGAGAAGCGCGCGTTGAGGTGGATCGCGCGATCAGCCGCTTCCTCGAGCGCCCAGCTGCCGGCGACAAACGGCGTGCGCGGACGGTAGCGATTGGCCTTACGGCGCTTTTCGAACACCTCCCCGGTGTCGGGGTCCTGGATCCGGTCGGTGCCTTCGTCGGCCGTGTCGTCGCGGCCGGTCCCGGCGGAAAGGTTGAACGCCGACCGCCCGCGCTTGAGCGTCGCCGAGGCGGTGAGATTGGGGATGACCGCGCCGGTATAAAGCGTGCGCGCACTGGCCGTGACGTTGCCGTCGAAACCTCCGGCCGCCGACAGGATCAGGTTCGCCACCTGGCTTTTCCCGGCATATTCCGACCCATAGAGCGAACCAGGCCCGACTTCGACCCGCACCACCCGGCTGGCAGGGATCCGGCTCAGCAGGGTCGACAGGCTCTCGGACTTGCTGCTCGGCCGGGCGCCGTTGAACACCACATTGCCCGCAGCGCCGGCGAAGCCGCGAACATCGCTGTTACCCTCATCGAGGTGAAAGCCTGGGGTGCGTTGGACGATGTCGAGGGCGCTGCGCGGTGCGAAACCTGCGAAAAAGCCGCGATCGTAGACGCTTGTCCCGCTGGTCGCGGTCTGCGGTACCGCCGAGCGGTCCTGCTGCGCCGCCGCCGGCGCTGCCGCCGCCACTGCCGCAAAACCCACAGACCAATGGAGTGCTGCCCGAACGTTCATCTCTGTCCTCGCCGTTTCAATGCCGCCTTGCGAGCGGGCACACGCGCGTCAAAGCGGGCTTCGACCGTTCGACGAACGGATCGACGAGGAAGCGTGAAAGGGTGCTTGGCGGAGAGGGTGGGATTCGAACCCACGGTACGGTTGCCCGCACGGCGGTTTTCAAGACCGCTGCCTTAAACCACTCGGCCACCTCTCCGCGTTCTGCCGCAATATCACGACTTACCGGGCAGGGAAGGGGCCAAGCTGGCGTTCATCTTGCGGTTCCTAGGCATCAGTGAAGCGCCGAGGCGCGCCCGATGGTGGCGCCGGCGCGACCGGATGGGGTGGGCGCGGGGCGATTGCGCCGCTAACGCTCGCGACCATGAGCTGGAGAGAATTGTTGCCATTGCCACGTATCGCGTTGCTTGCCGCGCTCTTCGCCTCGACCACCGCGTCCGCCCAATCGTCCGATCCGCTAGCGCCCTTGCCGCCGGTTCCGCAGGCTGTCGCCCCGGTCATGCCAGTGCAGGTTTACCGCGCCGCTCCGAACAGTTTCGAGGCGTACAAATTGACTCTAGCGGCTCGCGCTCGCGCGGCCGGGGTGCGTGAGGCGACGATCGCCTCGGTCATTCCCTATCTCACGGTCGATTCGCTCGCGATCCGGCTCGATCGGGGCCAGCCGGGCAACATCGCCAATCCGAATTACACGCCGCCGTTTGCTCCCTACCGGCGGATCCACGTCACGCCGGAGCTGATTCGCCGCGGCCAGGCCAATTACTCCGCACTCTGGCCGTACCTTTCGCGCATCGAACGCCAGTACGGCGTGCCCGCCTCGGTCATCCTCGCCATCTGGGGCAAGGAGACCAGCTACGGGCGGGTGAAGGGCACTTTCGACGTGCTGCGATCGCTCGCCAGCCTCGCCTACGAGGGCCGCCGCCGGACCCTGTTCGAAGGTGAGTTCGTCGCGGCCATGAAGCTGCTCGATCAGGGCGTTCCGCGCAGCCGGCTGCGCGGCAGCTACGCCGGTGCGATGGGCCATCCGCAATTCATGCCGACCAACGTGCTCAAGCTGCGCGTCGACGGCGACGGCGACGGCAACCGCGACATCTGGGGCAGCCAGCTGGACGGGCTCGCCTCGATCGCCAATTATCTGCGCGACGCCGGCTGGCGCGCTGGTATGTTGTGGGGCGTGCCGGTCCGGGTCCCGCCCGGCTTCGACCGCGCCTCCGTCCGCCCGCTCGCGCCGTCGTTCGAATGCCCGCGGGTCCACGCCCGCCACAGCCGCCCGCTGACCATGCGCGAATGGCGCGCGCGTGGCATTGCCCCGCTTGACCGGGCGCTGCGCGAGGACGACCGGGCAACGCTGATGGAACCCGACGGCCCGACTCAGACCGCGTATCTTCTCACTGACAATTACCGCGCGATCCTCGATTACAATTGCTCGAATTTCTACGCGCTGTCGGTCGCGCTGCTGGCCGACGGCATCATCGGCCGCTAGGCTCGCCGCGACCGGATTTTCCAAGGAGTCGCTTGTCCCGATGCGCCGTACCGTCGCCGTCCTGCTCGCCGCCTGCTGCGCCGCGCCCGCCATCCCCAAGTCCGTTCCATTCGACACTCCGGCGCCGGTCGCCATGCTGCTCGACCTGTCGTCGGGCGCGGTCTTGCTCGCCAAGGACGTCGACCGCCAGATCCCGCCCGCCTCGATGGCCAAGATGATGACCACCGAGGTGGCGTTCGAGCTGATCGACAGCGGCCGGCTGCCGCTCTCCAAGATGTGCACCGTCCGCCCCGAGACCTGGCAGCGCTGGCACGGCCCGGCCGCCGGTTCGACCATGTTCCTGTCGCCGAACGAGCAGGTCAGCGTCGAAAACCTGCTGCACGGCATCGTTACCCTCTCCGGCAACGACGCCTCGGTCGTCCTCGCCGAATGCATCGCCGGGACCGAGCAGGCCTTCGCCGGCCAGATGAACGCGCTCGCCGCCAAGCTCGGCATGCGCTCGAGCCGCTTCGGCAACAGCAATGGCTGGCCCGACGAGGGCCGCACGATGGTTACCGCGCGCGACCTTGCCACGCTCGCCCGGGCCTCGATCGAGCGCCATCCCAAGCTCTACAAGCAATTCTACGGCCAGCCGAGCTTCACCTGGGGCAAGACCCTCGGCTCGGGCCAGGCGATCGTCCAGGGCAATCGCAACCCGCTGCTCGGCAAGGTCGCCGGCGCCGACGGGCTCAAGACCGGCCACACCGCCGAGGCCGGCTACGGCTTCACCGGCTCGGCCGAGCAGAACGGCCGCCGGCTGATCATGGTCGTCGCCGGCCTCACCAGCTACGACCAGCGCATCGCCGAGAGCGTCCGTCTCATGGAATGGGGCTTCAACGCCTGGGCCGCCAAGCCGCTCTACGCCGCCGGCGCGACGGTCGGCTCGGCAAAGGTCCAGCTCGGCGACGAGGATAGCGTCGCGCTGGTCGCGCCGCGCAACCTCGCGCTGACCGTCCCGGCCGGCCTCGCGCCGGGCGCGATGACCGTCAAGCTGCGCTACAACGGCCCGCTGCGCGCTCCGATCACCAAGGGCGCCCACGTCGCCGATCTGGTCGTCGCCTCGCCCGACACCGGCGAGCAGGTGATGCCGCTGGTCGCCGCCGAGGCGGTCGAGGAAGCCGGCTTCTTCGGCCGCGCCTGGACCGGCCTCAAGCAGCTGCTCGGCCTCGCCTAGGCCGTGGCGCGCGGCCGCTTCATCAGCCTCGAAGGCGGGGAGGGGGTCGGCAAGTCGACCCAGCTCGCCGCGCTCGCCGAAGCGCTGACCGGCCGCGGTATCACCGTCGTCGTCACCCGCGAACCCGGCGGCAGCCCCAACGCCGAGACGATCCGCACGCTGCTCCTTGAGGGCGACGACACGCGCTGGAACTCGCGTGCCGAGGCCCTCCTGTTCGCCGCCGCTCGCTCCGACCATGTCGAGAGCCTGATCAAGCCCGCGCTCGATCGCGGCGAGTGGGTGCTGAGCGACCGCTTCCTCGACAGCTCGCTCGCCTACCAGGGCCAGGCCGGCGGCCTCGGCATCGATGCCGTGCGCGACCTTCACCGCTTCGGCAGCGCGGATTTCCTCCCCGACCGCACCCTCGTCCTGCAGCTTGCGGACGGCGAGGCGGCGGCCCGGGCGCGGGTTCGCGACGGCCACGCTGGCGACCGCATCGGCTCGCGCCCGCCGTCCTATCACGCCGCGGTCGACGCCGGCTTCCGCGAAATGGCCGCGCGCGAGCCCCAACGAGTCCGGCTGATCGATGCCAGCGGCCCCGCCGCGACCGTCACCGCACGCCTCCTTTACGCGCTCGGCGACCTGCTGCCGTGAGCGCGATCCTCGGCCACGATCCGGCGATCGCATCCTTCCTCGCCGCCTGGCGCGGCGGGGCGATGCATCACGCCTGGCTAATCGCCGGCCAGCGCGGCATCGGCAAGGCCAGCTTCGCCCGCGCCGCCGCCAAGCGCATCCTGGCCGAGGCGGCGGGCCATGTATCCGCCGACGCGCCGCTCGACATCGACCCGGCGACCCCGACCGCGCGCTTCATCGACTCCGACGGCGGCAGCGCCCATCCCGATTTCGTCCAGGTTGAGCGCGGCCTTAACAAGAGCGGCACCGCGCCCGCCCGCAACATCACCGTCGACCAGATCCGCGACCTCGCCGGCCTGTTCGAGCGCACCCCCGCGCTCAGTCCATGGCGCGCAGTGGTCATCGACAGCGTCGACGATCTCGAGAAGGGCGCCGCCAACGCGCTGCTCAAGATGCTCGAGGAGCCGCCCGCCAACTGCCTGTTCCTGCTCGTCAGCCATGTGCCGGGACGTCTCCTCCCGACCATCCGCTCGCGCTGCCGCACTTTGGCCTTCGCGGCGCTCGACGATGACGCCATGACGTCAGTCCTGGCCCGCGCTTTGCCCGATCTCGACGAGAGCCGGCGCCGGGCGCTGGTCGAAAGCGCTGGCGGCTCGGCCGGCCGGGCGCTGGCACTAGCCGCGCTCGATCTCGATCCGCTGCGCGCCGACGCGCTGGCGCTGATGCGGCAGGGCGACCCGAGCAACGCCCGCCGCGCCCGGCTGATGCAGGCGCTGACCGGCCGCAACTCGGCCGAGCGCTATGCCGCCTTTCTCGACCTGGCGCCGGCCTTGATCGCAACCGAGGCGCGCCACCTCGACGGCGATGCCCGCCTGCGCGCGCTCGACGCCTATGGCGAGGCGCGCGAGCTCGGCCGCCTCGCACCGCGGCTGTCGCTCGATCCGGCGACCACCGCCTTCCGCCTCGGCGCGATCCTCGCTTCGGTTGCCGAGGGTGGGCCCGCCCGCTAACGCCCGCCGCAATGGCCGACCCCTTCTACATCACCACCGCAATTTCCTACCCTAACGGCAAGCCGCACATCGGCCACGCCTATGAGGCGATCGCCGCCGACGTCATCGCCCGCTTCCAGCGTGCGCAGGGCCGCGATGTGCGGCTCGTCACCGGCACCGACGAGCACGGCCTCAAAATGGTCCAGACGGCGCGCGGCGAAGGCATGGAGACACGCGCCTACGCCGACAAGATGTCGTCCTATTTCAAGCAGATGTGCGACGATCTTGGCGTCAGCTATGATACCTTCGTGCGCACCACCGAGCCGCGCCATGCCGCGGCCAGCGTCGCCTTGTGGAAGGCGCTGGAAACGAGCGGCGATCTTTATCTCGACCGCTACGAAGGCTGGTATTCGGTCCGCGACGAGGCCTTCTACGACGAAAGCGAGCTGGTCGACGGGGAGGGGGGCGAACGCCTCTCGCCGCAAGGCACGCCGGTCGAGTGGACCGCCGAGGAGACCTGGTTCTTCCGCCTGTCGGCCTATCAGCAGCGCCTGCTCGACCATTATCGCGACCATCCGGATTTCATCCAGCCCGACAGCCGCCGCAACGAGGTTATCCGCTTCGTCGAGGGCGGGCTCAAGGATCTGTCTGTCTCGCGCACCAGCTTCGACTGGGGCGTGCCCGTGCCCGGCTCGCCCGGCCACGTCATGTATGTGTGGGTCGACGCGCTCACCACCTACATGACCGGGGTCGGCTTTCCCGAGCGCGAGGGCGATTACGACCGCTTCTGGCCGGCCGACATCCACCTTATCGGCAAGGACATCGTCCGCTTCCACGCTGTCTACTGGCCGGCCTTCCTGATGTCCGCCGGCCTCCCGCTGCCGAAGCAGGTCTACGGCCACGGCTTCCTGCTCGCCCGCGGCGGCGAGAAGATGTCGAAGTCGGCCGGCAACGTGGTCGATCCGATGGAGCTGGCGGAGCGTTTCGGGGTCGACAACCTGCGCTACTTCCTGATGCGCGAGATCAGCTTCGGCCAGGACGGCAGCTACAGCGCCGAAGCGATCGTCGCGCGCTGCAACGCCGAGCTCGCCAACAGCTTCGGCAATCTTGCCCAGCGCAGCCTGTCGATGGTGTTCAAGAACCTCGGCGGAGTCATCCCGGCGCCGGGCGCGGCGGAGGCCGACCGCGCCTTGCTCAACAAGGTCGCCGCAGCCTGTGCGTCGCTCGACAAGGAATTCGCCCGCCTCGCCTTCGCGCAAGGGCTCGAGGAGTGGATGGCGGCGGTGTTCGCCTGCAATGCCTATGTCGACGAGATGGCGCCCTGGGCGCTCCGCAAGACCGACCCGGAGCGGATGGCGGCGGTGCTCGGAACGCTCGTCGCGGCGGTCCGCCAGCTCGCGATTGCGGTCGCGCCGCTCATCCCCTCGTCAATCGAGCGCCTGCTGGCCGCGATCGAAGCCGGCGCGAACGGCGCCGCGATCGCCCAACCAGTCCCGATCTTCCCGCGTCTCGAACTTCCCGCCGAGGAGCAGCCCGCGTGAGGCTGATCGACAGTCATTGCCACCTCAATTACGCCGGCTTGGCCGAGCGCCAAAGCGAAGTGCTCGCCGCCGCCCGGGCGCGCGGGGTTGCCGGCTTTCTCAATATCTCGACACGCCAGTCGGAATGGGGCGACGTCCTCGCGACCGCGGAGCGTGAGCCCGATGTATGGGCGACCGTCGGCATCCACCCGCACGAGGCCGACAATCATCCCGATCTCGGTGCCGCCGCCTTGGTCGAGGCCGCGCAGCACTCGCGAGTCATCGCCATCGGCGAATGCGGGCTCGATTATTATTACGACAAGTCCGATCGCGCCGCCCAGCGCGAGCGCTTCGCGGCGCATATCGAAGCTGCCCGCACCACCGGCCTGCCATTGGTGATCCATACCCGTGATGCCGAGGAGGACACCGCGGCGATGCTGACCGAGGCGGTCGGGCAGGGGGGCGTGACCGGCGTCCTCCATTGCTTCACCGGCAGCCGGGCGCTGGCCGAGAAGGGGCTCGAGCTCGGCTTCATGATCTCGCTGTCGGGGATCGTCACGTTCAAGAACGCCGCCGACCTGCAGGAGACGGCGCGGATACTTCCGGCCGACAGCATGCTGGTCGAAACCGACAGTCCGTTCCTCGCGCCCGTGCCGAACCGCGGCAAGACCTGCGAGCCGGCATTCGTCGCCGACACCGCTGCCTTCGTCGCCGATCTGCGCGGCGAGCGTCTCGAGGATCTGGCCGGGACGACCACCGCCAATTTCTTCCGATTGTTCTCGCGAGCGCAATGAAGTTCACCATCCTCGGCTGCGGAACGTCGTCCGGGGTGCCGCGGATCGGCAATGATTGGGGCGAATGCGACCCCGCCGAGCCGAAAAACCGCCGCATGCGCTGCGCCCTGCTCGCCGAAATCGCCGGCAAGACGATCCTGGTCGATTGCGGGCCGGATCTTCGCGCCCAGCTGCTCGCCGCCAATGTCCAGCGGATCGACCATCTGATCGTCACCCACGACCATGCCGACCATTGCCACGGGATCGACGACCTGCGCCCGCTGGCCCAGGCCGCCGGCGCGCCGCTGCCGCTCTACGCGCGTGCCCACGTCCTCGACCGACTGCGCCGGCGTTTCGGCTATGTGTTCGAGGGCGGGGCGCTCTATCGGCCGATCCTCGATCCGGTCGTGATCGAGCGCGATTGGCCCAATATCCGCTTCGTCGACCAGCCCCACGGCGGCATTACCTCGCTCGGCTTGCGCTTCGATCACGATGGCAAGAGTTGTGGCTATGCGATTGATTTCCATGAGCTTACGCTCGACATGGCCGAGCTCTATCGCGGCCTCGACCTGTGGATCGCCGATTGCCTCCGCCGCCGGCCGCATCCGTCTCATGCCCACCTCGACGCGGTGCTCGGCTGGGCGCGCGAGCTTGGCGTCGGGCAGCTGCTCCTGACCCATCTCGACAACAGCATGGACTTCGCCGCGCTCGCCACCACATTGCCGTCCTGGGCGCAGCCCGCGTTCGACGGACAGGAAATCTCGCTCGCGTGACCAACGACATGATGCTCGGCGGACTCTACATCGTCCTTGCCATGGCGCTCGTGATCGGCGCCCTGATCTCGCGCCGGGAGCCGTTTGCGCGTCTCTTCGTGCTGGCGCTCGCCTGGATTGCGATCTTCGGCGCGGGCTTCGTCCTGTTCACCTTCCGCGACGACCTCGGCTATCTCGGCCAGCGGCTGCGCGCCGAGGCGACGGGTCAGCCGGTCGAGGTCGGCGAAACGCTGCGCATCCCGATGGCGCTTGACGGCCATTTCTGGATCGAGGCGCGGGTCAACGGCCGTCCGGTCAAGTTCCTGGTCGACAGCGGCGCGACGATGACGACGATCGACCGCGCGACCGCCGAGCGCGCTGGCATCGCCATCGATCCGCGGCGTTCGCAGATCGTGCGCACCGGCAACGGGCTGCTTCGCGTTGGTGCCGGCACCATCCAGCGCCTCAGCGTCGGCGCAATCGACCGCGCCCAGCTCGGCGTCAACATCACCGACCGGGTCGAGATCAACGTGCTTGGAATGAACTTCCTGTCATCGCTCGACCGCTGGGGGGTCGAGGGCCGCTGGCTCGTCCTGCAGACCTGAACGCCCCCACACGCTATCCTACAACTTTACATAATGCTTATTATCAGACTGAAGGAAAGCGCTTCCGAATGTCCCTCGATCGCCTCGACCAGATCATGCGCCGATTGCGCCATCCCACCACCGGCTGCGAGTGGGATCGGGTGCAGACCTTTGAAACCATTGCTCCGTACACAATCGAGGAAGCCTATGAGGTCGCCGACGCCATTCGCCGCGGCGACATGGCCGATCTCGCCGACGAGCTCGGCGACCTCCAGCTCCAGGTCGTGTTCCACGCCCAGATCGCCGAGACCGCCGGCCACTTCACCCTCGACGACGTGCTCGCCGGCATCTGCAACAAGCTTGAGCGCCGCCACCCGCACATCTTCGGCGACGAGACCGGCGGCGGCCATCATCGCTGGGACGAGATCAAGGCCGAGGAGCGCGCCATGCGCGACGACCGCAGCGCTCTGGCCGGAGTGGCGCTCGCCCTCCCCGCGCTGGAACGCGCCGAGAAGCTCCAGCGTCGGGCCGCGCGCACCGGCTTCGACTGGCCCGACCATCGCGGCGCGCGCGACAAGGTCCTCGAAGAGCTCGACGAACTGGCGCGCGAAACCGACCCCGACCGCCGCCGCGAGGAACTCGGCGACCTGCTGTTCGCGGTCGTCAATCTCGCCCGCAAGCTCGGCATCGCCCCGGAAACCGCGCTGCGCGAAGCCAACCACAAGTTCGAGCAGCGCTTCCGGGCCATCGAAACCGAGCCTGGCTTCGAGCTACTATCGCTCGATCAAAAGGAAGCCCTGTGGACCGCGGCCAAGCAGCGCCAAGCATATCACAAGGCCTGAAATTTCTCCCAATCGGCCGGCGACAGGCGCACCGCCAGCTCGACCGCGTCTTCGCCATTGACCTGTTCGATTACCTGCCCGCGCGCATGCAGCCATGCCAGCCGCTCGCCGTCTTCGACCGGGACCGCCACACGTCGCAGCTCGGCACCCGCGTGTAGCCGCTCACCGACCCGCTCGCGCAGGGCCTCGACCCCGTCGCCGGTCAGCGCTGAAATCAACAGAACATTCTCCCGCCTTGCCGCCTCCGCAGTGACCGCATCGCGAGTCTCGTGGTCGAGCTGGTCGACCTTGTTCCATACCTCGACCATCGGTGGCCCCGCTCCTTCCTCAAGGCCGAGCGAGGCCATCACCGCGGCGACGTCCGCCGCCTGCGCGTCACTGTCCGGATGAGCGATGTCGCGGACGTGAAGGATGAGGTCCGCCCCGGTCACTTCCTCAAGCGTTGCCCGAAACGCCGCGATCAGTTCGGTCGGAAGCTCCGAGACGAACCCCACCGTATCGCTCAGGATCGCCTTGACGTGCCCGGGCAGGCGCACCTCGCGCATCGTCGGGTCGAGCGTCGCGAACAGCAGGTCCTCGGCCATTACGCGCGCGTTGGTCAGCCGGTTGAACAGCGTCGACTTCCCCGCATTGGTGTACCCGACCAGCGCGATCACCGGCCACGGCGCCCGCTGCCGCCGTTCGCGATGGAGACCGCGGGTGCGCTTGACCTGCTCGAGTTCGCGGCGGATGCGCGCCATCCTGTCGCGGATCATGCGCCGGTCGGCCTCGATCTGGGTTTCGCCCGGACCGCCGAGGAAGCCGAAGCCGCCGCGCTGCCGCTCGAGGTGGGTCCAGCTGCGCACCAACCGCCCCGCTTGATAGTCGAGATGCGCCAGTTCGACCTGTAGCCGGCCCTCGGCGGTCGCGGCGCGTTCGCCGAAAATCTCGAGGATCAGCCCGGTGCGGTCGATCACCTTGGCCTTGGTCACCTCCTCCAGCGTCTTCTGCTGCACCGGGGTCAGCGCCGCATCGACCACCAGCAGCCGCGCTTCGTGTTCCGCGAGGACCGCCGCCACTTCCTCGGCCTGGCCAGGTCCGATCAGCGTTGCGGGGCGCGGCGCGCGCACCTTCAGCGCCTGGCGCGCCACCACGTCGATTCCGATTGCCGCCGCCAGCCCGGCCGCTTCGTCAAGTCGGGTCTCGCTGGTTCGAAGCGACGATCGGCCGCTGATTTCGGGCAGTAGCACGACCGCCCGTTCGCACCGGCTGACTCCGTCCGCGCCGCCGCGGTCGAACACGCTCATTGCGCCTCACCCTCTTCGCCAAGCCGGAGCGGCGCAGCCGGCTGGAGCGTGGAAATGGCATGCTTGTAGACCATCTGCCACTGGCCATCGCGTTCGAGCAGCAGCACGAACGGATCGAACCCGCCGACCCGGCCCTGGAGCATGACGCCGTTTACCAGGAACATGGTCATCGCCTCGGCTTGTCCAGCGGCGGCGGCAAGGAACCGGTCTTGCAGACTTTCCGCCACCCTTTCGGGCGCAAGATCGATTTCATCGGCGGCCAATTGCTGCGGATGAATGGTCGAGATCGCATGCTTGTAGACCAGCTGCATTGCCCCTTCGCGGCGCAGCAGGATCGAGAAATTGTCGAACCAGGTGATGACCCCCTGGAGCTTGACGCCCTTCACCAGAAAGATTGTGACAGGCGACTTGGCACGCCGCACGGCGTTCAGAAATCGGTCCTGCAATCCCGGCTGGCGGGCAGCGCCGCTCATTCCTCGAGGTCGCGACGGTCGGCCAAGCCAAGCGCCTTGAGCTTGCGGTGAAGCGCCGATCGTTCCATCCCGATGAAGGTCGCGGTGCGAGAAATATTGCCGGAGAAGCGGCGGATCTGCACCCGCAGATACTCGCGCTCGAAGCTTTCGCGCGCCTCGCGCAGCGGCGAGCCCATGATCGCCATCGACGCCGCGCCGAGCGCTCCGCCTTCGTCGGAATCGATCACCTCGCCTGGAAGCAGGTCGATGTCGATGCGCTCAACCCGGTCCCCCGGCGCGAGGATCAATGTTCGCTCGATGATGTTGCGCAGCTGGCGCACATTCCCTGGCCAGTCATGCGCCTGGAGCGCCGCCACCGCCTCCTCGGTGATGGCGGGCGGCGGGATACGCCGCTCGGCAGCGAAGCGGGCGAGGAAGTGCGCCACCAGGTCGGGAATGTCCTCGCGCCGCTCCTTGAGCGAGGGAATGCGCACGGGCACCACGTTCAGCCGATAATAGAGATCCTCGCGGAAACGCCCGGCGGCAATCTCGTCCGACAATTCGCGCGAGGTCGCGCTGAGCACCCGGACGTCGACCTTCACCGGCCGCTGCCCGCCCACCCGCGTGTAGCTCTGGTCGGTCAACACACGGAGGATCTTGGCCTGGGTGGTGAGCGGCATGTCGGCGATTTCGTCGAGGAACAGCGTACCGCCGTGGGCCTGCTCAAGCAGCCCGGGTCGTGCCACCCCGCCCTCTTCCGCGCCGAACAATTCCTCCTCCATGCGCTCGGGGCTCATCATCGCGGCCGACACGGTGATGAACGGCGCCGACGCGCGCGGGCTCCACTGGTGGATCATCCGCGCCGCAATCTCCTTGCCGACCCCGGCCGGCCCGGTGATCAACACCCGGCTTCCAGTTGGAGCGACACGCTTCAGCGTGGCGCGAACATTGTTGATCGCGACCGATGACCCGTCGAGCTGGTCGTCGGGGCCGATCTTGGCGCGAAACGCCGCGTTCTCTCGGCGCAGGCGGTCGGTCTCGGTCGCCCGGCCGACCAGGTGGAGCAATTTGCCCGCCTCAAACGGCTTCTCGATGAAGTCGACCGCGCCCTCGCGGATCGCGGCGACCGCGGTGTCGAGATTGCCGTGACCTGAGATCATGATGACCGGAAGCGTCGAATCGCGCTTCTTGACCTGTTCCAGCAATTGCAGGCCATCGTAGCGCGAACCCTGCAGCCAGACGTCAAGCAACAGCAGCGAGGGCCGGCGGTCCTCGATCGCCTCTAGCGCGCTGTCGCTGTCGGCCGCCGTGCGCACCGCATAGCCTTCATCCTCCAGCACGCCGGCGACGAGATCGCGAATGTCGGCTTCGTCATCGACGACCAGCACTTCAAGCGCCATTAGGCCGAACCCTCCTCGTCATACTCTCCATCCTCGGCCAACGGGCCGTCCGCGCGCACTTCGTCCGCTTCGCCCGCAAGCGCCTCGAGGCGATCGGCATCGAACGCGATCCTGACGTGGGTTCCGCCCCCTGCCCTGTCGAGAAAGGCGATCTCGCCCAAATGTTCCTCGACGATCTTCTTGACGATGGCCAGCCCGAGCCCGGTGCCGCGCACGCGGGTGGTCATATACGGCTCGGTCAGCCGCTCGCGCTCTTCGGGCAGGCCGACGCCGGTGTCGGTCACATCGACCACCACCTGGTCGCCGTCGCGCCGGACCTTGAGGTCGACCCGGTCTCCCTCGGGCCGCGATTCCCCCCGGTTGCGCCGCACCTCGATCGCCTCGACCGCATTCTTGACCACATTGGTCAGCGCCTGGCTCAGCTGGCGCCGGTCGCAGACCATCGCGATACGCGCGCTCGGCGGGTCGATCGAGAAGGAGATTCCCGGGTGCGCGACCTCGTGAAGAAACAGCGCGGCGCGCGCGATCTCGTGGACGTTCTCGCTCTGAAACACCGGCTTGGGCATGCGCGCGAAATTGCTGAACTCGTCGACCATCCGCCGCAGGTCGCCGACCTGCCGGACGATCGTTCCGGTCAGCCGCTCGAACGTCTCCCGATCCGACTTCACCTCCTCGCCATAGCGGCGCTGGAGGCGCTCCGCCGCGAGCTGGATCGGAGTCAGCGGGTTCTTGATTTCGTGCGCAATTCGCCGTGCGATATCCGACCACGCCGCGCGGCGCTGGTCGCTGAGCTGGTCGGTGATGTCGTCGAACGTCAGGACCGCGCCGTCGGCATAGCGCACGCGCTTGACCGCCAGGGTGCGCTGCCCGCTGCCGGCGGCGACGACGACGTTGGCGTCCCGCGCCTCGCCGCTCATGAATTCGGCCAGGTCGCCCGATACGTCGGCCAGCGATTGGCCTTCGATGTCCGCGCCGTCAGGCCGAAGCAGTGTCTGCGCCGAGCGGTTGACGAGCAGGATCCGGCATGACTGGTCGAGCGCGATGACCCCGGCGGTGACGCTGGACAGGACCGCCTCGATGAACGCGCGCCGGGTGTCGAGTTGCTCGTTGGCGCTGACCAGCGCACCGGTCTGCTCCTGCAACCGCCCGGTCATGCGATTGAAGGCCGAGGCGAGGATAGCAATCTCGTCGCGCGGCTGGTGGACCGGCACCCGTACGGAGAAGTCACCCGCCTCGACCCGCTCGACCGCGCCGACCAGCTCTCCGACCGGGCGCACGAGACGGTCGGCGATCTTGAGCGCGAAGAAAATCGCCAACGCGACGATTGCCAGTGCGCCGAGCAAGAGCGCCCCGTTGAAGCGCAATTGGTAGAGGCGGGACCGCTCGATCAGCCCCTTGTAGTCCGTCAACAGACGGCTGCCGTTGGCCAATTGCGTCGCGAATTCCGGATCGAACACGCGGCTCGCGTACATGTAGGTGTCGGGACCGTAGTTGAGCTTGGTCAACGCGCCGATCCGGTCGCTGGAATTGATCGGCGTGACGGCACTCTTGCCAAGCGCCCGCAGATGCTCGGGCTTGATCACCTGGTTGAGCGGCCGGTCGTACGGATTGACCAGCGCCAGGCTCAGGATCTCGCCCTTGTCGTTGACGTTGAAGATGATCGCTTCGGACAGGTTGCGCATCAGCACCTGCTGGCCGAACGCCTGCTGGAACTCCCGGCTCTGCAAGGGCACTTGGCCGAGGTAGGTCGCGACGTCGCCGCTCATCGTCGTTGTCTCAGCCGCGACCCGCTCGACTTCGGCGTCGTAGACCCCGCGCACCAACTGCACCGAATTCTCGACCAGGCCGCGCGCGCGGTCGGAGAACCAGAACTCCAGGCCCGACTGGAACAGCAGTGAGGCGAAAATCGCGACCAGCACCGTCGGCACCGCCGCGACCACCGAAAACAGCGCCACCAGACGCGTGTGCAATCGACCGCCGGCAAGCCCACGCTGCTCCGCCCGGGCCATCGCCAGCCGGCGCGAAAACAGCACCATCAGGGCGATCGCCGGGATGAGGATCGACACCAGCAACAGGGCGATCAGCGGCGGCGACAGGAATTCCTGCGGCTCGTTGCCGCCGATCAGCACGGACACGCTGAGCGCGATCATGACCATCAGCAACGCGGCCAGGAAGATCGTCGCGAAGCGGTAAAAGCGGCCGCTCGAGCGCTCGCGGGCAAGCCAGCCGAGCGCGCTGTGGCTCAAGGCTGACTCACTGGCGGCAACATCCATCGCGCGCCCCTAGCACGTAAAGCGTTGCCTGAAAAACACAGTTGCAGCAGCTAGGCCGCAATACGCTGGAGATAGGGCGCGTAAAACTCCCGAAGCGCGGCGACTACCGCCTTCGGGTCGTCGATGCGGTTGACCGTGTTGCGGAATTCCGCCGAGCCGGGCAGCCCCTTCACGTACCAGCCGAGGTGCTTGCGGGCGAGCCGGACGCCGGTCTCTGAGCCGTAGAGCGAGAGCATCGCGTCATACTGCTCGACGATCACCGCCAATTGCTCGTCAAGCGATGGATCGCCCTGCTCACCGTCGCCCACCAGGTCGGCCAGCACCTGGCCGAGCAGCCACGGCCGGCCATAGGCGCCGCGGCCGATCATCACTCCATCGGCGCCCGACTGCGCCAGCGCCTGGCGCGCATCCGCCCGGCTGCAGATGTCCCCATTGACGATCACCGGTACAGTGGTCGCGGCCTTCACCCGGCGGACGAACGCCCAGTCGGCCGACCCTTTGTACATTTGGTTGCGGGTGCGGCCGTGGACAGTGATCATCCGCACCCCGAGGTCCTCGGCGATGCGCGCCAGCTCGGGCGCGTTCAGACTATCGTGGCACCAGCCCATGCGCATCTTGAGAGTCACCGGCACGCCAACCGCTTTCACCGTGGAATCAATGATCTGCGCGGCAAGCTTGAGGTCGCGCATCAGGGCGCTTCCGGCATCCCCGTTGACCACTTTCTTGACCGGGCAGCCCATGTTGATGTCGATGATCGCCGCCCCGCGCTGCTCGTTGAGCCGCGCCGCCTCAGCCATCGCCGCCGGTTCGCAGCCGGCCAGCTGGAGCGACACCGGCTCCTCGCTCGGGTCCCACGCCGCTTTCTGCAGCGACTGGCGGGTCTCGCGGATCATCGCCTGGCTTGCGATCATCTCGCTCACCGTGAGCCCCGCCCCGTAGCGCTTGACGACGCGCCGGAACGGCAAATCGGTGACGCCCGTCATCGGCGCCAAGATGACCGGCGCGTCGATGGTCAGCGGACCGACGTGGATGGGCTTCAGCAGGCTCATGGGAAGGCGCGCCTTTACAGAAAGCGCCCGAAACGGGCAAGGCGCGCGCCATGTCCGCTCCTGAACCCGTCACCGCCGTCATTGTCGCCGCCGGATCGGGCAGCCGGATGGGCGACGGCGTGCCGAAACAGTATCGGATGCTTGGCGGCAAGGCGGTGCTCGCCCACGCCGTCGACTCCCTCTCGGCCCACCCGCGCGTCACCAAGGTCCGCGTCGTGATCGCCGCCGACCATGAGGAGCTCGCTCGCCAAGCCATTGGCGAGCGTGACGTCAACCTCGTCACCGGCGGCGCCGAGCGCCACGACAGCGTCCGCTCCGGCCTGGCCGGCCTCGCCGACGGCACCGTCCTCATCCACGACGCCGCCCGCCCGTTCTGCCCATTGAGGGTTATCGACGACCTGCTCTATGCGCTGGACGATGTCGCCGGCGCCGTCCCGGTCCTCGCGGTGGCCGACACGCTCGCGCGCGGCGACCGCCAACTCGACGACATGGTCGACCGCGCCCGCATGCTCCGGGTCCAGACCCCGCAGGCGTTCCACGTCGAGGACCTGCTCTACGCGTTCGAAGAGGTCGGCCGGCGCGCCGCGACCGACGAGAGCTCGGTGCTGGTGGCCGCCGGCCTCAAGGTCGCGACCGTCCCCGGCGACCCGGCGCTCGACAAGTTGACCAGCGCCGCCGACTGGCCGAGAGCCGAGGCCATGCTCGCCGCCGCCCTCATCCCGCGCACCGCCATGGGCTATGACGTGCACGCCTTCGCCGGCCCCGGCCCGATCATGATGGGCGGGATCGAGATCGCGCACGAGCGCGGGCTCGCCGGCCACAGCGACGCTGACGTCGTGCTCCACGCGCTGACCGACGCCTTGCTCGGAACCATCGCCGAGGGCGACATCGGCCTCCACTTTCCGCCCAGCGATCCGCAATGGAAGGGCGCGTCGTCCGACCGCTTCCTGGCGCACGCGGCGGCGCTGGTGCGGTCGCGCGGCGGCCTCATAGACCACCTCGATTGCACCGTCATTTGCGAAGCGCCGCGCCTCACCCCATATCGCGAGGCGATGCGCCGCCGCATATCCGAAATCGCCGAGCTCCCGCTCGATCAAATCAGCCTCAAGGCGACGACCAGCGAGCGATTGGGCTTCACTGGCCGCGGCGAGGGCATTGCCGCGCAGGCAGTAGCCAGCGTGAGGCTGCCGCAATGACGTCGCTGCTCCCCGAGAAGCTGACTGCCAAGGCGCGCGAGGTGGTCGACGCCAATCGCGCCGCCGGCCGCCGCATCGCGGTCGCCGAAAGCTGCACCGGCGGGCTGGTGTGCGCTGCGATCACCGAGGTGCCGGGCTCGTCCGACGTGTTCGAAAGCGGTTTCGTGACCTATTCCAACCAAGCCAAGATGGACCGCCTGCGGGTCAATTCCGACGTCATCGATACGTTCGGTTCGGTGAGCGTCGCGACCGCCTGGGCGATGGCCCAGGGCGCGCTCGAGACTTCGGGCGCGGACGTCGCGGTGGCGATTACCGGCATTGCCGGCCCAGATGGCGGCTCTGCCAGCAAGCCGGTCGGAACGGTCGTATTCGCGCGCGCCACCGCCAAGGACGGTCCCGACGACGTTATCGCCGACAGCAAATTGTTCGATGCCGCCGACGGTCGTTCCGGGATCCGCCTTCAGGCGGCGCTCTGCGCGCTCGAACTGTTGATGCCGTAAAGCGCCGCGGCACGCTGCTCGAAGGCTGACGTCATGCGCCGCAAGGCCCGGTCGAACATCTGGCCGGCCAGCGCCTCGAAGATCCGCGACTTGAACGCGAAATCGACCGAGAAGGCGACATTGGTGCCGCCCTCGGCGGGCTCGAAACGCCACTCATTGTGCAGATATTTCAGCGGCCCCTCGACATAATCAACGACGATCCGCCCCGGCCGCTGCTTCTGCACCCGACTCGTGAATCGCTCCTTGAAGGCGTTGAAGCCGACTACGAGGTCGGCGAGAGTCTCCGTCTCGCTCGACGAGCGCACCCGCACCGCCACAACCCACGGCAAGAATTCGTCGTAACGCGCGACGTCCGCGACCAGCTCGAACAATTGGTTCGGCGAATAGGGCAGGAACTTCGTCTCGCTGTGGCGAGGCATCAGCCGACCGCTCCGCTTGCTCCCGCCCGTGCAACCTGCGCCTCGCGCGCCGCCTTCATCCGTGCAAAATCGTCGCCGGCGTGATAGCTCGACCGGGTCAGCGGTGACGCAGCGACCAACAGAAAGCCCTTCGCGCGAGCAATTGCCGCATAAGCCTCGAAGGCAGCCGGGGTGACGAACTCCTCGACCGTCGCATGACGCGGGGTCGGCTGGAGATATTGGCCCATGGTGAGGAAATCGATCCCCGCCGAGCGCATGTCATCCATCACCTGGTGGACCTCGAGCCGCTGCTCGCCGAGCCCGACCATCACGCCCGACTTGGTGAAGATCGTCGGGTCGAGCCGTTTGACCGTCTCGAGCAGCCGCAGCGAGGCGTAGTAGCGCGCGCCCGGCCGGATCGTCGGGTACAACCTCGGCACCGTCTCGAGATTGTGATTGTAGACATCGGGCTTGGCCGCGACGATCGCCTCGACCGCCGCCTCATGCTTGTTGCGGAAGTCCGGGGTGAGGATTTCGATCGTGGTCGCCGGAGTGGCCCGGCGAAGAGCCTCGATCACCTTGACGAACTGGCTCGCCCCGCCGTCGGGCAGGTCGTCGCGATCGACGCTGGTGACGACAATATGGCTGAGCCCGAGCTCGGCCGCCGCGACCGCGACATGTTCCGGTTCGAGCGGATCGACGCTCCGCGGCATGCCGGTCTTGACGTTGCAAAAGGCGCAGGCCCGCGTGCAGGTATCGCCCAGGATCATCACCGTCGCGTGCTTTTTGGTCCAGCACTCGCCGATGTTCGGGCAGGCCGCCTCCTCGCACACCGTCGCCAGCCCGAGCGAGCGCATCAACTTGCGCGTATCGGCATAGCCCTGGCTCACCGGGGCCTTGACCCGGATCCAGTCGGGCTTGCGCTGCTTGGGAATGTCGGCCGGTGCGTTCACGACTGGCGAGATAGCGATCCTCGACCCGTCTTGCCACCCTTTGCGCCGCCCTCTAACCGCGAAAAGCGCGAACTGGGGGGCTGAGCGAACGATGATCCTTGAGACACTGACTTCGCCGATCATCCTGTTCTTCGTGCTCGGCCTGTTTGCCGGCTTCGTCCGCTCCGATCTCGCCATCCCCGAAGCGATGGCCAAGGGTCTCGCGATCTACCTGATGGCCGCAATCGGCCTCAAGGGCGGGGTATCGATCGCCGCCACTGGCTTCACCACCGAGCTCGCACTCGCGGGCCTCGCCGGTATCGCGCTCAGCTTCCTGCTCCCCTTTCCGGTCTTCGCGCTGCTGCGGTCGATCGGCGGCCTCAACCGAACCGATGCCGCCGCGACCTCGGCGCATTACGGCTCGGTCAGCCTGGTGACCTACATCACTGCCAGCGAAATGCTCGCCGAGGCGGGAATGGAAGCGGCCAGCTTCATGGTCGCCGTCCTCGCGATCATGGAGACGCCCGCCATCGTCAGCGGTTTGCTGCTCGCTCGGCGCGGCCAGGCGTCGCCTGCCGGCGGCGGCAGCGGCCTGTGGCACGAGGTGCTGCTCAATGCCTCGGTCGTGCTGCTGGTCGGCGCGATGGTGATCGGCTTCGTCGCCGGACCGGACGGCTTCGCGCCCGTCAAGCCGGTGTTCGACGGCGGCTATCGGGGCATCCTGTGCCTATTCCTGCTCGACATGGGGCTCATCGCGGCGCGGCGCCTGATGGGCAACAAGGCGGTGACCGCGCGCCTGGCGATGCTCGCCATCGCCATCCCGTTCGTCAACGGCATCCTGGGAACGGTCGTCGGAACGGCGATCGGGCTCGATGTTGGGACAGCCGCCATTCTCGGCGTACTGGCGGCCTCAGCGAGCTACATCGCGGTACCGGCCGCAATGCGCCTCGCCCTCCCCGAGGCCGATCCCGGCATCTACCTGTCGCTCTCGCTTGGCATCACCTTCCCGTTCAACGTTGTGTTCAATATCGCCTTCCTCAGCTGGTTTGCAGGGGTGCTCGCATGATCCAGACCACGACCAAGAAGCGCTTCGAGATCCTGATCGAGGAGCAAATCCTGCCGCTGCTTGCGCGGGTGATCCGCGACGCCGGTTTCTCCGGTCATACCGTCATGCCGGTACTCAGCGGCGAAGGCGGGCATGGGCGCTGGCAGGACGAGCGGTTGACCTCGTCGAGTCGGGTGATGGTGCTGGCGATCGGCGGCAATGAGGAGGCCGAGCGGCTGATGACGGGCCTCGCCCCAATCCTCGACAGCCACCGGCTGCTGCTGACGATTACCGATTGCCAGATCATCCGCCAGGAGCGCTTCTAGGCAATGCCCGAGTTCGCCCAGCTGATCGACGGATACCGCCGCTTCCGGAGCGACAATTATCAGCGCTTCCGCGACCGCTGGGACGAGCTCGCCCACGGCCAGCAGCCGCCAGTGATGATCATCGCCTGCTGCGACAGCCGGGTTGATCCGGCGACGGTCTTCGACACCCTCCCCGGTCAGGCCTTTGTCGTGCGCAATGTCGCTAATCTCGTCCCACCCTACGACATCCACGGCAGGCTGCACGGCGTGTCCTCGGCGATCGAGTTCGGGGTGACCGGGCTTGGCGTGCGGCATATCGTAGTCATGGGACACGGCGCGTGCGGGGGCATCGCGGCGGCGCTCAAGGGCGGTGATCAAGGTCGCCCCGGGACGAGCTTCCTAGATCAGTGGCTGGCGATCGTCGCCGACGTCCGGGCCGTCGTGCTCGCCAATCCAAAGATCACCGATAAGCAGCTCGCGCTCGAACAGGCCGCGGTGCGCCAGAGCCTCGCCAACCTGCGCACCTTCCCGTACGTCGCGGAAAAGGAAACAGCCGCGGAGCTGAAGCTCCACGGCTGTCACTTTGCCATCGCCGATGGCCGGTTGAGCGTTCTCGACGAGGCGGAAGAGAGCTTCCGCCCCGTCTGAACCCTATTCGCTAAACGCTTGAACTAGCAGCGGACGTTATAGTCGTAGACCGGACGGCCATACTGGTCGACATAGTAGCAATAGCCGCGCGTATCGCGGTAGTACTGCTTGCCCTTGACGACCGCGCCGAGAACCGCACCGGCAATACCGCCGGCGATCGCGCCCTCGACCGTGCTGACGCCGGGGATCACGGCGCCAAGCACCGCACCGCCGACCGCGCCGGCCGCAGCGCCCGTCGCCGCGCGGCGGGCATCGGCGTTCTGGCCGTAATACGGGTCATTGTAGGTCGAGCAGGCCGACAGCGGAAGAACGCCCGCCAGGGCCACGGTGAGAAGTTTCTTGTTCATGAGGTACACCTTTCTTAGACGCGCTCTGGCATGACGAACGAGCCGGCGGTTTCGTTCCGCCCCTGATGTGCAATCACGGGCTACAGAGGATTTTCAGCCACATGGACAGTCTCGATCGCCCCGAGCCGGAGCTCAACATCGCGCTCCTCATCGACGCCGATAACGCCAGTCCCGACCATCTCGACGAGGTGCTGCTGGTGCTCGGCGAGCTGGGCACGATCAACATCCGCCGCGCCTACGGCAATTGGTCGAAGCCGGCGCTCAAGGGTTGGGGCAATCTGACCGGCCTCCACTCGATCGTGCCGATGCAGCAGTTCGACGTCGTCAAGGGCAAGAGCGCGACCGACATGCGCATGACCATCGACGCGATGGACCTGCTTTACCGCGGCCATGTCGACGGCTTCGGAATCATGTCCTCGGACAGTGACTTCCTCCCCCTCGCCCAGCGCATCCGCGAGGACGGCCTGCCGGTCTACGGGTTCGGCACCGCCAAGACCCCGCAGAGCTTCCAGCAGGCTTGCACCCGCTTCTTCGACGTCGCCGCGCTTGAGAGCGAAGGCGAGGTGGCGCTCGAAGCGCCGCCCGCCGCAGCCGGCCAGCGTGCGGTCGACGCCGAGCTTCTCCAGGTGCTCGGGGCCGCCTACAAGGCGTCGAAGCGCGACGAGGAGGGCTATGCGTCGCTCAGCGAGGTAGGCCAGCGCGCCACCGCCGTGTCGAGCTTTGCCGTGCGCAACTACGGCTTCAACCGCCTCAGCGATCTGATCAAGGCGGTGCCCAATTTCGACACCAAGGCAGGCAAGGACGGGCGCCTGCTGGTCAAGCGCATGCGATGACTTCCCGAACCGTCGCAGCTGTCCTATATGAGTGGGACAGTCAGGAGAGTTGGACATGGCGGGCCGGTTAGCGTGGATCCTTGCCGGCGGGGCCGCGATCGTCGCCGGAATGGCCGTACAGGGCAGCAATTTCATCGACTTCGACGATTCGCGCGATGGCCACTCCGCAGTCGAACGCAAGATCGAACGCGCAGCCGAGCGTGAGCGGGATGCCCGGGTGAGCGTCGTCGTCGACGGCGAGCGAAGCGCCGAGATTGATGCCGATACCGTGCGCGCGCTGACCGAAGCGGTCGGCGAGCTGGTCGAGGCCGAGGCCGAGCTGGCGATCGCCGAGACCGGCGACGGTGCCGGCGAAGTCGCAGCCGCCAAGGGACGGCGCGACGAAGCCAAGGCGCTTGTCGACGATCTCAAGGCCAAGGTGGCCGCACAGGGCAAGGCCACCGCCGGCCGGGTCGAAAACGGCCCGGCCACGCGCGACAGAATCCGCGAGGAAGTTCGCGACGAGGTCCGCGCCGCCATCCGCAATAATTAGGGGTTCTCGGCTGTTGGTCGAACCCGCCTGCCGCGCGGTCGAGTGAGCGCTGGGCACGGCGCCCTTCCCCCGCAACCCTCCCCGCACAACGAGGGGCTATCGGATGAACTTGAAACTGCTCACGGCCGCCACGCTTGCGCTGGCCTCGTGCCGGACGGCGCTTCCCGCCGCGCCCGAACCGATCGCGGTCCCGCCCGGCGCCATCTGGCAAACCCAGCCGAGCGAGGCCTTCAATGGCAAGCGTGACGACATTCACTTCGCCACCGCCGCGATCGGTTTCTACGGCACAGGCAAGGGTGACCTGTTCCGAACCGACGACGGCGGCTCGACCTGGGCCAAAGTCTGGAGCAAGCCGGGCACCTTCATCCGCGCGCTCGGCTTCGTCGATTCCGACAACGGCTTCCTCGGCAATGTCGGCGACTATTATCCGGGGGTCACCGACACCAATCCGCTCTATCGCACACGCGACGGCGGGCGCAGCTGGAGCCCGGTCGCCATCAACGGCGCGATCGTCGAGGGCATTTGCGCGATCGACATCGTCAAGAGCGAGGCGATCTACCAGGGCCGACTGCGCCAGCGGGTGATCGTCCACGCCGGCGGCCGCGTCGGCGGCCCGGCGAAGCTGCTGCGCTCGCTCGACGGCGGCGAGACGTGGCGCTTCATCGACTTGTCGGACCGCGCCGGAATGATCCTCGACGTCAAGTTCCTCGATGCCGACACCGGCTTCGTGTTTGCCGCGACCGACAAGGACAATGCCAATTCCAACGCGCTGATTCTCAAGACCCGCGACGGCGGCCGCACCTGGCGCGAAGTCTACCGCTCGAGCCGCAAGCGCGAGCTGATCTGGAAAGCGAGCTTCGCCACCAACCGCGTCGGCTACACCACGGTGCAAAGCTATGATCCCGAGCGCGCCCAGCAATTGGTCGCCAAGACATTGGACGGCGGCGAGACCTGGCGCGAAGTGCCGCTGACGCTGGATGCCAAGGCGCGCCAGTTCGGCATCGGCTTCGCCACCCCGGACATCGGCTGGGTCGGCACCGCCGCCGGCGGCTTCGAGACGCGCGATGGCGGCCAGAATTGGGCCAAGGTCCCGCTCGCCCCCGCCGCCAACAAGATCCGCGTGCGCGCCGCCGACGGGACCCCCAAGATCGTTGCCATCGGCACCCAGGTCCAGGCGCTCGAGGCCGCACGCTAGAGCGCCGAACCGGCTAAGTGCCGTATCAGGGAACCCACGGCGCGGCGTTTCCGTTGAGGTGGCGAAACCATCCACGGAGCGTGACGATGTTCGATTCCGACGAGAAGCCCGAGACCCGCCTGCGCAAGCTGTTCTGGAAGGAATTGCAGAGCGACCGCACGATGATGCTCGGGCTCGACGGGGTCGACGACGACCGCACCCGGCCGATGACCGCTCAGGTCGACCTCGCCGAGGGCGCCGACGAGGAAGACGGCGGCCCGATCTACATCTTCGCGTCGAAGAACGAGGGCGTCGGCCAGGACCTCAAGGACGGCGCCCGAGCCATCGCCACTTTCGTCTCCAAGGGGCACAAGATCTTCGCTCACATCCACGGCACGCTGCACGCCGACAACGATCGCGCGGTCATCGATCGGCTGTGGAACCCGTTCGCGGCGGTCTGGTACAAGGACGGCAAGGACGACCCCAACCTCCTCCTCATCCGCTTCGACGCGACCCGCGCCGACATTTGGGAATCGACCCCCGGCCAGACCATCAAAGCCGCCGCGCTCAAAAGCCTGTTCGACGTCGACCCCGGCAAGGACCAGCAGCACGAGCATCAGGCGGAAGTGAAGCTTTAGAGCCCCTCGCCCGGCTTGGAGGTCGCTTCCAAGCTCGTCAGTCGCCCCGGGCTTGACCCGGGGCCCTCCTCCCTACCGCGTCAGCTTCTTGTACGTCACCCGATGCGGCCGGTCGGCCTCAGGCCCAAGCCGCCGGCGCTTATCCTCTTCATACGCCTCGAAATTGCCCTCGAACCATTCGACATGGCTTTCGCCCTCGAACGCGAGGATGTGCGTCGCCAGCCGGTCGAGGAAGAAACGGTCGTGGCTGATGACCACCGCGCAGCCGGCGAAATTCTCGATCGCTTCCTCGAGCGCGCCCAACGTCTCGACGTCCAGATCGTTGGTCGGCTCGTCGAGTAGCAACACGTTGCCGCCCTCTTTAAGCATCTTGGCCATGTGCACGCGATTGCGCTCGCCGCCTGACAATTTGCCGACGTTCTTCTGCTGGTCCGGCCCCTTGAAGTTGAACGCGCCGACATAGGCCCGCGTCGAGGCGTCCTGGCCGTTGACCTTCATGTAGTCGAGCCCGTCGCTGATCTCCTCCCACACGTTCTTGCTCGGGTCGAGATGATCGCGGCTCTGGTCGACGAAGCCGAGGCGGACGGTCTCGCCGATGTCGATCGTGCCCGAATCCGGCTGTTCCTTGCCGGTGATCAGCCGGAACAGGGTCGACTTGCCGGCGCCGTTCGGCCCGATCACGCCGACAATCCCGCCCGGGGGGAGCGTGAAGCTCAGATCCTCGAACAGCAATTTGTCGCCATAGGCCTTGGAGATGCCGTTGACCTCGATCACCTTGCCGCCGAGCCGCTCGGGCACCTGGATGACGATCTGCGCCTTGCCGATGCGGCGGTCGTCCTGAGCGTCCTGCAATTGCTCGAACTTGCGAATGCGCGCCTTGGACTTGGACTGGCGCGCCGCAGGGGTCTGCCGGATCCACTCCAGCTCGCGGGCCAGCGCCTTCTGCTTGCCGCTCTCCTCGCGCGATTCCTGGGCGAGGCGTTTCGCCTTCTTTTCCAAATATGTGGAGTAGTTTCCTTCGTACGGGTAATAGCTTCCGCGATCGAGCTCGAGGATCCATTCGACGACGTTATCGAGGAAATAGCGGTCGTGGGTGATCATCAGCACCGCGCCGGCATATTCCTTCAGATGCGTCTCGAGCCACTGGACGCTCTCGGCGTCGAGGTGGTTGGTCGGCTCGTCGAGCAGCAGGATCGACGGCTTTTGGATTAGCAACCGGGTCAGCGCCACGCGACGCTTTTCGCCGCCCGACAGATCGGTCACCGGCCAGTCGCCGGGCGGGCAGCGCAGCGCTTCCATCGCGATCTCGAGCTGGTTGTCGAGCGTCCAGCCGTCGACCGCGTCGATCTTCTCCTGCAATTCGCCCATCTCGGCCATCAGCGCATCGAAGTCGGTGTCGTCCTTGGGATCGCCCATCTCGGCCGAGATGGCGTTGAAACGGTCGACCATGTCGGCCACCTCGCGCGCGCCGTCCTTGACGTTTTCCAAGACCGTCTTGCTCTCGTCGAGCTGCGGCTCCTGCGCCAGATAGCCGACGGTGATGTTCTCGCCCGGCCACGCCTCGCCGGTGAATTCGGTGTCGAGCCCGGCCATGATCTTGATCAGGGTCGACTTGCCCACCCCGTTTGGCCCGACGATGCCGATCTTGGCGCCCTGGTAGAATTGCAGATTGATGTTGCTCAGCACCGGCTTGGCGGCGCCGGGGAACGACTTGGTCATGCCTTTCATGACGAACGCATATTGGGCGGCCATAAGGGTCGCGATCCTTGTCTCTGGAAGGTGGGATTTGCCGGCGCAGATAGGGCAAGACTCGTCCCGAATCCACCCACCCGTCGCCCGACGAGTGTTACCCGTCGCCCCAGCGAAGGCTGGGGCCCATACCTCTCCATCTCGCACAAACGTTAGGCATGGATGCCAGCCGTCGCTTGAATGACGAGCCGCCCCTAATCCCGCCCGACCATCGCCTCAGCATCGGCGAAGCGGTAATCGGCGTACCGCTCGCGCAGGGTCCGCTTGCTGATCTTGCCGGTCGCCGTGTGCGGCAGCTCGTCGACGAACTCGATCGCGTCCGGCAGCCACCATTTGGCGACCTGCCCCGCCAGATGCTCGCGAAGCCCCCTCGGGCACACCTCGGCGCCGGGCTTGCGCACCACGCATAGCAACGGCCGCTCGTCCCATTTGGGATGGGCAATGCCGATCGCCGCCGCCTCGAGCACGCCGTCGAAGCCGAGCGCGGCATTCTCCAGCTCGATCGAGCTGATCCACTCGCCGCCCGACTTGATCACGTCCTTCGATCGGTCGGTGATCTGCATCGTCCCGTCGGGGTGCAGCGCGGCGACGTCGCCGGTGTCGAACCAGCCGTCGGCGTCGACCGCATCCTCCTCGGCCTTGAAGTAGCGCTGGACGACCCACGGCCCGCGGATCTGCAGACGGCCACTCGCCTTTCCGTCGCGCGGTAGCTCGAGCCCTTCGTCGTCGACGATCCGAAGCTCGACCCCGAACGGCACGCGGCCCTGGCGGCTGACGTAATCGACCCGCTCGCCCTCGCTCTTCCCGTCCCAGTCGGCGGGCGGAGCTCCGACCGTCCCGATCGGCGAGGTCTCCGTCATGCCCCAGGCGTGGCCGACCTCGATCCCGCGGCTGCGCAGCCACTCGATCATCGCCCGCGGCGCCGCCGAGCCGCCGATGATCACATTCTTTAGCGGCCCGAGGTCGGCGCCGGTGCGCTCGATATAGGCGATCATCTCGATCCACACCGTCGGCACGCCGGCGCTGTGGGTGACGCCCTCATCCCGGAACAGATTGCACATCCGCTCCGGCCGATAATCAGCCGACAGCACCAGCTTGCACCCCGCGATCGGCGCCGCCCACGGCAGTCCCCAGGCGTTGGCGTGGAACATCGGCACGATCGGCAGCGCCACCGCGCGCGCGCTCAGCCCCATTACGTCGGGGCTGATCTCGGCCATCGCGTGGAGCAGAGTCGAGCGGTGCTCGTACAGCACGCCCTTGGGATTGCCGGTCGTCCCGCTGGTGTAACACAGCCCGCACGGGTCGCGCTCGTCGCCCTGCGCCCAAACATAGTCCCCGTCGTGCGCCGCAATCCACTCGGCGAACCCGACGTCGCCGCTCCAGCCTTCGGGTAGGTCGAAGCATACATAGGTCTCGATAGTGGGCCAGTGCGGCTTCATCCTCTCGACCAGCGGCGCGAACAGCGCATCGTAGAGCAGCACGCGGTCCTCGGCGTGGCCGACGATATAGGCCAGCTGGTCGGGGAACAGCCGCGGGTTGATGGTGTGCAACACCCCGCCCATGCCGCACGCGCCGTACCAGGCGGTAAGATGCCGCGCGTGGTTCATCGCCAGCGTCGCCACGCGGTCGCCCTTGGCCACTCCGGCCGCCTCGAGCGCCTGCGCCATCCGCCGCGCATCGTGCGCCACCCCGCGCCAGTCGGTTCGGCTGACCGATCCGTCGGCCCATGCCGAGACGATCTCGCGCCCGCCATGCTCGCGCTCCGCATGGTCGATCAGGCTGGTAACCCGAAGCGGCCAGTGCTGCATCGCGCCGAGCGGCATAGCGAGTCCTCCTAGAACGGCATCTTGAAGCCGGGCGGAAGCGGCAGCCCGGCCGACATCTTCTGCATTTCCGCCGCCGCCGCCTGGTCGGCCTTGGCCCGCGCATCGTTGAGCGCTGCCGCGATCAGATCCTCGAGCATCGCCTTGTCGGCCGGCACGAACAAACTGTCATCGATCGCCACTCCCAGGATGCGCCCCTTGGCGGTCGCCTTGATCCGCACCAGCCCGCCGCCGCTCGCGCCCTCCACCTCGACCTTGTCGAGATTGTCCTGCGCCTTGGCCAGCTCGGCCTGCGCGTTCTGGGCCATCTGCATGATTTCTTCGAGGCTCGGCATGCTTAGCGGTCCTTCTGGTTGATCGATTCCAGCTGCGCGTCAGGAAATGCGTCGAGCAGCGCCGCCGGCCCCGGCTCCGACAGCAAATCGGCGCGCACCCGTTCTTCGGCCATCGTCTCGAGCTGCGCAAGCGACGGCTCGCCGCCGTCCTCGGTCAAATTCACCGTCCACGGCTGCCCCGTCGCCGCTTTCAGCCGCCGCGCAAGCTCGACCGTGAAGTCCGGCCCGAGCGGACGCAGCGGCCGCAACACCAGCCGGCCGGCCGCGAACTCCACCAGCCCGACCTGCTCGCGCAGCTGGAACCCGATCGCCTGCCCCCCGCTGCGCTCGACCATCTCGACCAGCTCAAGGAACGTCGTCGGCGCATCGCCTGTCGGCGAATCCGCACGCGGCGCCGGAGCGGATGGCCGCGCCTGCGCTGCCGTCCCCTCCCCGCGAACCTGCCGCATCAGCTCACCCGGGTCGGGCAGGTCGGCCGCATGGATCAGCCGCAGCAGCGCCATCGCCGCCGCCTCATTGGGATCGGGCGCCTGCGCCACATCGCCAAGCGCCTTCAGCAGCATCTGCCACAGCCGGTGGATCGTCGCCCAGCCGAGCTTGCCCGCCAGCGCATTGGCCGCCTCGCGCTCCTCGGCCGATTGGAGGACGTCGCCCGCCGCCCCGGCCTTGGCCCGAGTGACCGCGTGCAGGCTCTCCATCAGCCCGCGCAGCAACGACTTGGGATCGAGCCCGAGCGCATGCGCCTCGTCCAGTTGCGCCAAGGTCGCCGCCGAATCCCCGCCGAGCACGGTCTCGAGCAGCCGCCGCACCCGTGCCCGGTCGGCCAGCCCGAGCATCGCCCGCACCTGCGCCGCGTCGACCCGGCCTTCACCATGCGCGATCGCCTGGTCGAGGATGCTTAGCCCATCGCGCGCCGAGCCCTCGGCCGCCCGGGCAATCACGCCCAGCGCCTCGTCGTCGACCTCGACCCCCTCGGCCAGCGCCACGCCGCGGAAATGGGTCACCAATTTGTCGGCCGGGATTCGCCGCAAGTCGAACCGCTGGCAGCGCGACAGCACCGTCACCGGCACCTTGTCGACCTCGGTCGTCGCGAACAGGAATTTAACGTGCGCCGGCGGCTCCTCGAGCGTCTTCAACAACGCGTTGAAGGCGTTCTTCGACAGCATGTGCACTTCGTCGATGATGTAGATCTTGAACCGGGCCGACACCGCCGCATAGCGCACCGCATCGATGATCTCGCGCACGTCGTCGACGCCGGTGTGGCTCGCCGCGTCCATCTCGATCACGTCAATGTGCCGCCCCTCGGCGATCGACCGGCACGGCTCGCACATTCCGCACGGCTTGATCGTCGGTCCGCCGCTGCCGTCCGGCCCGATGCAGTTGAGCGCCTTGGCGATCAGCCGCGCGGTCGAGGTCTTGCCGACTCCGCGCACCCCGGTCAGCAGGAAGGCGTGCGCAATCCGCCCGCGCTGGATAGCGTTGGCGAGCGTCGTCACCATTGCGTCCTGGCCGATCAGCTCGTCGAAATTCTGCGGCCGATATTTTCGCGCCAGCACGCGATAGGGCGTCGCCGTGGTAGTCCGCTCGCGCTGCGGCGGCTCGTCAAGGCCGAGCCCGAGGCCGAGGTCGTCAGGTGATTCGTCGGATGTCACGCGCCGGGTTTAAGCGCCCCCTCCTCGTCATGCCAGCGAAGGCTGGCATCCATGCCTAGCGCATGCGCGTGACAGGACGGCATGGGCCCCAGCCTACGCTGGGGCGACGGATCCAAAATGTGGCAGGGTGGAAGCCGGCGACCCGGGACGAAATCGTTGTGGCTGCTTCCTTCCGGACCTGACCAGGTTGGCGACAGCCCCGCCCACCGACTTCCGCGCGGGCATATGGCGAGCCACGAGCGGCTATGCAAGCGCGCGCGGGTCGTGCTGCTTTTGGCTTACCGGTCGAAATTATACGCGCTTGGCGGCACCGTCACCGTGAACGCCGCCCCGTCCGGCACCGCCACCTGACACGACAGCCGCGACCATCGAGTCGCGTGGGCGGCAAGATCGAGCAGATCCTCCTCTTCCTCGCTCGCCGCCGGCAACCGCCCAAAATCCTCCGCCGCGACCAGCACATGGCAGGTCGAGCAGGCCATCGCCCCCTCGCACGCCCCTTCGAGCCTCTGGCCATTGGCCTGCCCCAGCGCCAGCAGATTGGCCCCCGCCGCCGCCTCGACCTCGCGATCGACCTCCCCCGACGCTCTCAGGAAGCGGACCAGCGTCACGCCGCCCATTCCTGCTGCTCGCGCGCCACCCGGACGATGTGGCGGCAGGCCGAGCGCAGCTCCGCCTCGCCGGTGTAACGCCCGAAGCCGAGCCGGATCGACGAGCGCGCCTCGCGGTCGCTCAACCCCAGGGCGCGTAGCACATGGCTCGGCCGCCCCGATCCCGAGGCGCAGGCCGAGCCCAGCGAAAAAGCGATATTGCGCAGTTCGCCGATCAGCCGCGCACCATCCAGCCCGTCGAGCCGAAGGTTGAGATTGCCATGATAGCGTGTCTCGACGCTGCCGTTGATTGTCCAATCATCCGAGAAGCTTGACAGCGCGACCTGCCATAGTTTCTCGACATGGTCGCAGTCCCGACCCCGGCATTCGTCGGCCAGCCGCGCCGCCTCGCCGAACCCCACCGCGAGCGCCGGAGACAGCGTCCCCGAGCGAAGCCCCATCTCCTGCCCGCCGCCGTGCAGCAGCGGCCGCGGCTCGGCGCCCTTGCGCATCCACAGGGCGCCGACGCCCTTGGGCCCGTGCACCTTGTGCGCCGACAGCGCGACGAGGTGCGGACCGGCCGGGATTTCCAACCGCCCGAACCCCTGGACCGCATCGCACAGCATGATCGCGCCGACCTCGTGCGCCAGTCCCGCCAGCTCGGCGACCGGCTGGACTACCCCGATCTCGTTGTTGACCAGCATCGCCGCGACCAGAGCCGTCCGCTCGTCGATCGCGGCGCGCGCCGTTTCGAGGTCGACCAGCCCATCCCGACCGACCGGCAGGCGGACTACCTGCACCCCCTGCCCTTCCAGCCACTCGCAGGAGTCGAGCACCGCGGCATGTTCGGTCGCGATGGTGACAATCCGCCGCCGCTCGGATCGCTCGAGCGTACCCCGGATCGCCCAGTTGAGCGCCTCGGTCGCACCCGAGGTGAACGCCAGCCGCCCTTCGTCGAGCCCGATCGCGCCGAGCAGTCGGTCGCGCGCCAGCTCGATTGCTGCCGCCGCTTCCCGCCCCCAGGTCGAGGGCGAATGCGGATTGGCGAACTTGTCCTCGATCCACGGCCGCATCGCCGCCGCCACCTCCGGCGCAAGCGGGGTGCTCGCCTGATAATCGAGGTAGATCATGCCGCCCGGCCGGCCTGGGCCCGCATCGCCATGGGCGAGAACTCCTCGAGGAAAGCGTCGACCTCCCTCTCGCTCGTCTCCGGCCCGAAGCTGATCCTGAGATAAGATGCGGCTAATTCCGCCTCGACCGCCATCGCCGTCAGCACATGGCTGGCCTTGGCCTTGCCCGAGGCGCAGGCGCTGCCTGCCGACACCGCTAGGCCGGCGAGGTCGAGCTGGACCAACAGCGCCGCAGACGACGCGCCGCGAAGCCCGATCGCGCCGATCGTTGGCAAGCGCGGCGCCGCGCCGGCGATCACCTCCCCGCCGGCCGCGATCACCCCCGCTTCGAGCCGCTCGCGCAAGGCGCGATGCCGGTCGAGGTCATAGGGCCGCGCCGCCAATGCCGCGGCGAACGCCAGTGCGCCGGGCATATCCTGAGTTCCCCGGCGATAGCCACGCTCCTGCCCGCCGCCGCACGCTTCAATCGTCGCCAGATCCTTGACCAGCAGCGCCCCGACCCCGAGCGGCCCGCCCAATTTGTGACCGCACACCGCGATGAAATCCGCGTCCGGCAACGGCAACTTCGAGGCGCCCTGCGCGCAATCCGCGAGCAGCAGCGACCCCGCGTCCCGGATCACCGCGCCGAGCCGGTCGAGCGGCTGGATCACCCCGGTTTCGTTATTGACCTGCTGGATCGCGACCAGCGCCGGCCCTTGCGCCAGCACCTCGGCCAACGCCGCCTCGTCGATCAGCCCGTCACCGTGCACCGGGATCACCGCTGCATCCTCGCCCATCGCGAACGGCACAATCGCATGTTCGGTTGCGCCATAGGCGCGCCCCGCGACGCACGCCCGCCGCCCGGCGATCTCGACCGCCTCGCTCGCGCCCGAGGTGAAGATGACGTCATGCCGCCAGCCGAGCGCGTCCTTGAGCGTTGCCCGCGCCTCCTCGAGTAGCGCCCGTGCCGCCCGGCCCTCGCCATGCGGGCTGTTGGGGTTGCCCGGCGTGTCGAGCCCACGCTGGAAGGCGGCGCGCGCGGCGGCGATGACCGGCGTCGTCGCGGCGTGGTCGAGATAGATGCGAGTCTTCAAAATGCGGCCATTCCTGCCGATTGCCAGAACGAGCGCCCAGCCTATATAGGCTCGGCCCGCGCCGCGCACCTGCCGACGCGAATTCCGAATCTTCCTCCTTGCAGTGCGAGCGCCGCGACATGCCCGAAGTCATTTTCCCCGGACCCGAAGGCCGCCTCGAAGGCCGCTTCAACCCGGGGCCGCGCCCGCGCGCGCCGGTGGCGATGATCCTCCACTCGCACCCTCAGGCCGGTGGCACCATGAACAACAAGCTGGTGCAGCTGCTCTACAAGGATTTCGTGCGCCGCGGCTTCGCCACCTTGCGCTTCAACTTCCGCGGCGTCGGTCGCAGCCAAGGCACATTCGACAATGGCGTCGGCGAACTCTCCGATGCGGCTAGCGCGCTCGACTGGGTCCAGCAAATTCATCCCGAAGCCGAGCAAACCTGGGTCGCCGGGGTGAGCTTCGGCGCCTGGATCGGCATGCAGCTCCTCATGCGCCGACCGGAGATCAAGGGCTTCATCTCGATCGCGCCGCCCGCCAACATGTATGATTTTTCGTTCCTCGCCCCCTGCCCCTCTTCGGGCATCATCATCCAGGGCGAAGCGGACGAGGTGGTCACTCCGGGAGCGGTTCAGAAGCTGGTCGACAAGCTGCGCACCCAGCGCCACATCACCATCCACCACGACACCATTCCCCACGCCAACCACTTCTTCGCCGAGGAAATGCCGCAGCTTATGAAAAGCGTCGACCGCTATCTCGACATGCGCCTCGGCCAGGACTTCGCGACCCGCCCCGCCCTCACCTAGACCGTCCAGATCGCCACGTTGGCGATTAGCACCGCCGCCGCGACGATCATCAGGATGCCGCGCTTGCGGTCGTCGTCGCGGCGGATGAGCGCGATCCCGCCGGCGATCAGCAGGAACGCCGCGATCATCGCCAGGCCGAGCGCCAAATTCGCAAAATCTTCCATCGTCGCGCTCCTTTCACGAAGGCTTAACCGCAATCGTGCGACGGTCCCGCCGATGGATCAAGTGGTGCGCCAGCAGCGGCTCGAGGAAGCCTTCGAGCGGATCGAGGAGACCATCCTGCCGTGCATCGCAATGATGCTCGACAGCCTGCTCGACGCCTCCGCCAGCCTCGCCGACACCGATCCCAAGGCGCTCGCCGCCGAGCTCCAGACGCTCGCCGCCGAGCTCGAGGAGCTGACCAGAGCGGTCGAGCGCTCGAGCCCGAGCCACGTCGCCCCCGGCCAATACCGCACCGCCGCCGCTTAGCCGACGATCTCCGCGTGCAGCGCCGGGTCGATATTCCCGCCCGACAGCACGATCACCGTCCCCTCGTGCACCGCGACCTTCCCCGCAAGCACCGCCGCCAGCGCCGCCGCCCCGCCCGGCTCGACCACCAGCCGGTGCTCCTGCCACGCCAACCGCACGCCCTCCCGCACCTCGGCATCGCTCACCGTCACCACCTCCACTCCCCGCGCCCGCAGGATGTCGAACGTCAGAAGCGACACGCGGGGGGTTTGAAGCGCGTCGCATAGCGTCGGCGGCGCACCCTTCCCCACAGGCACGATCTCGCCCGCGGCGAGCGACCGCCGCATATCGTCCCACCCCTCTGGCTCGGCGGCCACGATCCGCGCCCCCGGCAGCGCTAGCGCGATCCCCGCCGTCAGCCCGCCGCCGCCGCACGGCACCACCACCGCGTTCGGCGCCGTCCCCAATTGGCGCTCGATCTCGCTCCCGACCGTCCCCTGCCCGGCAATCACCCACGGATCATCGAAGCTCGGCACCACGATCGCCCCGCTCTCCGCCGCGATCCGCGCCGCGATCGCCTCCCGGCTCTCGCCCGCTCGGTCGTAGAACACGATCTCCGCCCCCGCCGCTCGGGTCCCCGCCACCTTCAGTTCCGGCGCATCGCCCGGCATGACGATCGTTGCCGACATCCCCAGCCGCTGCGCCGCGATCGCCACGCCCTGCGCATGGTTGCCCGACGAGAAAGCGACCACGCCCCGCGCCCGCTCGTCCGCGCTCATCGCCAGCAACCGGTTACTGGCGCCGCGGAGCTTGAATGCTCCGCCGGTCTGTAGCGACTCGCATTTCAGGTGGCACGCCACCCCGCAGATTTCGCTTTGCAGCAGCGGAGTCTCCATCACCGCCCCTGCGATCCGCGCCTCCGCCGCCAGCACATCGTCGCGAGTGACCTCAACCATCCTCGGCAAGTCCCTGATCTTTCAAGCATTTCGCCGCAACGTGGCAATCGGCCGACGAACCGAGCCATGGGCCCGGCGCGGCGACCAAAAATTCTTTACACCGCCACCCCTCGACCATATATCGCGCCTCCGCTGCCCCATGGGACTTCCAACCGCAAGGCAGTGCTTCACTCACTACCCACTGGAGGTCCCTTGAATTGCACAAGCATCATCGCGCGCTGGGGCTAGCGACCGCCCCGACCGGCAGCCTCACCGTTGCCGACATCGCGAAGCAGCGCCCGGTCCAGCCGGTGACACTGCTTCGCCCGCATGCCGCCACCCGCGCCGCCCGCTTCTTCGTCGAGAAGTTTCCGGGCATGTCGCTCTATGCGGTCAAGGCCAATCCCTCGCCCGAACTGCTGCGGGTGCTGTGGGACGCCGGCGTCACCCATTATGACGTCGCCTCGCTCGGCGAAGTGCGCTTGGTTGCGGAAACGCTCCCGGACGCGACCCTGTGCTTCATGCACCCGGTCAAGGCGTCGGAGGCTATCGCCGAGGCTTATCACGAGCATGGCGTCAGGACCTTCAGCCTCGATACGCTTGAAGAGCTCGACAAGATCGTCACCGCCACCGCGGCCGACGACGGCACCGCGGCGACCGATCTCAATTTGCTCGTCCGCCTGCGAGTCAGCTCGGACCACGCCCGCCTCAGCCTCGCCGCCAAGTTCGGCGCCGAGCCCAATGAGGTGAAGGCGCTGCTGATGGCAGCGCGCCAGGCCAGCGACGCGCTCGGCATCTGCTTCCACGTCGGCAGCCAGGCGATGAGCCCGGCCGCCTATGCCGAGGCGATGGGCCGGGTCCGCGACGCGATCGTCGAGGCGGCGGTAACGGTCGACATCGTCGATGTCGGCGGCGGCTTCCCGTCGTCCTATCCGGGCATGGAGCCGCCCCCGCTCGAAGCCTATTTCGAGGTCATCCACCGCGCCTTCGAAGCGCTCCCGATCAGCTACAGCGCCGAATTGTGGTGCGAGCCCGGCCGCGCCTTGTGCGCCGAATATGCCTCGGTCCTGGTGCGGGTCGAAAAGCGCCGCGGCGACGAGCTCTACATCAACGACGGCGCCTATGGCGCTTTGTTCGACGCCGCGCACATCGGCTGGCGCTATCCGGTCCGGCTGATCCGCGAGCCCGACAGCGACACGCGCCCGATGGGCTTCAGCTTCTACGGCCCGACCTGCGACGATCTTGATCGCATGGCCGGCCCGTTCGAGTTGCCCGGCGATATCGTCGCCGGCGACTATATCGAGATCGGCATGCTCGGCGCCTACGGCTGCGCGATGCGCACGGGCTTCAACGGCTTCGGAGTCGAGGACCGCGTGATCGTCGCCGACGAGCCGATGACCTCGCTCTACACCGCGATCGAAGAGCCCAAGCGTTCCAACGTCGTGAAATTGTAGCAATCACCCCTCCCGCTTGCGGGAGGGGCGCCGTCCTTCTCCCCTCCCGCTTGCGGGAGGGGCCGGGGGTGGGCTAGCTCCCGCCCGCGACATATCCCCACCCCTAACCCCTCCCGCAAGCGGGAGGGGAATGGAGTTTGCCAATGACCACCGACACGCTCAACAAGGTCCAGGACGAGACCAAAATCAACGACACGCGAAAGTCCGAGCTGCTGTCGAACGTCGTCGAGCATATCGACATCACCAGCTTCGACGCGCGCCCGATCGTCGAGGCGATGGGCAAGATGAGCTTCACCAGCCGCGACCTCGCGCGCGCTGCCGACATCTACAACCAGATGCTCGCCGATCCCGACTGCTCAGTGTGGCTGGTGATCGCCGGCTCGACCTCGGCCGGCGGCTGCATGGATCTCTATGCCGAGCTCGTGAAGAACAATATGGTCGACGCGATCGTCGCCACTGGCGCCTCTATCGTCGACATGGATTTCTTCGAAGCGCTTGGCCACAAGCACTATCAAGCGCTTGAAATCCCTGACGATGACACGCTCCGCTCGCTCTACATCGACCGCATCTACGACACCTATATCGACGAGGTCGCGCTGCAGGATTGCGACCATACCATCGGCCTCATCGCCGACAGCCTCGAGCCGCGCCCCTATTCCAGCCGCGCTTTCATCCGCGAGATGGGCAAGTGGCTCGCCGCCGGCAACGCCAAGAAGGACGGCAGCCTGGTCCAGCTCGCCTACGAGCATGACGTGCCGATCTTCTGCCCGGCGTTCACCGACAGCTCGGCTGGCTTCGGGCTAGTCAAGCACCAGGCCGACGCGATGAAGCGCGGCGGCCACTATATGACGATGGATTCGATCGCCGACTTCCGCGAGCTGACCGACATCAAGATCAAGGCCGGGACCACCGGCCTCCTCATGATCGGCGGCGGCGTTCCCAAGAACTTCGCGCAGGACACGGTGGTGTGCGCCGAAATCCTCGGCCACGACGATGTCGAGGTGCACAAATACGCCATCCAGATCACCGTCGCTGACGTCCGCGACGGCGCCTGCTCCTCCTCAACGCTCCAGGAAGCGGCCAGCTGGGGCAAGGTCTCAACCGCGCTTGAGCAGATGGTGTTCGCCGAAGCCACCTCGGTCCTGCCGCTCCTCGCCAGCGACGCCTACCACCGCGGCCACTGGCGCAACCGCGCCAAGCCCAGGTTCGCGAAGTTGTTCGACTGAGGGCTCCTCCCGGTCGCAGCGCGATGGGGATGGTGGAGGGGTAGTCTCCTTCTCGTCATTGCGAGCCGCGAAGCGGCGCGGCAATTCAACGGCGCCGGAGCTGGAGCGTCGCGCTCCGCGCAATGACAACGCGCCCCACTAGCACCGCTCCCCCACTCCGCTATGCTCCCCCAAAAAGGGGGACACATGGACTCGCAACCGTTACTCGGCCCGGTCATCGCGCTCGTCGCGTGGAGCCTCGTCATGCTCGTATGGCTTGCAGTCAAACGCGCGCCGTTCATGAAAAATCGCGCGAAGATGCCGCCCGGCGTGCGCGGTGCGGACATGCCCCCCGGCCCGCACAATTGGCCGGCGCACAATTATGCGCATCTGATGGAGCAGCCGACCTTGTTCTACGCGATCGTCCTGGCGCTTGCGCTGATGGGCGAGAACGAGCCGATCAACGTCGCCCTCGCTTGGGGTTATGCGATCCTGCGCATCGCCCACAGCATCTGGCAGTCGACGGTCAACGTGCTGCCGATCCGCTTCGCCTTGTTCGCTTTGTCTTCGTTGTGCCTGCTCGGCCTCACCGTCCACGCCGCCATGCATTGGCTGCACAGCTAGCGCGCGAAGGCGGCCGCCAGCTCGACATGGGTCGACCACAGGAACTGGCCAACCGGCTGCACCGATAGCAGCCTATAGCCGCCGTCCGCGAGCAGCCGGGCGTCGCGCGCGAACGTCGCCGGATTGCAGCTGACATAGGCGATTTGCGGCACGCTCGAGGCGGCCAGCGCGCGCACCTGCTGCTCGGCCCCCGCGCGCGGCGGGTCGAGCACCACCGCATCGTGCGCGGCAAGCTCGGCCGCGTCGAATGGGCGCCGGTACAAATCGCGATGCTGGACTTCGACCATCGGCGCGGCAGCCTTCAGCGCCAGCACCGCCTCGCGCGACGCTTCGGCCGCGCCGGCCCGTCCGGGCAGAGCCAGCGCGAACGTCCCAAGCCCGGCGAACAGGTCGAGCGGCCGCTCCGCCTCCCCGACTGCCTCGAGCACCGCGTCGGTCAACGCGCGCTCGCCCTCGACCGTCGCTTGAAGGAATGCGCCGACCGGAAGCGCCACCGCGCGTCCGGCCAGAGTCACCGTTGCCGGGCGCGGCTCGAACCGCGGTTCGGCGCCATAGCCTTCGTCGATGCTCAGCCGGGCCAGTCTGTGGCGCTCGCAAAATTCGGTCAGCGCCTCGATCGCCGCAAGCCCGTCGACGGTGACGCCCTTGAGCACGACGTCGACGCCCTGATCGGCCAGCGTCAGCTGGATCTCGCCAGTGCGCTTGGCCGGCAGAATGGTACCCAGCAGTTTGCGCAACGGCGCCACCAGTTCGAACAGTTCCGGGCGAAGCACATAGCATTCGCGCATATCGACGATGCGGTTGCTGGCGTGCGCGTTGAACCCGATCAGCACTCGCCCACCCGCCTTCAGCGCGCGCAGCGACGCCCGGCGGCGACTTCGCGGCGGAGACAGCAGCGCCGGACGAACCTCGGTCTCGATCCCGTGCTGCGCCAACGCCCCCGCCACCCGGCTCGCGCAATAATCGGCGAAGGAGGAGTCGCTGAGGTGCTGCAACTGACAGCCGCCGCATTCGGGGAAATGACGGCACGGCGGCACCTGGTGTCCCGGCCCCGGCACGATCGCGCCATCGTCGGCGATGACGTCACCGGGTACGCCAAACGGCACGTGTCGGCCGCTTGGCGTCACCCCCTCGCCACGCGCGGCGATCCGAACGATTGGCTCGCTCAAGTGAGGACGGTCGGGATGGCCACGACCAGATCGTCGGCGATCATCCCCGGCCCCGCCGCCTCCGCCGCCCGGCCATGCAGCCAGACGGCGCCGCAGGCCGCCTCGAAGGCGTCCATTCGTCGCGCGCGCAACGCCGCGATCATCCCCGCGAGCACATCACCCGTCCCCGCGCTGGCCAGCCACGCCGGCGCCGGCGGAGCGAATCCCAAGCGCCCATCGGGCGCGGCGACCAGCGTGTCCGGGCCCTTGTAAACCACCACCGCGTCGCTCTCGCGCGCCGCCGCCAGCGCCTGCTCCGCCTTGGACCCGTCCATCCGTCCGAACAACGCCGCGAACTCACCCGCGTGCGGCGTGACCACTGCGTTCTGGCCGTGCAGCCGGCGCGGATCGCCGATGTGACGCAGCGCGTCGGCGTCGATCACCTTGGGTGCCGGGCTGGTCAGCGCCAGCGTCACCAGCTGCGGCAGATCGCCCATTCCGGGACCGACCACGACGCAGCCGATCCGCTCGTCGCCAAGGTCCGCGCTGCCGGTCTGGACGATCGCGTGCGGCAGACCCGTAATGGGGTGCGAAGTGCTGATCCGAACATAGCCCGCGCCGGCTCGCGTCGCCGCCACGGCGCTCAAGGCGATCGCGCCCGGCATCTCGCCCGCGACGCAGTGCACCAGCCCACGGCTGTATTTGTGCGCGTCGTTTGCGATCGGGGGCAGCACGGGAGCGCCGATTTCGTGCATGTTCGTGCTGAAATCGATGCCGATGTCGGCCAATATGACCCGTCCCATGTGCGCCATCGCCGGCATCAGCCGGTGCGCCGGCTTTAAGGCTCCGAAGGTCACCGTGAGGTCGTAGCGCGGGATCGGCGACAGTATTTCCCCGCTGTCACTCGCCACCCCGCTCGGCAGGTCACAGGCAACGACCAACTGCGCAGCCTCCGCGAGGTCGCCGAGCCGAGCGGCAACGTGCGCCTTCAGCCCGCGGGTCAGTCCCGTCCCGAACAAGCAGTCGACCAAGACGGGCGCAGACTCCGCCGAGCCGTAGTCCGCCACCTCTCCGGACCAACCCGCCCGCGCCGCCGCCGCCGCCGGGCTGTTCGGTTCGGCCAACGCCGCCACGCGAACCGCGATGCCTCGCTCGGCCAGATGCCGCGCCGCAACATAGCCGTCGCCGCCATTGTTGCCCGGCCCGCACAGCACCAGCACCGGCCGCGTCCCACAGTGCAGAAACACGGACTCGGCCAGCGCCGCTCCGGCGCGCTCCATCAGCGTCTCGACCGAGGTGCCGGCATCGATCGCGGCCTGCTCGGCGGCGCGCATCGCGGCGGCGGTGAGGATTGGCCGGCCCATCGCTCTCGCCCTAGCGCAGGAAGGTCGCCAGGCGCCACCATTCGGCAGGACAGTCGGCAGCCGCCGCATCGCGCGTAGCCTCGTCGTCGAACAAAGCGAAACAGGTCGCCCCGCTCCCCGACATCCGGAGGAAATGTACGCCGCCCTGTCGACCGAGCCAGTTAAGCACGTCACCGATGGCAGGAGCGAGCGTCAGCGCCGCTGCGGCAAGGTCGTTCCGCCCCTCGCGCCAATCGCCGAGCGGCCCGCGGTCAACGCCGTCCCAACGCGCGAACACCTCGCCAGTCGACACCGCAACGCCCGGATTGACGAGCAGTACCGGCGCGCCAGAGGCCCCGGCATCCACCATTTGCAGCTCGTCGCCGGCCCCATCGCCGCGGGCAGTCATGCTCAGCAAGCAGGCCGGAACGTCGGCGCCAAGCACCGGCGCCACCCACTGGGCGTGATCGGGCGCGATGCTCCACATCCGCGTGAGCAGGCGGAGCGCCGCCGCCGCATCGGCCGAACCGCCACCGATGCCCGATGCCACCGGCAATCTCTTGTCGAGGACCAGCGCCGCCCCAGCCGCAACCTCGGCGCGCTCCGCCAGCAGCCGCGCCGCCCGCAGCGCGAGATTGTCGCCATCGTTGGCAAGAGCGCCGGCAAATGGCCCGATGACCTCCAGCGTCAATTCGTCCGCCGGTTCGGCGTGCAGCAAGTCGCCATCGGTGCAGAAGGCGAATACTGTCTCCAGCGTATGCCGCCCGTCGGGCCGCCGCCCGCGCACATGCAACGCTAGGTTGAGCTTGGCCGGCGCCGGCTCGGACAGGCGCATCACGGCGCCGCGGTGGCGGGAGTCAGGCCGGATTGCAGCTTGCGCTCGAGGCGATCGCGAACCTCCGCTTCCTCGACCGTCGCCAGCGCCGCGCGCCACTCGAAGCGCGCTTCGATCCGACGTCCCGCGGTGAACAGCGCGTCGCCCAGATGCTCGCGGATCTCCGCCTGCCCAGGATCGGCCACCGCTGCCCGCGCGAGGGTCGCGATCGCCTCATCGACGCGCCCGCGCTTGAATTGCGCCCAGCCAAGCGAATCGGTGATTGACGCATCGTCGGGGCGCAGCGCGCTGGCCTTGCGCACCATCGCCTCGGCGACGTCGAGTTGCTCGCCCCGCTCGAGCATGCCGTATCCGAGGAAGTTGAGCAGCAGGCTGTTTTCGGGCGACAGCGCGAGCGCCGCCTCGGCAGCGGCTTTCGCTTCCGGCCAGCGGTTCGAATCCTCCAATGCGCCGGCGCGGTAGAGCATCAATTCCCATAGTTCGTCCGATGCCGGGCCGGAGCGCGCGGCGCCAATCGCCCGGGCATAGGCATCGGCGCTTTCGCCATGGCGTTCGAGCCGGCTCAGCACGCCGCCTAATCGGGCGTAGGAATCCGCCCCGGGCTTCGTCTCAGCCAGGCGCCGGGCGAGGTTCAATGCTTCCTCGCCGCGCTCGGCGTCCAGCAGCAAACGCACCTCCGCGTCGGCGGCTTGGGCAGCAAAACTGGCTTCCGGTTGAAACGTGCGCAGAACGGCGACGGCCTGGTCGCTTCGCCCGGCTTCGGCGAGCAGCAATCCGAGTAGCAACTGCGCCGCGTCGTTACCGGGATTGGCGAACCGCGCGACCTGCGCCAGGGAGATCGAAATGCCCTTGTCCTCGAGCCGGTTGAGCGCGACCGCGAGACCGAGCAGCAGCTCGCCGAACGCCTTCGGGCTGGAATCGATCGCCTCGCCAAGCGGTCGCCTTGCGGCAAGCCGCGCTCGGCCGATTGCCACTGCAGTGCCGCGCCCCTCGAGTAGCATTGCGGCGCTGGCCGAGTCCCCGGCAGCACGGAACCCCTCGGCGAACGCAAGCCGAAGGCGGTCAGCCCGCCCGCCTGCCGCGGCCAGCGCCTTCTGCGCCAACGGCAGCGCCTCCGCCGGCCGCTTGAGCTTGAGCAGGATGAGCGCGCGATGCTCGTCGAGCTGGCTCGCCAGAGCGCTCTGCGGATTGACCGAGTCGAGGCTTGCCAGCGCGGCCGGGTCGCCCTGGTCGGCACGCGCCCACGCCTCGACGAATGGCAGCAGAAAGGTCGAGTCGATCGTCCCGCCAGTGCTTTGCAGCAGCCGGACCGAGTCCGCGCTGCGGCCGCGTAACAGCAGGTCGGCAATGCGCAACATGCGCAACTCGAGCGGCGCGCGGTCGAAGGGCAGGCCGCGGCTAAGCTCGAGCGCCAGCTTCATGTCGCCAGCCTGGATTGCACTTGCGACCGCACGCTGGCGAAGCTCAGCGTGGGTCGGCAGTTCTTTCGCCAACGCCGCGTAGAGCCGCGCCGAACCCTCCGCATTGCCGACCGCGTCGGCCACGCGTGCCGAGACATAGTCCGACATGCGCCGCGCCTCGTCGGAAGTGCTGGCGGCGGCGGGCGAGGCGAGCAGCGCGCCGAGCGTCAGCAGCGCCGCGCTACATGTTCGGATAATTGGGGCCTCCACCGCCTTCGGGGACCACCCAGTTGATGTTCTGGGTCGGGTCCTTGATGTCGCACGTCTTGCAGTGGACGCAATTCTGGGCGTTGATCTGGAGCCGCGGCCGCCCCGCTTCCTCAACGATCTCATAGACCGCCGCGGGGCAGTAACGCTGCTCGGGCGCATCGTAGAGCGCAAGGTTGACGCTGATTGGTACCTCGGCATCCATGAGCGTCAGATGGACCGGCTGGTCCTCCTCGTGATTGGTATTCGAGATGAATACCGAGGACAGACGGTCGAAGGTCAGCGCCCCGTCGGCCTTGGGATAGACGATCGGTCGGACCTCGTCCTTGGGGCGAATGCGCGTGTGATCGGCATGGTGCTTCAACGTCCACGGAGTGCGCAAACCGAGCGCATTGAGCCACATGTCGAGGCCGGCGAAGATCGTGCCCGCAACTCCGCCCCAGCGCGCCACCGCCGGCTGGGCATTGCGGACCTTCTTGAGCTCGTCCGCGATCCAGCTCGAGCGGACGGCGGGTTCATAATCGTCGAGCACGTCCCAGCGGCGGTCGGCGCCGAGCGCGGCGAAGGCCGCGTCCGCCGCCAGCATGCCCGACTTGATCGCGGTGTGGCTGCCCTTGATGCGCGGCACGTTGACGAAGCCGGCCGCGCAGCCGACCAGCGCTCCGCCGGGGAAGGCCAGTTTCGGCACCGCCTGCCACCCGCCCTCGTTGATCGCCCGGGCTCCGTAGGACGCGCGCTTGCCGCCGGCGATTTCGGCGCGGATCGCCGGGTGGGTCTTCCAGCGCTGGAATTCCTCGAACGGCGACAGATAGGGGTTCTGGTAGTCGAGCGCGACGACGAAACCGAGCGCGACCTGCCCGTTTTCCTGATGATAGAGGAACCCGCCACCCCACGCGTCGTCGAGCGGCCAGCCCTGGGTGTGGATCACCCGGCCCGGCCGGTGCACCTCGGCGGGCACGTCCCACAGCTCCTTGATGCCGAGGCCATAAACCTGCGGGCCGCTGTCCTTGCGTAGCTCGAACAGCTCGGTCAGGCGCTTGGTGAGGTGGCCGCGCGCGCCCTCCGCGAAGAAGGTATAGCGGGCGTGAAGTTCCATCCCGGGCTGGTAATCGGGGCGGTGAGTGCCGTCGCGCGCGACGCCCATGTCGCCGGTCGCGACTCCGCGCAAGCTGCCATTGTCGTTGAACAGGATCTCCGCCGCGGCGAAGCCGGGGAAGACCTCGACCCCCAGCTCCTCCGCCTGGCTCGCCAGCCAGCGCGTGAGGTTGCCGAGGCTGCAGGTGTGATTGCCCTTGTTCGACATGAACGGCGGCATCAGCCAGTGCGGGATCGCGCGCTTGCCCTTGGCCGTCAGCACCCAGTGGAGGTTATCGGTCACCGGCACTCCGACCGGCGCGCTTCTGTCCTTCCAGTCGGGGATCAACTCGTCGAGGCCGCGCGGGTCGATGACCGCGCCGGACAATATGTGCGCGCCGACTTCGCCGCCCTTCTCCAGGACGCAGACGCTGACCTCACGCCCGGCTTCGGCGGCGAGTTGCTTGAGGCGGATCGCGGCGGCGAGGCCGGCGGGACCGGCGCCGACCACGACGACGTCATATTCCATCGATTCGCGGTCGCTCATGAATTGTCCTCGTCCTGCGGGCGCGCCGCTTTGTCGCCCTGCCCTGCCAATTCCTTGACCGCGCCGTCAACCTTCCCGACAAGCGCGGGGATGGGAGGGGATGCCACCACGCTCGACCAACGGGCTGCCGCCGAACTGCTCGGCTGGTGGCTCGAGGCCGGAGTCGATGTGGCGGTCGACGAGGCTCCGCGGGACTGGTTGAAGGACACTGCAGTGGTTTCCTCGACGCCGGTTGCGGAGGCTGATAATTCGCAGATTCCTGCCGATTTCGCTGCGTTCCGGACCTGGCTCGAACAATGTTCCGATCTGCCGCTGGCGAAAGGCGGGACGGTTCGGGCGGCGCCGCGCGGGGAGAAGCTGGCGGAGATCATGCTGCTGACCGACATGGCGGCGCTCGACAGCCAGAGCGAGCCGATCGGGGGGGAGGCGTGGGAATTGGCGCGAAAAATGCTCGCCGCGATCGGATTCGCGCCGGAACAGGCCTATCTGGCCAATTTGTCGTGCTTCAGCGGACCGGGCGTCAGGCTCGGCGGAGCGGACCTCGAGCGCTGCGCCGAAATCGCGCGCCAGCATATCGCGCTCGCCGCGCCCAAAAGACTGGTACTGTTCGGCGACGCGCCGGCCAAGGCCTTGCTCGGCGGAACGGTCGTCCAGCGCCGCGGCAAGATCCACAAGGTCGAGGGCGTGCGCACCATCGCCACCTTCGCCCCGGCGTGGCTGCTGAGCCGGCCGGCCGACAAGGCGCTGGCGTGGCGCGACCTGCTCATGTTGATGGAAGAATGATGATCCGCCGCTTTTGCCTGACTTTTGCCCTCACCGCCGCCGCCACGCCCGCCTTCGCGCAGCAGGAGGACCCGCTCGCGCCGGTCGAGCAGGACGAGGACCGGCCGGTGCTGACCACGCCCGAGCCCGCCACCCCGCCGCCGCCGGTCGTCCGGCCGGTGGTCGTGCCGAAGGATTGGCGCGGCGTGTTCGCGGCAATCCGAAGCGGCGACTGGGGCTCGGCGGCGGCCGGCATCGACGCGCTCGGCGACCATGTGCTCAAACCCGTGGCGCGGGCCGAATTGTTCACCGCGCGCGGATCGCCGCGGGTCGAGCTCGAGCCGGTGCTGGCGCTGCTGGCTGAAGTGCCGGACCTGCCCCACGCCGAGCAATTGCAGCGGCTGGCGGTGTCGCGCGGCGCGACCGAGACCCCGCCGATTGCGCGGTCGCAACGGATGATCCCGCTCGGCGCCGCCCCGCGCCGCCACCGCTCGCGGCTCGTCGCGGGCGACGCTGCCGCCGACCAGCTGCGCACGGCGCTGGCGCCGATGGTCGAGAACAATCTCGCCCCCGAGGCCGAGGCGCTCTATCTGCAGAGCGCGGCCTATCTGACGCCCGAAGGCCGCGCCGAAGCCGCGCAACGCGTGGCCTGGATCTACTATCTGGTCGGGCGCGACGCCGACGCCAAACGGGTCGCCGAGGCCGGGATCAGCGGCGCGACCGGCGACTGGGCGGCGCAGGCGCAGTGGATCGCCGGCCTGTCCGACTGGCGGCTCAACGATTGCACCAGCGCCGCCGGCCATTTCCGCGCCGTTGCCTACAGCCGCGCCGAAAGCGAGTTGCGCGCCGCCGGCGCCTTCTGGGCCGCGCGCGCCGAGCAGAAATGCCGCCGACCGGCCAATGTCGCGCCGCTGATGAAGCTCGCCGCGCGCTCGGCCGAGAGCTTTTACGGATTGCTGGCGCGCGAGACTCTGGGGATGTCGAAGGCGCTGCCCGCCCCCTCGCCCGCCGCGAGCCGGATCGAGGCACTGCCCAACATTCGCCGGGCCAATGAACTGTCGGCGATCGGCGAGCGCGCGCTGGCCGAGCGGCTGCTGCGCCACCAGGCGCGGATCGGCGGCGCGCGCGACCACGGCGCGCTGGTCGCCAAGGCGCGGGCGATGGAGCTCCCCGCGACCGCCTTCTGGCTCGCCCATAACGGGCCGTCGGGCGCGCAGGTGTCGCCCGCCGACCGCTTCCCGCTGCCGCGCTGGGCGCCGACCGGCGGCTGGCGGATCGACCCCGCCTGGGCGTGGGCCCACGTCCGCCAGGAAAGCGACTTCCGCCACGCCGCGGTGAGCCCGGCCGGCGCGGTCGGGCTGATGCAGGTGCGGCCGGGCACCGCCGGCGACATCGCCCGAGCGCGCAGCCAGTCGCTCGGCAATCTCGCCGACCCGGCGACCAACCTCGAATATGGCCAGAGCTTCATCGAGTTGATGCGCCGCAACCCCGCGACCCAGGGGCAATTGCTCAAGATCATCGCCGCCTACAACGCCGGGCCGGTGCCGGTCGGCCGCTGGAACTTCATCAACCACGGGGGCGATCCGTTGCTGTGGATTGAAAGCCTGAACTATTGGGAAACCCGCTTCTACGTCCCCGCCGTGATGCGAAACCTGTGGGTTTACGAAGGCTTGGCCGGCACTCCGCAGACCACATTGAAGGAATTGGCGCAACGCCGCTGGCCGAGTTTCCCCATTCCTCGCCGCTAGCTTACGACGCCTTATCTCGAAGGCTATTCTCCTCGTCGCTAGCGACTTCGGTCGCCCAATTCCTCGAAATCTCCGGCTCCGTCCACCGGCACTCGACCGCCGCCATTGAAGGCGACTTGATGCACAGCGCGCAATGCCTCCAACTGCCAATTTTTCCAATTTTTCCAGAGCGCGCAAAATCTTTTGTAGGCAATGTAAGCCTCTGCATCAGGAAACTGATCTACCGTCGCTTGACCCTTTTGAAAGTAATGGTCGTCCGAAACGGCTATGACCTTATCTCGGATTCCTGGGGAGTAATTGTTTGCCAAGTCACACCACGTTTCGAGAGTTCGTCTCCAACCGCGCTCCTTCGCCTCCCAAATCCCCCACTGCTCACGATCGTATGTTGTCAAATTTTGCGTAGGAGCAGCCAACTCCGTTGCTTCATCCTCTAGCAGTTGCTCCAGACTCAATAGCCGTTCCCGATGGTACATAGCGCCAAGTGCCCTATACACCGCGTCGAACCTTGTCCTGAGCGCGTCCGAATTCAGGCTGTGATGAGCAATGTTTTCTCGGTTGTGCTTGTCCAGCGCCCTCTTGAGTTCGGCAATTTCCCCCGCATAGGTAGCGTCAATTTGGACGATCCTGTCTTGCAGAGCGCCGATGTTTGAGCCGATTGTTTCTTCCCGCCGGCGTATTTCGATCTTCAATTGATCTATCTGGTCGGAAGTGCGCACCTCCAGCCCGGACATCCTCTGATAATCCTCGACTATCTGCTTCTTCAACGAAGCCAAGTTTGCAACTTCTTCCCGAATTTTCGTATCGTCGTAGGCCTTCAGCCCGGTCGATGCGGACACTGGTGGGGGTAACCAAACCTGCCGAGCCCGCCCAACGGCAAGCGCAATCAATGTGCCGAGGGCCACTGTCAGCAGAAACACCACGAGGTAGGAAATCGGAGCGTACAAAGCGATGGAGGGCGTCAGGCTGGCCAGCCACACGCCAAGCGCGCCAACTAATATGACGACCAGAGACCCCGTTACATTGACGGACACGTCTCTGAAAAACTTCTGCATATGCCTGATCCTGCCCTGACGCCGGCGCGAAGTGGAGTCATTTCAGAATCGGGTCTGACCGTTGCAGCTTCCCGGCTCCTCGCCGCTGATTTGTTCTTGTTTCGTTCGCATTCACGCCGCATCATCACCCCATGCCCATCAAGTCGATCAAGGCGCGCGGTGCGACGCGGAATGCGAGCCCGACGCGGTTCAACCTCAAGGACCATGTCATCGACGGCGACTGGCTCGACCAGGTCGAGGCGATCGACGGGGTCGCGCCGCGCCGGACGACGGTGACGATCGAAAAGCCGCGCTCGATCCTCACCCGCAACAATTCGCCCGACATCGGCTTCGACCGCTCGGTCAACGCCTTTCGCGGCTGCGAGCACGGCTGCATCTATTGCTTCGCGCGGCCGACCCACGCCTATCACGACCTATCGCCGGGGGTGGATTTCGAGAGCCGGCTGTTCGTCAAGCCGGACGCGGCCAAGCTGCTCCACGCCGCGCTGTCGCGCCCCGGCTATGAATGCGCGCCGATCGCGATGGGCACCAACACCGACCCCTATCAGCCGATCGAGGAGCGCTGGCGGATCACGCGCTCGCTGATCGAGTTGCTGCTCGAGACCCGCCACCCGTTCACCATCACGACCAAGTCGGACCGGGTGCTGCGCGACCTCGACCTGCTGGTGCCGGCGGCAAAACTCGGGATCGCGTCGGTGGCGATGTCGGTGACCTCGCTCGAGCCGGCGACGGCGCGGATCCTCGAGCCGCGCGCGCCGGCGCCGCGCAAGCGATTGGAGGCAGTGCGCATACTCAATGCCGAGGGCGTGCCGTGCCATGTCGCGATCGCGCCGGTGGTGCCGCAGATTACCGACCACGAGCTCGACCATCTCGTCGAGGCGGCGGCGGGCGCTCGCGCGCGTGGCGCGTTCTATCTGCCCGTGCGCCTGCCGCACGAGGTTGCGCCGTTATTCCGCGCCTGGCTCGATCAGCATTTTCCCGATCGCGCGGCCAAGGTGATGGCGACCATCCAGTCGCTTCGCGGCGGGCGCGACAACGACCCCAATTTCCACACCCGCCACCAGGGCCAGGGGCCGTGGGCGGAGCTGCTGCGCACGCGGTTCGACAAGGCGATGAAGCGCTACGGGCTGATCCCGTCCAAATTCCCGCTGCGCCGCGACCTGTTCGTCCCGCCCGAGGGCGCGCAGATGCGGCTGTTGTAAGGGGGCATGACAAGCGGCGCATTGGCGCTAAAGCGGCCCGCATGACCTCTCGCTTTATCGCGGCCTTGCTCGCCGCCGCCGCCGCTCCGCTTGCCGCCCAGGCCCCTGCCCCGCCGCCGCCGGTCGCGGTCGATCCGGCGGTGGCCGCGCTGCGCGACGATGCGGCGGCCAACGACCATTATGCGTGGGACATCACCGAAGGGCTGACGACCGAGGTCGGCCAGCGGCTGGCCGGGACCGAGGCCGAGGCGCGCGCCCGGGCGTGGTCGGTGGCAAAGCTGCGCGCGATGGGCTTTACCAACGTGCGGGTCGACGGATTTCCGGTGACGACCCCGGTGCGCGGGGCGGAAAGCGCCGAGATCCTCGCGCCCTTCCCGCAGAAACTGGTGGTCAACGGGCTCGGCGGGAGCGGCTTTACCGGGCCCGAGGGGGTGACCGGCGAGGTGATCGGCTTCGACAGCGTCGATTCGCTCCGGCTGGCGCCCGATGAGGCGGTGCGCGGCAAGATCGTGTTCATCGACCACCGCATGGCGCCGACCCAGGACGGATCGGGCTATGGCCAGTTCGGAGCGCCGCGGCGGGCCGGACCGACCGTCGCCAGCCTCAAGGGCGCGCTGGCGCTGGTCATTCGCTCGATCGGCACCGACCGCGACCGCATGCCGCACGTCGGGGTGATGGAATTCCAGGGCGGCGCTCGGCCGATCCCGGTCGGCGCGCTGAGCGTGCCCGACGCCGAGCAGGTGGAGCGAATCCTGAAGCGCGGCCAGCCGGTGACGATGCGGCTGCGGATCCAGGGGCAAAGGGTCACGGGCGTGTCGGGCAATGTCATTGCCGAACTCACCGGGCGCGACCCCGCGCTGGCGCCGGTGCTGGTCGCCTGCCACCTCGACAGCTGGGACCTCGGCACCGGGGCGATCGACGACGCCGCCGGCTGCGGGATCGTCGCCGCCGCAGCCAAGCGGATCATGGACCGCGGGCGGCCGCTGCGCACGATCCGGATCGTGTGGTTCGGGGCGGAGGAGATCGGCCTGTTCGGCGGGGTGGACTATCAGAAGCGCTATGGAACGCAGCCGCACCATGCGATCGCCGAGAGCGATTTTGGCGCGGACCGAATCTGGCGGGTCAACAGCAAGCTTGGGCCGGCGCGGCGCGAGGAGGCCAAGCGGCTGGCGGCGGCGCTGGCCCCCCTCGGCATCCTCACCGGGTCGTTCGACGCCGCGGAAGGATCGGACATCGGCGCGATGATCGCGGCCGGAGTGCCGGCGGTCGGGCTGAGCCAGGACGGGACCCGTTATTTCGACCTCCACCACACCGCCAACGACACGCTCGACAAGGTCGATCCGGTGCAGCTTCGGCAGAATGTCGCGGCGTGGACGACCCTGCTGGCGGTGCTCGCCGGGCCGGTCAAACGGCCGCTTGGGAAATCGCGGCGGCGGCGCTAGGCTGGCCGTCCTAACGAGAGGATTTCCGTTTATGCGCGCACTCACCCTGCTTCCGCTTCTCGCTCTTGCCGCCTGCAACGTCAGCGAGGGCAATAACAGCGTCACCGTGTCCTATGACCAGAATGCCGCCGAGGAAGCGGTCGCCGACGTCACCAACGGCGCCAAGGAAGCGGGCGCGGCGATCGCCAACGGCACCGAGGCGGCGGTCGACAAGGCGCAGAACGTCGATGTCGACGTCAGCGTCGATTCGAACACCGCCGACAACAACCGCGCCAATTAGATTTGCCGCGCCGGGCGCGAGCCCGTAGAGGCGGCGGCGGTCCGGGGAGTGGCGCAGCCTGGTAGCGCATCTGCTTTGGGAGCAGAGGGTCGCAGGTTCGAATCCTGTCTCCCCGACCAGCCTTCGCACCCGTTTTCGGGGGCTACGGCTGGCAAGCCGGCCGGGACCCGCAATGGCTTGCCGGCCGAAGCCCGGAAGGGCGAAGGATGGTGGGGCCTGTAGCTCAATTGGTTAGAGCAGGCCGCTCATAACGGCTTGGTTGCGGGTTCGAGTCCTGCCGGGCCCACCAACCGCCGCCTGGGCTCAGGCGGCTGGCAGGAGCAGGGTGAAGCGCTCGTCGTCGATGACGAAGGCGCCGCCGGCGAGCTCGACCAGGCCGGTCACCAGGCGCAGCGAAAAGCCGATCCCGAGCAGCGCGCGGTCGGCCTGGCCGATCGAGAACTCTGGATCGAGCAGATCCTCGCGCGCGGCCAGCACGGTGGCGCGCGGGCGGGTGACGGCGATGGCGATCCGCCCATCCTCGGCGCGGGCGCGGACGAGGAGATGCTCGCCGGGCGAGGCGGCGCCGACCACCGCATCGCCGAAGCGCGCGAGGAGGCGTTCGCTGAGCAGCGCGTCGAGCGCGCAGGCGAGGCTGCCGGGGGCGAGGTCGAGATCGAGCGTGGCGCCGGACTTGGCCGCCTGTTCGGTCAGCGTCGTGGCGAGCCGCGTGAGCAACGGGGCGAGGTCGGTCGCGGCGGCGGTCCCGGCCGGAACGCTCTGGGCGCGGGCGACGAAATCGAGGTCGTTGGCGGCCTCGAGCAGGGTCTTGGCATTGGTCACGATCTCGGCGGCGCGCTCGCGATAGCGGCGGTGGGCGGGGCCGAAATACTGGCCGTCGATGATCTCCGCGAAGCCGATGATCGCATTGAGCGGGGTTTTGATCTCGTGGATCATCTCGCGCAGCGTGTCGCTGCTCGCCGGAGCGGGGCTGGCGGCGGCAGCGGGGGCCGGCGCCGGGTCGCCGCGGCGGGCGATCCCGCGATAGCCGACGAAGCGGCCGTCGGCGGGGGCGAAGGCAGGCGCTCCGCTGATCGTCCAGTGGCCCGCCAGCCGGCCGTCGTCGCCGAGCTCGAGCAGGCAGTCGCGGAACGGGGCGCGGATCGCGAAGGCGCGCTCGACGCAGTCGTCGACCCCCTCGTCGGGATCGGCGACCGCGATCGAACGGCCGATCAGCGGGCCGCGCGGGGCGCCGTCGACCCAGTCGATCTCGCCGCTGGCGCTGCATTCCCAGCGGAACAGTGCCGGCCCCTCGCCTGCCGGTTGCGGCGCAGCGGGCGCCGGTCGCGGCCGGGCGCGCGCGGTGCGGGCGCGGTCGAGGCGGGCGACGACATCGCTGATCGAGGGCTCCGGCGCTACCGGTGGCGGCGGCGGCGGCGGCGGTTCGGACCTGGCGACGGGCGGCGGCGCTTCGGCCGGGCCGTGGAGCGAGGCGAGCAGCTGCGCGACTTCCGGCGAGGCGGCGGAGCGGACGGCGGCGAGCGTGTCCGGCTTCAAGTCCGCGCCGGCGAGTAAGGGCGCGGCGACGGCCAGCGTGTCCGAGGCGAAGGCGACCAGCAATGCGCCAGGCACCGGCTGGCCGGCGATGGCGCGGGCGGCGGCGGCGCGCAGATGCTCGGGGACGCCGGAGCGGTCGCCGACGATCACCGACAGCGCGCGTTCAAGGAATGCCGGGTCGGCATCGCCGTTGGAGCGCGCGACGAGGTCGACCAGCTGCCGCCAGCGCACGTTGCGGTCGTGCGCTTGCTCGGCCGGCTGGGCCAGCACGGTTGCCAGGCGGTCATCGAAGCGCACCCTCGCCATTCACTCCGCATTTACGAAAAATCGTTTTACGATCGGTGCATAACGGCGGTTGGCGGCGTTTCGTCAGAGCGCAGTGGTTAACCATCCCGTTCCGGGACAGGACCATGAAAAAGGGGCGGCCGAACCCGACCGCCCCTCTTGTCAAATTCGCGAGCCCCTAGCCGCGCGACGCCAGCCACAGCAGCCAGAAGCGGGCGAGCGTCTGGTTGGGCCCGGCGACCGCGTTGAGCGCCGCCGTCGCCCCGGCCTTGTCGCCCGAACGGGCGAGCGCCATTCCGAGCCGCAGGTTGGCGAGGCCGGTATCGCCCTTGGCGACGGCCGCGCGATAGAGCGGCGCGGCTTCGGCATAGGCGCCGAGGCCGTAAAGCGAATCGCCCGCGGCGATCAGCGCGCTGGCGCTACCGCCGGCCAGCGCGGTCTTGGCCGCGGCATCGGCGGCGGCGCGTGCCGGAGCCGCCGCGGCGCGGGTCGAGAGCGTCTTGAAGGCGCTGTCCTGGACGTTGATCCCGCTCGCCGCGGCTTCGGCCAGGACCGCCTTGGCTTCGGTCGTGGCGCCGCTGTCGAGAAGGGCGACGACATAGGCGTAATAGTCGCTCCGGCCATTGAGCGCATTCGCGGCACGGGCGAGCCGCATCGCGTCGGCCAGGGCCGCGCCCTTGGCGCCGCTGATGTCGCGATACAGGCGAAGCCCCTCGCGGAAGCCGGTCGCGGTCGGATAGGCCGCCAGCCAGTCGCGGGTGATGTCCAGCGCGGCCGGCGAGCGCAGCTTGTAGGCGAGGCCGGCGGCGAACTTGTAATTATTCTCGGCGACCTTTTCGCCGCGCGCCTTGCTGGCGGCGAAGCTGCGCTGCATCAGCGACACCGCCTCCGCATTGTTGCCCTGCTTGGAGCGCAGGTCGGCGAGCAGCATCATCGCCTGCGGGTTGCTCGGGTCGGCCTTGATCGCCTTCTCGAGCGCGGCCGCCGCCGGCGCGGCCTGGCCGGCCTTGTGGAAGCGGTTGCCGAGGTCGGCGTAGCGCTTGCCGAGGTCCGCCGCGTCGGCTCCGCCCGACGCCTCGAGCGCCTCGACCCCGGTCTTGAGCGCAGCGAGATCGCCGGCGGCAAGCGCCGCCTTCACCTGCAGCGAGGCGATGAAATAGCGGTCGTCGGCAGTCTTGGCGACGGCCTGGGCGGCAGCGAGCCGGGCCGGAATGTTGGCGGCGTCATTGGCATTGACCGCGGTCTGGAGCGCAACGATGGCAGCCTGCGCCCCCTTGGAGATGTCGCGCTTGCGGCCGGTCGAATCGGTCGCGCTGCTGGTCTTCGTGGTGGTCGTCGACTTGGTCGATTTCTCTTCCATGTCCGGGCGCGCATCCTTGGGCTTCTCCTGTCCCAGGCGCTGGGCGGCGGCGGGAAGGCTGAGCGCCGCGAGTGCGGCGCCAAGCGCGAGGCTGGGGGCAAGCTTCATGACTATTGCTCCTGCTGGCCGGGCGGTGATGCCGCCACGGCGATGTGATCGAAACGCGGGGCGGTGATAGACCCGATGCGGCGCGACTGCCAAATGCCAGCTTGCGCCAGCATGAAGCGATGATTTTCAACAACTTGCCTGACCCGCGGCAGTTCCCTCGCGGGCGCGTGCGCATACGCGCGCGGGGGTGGCGCGTGCGGCGGTGATCGGCTAGCAGGAGACGGCGCTGCGTCGTTCCGATGCACGCGCCTTTTTCCAGCGTTGCACGCGCCCTTAGACAGGACCTCCTTTGGCCACCTTGCCCCCCGCCGACGACCAATCGCCAGCACAAGGCGACATCGCTCCGATCTCGATTGTCGAGGAGATGAAGACCTCCTACCTCGACTATGCGATGAGCGTCATCGTCAGCCGCGCGCTGCCCGACGTGCGCGACGGTTTGAAGCCGGTCCACCGCCGCATTTTGTTCGCCTGCCAGGAAGCGGGCTATGTCGCCGGCCGGCCGTACCGCAAGTCGAGCCGCATCGTCGGCGACGTGATGGGTAAATATCACCCGCACGGCGACAGCGCGATCTACGACGCTTTGGCGCGCATGACCCAGGACTGGTCGATGCGCGTGCCGCTGATCGACGGCCAGGGCAATTTCGGATCGATGGACCCCGATCCGCCGGCGGCGATGCGCTACACCGAAGCGCGCCTCGCCAAGGTCGCCAATTTCCTGCTCGGCGACATCGACAAGGACACCGTCGCCTTCCAGCCCAACTATGACGCCTCCGAGAGCGAGCCGCAGGTGCTCCCGGCGCGCTTCCCCAATATCCTGGTCAACGGCGCCGGCGGGATCGCGGTCGGCATGGCGACCAACATCCCGCCGCACAACCTCGGCGAAGTGCTCGCCGCCTGCCGCGCCTATATCGCCGACCCGGCGATCTCGAGCGAAGGGCTGATGGAGCATGTCAAGGGGCCGGACTTCCCGACCGCCCCGCTGATCCTCGGCACCAGCGGCATCCGCAGCGCCTACACCACCGGGCGCGGCTCGATCATGATGCGCAGCCGAGCCCACATCGAGCAGGGCCGCGGCGAGCGCGAATCGATCGTGCTGACCGCAATCCCCTACCAGGTCGGCAAGTCGGGGCTGGTCGAGAAGATCGCCGAGGCGGCCAAGGACAAGCGCATCGAGGGCGTGTCCGACATCCGCGACGAGAGCTCGCGCAAGGGCGTGCGGATCGTCATCGACCTCAAGCGCGACGCCACCCCCGACGTCGTCCTCAACCAATTGTGGCGTCACACGCCGGCGCAAAGCTCTTTCCCGGCCAACATGCTGGCGATCCGCGGCGGGCGGCCCGAGACGCTGACTCTGCGCGACATCATCGAGAGCTTCGTCAAGTTCCGCGAGGAAGTGATCACCCGCCGCTCGAAGTTCGAGCTGATGAAGGCCCGCGAGCGCGCCCATATCCTGCTCGGGCTAGTGGTCGCGGTGACCAACCTCGACGAGGTGGTGAAGCTGATCCGCGGCTCCTCGACCCCGGCCGAAGCGCGCGAGAAACTGCTCCAGCGCGAGTGGGACGGCGCCCAGATCCGGCCCTACATCCAGCTGGTCGAGGCGGTCGAGCCGCAGGCCGCGGGGACGTCCTATCGGCTGAGCGAGGCCCAGGTCCGCGCGATCCTCGAGCTGCGCCTCCATCGGCTCACCGCGCTGGGCCGCGACGAGATCGGCGGCGAGCTCGCAGAGCTTGCCAAGACGATCGGCGAACTGCTTGAAATCCTTGGCAATCGCGCGCGCCTCTACGAGGTGATGCTGGAGGAGTTCGACGCCGTCGACGCCGAGTTCGCGACCCCGCGCGTGGCCGAGATCTGCGCCGCGGTGGACGGCATCGACGACGAGGATTTGATCGAGGTCGAGGACATGGTCGTGACGGTGACCATGACTGGCTACATCAAGCGCACCCCGCTGGCGCTGTTCCGCGAGCAGAAGCGCGGCGGCAAGGGTCGCTCGGGCATGGCGACCAAGGACGAGGACATCGTCACCGAATTGTTCGTCACCTCGACCCACAATCCGGTGCTGTTCTTCACCAATATCGGCCGGGTCTACCGGATGAAGGTGTGGCGCCTGCCCGAGGGCGGCCCGACCGCCAAGGGCCGGCCGATGGTCAACATCCTGCCGCTCGCGGCCGGCGAGACCGTCACCACCGTCCTGCCGCTGCCGCAGGACGAGGCCGAGTGGGCCGATCTGCACATCATGTTCGCGACCGCGCGCGGGACCGTCCGGCGCAACAGCATGGACGCGTTCACCAACATCCCGTCGAACGGCAAGATCGCGATGAAGTTCGGCGCTTCGGATGACGGCGAGGAAGAGGACACGCTCGACCGGCTGATCGGGGTCGAACTGCTGACCGAGCAGGACGACGTGCTGCTCGCGACCCGCGCCGGCAAGGCGATCCGCTTCGAATCGACCGCGGTGCGCGAGTTCCAGAGCCGCGCCTCGATGGGCGTCCGGGGCATTCGCCTGGCCGAGGGCGACGAGGTCATCTCGATGTCGATCCTGCGCCGCGTCGGCACCAGCCAGGAAGAGCGCGACGCCTATCTCAAGGCCCCGCGCTGGCGCGAGAATGCGGGCTGCGACGGGCTCGACGAGGAGCGCTTCGCCGAGATCGCCGACAAGGAGCAATTCATCCTGACGGTGACCGAGAACGGCTATGGCAAGCGCTCGAGCGCGTACGAATATCGCCGCACCAACCGTGGCGGCCAGGGCATTATCAACATCGTCACCTCCGACCGCAACGGCGGGGTGGTGGCGAGCTTCCCGGCGAAGCAGGGCGAGCAGCTGATGCTGGTCACCGACCAGGGCAAGATGATCCGCACCACGGTCGGCTCGATTCGCATCGCCGGGCGCAACACCCAGGGCGTCACCATCTTCAACGTCGCCGACAAGGAGCGGGTGGTGTCGGTCGCCCGGATCGACGAGAGCGACGAGGAGGAGATCGCGCTCGAGGGCGGCGAGGAAACGGCGCCCGACAGCGGCGCCGCGACCGGGGAGAGCGAGCTCGACAAGCCGGCCGATCCGGAGGTTTAGGCAGGCAACCGCGGCGCGCGCGCTTCGTTGGTGACCGGCAACCTCAACAGGAGATTCTCGCTCATGCCGATCGCCAACAACGCCCTCGTCCTGGTCACCGACGGCCGCAAGACCTTGTTTTTTCGGAACGAGGGCGACCAGAACCAGATCGACCTCAGGACCGAGGCGCATGACGAGCGCGAGGATCTGAAGGACAGCGAGATGAAGACCGACGGGCCGGGCGCGATCGGCCAGTCGGCGGGCTACAGCGGGCGGGTCGCCTATGAGGAGACCGACTTCCACCAGCTCGAGGAAGACCGCTGGGCGCACAGCGCGGCGGAGGAGGTCAACAAGCGCGCGCTGGCCAATGATTTCGAGGCGCTGGTGATCGTCGCCCCGCCCAAGACGCTCGGCGAATTGCGCAAGAAGCTGCACAAGGAGGCCGAGCGCCGCGTGGTGTGCGAAATCTCCAAGGAGATGACCGGCCGGCCGATCCCCGACATCGAGGCGCTGATCGTCAGCGAGACCGCCGCCGAAGCGCCCGCCGACGTCTAATTTTCGCCCGTCATGCCAGCGTAGGCTGGCATCCATGCCGGGCGTTTACGCGTAACCTCAAGGCATGGGCCCCAGCCTTCGCTGGGGCGACGAAAATGGGGACGCTAGGCGAACAGGTCGACGATCTCGGCGCCGGGCAGCGCCGCGCGCCAGAGCAGGGTGCGGTGGCAATGCTTCGGGTCGCGCTCGAAGCACAGCAAGGCGCTCGACTTCTCGGCGGCGAGCGCCTTCAGTTCCTCGGCGGCGACGATCGCCTCGGGCAGGCCGAGCTGGGCGTCGTAGATCCGCTCGAGGTCGTGCTGGCGCCCGGCGCGGGCCGCCTCCCTGCCCTCCGCCGGAGTGCCCAGCGCGCGCAGATGGACATAGTCGATCCCGGCCTCGGCCAGCGCGCCCTTGAGCGGGGTCTTGGAAAAGCCCGGCCGGCGCGACAATGGCAGCGCGCGCACGTCGATCACCCGCTCGACCCCCGCTCCGCGCAAGGCGGCGAGGAAGTCGTCCATGGTCGTGCCCTCGTAGCCGATGGTGAAGAGTTTCATCGCTCTCCCTTGCCGTTCGTCCCGAGCGAAGTCGAGGGACGTGTCTCGACTTCGCTCGACACGAACGGTTAGGGGGACGGCATGGATGACCACGACCTCCACATCATCGGCGGCGGGCTGGCCGGGTCGGAGGCGGCGTGGCAGGCGGCCGAGGCTGGCCTTCGCGTCCGGCTGAGCGAGATGCGCGGGGGCGGCGACTCCACCCCGGCCCACGACAGCGACCGGCTGGCCGAGATGGTCTGCTCCAACAGCTTCCGCTCCGACGACGCCGACAACAATGCGGTCGGCCTGCTTCACCAGGAGATGCGGCGGCTGAATTCGCTGATCATGAGCGCCGCCGACGCCCATCGCCTTCCGGCCGGATCGGCGCTGGCCGTCGACCGCGAGGCGTTCGCGGGCGAAGTCACCGCGAAGCTCGAGGCGCATCGCAACGTCACCATCGTGCGCGAACGCGTCGACGCGCTGCCCGACGCGGGCCTGACGATCGTCGCCACCGGCCCGCTGACCGCGCCCGGCCTGGCCGAGGCGATCGCAGCGCGGACCGGCACCGGGGCGCTGGCCTTCTTCGACGCCATCGCGCCGATCGTTCACCGCGACAGCATCGACATGAGCGTGTGCTGGATGCAGTCGCGCTGGGACAAGGACCCGCTCGGATCGGGCGGCAAGGATTATATCAACTGCCCGCTCGACCGGGCGCAGTACGAGGCGTTCGTCGCCGCGCTCAACGCCGGTGAGAAGACCGAGTTCAAGGAGTGGGAGAGGGACACGCCCTATTTCGAGGGCTGCATGCCGATCGAGGTGATGGCGGAGCGCGGCGTCGATACTTTGCGCTACGGGCCGATGAAGGGCGTCGGCCTCGACGATCCGCGCACCGCTACGCCCGACTTTCCCAACGGCCGCTGGCCTTATGCGGTGGTCCAGCTGCGCCAGGACAATGCGCTCGGCACGCTGTGGAACATGGTCGGCTTCCAGACCAAGCTGAAGCATGGCGAGCAGCTGCGCATCTTCCGCACCATCCCGGGGCTGGAGAAGGCCGAGTTCGCCCGGCTCGGCGGGATCCACCGCAACAGCTTCATCAAGTCGCCGGTGCTGCTCGACGGCGAGCTTCGGTTGAAGGCGCTGCCCAATGTGCGCTTCGCCGGCCAGATCACCGGCTGCGAGGGATATGTCGAGAGCGCTGCGGTCGGGCTGCTGGCGGCCCGCTTCGCGGTGGCCGAGCATGGCGGCCGTGCCCTGCCCCCGCCGCCGGCCGAGACCGCGCTCGGCGCATTGCTCGCGCATATCACCGGCGGGGCCGATGCCGAGACCTACCAGCCGATGAACATCAATTTCGGTCTGATGCCGCCGCTTGGCGGTCCGAAGTCGAAAAAAGGCGATCGCAAGAAGCTGTACACCGAGCGCGCGCGGGCGGCGCTTGGCGAGTGGCTCGACGCGCTGGAGCCGGTGCCCGCCTAGAGGCTGACGGTGCCCGAGATGGTCTCGGTCATGCGGATGACGAGATCGCGGACTTCGGGCGCGGTCTCGGGCGGGAGATGGTCGCGCACCGTCTCCAGCGCCTCGAAATAGCTTGCGCTCACGCGCACCAGGTCCATCGACCAGTCGGCGAAGCTGCGCCGGTCGATGGCGCGCTCGTCGCGGATTTCCAGCGCATGGTGGCGCGGATCGCGCCGCAATCGCTCGACCAGGTCATCGATGGCATCCGGCGCGCCCTCGACGATTTGCAGGAAGTGCGTGCCGTTGAACACCAGCAGGCCGGTGATTCCGTCGAGCGCATTGGCGTTGAGCGCCGAGCGATGGATCGCCTCGACGTCGGCCGCGTCGAGATCGAGGCTGGCGTGGCTGGTGTAAGTGAGCGATTTCAACGGCATCGCGACCTTTTAGCCAGCGACGACCCCCTGTCTAGCCGCAGGCGCAGGCGGGTTTGGATTTGCGCTTGGGGGCGGTGGTGGCGAATTCGGGGGCAGTCAGCGCCTTGCTGTCGTCGGCGTCCGCGTCCTCGAACTTGTCGATCGTCTTGACCGCCCATTCCTCGAAGCTCAGCCGGCCGTCGCCGTTGAGGTCGAGCTTGGCGAACGGCTTGCGGCGGGGCTCGATCAGCTCGGCCAAAGTGATCCGCCCGTCGTCGTTCTTGTCGGCCCGGGCGAAGCGCTTTTCCTCCTTGTCCTTGGGGTCGGCGGCCGGCGCCTGCGGGATCGGGGGGAGCGCCTGTCCAGGCTTGGCCAACACCGGCGCCGGGACGGGCGCGGCGAGCGGCTGGGGCTGCTGGGCGCGGCCCTGCCAGATGAAAAAGACGCCGGTGACGAGCAGCAGCGCGGCGAGCGCGCCGGCGAGATAGCGGAACATGCACCCCTCCCGTTGGAAGAGCGATCCGGCGCCGCCAGTTTAGCGCGCGGCGCGGCTGTTACGCAACCGTGCCAAACAGGCGGTGCGAGAGCAGAGCCGCGGCACGCGCCGGGGTTGCCTCGGGCTCCGGGGCGCGCGTGAGGTCGCGAATCCCGAGCCGGGCGAGCGCGGTGAGCGGGCGCAGCGGTCTGGCAAAGCGATGGCCGGCGAGCTCGGGCGGCGGCGGCGCGTCGGCGAGCAGGCCGAGCCGGCGCACCCGCCCGAGCGCATGGGCCGCGCCGGCGTCGGCGAGCCGCGGGTCGCTGGCGCCGAGCAGGATCGCGCCACAGCTGAACAGGGCAGAGCCGGCACTGTCGATCAGCGCCGCGTCGGGGGTCTCGTCGAACAGCGTTGCGTAGCCCTCGGCGATCGCCGCCAGCGCCGCTCCGGTGACGCCGCGCGGGAGGAGTTCGCGGGCGCAGGCCTGGAGCCTCGGCTCGGGCGGCGGCGGGTGGTCGTCGAGGCGCCGCAGCGCATCGCGCCACCACGCCATGCGGATCGCGCCCAGCGCCGGCTGGGTCGAGCTGGCCGCGACCTCGAGCAGCGAATCCTCGAGCGACAGGAGCGCGTCGAAGGCGGGGCGGAGATCGGCCGGCCAATAGAGGCGGACGAGGTCGCGGTCGGAGACGTCGCCCCTCCCGCCGGCGGGAGGGGAAGAGCCGCGCAGCGACGAAGGGGTGGGCCCACCCCCAACCCCTCCCGCAGGCGGGAGGGGAGCCTTGCTCACCGGTAACACACCGCCTTGGCGGCCTTGACCACGTCCTCGGCCTTGATCAGCGCGAGCTTCTCGAGGTTGGCGGCGTAGGGCAAAGGCACGTCGGCGTTGGTCACCCTAGCGACCGGGGCGTCGAGGTCGTCGAAGCCGTGCTCCATCGCCAGCGCGATGATCTCGGACGCGATCGAGCAGGTCGGCCAGCCTTCCTCGACCACCACCATGCGGTTGGTCCGGGCGAGCGATTCAAGCACCGCCGCGCTGTCGAGCGGGCGGAGCGTCCTGAGGTCGATCACCTCGGCCTCGATGCCCTCGCCGGCCAGCGTCTCGGCCGCTTCGAGCGCGACCCCGACGCCGATCGAATAGCTGACCAACGTGACGTCCTTGCCCTGGCGCATGGTCCGCGCCTTGCCGATCGGGAGCACCCAATCGTCGACCTGCGGCACGTCGAAGCTCTGGCCGTAGAGCAGCTCGTTCTCGAGGAACACGACCGGGTCGTCGCTCCGGATCGCGGCTTTCAATAGGCCCTTGGCGTCGGCGGAATCGTAGGGCGCGATGACGATCAGGCCGGGGACCGAGGCATACCACGGGCCGTAATTCTGGCTGTGCTGGGCGCCGACCCGGCTGGCCGCGCCGTTGGGGCCGCGGAACACGATCGGGCAGCGCATCTGGCCGCCCGACATGTAGTTGGTCTTGGCCGCCGAATTGATGATGTGGTCGATCGCCTGCATGGCGAAGTTGAAGGTCATGAACTCGACGGTCGGGCGAAGGCCGCCCATCGCCGCGCCGGTGCCGAGCCCGGCAAAGCCATATTCGGTGATCGGCGTGTCGACCACGCGCCGCGGGCCGAATTCGTCGAGCAGGCCCTGGGTGACCTTGTAGGCGCCCTGGTACTGCGCGACCTCCTCGCCCATCACGAACACGCGCTCGTCCTTGCGCATCTCCTCGGCCATCGCGTCGCGCAGCGCCTCGCGGACGCTGGTCGCGGTCATCGCGGTGCCGGCCGGGACTTGCGGATCGGCGGCGACGCGCGGGGTGAGCTGCGCGGTGCCGGTCGGGGCGGCGGGTTTCGAGGCGCCGTCGCCCTCGCCTTCCGTCGGAGCGGCGGGTGCTGATGCGGCGGTGTCTTCGGCGGCGGGCGCAGGCCCTCCCCCGGTCGGCTCCGCCGACTCGACCCCTCCCGCTCCGGCGGGAGGGGCGGCTTCGCCCTCGCCGCCCATCAGCGCGATGACCGTGCCGACCTTCACTCCGTCGGTGCCCTCGGGGACGACGATCTGGGCGATGGTGCCCTCGTCGACTGCCTCGAACTCCATTGTCGCCTTGTCGGTCTCGATCTCGGCGAGGATGTCGCCGGACGACACGCTGTCGCCCTCCTTCACCAGCCATTTGGCGAGCGTGCCTTCCTCCATCGTCGGCGACAGCGCCGGCATCTTGAGCTCGATGCCCATCAGTACGCCTCCACCAGCACGTCGGTGTACAACTCGCTCGCATCGGGCTCCGGCGCTTCTTCAGCGAACTTCGCAGCTTCGACGACGATATCCTTGATTTCCTTGTCGAACACCTTGAGCGCGTCCTCGCCGACCCCGGCCTTGCCGAGTTCGGCCTTCAAGCGCTCGATCGGGTCGCGGTGCTCGCGGAAGTCCTGCACTTCCGCGCGCGTGCGGTACTTGGCCGGGTCGCTCATCGAGTGGCCGCGGTAGCGGTAGGTGAGCAATTCGAGGATGATCGGCCCCTTGCCGCTTTGCGTCCAGGCCATCGCCTCCTCGGCCGCTCCGCGCACGGCGAGCACGTCCATCCCGTCGACCTGGATGCCGGGGATGCGGAAGCTCTCGCCGCGCTTGTAGAAGTCGGGCTCGCTCGACGAGCGCTCGACGCTGGTGCCCATCGCATATTTGTTGTTCTCGATGGCGTAGATCACCGGCAGGTCCCACAGCTTGGCCATGTTGAAGCTCTCGTAGACCTGGCCCTGGTTGGCCGCGCCGTCGCCGAAATAAGCGAGGCAAGTCCCGCCGTCGGCGCTATACTTGTGCTTGAAGGCGAGGCCGGTGCCGAGCGCGACCTGGGCGCCGACGATGCCGTGGCCGCCGTAGAAGCCGTGCTCGACCGAGAACATGTGCATCGAGCCGCCCTTGCCCTTGGAGATGCCGGCGGCGCGGCCGGTCAACTCGGCCATGATCACCTTGGGGTCGATCCCGTAGGCGAGCATGTGGCCGTGGTCGCGGTAGCCGGTGATGACGGAATCGCGCCCGACCTTCATTGCGCTCTGCAGGCCGACGGCGACTGCCTCCTGGCCGATGTAGAGGTGGCAGAAGCCGCCGATCAGGCCGAGACCGTAGAGCTGGCCGGCGCGCTCCTCGAAGCGGCGGATGAGCAGCATCTGCTTGTAGAAATCGGTCAGCTCGTCGGCCGACGCCGAATAGCGCTGCGGCTCGGCGGGACGCTCGCGATTGGAAATGCCTGGCGCCGCTGGAGCGGCAGCCTTGCGGGCGCTTTTCGCCACGTCTTTCTCCACTGTCGTTCGGCTGGCGCTATAGGAGCGGCGCGAGGACTAGGGCAACCTTTGTCCGTCATTGCGAGGCGCGCAGGGTCGCGGCAATCGAGGCTGGATTGCGTCGCTACGCTCGCAATGACGAAAGCTATTCGAGCGGGATAATCACTTCATCCGGGCGAACCAGTCCGAGGTCGCGGCGAATGAGTTCCTCGCCGAGGTCGGGATCGGCCTTGTTCGGGTTGAGCAAAGCCGAACGATGGCGCAGCGCGTCGCGCTCGGCCTCGAGCCTGGCGAGCTCGGCGCGGCGCTCGGTGAGGTCGCGATTGTAGCCGCCCCAGGCGAGCAGGCCGTTGGGCCCGGCGATGGCGTGGCCGCCGAACGTGCCGACGATGATCAGCGCCAGCGCCGGCAATGCCGCGCGGCGGATCAGTCCCAAGCTTTTGCCGGCCCCTCCCATGGGCGGACAGAATCAGATTCGGCCAAGGGAATCAAGCGGTTTTGCGGGTTTCCAAGAGTTTGAGCGCCGATCTGCCCGCATAGCGCGCCGTCTCGCCCAATTCCTCCTCGATGCGCAGCAGCTGATTGTACTTGGCGGTGCGGTCGCTGCGCGCCAGGCTGCCGGTCTTGATCTGGCCGCACGACAAAGCGACGGCGAGGTCGGCGATGGTCGAATCCTCGGTCTCGCCGCTGCGGTGGCTCATCACCGCGGTATAGCCGCTGGTCTGCGCCAGACGCACCGCGGCGATGGTCTCGGTCAGCGTGCCGATCTGGTTGACCTTGACCAGGATCGAATTGGCGATGCCATCGCGGATGCCGTCGGCCAGCCGTTTCTCATTGGTCACGAACAGATCGTCGCCGACGAGCTGGAGCCTGGCGCCGAGACGGTCGCTGATTGCCTTCCAGCCGGTCATATCGTCCTCGCCCATGCCGTCCTCGATCGACGCGATCAGATAGGCCGCGGCGAGCTCGGCGAGGAAGTCGGCATTCTGCTCAGGGGTCAGGCTGCGCCCCTCGCCGGCCATCGCATAGGCGCCGCCCTTGAAATATTCGCTCGCCGCGCAGTCGAGCGCGATCATGACGTCGTCGCCGAGCGCATAGCCCGCCTTGCCGACCGCCTCGGCGATGACGTCGAGCGCCTCGCGCGACGATTTGAGGTCGGGCGCGAAGCCGCCCTCGTCGCCGACCGCGGTCGACAACCCCTTGGCGCTGAGCCCGGCCTTGAGCGCATGGAAGATCTCGGTGCCGCAGCGCAGCGCTTCGGAAAAGCTCGAAGCGCCGACCGGCATGACCATGAATTCCTGGAAGTCGATGCCGTTGTCGGCATGCGCCCCGCCGTTCAATATGTTCATCATCGGCACCGGCAGCAGGTTCGCGCCGACTCCGCCGACATAGCGGTACAGCGGAAGCCCGCTGGCCTCGGCCGCGGCGCGGGCAGTGGCCAGGCTGACACCGAGGATGGCATTTGCGCCGAGCACGCCCTTGTTGTCGCTTCCGTCGAGCGCGATCATCGCCGAGTCGATCTCGGCCTGGTCCTCCGCCTCGTAGCCGAGCACCGTGTCGGCGATCGGGCCGTTGACGGCGCGCACCGCATTGCCGACGCCCTTGCCGCCCCAGCGGCTCTTGTCGCCGTCGCGCAGCTCGACCGCCTCGTGCGCTCCGGTCGACGCGCCCGACGGGACCGCCGCCCGGCCCATGCTGCCGTCCTCGAGCGTGACGTCGACCTCGACCGTCGGATTGCCGCGACTGTCGAGGATCTGGCGGGCATGGATGTCGACGATCGCGGTCATGAATTTTCCCCCGGCGCATGGAAGTGGCGGCTGGGCGGCTCTATATCGGGGCTTGGCGGCGGCGCAACATTCGCGCCCGCCAGCCGGAACGAAGCGTGGGCGTACGGGGTTTTCGGGACAGATGAGGAGAGACGAGATGGCTGATCAGAACGAACTTCCCGAAGGGACCGACCGGATCATTCCCGGAGCGTCGGCATCGAGCGCCAACGAAGAAGAATTGATCATCACCGACGGCGGCGCCGGAGTCGGCATGGGCCCGGCCGGGGCCGAGACCGCGACGACCACCGGAACCGCCCCTGCCACCTCGCGCGAGCGCGTTGTCGGCAAGGTCCGCGAGGGCCGCGACCGGCTCGCCGACACCGCCGCCGAAAAGACCCGCGGCCTGGTCGGCCAGGGGCTCGAGCGCGGCAGCGAGGCGCTGGCCAACGTGTCCAAGCTGGTCGGCGGCACCGCCGAGGGCCTCGAGGAGCGGCTCGGCGCCGAATATGGCGACTATGCCCGCAAGGCCGCGACCGCAATCGATGACGTCGCCAACAAGCTGGCCTCGAAGAACCCGGACGAGCTGATCGACGACACCCGCGATTTCGTCCGCAAGAGCCCGGGCGTGGCGCTCGCCGGAGCGGCGATCGTCGGCTTCGCGCTGGCGCGGCTGGTCAAGTCCGGCCTCGACAGCGGCAAGGACCGGGACGGCGGCAACAACCAGGGCGGCGGTTCGGGCGCTTGAGCCGGCACGACCCGCAGTCGATGCACGAGGACGACGCCCCGATCGGCGAGACGGTCAGCCGTCTCGTCGACGAGGGCAAGGCCTATGCCCGTGCCGAACTCGACGTCGCCAGGGCCAAGCTCGACGTCAAGATGGTCCGGATCAAGGCGGTCGCCGCGCTTGGCGGGATCGCCTTGCTGCTCGTGATCGGCGCGTTCGTCGCGCTGGCGATGACCGCGGTGCTGGCGCTGGCCAGCCTGCTCGGGCCGCTTGGCGGCGGCCTCGCCGCGACGCTGTTGATCGCCGGCCTCGCCGGGCTGTTCGCCTTCCTCGCCTACAAACGCTGGAGCAAGGGCGATGAATAAGGTCGCCGGGCAATTGCGCATCGCAGCCGCCGAGGCGGAGGCCGAGCGGCGCAAGGAACAGGCGCTGGCGACGGCGCGCGAGCTGGCCCACCGGCTGGCGCCCAAGACCGTCGCCCGCAACGCCTGGGAAGGCGCCAAGGTCAAGGGCGCCGACCTCGCCGAGGACGCGGTCGACGCGGTCAAGCAGCGCCCGCTGGCGGTGACCGGAGCGGTCGCCGCGGTGACGCTGTTCTTGGCCCGGGAACCGATCCGCCGGGCAATCGTCGACATATATGACGCCATGACGTCGGACGAGGAGGAAGCGGCCCCCCGCCCTGCCCCGCGCCGATCGCGAACCAAACGAGTGGAGGACAAGTGATGCCGACCCGCAACGACACCAACGACCGCAAGACCAATCGCGACGAGGGTCTGATCGAATCGGCCCGCGAGCGCGCGGTCGACGCCTATGACAGCGCCCGCGAGGCTGCCCGCCGCGCCGGTCGCTCGGCCGGTGAGCAGTTCGACGAGGCGCCGCTGATCGCGCTTGGCGGCGGGCTCGCGCTCGGCGCGCTGATCGCCGCCTTGCTGCCGACCACCCGCCGCGAGCGCGAATTGCTCGGCCCGGTGACCGACCGGATCAAGGACAGCGCCGCCGCCGCCGCCGATGCCGCGCGCGAGGCCGGCAGCACGCGGCTGGGCGAGCTCGGCCTGACCCGCGACCGCGGCGGCGACGTGCTTCGCCAGGTGGTCGACGGCGCCGCCGACGCGCTGCGCGCCTCGGCCAAGGCGGCGGCGACCGCGGTACGCGAACGCTAGTCCTTCGCGAACACGCCATTTGGTGCTAGCGGGCCGCTCATGAGCAAGCTCCATCTGGTGTTCGGCGGCCGGGTCAAGGATCCGCGCGGCCTCGACTTCACCGATCTCGCCAGCATCGACCTGGTCGGGATTTTCGACAGCTACGCCGCGGCCGAGGAAGCCTGGCGCGGCGCCGCCCAGCGCACGGTCGACGACGCGGAAATGAAATATGTCGTGGTGCATCTGCACCGCCTGCTCGAGCCCGAAACGACGGGCTAGCATATCACCCCCTCCCCCTTGGGGGAGGTGTCAGCGCAGCTGACGGAGGGGGTAGCCGGCCAGGGTCGTGCCCCACCGGCGCTTCGCGTCACCTCCCCCAAGGGGGAGGGGTGAGCGCCTAGATGAATTCGATCTTGGCGATTTCGTAGTAACGGTCGCCGGCGGGGGTCTCGACTTCGACGTCCTCGCCCTTGCTGCGCCCGATCAGCGCGCGGCCGAGCGGCGAATTGTAGCTGATCCGGCCGACCTTGGCGTCCGCTTCCTGCTGGCCGACCAGCTGGTAGCGGATGGTCTTGTCCTCCTCGTCGAGCAAGGTGACGGTCGCGCCGAACACCACCTTGTCGCCGCTAAGCGTGGTCGGGTCGATCACCAGCGCGCGGCTCAGCCGGTCCTCGATGTCGGCGATCTGCGCCTCGACCTGGCCCTGGCGCTCCTTGGCGGCATGATATTCGGCGTTCTCGCTGAGATCGCCGTGGGCGCGCGCTTCCTCGATCGAATCGACGATCTGCGGCCGCTCGGCCTTGAGCCGCTTCAATTCGGCCTCGAGCAGGCGGTAGCCCTCGCCGAGCATCGGCACTTTTTCGCTGGCCATGTGCAATCCTTCTTACGCCGCTGGCACTTCGCGTCTGGGCCCCTTCCGTTCGGGAAGGCGCAGCCTGGGTCGCGTCGGTGGGGTGAATTATTCCTTGGGAGCCGAATAATAGGCCTGCAGCGAGCGGACTGCAAGCTGGTGGCTGCCGCCGAGGTCGCGCAGCGCCTTGATCGCCCGCGCCGCGGCCATGCTCGCCGCCGCGGTGGTGAAATAGGGCACTTTGGCCTTGAGCGCGGTGGCGCGGATCGAGAAGCTGTCCTTCAGCGACTGCCAGCCCTCGGTAGTGTTGAACGCCAGCTGCACCCCGTCGTCACGCAGCCGGTCGACGATGTGCGGGCGGCCCTGTGCGACCTTGTTGATGCGCTCGACGGCGAGCCCCTCGCCGGCCAGGAACGCCGCTGTCCCGCCGGTCGCAACGATGTTGAAGCCGAGCTCCTCCATCAGCCGGGCGGCGGGCAATATGTGCGCCTTGTCGCTGTCCTTGACCGAGATGAACACCGCGCCCGAGTCCGGCAGGCGGATCCCGCCGCCGAGCAGGGACTTGGCGAAGGCGAGGTCGAAATCGTCATCGATTCCCATGACTTCGCCGGTGCTCTTCATTTCCGGTCCGAGCACTGGGTCGGTCCCCGGGAAGCGCGCGAACGGGAACACGCTTTCCTTGACCGCGATATGGCCGATGTCGCGGTCGATCGGCGGCAGGCTCGCCAATTTCTCGCCGGCCATGACCCGCGCCGCGATCTTGGCGATGGGCACGCCGATCGCCTTGGCGACGAACGGCACGGTGCGGCTGGCGCGCGGATTGACCTCGATCAGATAGACCTGGTCGCGGCCGTCCTCCTCCGTCACCGCGAACTGGATGTTCATCAGCCCCTTGACGCCGAGCGCCCGGGCCAGCGCCGCCGCCTGCCGCTCGATCTCGGCGATTACCGGGGCGCCGAGGCTGTAGGGCGGGATCGAGCAGGCGCTGTCGCCCGAATGGACGCCCGCCTCCTCGATATGCTGGAGGATCCCGCACACGGTCACGTCCTTGCCGTCGCAAATGGCGTCGACGTCGACCTCGATCGCGTCGCGCAGATAGCGGTCGATCAGCACCGGCGAGGTGCCCGACACCGCGACCGCGGTAGCGATATAGTGATCGAGCTGGGCCGGCCCGTCGACCACCTCCATCGCCCGTCCGCCAAGCACGTAGCTGGGGCGGATCAACACCGGATAGCCGATGCGCTGCGCCACCGCGAGCGCCTCGTCGCGGCTGCGGGCGATGCCGTTGGCGGGCTGCTTCAAGCCCAATTTGTCGACCAGCTTGGCGAACCGCTCGCGGTCCTCGGCGAGGTCGATGCTGTCGGGCGAGGTGCCGAGGATCGGAACGCCCGCCTTCTGCAGCGCCGCGGCGAGCTTGAGCGGGGTCTGCCCGCCCAATTGGACGATCACCCCGACCAGCTCGCCCCGTGCCGCCTCGCGGGTGACGATTTCGAGCACGTCCTCCTCGGTCAGCGGCTCGAAATAGAGCCGGTCCGAGGTATCCGGATCGGTCGAGACCGTCTCCGGATTGCAGTTGATCATGATCGTCTCATAGTCGGCCTCCTTGAGCGCGAAGGCGGCGTGGCAGCAGCAATAGTCGAACTCGATGCCCTGGCCGATGCGGTTGGGGCCGCCGCCGAGGATGACGATCTTGCGCTTGTCCGAAATCTCCGCCTCGTCCTCGGGCTCGCCGAACAGCGGCGCCTCATAGGTCGAATAGAGGTAGGGCGTCGCCGCATCGAATTCCGCCGCGCAGCTGTCGATGCGCTTGAACACCGGGTGCACTCCGAGCTTCAGGCGGCGGGCGCGGACCTCTTCGGCGGTCACCCCGCCGGTCATCGCCCGGAGCGCGTCATGGACGATCCCGCCGCCATAGGCCGCCGCTTCCGACGCCTGGCGCTCGACCCCGGCCGAGCGCAGCGCGAGCTGCGCCAGCCGCCCGTCGGAAAAGCCCATCGCCTTCAAGCGCCGCAAGCCATCGGCGTCTCCCGGCAGGCCGACCGCGCGCAACTGCTCCTCGGCCGCGACGATCTCCGCCAGCCGCTCGAGGAACCACGGGTCGAAGCCTGCAAGCTCGTGGATGCGCTGGACGGTGAAGCCCTGGCGAAGCGCCTCGGCGGCGACCAGCAGCCGGTCCGGGGTCGCCCGCGACAGCGCGTTCTCGATCTCGTCGGGATGCGCGCCTTCCAGCGCGCGATAGCGGTCGAGCCCGCACAAGCCGACCTCGAGCCCGCGCAAGGCCTTCTGCAGGCTTTCGGAGAAGGAGCGGCCGATCGCCATCACCTCGCCGACCGATTTCATCGCCGTCGACAGCAAAGGCTCGGCGCCTGCGAACTTCTCGAACGCGAAGCGCGGGATCTTGGTCACGACATAATCGATGGTCGGTTCGAACGACGCCGGGGTCGCGCCGCCGGTGATGTCGTTGGCGATCTCGTCGAGCGTGTAGCCGACCGCCAGCTTGGCCGCGACCTTGGCGATCGGAAATCCGGTGGCTTTCGACGCCAGCGCGGAACTGCGCGAAACCCTGGGGTTCATCTCGATCACGATCATCCGCCCGTCCTTCGGATTGACCGCGAACTGGACGTTGGAACCCCCGGTTTCGACGCCGATTTCGCGCAGCACGGCGATCGAGGCCGAGCGCATGCGCTGATATTCCTTGTCGGTGAGCGTCAGCGCCGGGGCGACGGTGATGCTGTCGCCGGTGTGCACCCCCATCGGGTCGACGTTCTCGATCGAGCAGACGATGATGGCGTTGTCGGCGGCGTCGCGCACCACCTCCATCTCATATTCCTTCCACCCGAGCAGGCTCTCCTCGATCAGCACCTCGCTGGTTGGGGAGGCGTCGAGCCCGGCGCGGACGATGTCGACGAATTCCTCGCGGTTATAGGCCACCCCGCCGCCCGTCCCGCCGAGCGTGAACGACGGCCGGATGATCGAGGGAAGTCCAGTGCGTTCAAGCACTTCGAAAGCGTCTTCAAGACTGTGTGCGATGCCCGACTTGGCGCTCTCGAGCCCGATCCGGTCCATCGCCTCGCGAAATTTCTGGCGGTCCTCGGCCTTGTCGATCGCTTCGGCCTGCGCGCCGATCAGCTTGACTCCATATTTGGCGAGGACGCCGGTGCGGTTGAGCGTCAGCGCGGTGTTGAGCGCGGTCTGCCCGCCCATCGTCGGAAGCAACGCGTCGGGCTTCTCCGCGGCGATGATCCGCTCGACGATCTCGGGCGTAATCGGTTCGATATAGGTCGCGTCCGCCAGCTCGGGATCGGTCATGATCGTCGCCGGATTGCTGTTGACGACGATGACCCGAAAGCCCTCCTCCTTCAGCGCTTTCAGCGCCTGAGACCCCGAATAATCGAACTCCGCCGCCTGCCCGATGACGATCGGCCCGGCGCCGATGACGAGGATCGAGGAGATGTCGGTGCGTTTAGGCATACAACTCAGTCTCAATGAGTGAGATCAAGTTTTGCGGATCGATATCGAAGATTTCCCTGTTTCGGCCCACGCTGCCCCGTCGTTGATCGACGAGCTTCTTCTTGATCTTTCCCTCGATCAATCTCGCGTGCCTGTGAAAGGGAAAGCCTCTTACTTGGAGAGGGCCGAAGCCAAACGCCTCAAGGTATTTCTGGACGTCGTGGATGCGCTTCTTTCCACCAGGATACTTTTCACATGGGTTCACCGGGTCCCAAAGCGACCATCCTATTTTGGTATATCCCGGCGACTTAGGATGCCAAGCGACATACAGAAATCCTGCTGGTGATTTGCCAAGCCCTTCCATCATCGCATCATCCCCACGAATTTCTCGAACAGATAGAAGCTGTCCTGCGGGCCGGGGCTGGCCTCGGGGTGATATTGGACGCTGAACGCCCGGCGGTCGGCCAGCTCGAGCCCGCAATTGCTGTCGTCGAACAGCGACACATGCGTCTCGCGCACGTTGGCCGGAAGTCCCTCGCGCTCAACTGCAAAACCGTGGTTCATGCTGGTGATCTCGACCCGCCCGTCGGCGAGCCGCTTGACCGGGTGATTGGCGCCGCGGTGGCCCTGGAACATCTTGGCCGTCCGCCCCCCCACCGCGAGCGCCAGCAACTGATGCCCGAGGCAGATGCCGAACAGCGGCAGCTGCGTGGCGAGCAGCTGCTTGATCAGCGGCACGGCATAGTCCCCGGTCGCCGCCGGATCGCCCGGCCCGTTGGAGAGGAAGAAGCCGTCGGGCCTCAGCGCCATGATCTCCTCGAACGACGCGGTCGCCGGCACCACCGTCACCCGCGCCCCGGCCGCGACCAGATTGCGGAAGATGTTCCGCTTGGAGCCATAGTCGATCGCGACGACGTGGGGGCCGGTGCCCACCCCTCCGTCGCTTCGCTCCTCCTCCCCTCCCGCTTGCGGGAGGGGTCGGGGGTGGGCCTGTTCCCCCGCATACCCCAACCCCAGCTCCCACTTTCCCCCAGACCACGCCTCGACCTGCCGCCGCGACACCTCTTTCGCCAGGTCCATGCCCTCGAGCCCCGGCCATTCCGCAGCCATCGCCCGCAATCGCGCCAGATCGAACTCGCCGCGCGCCGAATGCGCGATGACCACCGTCGGCGGACCCTCGCGGCGCACCAGTCGGGTCAGCGCGCGGGTATCGACCCCGGCAATCCCGATGCGCCCGGTCGCCGCCATCCACGCCGGATAATCCTGGCTGGAGCGGAAATTGGACGGGCTGGTCACCGCCTCGCGCACGATGCAGCCCAAGGCATGCGCCTCGTCCGCCTCGACGTCCTCGTCATTGGCGCCAACATTGCCGATGTGCGGGAAGGTGAAGGCGATCACCTGGCGCGCATAGGAGGGGTCGGTCATCACCTCCTGATAGCCGGTCATCGCGGTGTTGAAACACAGTTCGCCGACCGCCGAGCCCTCGGCGCCGAACCCCCGCCCCCACACCAGCCGCCCGTCGCCGAACACGATCACGCCGGTCGCGCCGTCCGGTGCCGCGGGCATGGGTTTCGGATCGGCCAAGTGCGCGGCTCCCTCGGGGCAAAAACGGCGATGTCGCTAAGCGGTGGGGGCTATGCGCTTTGGCCGCCCCGGTCAACGCCTGTGCAAGCGGCCGCGGGCCGATTAGGACTGGCCGTTTCCACGCGAGGGCAGGATGATTCGGGACAGCATCAAGGCCGCGCTGGTGAGCGCGATGAAAGGCGGCGACAAGGCCGGCACCGCGACCCTGCGGCTGATCCAGTCGGCGCTGACCAACCGCGACATCGAGCTTCGCACCGCCGCCACCAGGCCCGACGACGACGCGCTGGTCACCGACGTCCTCCAGAAGATGATCAAGCAGCGCCGCGAAAGCGTCACCCTCTATCGCCAGGGCAATCGCGAGGAGCTGGCGGCCAAGGAGGAGGCCGAGATCGCGGTGATCGAGCGCTTCCTGCCAGCGCAATTGTCCGACGACGAGGCGCGGTCCGCGATCGCCGGCATCATCGCCGAGCTCGGCGCCGGATCGATGAAGGACATGGGCCGCGTCATGGCCGAAGTGAAAGCGCGGCTGGGCACGGGACTCGAGCCGGCCCGGGCAAGCGCAATGGTGAAAGCGGCGCTGTCGTGACTTCTTCCCCCCTCCCGCTTGCGGGAGGGGCCGGGGGTGGGCAGAGTCAAACGGTGCCCGAATTCCGCCCCCGCAACACGTCCCGCGCCCAGGAACTGCGTAACGGAGCAACACGTGCCGAGCGCCGCTTGTGGTCGATCCTGCGTGCCCGCCAGTTGGCCGGTGCGAAATTCAGCCGCCAGATGCCGGTCGGGCCTTACATCTGCGATTTCCTTTGCCGCGAACATGGTCTGGTGATTGAGGTGGACGGCGGCCAGCATGCCGACTCGCGGACCGATGCGGCGCGCGACCACTTCCTGTCCGCGCAAGGTCTCACCGTGCTGAGATTCTGGAACAATGAGGTCATCGACAACCTCGACGGCGTGGCTCAGCGGATTGCCGAAACGCTTCCCACTCCTAACCCCTCCCGCAAGCGGGAGGGGAATGCATTTCACCGTCAATCTTGTCGGACAGGGCCGGGGGGTGGGCAATCATGACCCTCTCCCCCGCCTTTCTCGACGAATTGCGCGCGCGCACGACGCTGAGCGCAATCATCGCGCCTGCGGTCAAGCTCACCAAGGCCGGGCGCGAGTATAAGGCGTGCTGCCCGTTCCATTCGGAGAAGACGCCGAGCTTCACCGTCAATGACGAGAAGGGCTTTTACCATTGCTTCGGTTGCGGTGCGCACGGCGATGCGATCCGCTTTTTGACCGACCAGCGCGGGATGCCGTTCATGGATGCGGTGAAGGAGCTCGCCGCCAAGGCCGGGATGGAGGTCCCCGCGCCCGATCCGCGCGCCCAGGAACGCGCCGAGAAGAGCGCCGGCCTCACTGACGTCATGGCGGCAGCGCAGGCGTGGTTCGTCGAGCAATTGGCCGGGACCGAGGGGTCGGCGGCGCGCGATTATCTGGCCAAGCGCGGGATCGATGGCGCCACCGCGGCGCGGTTCGGGATCGGTTTCGCGCCCGACAGCCGCGGCAGGCTCAAGACTGCACTCGCCCATTTCGGCGAGGACGCGCTGGTCGAAAGCGGCATGCTCATTCGCCCCGAGGAGCAGGCGAAAGACGCCTACGACCGCTTCCGCGGGCGGCTGATGATCCCGATCCGCGACGTGCGCGGGCGGGTGATCGCGTTCGGCGGGCGGATTCTCGGGCCCGGCGAGCCGAAATATCTCAACTCCCCCGACACGCCGCTCTTCGACAAGGGCCGAACGCTCTACAACATCGACCGCGCCGGGCCGGCCTCGCGCAAGGCCGGGCGGCTGGTCGTCGTCGAGGGCTATATGGACGTCATCGCGCTCGACCGTGCCGGGATGGCCGAGGCGGTCGCGCCCAACGGCACCGCGCTCACCGAGCGCCAGCTGATGCGGCTGTGGCGGCTCGATCCCCAGCCCGTGCTGTGCTTCGACGGCGATGCCGCCGGCCAGAAGGCCGCGATCCGCGCCGCCTTGCGCGCCCTCCCCCACCTCGCGCCCGACCGCACCCTGCGCTTTATCGCCCTGCCCGCCGGCCAGGATCCCGACGACCTGCTGCGCGAGCGCGGCGCCGAGGCGGTCAAGGCCGCGCTCGAGGCGACCGAGCCGCTCGTCGAGCGGCTGTGGCGGCACGAGGCGGAATCGGAAGCCCTCGCCACCCCGGAGGCGCGCGCCGGCCTCAAGGCGCGGCTGATGGAGCATTCGGGGGCGATCGCCGATCCCAATGTGCGCCAGCTCTACCGCGACGAATTCCTGCGCCGCTTCGACGCCCTCGTCCGCCCGCAGCGCGCAACGTTCGCCCCCCGCCCGCAATGGAAGAAGGACCGCGCCGGCAAATGGCAGCCGCCCGCCGCCCCGGCCAGCGACGTCGCCCGCGCGATCGGCTCGGGCGGTATCGACGCGCCGACCGCTCGCGCGCTGGTCGAGGGGTTCGTGCTCTTCCCCCAGGCGCTCCACGATCATCTCGAGGCACTCGCCCACCTCCCGCTCGGCGACCGCCCCAGCGCCGCGCTGCGCGACCGGCTCGTCGAGGCCGCGCTGGCCGGCGCCGAACTTGATCGCGACGGTCTCGCCACCATATTGGCGCTGGGCGAGGCGCCCCTCGCCGGCCCCCCGGCGATGGGCTTTTCGTTCACTCGCCGCGACAGCGATCCGGCCCGCGCGGTGAGCGATCTCGCCGCCGCGGTCGAGATCGTCGCCGCAGCTCAGGAGGTCGAGACGGCGCTCGCCGCGGCGACCGAGCGATTGAAGATCAATGTGACCGACGACGCCTACGCCGAGCAGCAGCGGCTGATGGCGGCGCGGTCGCGATTGCACAGCAGGCTGGCGTCTCTCGCCGGCAATGAGTAAGCGACCCCCCGACCATGGCCAAAACCGACACCAACGAGACCGACGCCGAGACCGGCGACGCCCCGCTCATCGACCTCAACGACGCGACGGTGAAGAAGCTCATCGCCCGCGGCAAGAAGAAGGGCGTGCTCACTTACGAGGAGCTCAACGCCGCGCTTCCGAGCGACCAGATGAGCCCCGACCAGATCGAGGACATCATGTCCGCCATCTCCGAGATGGGCGTCCAGATCGTCGAGAATGACGACAGCGACGACGAGGACAAGGAGCCCGAGCCCGAGGACGAGGTCGATCCGATCGACGAGGGCGGCTCGCCCCGCCCCGCCGTCGCGACCAAGAAGGAAGCGGTCGACCGCACCGACGACCCGGTGCGCATGTATTTGCGCGAGATGGGCGCGGTCGAATTGCTCAGCCGCGAGGGCGAGATCGCCATCGCCAAGCGCATCGAGGCCGGCCGCGACACGATGATATGGGGCCTGTGCGAAAGCCCGATCACCTTCAACGCGATCATCGAATGGTCCAACAACCTCAACGAAGGCACGATGCAGCTGCGCGAGATCCTCGATCTCGAGGCGATGCTGTCGAAGGGTCCGTCGGCCGAGCAGATCAGCGCCAGCGAGGAGGATGAGGGCGGCGAGGCCGAGATTTCGGAAAAGACCGCCGGACCCTCGATCAAGGAAGAGGAAGACATCGCCGACGAGCCCGCCGCGCCCGCGGACGAGGACGAGGACGACATGGTCGAGCGCCGCGCCAAGCCCCAGGCCGAGGAGGAGGACGAGGACAACACCCTCTCCCTCGCGCAGATGGAGGAGACCTTGAAGCCGATGGCGCTGGAGAAGTTCGCCGGCATCACCGCCTTGTTCAAGAAATTCTCCAAGCTCCAGCAGGCGCGCCTCGATGCGCTCGCCGCCGGCACCGAATTCGCCGCGTCCGACGAAAAGAAATATCAGAAGCTGACCGAACAGCTCACCGCCGAGGTCGAAAGCGTCCAGTTCCACGCCGCCAAGATCGAATATCTCGTCGACCAGCTCTACAGCTACAACCGCCGGCTGACCGCGCTCGGCGGCCAGATGCTGCGCCTCGCCGAGCGCCACCGGGTCCCCCGCCGCGCCTTCCTCGACAGCTACATGGGCAGCGAGCTCGACGACGGCTGGCTCAAGCGCGCCGCCAAGATCGACAAGAAGTTCGCCGCCTTCGCCGCCGCCGAGGGCGAGACGGTCGAGCGCATCCGCACCGAGATCGGCGAGATCGCCCAGGCAGTCGGCACCTCGCTCCCCGAGTTCCGCCGCATCGTCAACCAGGTCCAGAAGGGCGAGCGCGAGGCCCGTATCGCCAAGAAGGAGATGGTCGAGGCCAACCTTCGCCTGGTCATCTCGATCGCCAAGAAATACACCAACCGCGGCCTGCAGTTCCTCGACCTCATCCAGGAAGGCAACATCGGCCTGATGAAGGCGGTCGACAAGTTCGAGTACCGCCGCGGCTACAAATTCTCGACCTACGCGACATGGTGGATCCGCCAGGCGATCACCCGCTCGATCGCCGACCAGGCGCGCACCATCCGCATTCCGGTGCACATGATCGAGACGATCAACAAGCTGGTCCGCACCGGCCGCCAGTTCCTCCACGAGTTCGGGCGCGAAGCCACCCCCGAGGACCTCGCCGAGCGCCTCGGGATGCCGCTCGAGAAGGTCCGCAAGGTGATGAAGATCGCCAAGGAGCCGATCAGCCTCGAAACCCCGATCGGCGACGAGGAAGACAGCCACCTCGGCGACTTCATCGAGGACAAGAACGCCGTCATCCCGGTCGACGCCGCGATCCAGGCGAACCTCAAGGAAACCGTGACGCGGGTGCTGGCGAGCCTAACCCCGCGCGAGGAGCGAGTCCTGCGCATGCGCTTCGGCATCGGCATGAACACCGATCACACGCTGGAAGAGGTGGGGCAGCAGTTTTCCGTTACGCGCGAGCGGATTCGGCAGATCGAGGCGAAGGCGCTCAGGAAGTTGAAGCATCCGAGCCGGTCTAGGAAGATGCGGTCATTTCTAGACCAGTGATTTCGATGCTCAGTGACTGGACGGTGGGGTTGCTCAGCACTACGCTTTCAAATTCTGGGAGCGAGCATGAATTTTCCGGACGCTAAACGGGTAGTCTATCAGCAAAACCCCTCGGCAGAGGTGATCTGCCAGCTTCGCTTCCCGCCAATTCTCGCACTTGCCGACAGACTCCCTGCGGAATTCCAGAGTCGCCTTGGCTCCGAATATCCGTTCTCAGAGGTGCAAGACGGGTTGAAGATTCATGTTTCTGGCAACGATGCCCCGATCCAGTCGCGTTTCTCAAATTTTGTTTTTCTAACCGAGGATCGCTCGGTCAGAATTACGCTCACGAGCGAATATATTGCACTCTCCACTGATTCGTATGAGCGATGGGAATCATTTGACGCCCATTTGAATGCCGCACTCGCCGCGCTCTTGAGCAGCTACTCGGTGCCATTTTTTTCCCGGATCGGGCTACGCTATTTGGATGTGATCTCTCGAGCCAAACTCGGGATTCCCGATGCCCGTTGGTCCGACTTGATACGTGCTTCTGCTCTTGGCCTACTGGCCGAAGACGATATCCCAATTGCAGACGTTTTAGAATTGAATGCGGCCACAGTTTTATCACTGGAAGACGATGCTAAAGGCATATTTCGAACGACGCTTGGAAAGCATGAGAAGACCGGCGATGAAACGGTATTTGTTATCGACAGCGATTTATTCTGCGATGAAGTTCGTATAAAGGGCAACGATGATGCAATTGCAGTATGCCGACGACTCAACAAGATTTCAGGAAGAGCATTTCGCTGGTTCCTTGAAGACGAGCTTCATAGACGCCTGGATCCTAAAAGTCCGTAATCAAGGAACGCTCGCTGGTGACTACGCGCCCTTGAGCGGCGTCATGGGGCTCCGATACATCTCGTTTGATTCGAACGCCGAAGGTCAATTTACTTCTTGGGGGAGAGTCTCCGAAGGAGCGATCGCTGAAACAACGCCCTCCGTTGTCGATCTGCGCTGGTTCTATGCGGCATGCCACTCGAACGATGCCAGCGGGGTACAAGCCTTGGGAACCGTGATTGATGGCGTGAACATGTTGATCAATTTGCGAGCTTTCCGTCTGCTCGATAGTGCCTTGAGGGACCTGGATGCGGCCACGACCAGCAAACACGTATTGCTCGGCATCGCACGCGCTACGTATCCCGCGAGATCCAAGTTGTCCGGATGGAAGACGTTTATCGCTAAGGTGGACGAAGCTTTCAGGCAACGAGGATTAGATAGCGCACGACTTTTGAGAGGCCTTCACGCTTAGAATGGCCGTACTTGAGGCTGAAGACCGACCTTTTGCCGAAGTTGAGCATGTCGGCGTTGTGATCCGCAACACCGAGTCAGGCTTCTGGCATGCTGGGCTACTTTACCGCGTTGCTGATCAGCAACCTCGCATCCTTCACTTACGATTTCACTATCAACTAGCCGACGATCAAGCGTCGCCGCCTTTTCGATGGGCGCAACTAGGTTTAGACAGCGACAATAAAATTGTCTTAGCGGAGTTGATCGCGCGGATTGCCCATCGTGATCCCAAGATTCCCTACTCATTCGACAGCGAAGGTATCATCTTCGATGCGGAAACCGGCGACCTTGCGACGCCGGCGGCGGGAAAGGGATTAACGTGTGCGACGCTCATCGTCGCCGTGCTCGCAACATATGGGCATCGCTTATTGGACACGGTCACTTGGCCCATCCGGGGCGACGATCAGCAATTCTTTCAGCAGATTGCAGGGATTATGCAAGCGAACGGCGCGGCGGCCGACCATGTCCTTGCAGTGGCAGGAAATGCGTTAGCACGATTGCGTCCGCCGGAAGTTGTAGGCGCTGCTATTACTGAAAGCGACACATGGCCGGTCTCATTTGCTGCAGCGGAGGAGCTTGCATCACAAGTTATAGCTGACCTCAGCTAGCTCTGTCGCCCGGCGAGTCCTCCTGCGTAACCCAAAGGGAACAGATGCTGCCCGCATAATGATGCGGAAAATCACGGTGAAATCCTTGACGTCGAATGGTTGCGCTTCGCGCGCCGCCCGGCCGACACTCATTCACTCTTTGCCTAAGCTCGCGCATGCTGGCGCTTCCGTCCCCTTAGGCTCGGGAATTCGACGCTATGTCTAACCACGTTTACAAGATCGTCGAGCTGGTCGGGTCGTCGCCGATCGGGATCGAGGACGCCATCCAGGGCGCGATCGCCCGCGCTTCCGCCACCATCGAGAAGTACGAGCAACGGCAGCACAGGGTGCTGTCGTAGCGCAGTGCTCGCTGGTTCGAGGTGCTCGAGACGCGCGGCCATGTCGAGGGCGGCAAGGTGTCGCACTATCAGGTGACCATCAAGGTCGGTTTCACCCTCAACCCCCGAGCATAAGGGAGCGATTGCGCAGCAATTGGCACGCGCAGCCGATCCGGGGGATCGGCGAGCATGGCGATGGGCTTATGTCGGAGAGAGGGTGAAGGTCCGCCGAGCTGGGCGCGAGCAGGCCGGCCTCGCCGCCCTCGCCGAGCCCAAGCTGCGCGCCCTCGTCGACGACGCCATCCGCACCGGCGCCGCCCAGCGCCTGGACTGAAGGCGCGGCGCCCTAGCCTTTCCCGATCGTCCTGAGCCTGTCGAAGGACTGTCCTTCTTCGCTCGCCACGCAAGAAAGGGCTGTCCTACAGCCCCCGTCCCATGCTCTAATCCCGTCGATGCAAACGCGCGCCTGTCCAGCGCCCCAGGCTCCGTCCCCGCGCCACACCGCGCCACCGCGCTAACTTCGCGATCCGGTCCCCGAAACGGTCGATCCTGCGTGAAAGTCGTGAAGCTAAGCCTTTCCTGAGCGCGCGCTAGAGCCCGGCCTCGACTGCGACCCGGATCGCATCCGCACTGGTCGCCGCGCCAAGTCGCTCGAGCATCAGCGCGCGGTGCATCTTGACGGTCTTCTCGGCGATTCCGAGCTGGTGGGCGATCTGCTTGTTGAGCAGGCCGCGCGCCATCGCCTCGAGCACTTCGCGCTGGCGCCGCGGCAGGTCGGCGATCCGCTCCGCCGCGGTCAGCCGCCGCCGGTCCATCTCGCCCGCCGGGCCGAGGTCGACCTGGCTGCCGAGATAATATTCCACCTCGCCATCGTCGCCGAACAGCGGCGTGATCATCACCCCGTTGCGGAACGGAGTGCCGTCCTTGCGGTAGTTCAGGATCTCGACCAGCGTCGGCCGCTTCTCCGAGATCGCGCGGCGGATCCGGGCGGTGGCGCGCGGGTCGCTGTGCGGGCCGGCGAGGAAGCGGCAGTTGCGCCCGACGATCTCGCTTTCGCCATAGCCGGTCAGTTCGCAGAACGCCTCGTTGGCGACCTCGATCGGGTTGTCCGGTTTCCTGGGGTTGCTGATCACCGTCGCGATCGGGCTCATCCCGATGCAGTCCAGCAATCGCCGATGCGCGTTCACCGTGGTCGTTTCCCCGAAGCCAGTCGGGGCAAGCTTAGCACGGCCTTTAGACTATGCCACCCTAGGCGTGCGCGGCCTGCGCCTCGGCGCCGTCGAGCACGATTTCGCCCTCGTCGCCGCCATCCCAATAGTGGACCTTGCGCGCCCGCACGCGGATCAGTGTCAGGCCCGGCGTGTCGACGCCCTGTTTGAACCACCTCTCGAGGTCCTTGACCCAATGCTTCTCGAACGCCGCCTTGTCCTGGATCAGCTCGGCCTCGCCCTCGACCGTGATGAACAAGGGCGGCCCCTCCCCGGCCCCGCCCTGGTAGCCGAGCGCGACATTGGGGTCGCGGCGGATGTCGCCGACTTTCTTCGTGTCCTCGCAGGTGAAGAAAAAGCTGTCGCCGTCATAGTCGACTTCACGGTTGTTGCTCATCGGCCGCCCGGCGAGCGCGCCGCTTTCGGTCCGCGTCGAGAGGATGGTGAAATCGAGGTCGCGCATCTTTTCGCTGATCTCGGCAAGCGTCATCCCGGCCATCGCATCCTCCGTCGGTTGATCTTGACGGGCGAACGAGCGGCGGCGGCGTGCGGTTCAGCGTTACGGGCTAAAGGCTAGAGCGTGCCCTGGAAGTAGCGCGCGAGTGCGGCGCGTTCGGCCGGGGTTAGCTTGGCCGAGATGTCGCGCATCCGCCCGTAGACGTCGTTGCGCCGCTGGCCCGAGGCATAGGCGTTCATCTGCGCCAGAAGATAATCGTCGTTCTGTCCGATAATCACCGGCGTCTCGATCGGCCCGCCGACCCCGTTGAGGTGGCAGCTGAGGCAGGCCGGGATCCGCCGCCGGCTGTTGCCTTCCCTGGCGAGCCGCTCGATCTCGACCTCGCTGACCAGGTCGCGCGCCCCGATCGCGGCATATTCCTTCGAGGCGGCGGCGAAATAGGCCGATACCGCAGCCAGGTCCGGCACCGACAGCGCCTTGGCGACGCCGGTCATCTGCGGATGCGCTCGGGCGCCGCTGCGATAGTCGGCGAGCTGCTTGTAGATCGCATAGGGGCTCTGGCCGGCCAGCGCGGGAACGTCCGACTGCGACAGGCCCTTGTCGCCGTGGCACGACGCGCAGGTCTGCGCCGCGATGGCCGCCCCGCGCCGGCTGTTGCCCTCGGCCAGGATGCGCATCACCGCCGGGTCCCAGCTCACCTCGCTCACCGGGACCGACACCGCGCTGCTGACCGGCTGGACCTGGGCCGGCGAGCCCGAGCGTATACCGAGCGCCCGGCACACCGCTTCGTAGAGTGAAAGGTTGGCGTTGCCGGCCTGCCCCGCCGGGATCAGTACGAATCCGATCAGCGCGCCGACCAGCAGCGCTCCGGCGACGATTATGCTCGCCCACAATCGCCACGGCCGGTCGAGCGCGCGCTGCTCGGCGGGCGCTCCGGCCGGGCTCACGCCGCCGTCGTCAGGAACGAGGTCGGTCTGTCTCGCCATAGCTAGTGAAGCCGGTGGACCACCGCCTCGGGCGGCGGGTCGATGAAGAATTGCGCGATCGGATAGCCGTAGGCCAGCGCCATCAGCAGCGCGACCAACCCGTTCCAAAGACCGAAGCCGTTGAGCGAGGACGGCAGCCGCGCCGGAGGATGCACCGCTTCGGCATAGGGCACGTCGACCGTGCCCAGCGCCGCGTCGGAACGATGGTTGGCGGCGAGGTTGGCGACGAACAGCAAGGCGCTGACCGCCAGCACCACGCCGCCGAGCAGCGACACGATCACCCACGGCCCCCAGCTGGCCACCAGCGGATTGGAATAATCGAATGCCGCGACCCGCCGCCACTGCCCCTGCAGCCCGGTCCAGTGCCATGGCAGGGTCATCACCATCATGCCGACGAACCACAGCCACAATTGCAACAGCAGCGGCCGCGCGCTGGCGAACGCGCGGCCGGTCAGCCGCGGCCACATCGCATAGGCGATGGCGAAATACATGATCACCACCGTGCCGCCGAAGATGAGGTGGAAATGCGCGGTCACCCAGCTGGTGTTGTGGACCATCGCGTTCATTCCATAGCTCATGTTGATGAGCCCGCCGCCGCCGCCCCAGAACAGCATCAGGAAGGCGAGGCCGGTGGCGAGCACCATCGGCCGGTCCCACGGCAGCGAGCGGATCCAGCCGAACAGCCCGCTCCCGCCGCGCATCCGGCCGGCGATCTCGAAGCTCGCCGTGATGGTGAACACCGTCAGCAGCGTCGGAATCGACACCAGGGCGGTGAGGAACATCTGAAGGAACTTGAACCCGTTGGAATGCTCCGGGTCCATGAACAGATGGTGGAGGCCGACCGGCAGCGAGTAGAGCAGGAACAGGATGAAGGCGATCCGCCCCATCGTATCCGAATAGAGCCGACCGCCGGCCGCCCGCGGCGCCATGGTGTAGAAGGCGATATAGCTCGGAAACAGCCAGAAATAGACGATCGCGTGGAGCGTCCAGCTGAACAGCGTGCGCGACAATCCGACGTCGACCATGCCGTTGAGGCCCAGCGCGGCGGGGATCATCTGGAACAGCAGCTCGGCCGCGACCCCGGCGGTGGTCCACAGCCACATGATGGCATTCGCGACGGTGGCGAACATCGCCAGCGGCACCGGCTGGCCCGGATTGGCTGCCTTCCATTGCCGCATCGCGGCGATCATGATCGCGCACCAGATCCACGATCCGACGACCACCAGCACCAAGCCGATGTAGAACCACACGGTGGCGGTCAGCGGCGGGTAGAAGGTGTAGAGCACCGAGGCGTTGCCGCTGGCGATGGCGAGCGCCGTCATCAGCGTTCCGGCGATCCCCATCCAGAACGCCGCCCACGCCCAGCCCTTGCCCGGCACCGGCCGCTTGAGCGCGGTTTCGGCGACGAAATAGCCGAACGCCATGATGAAGAAGGTGGTGAGTACGAACGCCATGCTGACGCCGTGCAGCGTGACCGAGCGGAAATAGTTCGACGCCGAATGCGCCGGCGCATCGAGCGGGCTCCTCGCCAGCATCTGCCACACGCCGAGCAGGCAGGCGATTGTGAACGCCGCGAACGCGACCCAGGCGTGGGCGAGGATCAGCCGCGACGCGCCGAGCGTGCCAACCGCACGCTCCGCCGGCGAAGCCATTGCCGCCGCGCTAGGCTGGGCGACGCTCGCCACAGGCGATCCTTCCGTCGGCCGCGGGCCGGAACGCGCCGGGCGGGACGACCCGCACCGTGGCGATCATCTGGCTGTGCCCGAGCCCGCAATATTCGTGGCACGGCATCATCAGGTCGCCGGTCCGCGTGAAGCGGGTGTGGACCTGCGCGACATAGCCCGGGACGATCATCGTGTTGACGTTGGTCCCCGCGACCAGGATGCCGTGGATCACGTCCGGCGTGGTGAAGCGCAGCGTGACATCGCGCCCGGCGGGGACGACGATGCAGTCGGGGACGAAGTTGAACTGCGTCGCGATGATCCGCGCTACCACCTTGCCGTCGGGCTCTACGCGGGTGCCGAGATTGGCCTCGGTGAATTCGTCGGAAGTGTGCAGCGTTTTGGGGTCGGCGAATTCGCGGTTCGACGGCGGATTGATGTGCATCGACAGCGCCGCGAACAGGATCGCCGAAAGGATCACCAGCACGATCCCGCCGACGACCATCGCCCAGCGCAGTTCGGACTTGAGGATGGCGCCTTCGTCGATCGCCATCTAGCCGACCGTTCCGCGCGGCAGGAACACCAGGAAGTACATGCCGAGCCAGCCGGCCATCAGCAGCCCGACAGCGATTAGCGACACCGCAATCGCCCCGCGCGGCGCTTCGTCCATCGCCGCCTCGAGCCGCGCCATTTCTTCGGCGTCGCCGGCGTGATCATGGCGGGTGGTCGGATAGGCCGGATCGGTCATGCGCTCCCCTGTCGCCACGGCAGATGCGCGATGTCGGCCGCGAATTCTTTGACGGATGTCAAAAATGCGCGGACGAAATCGGAAATCCCGCCACTCGTCGGCGGACTGCGCCGCTCTGTCGGTTGCATCTTGAAACCTAGCACCTCGCCCACCACCTGACAGCAGCCGCTTTCCGGCGATTGGCACGGCCCTTGCTTAGCTAGGGCATGGGCCGGCGCTGGAGCCGGACTGCATGAACGAGGAAGTGATGACCGACACCAACCCCACCCCGCTGCCGCTGCGCAACGACACCATCCTCGGCGTGTGCGAGGCGATCGGGCAGGATTTCGGATTCAACCCGCTGTGGCTCCGACTGGCGTTCATCGCGCCCTTGTTCTTCCAGCCGGTGTGGACCGTCGCCGCCTATCTGCTGCTTGGCGCGGTGGTCGCGCTCAGCCGCTATTTCGCGCCGCGCCCGATCGCCGACGAGGTCGTCACGACCTCGGCCGGGCACGCCAATACCGACGCGGCCCAGGACATGAAGATCGCCGCTTGAGCTAGAGCCGCCCGCCGTCGCGATTGCCGGCGGGCGCATAGCGGCACACCAGCACGTCCCAGCGCGCACCGCTGGCAAGGCCGCAGCCGAGCCGGGTCGTGGACGGCCAGATGATCTGGGTGTAATGGCCGACGTCGCTCCACCGGCCGGTGCTGCTGTTGGCCGGGAACAGGCCGCGCCGGAAGTAACGCCGCTCGCTGGCCCAGTTGAACACCATCGCCTCGCCGCTCGTCCGGCGCGGGCCCATCCATAGATTTTCGCCCTGCCCGGGCCGCATCGCCTTGGGCGAATGGCGCAGCCGTCCAAGCCGCGCGAGCTGGCCGGCATAGGCCCTTGCCTGTGCCGCCAGCGCCTCGTCCCACACCAGCGCCGGCGAACCATATTGCGCGCGAACACGGTTGTGCGCCCCGAGCCAGGCATTCGCGGCGAATTGCGGATTTCCGGCGTAAGCGGCAGGTTGCCACGGGCCGCCCTGCGCAACTGGCGCGCAGGCGGCGGCCAGCGCCACGACCGCGAGCGCCCGCCTCACCGCCCGGCGTTCTCGATATAATAGGGCAAGGCTTCGGCCAGGCCGCGCTCGACGTCGTGGCTCGGCCGGTACCCCAGCATCGCCCGCGCCTTGCCGATGTCGGCCTGGCTGTGGCGCACGTCGCCGGCGCGAAAGTCGCCGCGTGCCGGCTCCCGGTCGTAGTGCAACTGGTGGCGGGCGAGCCCATCGCGGATCAGGCCGAACAGCTGATTGAGGCTGGTGCGCCCGCCGAACGCCACGTTGAACACCTCGCCCTGCGCCGCATCCGGCGCCAGCGCGGCGAGCACATTGGCCTGCACCGCATTGGCGACGAAGCAGAAGTCGCGGCTGGTCTCGCCGTCGCCGTTGATCGTCACCGGCACGTCCGCGATCATCGCCGCGACCCATTTGGGGATAACTGCCGCATAGGCGCCTTCGGGGTCCTGGCGCGGCCCGAACACGTTGAAATAGCGAAGGCCCGTCGCGGTGAAGCCATAGCTGCGCTGGTACACCTCGGCGTAGATCTCGTCGATCAGCTTGGTCGCGGCATAAGGCGACAGCGGCCGGCCGGTGCGCTCCTCCACCTTGGGCAATTCCTCGAGATCGCCATAGGTCGACGAGGATGCGGCATAGACGAACCGCCCGACCGCGGCCGTCCGAGCCGAATCGAGCATGTTGATGAAGCCGGTGACATTGGCGTCGTGACTCGAGAGTGGGTCCTCGAGCGAGCGCGGCACCGAGCCGAGCGCGGCCTGGTGAAGCACCACCTCGCAGCCCGTGACCGCCGCTCGGCAGGCGGCCCGGTCGCAGATGTCGGCCTCGATCATCGTGAACCGATCCGCCGCTCCGGCGGTCGCCGCGGCGATATTGCGGCGATGCCCGGTCGCATAATTGTCCAGCCCGACCACCTCCTGCCCGCACGCCAGCAAGGCCTCGACGAGGTTCGAGCCGATGAACCCCGCGGCGCCGGTCACCAGCCAGCGGCGACGCTCGGCGGCCAGGCGCTCGGCCAGATCGGCCGGAAGCAAGTGGGTGGCGGTCATCGCCCGCCTCATAGTCGGCGCGCTTGCCCGCGCAATGGCCTCTCGCCAGGCCGGTTGCGCTTCGCTACCAATCCTTCGCCACAGCCCGGGAGCCCTGCCCTTGTCCCTGCCGCCGATCCTGTCGAACCTGCGCCTGCCAGTGATCGCCGCGCCCTTGTTCATCATCAGCCACCCGGCGCTGGTCATCGCCCAGTGCAAGGCCGGCGTGGTCGGCAGCTTCCCGGCGCTCAACGCCCGCCCGGCGAGCCAGCTCGACGAATGGATTCACGAGATCACCGAGGCGCTCGCCGCCCACGATCGCGACCATCCCGATCGCCCGAGCGCGCCGTTCGCGGTCAATCAGATCGTCCACATGACCAATACCCGGTTCGAGGAAGACATGGGCATTTGCGAGAAGTGGAAGGTGCCGATCGTCATCACTTCCCTCGGCGCGCGGGTCGAGTTGAACGAGGCGGTCCACCGCTGGGGCGGGATCACGCTCCACGACATTATCAACGACGTGTTCGCCCACAAGGCGATCGACAAGGGCGCCGACGGGCTGATCGCGGTCGCCGCGGGCGCCGGTGGCCATGCCGGCAAATGGTCGCCGTTCGCGCTCGTCCAGGAAATCCGCGAGTGGTTCGACGGGCCGCTGATCCTGTCGGGCGCGATCGCGCGCGGCCAGTCGATCCTCGCCGCCCAGGCGATGGGCGCCGATCTCGCCTATATCGGCTCGCCGTTCATCGCCACGAACGAGGCGCGCGCCGGCGACGACTACAAGCAGGAGATCGTGGCGTCCGGCGCCGGCGATATCGTCGCTTCGTCCCTCTTCACGGGCATCCACGGCAATTATTTGAAGGGCCCGATCGCCCGCGCCGGAATGGACCCCGACAACCTGCCCGAGGCCGACCCGAGCAAGATGAACTTCGGCGGGGCCAAGGCGTGGAAAGACATCTGGGGGTCCGGCCAGGGCATCGGCGCGGTCAAGGAAGTCGCTCCGGTCGCCGCGCTGGTCGACCGCCTCGAGCGCGAATATCGCTCGGCCAAGGCTGGGCTGTGCGCCTGAGCTAATGGAGCGCCGGGCCGCGGCCGAGGTCGCGCTCGAGCCGCCCCATCAGCGCCCGCGCCGGGCTCAGCGGCGCGCTGTCGGCGGTCTGCCCCTGGTCGAGCCGGCGGACCCGCGCATAGAGATCGATGCTCGCCGAGATCAACCGCCGCGCCGCCGGCGGGAGCTGCGCGACCACCGCGGGATCGCTGTCGTTGGCGTTGCCGAGCCGCCGCTCGGGCCGCCGCCCGTCCGACCCGTTCAACTCCCCGCTCTCGATCGCGCGCTGGGTCAGCAACCAGGCAACGATATGCATGATGCGGGTGGTTACCTTGAGCGACTCGCACGCAAAGCCGACCCGCGCGAACGGGTCGAGCGCGCGCTGCTCGGCGCGGCCTTCCTTGTCGAAATAGGTCCGTGCCTCGTCCGCCAGCAGCAGCGCCTCGCTGTACAGCGAATCGACCAATCGCGGCGCAATGCGCGACTCGGCCGGTGCGGAATCGAAATCCTCTGACATGCCTGTCATCCTGCCACGTTCCTTCGCCCGCGGAAACGCGCAACGGGGCACGTCCGGTTCGCCGGATGAGGGGAACAGTCCCGCCTCGGGACAGATCAGGCGATGATGTCGGGCACGATGCGGTCGCCGATCACCGCAATCTCGTCCTTGAGCATCAGCTTGCGTTTCTTCAATCGGGCGACCTCGAGCTGCGGCGCGACCCCGTCCGCCTCGAGCGCGGCGATCTCGGCGTCGAGCCGGCGGTGCTCGGCGCGCAGCATGTCGAGCAGCTGGCGCAGATCGTCGTCGTTGGTCGCCATCGCCGCCCGCCTAGCCGGACGCGCCGCATCCGTCATCAACGACCGTCCGCCCCGCGCCGGCGACAGGCCGCTCGCGGGGGCGTTACAAAATGACAATTTCGTGATTTACTCTTCGCGTCGTCACCAGCCTTGAAAGGACCGACTCCGATGGATCACGCTTTGGCCGAAGCCCTCGAAGCGAAGCACGCGCAACTCGAAGCGCAGATCGACGAAGAGGAGCATCGGCCGCACCCCGACGACATCCGCCTCCACGCCCTCAAGAAAGAAAAGCTTCGAATCAAGGACGAGCTGGTCGGGCACTAGCTGAGCGGCCGAGCGCAGCGACGCCGGTCTGATCTGGAGCGACAGGACCGACGACGCGGATTTACTCCGCGTCGGCGACTTCCCCGAACTGCCTCAATCGTCGCGCGAAACGCGCTCGATCCGCTCGTGCTTCTCCTGCGCCTCTAGCGTCATCGTCGCGATCGGCCGCGCTTCGAGCCGTGCCAGCGAAATCGGGTCGCCGGTTACTTCGCAATAGCCGTACTCGCCCTCGTACAGGCGGCGGATGGCTGAATCGATCTTCGCGATCAGCTTGCGCTGGCGGTCGCGGGTGCGCAGCTCGATCGACCAGTCGGTCTCGCTCGACGCGCGGTCGGCCATGTCGGGCTCGCGCAGCGTATCGACCTGGAGCTGGGCCATGGTGGCGCGCGATTCCTCGACGATCGCTTCCTTCCACGCCTTCAGCTTGGCGAGGAAATAGGCCTGCTGGCGCGGGCCCATGAACTCCTCGGCATCGCTCGGACGATAGTCCGCATCGAGCTCGAGCTGGTCGAATGATGGATTTTGAGATCCGTAGAGATCTTTAACAGCGGTCGCCATGTCTTCCCCTCCCCGCAACAACGCGTCGCCCCTTCGCCTGAAGCGACCGGGGCCACCCGGTCACGGCCGGAGGCGATTGAACTGGACTTACCCGGGACTTGACCTGGGTAAGTCGGCAATCCCCGCCGCGCCTATAGTTAAGCCCTTGCGTCTTAACAAGGACTGACCGGAGGCCGGTTTTCATTTCGCGGCCGATGTTGCCAATTTGGCGCAATTCCCATCGGTTGGCCTCGGCGCGGGTTTCGCGCATAGCCGCGCGATGCGCATTCTCATCACCAACGACGACGGCATCGACGCCCCCGGCCTCGCCTTGCTCGAGCGGGTCGCGGCGCGGCTCAGCGACGATCTGTGGGTGGTCGCGCCGGCCGAGGAGCAGTCGGGCACCGGCCATTCGCTGACCCTCACCCAACCGCTCCGCCTGCGCCGTCACGGCGAGCAGCGCTGGTCGGTGACCGGAACGCCGACCGATGCGGTGATGATGGCGCTCGCGCATCTGATGAAGGACCACCGCCCCGACCTCATCCTGTCGGGCGTCAACCGCGGCGCCAACCTCGCCGAGGACGCGACCTATTCCGGCACGGTCTCGGCGGCGATGGAGGGCGCGCTGGCCGGGGTTCCGTCGATCGCGCTGAGCCAGGCCTACGCCCGCCAGGGAATGGGCGCGAGCGTCCCGTTCGACGCCGCCGAAGGCTGGGCCGAGCGGGTCATCGTGCCGCTCGCCACGGCCGACCTCGCGCCGGGCACGCTGGTCAACGTCAATTTCCCGGCGCTCAACTCGGCCGCCGTGCGCGGCGTGCGGGTCTGCCGCCAGGGCTTCCGCGACTACGGCCGGCTGCACGTCGTCGAGCGCGCCGACCCGCGCGGCTTTCCCTATTATTGGTTCGGCCTCGCCTCGACTGTCGAGACCCCCGGCCACACCACCGACCTCGAAGCGATCGCCGACGGCTTCGTCAGCGTCACCCCGCTCCACCTCGACCTCACCCACGACCCGTCGCTCGAGCGGCTCGGCACACTGTTCGATTAGGCAGGCCGGTGGCGCGTTCGTCGATCCGCACCTTGCGCGTGCTGCGCCGGCTCGGCCGGGACGCAGACCCGCGCTTTGACCGCCGGCTCACCCTGCTCGCCGTCTACGCCTTGGTCGCCGCGTTGTGCGAACTGGTCACGCTCGGCAGCCTGATCCCGTTGCTCGCCATCCTCGCCACCGGACGCGCCCCGGATCCGCCCGTCATCGGCGCGCTGCTCCCCGACACCGCGCTTGGCATGGTCGCCATGTTCGCCGCATTGGTGATGCTGACCGCGGCGGTCCGCCTCGCGCTTGCCGCCGCCAGCCAGCGCGGCGTGCTGGCGATCGGTCATGCGATCAATGTCGCGGTCCAGCGCCGACTGCTCGGCCAGCCCTATGCGTTCCATGCCGCGACCCACTCGAGCCGCTTCGTCGCCGCACTGCAGACGGTCGACCAGCTGACCTTCGGGCTGCTGCGCCCGCTCGTGCAGGGAACTGCCGGGCTCATCATTGGCGCCGCGATCTTCGCTTTCCTCGTCGCCGCGATCGGCTGGCCGATCACGCTCGGCGCGCTACTGACGCTCGGCGCGGCCTATTGGCTCGTCGCGCGCTTCGCCGGTCGCCGCCTCGCCGAGCGCGGCGCCATCGCCCTCGACAGTTATGAGGAACAGGTGCGGGTAATGATGGAAGGCAGCGGCGCGATCCGCGACGTGCTGCTCGATCATCGCCAGGCATTGTTCGCCGACGCCTTCGGGCGGGCCAGCGCACGCATGGCCCGGGCACGCGCCGGGACCGACCTGCTGTCGCTCGCCCCGCGCTTCGTGGTCGAGGCCCTCGGCGCGTCCGCCCTCGCCGCACTCGCCGCGCTGGTCGCGGCGCGCGACGGCGGGCTGGCGGCGTCGCTGCCCTTATTCGGACTGCTGACGCTCGCGCTGGTGCGAGCCATCCCGCTCGCGCAAATGGCCTATTCCGCCTGGACCCGCCTCGCTTCGAGCGGGCAGGCAGTGGACGAGATCGCCGCGCTGCTCGCTTTGCCGGGTGCCGCGGGCACGAGCACCGGCGCGACGCCGCTGCCCTTCACCGACCGGGTCGAGGTCCGCGACCTCGCCTTCGCCTACGGGCCCGACCAGCCCACGGTGCTTTGCGGCGCGGACTTTACAATCGCAGCCGGCGAATGGGTCGGCCTCACCGGACCGACCGGGTCGGGCAAGAGCACCGCGGGCGACCTGCTGATGGGCCTGCTCCAGCCGACCGCAGGCACGATCCTGGTCGACGGCGCGGCGCTCGATGCGGCGACGCTGCCGCGCTGGCAGCGGGCGATCGGCCACGTCTCCCAATCGGTCTATCTGATCGACGACAGCATCGACGCCAACATCACGCTCGCGCCGGCGGTCGACGGTGCGGCGCGCGCCGTCGAGCGCGACGGAATCGCTTCGGACAGCGCCGAGGCGGACCGCATCAGGGTCGCCGACTGCGCCTCGATCGCCCAGCTCGACGAATGGCTGGCGACCCTGCCCGACGGGCTCGACACCCGGGTGGGCGAGCGGGGCAAGAGATTGTCCGGCGGCCAGCGCCAGCGGATCGCCATCGCCCGGGCGCTCTACAAGGACGCGCGCCTGCTGATCCTCGACGAAGCGACCAACGCGCTCGATTCAGCGACCGAGACCGCGCTGCTCGCCGCGCTGCGCCGCGAACGCCCGGACCTCACCGTCCTCCTCATCTCGCACCGCGCCAGCACGCTGGCCTGCTGCGACCGCCTGCTCACTGTTGCCGGCGGCCGCATCGTCCCGGGCTGATCACTCGCCGTCGGCGTCGGGCCCGACCATCAGCGCTTCGGCCACCTCGGCGGTCTTGCCACGGATCGAATCCTCGATCCGCCGCGCCACGTCGGGGTTCTCCTTGAGATAGACCTTGGCGTTCTCGCGGCCCTGGCCGATGCGGATGCTGTCGTAGCTGAACCATGCGCCCGACTTCTCGACGAGCCCGGCCTTGACCCCGAGGTCGAGGATCTCGCCGACCTTGCTGACGCCCTCACCGTACATAATGTCGAACTCGACCTGCTTGAACGGCGGCGCGACCTTGTTCTTGACGACCTTCACGCGCGTCGCGTTGCCGACGATCTCGTCGCGATCCTTGATCTGACCGGTGCGGCGGATGTCGAGCCGCACGCTGGCGTAGAATTTCAGCGCATTGCCGCCGGTCGTGGTCTCGGGATTGCCGTACATCACGCCGATCTTCATCCGCACCTGGTTGATGAAAATGACGGTGCAATTGGAACGGCTGATCGAGCCGGTGAGCTTGCGCAGCGCCTGGCTCATCAGCCGCGCCTGAAGGCCGACGTGACTGTCGCCCATCTCGCCCTCGATCTCGGCCCGCGGCACCAGCGCGGCGACCGAATCAACCACCAGCACGTCGACCGCGTTGGAGCGCACCAGCGTGTCGACGATCTCCAGCGCCTGCTCGCCGGTGTCGGGCTGCGACACGATCAGCTCGTCGATGTCGACTCCCAGCTTGCGCGCGTAGATCGGGTCGAGCGCGTGCTCGGCGTCGACGAACGCCGCCGTCCCGCCGACCTTCTGCGCTTCGGCGATGGCGTGCAGCGCGAGCGTCGTCTTGCCCGAGCTTTCCGGCCCGTAGATCTCGATGATCCGGCCCTTCGGCAGTCCGCCGACGCCGAGCGCGATGTCGAGCCCGAGGCTTCCGGTCGAGACCGTCTCGATCTCGATCTGCTCGCGAGACCCAAGCTTCATCGCGCTGCCCTTGCCGAACGCGCGGTCGATCTGGGCGAGCGCCGCCTCGAGGGCCTTCTGACGATCCGAGTTCACTGCCACCCCGCCTGTACCAACGACCTTGAGCTGCGTTGCCATGACCCCTGTCCCTTCGTCAAACGGCCAGCGCCCGCCGGCCCGATGGGACAGTCATGTATCTGATTTGTTCTCGCGGAACAAGAGGAGAACTTTATTGCTCCGGGGTCGCCGCGACGGCGGCCTCGATGGCCGGCTTGATGCGGTCGATCGTATAGGGCTTGTCGATCATCGGCACGCCGTCGAACTCGCTCGGCGGCGGGTCGACATGGCCGCCGCTCGCCAGCACGAACGGAACGTCGCGCTCGCGCAGCTTGTGCGCCACCGGCCACACATTCTCGCCTTTGAGGTTCACGTCGAGGATCGCCATGTCGAAGCTGTTGGCCTCGATCGCGTCGAGCGCGTCGCCGACCGTCTCGCAGATCGCCGCGACGCTGTGGCCGAGCGACATGACGAAGTCCTCGAGCATCATCGAAATGAGCGGCTCGTCCTCGACGATCAGGATGGAACGCGGCCGGAACATGGGCTTCACGCATAGCAGCCGTTTCGGCGCTGAAAAGTGTTTTTATCTCGGGCTGATGGTCAGCAGCGCGGTCCGCACCGCCTCGGCAAGTTCCTGCATCGAAAAGGGTTTCGGCAGGAACGCCGCATTGTCGACGTCGATCGACTTGCGCAATTGCTCTTCGGCATAGCCCGACATGAACAGGATCGGCAGGCCGGGATGGCTCTTGCGCGCCTCGCGCACCATCGCCGGGCCGTCCATGATCGGCATCACCACGTCGCTGACCAAAAGGTCGACCTCGGTCCCGCCGCCGAGCAGCTCTAGCGCCTCCTCGCCGTTGCTCGCGGTCAGCACCGTATAGCCGTGGCGGCTGAGCGCGCGTTCCGCCACGGTGCGCACCATCGGCTCGTCCTCCACCAACAGGATCGTGCCGCTGCCCCACAGCTCGTTCTCCTGCGGCTTGGCCGGAGCGCGCGCCTGCGCCGCCGACGCTTCGACCTCGTGCGCCGGCAGATAGATGGTGAACCTCGTCCCCTCGCCGACCTTCGAATCCGCGAAGATGTACCCGCCCGACTGCTTGACGATGCCATAGACCGTCGACAGCCCGAGGCCGGTGCCCTTGCCGACCTCCTTGGTGGTGAAGAACGGTTCGAACACCTTGCCCAGCACGCTGGTCGCGATCCCGGTCCCGGTGTCGGTGATCGATAGTGCCGCATAATCGGCGATCGGCAATATGTCGCTGCCTAGCTCGGCGACCTGGTCGGCGCGCACCGAATAGGTTTGGATGGTGAGCGTCCCCCCGCCGGCCGGCTGCATCGCGTCGCGCGCATTGACCGCGAGGTTGACGATAACCTGCTCCAGCTGCCCCGGGTCGGCGCGCACCGGGAACAGGTCGCGGCCGTGCTTCACCACCAATTCCACCGTTTCGCCGAGCAGCCGCTTCAGCAAATGCGATACTTCGCTCACCACGTCCGGCAATTGCAGCAATTGCGGCCGCAGCGTTTGCTGGCGCGAGAAGGCCAGCAACTGCCGCGTCAGCCCCGCCGCGCGGTTGGAGTTCGACTTGATCTGCTGGATGTCGTCATAGTCGCTGTCGCCCGGCGCGTGGCGCATCATCATCAGATCGCAATGGCCGATGATCGCGGTCAGGATGTTGTTGAAATCGTGCGCCACGCCGCCCGCCAGCTGGCCGACCGCCTGCATCTTGGTGGCCTGAGCGATCTGGCGCTTGAGCTTCGCCTCCTCACTATTGTCCTTGAGCAATAGCAGCACCGCCGCATCGCCCAGCCCGCGCAGGCTGGCGACGGTGAGCGCGACCGGCTCGCCCGGCTGGCTGGTCAGCCGCACCGGCAAGTCGCGCGACATCGCCGGGCCGCGCGCGTGGCGCCGAACCGAATCCGCGACCGCGGCCTTGTCCTCCTTAATCACCAGGTCGCCGGGATAGATCAGCGCCGCATTGTCGCCGATCCCGCCCGCCGTTCGGAACGCCTTGTTGGTGGTCAGGAAGCGCCCGTCGCGGTCGACCAGCGCAAGCCCCAGCGGGAGCAAATCGAGCAGCGCCTGGACGTTGGTCGAGTCGGCCTCCCCGGCCCCCGGCCGGTCGAACAGCAGCGCCAGCCCGGCGCCGTCGCCCGCGCCCGGCGCAACCGGCACATGCACCAGCCGAAGCGTCGCGCCCGCCTCGCCCTGCGCCTTTAAGCGAACCTGATTGCCCTCGCCGTCGATCAGCTCGGCGATCGGCGTCCCGACGATCTTCTGCCGCCCCTCTCTGGCACGCTCCTGGAACAAGCGATTGGCTGCCACCACCCGCCCGTCGCGGTCGATCGCGGCCGCCAGCACGCCGCTTCCGGCGAACAATTCGCCCTCCGCCCCGCCGACCCGCTCGACCAAGATCTCCAGCATATCGCGCCGCGCGCGCTTGAACCGCCACAACAGCAGGTCGCCCGCCCCGCCGACGCGCTCGACCATCACCGGCCCGTCCTCGCCGCCATCCGCCCCGGCCGACCCGTCGCGCCACGCCGCCGCGCGCAAGTCCGCCAGCCGCTCCGCACTCTCGCCGATCTGGTCCGGCCGGACATTGCCGAAGCGCTCGCGGAACGCGCTGTTGGCGCTCACCAGCGCGCCTTCGCTGTCGGTCAGTGCCGCCGCGTCGCGCGCGCTTTCGAGCAGCGCCGCGGCCAGCGCATAGTCGGGCAGCGCGATCGTCACCGGAGCGCTCGCCCGCGCCGCCTCGCGCTTCTCGATGACGAACGCCGCGACCAGCATCGCCACCATCCCGGCGACGAACAGCCCGGCGTAGAACGGCTCGCCGGCCAGCGCGAACAACACCGCCCCGCTCGCCGCAGCGGCCGCCACCAGCGCCGGGACCAGCCACGGCAGGGGGCGCTGCGGCGGCGCCTCGATCAGGGCCAGTTGCTGCTCGAGCATGCGCCTTTCGTTACCAGACGCGGACGCGCTTGTCCGGCGCCAGGTACAATTTCTGCCCCGGCTGGACGCTGAACGCGTCGTACCAACGGTCGAAATTGCGCACCACCCACACGCGCTGCTCGCTCGGCGAGTGCGGATCGGTGATCAGCCGCTGGCGCAGGTTCGCCTCGCGGTAGTTGCGCCGCCAGACCTGCGCCCAGCCGAGGTAGAAGCGCTGGTCGCCGGTCGTCCCGTCGATCACCGGCGCCTCGTTGCCGCCCAGCGAATGGCGATAGGCGTCATAGGCGATCGTCACCCCGGCCAAATCGCCCATGTTCTCGCCCAGCGTGAAGGCGCCCTTGACCTTCATCCCCGGCAGCGGCTCGTAGGCGTCATATTGCGCGACCAGTTCCTTGGTCAGCCGCTCAAACGCCGCCACGTCCTCCTTGGTCCACCAGTCCCTGAGCCGACCCTGCTCGTCATATTTGGCGCCCTGGTCGTCGAAATGGTGGCTGATCTCGTGACCGATCACGGCGCCGATCCCGCCATAGTTGATCGCCGGGTCGGCGTTGGGATCGAAGAACGGCGGCTGCAGGATGGCGGCCGGGAAGACGATCTCCTGCATCCCGAAATTGGCGTAGGCGTTGACCGTCATCGGGGTCATACCCCACTCCCAGCGGCGGATCGGCTGGCCGAGCTTGCTGAGGTTGTCGGCGCGGCCCCAGGCAATCGCCCGCTGCGCATTGCCGAACGCGTCGTCGGCCCGCATCTCGAGCGAGCCATAGTCCTGCCAGCGCTCGGGATAGCCGATCTTGGTGGTGAAATTGGCCAGCTTGGCGCGCGCTCGCGCCTTGGTCTCCGGCTTCATCCACGCCAGCCCGTCGATCCGCCGGCCCATCGCCGCCACGACATTGGCGACCAGCGCGTCCATCGCCGCCTTGGTCTCGGGCGGGTAGTGGCGCTCGACATAGATCTTGCTGACGTCGTCGGCCAGCGCGCCGGTGACGAAATTGACCCCGCGCTTCCACCGCGCCTCCTGCTCCGGAGTGCCCGACAGCGCGGTGCCGTAGAACGCGAACACCTTGTCGTCGATGCGCTTGGGCAGCACCGCGCCATAGCTTCCGATGCTGCGCGCGGTGAGCTGGTCCTTGAGCACCTGCAGCGGCGCCGCCGCGATCAGCTTGGCGATCCCGGTCACCGCGCTCGGCTGCGACACCACCACCTCGTTGAAATTGACCCCGCTGTCGGCGAGGAAGCGGCGGAAGTCGAAGCCCGGCGCGCGCGACTGCAACTGCGCCAGGGTCAGCAGATTATAGGTCTTCGTCGAATCGCGGCTGTCGACCTGGGTCCAGTGGACCCCGGCGATCTTGGTCTCGTAGTCGAGCACCGCCTTGGCCCGCGCCGCGGCGTTCGGCACCCCGGCCTCGCTCAGCATCGCCGTCAGGAATTCGAGATATTTGCCGCGCGTGGCGACGATCTTGGCGTCCTTCGACAGATAATAGTCGCGGTCGGGCATGCCGATCCCGCCTTGGAACATGATCGGCACGTAGCGGTCGGGCGACTTGTCGTCCTGGCCGACGAACAGCGGGAACGGCGTTCCGACTCCGGCATTGGCGGCCTTGGCGAGCAGTGCCGGATAGGCCGACTTGCTCGACAGCGCGGCGATCTCGTCCAGCCACGGCTGGATCGGGGTCAGGCCCTTGGCCTCGATCGCGGCGGTGTCGAGATAGGCGGTATAGGCCGCGCCGATCTTGTTCGACGGATCCTTCGCCGCTTCCTCGACGATGACCTTGGTCCGCTCCTTCGACAGATCGTCGAGCATGGTGAACATGCCATAGTTCGACTTGTCGGCCGGGATCGGCGTGTTCTTGGCCCAGATGCCGTTGGCATAGGTGTAGAAATTGTCGCCCGGCAGGACGGTCGTATCCATCCCGCTCTTGTCGAATCCGAACGTGCCGATCTTGGGGGTCGACGCCGCTGCCGGCTCGGCCGCGGCCGGCTCGGCCACCGCCTGCGGTTCGGCGCTCGCCATCGGCGCCGGCGGCGGGGTGGTCGCGCAAGCGGCGAGGGCAGCGGCCAGCGCCGCGAGGGAAACAAGCCTTTGGGTCACGGGCAATTCTCCACAAGCAATGAGGTCGATGGTCGCCATCGGGCGAGTCGAACGCGCGGGTCGTCTGTTCATCGATAGCCGGTCGCCGCCGTTCGGCAAACGGCGCGCATCCTTACTTATGTGCGCGCAGGATCCGCTGCTGGTCGCGCTTCCAGTCGCGATCCTTGATCGTCGCGCGCTTGTCGTGGGTCTTCTTGCCGCGCGCCAGCCCCAGCTCGATCTTGGCCTTGCCCTTGGTGTTGAAATAGATGCTGAGCGGAATCACCGTCAGGCCCTGGCGCTGGATCGCGCCGGTCAATTTGTCGATCTGCCGCCGCCGAAGCAGCAGCCGGCGCTTGCGCCTGGGATCGTGGTTCATCCAGCTTCCGGCGGCATATTGCGGAATATTGGCGTTGATCAGGAACGCCTCCTCGCCCTCGACCGTCGCATAGCTCTCCGCGATCGAGCCTTCGCCGATGCGGAGCGCCTTCACTTCGGTGCCCTGCAGCGCGATCCCGGCCTCGAACCGCTCCTCGATGAAATAGTCGAACCGCGCCCGCCGGTTCTCGGCGACGACCTTCACCTTGTCGAACTCGTTGATTGACGGGGCTGCCATGTGCGCGGCCCTAGGCGCAAAGCGCCGCCGCTGCCAAGCCGCTCAGCCGAAGCGGATGCCGAGGATCTGGATCGAGAACACGACCACCACGAAGATCAGCGCGCCGAGGTGAAGCGGCCGCCAGCGGACGAAGATCAGCAGCGTGTAGAGTGCCGGCAGGAACGCCCACTCGGCAAAGCTCGCAAGGCTGAATTTCGCGCCGCCGAACAGCATGGCGTAGGCCAGGAACAGGATCAGGCCCGTGACCAGCGCGCCCCAAGTGACCGGGCGCGCGTCGAAATAATGCTGCTTGAGGTCGACTGCGCCGTCGCCGTGGGTCTCCGGAAGGACCGCGGCCGAGGCGATGAACAAAGCGAGCAGCTTGACCACCTGCAACAGGCATTGACCGACGGTGAAGGCGGCGACGTCGCGCTCGTTCCACTGGTCGGTCCACACCGACACCACGATCAGCAGGATCAGCACCGCCTGGAGCACCGGCTCGGGCGCCCATTTGACGCGCCTGCCGGCGCGCAGCAGCAGTTGCAGCGAATTGGCGATCTGCGCCAGCGCCAGGCCGAGGATGACCGAGCTCAGCCCGAAGAACAGCTCGAACGCGGTCACCTAGATCAGGCCGGCATGGGCCAGCGCTGCGTCGACCGCCCGCCGCGAGGCCTCCGACGGCGGGGTCATCGGCGCCCGCAGCTCGCTCGGAAAATCCGGCCGGACGCGGTTCAGCGCATATTTGGCCGGCCCCGGCGAGGCGTCGGAAAACAGCGCAGCATGAAGGGAATAGAGCCGATCGTTGAGACTCAATGCGTCTTCCCACCGGCCCTCGCGCGTGGCCCGCTGGAAGTCGGCGCATAGCTTCGGCGCGACATTGGCGGTGACGCTGACACAGCCCACCCCGCCCATCGCGTTGAAGCCCAGCGCCATGTCGTCGTTGCCGCTGAGCTGGAGGAAATCCGCGCCGCACGCCGCGCGCTGCGCCGACACCCGCGCCAGGTTGCCGGTCGCGTCCTTGACCCCGATCACGTTCGGCAGCTCGGCCAGCCGCGCCATCGTCTCGACCGCGATGTCGGTGACCGTGCGCGCCGGGACATTGTAGAGCACCACCGGAAGCCCGACCTCCGCCGCCGCCGCGAGATGCGCGTAAATGCCGTCCTGGTTGGGTCGGTTGTAATAAGGCGGGACGTGCAGCGCCGCGCTCGCTCCGGCCTTCATCGCGCTGCGAGTCAGCGCCACCGCATGCGCCGTGTCGTTCGACCCGCATCCCGCCAGCACCGGCACCCGCCCGCCCGCGGCCTCGACCGCGACCTCAACCAGCGACCGATGCTCCTCGGGCGAGAGAGTCGCCGATTCCCCGGTCGTCCCGCACGGCACCAGCCCGTCCGACCCTTCGGCCAGCTGCCATTCGACGAATGCACGGAATAGCGCGAGATCGACTCGTCCTGCCGCAAATGGCGTCACCAGCGCGGGTATCGAGCCGAAAAACATGCTTTTTCCTTCACTTCGCCTGGAGCGGCGCGAAATATATCGGGGGTCGGGGAATGCGTTCAGCGAGTGATAAGAAGCGGCGGGCCATCCTGTCCAGCATGCGTATCCCGGCTCTTGCCCTGTTCCTCCTCGCTCTGCCCTCGGGAAGCGTTACCGCGCAGCCCGCGCAGCCCTCCTTCGCCCGGCCCGTCTCGGCGACCGAAATCTCCTACGCGCTGAACGACTGGCGCCGCCTGCGCGCCTCCGACGGCTATGCGTTCAGCGACTACGCCCGCTTTCTCAACGCCTTTCCCGACTGGCCCGACGAGACCCGCATGCGCCGCGCCGCCGAGCGCCAGCTGCGCGCCGGCGACTACGGCCCGTCGATCGTCACCTTCTTCCGCACCGACAAGCCGCGCACCGCCAACGGCTGGGCCCGCTATGCCGAGGCGCTCGCCGCCGCCGGCCGCCAAAGCGAAGCCGCCACGGCCGCGCGCGAAGCCTGGGCCTCGCCCGACCTCTCGCTCGCCGACGAAGGTGCCGTCCGCGCCCGCTTCTGGAGCGCCCTCTCCCCCGCCGACCACGACCGCCGGGTCGACGCTCTCCTGTTCGACAAGAAGCCCGACACCGCCGCCTCGGCCCTCGCCTACGCCTCCCCCGCCCGCCGGGCCGCCTTCCAGGCCCGCATCGCGATGCAGAAGTCGGCGCCCGACAGCGACTCCCTCTACCGCATGGTCGAAGGCCAGCTCTCGCAGGACGCCGGCCTCCTGATGGACCGCCTGCGCTTCCTCAACGACACCTACCGCAACAGCGCCGGCGCCCGCGCCCTCGCCGCCCGCCCGCACCGCTTCGTCCACCGCCCGGCCGACATCGACCGCTGGTACGATATGCTGCTGATCCTCGCCCGCGACGCCTACAATGCCGGCGCGTGGAGCCAGGCTTACGCCATCGCCAGCCAGGTCGACGACGCCTATGCGCCTGGCACCGACGTCTCGGACCTCGCCTACGCCGTGCGCGACAATTATACCTCCCTGACCTGGCTCGCCGGCCAGGCCGCGCTGACCGGCACCCGCAACTATCCCGCCGCCGCCTCCGCCTTCGTCAAATACGCCCACGGCGGGCGCTCGCTGCAGGTCACCAGCAAGGGCTATTATTGGGCCGGCCGGGCGATGTCCTATGCCGCCCGCGGGGCCGAGGCGAACGCCTATTTCGCGCAGGCCGCGCGCTACCCGGAATTGTTCTACGGCCAGCTCGCGCTCGAGCGCCTCGGCCGCCCGGTCCCAGCGCCCGCCAACCTCCCGACGATGCTCGTCACCCCCGCCCAGCGCGCCGCCTTCGCCGGCAACCGCCTCGCCCGTGCGGTCGAGCTGCTCGCCCAGCAGAACCGCCGCGACGAAGCGACCCTGTTCGTCCGCGCCCTCTCCGAGAGCCTCACCACCGACTCCGACCGAATCCTCGCGGTCGAGCTCGGCCAGCGCCTGCGTCGTCCCGACGTCGCGGTGTGGGTCGCCCGCTCGGCCCGCAACGACGGCTCGCCCTTCTACTATCGCCCGGCCTTCCCGACCCACGCCTCGAGCGTCCCGCCCGGCCGCCTGTGGTCGCTGGTTCACGGCATCACCCGCCAGGAAAGCTCGTTCGACCGCTCGGTCGTCAGCCACGCTGGAGCGCGCGGGCTGATGCAGCTGATGCCCGGCACCGCCAGCGATGAAGCGCGCAAGGCCGGAGTCGGCTATGACTTCAGCCGCCTCACCACCGATCCCGCCTACAACGTCATGCTCGGCAGCAACCACGCCCAGCGCCTGGTCAGCCGCTACGACGGCAATTACGTGCTCGCGGTCGCCGCTTACAACGCCGGCGGCGGCAATGTGAACAAATGGGTCGCGCGCTTCGGCGATCCGCGCCGCGGCAATGTCGACATCTTGCGCTGGATCGAGCAGATCCCGTTTATGGAAACCCGCGGCTACGTCCAGCGCGTGCTCGAAAACAGCGTCGTCTACGACCGCCTCAACGCGCCCAGCCAGTCGGCCAGCCTGTCGCAATTCCTCGGCAAGTCGCGGCCCGGCTGATGCCCGCTCCGGGGCGGCCGCCCGACCGCTTCATCACCCCGCAGGGCTTCGCCGCGATTCGCTCCGAGTACGATCAATTGTTCGGCGAGGAGCGGCCCAAACTGGTCGAGGTCATCTCCTGGGCCGCCGCCAACGGCGACCGCTCGGAGAATGGCGACTATATCTACGGCCGCAAGCGCCTGCGCGAGATCGACCGCCGCCTGTCGCACCTCGCGCGGGTGATGAAGCTCGCCAAAGTGGTCGATCCCGCAACCCAGCCGAGCCGCGACGAGGTGCGCTTCGGCGCCACCGTCAAACTCGCCGACGAGGACGACGCTCGGCGCACGGTAACGATCGTCGGTGACGACGAGGCCGACGCCTCCGACGGCCGGATCGGCTGGAGCGCCCCGCTCGCCCGCGCCCTGCGTGGCGCCAGGGTCGGCGACGAGCGCACCGTCCGACTTCCCGCCGGCGAGAAGAGCTACGAGGTGATCGCGATCACCTACCCGTAGGTCAGTCGGTCTTGCCCCGCGCCCGGCGCAGCGGCACCGCCGGCGATTGGCCCGCCTTGCCTTCGACGAACGCCGCCTCGAAGCCGTTGGCGACCGCGGTCAGCGCCGATACCAAAGCCCCGCCCGGCTTGTCGGCATCGACCACCACCCACGGCGACCAGCGCATGTTGTTCTGCGCCAGCATGTGGGTGAGCGCCTCGTCATAGGCGCCGCGCAACTGGCTCCCGCGCAATTCCTCCGGGCCCATTGCCGGGATTGCCGCGGCATCTGCCGCCTGCTCGGTCAGCCGCCGCGCGCGCACCGCCTCGGTGACGTGGAACAGCAATTTCAGGATCAGCGTGCCGTGGTCGCGCTGCTGGGATTCGAACTCGTTGATCTCGTCGTGCGCGCGCCCCCACTCGGCCGGCTCGGCCAGGCCCAGCACGCGGTCCTCGAGCACGCGGTGATACCAGCTGTGGACATAGAGAGCGGTGCGTCCGTTGGCCGGCAGGTCGCGCCAGAAGCGCGCCAGCCAATGGCCCTCGCCCGATCGGCGGCGGTCGGGCCGGACATTGTGGGTGGCGAGGAAGCGCGGATCGAGCGCTGCCGCCAGTTGCCGCGCGACCTGCGCCTTGAGGCTGCCCTCCAGCCCCTCGAGCACGACGATCGCCCGCCCGCCGCCGGCCACCTGCCGCGCCTGAGCGCGCGTGATCCGGTCGCGCAGCGTGCCGAGCACGGCCTCGCCCTGCCCGGTGATCAGCTCGCCGCCTGGGCTGTCGGTTAAATCGATCGGCACCCGGCGGGTGCTAACGCAAAGAAAACGGCCCTTCAATCAGCCGCTTGGGCCCACGAATCCCGGATCGGGGCAGTTAACGCGCCGGCGTTGCAGCAGGTGCCGAAGCCGCTTGGGGCGCGGGCGCCTCGACCAGCTTGATCGACAATTCCTTGAGCTGCTTGGCGGTCACCGGGGCCGGGGCGTTCATCATCAAATCCTCGGCCTTCTGGTTCATCGGGAAGACGATCACCTCGCGGATGTTCGGCTCGTCGGCCAGCAGCATGACGATCCGGTCGATGCCCGGCGCCGATCCGCCGTGCGGCGGAGCGCCATATTTGAACGCCCCGATCATCCCCGGAAAATTGGCGTCGACCTCTTCGCGCGCATAACCGGCGATCTCGAACGCCTTGTACATGACGTCCGGGCGGTGGTTGCGGATCGCGCCGCTCGACAGCTCCACGCCGTTGCAGACGATGTCATATTGCCAAGCGAGGATGTCGAGCGGGTCCTTGCTCTCCAGCGCCTCCATCCCGCCCTGCGGCATCGAGAATGGGTTGTGGCTGAAGTCGACCTTCTTCGCTTCCTCGTCATATTCGAACATCGGGAAGTCGACGATCCAGCAGAATTTGAACGTCCCTTCCTCGATCAGCCCGAGCTGCTCGGCGACCCGGGTGCGCGCCAGTCCGGCTAGCTTTGCCGCTTCGACCGGAGTGCCGGCGGCGAAGAAGATGCCGTCGTCGGGCCCCAGGTCCATGATCTCGGCAATCCGGTCCATGCCTTCGGCGCCGTGGTTCTTGGCGATCGGCCCGCCCCATTCGCCGCCCTTGCGGGTCGCATAGCCGAGGCCCGCGAAGCCTTCGCCGCGCGCCCACTCGTTCATGTCGTCGAAGAATTTGCGGCTCTTGTCGGCGGTTGCGGGAGCAGCCACGGCGCGGACCACAAGGCCCTTCTCGACCAGCCCGGCGAACAGGCCGAAGCCCGATCCGCGGAATTGCTCGCCGACGTCGTGGATCAGCAGCGGATTGCGGAGGTCCGGCTTGTCGCTGCCATATCTCAGCATCGCGTCCTTATAGGGGATGCGCGGATATTCACCCGCCGGGGTCACCGACTTGCCGTTGGCGAACTCGGCGAACACGCCCGACAGCACCGGCTCGATCGCGTTGAACACGTCGTCCTGGGTGACGAAGCTCATCTCGAAGTCGAGCTGGTAGAATTCGCCCGGGCTTCGGTCGGCGCGCGCGTCTTCGTCGCGGAAGCAGGGCGCGATCTGGAAATAACGGTCGAAGCCGGCGACCATCAGCAGCTGCTTGAACATCTGCGGCGCCTGCGGGAGCGCGTAGAACTTGCCCGGATGAACCCGGCTCGGAACCAGATAGTCGCGCGCCCCTTCCGGGCTCGACGCGGTCAGGATCGGCGTCTGGAATTCGGTGAAGCCCTGGTCGATCATGCGTTGCCGGATCGACGCGATGACCTTCGATCGCAGCAGGATGTTGGCATGCAGCCGCTCGCGCCTCAGGTCGAGGTAGCGGTACTTGAGCCGGATATCCTCGGGATAGTCCTGCTCGCCGGCGACCGGCATCGGCAGCTCGTCGGCGCGCGACTGGACCTCGATGGTATCGGCAATCACCTCGATGTCGCCGGTCGGCAGCTTGGCGTTCACCGCCCCGCCCTCGCGCCCGACCACCTGGCCGGTCACCGTCACCACCGATTCGACCCGCAGCGAATCGAGCAGCGTCAGTCCCTCGGTCCCGGCGCGGGCGACCACCTGCGTCAGGCCGTAATGGTCGCGCAGGTCGACGAACAGCACCCCGCCATGGTCGCGCTTGCGGTGGATCCAGCCCGACAGCCGGACCGTCGATCCGGCATCGCTGGCGCGCAATTGGGCGCAAGTATGGGTGCGGTAGCTGTGCATGCTCGGTCCTACGGGAAAGTGGCGCGGCGAATTCCCGCCCACTCCCCTTTTGTCAACCCGCGCGCGCCGCTATGGCCCGCGCCAACATGAAGATTCACAAGTTGATTTCCGACAGTGCCACGCTTGCCGAACTGGTCGAGCGTCTCGCCGCGGCCCCGTTCGTCGCGGTCGATACCGAGTTCATGCGCGAGAACACCTATTGGCCCGAGCTGTGCCTGATCCAGATCGCCTCGAGTGAGGAAGCGGCGGCGATCGACCCGATGGCCGAGGGCATCGACCTCAAGCCGCTGCTCGACCTCCTCGTCGACAACGACGACGTCCTGAAGGTCTTCCACGCTGGCGGGCAGGATCTCGAGATCATCTACAACCTTACCGGCAAGACCCCCGCGCCCTTGTTCGACACCCAGATCGCGGCGATGGCGCTCGGGTTCGGCGAGCAAGTCGGCTATTCCAGCCTGGTTGAATCGATGCTCGGCCACGCGCTCGACAAGGGCGCGCGCTTCACCGATTGGTCGCGCCGTCCGCTCGACAAGCGCCAGATCGATTATGCCATCGCCGACGTCACCCATCTCTCGACGATTTTCCCGCGGATGGTCGACAAATTGCGCAAGAACGGGCGCGGCGACTGGCTCGACGACGAGATGGAGCGGCTCGCCGACCCGTCGAGTTTCGCCTTCGCGCCCGAGGACGCGTGGAAGCGGCTCAAGCTGCCCGGCCGCAATCCGCAGCTGCTCGGCCGCCTCAAGGCGCTCGCCGCCTGGCGCGAGCGCGAGGCCCGCTCGAAGAACCTACCGCGCGGGCGGATCATCAAGGACGACACTCTCGGCGAGCTGGCGTCGCATCCGCCCAAGACGCAGGACGATCTCGGCCGCGTGCGCGGGCTGTCGCAGGGCTGGCGCAGCAACGACATCGGCGGCCGGCTGATGGAGGCGCTCGAGGGCGCCGAGCCCCTGTCGGCCGACGATCTGCCCGAGCGCGGGCCCAAGCGGCCGGGGCTCACCAAGGATGCCGTATTGGTGTCTGACCTGTTGAAATTGCTGCTGAAAATCCGCTCGCGCGAGACCGGCGTGGCGTCCAAGCTGATCGCCCGCTCAGACGATCTCGAGGCCCTCGCCGCCGGCGTCCGGGACGGCCTTCCGATCCTCCGCGGCTGGCGCTTCGAACAGTTCGGCCGCGACGCCCTTGACCTCGTCGAAGGCCGCCTCGCCTTCGCCACCGAAGACGGCCGCCTCAAGATGACCCGCACCGCGATTTAGGAAACCATTGCACTGTCCAGCGTTGTCCTCCGCATGCACCGGCTCACACCGCTCTTGCTCGGCATCGCGCCGTTGACCCTCGCCGCCTGCGCCACCCAAGCCCAGCCGTCGGCCGGCACTGGCCTCTGCGCCCCCAACGGTCTCGAGCGCTTCGTCGGCAAGACCCGCAGCGAAACCCTCGCCGCCGAAATCAAGCGCCAGTCGGGGGCGACGACGCTGCGTTGGGTGCCGGAGGGGACGATGGTGACGATGGACTTTCGCGGCGAGCGGGTCACGGTCCACCTCGACCGCGCCAACCGCGTCGAACGCGTGGTCTGCGGCTAGCCCGCCTCCACCCGCGCCGCCCGGCCGAGCGCCGCTGCCAATTGATTGAGCCGCTTCAGCGCGCTCTCCCCCACGACATCGGTCGAGCCCTTGACGGTCAACACCAACTCCCCGGGTCGTAGCTCGAGCGTCGAGCGCTTCAGCCCCTTCTCCGCTCCCCCCGACAGCCGCTGCGCAAGCCGAATCGCCCGCCCCCACGCCGACGCCCGCTCGCACTCGGCCGGCGTGAGCAGCCCGGCCACCGCATCGGGCAAGCGGAAGTCGCTTCCGAACACATGGCACAGCGCCTGGCCGAGCAGCGCCCGCCCATGCGCATCGATGCCGACGAAATTCCCGTGCAGCGCCATCTCCACCGCACGCTCGGCGCGGTAGTCGGGATGGGCGTTCCAGGCGACATCGCTCATCAGGCAGGCGGTCCGGCGAATTCGCGCCGCCGCTGCATCGTCGTCTCCGAACAGCGGCGCGATCCAGCGATCAATGAGGTCGCCGTGGTCGCCGAACCGGCCGAGCATCTCGCCAATCTCCAGCGCCGCGGCCAGCAACGGGTCCTCCGCCCGCATCGCCGGCACGAGATCACGGAACAGCAGTCCCTCGCGCAGCCCGAACGCCGAGGTCACCGCGGCCCGCGGCGCGAGCACATCGATGAGCGCCTGAAACACCGCGAGCGCGGCAGGAAGGATCTCGATCCGCCCCGCGCTTAGCCGCGTGATCTTGCGAAGTGCCTCGCCGGGTGTTGTCGTAAGCAGTTCGCCAAGGACGGCCGACCGCTCCGGATCGATGGCATGCTGATGGATGATCGGCAGCGGGTGATTCAGATCGGCCAGGTCGAGCCGGGCCAGCGCCCGGAACGAACCGCCGACCAGATAAAGCGACTGGCCGGTTGGGAAGCCGAGGCCGACCACCGCCAGCGCAATCTGTTCGGCAAGCGCCCCACGACTCATGCCACCGACCCGGAGCACCCCAAGCGGAAGCGAAATCCGCTCGCCTGGCGCGCCGTCGGCAACGCGCACGAGTTCGAGGCTACCGCCGCCGAGATCGGCCACCACACCGTTCGCGTCGGGAATTGCTGATAGCACGCCGAGCGCCGCCAACTCAGCTTCCTCCGGGCCCGAGAGCACGACCGCGTCGAGGCCTGCATCGCGCACTGCGGCGAGAAACTCGCCGCCATTGTCGGCATCGCGGACGGCAGCCGTGGCGACGACATGAAGGCGCTCCAGGTTCATGTCGCGCGCCAATCGGGCGAAGCGGGTCAACGCAGCGAGCGAGCGAGCCATCGCCGCCTGTTCGAGCCGCCCGTCACGCTGCACGCCCCGTCCAAGCGCGGGCGAAATCTTTTCGTTGAACAGGGTCGAGGGGACTCGCGCATTGCCGCCGAACACCACGAAGCGCACCGAGTTTGAGCCGATGTCGACGATCCCCGTCGGCGGCAGGACGTCGACGCTCATGCCCCGCCCCGCTGGGACAGGCTGAGCTTGGGCACGTCGCGGCCCGACAACGCCTGGCCGCGGCCGGACAGCGACGGGTTGGTCATGAAGTAATGCTGCATGTTGAAACGCCGCTTGCCGGGCCTGAGCCGGCGATAGCTGCCGTCGGCAAGCAGCTCCCAGCTCTGCTCATTGTCGATCAGGTTTGCGATCATCACCTGGTCGAGGACCTGGGCGTGAACCGTCGGGTTCTGGAGTGGCAGCATATATTCGACGCGGCGATCGAAATTGCGCCCCATCCAGTCGGCCGAGCTGATGTACACGCGCGCCTTGCGGTGCGGCAGTGCTTCGCCATTGGCGAACACGAAAATGCGGCTGTGCTCGAGGAATCGGCCGACGATCGATTTGACGCGAATGTTGCCCGACAGGCCGGCCACCCCTGGTTTCAGGCAGCAGATCCCGCGGACGATGAGATCGATCGACACCCCCGCCGCGCTCGCTTCGTACAGCCGCTCGATGACGAAGCGGTCGACCAGGCTGTTCATCTTGGCCCAGATCGCCGCAGGGCGCCCGGAGCGCGCGTTGGCGATCTCGACGTCGATTAGCGCGAGGATCTTGTCGCGCAGGCTTTGCGGGCTAAGCGTCAGCAATTCGAGCCCGCGCGGCTGGACGTAACCCGAGGTCAGGTTGAATAGCTTGGCAGCATCGCGCGCCGCCCGCCGCGAGGCGGTGAAGAAGCTGAGATCGGTATAGATGCGCGCCGTTGCCGGGTGATAATTGCCGGTGCCGAAGTGGCAGTAGGTCCGGATCGCGCTGCCCTCGCGGCGCACGACCATCGAGACCTTGGCGTGGGTCTTCCACTCGACGAAACCATAGATGACCTGCACCCCGGCGCGCTCGAGCCGGCTGGCCCACAGCAGATTTTGCTCCTCGTCGAACCGCGCCTTGAGTTCGACCACCGCGGTCACCGACTTGCCGGCCTCAGCCGCGGCGACCAGTGCGTCGATCACCTCCGACTGTTTACCCGCGCGATAGAGCGTCTGCTTGATGGCGATGACTTCCGGATCGACGGCGGCCTGCCGCAGGAACCCGACCACCGCCTCGAAGCTCTCATACGGGTGGTGGATGATGAAATCCTTCGCGCGGATGGCCGCGAAGAAGTCGCCGTCATGCTCGGCGATGCGCTCGGGGAAGCGCGGGCTGTAGGGCGCGAACTTGAGCCCCGGAAGGTCGGTCTCGACTAATTGCCTCAGGTCCGCCACGCCAATCAGGCCGCCGCTCTCGGCGATCAGTGCCGAGCCTGCCTTGACCCCCTCGCGCACCAAAGTCTCGAGCTCGGGCGGAGTCTCGTCGTCGAACTCGAGCCGGATGACCCGCCCGCGCCGCCGCCGCTGGATCGCCGAGCGGAAGTAGCGGACCAGGTCCTCGGCCTCCTCGTCGACCTCGATGTCGCTGTCGCGCAGCAGCCGGAACGCGCCCGAGGCGAGCAGCTTGAAGCCGGGGAAAACCAGTTCGAGATGCGCCTCGATCGCCGCTTCGATGGCGATGAAGCGAAAGCGCTTGGCGACCCGCGGCAAGGCAATGAAGCGCGGCAGCATCGGCGGGATCATCAGCAGCTCGGTGACGGGCTCCTGCCGCCGGCCGCGCTGAAGGTTGAAGATCAGGCTAAACCCGCCGCTCGGGATGAACGGAAAAGGGTGCGCGGGGTCGATTGCCTGTGGCGTGAGAACGGGGAGGATCTGCTCGCGGACGTGATCCTCGAGCCATTCGCGCTCGCCTTTCGAAAGATCGCCGACGCCGACCACCTGCAGCCCCTCGTCCGCCAATTGCTCGCGCAGAATCATCCATTCGGCCTGCTGCGCGACGACGAGCGCATCGGCTTCGCGCGCGATCGCCTCGAGCTGCTGGGTCGGAGTCTGGCCGTCAAGCGACAAATCCTCCATGCCGCGCAATTGCTGCGCCTTCAGCCCGGCCACGCGTGTGGTGAAGAATTCGTCTAGGTTGAGCCCGCAGATCGACAGGAAGCGCAGCCGCTCGAGCAGCGGGTGAGCGGTATTGGTTGCCTCTTCGAGAACGCGGCGATTGAACGCCAGCCAGCTGAGTTCGCGATTGAAAAACCGAGTGTGCGGTGGCTGCGCGGTCATGCCGCGCCCCGCGAGTCGATCAGCCCGGCGTCGATCAGCGCCCGGCGCACGGTCGGAACGGTCAGCCGCGCCCGGTCGGCGATGGCGAAGCGGTCGATCGCCTCGACGACCCGCTCCGCGGTCCAATAATCCCGGTTCACGCGCTGGACGAGATAGCGCAGCGACTCGGGCGGGATGACCAGGCCGCGGTCGGCGAACAGGAGTTCAACGAGCCGCTCGAACAGCGCGTCGTCGGGATCGAGGATCCGCACCACCGGAGTAACCGCGATCCGGGTGCGCAGGTCGGGGAGCGCGATCCGCCACGGTTCGCGATCGCCGGTCACGAACACTACCGGGCGGCCGCTGTCCTGGGCCGAATTCCAGGCGTGGAACAGCGCCTCCTCGTCGTGCAGCTCGCAATCGTCGAACAGCCGTCCACCGACCCGTTCGACGAAGGCCCGAGCGAGCATCGTCCGGCCCGAGCGGCGCGGCCCGGCGAGCACCGTCGCCTTGACCGGCCACAGGCTCCACGCACGGAAATGCTCGAACGCCGCGCGATTCGACTCCGCCAGGATGAAGCGGTCCGGGCCCTCCGCTTTGGGCCAGTCGAGCGGAAGCGCGATCTGGTCCGGCGCCCGGCTCACTGTTGCCCGCTGCGATTGTCCGGCGGCGATGGCTGGGTCTGCTGCGGCGGCTGTGGCTGCGGCTGGGCGGGCGGCGGGAGCGCAGGGGTGAGGCGCAATGTCCCGCCGACGTTGCTGACCGCCCACCCGCGTGCCGACAGCGCCGAGCCGAGCGCTCCGATATCGCCGCGATAGCCGACCAGCAGCAGCGACCAGCCGCCGATCGCGGTGCTGCGCGGCGACACCGAGGTCACTCCGGGAACGCCGCGCACCTCGCCCATCGCCGAGGCGAACGTCTGCTCGCTTGGGGTGACGACCTGGATCTGGATGACCCGCACCGGCGGCAGCGCCTTGGCGGGTTCGACTTCCTCCTCCTCGACCGGCGGCGGCGGCTCGATGGTGATCAGGCTGGTATCGCGCACGAGCAGTCCCGCGGCGAGCGAATCGCTGAACAGCCGGTCCATTCGCTGCACGCCCTCGGCCATCATTCGCGGCACGTCGGCGCTGTCCTTGGCGCGCAGCGTGAAGCCGCCGAGGATCGTCCCGTCGGCGCCGTGACGGCCGACGAAGCGCGCCACCGCCGGGCCGCCGGGATAGGCGCGGCGCACCGTCACCTCGGCGATGAGGATGTCGGCCGCGCCGTAGTAATCGAGGATGTTGCGCCACCAGGCGCGGCCCGGCCGCCGCGTCTGGGCGGCATTGATCAGCAGTGGGTCGGGTCCTAGGCCGCTCGGCCGCACATAATCGATCGGGCTCTGCGAAGTGCGGAATTGCGCCCACGCTCGCTGCCATGGGTTGCGCCGCTCGACCGCCGTCATCGACCCGCCGGTCAGCATGACGGGGAACAGCATCATCGGCGCCGACCGCCGCTGAAGGCCGACGACGCCCAGCAGCTCGCCGGCGCGGGCGCGGTCGAACAGGATGCCGAGCTGCGCGATGTAGCGATTCGGCCCGATCTGCTCCTTTTCGACGATGATCGAGCTGACCAGCGTATCGAGCACCGAATCCGACAAGGTCGGCGCCTCGCTCAACGGCCGCTTGTGCTGCTTGGCCCAAAGCGCCTTGAAGCCCTCGCGCTGGGCGATCCGCCAGCCGGCGAAGCGCGCCTCGGCCGCGCTCTTGCCGCCGACGTCGACCTTGATTCCGGTGATCTCAAGCGTTCCCGAGCTGTCGATCGGGAGGATTCCGCGCTCGCCCGATTCCAGCTGCGCGACCAGCGTCCCGCCGGCGGTGAGGGCCGCGGCGGCGCAAGCGGTGAGGATCGTCAGGCGCCGGCTTCGGACCATGGGCGGCTTTTGGCGACAATGGCGTGGAAATCCAAGCGGCTTGTGGCTAGGCGCGGCGAGGATGAGCGAAAAGCCACTGACCTATGCCGATGCCGGTGTGTCGATCGCCGCCGGCAATGCGCTGGTCCGCGCCATCGCCCCGCTCGCGCGAGCCACTGCGCGGCCCGGCGCCAACGCCGAAATCGGCGGGTTCGGCGGCTTCTTTGATCTGAAGGCGGCGGGCTTCGACGATCCGCTGCTGGTCGCCGCGAACGACGGGGTCGGGACCAAGCTCAAGCTGGCGATCGACACCGGGCTGCATGGCGGCGTCGGGATCGACCTCGTCGCGATGTGCGTGAACGATCTCATCGTGCAGGGCGCCGAGCCGTTGTTCTTCCTCGATTACTACGCCACCGGAAAGCTCGAACCGGAGGTGGCGACCGCGGTGGTCGCCTCGATCGCCGAGGGATGCCGGATCGCCGGCTGCGCGCTGATCGGCGGCGAGACGGCCGAGATGCCGGGCATGTATGCAGAGGGCGACTACGACCTCGCCGGCTTTTGCGTCGGCGCCGTCGAGCGTTCGGCGGCATTGACGGGGGACCGCGTCGCGCCCGGCGACGTGCTGCTCGGGCTCGCAAGCTCAGGGGTCCACTCCAACGGCTTCTCGCTCGTCCGAAGGCTGATCGAGCGCAACGGCTGGAAGCTCGACCGCCCGGCGCTGTTCGACCACGACCGCTTGCTCGGCGAGGCGTTGCTCGAACCGACCCGCATTTACGTGAAGAGCCTGCTCTCGCTGGCGCGACGCAACCGCTTCCACGCGCTCGCCCACATCACCGGCGGCGGCCTGCTCGAGAATCTCCCGCGCGTGATGCCGGACGGCTGCCGGGCGATTGTCGATGTCGACAGCTGGCCCCTGCCGAGCCTGTTCTCCTTCCTCCAGGCCGGCGGTGCCATCGAGCCGGAGGAGTTGGCGCGCACCTTCAATTGCGGGATCGGCATGGTCGCCGTGGTCGCCGAAGACGACGCGGACGATGTGGCCAGCGAGCTTGCCGCTGCCGGCGAAACTGTCTTCCGCATCGGCCGGGTTGAAGCAGGTGACAAAGGATGTACCGTGCGTGGAACCGCCGGCACCTGGAGTGCGCGCAGCGCATGGACCGCGGATTACGATGGATAAGGCGCGGGTCGCGATCCTCGTCTCCGGGCGCGGCTCGAACATGGCCGCGCTGATTTACGCCGGACGCGCCACCGACTGTCCCTACCAAGTGTTCCTCGTCAGCGGCGACAAGCCCAAGGCGCCCGCTTTGGTCGTCGCCGAAGCGGAAGGCATCGCGGTCGAGCGGCTCGACCAGTCCGTGCTCAAGCAAGGCTATTGGCAGGCGCTCGAAGACAGTCTGCGCGCAAGCAAAATCGATCTCGTCGCTCTCGCGGGGTTCATGCGCATCATTCCGGCGGATTTCGTGGGGCGATGGGCTGGCCGGATCGTCAACATCCACCCTTCGCTGCTGCCGCGCTATCCCGGGCTGCACACCCACCAGGTCGCGATCGACAATGGCGATGCGAAGTCCGGCGCAACGGTTCACCTGGTCACAGCCGAAGTCGATTCGGGCGAAATCCTCGGTCAGGTCGAAGTCGCCATCCTGCCCGGTGACACGGCCGCAACGCTCGAGGAGCGCGTGCTCATCGCCGAGCATCAGCTCTACCCGCGGGTCCTCGCGCAATATGCCTCGCGTCCGCTCGATGCCGGCTGGATCGAGGAGCAGGTCGATGCCCTAGCCAGGCAATTTGACGAGGTCGGCCGCAAGACATCACATGGGTCGCCGGGCTGGGCAGTCGGCTCAGAAAAGAGCGCCAAGCTATTCGCCATCCTGGCCGATCGGCACCATGGCGAGGACGCGGTCGGCTTGCTGGTCAAGGCCAGCGGACCCGACGAGATGAGCGGGCTGATCGAGGCCCAGCCGGACATCTACTATTGGCCGAAATATTATGGCGCTTCGGGCTGGCTCGGACTGAAGCTCAACCGCCGCGACGTCGACTGGGAGCAGGTGCGCGACTGGCTCGAGCGAAGCTGGCGCGCCGCCGCCCCGCCACGGCTGACCCGACTCCAGGACATCGCCGACAGCTTCTAGCCGACCGGCGGCGTTCCGGGCGGATAAAAAGTGAATTCGGCGCGCAGCCCGTCGGGATCGGGCAGGAACAGCGCCACCGCCCCGCCGAGCTGTTGAAGCGGTTGGCAATCGATGCCGGCCGCGATCAGCCGCTCGCGCAAGTCTTCCACGGCACGAGGACTATCCATCGCGAAACCGAAATGGTTGAGCCCTGCGCCATAGCGTTCGTAGGCGCTGGTCCCCGGCCGAGCGTCGACGAACTGGATGTACAGCCCGTTCGAATCGGCCCAGTTTCCGCCGTCGGTCGGCGCGAAACCGATCAACGGAAGCAGTTTGTCGTAATGGGCTCGGGACCGCTCCCGATCGCTGACCGCAATGGTGAGATGGTCGAGCTTCAGCGCCACCGCCGGCCTAGCCGACGATTTCTTCGGGCTTGAAGAAGTGTGCGATCTCGATCGCCGCATTCTCGTCGCTGTCCGAACCGTGGACCGAATTTGCCTCGATCGATTCGGCGAGTTCCTTGCGGATCGTGCCGGGCTCGGCGTTCTCCGGATTGGTCGCGCCCATAATGTCGCGGTTGCGCTTCACCGCGTCCTCGCCTTCGAGCACCTGGACGACCACCGGACCCGAGGTCATGAAGGTCACCAGGTCGTTGAAGAACGGCCGCTCGCGGTGGACACCGTAGAAACCCTCGGCCTGCTCGCGGGTCATCTGGATGCGCTTTGACGCGACCACGCGCAGCCCGGCTTCCTCGAGCATCTTGGTGACCGCCCCGGTCAGGTTGCGGCGGGTGGCGTCGGGCTTGATGATCGAAAAGGTGCGGCTGAGCGCCATCCGAATTCTCCGGAAAAGTGGATTGACGGGGTAGGATTTGCGCGGCTCTCTACGGGCTGGCTGCGGGGCGATCAAGCGGGGTCGGGATGAGCGAGGCGACGGAGCATTCGCAGCGGCCGGCAAAGCGCGGCCGCCTTGCGCGGATTGTGCGGAGCCGGGATTTCGCGCGCGATATCCTGGTCACCACGCTCGGCGTGTTGATTGCGCTCGGCATTGGCGAGGTCGTCGAGGAAATTCGTTGGAAGCTGCGGATCGCCTCCACGCAAACGGCGATCGAGCGCGAGCTCGGCCTGGTCCATGCGGTGTATTTGTCCGAGCTCGAGCTGCAACCGTGCATGGCGAGACGGATCGGCGAGCTCGACGAACTGCTTGCTCAAGCCCGTTCGACGGGCCGGCTACCCCAAATCGAAAACATTGGATTTCCGCCCAATTTCGGCGGCTTCGGCGACAGCTGGGATTTGGCCACCGGCACAGAAATTCCGCTCAAGATGGATTCGCAGGCCGTGCTTGAGACGGCGACCCTGTGGGCGAATGAAGATATTCACGAAACTCTGGTCGACCGCCAACGCAATGCGTTCGACCGATTGCTGATTCTCGAAGACCGCGCCGGCCCCTTTTCGGACGGACGACTGCATGAGGCCGAGCGCGACCTGGTCGAAATCAAGAATGTGACGGCAAGCATTCTGTTTATCGCCCGCCGGGATAGCGAAATGCTCCGCCAGGAAGGTGTGCGGCCGATGTATGGGCCGGGCGAACCCTTGGACCGCAAGCTATTGCACCGCGAAACCCGGCGAAGGACGATCTGCCAGCCGATGAACGTCGACGGCGCACCATATCGGCTCAAGGGCCGACCCTGGTCACCCCGCGTCGCGCTGAGCCCGGCCTAGCCCTTCTCGACCCACTTGCCGTCTTCATTCGCCCAATAATGTCGCTCGGACTCACTACCGAGCGCCTTCCAGGCCGCCCGCGCCGGTTGGCGGCCGGCCTCGTCGAACAAGAAGAAGGTGCGCTCGAAATGCTGCGCGGCCTCGCGCCAGACGCCGTCGGCGATGAGCAGATGGCGCGCCCCGTTCGGCGCGTCGATGCCGGTCGACAGAAGGATTGGCTGGCGCGCATCGTCGGCTCCGCCAGCGATGCCATGCGGCAGGAAGCTGGTCCGCCCCGCCTCCCACAGCAGGCGGTCGAGCCGGGCGAGCAGGGCTTCGTCGTCGGCCACCACCAGCAGCCGCTCGTTTTCGTCAAGCAGCCTGGTGGCGATGCGGGCAATCACCGAGTCTGGGCCGGCGCCGGAGCCAAGTTGGTAGAAATCGACTCGCACCTGCGGTCGTCTAGCCCTCGAAGCCCGCCACGAACTGGTCGAGCAGGCGCACGCCATAGCCCGTCGCGCCCTTGGAGAAGGTCGTCTTGTCTTTGGGCGACCAGGCCATTCCGGCGATGTCGAGATGCGCCCAAGGCGTGCCGTCCTCGACGAACCGCTGGAGGAATTGCGCGGCGGTAATCGAACCGCCCTCGCGCGGGCCGACATTCTTCATGTCGGCGATCGGCGAGTCGATCAGCCGGTCGTAGGCCTCGCCGAGCGGCTGGCGCCACAGCAGGTCGCCGCTATCGAGCCCCGCCGCCAGCAACTGCCCGGCGAGCTCGTCGTCGTTGGCAAAGATGCCGGCATATTCGTGGCCGAGGCTGATCACCATCGCCCCGGTCAGCGTCGCGAGATCGACCATCAGCCGCGGCTTGTGGGTGCGCTGGACCCAGGTCATCACGTCGCACAGGACGAGCCGCCCCTCGGCGTCGGTGTTGATCACCTCGACCGTCTGGCCGCTCATCGTCGTCACCACGTCGCCCGGGCGCTGGGCGTTGCCGTCGGGCATGTTCTCGACCAGCCCGCACACGCCGATGACGTTGGCCTTGGCCCCCCGCATCGCGAGCGCCTTCATCGCCCCGGCGACCGCTCCCGCGCCGCCCATGTCCCACTTCATCGCTTCCATGCCGAGCGCCGGCTTGATCGAGATCCCGCCGGTGTCGAAGGTGACTCCCTTGCCGAGCAAGGCAATCGGCGCCTCGCCCTTGGCGCCGCCGTTCCAGCGCATCACCAACAGCCGCGGCTCGCGCACCGAGCCCTGGGCGACGCCGAGCAAGGCGCCCATTCCGAGCTTGGCCATGGCCGGACCGTTCAGCACCTCGATCTCGAGGCCGGTGCCCTCGGCATTGGCCTTGACCCGCGACACGAAGCTTTCGGGATAGATGATGTTCGCCGGTTCGGTCACCAGCTCCTTGGTCAGTGCCACGCCGGCGGCGACGGCGGCAAAGCGCTGCTTCCACAGCGCCGCGGCGTCCTTGCCGCCACCGACGATCGTGACCCGCGCGAGGGTCGGCTTGTGCTTGTCCTTGAGGCGCGTGCGGTAGCGGTCGTAGCGCCAGGCGCGGAGCTCGGCGGCGAGCGCGGCTCGGGCCGCGGCGTCGGCGGCAAAGTCGAACCCGGACAGGTCGATCACCGCATGCGTTTCGCCCGATGTCAGCAGCCGCGCGACCGCCGTCCCGGCAAGCTTCTCGGCCGCCTTGACGTCGGTCTTGTCGCCGATCCCGACCAGCAACAAACGGCGTCCGCCGTCGGCGCCTAGATAGGCATCTGCAGTTGAGCCGCTCTCGCCCGCGAAGCGCTGGCGCTTCGCTGCGGCGGCGACCGCCTCGCGGTCGGCGCCGAGCACTTCTGGAACTCCGTCGCCGTCCGACCTGACGGGCAGCACGAGGGCATAGTCCCCGGCGGGGCGTTGTTCGGCGAAATGGATTTGCATTGGGGAACGTCCTGAATCTACGGCGGTAACGGGTCGCGCCGCCTTTACGGTCCGGCTCGACAATAAGCAAAGGCCGCGCCGCGGGGACCGGGCAAGGCGGATTGCCGCCGTTCACTTCACCTGCGATAGGCGAAGGCGGCAAAGAGACGAAAACCTACCGGGGCGGGCTGACCGAAACGTGCGTATGGCGCTGAAAATGCTGTGTTGTTCGGCGCTGTCGCTCGCCCTCGCCGCACCGGCCGCGGCGCAGGATCAAAGTGTCGCGACTGAAGCCGCGCCCGCGCCCGACGCGCGCGAAATCGACTTCTCCGCCGACCGCGTCAGCTACGACAGCGCGGCCGACGTTATCGTCGCCGACGGCCGGGTACGCATGGCGAGCGACGGCAATCACCTCGCCGCCGACCGCGTGACCTGGACCCGCCGCACTGGCGAGGTGGTCGCCGAAGGCAATGTCGTGGTGGTCAATCCCGAGGGCGACAAGCTGGTCGGCGAGCGGGTCGCGCTGACCGACAGCCTGCGCGACGGAACGATCGAAAATCTGTTGGTGGTGCTCGACAGCGGCGGCCGGATTGCCGCTGCCCGGGCCGTGCGCGCCGACGGCCTGACGACCCTCGACAATGCGGTCTATTCGCCTTGCCCGGTCACCAATGCCGCCGGCTGCCCGCGCAACCCGAGCTGGAAGATTACCGCCGCTCGGGTCATCCAGGATCAGGCGACCGGGCGGATTCGCTTTCAGGGCGGCCGGCTGAACCTGTTCGGTGTCGCCATCCCGCTGCTCCCGATCTTCAGCATCGGCGGCGGCAGTGGCGTCACCGGCGCGCTGGTCCCGGACATCGCCTTTTCGAGCTCCAACGGGCTGGAGTTGGCACTGCCCTACTATTTTCGGCTCGCCCCCAACCGCGACCTGACGGTCACCCCGCACCTCTATTCCAAGACCGCACCGGCGATCGAGGGCAAGTTCCGCCAGCTGACCACGCTCGGCGCCTACCAGCTTGGCGGTTTCGTCACCTACAGCCGGGTCGAGGACCCCGATCCCAACGACCCCACGCCGACCGAACGCCGTGACCTGCGCGCCTACGTCGAAGGCAACGGCAAGTTCCAGCTCGACCCGTATTGGAGCCTCACCGGCGCGCTCCGGGTCGCGAGCGACAAGACTGTTCTACGCCGCTACGATCTCAGCCGCGACGATGTATTGCGCAATTTCCTCGAGGCCGAGCGGATCGACGAGGACAGCTACATCTCGATCGCCGGCTGGGCATTTCAGGGCCTGCGCGTCGACGACCGCCAGCGGTCGATCCCGATCGCGCTGCCGGCGATCGACGCGCGCTTCCTGTTCGACGATCCCTGGCTTGGCGGGCGCTTCGAGGTCCAGGGTAATAGCCTCGCCATCGCTCGTCTCGACGGCCAGGACACCCAGCGCGCCTTCGCCAGCGGGCGGTGGGACCTCAGGCGCTTCACGCGCATGGGACAGGAACTGACCCTGACCGCGTTCGGGCGCGGCGACGTCTATCGCACCAGCAACAACGACGAGACGCTGACACCGGCCTATGCCGGACGCAACGGCTGGCACGTGCGCGGCATCGGCGCGCTCGCGGCCGACGCCAAGTGGCCGTTCATCGGTTCGGCGTTCGGCGGCACCCAGCGGCTCACCCCGCGGCTCCAGCTCGTCCTGACCCCGCCGACCCAGAACCTCGCCATCCCCAATGAGGACGCCCGCTCGGTCGACCTTGAAGACAGCAATCTGTTCGCATTGAACCGCTTCCCCGGTCATGATCGCTGGGAAGACGGTTCGCGGCTGACCTACGGGCTGGAATGGACGCTCGATCGTCCGAACGTGTCGATCGCGACGGTGATCGGCCAGAGCTATCGCCTAACCCGCGAACCGAGCATTTTCCCCGACGGCACCGGCCTCACCGATCGTTTCTCCGACATCGTCGGGCGCACGCGCGTTCGGTTCGGGAGCTTCGTCGACCTCACCCACCGCTTCCGCTTCGACAAGGACAGCCTCGCGCCGCGGCGCAACGAGCTCGACCTTACCGTCGGCACCTACGAAACCTATGCCCAGATCGGCTACCTCCACCTCGACCGCGACATCGATTCGACCTTCGAGGATCTGCGCGACAAGGAGGAATTGCGGCTCGCCGGACGGGTCAGGTTCGCGCGCTACTGGTCGCTGTTCGGATCGACCGTGATCGACCTTACCAGCCGCGCGGAGGATCCATTGAGCCTGGCCGACGGCTACGAGCCGGTGCGCCACCGTCTTGGCCTCGCCTACGAGGACGAGTGCCTCGAGCTTGGCCTGTCGTGGAAGCGCGACTATGAGCGCATCGGCGAGTTCCGCAAGGGCAACACCTTCGCGCTTCGGCTCTCGCTCAAGGGCATGGGCCGCTAAGCCTGCGTTCAGCGGAACGGCCGCAGGAGCGGCGAGACAAATCTCTGACAGACAAGGAATTTCAAGGGTGGGATCGATGAGGAGCAAGGTACTGGCGGTGCTGGCGAGCACGACCGCCGCGGCGTTGATCGCGGGCGGCGCCTTCGCTCAGGACAATCCGTTGACGAGCGCCAATCCGCTCGGGCTGCCGGAGAATGTCACCGTGTTCGGAAGCCGCATGCCGGACGTCATCAAGGCCACCGCGATCGTCAACGGCGAGGTCATCACCCAGACCGATATCAATCAAAGGCTGGCGTTCCTGTTGATTGCCAGCGATGCACAGCCGAGCGCGGAAGAGCTCGAGCGGCTTCGCCAGCAGGTGTTCAGCAACCTGATCGACGAGACGCTCCAGATCCAGGCCGCCAAGTCGGCTGAAATTGAAATCACCGAGGCCGAGATCGACCGGACGGTCGAGCGGGTCGCCGCCAACGTCAAGCAGACCCCCGATCAGATGGCCGAGTACCTGAAGGCTCGCGGCGCCTCGATCCGGACCGTCCGCCGCCAGATCCACGGCGAGATCGCATGGCGCCGGATCCAGGGCCAAAAGATCGAGAGCCGGTCGAGCGTCGGCGAGGACGAGGTCAAGGCGGTGCTCGAGCGGCTCGAAGCGTCGAAGGGCTCGCAGCAGTATCGCGTCGGTGAGATCTACATTCCCGCGACCGCGGCGACGATGGATCAGGCCCGCGCCAACGCCGCCCAGATCATCGACGGCATTCGCCAGGGCGGATCGTTCGTCGCTTATGCGCGCCAGTTTTCGCAAGCGTCGACTGCGGCGGTCGGCGGGGACCTCGGCTGGGTCAGGCCGGAGCAGTTGCCCGAACCGATTGCGGCGGTCATGCGGCAGATGGCGCCGGGCCAGATCTCGGCGCCGATCCCGGTCCCGGGCGGGATTTCGATCATTGCCGTCCAGGACGTGCGCAAGGTGCTTACCGCCGATCCGCGCGATGCCGTGCTCACTATGAAGCAAGTGTCGATCAAGTTCCCGGCCGGCACCAGCCGCCAGGTCGCCGAGCCGGTGGTCGCCCGCTTTGCCCAGGCCTCGCGCAGCATCGGCGGCTGCGGCGGCGCCGAAAAACTTGCCGCCGACTTCAAGGCTGAAGTGGTCGAGGCGGACAACGTCAAGCTGCGCGAACTTCCGCCGGTGCTCCAGCAGATGATCACGGCCATGCAGATCGGCCAAGCGACCCAGCCGATCGGCTCGCTTGAGGACGGCGTGCGCGTGCTCGTGCTGTGCGGGCGCGATGTCGCCGACCCGACCATGCCGACCTATGACCAGATCTTCGCCCAGTTGAACGAGGAGCGCGTCAATCTGCGCGCCCGGCGCTATCTGCGCGATCTTCGGCGGGATGCGGTCATCGACTTCCGCTAGGCGTCACGGCTAAGGGGTCGGCGATGCCCTTGCCCCCTGCCCGCCCGCTTGCCGTAGCGCTTGGCGACCCAGCTGGGATCGGCCCCGAAGTGGTCGCCAAATGCTGGGATTCGCGCGCCGCTTTCGACCTTCCGCCGTTCGTCGCGATCGGCGACGTGCGCTCCATCGCGGCGGTGTGGGACGGGCCGGTCGAGCTGATCGAGGATCCGGCGGACGCCGATGCGGCGTTCGATTTCGGGCTTCCGCTGCTGCACGTCGCGGCATCCGAACACTCGATGCCCGGCCATCCCACCGGCCCCGGCGCGCACTGTTCGCTCGACTCGCTCGAGCTCGCCATCGGCCTGGCCCGCTCCGGCAGCGCCGAGGCGGTGGTGACCGGCCCGGTGAGCAAGGAGCAGCTTTACGGGATCGGCTTCACGCATCCGGGCCAGACCGAATTCATCGCCGAGCGCTGCGGCATCGCCGCGCCCAATGTCGCGATGATGCTCGCCGGTCCGACGCTGCGCACCGTGCCGGTGACCACCCACGTTTCGCTTGCCGACGTGCCCGCTCGGCTGACGCCGTCGCTGGTCGCGGCGCGTGGCCGGGCGACGATGCGCGGCCTCCAGCGCCTGTTCGGCATCCCCGAACCGCGGCTGGCGGTGGCCGGCCTCAATCCTCATGCCGGCGAGGGCGGAGCACTCGGCCGCGAGGAGATCGAAATCATCGGCCCGGCGATCGATCTGCTTCGCGCCGACGGCTGGCAGGTGATCGGCCCGCTGCCTGCGGACACCATGTTCCACGCCGCCGCCCGCTCGCGTTACGACGCGGCGCTGTGCATGTACCATGATCAGGCGCTGATCCCGTTGAAGGCGCTGCACTTTGAGGAAGGGGTCAACATCACCCTCGGCCTGCCGCTCGTGCGGACCGCGCCAGACCACGGCACGGCCTTCGACATTGCCGGCCAGGACCGCGCCGACCCGCGCGCGATGGCCGCCGCGATTCGCATGGCGCAGTCGAGCGCTGACCACCGCCGCGCCTTCGGTCCGGCGTGAGCGAGCCCGAGCCGCTGCGCGCGGTCATCGCCCGCCACGACCTCGCCGCGAGCAAGGCGCTCGGCCAGAACTTCATCCTTGACCGCCAGCTGCTCGCGCGGATTGCCGCGGTCCCCGGCGATCTGGCCGGACGCACGGTCTACGAAGTCGGGCCGGGCCCCGGCGGCCTGACCCGCGCCCTGCTCGACGCCGGAGCACGGGTCGTCGCGGTCGAGCGCGACCGTCGCTGCATCGCGCCTCTGGCCGAACTCGAAGCGGAATTCACCGGCCGCCTCAAGGTCATCGAGGGCGACGCGCTCGAGGTCGATGAGCGCTCGGTGGCGGGCGAAGGCGCTCATGTTGTCGCCAACCTGCCCTACAATGTCGGCACCGCGCTGCTGCTGCGCTGGCTCGGCGGCGAAGCGTGGCCGCCGTGGTGGGCGTCGTTGACGCTGATGTTCCAGCGCGAGGTCGTCGAGCGGATCGTCGCCGCGCCCGGCAGCGACCACTACGGCCGGCTCGCCGTGGCCGCCGGCTGGCGCAGCCGCGCGCGGATCGCCATGCTGGTGCATCGCAGCGCATTCGTCCCGCCGCCCAAGGTGATGAGCGCGGTCGTTCACATCGTCCCTGAAGACGCGCCGGACGGCGTGAGGCACGCGACCATCGAGCGGCTGACCGCGGCCGCGTTCGGCCAGCGCCGCAAGATGCTCCGCCAGAGCCTCAAGGAGTTGCCGGGCGCGCTCGACGCGCTAACCGTCGAAGGGATCGACCCCGCCCGGCGGGCGGAAACGCTTGGCGTCGCCGATTACGTCCGCGTCGCGCGGCGGCTGGACGCGACCTAATTCTTCTTGGTGGTCGCCGGCGTCGTCGGCTTGGCCGCCGCAAGTGTCGGACCGCGCGCGATGGCGGCGCTCAGAGTCGCCGCTTCGGGGCAGGTCGAGGCGCACAGCTTCTGCAGCTTCGCGAGGGTCTCGCGGGCGCGCGGGGTGGCGCCGGCCTCGACCATCGCCTGGCCCTGAAGCGCAAGCGCGGCGCGGTCGGTCGGCTCGAGCGCCAGCGCGCGATTGGTGTAGCGGATCGCCTGGCCGTAGAGTTTCTGCTTCATCGCCACCCGCGCCATTGCCACGAAGGCCGCGCGGTTCTTGGGGTCGAGCACCAAAGCCGCCTCGAGCGCATCGTCGGCCTCGACATATTTGCCGGCGTCGATCAGCACCTCGCCGCGCTTCAGCGCCGCCATGGATTGCGGGGTAATCTGGTCGTCGGCGCGCTGACCGGCAACCGGCACCGCCATGGACGAAGCGGCGAGACCGCACAGCAGGATCAAAGGCGACAGGCGCATCAGGCTCTCCATAGACTGGCGCCGAGGCTTAACACGGCGCCTTCACGCTGGCGACGAAAAAGCCGTCGGTATGGTCGTGGGCCGGGGTCAAGAGCCGGCCCGCGCCGTCACAACGCCCGATCGTCGGCAATATGTCCTGCCCCAGCCAAGATGAATGACGGCCTAAGAAAGCACCGATCTGCCCGGCACCTTCGCGCCCCAATAGTGAGCAAACCGCATAGACCAACGCGCCACCCGGCCGTACGAGCGGCGCGGCGATGTCGAGCAGTCGCTCCTGCGCACCTTCCAATTTCGCCAGGCGCTCGGGCGTCAGGCGCCAGCGCCCCTCCGGGTTGCGTCGCCATGTCCCCGACCCGCTGCACGGCGCATCGACCAGCACGACGTCGAAGCGGCCGGCGAGCTCGGCGAGCTGCTCCGCCTCGCGCCCGCCGTCGAGCAATCGGGTGGCGATCGCCGCCCCCGCCCGCTCGGCGCGCGGCGCGAGCCGCGACAGGCGCTGGCGGTTGGTGTCGGTGGCGAGGATCTGCGCGCCCGGGGCGGCAGCGGCCAGCGCCAGCGCCTTGCCGCCGGCGCCCGCGCACAAATCTAGGATGCGCATTCCATCCTTCGGCGCGCAGGCCAACGCGATCAGCTGGCTACCCTCGTCCTGAACCTCCGCCTCGCCGGCGAGGATTGCGGGATGCTGGTCGATCCGCTGGTCCGGGGGCAGGCGCACGCCCCACGGGCTCAACGGCGTCTGTGCGGCCCCCTCGAATTGCCGGAGCAGCGCCTCGCGGCTGGTGCGAGCGACATTGGCGCGCAGGTCGAGCGGCGCGCGCTCGAGCAGCGCGGGCCATTCGGCCGCGGTCACCAGCGGCGAGAATTCCGAGATCAGCCATCCGGGGACAGTCTCCGCACTGGCAGCTGTCCCCTTCTCGTCGCCGATCGGCGCCGGCCCATGCGGCGAACCATCAAACAGCGCCGCCAACTCGGCATCCCGCGCGGCGACCGCAAGCATCGCCGCTCGCCCGCTCGCCGGCCGCTCCGCGACCGCCCGGATCGCCGCGAACACCAGTTCGCGCACCGCCCGGCGATCCTTCGACCCAGCATAGCGGCGCGTCTTGAAATAAGCGGTCACGATGGCGTCGGCCGGCGCCCCGTCGGACTGCGCCGAGGCAATTACCAGATCGAGGATCTCGATCGCAGCCTGGACTCGCGCGGCGGGTGTCATCGACTAGCGGGTCGGATAATTGGGCGCTTCCCGGGTGATGGCGACGTCGTGGACATGGCTCTCGCTCAACCCCGCGTTGGTGATCCGAACGAACCGCGCGCGGTCCTGGAGCTCGGCAATCGTGGCCGATCCGGTGTAACCCATCGCGGCCTTCACCCCGCCGACCAATTGGTGGACGATGTCGCGCACCGGGCCCTTGAACGGCACCTGGCCCTCGATGCCTTCGGGCACCAGCTTCAGCTGGTCCTTGATGTCCTGCTGGAAATAGCGGTCGGCCGATCCGCGCGCCATGGCGCCGACGCTGCCCATGCCGCGATAGGATTTGTAGGCCCGCCCCTGGTAAAGGAAAGTTTCGCCGGGCGCTTCCTCGGTGCCCGCAAGCAGCGAGCCGACCATTACCGTTGATGCGCCGGCCGCGAGCGCCTTGGCGATGTCGCCCGAGGTACGGATGCCCCCATCGGCGATCACCGGCACGTCGGCCTTTTCGGCAGCCTCGGCGGCGTCGAGGACGGCCGTCAGCTGTGGCACGCCGACGCCGGCGACAATCCGAGTCGTGCAGATCGATCCTGGCCCGATGCCGACCTTGATCGCGTCGGCGCCGGCGTCGGCCAGCGCCGCGGCAGCGTCGGCGGTGGCCACATTGCCCGCGACCACCTGCACCGCGTTGCTCAGCGCCTTGACCCGCCCGACCGCGGCCGAGACCTCGCGATTATGGCCGTGCGCGGTGTCGATCACCACGCAATCGACCCCCGCCTCGATCAGCGCCCGGCTGCGCTCGAACCCGGCCTCGCCGACCGTCGTCGCCGCGGCGACCCGGAGGCGCCCGTCGCCATCCTTGGTCGCGAACGGGCTCGCGACCGACTTCTCGATGTCCTTGACGGTGATCAGCCCAACGCAATGGCCGCCGCTATCGACCACCAGCAGTTTCTCGATTCGCCGCTGGTGCAGGATTCGCCGCGCGTCCTCCTGGCTGGTGCCTTGCGGGACGGTCGCGAGATTGTCGCGGGTCATCAGCTCGGCGACCGGCTGGCCGGGCTTCTCGGCGAAGCGCACGTCGCGGTTGGTGAGGATTCCGGCGAGCTTGCCGTTGGCCTCGACCACCGGGATTCCGCTGATGCGGTGAACGCTCATCAGCTCGAGCGCTTCGGCCAGCGTCTGGTCGGGGCGCATGGTGATCGGGTTGACCACCATGCCGCTCTCGAAGCGCTTGACCGCGCGCACCGCGGCGCATTGCGCCTCGACGTCGAGGTTGCGGTGAAGCACGCCGATGCCGCCGAGATGGGCCATGGCGATCGCCATGTTGGTCTCGGTCACCGTGTCCATCGCCGACGACAGGATCGGGATGTTGAGCGGGATCGCCTTGGTCAGGATGCTGCGCGTATCGGCGCCGCTCGGCAGCACGCTCGACTCGCGCGGCTGGAGCAGCACGTCGTCGAAGGTCAGTCCAAGCGGGATGTCACGGTGATTCTGTCGGGCCATATCGGCCCATGCCAATCTTAAGCCGATTCGCCAAGCTAGCGGCGGCCGGGCCGGAAGCTGCGCGAGGCCGCCCGGCGGACCAGCTCGAGATGGAGATTGGCATCCTCGACCGCCCCGCCGAGATCGCTCGCCGGTGTGAGCTCGTCCTCGGGTCCGTGGTAGGCGCCGGTGAAGAAGGCCCTCAGCCGCGCCATGTCGCTGAAGCTCCCACCAGCCATCGCCATCGGCACGCCGCGCTGGGCAAGCGGCCAGCCGTCCTGGCGCTGGATGAAGGCGGCAGCCTCCCCGTCGCCGTCCCACTTGCGCCCCAGCGCTCTCGTTGCGCTCCTCACTAGCGGCTCGAGCGGCGAGTTCGGCGGGGCGACGATCGCCACCGGCATGCCCTTGGGGGCAACGGCGATGGTGTCGAGATTGAAGCCGGCGACGATGCTTGCGAGCGGCAGCGGCGGAGCGGCGGCAAACGCCTTGGCGCCGAGCAGTCCCCATTCCTCCGCCCCGGTGAACACGAACCACACGTCGCGGTCGAGTTTCAGCGCCCGCACGCGTTCGACCAGCGCAAGCACCGCCGCGGTGCCGCTCGCATTATCGACCGCGCCGTTGCAGATGCGGTCGGGCGCCCCGGCCGGGCGGCACAGGCCGAGATGGTCCCAATGCGCCATCAGCAGCACCGCTCGCCCGTCCGGACGCCGGCCAAGCACCCGGCCGATGACGTTGTGGCTCGCAGTCACTCCCGCCGCATTGATCGCGCGAGTGAACTCCGCCTGCCCGGCGGGGAGCCCGCCACCCTCGGGCGGCACCGTCCGCTTCTGTGCGGCGATCGCGAACCGCATGGTGAAACTGCCATCCGGCATTCCGCCGACCGCACCGCGCCGCGTCAATTCTTCCGTCAAATAGGCGATCGTCCGCTGCTCGCCGACGGTCCCGCTCATTCGCCCTTCGAACCGGTCGTCCGACAAGACGGCGATGGTCGCGCGCAGCTCGGCGTCGCTGACCGGCGCAACCGCGCTGCGCGGTGGAACCGTCGCGCAGCTTCCCGCGGCCAGCGCTGCGAGCGCGGCGACGACGGCAAGGGCGCGCCTCACCGGCGGTCCAGCACGCGCCGCGCCGCCTCGACGTGCATCGCCTCGATCATCTGCTCCTCGAAGCGCTGCGCCCCGCCGCGCGCCGCCGCGACCAGCCGCTCGGCGCGCGCGATCTCTTCCGGCGAGGGTGCGAACGCCGCTTTGCACGGCGCGATCTGGTCGGGGTGGATGAGGCTCTTGCCATCGAAGCCCAGCGTCCGCCCCGAACGCGCCTCGGCCTCGAGCCCGACCGCATCGTCGAGCCGGTTGAACACCCCGTCCCATGCCGGCATTCCCCCTGCCCGAGCCGCCAGCACGATCGACTGCAGCGCCATCTGCAGCGGCTCTCGCCCGGCACCGACCGGAAGCCCGAGCTCGGCGGCGAGATCGTTGGTTCCGGCAATCAGGCCGGCGATCCCGCTGTCGCGCACCATCTCGCGCAGGGCGAGCACCCCGGCCGGAGTCTCGACCATCGCCACCACCGGCTTGCCGCTCGCCCGGGCGAGTTCGCCGATGCCGCCGTCCGCCTTGGGCAGGACGATGAAGTCGGCGCGAGATTCCGCCACTGCCGCGACGTCCTCCGGCAAGGCGCCGCCCGAGCCCAGCAGGTTGACTCGGATCCCGACCGGCATGAGCCAGTCCTCGCCCGCCGCCGCCACCGCCGCCGAGCGCGCCGTCTCCTTGTCCTCAGGCCGTACCGCGTCCTCGAGGTCGAGGATGACCACGTCGGCGCCGCTGGTCCGCGCCCGTGAAATCGCGCTGGCCCGGCTGGCCGGCAGGAACAGCAGCGCCGGCCGGCCGAAAAGATCGAGCCTCATGTCCGATTTTCCTTCCCCGCAAGCCGAGGCTTTTGCATCATGGCCGCAACCCGCCGAGGAAATCCCATGACCACCTTCCTGATTGCGCTCGCCGTCCTGGCTCTGATCTTCGTGCTGATGAGCGTCAAGATTGTCCACCAGGGACATCGCTACACGATCGAACGCTTCGGCAAGTTCGTGCGCGTCGCCGAGCCGGGCCTCAACCTCGTCACGCCGTTCGTCTATCGCGTCGGGCGCAAGATCAACGTCATGGAGCAGGTCGTCGACATCCCGGGCCAGGAAATCATCACCAAGGACAATGCGATGGTCGCGGTCGACGGCGTCGTGTTCTTCCAGGTGCTCGACGCCGCCAAGGCGGCCTATGAGGTGAGCGACCTCTATTCGGCGATCATGGCGCTCTCGACCACCAATCTGCGCACCGTGATGGGTTCGATGGACCTCGACGAGACCCTGTCCAAGCGCGACGAGATCAACGCCCGGCTGCTCGCCGTTGTCGATCACGCGACCGAGGCGTGGGGGGTCAAGATCACCCGTGTCGAACTGAAGGACATCCGGCCGCCGCAGGACATCTCCAACGCCATGGCGCGGCAGATGAAGGCCGAGCGCGAGAAGCGCGCCGCGATTCTCGAGGCCGAGGGGCTGCGCGCCGCCGCGATCCTCGAGGCGGAGGGCGAAAAGCAATCCAAGATCCTCGCCGCCGAGGGCATGAAGGAAGCCGCCTTCCGCGAGGCCGAGGCGCGCGAACGTTCGGCCGAGGCCGAGGCCAATGCGACCAAGTCGGTGAGCCAGGCGATCGAGGGCGGCAACACCCAGGCGATCAACTATTTCATCGCCCAGAAATATGTCGAGGCGCTCGGCAAGTTCGCCACCTCGCCCAACGCCAAGACCATCCTGTTCCCGGTCGAGGCGACCCAGCTGATCGGCACGCTTGGCGGGATCGGCGAGCTCGCGCGCAGCGTGATCGGTCCAGACGCCACCGCCACTCCGGCGGTGACCACGCGCGTGCCGACCGTCAAGGACGCCCAGTGAGCGATCTCGATCCCGGCTGGCTGTGGGCGATCGGCGGCCTCGTGCTGCTGATCGCCGAAGTCGTCGCGCCCGGCTTTTTCCTCGTGTTCCTCGGGGTCGCGGCGATCGCCACCGGCCTGTTCACCCTGCTGTTCGACCTCGGCGTCGCGCCGCAACTGGCGCTGTTCGTGATCTACACCGGTCTGGCGCTGATGATCGGCAAGCGCTGGTATGCCGAGCCGGGCACCGCCGAGCAGCAGATCGGGCTCAACGATCCCGCCGGCCGGCTGGTCGGGCGAAGCGCGCAAGTGGTCGACCCGATCGACGAACATGGCGGCCGGGTCCGGCTCGGCGACGGCGAATGGACCGCGCGCGGCGGGCCGGCGGCGGCCGGAAGCCGGGTGGAAATCCTGGCGGTTGAGGGCAATTGCCTGATCGTCGGCCCATCGCGGGCGATCGCAGCGGACAGAGGAACCAGTGATGCGTGAATTCACCCGGCGCGAACTGCTCGCGGGCAGCGGCGCCTTCGCCTCGGCGGCGCTGCTCCCCGGCTGCGCCCAGACACTCGTCCGCCCGGCAGGCCCGCTCGACCCCGCCGCCGCCAAGGCACTGCTCGATTCGATCGCCGAGAATCTGTTGTGGACCGACCCCGAGCAGGCGACGTCACTCGGCATCGACAGCGGCGCCCGGGCGGCGCTGCGCTCGCGGCTCAAGGACCGCTCGGCTGCCGGCCAGCAAAAGATCGCCGCCATCCTGCGCGCCGACCTCGCGCGCGCCGAAGCGGTCGACACCAGCGCGCTCGATGCGTCGACGCGGACCAGCTTCGAAGTCGTCAAGTCGGCCTATCGGACCAGCCTCGAGGGCTTCGCGCTGCCCTATGGCGACGTCGCCGTCGGCAGCTGGCGCAACACGCCCTATGTCGTGATCCAGAACGTCGGCGCCTACCTCGACACGCCGCGCTTCCTCGACGCCGACCACCAGATCCGTAACCCGGCCGACGCCGAGGCCTACCTCGCCCGGCTCGACTCGATGGCGATGCAACTCGACGGCGAGCTCGGCCGAATCCGCGACGCGCGCGGCAAGGGCCTGATCCCGCCCGCTTTGTTGCTCGACAAGGCGATCGCGCAACTCACCAAGAGTCTCGCCGGAGCGCGCTCGGGCGGCGGGCTGGTCGACAGTCTCGTCAAGCGCACCGGCAGTTTCCCCGGCGACTGGGAGGGCCGCGCCCGCACCATCGTCACCGCGCGGATCGCGCCCGCACTCGCCCGCCAGTTGGACGAACTGAGAATCCAGCGCGCCCGCGCCACCAGCGAGCCCGGCATGTGGGCGCGGCCGGGCGGCGATGCCTATTATGCCTGGGCGCTCAAGGCCTCGACTACCACCTCGCTGTCGCCCGACGAGATTCACGAGACCGGCCGCCGCGAACTCGCCGAGCTCCAGTCGCGGATGGATTCGATCCTCAAGCGCAACGGCTACGCCTCCGGCTCGGTCGGCCAGCGGATGGTCGCTCTGGCCAAGGACCCAAAGTACAAGTTTCGCGACGGCGATCCTGGCCGGGCCGAAATCATGGCCTATCTCGACGAATGGATCGGCACCTTTCGCGGCCTTACCCCGCGCGCCTTCAACACGCTGGTGCGCGCCAATCTCGAGGTGAAGCGGCTGCCGCCCGAGGAGGAGCCCGGCGCGCCCGGCGCCTATGGCGGCGCCGGCTCGATCGACGGCACCATCCCCGGCAAGTTCTGGATCAACCTCCACACCACGGACATGCACCGCCGCTACGATTTGCCGAGCCTGGCCGCGCACGAGGCGATCCCAGGGCACGTCTGGCAGGGCGAATATGCCAACCGATTGCCGCTGATCCGCACCCTCCTCTCGTTCAACGCTTATTCCGAAGGCTGGGCGCTGTACGGCGAGCAATTGATGGACGAGCTCGGCGCCTACGACCGGTTCGAGGTCGGCAAGCTCGGCTATCTCCAGAGCCTCGCCTTCCGCGCCTGCCGGCTGGTGGTCGACACCGGCCTCCACGCCAAACGCTGGAGCCGCCAGCAGGCGATCCAATACTTCGCTGACGAGATCGGCTCGGCCGCCGCAAGCGAAGTCGACCGTTATTGCAGCTGGCCGGCCCAGGCCTGCGGCTACAAGATCGGTCACAGCGAGATCCTGCGCCAGCGCGAGCTCGCACGCTCAGCGCTCGGCCCGGCCTACGACCTGAAGGCCTTCAACGACGCGGTGGTGAAGGGCGGCAACGTGCCGATGGACGTGCTTGCCAGGAACGTCGCCGCCTACGTGGCGTCGGCGCGGAGCTAGGCGCCTACCACAGGGGCCGGGTCGGGCGGTGGCGGGTCCGCATCACCTCGCCCTTGATCAGCTTGGAATTGAACTTCTTGCGCGCGGTCTTGGCGCCGTCGGAGCTCATGCACACCAGGCGGATGCCGCCGCTGGTCAGCGGCTCGAGCGCGGAAATCCCGACCCCGAGCTTGCCGCACTCGATGGTCGCGGTGTCGGCGCTCATGTTGAGCAGCAGCACGCGGCTCATGCGCGCACCGCGGCGCCGGAGTCGAAGCGGGAGTAGATCATGGGGAAAATCCTCAGCCGAAAGCGAGAGCGCGAACGTCTCCCGGTCACAAAGACGCCTTCAGGGAATGAGAACCTCGTGATGGACGCATCCTAGCATGGATGTCCGCTCGAGGCGACCCGCGGCAGTGGCGCAAGGTCGGGCGCGACCCAGCCGCGGCGCGCCTCGACACTAAACAAGCGCGCCTTTGACCAGAAGCGCAGCGGCCAGTCGCGGCGGCCGACATCGCTTCCGAGGAGTTGGTCGACGACCCGGTCGAGCGGGCCCGGTTCCACCTGCGCCACGAACCAGCGAATGCCGTGCAGATAGGCGCGCGTGAGCGTGTCGTGATAGCCTTGGCGATCATCGTTCACGCCCCCGACGCTCGCATTGTATCGCCGGATGATCGCGGGGAGCTCGCGGTCGAGGTCGATGTCGGGGCGGCGCGCGACTAGCCACGCGGTGGCGGCAAGATGCGCCTCATGGGTCCATTCGGCGCGCGGCAGGGTGCAGTCGAGCAGGCGCTCGCCAACGGAGGCAATGGCGGCTTCGCTGGCGAAGCGGCGGATCGGCAAATCGGTCATCGGGAGCGGGCTTTCGAAGAGGCCCGATCCGCGATGATCGGGCAGGTCAGGCGGCGGCGGTCGCCCTTTGTTGCGGCCCGGCCTGACGGACGCCCTCTTCGACATGCGGCGCGAATTCGGCGAAATTGTCGACGAACAGGTCGACCAGCTTGGCCGCCGTCGAATCATATTCCGCCTTGTCGGCCCAGGTCGAACGCGGGTCGAGGATCGCGCTGTCGACGCCCGGAACCGCGACCGGCACCTCGAACCCGAAATTCGGGTCCTTGCGGAATTCGGCCTGGTTGAGGCTTCCGTCGAGCGCCGCGTCGAGCAAGGCGCGCGTCGCCTTGATCGGCATGCGCTTGCCGACGCCGTACTTGCCGCCGGTCCAGCCGGTGTTGACCAGCCAGCAGGTGACGTCGCCCTCGGCGATGCGCTTCTTCAGGAGATTGCCGTAGACCGACGGGTGGCGCGGCATGAACGGCGCCCCGAAGCAGGTCGAGAAGGTCGCTTCCGGCTCGGTCACGCCGATCTCGGTCCCCGCCACTTTGGCAGTGTAGCCCGACAGGAAGTGGTACATCGCCTGGTCCGGGGTCAGCCGCGCGATCGGCGGAAGCACGCCGAACGCGTCGGCAGTGAGCATGACGATGGTGCGCGGCACCGGCCCCATGTTCCGCTCGGACGAATTGGGGATGAAGTCGATCGGATAGGCGCCGCGGCTGTTCTCGGCGAGGCTGTTGTCGTCGAGGGCGAGCTCGCGCGTCACCGGGTCCATCACGACATTCTCGAGCACGGTGCCGAAGCGCTTGGTCGTGGCGAAGATCTCCGGCTCGGCCTCGGCCGACAGGCGGATCATCTTGGCATAGCAACCGCCCTCGAAGTTGAACACGGCGGTGTCCGACCAGCCATGCTCGTCGTCGCCGATCAGCGTCCGCTTCGGGTCCGCCGACAACGTCGTCTTGCCGGTGCCCGAAAGCCCGAAGAACACGGCGGTATCACCATCTGCGCCGATGTTGGCCGAACAGTGCATCGGCATGATGCCCTTTTCGGGCAGGATGAAGTTGAGCAGGCCGAACACGCTCTTCTTCATCTCGCCGGCATATTTGGTGCCGCCGATCAGGATCAGCTTCTGCTCGAGGTTGACCGCGATCACAGTTTCGCTGCGGCAGCCGTGGCGCTCGGGATCGGCGCGGAAGCTCGGCAGGTCGATGATCGTATATTCGGGCGCGAAGTCGGCCAGCTCGCTCGCCTCGGGGCGGACCAGCAAAGTGCGGATGAACAGATTGTGCCAGGCGAGCTCGTTGACCACCCGCACCTTGACCCGGTGCTCGGGCTGCGATCCGCCATAGAGATCGGCGACGAACAGCTCGTCCTTGTCCTTGAGTGCGGCGAGGAAATCCTGGTGCAGCCGGTCGAACGCATCGGCGTCCATCGGCCGGTTCGACTTGCCCCACCACACCGCGCCGTCGCTGACGCTGTTCCTGACGACGAATCGGTCCTGGGCGCTTCGGCCGGTGTGCTTGCCGGTGCGAACCACCAGCGGACCGTCCTTGGCGAGCTGGCCTTCCTCGCGCAGCACCGCCTGCTCGATCAGCGGCGCGGTGGTCAGGTTCCAGTGGATCCGGGCGCCCGTCTCGATCCCTTGGGAATCCAGCTTCTGCGCAGGAATACGCTCGCTCACCGTCAACATCCCCTTTTTCGTCTTCCAATAGCATGAGGGCGGCGCCCGCTGCCGGACTGCCGCCACTCCCGTGCCGAAGCTATACAAGCGAAAGGCGGGGCGGTCAAAGCGCCGCTGGTCGCTTGTCCTGGGCCCTCGCGCCGCTTATTCGCACCTGCCATGAGCCATGCCATCGCGCTCGTCGACGACGACCGCAACATCCTCACTTCGGTGTCGATCGCGCTGCAGGCCGAGGGCTTCGTCACCCGCGTCTATTCCGATGGCGCCGCGGCGCTGAGGGCCTTCGCCGACAACCCGCCTGACCTGGCCGTATTCGACATCAAGATGCCGCAGATGGACGGCATGGAATTGCTCCGCCGGCTGCGCGAAATGGGCGGAGCGCTCGGCGCCACCCCGGTCATCTTCCTGACCTCCAAGGACGACGAGATGGACGAGGCGCTCGGCCTCGCGATGGGGGCCGACGATTATATCGCCAAGCCCTTCTCGCAGCGCCTCCTGGTCGCCCGGATCCGCGCGCTCTTGCGCCGCCGCGACCTCGACCGCGGCGCGGCGCTGGACGGCAGCGACGGCGAGCGCGAGGCGCTGATCGAGCGCGGCCGGCTGGTGATGGACCCGGCCCGCCACAAGATCGGCTGGGACGGCAAGGACGTCACGCTGACCGTCACCGAATTCCTCATCCTCGAGGCGCTGGCCCAGCGCCCGGGGGTGGTCAAATCCCGCAATCAGCTGCTTGACGTGGCTTACCAGGACGACGTCTATGTCGACGATCGCACCATCGACAGCCATATCAAGCGCATCCGCCGCAAGTTCCGCGCCGTCGACGACGGCTTCGACGGGATCGAGACGCTCTATGGCGTCGGTTACCGATTCAGCGAGGACTGACGAGCAGGACCTCGCCCTGACCTGGTCGGGGCGCTGGACGCTCACCCACCGCATCCTTGCGGTCAACGTCCTGACTCTGGTGATCTTCGCCTTGTCGGTCCTCTATCTCGACAGCTACCGCAACCGCATCACCGCCGAGCGGCTCGACCGGCTGACCAGCGAGACCGCGATTGCCGCCGAAGCGATCAACCGCACCAGCGCCGCCGAGCGCGAGCCGCTGCTGAGCGAGATCGGGGTCGCCAACGGCGCCCGCCTCCGGCTCTACGCGCGCGACGGCCGCCGCATCGCCGACAGCTTCGCGATTGGCGAGCCGGCCTATCGCCTGCGCGATCCGGCTTCCGAAGCGTGGCGCAAGAACGTCGCACGGGCGCTCGACCGCGGCTTCAACGCGCTGGTCGGGACCCGCCCCCCGCCCGACTTCGTCGAGCCCGCCGAAGACCGCGCCGCCGCTTGGAGCGAGCTCGGCGCCGCCGGCGCAAAGCCGGTCGTCACCATCCGCAGCGCGGCCGACCTGACGCCGGTGTTCGTCGGCGCTTCGCTGCTCGCCGACGGCTCGCGCCTGCTGGTGACCAAGAACGACCGCAACCTCACCCGCACCGTGCGCAGCCAGCGCGCGACCCTCGCCATCGCTCTCGCGCTCGCTACGTTGCTGTCGATCCTGCTGTCGCTGTTCCTCGCCCGAACCATCGTCCGGCCGCTCCGCCGGATCGCGCTCGCCGCCCACCGGGTCCGCCTCGGCCGCGCGCGTGAGGTGCGGGTCCCCCGCCTGCCCTCGCGCCGCGACGAGATTGGGACCCTGGCCCGCGCGGTCAGCGACATGAGCCAGTCGCTGCGCATGCGGATCGACAATATCGAGGCGTTCGCCGCCGATGTCACCCACGAGCTCAAGAATCCCCTCGCCTCGCTGCGCAGCGCGGTCGACACGCTCGACAAGGTCGAGGACCCGGCGCTGAAGGCGCAGCTGACCGATGTCATCCGCCAGGACGTCAACCGGCTCGACCGGCTGATTGGCGACGTCGGCGAGGCGGCCCGGACCGACGCCGAACTGGCCCGCGCCAGCTTCGAGGAAGTCGATCTCGGCAAGCTGATCGAACAATTGGTCGGCGTGTGGGAGCAGCGTCGCGAAACCGGCAATGTGCGCATCGCCTTCGCCCGTCCACGCAAGTCGAGTGCGGTGGTGATGGGCGAGCCGAACCGGCTGGCCCGCGCGATCGACAACATCGTCGACAATGCGATCAGCTTCTCGCCGCCCGGTGGGCTGGTCGAGGTCGCTGCGATCCGGCTCGGCGACAACATCTTGATCCGGGTCGACGACGAGGGCCCCGGTGTGCCCGGGGAGCTGCGCGAGGCGATCTTCAACCGCTTTCATTCGGTGCGGCCCGAAACCGAGCATTTCGGCCGCCACAGCGGCCTCGGCCTGGCCATCGCCCGGGCCATCGTCGAAGGCCATGACGGAACGATCAAGGTCGAGGACCGCGACGACGCGCCGTCGGGCGCGCGCTTCACCATCGTCCTGCCCGCGGCGGACCTGACATGAGCGACCGCCTTTCGTCCGAGAACCTCCACGCCACCAGCGTCGCCCGCGATGGCCGCGCGGTGCTGCTGCTGGGCCAGTCCGGCTCGGGCAAGTCCGACCTTGCGCTGCGCCTCTTCGACCACGGCTTCGCGCTGGTCAGCGACGACCGCACCATCGTCCGGCGCGACGGCGAGCGGCTGATCGCCTCGGCGCCCAACACCATCCGCGGCAAGCTCGAGGTGCGCGGGCTCGGGATCGTCGACATCGCTCCCACCGGCGACACGCCGGTCGCGCTGGCGGTCGAGCTCGGCGGCGACATGGAGCGGATGCCCGACGACAGCCGCAGCCGCACCTTCTGCGCGATTGCCGTGCCGCTGGTCAGCATCGACGCGCGAACCGCCTCGGCGGCGGCCAAGGTCGCGCTCGCGCTCGATCATTTCGGCCTTCCCAAATGACCGATCGCTCGCTCCCCCGGCTTCTGCTGGTCACCGGCATGTCCGGCGCCGGCAAGTCGACCGTGCTCGACGTGCTCGAGGACATGGGCTGGGACACGGTCGACAACCTCCCCGTCGCGCTGATCGCCGACTTCGTCCACGGCGAGCGCGACGCCCGGCGACGCACCCCGGTCGCGGTCGGGATGGACGCACGCAGCCGCGGCTTCGATGCCGAGCGCCTGCCCGCCATCATCCGTTCGGTTGAGGGCGTTCGGCCCGAGATCCTCTATCTCGACTGCGCCGGGGCCGAGCTCATCCGCCGCTACGACGAGACTCGCCGGCGCCATCCCCTCGCGCCCGACCGCCCGGCCGAGGACGGCATCGCCCGCGAGCGCGGGATCACCGCCGCGCTGCGCAACGCCGCCGACTCGGTGCTCGACACCACCGACCTCACGCCGGTCATGCTGCGCGACGAGCTTCGCCGCCGCTACGACGAGGACCGCGACCGGCCGATCGTCACCATCGCCTCGTTCGGCTTCGCGCGCGGCATCTCGCGCACCGCCGACCTAGTGTTCGACATGCGCTTCGTGCCCAACCCGCACTGGATCGACGAGCTTCGCCCGCTGACCGGGCTCGACCAGCCGGTGCGCGACTATTGCTCGGCCGATCCCGGCTGGCAGCAGATGATGGAATCTTGCCAGGCGCTTCTAACCGGCCTCGTTCCCCGCTATTGGGCGGCCGGCAAGACCTGGCGGTCGAGTTCATCATCGCGCTGGAGCATGTCGTCGGCCCGCAGACCGGGATCGAGGGCATTTGCATCGACGCCGACGACGACATGGAGCAGCGCCGCGGCGAGATCGCGGAGGCGATCGCGCGAGTCAATTCGGGCGAGGGCGTGATCATCCTCACCGATCTGTTCGGCGGCACCCCGTCCAACCTCGCCATCAGCCTGATGAAGGACACCGGGATCGAGGTCATCGCCGGGGTCAATCTGCCGATGCTGATCCGGCTCGAGGGCGCGCGCAAGGTGATGGGCGTCCGCGCCGCGGTCGCCGCCGCCCGCGAGGCCGGCCGCAAGTACATCTCCGTCGCGTCCGAGATCCTCGGCGAGGCCGCCGCTTGAGCGCCTGCGCGCGCACCCTCACCGTGGCCAACCGCCGCGGGCTCCACGCGCGCGCCAGCGCCAAGTTCGTCAACCTCGTCCACGGCCTCGGCGACGGCGTAGAGGTGGCGGTCGAGAAGGACGGCAACCGGGTCACCGGAACCTCGATCATGGGGCTGATGATGCTCGGCGCGGCGATGGGCGACACCATCACCATCCATTGCTCGGGCGCCGATTGCGACAGCGCGCTCGAGCAATTGGTCGCGCTGGTCGAAGGGCGGTTCGGCGAAGAGTGATCCGCCGAATCGACTCCTTTTCCAACGATACGGTGAAGCGCATCCGCTCGTTGCGCGACAAGAAGGCGCGCCGCGCCGAGGGCCGCTTCCTCGCCGAGGGGCTCAGGATCATCGCCGAGGCGCGCGACTCAGGCCTCCTCCCCGACGCCCTGGTCTACGCCCCACCGCTCCACCCGCTGGCCCGCGAGATCGTCCACCAGGCGCTCGATCACGGCACCGACGTCATCGAGACCACGCCCGACATCCTCGCCAAGATGAGCGGCAAGGACAATCCGCAGATGGTGCTCGCCGTCTATCCGGCGCCCGCCACCGACCTCGCCCGCCTCAATCGCTCCGCCGCCCCGCTGTGGATCGTCGCCCAGGCGCTGCGCGATCCCGGCAACATCGGCACCATCCTGCGCACCGGCGACGCGGTCGCCGCCGGCGGCCTGATCCTGATCGACGACCATGCCGACCCGTTCAGCGTCGAGGCGGTGCGCGCCTCGATGGGCGCGATCTTCACGCAAACCATCGCCACCGCGCGCTGGGACGAATTTGTCGCCTGGCTCCGCGCCGGACCCGGCCAGCTGGTCGGGACCAGCCTGCGCACTGACACCGACTATCTCGACGCGACCTACGACCAGCCCTGCTTCCTGCTCGTCGGCAACGAAAGCCAGGGCCTGCCGCCCGAATATGAGGCCGAATGCGACCTCACCGTCAAAATGCCGATGCTGGGCAGGGCCGACAGCCTCAACGCCGCTGCCGCCACCGCGGTGATGGCGTTCCACATCCGTGCCGCATGGCGCCATCGCGGCTGATCGGCTAGGCTCGCGCGATGCGCTGGACTGCCCCTTTCCTGCTGCTCGCCGCCGGCTGCGCGACGACCCCGCCGCCCCCGCCCGCCGAGCCCTATCGCGCGATCGGCACCGAGCCGTTCTGGGACCTAGTCATCACCAACACGATGACCTTCACCGATCGCGGCAATGACGTCACGCCCGTCCTCGAGCCGACCCCGCGCCCGATCCACGGCTTCGCCGGCGACATCTACCAAACCCCGCGGATCCACGTGAACATCGTCCACGCGCGTTGTTCCGACGGCATGAGCGACCGGGTCTATCCGGATTCGGTCCAGGTGACGGTCGACGGCCGCGACTATCGCGGCTGCGGCGCCGCCGCGTCGTGGTTCGCCGCGACCGACGAGCGCGGCCAGCCGCGGCGATGATCCGCGCGCTGCTCGCGATGGCCGCCGCCGCCCTCGCCGGCTGCGCCACCGTCCCCGATCAGGCCAGCTTCGAAGCCAGCGGCCTCGACGGCGAGTGGCGCATCGTCAGCCTCAACGGCACCGCGATCGACGGCTCGATGCAGCTCGAGCGCGGGCGGATCACCGCCAATTTCGGCTGCAACCTCGGCTCCGGCCGCTTCCGAATCGCCGGCGGCCGCCTCCTCGCCGAGCCGCTCGCGGTGACCGAAATGGCCTGCCCGCGCGGCACTGCAGCACGGCCCGACCCGATGGCGCTCGAAAACATAGGTTTCGCCATCCTCGCCCAGCCGATGTGGATCGCCGGCACCAGCGACAACCGCCGCATGCGCCTGTGGAACGAGCGCGGCTGGCTGCTGACCGAATTCCTGCCCGAACGCCCCTAGCGCCTTACGCCGCCGCGTCGTCCTCGTTGGCGCCCTTTTTCGGCGGGGCGAGCTTGGTCAGCGGGCGCGGGCTGGCCTCGACCATGGGCGTGACCGGCAGTTCCTTGGCGCTTCCCGCGCCAAGCGCCTCGAACCGCCGCGCCTGGCTGAACACCTGGCTCTCGAAGCTCCCGACCATCTGGTTATAGGCCGTATTGGCAGTCGAGAGGTTCTTGCCGACCCGCTCCATATGCTGCGCCATGGTCGCAAGCCTGGAATGCAACTCCTTGCCGAGATTGGCGATTTCCTCGGCCGACTCCATCAGCTTTTCCTGCCGCCAGACGCTCGCCACGGTGCGCGCGATGGCGACCAAATTGGTCGGCGTGGCAAGCAGCACCTTGTTCTGGAACGCCTTCTCCCACAGCTCGGGATCCTGGTCGAGCGCCGCCGACAGGAAGTGCTCGCCGGGGATGTACATGATCACGAACTCGGCCGAATCGCCGAATTCGGCCCAGTAATTCTTGCTTCCAAGCTGCTGCGAATGGCGCACGATCGACGCCAGGTGCGCCTTGAAGCACAGCGCGCGCTTGTCGTCGTCGACCTCGTCGCACGCGTCGAGATAGGCGTTCAGCGAACATTTGGCGTCGACGATCAGCTCGCGCCCCTGCGGCAGGTGGATCACCGCATCGGGCCGCAACCGCCCGTCCTCGCCCTCGACCGACACTTCCATGTGAAAGTCGATGCCCTTCACCAGACCGGCCTGGGTCAGCACATTCTCAAGGCTTCGCTCGCCCCACCGCCCGCGCTGCTTGGGCGAGGAGGTCAGCGCGGTCACCAGCCGCCGCGCCTCGTCGCGCACCTGGCCCTGGCCGACCCGCATCAGCTCGACCGCCTCGCGCAGTCCGGCATAATGGTCGACCCGCTCCTTCTCGACCCGCTGGAGCCCCTCCTCGTAGCGCTTGAGCGTCGTCTCGACCGGCTGCAGCAGCGCCTTCAGCTTGGTTTCGCTCGCCTTGTCCGCGGCGGTGAAGCGCTCGCCCGCCTTCTCGAGGAAATCCTTTTGCGCCCGCTCGAGCAATTGGTCGCCGACCTCGCGCATCTGCGCGATCAGCGCGTCCTTCGACTGTTGGAGATCCTTGAGCCGGGCCTCGAAGTTGCGACTGTCGGCCTGCAGCGCCGCCAGCTCGCGCTGCGTCAGCTCGCTCGCGCTGCGTATTCGCTCGACCTCGCCGCGCGCCGAATCGCGTTCCTCGCGCACCCCGTCGAGCTGCAGCCGGAGCGAATCGGCGACCGCCGTGACCTGCTCGCCGCCACGGCTGCCGAGCAGCCAGCCAAGCGCCGCGCCGACGATCAGCGCAATCACTCCGACGACGATCACTATCCCAACCTCCACGCGGCCCTCCCGAACCAGAACGAAATGCGAACCTACGCCCCGCACGCCCCCGGCTCAAGCGGAACCTCGCGGCTCGGCAGCGGGTTGGCGCGGCAGAGGAGACCCCGATGTCCATTCGCAAGATGATCGCGCTTCACCCTGAAGTCATGGCGTCAGGCCACGTCAACGACGCGCTCGGCCTGGCCGTCCATCACGCCATGTATTGCGCCAAGATGTGCCTGTCGTGCGCGGACGCCTGCGCCGCCGAGAAGATGGACATGGCGCAGTGCATCCGCCTGTGCTCCGACTGCGCCGACGTGTGCGAGGCGACCGCCCGGCTCGGGCTTCGCCGCACCGGCTTCAATGAGCAATTGCTGATCGAGATGCTCGAGCTGTGCGCCCGCGCCTGCGAGCTGTGCGCCGCCGAGTGCGAGCGCCACGACCACGATCATTGCCGGCTGTGCGCGACGATGTGCCGTGAATGCGCCGCCGACTGCCGCAAGGCGGCGGAGTCGATTACTCCCGGGCGCGGCTAGAGGACCGTCGCGGCGCCGCGCTCCTTGCGCGCCTTGACCACCTTCTTGATCAAGATGTCGCGCTTCAGCCGCGACAGATAGTCGATGAACAAGATGCCGTTGAGGTGGTCGACCTCATGCTGCAGGCAGACCGACATCAGTCCGTCGAACTCGCCCTCCTGCGCGCGCCCGTCAAGGTCGGTCCAGCGCGCCCGCACGACGTCCGGCCGCTCGACCTCGGCATATTGGTCGGGGATCGACAGGCAGCCCTCGTTGTAGCTCTTGCGCGCGTCCGACGAGTGCAGGATCTCGGGATTGATGAACACGTGCGGGCGGCGCACCGCCTCGGCGCCCTCCTCCTCGCTCTCCGGCTCCTGAAGGTCGATCACCAGCATCCGCCGCGCAATCCCGACCTGCACCGCGGCAAGCCCGATTCCCGGCGCCTCGTACATCGTCTCGAACATGCTTGCGGCAAGCGCCTTCAGCTCATCATCGACCCGCTCGACCGGCGCCGAATTGGCACGCAGGATCGGGTCCGGGACTTCGACGATCGGGAGCAAGGGCATGGCCGGCCCGCTAGGACCGGCGCACCGCTCCGTCAAGCGACCGGCCGCCGCGCGCGCAGCGCCTGCGCCAGCGTGCCCTCGTCGAGATAATCGAGCTCGCCGCCGACCGGAAGGCCGTGGGCGAGCTGCGTCAGCCGAACCGGGAACGTCTCGAGCCGCTCGGCGAGATAATGGGCGGTGGTCTGCCCTTCGAGCGTCGCGTTCATCGCCAGCACCACCTCGTCGATCCCGCCCGCCGCCACGCGCTTCAGCAGCGAATCGATCGCCAGATCCTCCGGCCGCACGCCGTCGAGCGCGCTTAGCCGCCCGCCGAGCACGTGGTAGCGCCCGGGGAACAGCCGCGAGCGGTCGAGCGCCCACAGGTCGGCAACCTCCTCGACCACGCACAGCATGCGCTCGTCGCGCTTCGTGTCGCGGCAGATGGTGCAGGGGTCGGCGGTGTCGACATTGCCGCAGGCCGAGCAGGTCGACAGCGTCTCCGACACGGCGGTCAGCGCCGCCAGCAACGGCTCGAGCGCCGACTCCCGCCGCTTCATCAGATGCAGCACCGCTCGCCGCGCCGAACGCGGCCCAAGCCCCGGCAAGCGCGCCAGCGCCTGGGTCAGCACTTCGATCTGGTGGGAGGCCATGCGCCGTCTCTGTCATTGCGAGCGCAGCGAAGCAATCCAGTACAAAGCAATGGAATTTCGCGGCCAATTCGCCATAGCGCGCCACATGCGCATCATCTTCATGGGATCGCCGGAGTTCGCCGTGCCGACGCTCGACGCGTTGATCGCCGCCGGCCACGAGATCGCCGCGGTCTACACCCAGCCCCCGCGCCCGGCCGGCCGCGGCAAGGCGCTCCAGCCGACCGCGGTCGAGCGCCGGGCCCGCGCCCTCGGGCTGGAGGTGCTCAGCCCGCGCTCGCTCAAGTCGCCCGAAGAACAGGCCGCCTTCGCCGCGCTCGGCGCCGACATGGGCGTGGTCGCCGCCTACGGCCTCATCCTCCCCCAACCGATCCTCGACGCGCCGCGGCTGGGCTGTCTCAACGTCCACGCCTCGCTGCTCCCGCGCTGGCGCGGCGCCGCCCCGGTCCAGCGCGCGATCATGGCCGGCGACGCCGAGACCGGAGTCACCATCATGCAGATGGAAGCCGGCCTCGACACCGGCCCGATGCGGCACGTCGGCACGCTGAGCATCGGCGAGAACAACGCCGCGCAACTCACGCAAAGGCTTGGCGAACTCGGCGCGAAGCTCATGGTCGAAGTGCTCGCCGATCTCGACCTTTTCCCGCCCCGCCCGCAGCCCGAGGAGGGCGTCACCTACGCCGCCAAGATCGTTAAGGAGGAGGCGCGCATCGATTGGTCGCGTACCGCTACCGAGCTCCAGCGCCACGTCCAGGCGCTCGCCCCCTTCCCCGGCGCCTGGTTCGAGGCGTCGGGCGAACGGGTGAAGTTGCTCGACTGCGAGACAATCGACGGCGCCGGCGCCCCCGGCGAGGTGATCGGCGAGCCTTTGGTCATTGCCTGCGGCGAGGACGCGCTCCACTGCCGCACCCTCCAGCGCGCCGGCAAGGGCCCGCTCCCCGTCGCCGATTTCCTGCGCGGCTTCCCGCTCCCGCTCGGCACCCAACTCCAGTGACCCGCTGGCGGCTGACCATCGAATATGACGGCGGCCCGTTCGCCGGCTGGCAGCGCCAGGAGGGCGCGCCCTCGGTCCAGCAGGCGCTCGAGGAGGCGGCCGGGCGGATGACCGGCGAATCGGTCCGCTTCCATGCCGCCGGCCGAACCGACGCCGGGGTTCACGCGCTGGCGATGGCCGCCCATGCCGACATCGCCAAGCCGCTCACCGAGCATCGCCTCGCCGAGGGCCTCAACGCGCTGGTCCGCCCCGCCCCGATCTCGATCCTCGCCGCCGAACCCGTCGCCGACGACTGGCACGCGCGCTTCTCCTGCACCGGCCGCCGCTATCTCTACCGAATCGCCAACCGCCGCGCCCCGCCCGTCCTCGACCGGGGCCGCGCCTGGCACATCGCCCGCCCGCTCAACCTCGACGCGATGGCCGAGGGCGCGGCGCACCTCGTCGGCCACCACGATTTCACCACCTTCCGCTCGGTCCACTGCCAGTCCGAAAGCCCGCTCAAGACGCTCGATTCGCTGACCGTCGAGCGGGTCGGCGACGAGCTCCACGTCGCCGCCGCGGCCCGCTCCTTCCTCCACCACCAGGTGCGCTCGATGGTCGGCTGCCTCGCCCTCGTCGGCCTCGGCCGCTGGTCGCCCGACCACATCGCCGCCGCCCTCGACGCCCGCGACCGCGCTGCGCTCGGCCTCAACGCCCCGCCCCACGGTCTTTACTTTGTCGCCGCCGAATATGCTGACGCCTCTTCGCAACTGCGGTAAGATGCTTGAATGCTGGCTGCAGCGCACAATCTTCGCTAGGGGCGCCGCCGCTACGGCGCTTAACAACAAGGTCACCTGCCCGTGATGCGCATGATGATGAAGTCCAAGGTCCACCGCGCGACCGTGACTCAGGCCGACCTCCACTATGTCGGCTCGATCTCGCTCGACCAGGACCTGATGGACGCCGCCGACCTCCTCGAGGGCGAGCAGGTGGCGATCGTCGACATCACCAACGGCGCCCGGCTCGAGACCTATGTCATTCCCGCCCCGCGCGGCAGCGGCATGGTCGGGATCAACGGCGCCGCGGCGCGCCTAGTCCACGAAGGCGATCTGGTGATCATCATCAGCTACGGCCTGATGGACGATGCCGCGGCCCGAGCGCTCCAGCCCAAGGTGGTTCACGTCGATGCCGCCAACCGCATCGTCGCGCTCGGCACCGACGCCGCCGAGCCGGTCCCCGGGGCGCCCCGCCAGAAGTGGGCCTCGGCCGGCCGCTAGGGCCCGCTCTAACCACTTGCCGTAGCGGCGCCGACCGCCCAAATGTCGTGGCCATGTTCACCCGGGCACAATGGCGCGCTTTCATCGACCATCCGGTGGTCGAATGGACGATGTTCGTCGTCGGCGTGCTGCTCATCCTCGTCTCGCCGGTGCTCGGCGCGATTCCCGGCCCGGGCGGCATCGTGGTGTTCGGGGTCGGCCTGGCGATGGTCCTCAAGACCAGCCGCTGGGCGCGCCGCCGCTACGTCAAGTTCAAGCGCTGGCAACCCAAGGCCGGGCGCTGGACCGACTGGGGCCTCAGGCGCAAGAGCGCCGCCCGCCGCGAGGCGCTGCGCAAGCAGCGCGAGGAGCTTGGCTGCAACACCCTCCCCGGAGTCCCCGCGGCCGGCGACGACGTCACCCCCGATCCGGCGATCCTGCCGACTCCCCCGGCCGATCCCAAGTCGCTGGCGGCCAAGGCCGGCGATTGACTTCTCCCGCCGCCGCGACTATCGGCCCCGACAACCGCAGCCGCCGTTTGGCGGCTCTTTTTTCTTATCGAATAGGCATGAGCGATGAAGCGCACTTTCCAGCCCAGCAACCTGGTCCGCAAGCGGCGTCACGGCTTCCGGTCGCGGATGGCGACGGTCGGCGGCCGCAAGGTGCTCAACGCCCGCCGCGCCCGCGGCCGCAAGAAGCTCAGCGCCTAGACCCTGCGTCACCGGGGCAGATACCCCGTGACGGAGTCGATTTTTCTTCAGGGCTAGGCGCGAGGAGGGAGCGATGGAATTCCATCGTGACCGACGAGCAACGACGCCATGGAGAAAAAGCGACCCGCCGCGAAGCGGTCGCCACAGGAGGTGCGCTGAGCGGCGTCGCGTCGCTTGCGCGGGCTACCAGCCCGCGCTTCGCGCCACTCCTAGTCAGCGCGCCTCCTGTGACGATCCCGGGATATCTGCCCCGGTGACGCAGGGTCTCGTCACCTTACGCAAGCGGGCCGATTTCCTCGCCGCCAACCGCGGCCGGCGAATCGCCATGCCCGGCTTCGTCCTCCAGTTGCGCCGCCGCGACGACGGCGATCCGGCGATTCGGGTCGGCTTCACCGTCACCAAGAAGATCGGCAATGCGGTCGTGCGCAACCGCATGAAGCGCCGCCTGCGCGCCCTCGCCCGCGAGCTTCTGCCGGTGCGCGGCCAGCCCGGCGCCGACCATGTCCTGATCGGCCGCTCGGGCGGAATCGAGCGCGACTTCGCTACTCTTCGCGACGAGCTCACCCGGGCGCTCGACAAGGCCGCCAAATGCTGAGCCGCGGCCTCATCCTCATCGCCCGCGGCTGGCAGCGGGGGCCGAGCCGGATCCTCCCGCCGTCGTGCCGCTTCCAGCCGAGCTGTTCGGCCTATGCGATCACCGCCTGGTCGCGCTATGGGGCGGCCAAAGGCAGCTGGCTCGCCCTCCGGCGGATTCTGCGCTGCAACCCGTGGGGCGGCCAGGGTTTCGACCCGGTCCCCTGATCCGAAGGACTTCAACGCCCCGTGACCGACAATAAGAACATGGTGCTCGCCATCGCGCTGAGCATTCTCATCCTGATGGGCTGGAGCTTCCTCGCCGAGCGCTGGTTCCCGACCGCCGCCCCGCAGTCGCAGCAGGTCGAGGACGGCAAGGTCAAGCCCGCCGCGAGCGCCGCCACCCCGACCCCTGCCGTGCTGCGCGACCGCGCCCAGGTGCTGGCCGAAAGCCCGCGCGTGCGGATCGACACGCCGCGCCTCGCCGGCTCGATCAACCTCAAGGGCGCGCGCTTCGACGATCTCCTCCTCAAGACCCAGCGCACGACCATCGCCGACAATTCCCCCCCGGTTCGATTGCTCTCCCCGGCCGGCGCGCCGGGCGGCTATTTCGCCGGCTACGGCTGGACCGGCGACAATGTCCGCGTGCCCGACGCCAACACGCTGTGGACCGCCAGCGCCCCGACCCTCGCCCCGGGCCGCCCGGTGACCCTCTCGTGGGACAATGGCTCGGGCCAGCGCTTCGAACTGATCGTCGCGATCGATTCCGATTACCTGTTCACCGTCCGCCAGCGCGTCGCCAACACCGGCGCCGGAGCGATCGGCCTTCGCACCTACGGCCTCATCAGCCGCGCGCAGAAGAGCGCCGACCCGTCGACCTGGACCAGCCACGTCGGCCCGATCTCGTTCCTCGGCGGCAAGGCCGACTATGGCGTCGACTGGGAAACCCTCGACGAGGACAAGAGCGGCGTGACCCGCGACAGCCGCGGCGGCTGGCTCGGTTTCACCGACAAATATTGGCTGACCGCGCTCGCCCCCGCCGCCGGCCGCTCGATCGAGGCCAGCCTGCGCAAGAGCTCGGCCGGCGCTTACCAGGCCGATTATGCCGCCAAGCCGTTCATCGTCGTTCCCGGCCAGGCGGTGTCGAGCGACAGCCGGTTGTTCGCCGGAGCCAAGGAAAAGGCCGTCCTCGATCGCTACGAGGAAGCCGGCATCCCTTACCTCTCCAAGGCGATCGACTGGGGCTGGTTCGAATGGTTCATGCGGCCGATCTTCGATCTGCTGATGTGGCTGTTCAAGCTGACCGGCAATTTCGGCGTCGCGATCATCTGCCTCACGCTGATCGTCCGGCTGCTGATGTACCCGGTCGCCGACAAGCAGTTCAAAAGCTTTGCCGGAATGCGCAAGATCCAGCCGAAGATGAAGGAGCTTCAGGAGCGCTACAAGGACGACCGCGCGCGCCAGCAGCAGGAGATCCTCAAGCTCTACCAGTCGGAAAAGGTCAATCCGATGGCCGGCTGCCTGCCGATCCTGCTCCAGATCCCGATCTTCTACGCGCTCTACAAGGTGCTGATGGTCAGCGTCGAAATGCGCCACCAGCCATTCGCCTTGTGGATCAAGGACCTTTCCGCGCCCGACCCGATGACTCCGGTCAATCTGTTCGGCCTGCTCAATTTCACCCCGTGGCCGATCATCGCCATCGGCGTCCTGCCGATCCTGCTCGGTGTCACCATGTGGCTCCAGTTCAAGCTGAACCCGGCGCAAATGGACCCGATCCAGCAAAAGGTGTTCGCGATCATGCCGTGGATCCTGATGTTCGTCATGGCGCCGTTCGCGGCGGGCCTTCAGCTCTACTGGGTGGTCAACAACATCCTCTCGATCGCCCAGCAGAAATACCTCTACAGCCGCTACGACCAGGAAGCCGGCCAGCCGCAAACGGTCACGGTCAAGGCGAAGTGAGCGAGGACGACCTCCCCGAGCGCGCGCGCAAGCTGTTCTCGGGCCCGATCGACTTTCTCAAGTCGGCCCCGAAGCTCGAGCATCTGCCGAGCCCGGACGTGCCCGAGATCGCCTTCGCCGGCCGCTCCAACGTCGGCAAATCCTCGCTGATCAACGCGCTCACCAACCGCGCCAAGCTGGCCCGCGCATCGAACACCCCGGGCCGCACGCAGGAGCTCAACTATTTCGATGTCGGCCGGCCGCCGATGATGCGGCTGGTCGACATGCCCGGCTACGGCTTTGCCGAGGCGCCCAGGGACATGGTCAAGAGCTGGCGGTTCCTGATCAACGATTTCCTGCGCGGCCGCGCCGTGCTCAAGCGCGCGCTGGTGCTGGTCGACAGCCGCCACGGTTTGAAGGACGTTGACCGCGACATCATGAAGATGCTCGACGACGCGGCGGTGAGCTACCACCTCGTCCTGACCAAGGCCGACAAGATCAAGCCGACCGCGCTCGAGGCGACCCTCGAAGCGATCCGCGCCGAGGCCGCCAAACACCCGGCCGCCCATCCCCTGCTGATCCCGACCTCGAGCGAGACCGGCGCCGGGATCCCCGAGCTGCGCACCGCGGTGCTGGAAGCAGCGCTGTCATGAAGCTGATCATCGGCAACCGCGCCTACTCCTCCTGGTCGATGCGCGGCTGGCTTGCGGTCAAGGCGCTCGGCGTAGAGTTCGAGGAGCTGGTCGTGCCGATGTTCGGCCAGGAGTGGGAGCAGCAGCGCGGCGGCAACGAGTTCGCGCCCGGCGGCGGCAAGGTGCCGTTGCTGTGGGACGGCGAGGTCGTGGTGTGGGACAGCCTGGCGATCGTCGAATTCTGCGCTGACCGCGGCGGCCGCGAACTCTATTGGCCGGAGGACGAGGCGGCGCGCGCCATGGCCCGCTCGATGGCCGCCGAGATGCACAGCTCGTTCGCCAATCTGCGCCGCGAGCTTCCGGTCAACGTCCGCCGCCGGGTCGACGGCCACGCCATCAGCGCCCCGGTCGCGGCGGAAATAGATCGAATCCTGCAGCTATGGGCCCAGGCCCGCGCCCGCTTCGGCTCGGGCGGCGAATATCTGTTCGGAACGTGGAGCGCGGCGGACATCATGTTCGCGCCGGTCGTCACCCGCTTCGCCACCTACCGAGTGCCCCTGCCCCCCTTCGCCATCGCCTATTGCGACGCCGTCCTCCACCACCCCCACGTCGTCGAATGGATCGAACTCGCCCAGGACGAACCCTGGGTCATCGAGCAGTACGAGCCGGAGAAAGCTTGACCCGCTCTCCGCTCATCCTCAGGAGAGACTGAGTAGCCCGAAGGGCGTATCGAAGGCTCGTCTCGAAGGACGCGTGCATCACGACCCCCGCTTCGGATACTCGCTCCCATCCCTCCGGACGAAGCGCCCGTCCTCGGTCCACGCCATGTCGATATCGCTATAGCCGCCGCTGCCCTGCGGCCCGGCGCTGATCGCGACGAAGCTGCACGGCGCGTCCGAGCGGTTGATCAGGTGGTGGCCGTTGGTCGAGCCCTTGGGCCACGCTAGCACGTCGCCGGCCCCGACTTCGCGTTCGCCGTCGTCCTCGACCAGCACCGCGCGCCCGCTCAACATCACCACCAGCTCGTCCTCGCTGTCGTGCCAGTGGCGCTGGCTCGACCAGGCGCCGGGCTCGAGCGTGACGTGGCTCGCGCCCATTTCGGTAAGTCCGCCCAGCGGCGCGATCCGCTTCCACCAGCGGCCCTTCACCTCGCGATGGAACGGCTCGGGGTAGCCGGTCGCGTTGGACGGCTCAACGGCGTCAAGTTCGACTTTCGGCATGGCGGCCTCCTTGCTAGGCCGCGAGGATGATCGATCCGGTCGAACTCGCCAAGCGCCTCATCGCCTGCCCCAGCGTCACGCCTGCCAGCGGCGCGGTGTTCGACGTACTCGAGGCCGCGCTCGCCCCGCTCGGCTTCACCATCCATCGCTTCATTCTCGGCGAGGCGCCCGACGGCCCGACCGAGAATATGGTCGCGATCCGTGGGGAGGGCGCGCCGCACTTCGCCTTCGCCGGCCACCTCGACGTCGTGCCCCCCGGCGACGGCTGGAATTCCGATCCGTTCGACCCGGTGGTGGCGGATGGGGTCCTCACAGGGCGCGGCGCGGTCGACATGAAGTCGGCCATCGCCTGCTTCGTCGCCGCCCTCGCCGAGCGCCTCCCCGAGCACGGCACGGTCTCGCTGCTGATCACGGGTGACGAGGAGGGCTACGCCACCTTCGGCACGCCGCGGATCATCGACTGGCTCACCGAACGGTCGATCCGCCCGGACATGATCCTGATCGGCGAGCCGACCTCGGTCGACCGGCTCGGCGACACGGTCAAGGTCGGCCGGCGCGGCTCGGTCAATCTGTGGCTCGAGGTGCCCGGCCACCAGGGCCACGTCGCCTACCCGCACCTCGCCGACAATCCTATTCCGACACTCGCCCGCATCATCACCGCGCTCGATCAAATCCAACTCGACGAGGGGACCGACGCCTTCCCGCCGTCGAATTTGGAAACCACTGCACTGTCCACTTCGACCTCGGCGAGCAACGTCATCCCGGGCAGCGCCACCGCCCAGCTCAACATCCGCTTCAACAACCTCCACCGCGGCGAGGACCTCGTGCGACTGGTCGAAGACACCGCCCGCGCCATCGCCCCCGAGTCCAAGGTCCGGGCGCGCATCTCGGGCGAGGCGTTCCTCACCCCGGCGGGACCGCTCTACGATGTGGTGGTCGACGCCATCCGCGCCGAAACCGGCCTGACGCCCGAGCTGTCGACCGGCGGCGGCACGTCGGACGGCCGCTTCCTGATCGCGCTCGCGCCGGTAGTCGATTTCGGGCTGCCCAACGCCAGCATGCACAAGGTCGGCGAGCATGCCCGGCTCGACGACATCCGCGCCCTAGCCCGGATTTACCGCGCCGTGCTCGACCGGGTATTCGCCTAGGCGGCGGAGCGCGCCTCGCGGTCGTTGTGCGCCGACCAATGCGCGAACTCGTCCTCGCTCATCGGCCCCGCGAACACATAGCCCTGGACGCTGTCGCAACCCATCGCGCGCAGCAGGTCGGCCTGCGCCGCATTCTCGACCGACTCGGCGACGATCGCGCAGCCGACGCCCTTGATCAGGTGGACCAGCGCCTGGACCACGATCCGCGCCTGCTCGCTGGTCTCGATGTCGGCGATCAGCGTTTGGTCGAGCTTGACCCGGTCGACCGGCATGGTCCGGAGCCGCGCGATGTTCGAGAAGCCGGTGCCGAAATCATCGAGCGCGATCGAAGCGCCTTCCGAGCGGAGCGCGGCGATCTCGGCCAGCTCGGCCTCGCTGCACTCCATCACCGCGCCCTCGCTGAACTCCAGCTCGATCATCGACAGCGGCACATCGTGCTCGGCAAAGATGTGGCGCAGGCGAGTGAAGAAATCGACCCGGTCGATCTGCCGCGGACTGACGTTGATCGACAGCCGCCTGTTGACGCCCTGGCGCATCCAGCCGGCGAGGATCGAGGCACAATGGGTCAGCACCCAATCGCCGATCTCCGCCATCGCTCCGCTTTGCTCGGCGATTGGGATGAATGTTCCGGGCAGGCGCACACCATCAATCGGATGCTGCCAACGAAGCAGCGCCTCGACTCCCGACACCTCGCCGGTAACGAGGCTCATCTGCGGCTGCAGCGCGAGTCGCAGCTGGCCCCGCGCGACGATGTCGGTTAGCGCCTGCTCGACGTCCTTGCGACGCTGGTGCTCGGCAGCGAGGTCGGCGGTGAAGAGGCAATACTGCCCGCCGCCACGCGCCTTGGCCTGATACATCGCGAGATCGGCCGCGCGCATCAGCTGTTCGACCGTATCGCCGTGGGCCGGGGCAAGCGCCACGCCGACCGACGCCCCGATGTCGATGTTATGACCGTTGAGCTCGAACGGATCGGAAATCGCGAGCGCGATCCGCCGCGCGACCATCTCGATGTCGGCGACGCTCTCAAGCTCGGGGAAGAACAAGGTGAACTCGTCGCCTGCAAGCCGTGCGAGCAGCGGCCGGGCCATGTTGCGCTCGCCCATCTCGGCGGTAACGACTACCCTCAACCGGTTGGCAACCATCACGAGCAACTGGTCGCCGCGGGCATGGCCGAGGCAATCGTTGACCGCCTTGAAACGGTCCAAATCGATGAACATCATCGCCGCCAGTCCGGCGTCGGGCGCGCCGAGCAGCTTGTCGGCTTCGGAGCGGAAATGCAGTCGGTTCGGGAGGGACGTAACCGGGTCGTACATGCCTAGCGCATGCGCATTCTCGATTGACGCCCGCACTTCCTCGAACAGCGTATCGACGGCGGCAGCAAGCTTGGGGTTCGAGCGGCGCAAGGCGTCGGGCGGAGGCGAAGTCAGATCGCCGTCCTCGACCGCCAGCAAGCGCTGCGCCAGGCTGGCCATCGCCTTCGCGCTCGACGCGTCCGGCCGCTCGGAAGCGGCATAGCAGATCATCAGGCAGAAGAGGCCGGCGACGATCGACGCCAGGATCTGACCGTCGAGTTCCTTGATGTGGATGAACACCGCCAGCGAGAAGACGAACGAGGCGAGGCCCGCCATCCCGGACAGGATGACGTTGCTGACCTGGAGAGCCCGACCGTCGTTCATGCTTGAGATGTCGCCCCTTGGCCGCCCCCTTGGGCCGCGCCTTGGGCTGGAGGGTTAAACGGCTTGGGTTAAAAGCGCCTGCAGCGGCATGGTTAACGCCGCAATATGAGATAGAGGCTGCCGCCTCCGCCGTGACGGCGATGAGCGCCCTTGACCGCGGCGATCCGCGATGCGTGGCGCGAGGCCGCCAGCCAGTCGTGAACCGCGGCTCGGATCCTGCCACGTTGGACAGGCGGCTCGCCGGGCCGGGCATGGCCGGTGATCAACAGCACGACCCGCTCTCCACTTGCGATGGCGCGCTCCAGCCCGTCGTCGATCGCCCGCCATGCGCGGTCGAGATTGTGGCCGTGAAGATCGAGGATCCGGTCCGGTTCGACCGTCCCCGATCGCAGGCGGCGCTCCCAATGGCCGTCGAGCCCGCCCTCGGACAGCTGTCGCGGCCTGGGCGGAGGTACCGGCGCTGGCCGCGTTGGCGGGACGCGCCCTCTCGGCTTGGCCGGAGCTTGCGGCACTTCGGCAATCGGAGCTGCCGTCTCAACCGGCACCTCGCGCGAGAGCGGGCGGATGGTCGCCGCCACCCTAGCCCACAATTGCGCTTGGTCAGCGTCGAGCCGCCGCACCGCTCGCCGCCAGCCGTGCAGCAGCGCCCTTGGGCAACAGGATCAGCGCCCGGCCCTCGCTCGACAGTCCGCCGGCGGTGATTTCGGCGGCGTCGCCCGCGCCCCAGAAAGTGTCGAAACGGTTAGCGCCCTTGATCGCGCCGCCGGTATCCTGTGCCACCCACAGCCCGTCCGCGACGTCATGCGCCATGTCGAGCCAGGCCGGGCCGCCGAGCGGCACGAACAAAGGATCGGTGGCGACGGTCGTGCGCGGCGTTACTGGAAGTCCCATCGCGCCAAGCGGGCCCGGGCCGGTCAGTTCGCGGAAGAAGATGTAGCTCGGGTTCTCGCGCATCAGCGCCCGGCCGCCGTCCGGCTGGGCACGCATCCATGCCACAATCTCCTTCATCCCCGCCTTGCCCGGCTGGAGGATGCCGCGGTCGCGCAGCACGCGCCCGATGGCGATGTAACTGTGGCCGTTCTGGTCGGCATAGCCGATGCGAATTACTCCGCCGTCCGGCAGCAACAGCCGCCCGGACCCCTGGATCTGGAGAAAGAACAGGTCGATCGGGTCCGCCGCCCAGGCAATCGGGGTCTCGGCAGCGAGCGCTCCGTCCTCGATCTCGGCGCGGCTGAAATGCGCGACGCATTGCCCGGCCGGATCGATCCGGCCGCGCCCGGTCGTGCCATCGGCGCGCGTGCATCGCACCAGGCTCGCCGGCTTGGCATAGACCGGCACCTCAAAGCCCGGCGCACGAACCCGCGAGCCGCGGATCTGCGGCTCGTAATAGCCGGTCGCAAACGCCTTGCCGTCGGCCACCCGCACCCAGTCGAAGCGGTCGCGGAAGAAGGCCGTCGCCGTGCCCGGAGCGACCATCGCCGCCTCCGCGCAAAGCGCATCCCAATCGCCGCGGATGGTCAGGCCGGAACGGTCCTCGCGACGGGTCAGCTCGGGGCAGGACAGCCGAAATGCCGCCAGAGCACGCTCGGCAGCGGCCGAATCGATCGCCTGCGGCGCGGCGAGCGTTACGCCCGCTTCGGCTGCGGTGCGATAGGTTGGCGTGGGCGCCGGGGTCGGAGTCGGTTGCGGAGCGGGCTGTGGCTGCGGGACGGGCGGCGGCGGCGCCGGCGGGCGGCTGACGCAGGCCGACAGGATCAGCGCCGCGGCGAGGGCGACGCGAAGGCGCGGACTCACTCTTCCTCGTCGGTTTCGATGAGCAGCCAGTTCGGATCGGCCGAGCGCAACTCGCGGCGGAAGGTCCAGCGGTCGCGCGACTGGACCGCGTCGCTCATCGATCCGGCGACGACTTCGCCCTCCGCATTGCGGGTCACCGCGGCGATATCGGCCTCGAACCGCACAGTCAGCTCGGCGATGCCCTTGTCGACCTCGGCCTCGACGATCACCGGCGGTTCGAGTGCCACCAACCGGTTGTCGAGCTTGAGCCCGTCGGCCTCGCGCTGCGCGACCGCGGCGGTGAACGCGCCGAGCACATTGTCGTCAACGTAGGGGCGCACCGACTCCATGTCGCCGCGCCAGAACGCCTCCAGGATCTGCCGATAGGCTGCGCCCGCGCCCTCCAGGAAGCGGGCCACGTCGAACGCGGGATCGGCGGCGAGCAGCGCCCGGATCCCGGGGCCGGCGAGCGGCACATAGGCCAGCTCGGCGCCGTCGGTCACCGGTGAGCCCTGCGCCTGGGCGTGCGGCACGGGTGCGCGCGAATCCGGCTCGGCCGGCTTGGGGATCGGCTGCTGCTCATGCCCGGTGCGCTCGCCAAGCACGGCATAGAGGCGAAGGCCGATGAACAGCGCGACAAGCGCGAAGAGGACAATGGCGGTCAATGGTCGCTTCCAGTCTGGGGTCGGCCCAACATAGGCTAGTCAACGCACGGATTCAAAGGGCGCTCCCACACCCTGCTCAAGGCCGATGCGCCATTGCGTGGGAATCCCGCGGCTGCTAGGCGCGCCACTGCCCAATTCCTAGTCTTCGCTGCCGGCCCCGCCGAGCATCCCGACCCTAGCCAAGGACCTGATTTTACATGGCTGACGACATTTCGACCGAGCCCACCGCCAACGGCGCCGACACCGAGCCGCATGCCGCCGCGCTGCTCCAATATATCAAGGATTTGTCGGTCGAGAGCCCGAACAGCCCGCAATGCTTCCAGTGGCAGACCCAGCCGCAGGTCGATGTCCAGTTCACGATCAACGCCGACAAGATCGCCGACGAAGTCCACGAGGTCGCGCTCAAGATCAATGTCGCGGCGCGCTCCGAGCCCGGCGCCCATTTCGTCGTCGAGCTGAGCTACGCCGGCCTGTTCGGGATCCGCAACTTCCCCGACGAAGCGATGGCCCCGTTCCTGCTGGTCGAGGCGCCGCGCATGCTGTTCCCGTTCGCTCGCCAAATCATCGCCGACGCGGTTCAGAACGGCGGCTTCCCGCCGCTGCTGCTCGAGCCGATCGATTTCGGCTCGGCCTTCATGCAGCAGATCGAGGCGGCGCAGGCTGGCGAGGGCCAGCTTCCGGGCGAGCAGGCCCCGGCCGGCGAGACCACGCCGACCCAGCAGTAACGCGGCCCTTCAACCGTGAACCTGCTCAAGGCCGGAGGAACGATCGGCGGACTGACCCTGGTCAGCCGCATCCTCGGCTTCGTGCGCGAGATGATTTTTGCCCGCGTGATGGGCGCGTCGGCCGCGGCCGAGGTGTTCATCTGGGCCTTCCAATTGCCCAACCTGCTGCGCCGGCTGCTCGGCGAGGGCGCGTTCAGCCAAGGCTTCGTGCCGCTCTTTGCCCGGCGCATCGGCAAAGATGGCGATCTCACCGACGCCAAGCGCTTCGCCGAGGAAGTGCAGGCGGTGTTCCTGCCGGCGCTGATCGTCATCACGGCGCTCTTCGTCATCGCCATGCCCGCCGTGGTGATCGCCGTCGCAAGCGAGCGCTGGACCGGCGATCCGGAGAAGTTCGGCTTCACCGTCTTCCTGACGCGAGTCACCTTCCCCTACCTGATCTTCATCGCGATGGTCTCGCTGTTCAGCGGGATCCTCAATTCGCTGTCGCGCTTCACCGCCGCCGCCTTCGCCCCGACCCTGCTTAACCTTGCGCTGGTCGGCGCGCTGCTGCTGGTTCCCGAGGGCGGGGCCGCGACCGCCGTCGCAATGTCGTGGGCAGTACTCGTCGGCGGCGTCCTGCAGCTTGGCTTGTGCGTCATCGCCGCACGCCGCGCCGGGCTCACCCTGCGCCTGCTCCCGCCGCGCATGACCCCGCGGGTCAAGGAACTGCTGATCCTGATCCTGCCCGCCACCATCGGCGCCGGCGGCTATTACATCAGCCAGTTGTTCTACGCCTATTTCGCGACCCGTCTGCCGGAAGGCAGTTTCGTCTACCTGAGCCAGGCCGACCGCCTCAACCAGCTCCCGTTGGCGCTGGTCGGCTCGGCCATCGGCACCGCCATCCTCCCCGCGATCAGCCGCCACATCGGCCTCAATGAGGACCGCGAGGCCTCGCTTCTCCAAGGCCGCGCGACCGAGCTAGCGATGCTGCTCACGATCCCGGCGACAATTGCGCTGATGGTCGCTGCCGGGCCGATCATGACCGTGCTGTTCGAGGGCGGCAAGTTCACCGCCGCCGACGCCGCCACCTCGGCGCTGGTCCTGTCGGTGCTCGTCGCCGGCCTGCCCGCCTACGTCATGATCAAGGTGCTCGCGCCGGGCTTCTACGCGCGCAAGGACATGAAGACCCCGGTGATCATAACCCTCGTCACGCTGGCGCTCGGGGTGATCGCCAACTTCCTGCTGATCGAACGCCACGGCATCGTCGTGCTGCCGCTGACCACCGCCGCCGCGGCGTGGCTCAACGCCATCGCGCTCTACGTCTTGCTCGCCCGGCGCGGCCAGTTCCGGATCGAAGGCTGGCTCGCCTCGCGTCTGGTCCGCCAGCTGATCGCCGCGGCGGCGATGGGCGCCACCATCTGGCTGGTCGGCGGCCTGCTCGACGACTATTTCGCCGGCTCGGTCGGTAAGCGCCTGATCGGCACCGTCGCCCTGATCGGTGCCGGCAGCCTGGTCTATTTCGCGCTGGCCTGGATGACCGGCGGGATGGACAAGGAAGACGTGCTCGTGCTGCTGCGCAAGAAGAAGGTCGAGGCCCAGCCCGGAACGCCGGCATGACGATGCGCGTCGTCTCCGGGATTCAGCCTACCGGCGGGCTCCACCTCGGCAATTTGCTTGGCGCGATCCTGCGCTGGGTGCGGATGCAGGACGACGGCGAATGCCTGTTCTTCCTGGCCGATCTCCACGCGCTGACGGTCGAAGTCGATCCCGAGCAGCTGCGCGCCAACGTCCGCGAGATGGCCGCCGCGCTGATCGCCAGCGGGGTCGACCCGGCACGCGCCATCCTGTTCCGCCAGAGCGCGGTGCGCGAGCATGCCGAGCTCGCCTGGGTGCTTCAGGGCACCGCGCGCATGGGTTGGCTCGAGCGCATGACCCAGTTCAAGGAGAAGAGCGGCAAGAACAAGGAGCGCTCGAGCGTCGGCCTGTTCACCTATCCGGTGCTCCAGGCGGCCGACGTCCTGCTCTATCACGCCACCCACGTGCCGGTCGGCGAGGACCAGAAGCAGCATCTCGAGCTGGCCCGCGACATCGCGCTCAAGTTCAACAATGATTTCGACACCGAGCTGTTCACCTTGCCCGAGCCGTTCGTCGGCGGCGGAACCGCTGCACGGGTGATGAGCCTGCGCGATGGTTCGGCCAAGATGTCCAAGTCCGACCCGTCGGAGATGAGCCGGATTCAGCTGACCGACAGCGACGAGACGATCGCCCAGAAAATCCGCAAGGCGCGGACCGACCCCGCACCGCTTCCCGCCGACCCGTCCGAGCTCGCCGGCCGGGCCGAGGCGCGCAACCTGGTCGGCATCATGGCCGCCATTCAGGACCGCCCGGTCGAGGCGGTGCTCGCCGAATTCGCCGGCCAGGGTTTTGGCGCATTCAAGCCGGCGCTGGCCGACGCGCTTATCGCGCTAATCGCACCGCTGCGCGCCCGGCTCGAGCAATTGCGCTCCGACCCGGCCGAGATCGATCGCATCCTCGAAGTCGGCGCCGAGCGCGCCCGGGCACTCGCAGCACCGACTCTCGACTCCGCCTACCGCGCCGTCGGCCTCCGCTAAGTCACTGTAATCGCTCTTCATCCACGGTTCAGCGCGTTCCGTGGTAAAAGGAAACCGGTGAGTTTTCCGTGAGGGTGGTAATCATGCGTATCAACACATTTGCGGCCGCCGCGCTGCTCGGCGCGAGCGCGCTTGGTCTCGGCGGCTGCGCGACCGGCTTCCCGGCCCAGGTTTCGCGCTATCAGGCGATGCCGGCGCCGCAGGGCCAGACCTTCTTCGTCGTGCCGACCGATCCGGCCCAGCAGGGCAGTCTCGAGTTCCAGCGCTTTGGCGCGCTCGTCGCGCAGGCGATGCAGGCGCAGGGCTATCAGCCCGCTTCCACCCCCACCGCAGCGACGATGATCGTGCGCATGGACTATGGCGTCGACGACGGCGAAACGGTCCTGGTGCGCGATCCGTTCTCGCGCTCGATGTACGCCGACCCGTTCTACAACGGCCGGTACGATCCGTTTTATCGCGGCTATTACGGCCGGCCCTATTATTCGCGCTACGGCGGCTATTACGGCGGCCGTTCACCCTATTATTATGGCTGGAACGATCCCTATTGGTATTCGCCTTATGGCGGGGTCAACACCTACACCCGTTACCAGAGCTTCCTGACGCTCGACATCCGCCGCGCCGGCGACAACCAGCAACTGTTCGGCGGCCGCGCCGAGGCCCGCTCGACCAGCGGCAATCTCGGGATTCTCGTGCCAAATCTCGTCGGCGCGATGTTCACCGGCTTCCCCGGCCGAAGCGGCGAGACGATCCGCATCACGGTCCCGCCGGCCCAGCGCCGCTAGGATCGCCAAGACATCGAAATGCCCGTCCGGACCTCCTCCGGGCGGGCATTTTCTCGGGTTCGTCGAAAACGCCGCGGGCCGATGTGCGCGCTGGGCTAGCAGGTGGCGATGATCCTGCTTGCCGCCGCGCTCGCCGCGCAAACCCCCCTGCCTGCAACCGCCCCGCTGGCCGAGGAAATCGTCGTCACCGCGCGCCGCACCGGCATCCCGGTATGGCGAGTCCGCCGCGACGGCTCGACCCTGGTGCTGATCGGAACGATCGAGCGCATCACCCGCGACACGCATTGGAACCGGTCCGCGCTCGAGGCGACCATTGCACGCTCCCAGCGCGTCATGTTCCCCCAGACCGTCGGCCTTGCCGCCTCTCCGTTCCAGCTGATCGGTTGGCTGGCCAAATGGAAACGCATGGCTAAGCTGCCCAAGGGTCGCACGCTATCGGCGATGATCGGCGCCGAGCAAAGCGCTAGCCTCGCGCGGCTGGCGGCACAGGGTCTCGCGCCAAAGGACTGGGACCGCATGCATCCGCTCCACCTCGCCTTCAAGATCTCGGATTTGGTGGAGAAGCGGACCGGCATGGCGCCGAGCGCCGCAGCCGCGGTCAATCAGGCGATCAAGCGCCACAAGGTCGCTCGGGTGCCGATTGCCAGGATGCGCGCGAGCCCCGTTGTGCGCGATCTGTTCGCGACCGGGCCGGCCGAGCATCTGCCGTGCCTAACGGCGACGATCACCATGGCCGAGGCCGGACCGGCCGAACTTCGCCGACGCTCGCGCGCTTGGTCAGAACGGCGAGTCACTGCCGCCGTCCGCAGCCCGGTCGAGGCGATCTACGAGCGCTGCTGGCCGGCGCAGGCGGGGTCAGGCTTCGACCCGAACCTCATGGCGACGACTTCCCGGGCGCTCGCGGACAATGGCGCGACGGTGGCGATCATCGATCTTAACAGCTTGGCTCGGCGCGGCGGCCTGCTCGACCAGCTCAAGGCGGCGGGGCTGACGCCCGAAGGACCCGACTGGCGCTAGCTTGGTCCTCCCCCGCGTCCGGCGGGATCGGGCGCGGGGGAGGTCGGCGCCCGAGAGCGCCATGGCGTCGCGAAGCCTACCCCTCCAATTGGCGGGTCAGCAGGCGGATGTCGGCGTCCAGCTCGGCGTCGGCGGCGCGCAGCCGCTCGATCTGCTTGACCGCGTGAATCACCGTCGTGTGGTCGCGACCGCCAAAGCGGCGGCCGATGTCGGGCAGCGACTTGGGTGTCAGCTGCTTCGACAGGTACATCGCCACCTGGCGCGGTCGGGCGACCTCGCGGGCGCGCCGCGCGCTGGTCATCTCGGCCTTGCGGATTCGGTAATGCTCGGCGACCTGGGTCTGGATCTCGTCGATCGAGATGCGCCGCTGGTTGGCGCGCAGCACGTTGGCCAGCACCTCCTCGACGAACGGCAGGTCGATCGTCCGCCCAGTCATCAGTGCATAGGCCGCGATGCGGTTGAGCGCCCCTTCCAGCTCGCGGATCGAATTGGTCAGCCGGCGGGCCAGGAACTCGACTACGTTGCGCGGCATCTCGACGCCCGGCAGCACCGCCAGCTTGGCCTCGAGAATATTGAGCCGAAGCTCGTAGTCGGCCGGGTTGATGTCGGCGACCAGCCCCCACGACAGGCGCGAGAGGATCCGCGGCGCGATGCCGTCGAGGTCCTGCGGCGCCCGGTCGGAGGTGATCACCAGCCGCCGTCCGGCGGTGATGATCTCGTTCATCGTGTGGAAGAATTCCTCCTGCGTGGAATCCTTGCCGGCGATGAACTGGACGTCGTCGATTAGCAGCAAATCGGCCGAGCGCAGCCGGCTCTTGAAGCCGATCGTGTCGTTCTCCTTCAGTGCGCGGACGAACTCGACCATGAACTTTTCGGCCGACATCGACACCACCCGGGCGCCGGGCCGGCGGGCGAGGAAATCCTGGCCAATGGCGTGCAGCAGATGGGTCTTGCCGCGCCCGGTGCCGCCGTGGATGAACAGCGGATTGAAGCTCACGCTTTCGGCATTGGCGAGCGTCTTGGCGGCGGTCGCCGCGACCTCATTGGCTTTGCCGACGACGAACGTCTCGAACCGATAGCGCGAATCGAAATTGGGCTGGTCCGGGTGACGCGCGACGCTTTCCGGAGGAGCCTCGGGGATGTCCTCGAGGATCAGCAGCGGCGATGGCCGCGGCGCGTCGGAGGCGGCGACGACGCTGACGCTGCGCACGATCGGCAAGGCGGCGCGCCATGCCAGAGACAGCCGCTCGCCGAAATGATTGCGCACCCAATCGGCCATGAACTGGCTCGGCATGGCGATCTGGAGCTCGCCCGAATCAGGATCGAACGCGCCGAGCTCGGCAGGCTTCAGCCAGCCGTCGAACGTGCGCACCCCGCAGTCGCGGCGAAGTCCGGCGCGGATCGAATCCCAGGCTGCGGCAAGCGGCGTTTCGCGATCGGCGATGAGGTCCGGCCCGGCAAGCGACAAGGATTCCGCAATGCTCACTCTCGACACTCCCCTGCCCGCTCCCCACGGCCTTCCCAGGGGCCGCGCACGCACACAAAACTCTCCCGGCACGCGACCACCGAGTCGCGCGCTATGCCTTCATCCCACGTCTTCCGTTCGCGGTGTTCCCCCAGCAGAATCACTGCGGAAGCCGGCATTTCTGGAAGCATGGGGCGGGGGGTTCAAGCGGCTTTTTTTCATCAAAGTGAAATATTCCGGCTTGACAGCCAAAACAGGCGGCAACGCGTTAAATCGGCAGTAATCCGCCGATTCCTCTCTCAACAAAAATCAGCCCGCTTCGCGAATCGCGGGAATTGCTCGCTTTTTGGGAGGGCGAATCGAACGGGCCCCGCGGATCGCTCCACGGGGCCCGTTTCAATGCGGGACCAGATTAACCGGCCCTCGCTCCAATCGGCCTAGCCGAGCGCTGCTACTCGCTTGGTCAGGCGCGAATATTTGCGCGACGCAGTATTCTTGTGGACCACCCCGCGAGCGACTCCGCGCGCCAGCTCCGGCTGCGCCTTCTTGAGCGCTTCGGCGGCAACAGTCTTGTCGCCGGCCTCAAGCGCCGCTTCGACCGCCTTGATGTAGGTGCGGATGCGGCTGACGCGAGCGCCGTTGATGGTCGCCCGCTTGGCGTTGCGGCGGATTCGCTTCTTGGCTTGCGGCGTGTTCGCCATGGATGTCTCGTCCCAAATCTGTCGGTCAAAAGAAGAGCGGCGCGAACTCCCGAGGGGCCGCGCCGGCGTGGCGTTCCCCTATAAGAAGCCCCTTGCGTCGTCAACCTTGGGCGCTAGCGCTGGCAGCGCGGGCAATAGAAGGTGGAGCGGCCGCCCTGGACGATCCGCCGGACCACCCCGCCGCAGCCGCCGCGGCACGGCTCGCCCTCGCGGCCATAGACGTCGAACGTCTTGGAGAAATAGCCCAGCTCGCCGTCCGGCGCGGCAAAGTCGCGCAGGCTCGACCCGCCCGCCCGGATGGCGTCCTCGAGTACTGCCGGGATGGCGCCTGCCAACGCGTCGAGCTTGGGCCGTCCGACCCTGCCGGCCGCCTTGCGCGGGTCGATCCGCGCCCGGAACAGCGCTTCGCAAACATAGATGTTGCCCAGCCCGGCGACGATCCGCTGGTCGAGCAGCATGAGCTTGATGGCCGCGCTTCGCCCCTCGAGCCGCTTCCTCAACCACAGCCCGTCGATCGTCCCGCCGAGCGGTTCCGGCCCCAGCCCGGCGAATCCCGGCCACTCGGCCAGTTCGCCGGTCGGCACCAGGTCGAGCGAGCCGAAGCGGCGCGCGTCGTTCAGCGCCAGCACCCGGCCCTCGTCGGTCTCGATAAGCAGATGATCGTGCTTGCCGATCTCGTCGGGATCGATTCGCCACCGCCCCGACATACCAAGGTGGAACACCAAAGTGTCGCCGCGATCGGTGCCGATGAGCCCATATTTGGCCCGCCGCCCAAGCGCGGTCACCCGCGCCCCGGTCAGCCGCTGCCCGAGATCCTGCGGGATCGCCCGGCGTAAATCGGCGCGGCGCGGCTCGACCCGTTCGAGCCGGCGGCCCTGGAGCACCTTTTCCAGCCCGCGTACGGTGGTCTCGACTTCGGGCAGTTCCGGCATTGGGGGCATATGGCGCGCGCCGCCGCGGCCCGCTAGAGCCACGCCCCATGAGCGAGACGGTCAATTTCGGCGACGAGCGGGTCACGCCCGAGGAAAAGACCCGGCGCGTCGGCGCGGTCTTCTCCTCGGTCGCGCGCAAATATGACCTGATGAACGATTTGATGAGCGGCGGCCTTCACCGCGGCTGGAAGGACCGCTTCGTCGAGCGCGTGAAGCCGCGCTCGGGCGAGACCATGCTCGACATGGCCGGGGGCACCGGCGACATCGCCTTTCGCCTCGCCCGCCGCGGCGCGCTGGTCACCGTCGCCGACATCAATCCCGACATGCTCGCCGTCGGCATGGAGCGCGCCGAGCAGCGCGCCATCGACGGGCTCAGCTGGTCGACCCAGAACGCCGAGGCGCTGACCTTTCCCGACAAGAGCTTCGACGCCTATACCATGGCCTTCGGCATCAGGAACGTGACCGACATCCCCGCCGCGCTCCGCGAAGCCCATCGCGTGTTGAAGCGTGGCGGCCGCCTGTTTGTACTCGAATTCTCGACCAGCGAATGGCCGGGCTTCGCCACCGCCTACGAACGGCTGAGCGCGCAGGTCATCCCCCGTCTCGGCAAGGCGGTGACAGGCGACGAGGACAGCTATCGCTACCTGGTCGAATCGATCCGCCGCTTTCCGCGCCCCGAAGCGTTCCGGACAATGATCGGCGAGGCCGGCTTCGCGCAGGCCAAGGTCGAACCAATCCTCGGCGGCGCGGTCGCGATCTGGAGCGGCTGGAAACTGTGACCACCGCTGCGACGCACCTTTACCGCCTGCTCAAGTGGGGGCGGACGCTGGCCCGCCACGGCGCCCTCCAGGGGATCGAGGCCGATCCCCTCACCCCGCCGAACGTGCGCCGGCTGTGCCGCGTCGCGCGCTTCGGTACGCGCCCGCCGGCCGAGGTCGACTATGCCGCCGCGCTTCAGGAGATCGGCCCCGCCGCGATCAAGCTGGGCCAGGCGCTCGCCACGCGTCCCGACCTTGTCGGCCCGGTCGCCGCGGCCAACCTCCTCCAGCTTCAGGACGACCTCCCGCCCGAGCCCTTCGCCCGGATCAAGCCGGCGATCGAGGCCGAGCTCGGCGGCCCGGTCGAGCAATATTTTACCTCGATCGATCCCGAGCCGGTCGGCGCCGCGTCGATCGCCCAGGTCCACCGCGCCGTGACCACCGAGGGCCGCGAGGTCGCGATCAAGGTCCTCCGCCCCGGGGTCGAGGAGGAGTTCGCCCGGGCGGTCGAAACCTACGAATGGGCCGCCGCCCATGTCGAACTGCTCGGCGGCGAGGCCGAACGGCTCCGCCCGCGCCTCGTCGTCGCCTATTTCAAACAATGGGTGCGGCGTGAGCTCGACCTTACCCGCGAGGCTGCCTCGGCGTCCGAACTCAAGCAGAATATGATCGCCGAACCGGGCTTCTACGTGCCCGAGATCGACTGGCGCCGAACCGCTCGGCGGGTGCTGACCCTCGAATGGCTCGACGGGATCAAGCTCTCGCGCCGCGACGAATTGATCGCCGCCGGCCACGATCCGCGCGCCATCGCCGCGATCCTCATTCGCGCCTTCCTGCGCCAGGCGGTGATCGACGGCTTTTTCCACGCCGATCTCCACCAGGGCAATCTGTTCGTGCTCCCCGATGGCCGCCTCGCCGCGATCGATTTCGGGATCATGGGACGGATCAACCGCCAGGCGCGGATGTGGCTCGCCGAAATTCTCTACGGCCTCATCACCGGCAACTACCGGCGGGTCGCCGAAATCCACTTCGAGGCGCAGTACGTGCCGGGTCACCACGACGTCGCCGAATTTGCCACCGCCCTGCGCGCGGTCGGCGAGCCGATCCGCGGCCTCCCGGTCAAGGACATCTCGATCGGCCGGATGCTCGACAATCTGTTCGCCATCACCCGCGATTTCGACATGCAGACCCAGCCCCATCTCCTGCTGTTGCAGAAAACGATGGTGATGGAAGAAGGGGTCGCGACCTATCTCGATCCCGACATCAACATGTGGGAAGCGGCCGAGCCGTTCCTCAAGGAATGGATCCGCGGCGAGCTCGGCCCCGAAGCCTATTACGCCGATCGGATCGTTGCCGCGGTGCGGGCATTCAAGAAGATCCCCCATCTGGTCGACAAGATCGACGCCCAATATCCCGAGCCAGGTGCCGCCCCGCCGCCGCCGCCGCTTGCCAACATCGCCGTCATCCAGCCGCGCCGCGGCCTCGGCTACGCGCTCACCGCGCTGCTCGCTGCAGGGGCCGGCGCGGCCGCGACCGTCGCAATCATCCGCCTGTTCTAGGCGCTCACTGGCCGATCATGATCTTGCTGATTTCGACGTTGCGCTTGAGATAGGCCTCGCGGCGGCACTGGTCGCTACCGCACGCCGCCAGCCGCGACGCAAACGCGGTGTGCGAGCGCATCAGCCGGCCGCGTTTCTCCCCGGCAGCGTTGCGCAGCGACTGCTCGTAAAAGCCCATCGTGTGGCGATCGACCCCGCCAAGCCCTTCCCCGCTGCGCGCCGTACGTGCCAGGGCAGGTGCGAGAGTCTGCGCCGGCGGGGGCCGCCGCTCGACGCTGCGCTGGGGCGGCGGGGAAACCTTGGGTGCCGGACGCTGAACCGGCGCGGTGGCCGTGCGGACGTTCGGCGGCGGCGCTAGCACCGGAGCCGGCGGCGGCGTCTCTGCTGCTGCGACGTCCTGCTCGAGCATCGGGTTGACCACCGCCGGCAGCGCCGCCTGGTGGCGGATCGCGCCGAGCGCCGCGATCAGCCGGGCATCGGGGTCGACCTCCACTCCGCTTTGCGGAGCGGTGCGCGACACCGAGAACTGCAACTCGCTGAGGATCGTGCCGTCCCCGCTTGCGGTGCGGAAGGCAGCGGGGAGCGTGATCCTGAGCGGGGCGATGCACGCCACCTCGCCCGGCGCGGCGAGGTCGCGCGCATCGGTCGCCGGGCCGAGGTCGAACCTCGCCGCGGTGAGCGCGCCCGCCGCCGCGCGGTCGAGCGCGCCGCTCTGGTCAAGCCGGACGATCAGCGCCTCGCGCACCCGCTCGGGATCGGACAAAGCCGCGCAGCGCGCAGGGGTCGAGGCCATCGGCAGCGGCACGTCGCCGCGCTGCGCCGGGCTCAATTGCGGCCACCACCACGCCAATGCGATCGCCCCGCCGAGCGCGGTCAGGCTGACCAGCACGCCGCTGAGGCCGATCCGGCGCGGCGGCGCGGCGAGCACGGTGGAACGGTCCCACGGTTGGAGCCGGGCGCGCTCCTCGTCATAGTCGGCGCGGCGCTTGGGGTCGCTCAGCACCGCATAGGCCTCGTTGATCGCCTGCGCCTCGCGCAGCATCTCGGGCGAGGAATTGCGGTCCGGGTGGACGCGCTTCATCAGCGCGACATAGACCGCCCGGATGATCGCCTCGTCGGCCGTCGCCGCCACGCCGAGGGTGCGATAATGATCGATCACGTCAACACAACTCCCGGCCCACGCATCAACACGGCGAGGGCGCGCGCGTCAACGATGCTCGACTTGGCGGGCGCGATTGGGCAGAGGTTGGCCGATGGCCCGCATCTTGCTGATCGTCGGCGGTGGAATCGCCGCCTACAAGGCCGCGGAGCTGATCCGGCTCGCGCGCAAGGCGGGCCATTCGGTGACTCCGGTCCTTACCGCCGGAGGCGCGCATTTCGTCACTCCGATGAGCCTCGCGGCGCTCGCCGAAAGCCCGGTCTACACCTCGCTGTGGGATTTGAAGGACGAGGCCGAAATGGGCCACATCCAGCTCAGCCGCGCCGCCGACCTGCTGCTCGTCTGCCCCGCCACCGCTGACCTCATCGCGCGCATGGGGGCGGGCATCGCCGACGACCTTGCGACCACCATTCTCCTCGCCACCGACAAGCCGGTGGTGGTCGCTCCAGCGATGAACGTGCGCATGTGGCTCCACCCAGCCACCCAGGCCAATGTCGCAACGCTTCGCGCGCGCGGAGTCACGGTCCTCGACCCCGACGAAGGCGACATGGCGTGCGGCGAATACGGCCCCGGCCGCCTGCCCGAGCCCGCCGACATCCTGGCGCGGATCGCCCAGCTCCTCCCCGGAACAGGGAGCGGGAGCGCTGCCGAAGGCGGTGGTGGAGCGGTTCCCGGCGACAAGCCTGCTGCCATAGCAGTCACCTCCCCGCTCGCCGGAACCCACATCCTCGTCACCGCTGGCCCGACCCACGAGCCGATCGACGCCGTACGAGTCATCGCCAACCGCTCAAGCGGGCGGCAGGGTTTCGCCATCGCCGCCGCCGCCGCCCGCGCCGGGGCCCGGGTCACGCTCATCGCCGGGCCGGTCGCCGTCCCCACACCCGGCGGAGTCGCGCGGATCGACGTCGAGACCGCGCAGCAGATGGCCGAGGCGGTCGCCGACGCGCTTCCCGCCGACGCAGCGATCCTCGTCGCCGCGGTCGCAGACTGGCGGGTCGCTAACGCCGCCCGCTCCAAGCTCAAGAAGGACGTCGGCCCGCCGAACCTGGAATTCGCGCCCAACCCCGACATCCTGCGCACGCTCGCCCAGAGCCCCGACCGCCCGCGCCTGCTGGTCGGTTTCGCCGCCGAGACCGACGACGTGATCGCCAACGCCGCCGCCAAGCGCACCGCCAAGGGCGCCGACTGGATCGTTGCCAACGATGTCTCGGGCGACGTCATGGGCGGCGCGCGCAATCGCGTGCACCTCGTCACCGCGGCCGGGGTCGAGGACTGGCCGGACCAATCGAAAGACGACGTCGCGCGCCGCCTGGTCGCGCGCATCGCCGAGGAGATCCAGTGACCATCGCCATCGAGATTGCCCGCCTGCCGCACGGCGCCGGCCTGCCTTTGCCCTCCTACGCCACACCCGGAGCGGCCGGGCTCGACGTCGTCGCCGCCGAGGATGTCGACCTCGCGCCCGGCCAGCGCCACGCCGTCGCAACCGGCTTTCGCCTTGCCATTCCCGACGGCTACGAGATCCAGGTCCGCCCGCGCTCCGGTCTCGCCTTCAAGCACGGCATTTCGGTGCCCAATACGCCGGGCACGATCGACAGCGACTATCGCGGCGAATTGAAGATCCTGCTGATCAACCACGGCGCCGAGCCGTTCGCCATCCGCCGCGGCGAGCGCATCGCCCAACTCGTCCCCGCCGCCGTCACCCGCGCCGACTTCGCCGAGGTCGACGTACTCGCCGACACCGACCGCGGTCATGGAGGCTTCGGATCGACCGGGCGGTGAGCAGCTTCACCGACGACGAGCTCGACCGCTACGCGCGCCAGCTCGTGCTCCCGCAGTTCGGCGGGCTCGGCCAGCAGCGGCTGAAGTCGGCTCGTGTCGCGGTGGTCGGCGCCGGCGGGATCGGCTCGGCGGTCATCCCCGCCCTTGCCGGAGCGGGCGTCGGCGCGCTGACCATCATCGATGGCGACCGCGTCGAGCTCGCCAACCTCCACCGCCAACCGCTATACCGGAGCGCCGAGATCGGCATGGCCAAGGCGCGCCCCGCAAGCGACTGGGTGCTCGCCCGCAATCCCCACGTTGCGGTCAATGCGGTCGCCGAGCGGATCGATCCGGCCAACGCCGCCGGTCTGCTCGCCGAACACGACCTCGTCATCGACGGCACCGACAATTTCGCCACCCGGCTGCTGGTCAGCGACACTGCGGTGGCGCTCGGCCTGCCCTTGCTCAGCGCGGCCGCGCAGCAATTTCAGGGCCAGGTCGCGATCTTCACCGGCCGCCCGTGCTATCGCTGCTTCGTCGGCGACGCCTTTGACGCCGACGATTGCGACAATTGCGCCGAGCTTGGCGTGCTCGGCGCCACCGTCGGCTCGGTCGGCGCCTACGCCGCCCTCATCGCCATCCGCGCCCTCGCCGGAATGGCCGACGACCGCGGCACGCTCCACCTGTTCGACGCCGCCGCACTCGAGTGGCGGCGGATCAGGCTGCTTGCCGATCCCGCCTGCAAAAGCTGCTCGAGCGAAGCAGCATGAACGCCTTCGAATATGCCATGGCGCTCATCTCGATCGTCGTCGGCCTCGCGATGGCCGATCTCGCGATCAGCTTCCAGAAGCTGGTCCGCCACCGCGAGACGATCGCGTGGGACCTGCGCGCGCCGCTCGCCGCGGCATTCGGCTTCCTCGTCCTGTTCACCATGTGGTTCGAGATCTGGTCGGTCCACGCCCGTCCCGACATTCTCGCCTTCCCGCTGCTGCTCAGCCTGGTCGTGGAGTTCGTCCTGCTGTTCCTCGCAGCGACGATGATCCTCCCCGACGATCCCGCCCCCGACCTCGATCTCGGCGTTTATTACGAGGCAAACGCCCGCGCGATCTGGGCGCTGTTCCTGTTGTTCCAGGCCAGCTTCTTCGCGCACTGGGTCTATTTCGTCGCGATGCGGCCCGACGTCACAATGGCCACTCTGGCAGTCCCGCTCCTCAAGGTCATGGCTGCTCCAGCCGCCGCGCTGCTCCTGATGCTCACCCCACGCCGCAAGCTGCTTCACCTGGTGGTGATCACCCTCCTCATCCTCCATTTCCTCGCGCAGTTCTGGGACGATCGGATCGTCCTCTAGCCTCCTACTTCGCCTTGGCCTTCTTCGTCGGAGCCTTGCGCCGCCCACCCTTTTTGACCGGACCCTTGGCCGCCTTGGCGTCGATCAGCGCGATGCCCTCGTCCAGCGTCACCGCCTTCGGGTCGGCGCTCTTGGGCAGCGTGGCATAGGTCGTGCCGTCGGTGACATAGGGCCCAAAGCGCCCTTCCATCACCTTCAGCTCCTTGCCGCTTTCCGGATGCGCGCCGAGCACCGCCAGCGGCTCGCGCGCCGCCCCGCGCCGGGCCCCGCCCTGTGCGGCTTCGGCGAGCTTGGTCACCGCCGCGTTCATGCCCGTCTCGAGCACTTCGGCAGTCGACTGCAGCCGGGCATATTTGCCGTCGTGCAGCAGATACGGCCCATATTTGCCGATCGAGGCGGTGATCGGCTGTCCGCTCTCGGGATGAGTGCCGATCGTCCGCGGCAGCGCAAGCAGCGCTTCGGCCAGCTCGATCGTCAGCTCGCTTTGCGGCACGTCCTTGGGCAGCGAGGCGCGCTTGCCGTTGCGCTCAAGATAGGGGCCGAAGCGGCCGGTCTTGAGCTCGATGCCGTCGCCGATCTCGCTCGGCCCCTCGCTCGCACCGGCCTCGTCGCCCTGGCCGAAGCGCCGCGTGAACTTGCACTCGGGATAGTTGGAGCAGGCGACGAACGCGCCGAACTTGCCGCCGCGCAGCGCCAGTCGCCCGGTCCCGCACAGCGGGCATGTCCGCGGGTCGCCGCCGCCGTCCTTTTCCGGGAACAGATAGGGCGACAGAAACTCGTCGAGCGCCGCCGTCACTTCCGACGGCTTCTGCTCCATCACCTCGCCCGCCTTGGGCTTGAAGTCGCGCCAGAAGCTGTCGAGCAATTGCACCCAGCCCATCCGACCGCCGCTGACGTCGTCAAGCTCGTCCTCGAGCCCCGCGGTGTAATCGTAATTCACATAGCGCTCGAAGAAGCGCTCGAGGAACGCCGTCACCAGCCGCCCGCTCTCCTCGGGGATGAAGCGGTTCTTCTCGAGCCGCACATATTCGCGGTCCTTGAGCGTCTGCAGGGTCGCGGCATAGGTCGACGGCCGGCCGATGCCGAGCTCCTCCAGCCGCTTGACCAGTGACGCTTCGGAAAAGCGCGGCGGAGGCTGGGTGAAATGCTGGGTCGCCTCGACCCCGGTCTTGGCCGGCGCATCCCCTTCGCGAAGCTGCGGCATCCGCCCGCCGTCCTCGTCACTCTGGTCGTCGCGGCCCTCGTCGTAGAGCGCCATGAAACCGGGGAACAGCACCACCTGGCCGGTCGCCCGAAGCCTCGAACGCCCCGCCCCGTCGCTCAATTCGACCGTCGTCCGCTCGAGCCGGGCCGAGGCCATCTGGCTCGCCAGCGCGCGATTGTAGATCAGGCTGTACAGCCGGCCATGATCGCCCGATCCGGCGCGGTCCTTGCGGAAATCGGTCGGCCGGATCGCCTCGTGCGCTTCCTGCGCATTCTTGGCCTTGCTGGTGTAGTGGCGCGGCTTGTCGGGCAGATAGCCGGCGTCATAGCGATCGGCGACCGCCTTGCGCGCCGCGCTCACCGCCTCGCCCGCCATCTGCACGCCGTCGGTGCGCATATAGGTGATCAGCCCGTCCTCGTAGAGCGACTGGGCGAGCCGCATCGTGTGGCTGGCCGAGAAACCGAGCTTGCGCGCCGCTTCCTGCTGCAGGGTCGAGGTGGTGAACGGCGGCGGCGGGTTCTTCGACAGCGGCTTGGTCTCGACCGTCGCGACCGCGTAGCGGCCGTCCTCGATCACCTTCCGAGCCGCTTGCGCGGAGCCGCTGTCGCCGATCGTCAGCCGCTCGATCTTTTTCCCGTCGAGCTCGACCAGCCGGGCGGTGAACGGCGTCCCGTCGGCCTCGAACGTCGCCGCGACCTGCCAATATTCCTGCGCCCGGAACAGCTCGATCTCGCGCTCGCGGTCGACGATAATCCTCAGCGCGACCGACTGCACCCGCCCCGCGGACTTGGCGCCGGGCAGCTTGCGCCACAGGATCGGCGACAAGGTAAAGCCCACCAGATAATCTAGCGCGCGCCGCGCCTTGTAGGCGTCGATGAGGTCGCCATCCAGTTCGCGCGGCCGGCCCATCGCCTCGGTCACCGCCGACTTGGTGATGGCGTTGAACGTCACCCGCTGGACGTCGGCGGGGAGCAGCTTCTTCTTGCGCAGCACTTCCTGAACATGCCAGCTGATCGCCTCGCCCTCGCGGTCGGGGTCGGTCGCCAGGATCAGCGTATCCGCCTTCTTCGCCTCGTCGGCGATCGCCTTCAATTGCTTGGCCTTGTCGGGGTAGGTCTCCCAATCCATCGCGAAGCGGTCGTCCGGATTGACCGACCCGTCCTTGGGCGGAAGATCGCGGACGTGGCCATAGCTCGCCAGCACGCGGTGGCCCGGGCCCAGATACTTCTCGATGGTTTTCGCCTTGGCGGGCGATTCGACGACGACCAGCTTCACTTAAGTCCCCTCACATGTACGCGCGAGTGTCGAGCGGCGCTTTCGCGGCCGTCAAGCGGTCAGGCTGACCTTTCCCCCGGCGTGGCGGTCGAGCCGGCCGCCGAGGTCGAGCTCAAGCAGCACCAGCTGCACCTCGCCCGGCGACGCGCCCGATAGCCGGACGATCTCGTCGACCGGCGCCGGGCTCGGGCCGAGCAGCTCGATCACCCGGCAACGCACGTCCGCCGACGCATCGACCGGCGCCGGCTCGCCGGCCGCGAACGGCTCGCCCGGGCTGGCGAAATGCCCCGCCGGCCGAAGTTCCTCCATCACGTCGGCGGCGCTCTGCACCAGCGTCGCGCCGTCGCGGATCAGCTGGTTGCAGCCCTGCGCTCTCGGATCGAGCGGCGAGCCCGGCACGGCCATCACCTCGCGCCCCGCCTCGGCCGCCATGCGCGCCGTGATCAGCGATCCAGAGCGCGGTGCCGCCTCGATCACCACGCACGCCTGGCCCAGCCCGGCAATGATCCGGTTGCGGCGCGGGAAGTCCTTGGCGCGCGGCTCGTGGCCGAGCCGCCGCTCGCTGACCACCAGCCCGGTCTCGGACATGCGCTGTTGCCGTTCGCGGTTCTCGGGCGGGTAGAAGATGTCGACCCCGCCCGCCGCGCAGCCCACCGTTCCGCTGTCCATCGCCCCGTCATGCGCCGCCGTATCGATCCCCCGCGCCAGGCCGGAGACGACGACGATGCCCTCGCGCCCCAGCTCCGTCGCCAGCCCGCGCGCGAAGCGGCAGGCAGCGGCGCTGGCGTTCCTCGCCCCGACCATGCCCACCATCGTCCGCTCGAGCAGGCGCTGGTCGCCCTTGACGATCAGCACCGGCGGCGCGCTGTCGAGTTCGGCCAGCGCACGCGGATACAGCCCCTGCCCGACCGACAGGAACTTAGCCCCGAACGCTTCGACCGCAGCCACCTCGGCCTCCGCCTCCCGCGCGCTATACAGCACCGGTGGTCGCCCCCCGCCCCGCGCCGCAAGGTCCGGCACTGCCGCCAGCGCCGCCTCGGCGCTCCCGAACCGCATCAGCAATTGGCGAAAGGTGATCGGCCCGATGCCCTGCGACCGGACCAGCCTCAACCGCGCCAGCAGGTCGGCGTTCAAGCCGCCTTCGCTCCGACTCGCGGCTCGGTTCCGCGCATCAGCCGCGCGATATTCTCGCGGTGCCGCCAGATCACCAGCAGCGTGAACGCCAGCAGCATCGCCGCCAATTGCCGCTCGCCGAGCACCAGCGCGGTCACCGGAGCGCTCGCCGCAGCCGCCATCCCCGCCAGCGACGAGATCCGCGCCGCTACCAGCAGGCCGATCCACACCAGTGCGAACACCAGCCCGGCAATCGGTACCAGTCCGATCAGCACACCGAGATAGGTCGCCACGCCCTTGCCGCCGCGAAACTTGAGCCAAACTGGAAACATGTGCCCGATCAGCGCCCCCGCCGCCGCAAACCGCGCCGTTCCGGGCCACAGCGCCTCGGCGATCCACACCGCCGCCGCGCCCTTGGCGATGTCGAGCAAAAGCGTCCCCGCCGCGAGCGTCCGCGAGCCGGTACGGAGCACATTGGTCGCGCCGATATTGCCCGACCCGATGTCGCGAATGTCGCCCTTGCCCCCCAGCCGCGCCAGCACCAACCCGAACGGGATCGATCCGAGCAGATAGCCGAGGACAAGGGCAAGAGCGGCGTCCAGTGTCATCGCCACTTGCTAGCACAGCAATTGCGGCGGGCAACTTCGTCATTGCGAGCGGAGCGAAGCAATCCAGCTAGGTACGCAATCTGGATTGCTTCGTCGCTGCGCTCCTCGCAATGACGATCGAATGAACCCCGACGCCCCCCTCCTGTTCTTCGATTCCGGGGTCGGCGGCCTCAGCGTGCTCGGGCCCACCCGCGCCCTCATCCCCAACGCGCCGATCGTCTACGCCCCCGACAGTGCCGCCTACCCTTATGGCACCAAAAGCGAAGCCAAGCTCGCGGCCCACGTCCCAGTCCTGCTCACCCGCCTAGTCGAGCGCTTCGCCCCGCGGCTCGTCGTCATTGCCTGCAACACCGCCTCGACCATCGCGCTCGACCACGCCCGCGCCGCGCTCGCCATCCCGGTCGTCGGCACCGTCCCGGCGATCAAGCCCGCGGCCGAGCTGTCGCGCAGCCGGGTGATCGGCGTGCTCGGTACCGAGGCGACCGTCCGCCAGCCCTATGTCGACGACCTTGCCGCCCGCTTCGCCGCCGACTGCACCGTCGTCCGCCACGGCAGTGCCGCGCTGGTCGAACTCGCCGAGGCCAAGCTGCGCGGCCGCGCCCCCGATCCGGCCGCCATCGCCGCAGCCATCGCCCCGCTGCTCGACGCCGCGCCCGGAATGGACGTGATGGTCCTCGCCTGCACCCATTTCCCGTTGCTCGCCGACGAACTCGCGGCCGCCGCGCCGGGCGTCCGCCAGGTCGACGGCGCCGCCGGGATCGCCCGTCGCATCGCCCACCTGACCCGCGGCCAGCCCTGGCCCGAGCGCCCGAGCGGCCAGGCGGTCTTCACCGCCGAGCCCGATCCGGCCCTCTTCCCCGCCCTCGCCCGCTTCGGCCTCTCGCGCGTCGCAACGCTCTAGCCGCGCTGTTGCGAGTCGTTCGCTCTGGCCTTCGCGTCCCGCCCGCGATAAAGGCGCGCCAGAGAGCGACACAGTGGATTACGACAGCATCTTTCGGGCGGCGATCGATCGCCTGCACCATGAGGGCCGCTACCGGGTCTTCATCGATATTCTGCGCACCAAGGGCAATTACCCCAACGCGCAATGCTTTCACGGCCACAACGGCCCCAAGCCGATCACCGTCTGGTGCTCCAACGACTATCTCTGCATGGGCCAGCACCTCGCGGTCATCGAAGCGATGGAGACCGCGCTCCACGAGGTCGGCGCCGGCTCGGGCGGCACCCGCAACATCGGCGGCAACACCCACCTCCACGTCCAGCTCGAGGACGAGCTCGCCTCGCTCCACGGCAAGCAGGGCGCGCTGCTGTTCACCTCCGGCTACGTCTCCAACGAGGCCGCGCTGTCGACTCTCGGCAAGCTGCTCCCCGGCTGCGTCATCCTCTCGGACGAGCTCAACCACGCGTCGATGATCGCCGGCATCAAGAGCTCGGGCTGCGACAAGCGCGTGTTCCGCCACAACGATCTCGACCATCTCGAGCAATTGCTGCTCGAACTCCCCGCCGAGGCGCCCAAGCTCATCGCCTTCGAAAGCGTCTATTCGATGGACGGCGACGTCGCCCCGATCGCCGCGATCTGCGACCTCGCCGACAAGTACGGCGCGCTGACCTATCTCGACGAGGTCCACGCGGTCGGCATGTACGGCGCGCACGGCGGCGGCATCTCCGAGCGCGACGGAATCGCCGACCGGGTCACCATCATCGAGGGCACGCTCGGCAAGGCGTTCGGGATCATGGGCGGCTATGTCGCCGCCGACCGCGCGATCATCGACTGCATCCGAAGCTACGCGCCGGGCTTCATCTTCACCACCAGCCTGTCGCCGGTGCTGGTCGCCGGGGCGCTCGCCAGCGTCCGCCACCTCAAGGTGTCGAGCGAGGAGCGCGACGCCCAGCAATCCGCCGCCGCCGCGCTTAAGTCCAAATTCGCCGCCGCCGGCCTGCCGCTGATGGACAGCGAAACGCACATCGTGCCGCTGCTCGTCGGCTGCCCGGTCAAGGCCAAGCGCATCAGCGACATCTTGCTCGCCGAATACGGCCTCTACGTCCAGCCGATCAACTTCCCGACCGTCCCCCGCGGCACCGAGCGCCTGCGCTTCACGCCCGGCCCGAAGCACAGCGAGGCGATGATGGACGAACTGACCGGCGCCCTCGCCGAGATCTGGGACCGGCTCGAGCTGGAACTGCGCCGGGCCGCGTGATGGCCGTGGCGGCGTCCCCCGACTTCCGCCACCCCCTCCCCGACGAACTCGCCGCAATCCTCGACCGCGACTCCGAGCTCCGCGCCAAATGGGATTCGCTTACCGATCTCGGCCGCAACGAGTGGATCTGCTGGACGATCTCGCCCAAGAAGCAGGACACCCGCGACGCCCACCTCGCCCGGCTCCAGGCGGAGGTCCGCGACGGCAAGCGCCGCCCCTGCTGCTGGCCCGGCTGCCCGCACCGCCGGGCGTCGGCGGCAAAATGGCTCGCCCGGTGAAATTCGCCTAGGCAAATTCCTGATCCGTGTTAGCGTCGCCCGTTGGCTCCTCGCGTGAGGCGGCCGGCGTGTGGGGGAGATCGTCATCGCAGCAGCTGCCGAGACCGCCAAGCGGCGCCCGCGGGCGAAGCGCGAGCGCGCCGCCGAGAGCGACAATCCGGTCGAGATCGCGATGGTCGCCGCCTCGTCGGGCCGGCCGCTGCCCGACGCCGCCCGCAACGTCCTCGAAAAGCACGCGCTGCTGATTGACTGCCAGGCCGAGCTGGCCAAGGCGCAGACCGTCGAGATCCGCCTGCGCCACGTCGGCGAGCGGGTCCGCGCGGCGATGTGGGCGAGCCTCGCCATCCTCGCCTTCCTGCTCGTCGCTTTGGTCATCTCGGTGGTCGTCAAGGCGGCGCGCTCCGACGCGTTGATCGTCCAGGGCTTTCGCGTGCCGCCATCGCTCGCCGCCACCGGCCTCACTGGCGAGGTCGTCGCCACCCAGGTCCTCGACAAACTCGCCGAGCTCCAGGAAAATTCGGAATCGACCCGCGCCGCCTCGACCTACGCCTCCAACTGGGAGGACGAGCTCAAGATCGACATCCCCAATACCGGCGCCACAACTGACCAGGTGTGGAAGCTGCTCCGCGGCTGGCTCGGCAAGGAGACCCGAATCACCGGCGAGGTCATCGAGACCGGCGCCGGGCTCGCGCTCACCGCCAGGGTCGGCGCAATGCCCGGCCGCCGCTTTGTCAGCGAGACCCGCAGCCTCGACGAGCTGGTGACCCGCGCCGCCGAGCTGATCTACCGCAGCTCGCAGCCCTATCGCTACGCGATCACCTTGCCGATCACCGATCCGGTCAAGCGCAAGGAGCGCCTCGAGCTACTCCGAGAGCTGACCGCCGACCCGTCCGAGCTCGAGCGCAAATGGGCCTATAACGGGCTTGCCGTCGTGCTTCGCGAGGAAGGCGACTTCCGCGGCTCGCTGGCGATGATCGACAAGGCGTTGGCGATCGATCCCGAGATGGTGCCCGCAACCGGCAACCAGGCGACGATCTACCAGCTGCTCGGCCAGGACCAGAAATACGTCGAGACGATGAAGCGCCAGTACGCCCTGCCGCTGAACGAGGAATATGACCGGCGCATCGTCGAGGCCAATAACTGCCTGTCACGTGCTCGGCTCGGCAGTGTCACCCGCAGCATTGCCGATCTCACCTGGTCGCTGGAATGCCTTGAGCGGACCGGCGCGTTCGTCAATTCGACCTATTACACGCAGGCCCAGCTGGCACTGATGCGGCGCGACCCGCAAGCGCTGGCGGCGGTTACCTATCCCGATACAAACCCGCTCCTTAAAAACCTGAATGCGGCGTCCTATGACCTCAGTCGGGCGCTGCTCGACCGCGTTCCGGCCGATCTTGCGACATCGCTCGCGCGCTACCGCGCCGCGCTGGCCGCTTATTCCGCCACCGCGCCGACGCCTTATTATCGCGCCACCTTACCGACCTTCGGCTGGCCGGCGGAAGCCGAGGCGCTGTCGGCGTTAGGCCGTCACCGCGAGGCAGAAGCGCTGATCGCCCGAACCCCGCTCGACTGCTACGATTGCCTGCGCGTTCGCGGCCACGTCGCGCGCGGCATCGGCAATCGCGCCGCCGCCCAGTCGTGGTACCTCAAGGCCGCCGGGCAGGGCCCGCGCCTCGCCCCCGCTTTCCTCGACTGGGGCCGGCTGCTGCTCGATTCCGGCCGGCTGCAAACGGCCGAGGTCAAGCTGCGCGAAGCGGCGCGGCTGGCGCCGACCTGGCCCGACGCGCGCAAATATTACGGCGACGTCCTCGCCCGCCAGGGCAAGCGCCGCGAAGCCCTCGCCGAATACGCCGCCGCCACCCGCCTTGCCCCCAAATGGACCGAGCTCCAACAAGCCCGCGCACGGCTCCAGCGCAGCCCCCCACCGTCCCCCCGCGCCTGACCGGGGCCGCCTTCTTCCGCTGCCCCACCCGTCACCCCGGGCTTGACCCGGGGTCCGCCTGCTTCTTCCTCCCACCTCCCCGCCCACCGGACGCAACTCACCCAATCCCCCCAACCGCGCCCCAGCACACCCTCTGGCGAATCCTCCGCGCTTGGCCTACCCGTCGCCTATGCGCATCGCTCTTGCTGCCGACCATGCCGGATACATCCTCAAGGACGAGCTAGCGGCGTGGCTTCGCGATCAGGGCCATGAGGTCACCGACCTCGGCACCAACAGCGCGGAGAGCGTCGATTATCCGCAATTCGGCGCACGCCTCGCAACCGCGATCGCGGAGGGCAAGGCGGAGCGCGGCATCGCCGTATGCGGTTCCGGCATCGGCATCTCGGTCGCGGTCAATCGCAATCCTGCCTGCCGCTGCGCCCGGGTCGACGATCCGCTCTCGGCCCGGCTCGCCCGCGAGCATAATGACGCCAACGTGCTCGCGCTCGGCGGCCGGCTGATCGGCGCCGACATGGCGCGGGCCTGCGTTGCGGCCTTCCTCGATACCCCATTCGCCGGCGGTCGCCACCAGCGCCGGATCGACCAACTCTCCACCCTTCTCGAGGATTCCGACTAGATGGCCAGCGTTGCCGAAAGCCCCCAGGACCTGACCGACATCCAGCCGCTCGGCTTCTTCACCGAGCCGCTCGCCGCCGCCGATCCAGCCGTCGCCGCGGCGATCGCCGCCGAGCTGGAGCGTGAGCAGACCCAGATCGAGCTGATTGCGTCGGAAAACATCGTCAGTCGCGCCGTGCTCGAGGCGCAGGGCAGCGTGTTCACCAACAAATATGCCGAAGGCTATCCCGGCCGCCGCTATTATCAGGGCTGCCATCCCTCCGATCAGGTCGAGCAGCTCGCGATCGACCGCGCCAGGCAATTGTTCGGCTGCGGCTTCGCCAACGTCCAGCCGCATTCCGGCGCGCAGGCCAATGGCGCGGTGATGATGGCCTTGCTCAAGCCCGGCGACACCATCCTCGGCATGAGCCTCGCCGCCGGTGGCCACCTCACCCACGGCGCGCCCCCGGCGCAGTCGGGCAAATGGTTCGACGCGGTCCAGTACGGCGTGCGTGAGGACGACCATCTGGTCGATTTCGACGAGGTCGAGCGGCTCGCCCGCGAGCACAATCCCAAGCTGATCATCGCCGGCGGCTCGGCCTATCCGCGCCACCTCGACTTCGCCCGCTTCCGCGCCATCGCCGACAGCGTCGGCGCATATCTGATGGTCGACATGGCCCACTTCGCCGGGCTGGTCGCGGCGGGCGAGCATCCCTCGCCGTTCGGCCACGCCCATGTCGTCACCACCACCACCCACAAAACCTTGCGCGGCCCGCGCGGCGGGATGGTCCTGACCGATGACGAGGCCATTGCCAAGAAAATCAATTCCGCGGTCTTCCCGGGCCTTCAGGGCGGGCCCTTGATGCACGTCATCGCCGCCAAGGCGGTCGCGTTCGGCGAGGCGCTCGAGCCCGGCTTCAAGACCTACGCCCAGGCGGTCATCCGCAACGCCCAGGTAATGGCCGCACGCCTCAAGGAACGCGGCGCCGATCTCGTCGCTGGCGGCACCGACACGCACCTTGCCCTGGTCGACCTGCGTCCGCTCGGAGTCACCGGCAAGGACGCCGACGAAGCTCTCGAGCGCGCCGGCATTACCTGCAACAAGAACGGAGTCCCGTTCGATCCGCTGCCGCCGATGAAGACCAGCGGCATTCGCATCGGCTCGCCGGCCGGAACGACGCGCGGCTTCGGCGAGGCCGAGTTCAAGGACATCGCCGACATGGTCGCCGACGTGCTCGACGGCGTGGCGAAAAGCGACGGCGCCGGCGACCCCGAAATCGAACAGTCGGTCCGCGCCCGGGTCCGCGCGCTCTGCGCCCGCTTCCCCATCTATCCCTGATGCGCTGCCCGTTCTGCGCCCACGACAATAGCCAGGTGAAGGACTCGCGGCCGAGCGAGGACGGCACCACCATCCGCCGCCGCCGCGAATGCGTCGGCTGCGGCGCCCGCTTCACCACCTTCGAGCGGGTCCAGCTGCGCGAGCTCACGGTGGTCAAGCGCGACGGCAAGCGCGAGCCGTTCGACCGCGAGAAGCTGCAGCGCGCGATCGGCCACTCGACCCGCAAGCGCGACATCACCGCCGACCGCATCGACCAGCTGATCAGTGGCGTCCAGCGCCAGCTCGAGACCCGCGGCGACGAGGTCACCAGCGCCCAGATCGGCGAGGCGGTGATGGCCGGCCTCAAGGCCCTCGACCACGTTGCCTACATCCGCTTCGCAAGCATCTACCGCGACTTCTCCGACCCCGCCGACTTCGCCGAATTCGCCGAACGAGTCGAACGCGAAAGCGTCCCCCCGGGCCAGGACAAGCTGCTGTAAAGTGCCGTTCTGGACCTACATGCTGCGCTGTGCCGACGGCAGCTATTATGTCGGCCATACGGATGATTTGGAACGTCGGATTGGGGAGCATCAGACCGGCGCGACGAAGGGCTACACCTTCCGGCGTCGTCCGGTGGAGTTGGCATGGAGTCAGGATTTCACGACTCGGGCGGAGGCGCTTGCGGCCGAGCTTCAGATCAAGGATTGGAGTCGTGCCAAAAAGGAAGCTTTGATCCGCTCCGATTGGGCCGCCGTCAGTCATTACGCTCTGCCGCCAACACGGCGTTCTCGACTTGATGTCTCGACAAGCTCGACATCCGCTCGAACCGAACGGACTGAGGAAAGCCCTCCCCATTCCGTTCGTGTCGAGCCAGCGTCGAGCGAAGTCGAGACGCGTCGTCGAGACAATAAACCCGTCATCGTCCTCGTCCGCCCGCAGCTCGGCCAGAACATCGGCAAGGCCGCGCGCGCAATGCTCAACTTCGGGCTCACCGAGCTGCGTCTCGTCGCGCCGCGCGACGGCTGGCCCAATCCCGACGCCGGCCCAGCCGCCTCCGGCGCCGATTCGGTGCTCGCACAGGCACAGGTCTTCGCCACCACCGCCGAAGCGATTGCCGACTGCGGCCAGGTGTTCGCCTCGACCGTCCGCCGTCGCGATCTCGTCATGCCGGTCGTCGGGCCCGAGGCAATGGCGCAGTCGATCCGCTCCACTCCCGGCCGCTCGGCGATCCTGTTCGGCCCCGAACGCTCCGGTCTCGCCACCGAGGACGTCGGCCTCGCCAGCGCGATCGTCACCGTCCCGATCAACCCCGAATTCGGCAGCCTCAACCTTGCCCAGGCGGTGATCCTGCTCGCCTACGAATGGTCGCGCGGAGCCGACCTCGCCCAGCCGCCGCTCAAGGATTCCGAACCGCCCGCACCGATGGCCGAACTCGAAGGCCTCGTCGGCCAGCTTGATGGCGCGCTGGTCGACGCCGACTATTTCCACCCGCCCGAGCGCGCCGCGGCGACCCGCGCCACGATCCGTACCATCCTCACCAAGCCCGGCTGGTCGAGCCGCGAGGTGAAGGCGATGCGCGGCATCGTTCGTGCCCTGGTGGCTCCTCGCCGCGGTCGCTGACCGCTTTCACCACGCCTCGCAAAGTGGTATCTTGCGCAGACCTCGAGGAGGTGCGCCATGCTTAGCACGATCACGCTTGCGGCGATGTTGGTCGCGGTATCCGGGGATTCGCCGGCAACGATCCCCGCCTCGCCCGAGGCGGCAGCAATGACTTGCCGCGACATGGCGATGAGCAGCAGCCGGCTGGACCGGGTCAAGGTCTGCAAGTCGAAGGAGGAGTGGCGGCGGTGGGACTTGTGTCACACTTCCGTGCCGCGTCAGTGCAGCCCGAAGAAGGCGACCGTCGGCGTGGCCGGCTTGGCGCCTAGCGAAAAGCTGATCTGCAAGACCTTCAGGGAGACCGCGAGCCGGATCGGCCAGCGGCGGTTTTGCGCAACGCGGCGCGAGTGGGAGCTGGTCGCGCTCGAATCCCGGGATGCCATCCAAGATCGGCAGTCGCAGTCGATGTACGCGAGAACGCAGACGATTTTCCGCAACCCTTCGGACGGAAGCGGACCTCAATAGCGCGGCGACGCTGGGCGGGTTCCAACTTGATCTGCATCAGCCTATCATCGCCTTGTCGCGGCCATCGGGAAGGAAACCGTCATGCTCGATCTGATCCTCGCTTCGCTCATGTCGGCTGCGGTCAGCCCGGCGGCGCCCGCGGCGGCGAATCCGGCCGCTCCGGCCAAGAGCGAGACGCGCTATTGCCGCGAAATGGGCAACGCCAGCTCGCGCATGTACGCGATCAAGATCTGCAAGACCCGCGCCGGCTGGAAGCGCTATGATGCCTGCAATTCGTCGGTGACGCGCTACTGCACGCCGCGCAACAAGGGGCGCGCCACGGCCTTTGCGATGAACGACGACAGCCGGATCATCTGCCGCACGGTCTCGGTCACCGGCACACGGCTCAAGCAGCAGCAGGCCTGCCTGCCCAAGCGCGAGTGGGACCGCATGTTCCAGGAAGCGAACGCCTCGGTGTTCAAGCGGATCATGGAACATTCGACCATGGTTCCGAACCAATAGGCCGGAACCTTCCGCCGCTCACTCGGCTTGACGCTTCGCCTCGCGCCAGCTAGGCGCGCGCCTTCGCAATTGATCCCGCACGTCCGGTGAAGCGGTGATCGCGCCAGGCTCCATGCCTAGCGGTGCGGTCCGGACATGAACGCAAGCGAATTGGAGAATTACTGATGTCGAAGCGCTCAAGCGCCAAGTACAAGCTCGACCGCCGCATGGGCGAGAACGTCTTCGGACGGCCCAAGAGCCCGGTCAACCGCCGCGAATATGGCCCCGGCCAGCACGGCCAGCGCCGCAAGGGCAAGATGTCGGACTTCGGCATCCAGCTGCGCGCCAAGCAGAAGCTCAAGGGCTATTACGGCGACGTCACCGAGAAGCAGTTCAAACGGACCTTCGTCGAGGCTTCGCGGATGAAGGGCGACGCCAGCCAGAACCTCATCGGTCTGCTCGAGCGCCGCCTCGACATGGTGGTCTATCGCGCCAAGTTCGCGCCGACCATCTGGGCCGCCCGCCAGCTCGTCAGCCACGGCCACATCCGGGTCAACGGCGTCAAGTGCAACATCGCCAGCCGCCGGGTCGACATCAACGACGTCATCGAGCTCGGCCCCAAGGCCAAGGAAATGGCGCTGGTGATGGAAGCGCAGAGCCTCGCCGAGCGCGACATCCCCGAATATGTCGTCGCCGACGGTACCGACAAGGTCACCCTCGCGCGCGTTCCGACGCTCGACGAAGTGCCCTATCCGGTGCGCATGGAGCCGAACCTCGTGGTGGAATTTTACTCGCGTTAAGCCACCGAGCGCAGTGAGGCCGGCGCGCAGCGTCGCCCGAACAGCGCGAATAGATGGCGAACGCCGGCCAGCGGGGCGCGGCAGCGATCCCGACTGACGTCACGGATTCACTCCGTGACGGCTGGTCCGAAAATGATAGAGGGCGGCCCGCGAGGGTCGCCCTTTCTCGTTTCGAGCGTTAGAGGCCCCGCCATGACCACGCCCCCACTCCCCGAATGGGCCCCGCACGAGGCCGTGTGGATCGGCTTTCCGAGCCACGCCGACCTGTGGGAGGACGACCTCGCCCCGGCCCGCGCCGAAGTCGCCGCCTTCGCCGCCGCGGTCCATGCCGTCGGCAAGGGCGAGGAAGTGCGCCTCGTCGCCGCGAATGACGAGGCTGCCGCCGAAGCCCGCCGCCTCGCGCCCTTTGCCACCGTCCTCGTCGAACCGTTCGGCGACATCTGGCTGCGCGACACCGGCCCGATCGTCACCGGCAGCGGCGCCGACCGCCGCCTCGTCGGCTTCGGCTTCAACGGCTGGGGCGGCAAATATGATCTCGAAGGCGACGTCAAGATCAACCGCCGCCTCGCCGCATCGGCCGGCCTGCCGTTCGCCAAGACCGACTGGATCCTCGAGGGCGGCGCAATCGACGGCGACGGCAGCGGCCTCATCGTCACCACCGAGCAATGCCTGCTCAACCCCAACCGCAACCCCGAGCTGACCCGCGCCGACATCGAGCAGCGCCTCGCCCGCGATCTCGGCGCCACGCGTATCGTCTGGCTCGGCGACGGCCTCGCCGGTGATCACACGGACGGCCATGTCGACAATCTCGCGCGCTTCGTCGCGCCTGGCCGGGTGGTGATCCCCGAGGCGGAGCCCGACGACCCCAACGCCGACGTCTATGCCGACGCCGCCGAGCGCCTGCTCGACGCCGACCTCCACGTCACCGCCATCCCCTCGCCGGGCCTGCTGACCGGCGACGACGGCACCCCGATCGCCGCCTCCTACGTCAATTTCTACATCGGCAACGCGGCGGTCGTCGTCCCGCTGTACGGTGCGCCCAACGACCAGGCGGCAATCGAATCGCTCCGCCCGCTCTTCCCCGACCGCGAGATCATCGGCCTCCGCGCCGATCACATCCTCACCGGCGGCGGCAGCTTCCACTGCATCAGCCAGCAGGTGCCGGCGTGAGCGCAGACCCGTCGCCCCAGCGCAGGCTGGGGCCCATGTCCTTGAAACTCTCCGCCGCCGGGATGACATGGATCCCAGCCTTCGCTGGGATGACGAACCGATGACCAACCTCACCGTCGCCGCGCTCCAGCTCGCCTTCACCGACGACACCGCCGAGAACATCCGCAACGTCTCCGACCTCGTCCGCGAGGCTGCCGGCAAGGGCGCCCAGGTCGTCCTCCCGCCCGAATTGTTCGAAGGCCCCTATTTCTGCCGGGTCGAGGACGAGGAGCTGTTCGCCACCGCGCGCCCGGCGGCCGAGCATCCCAGCGTCACCGCCATGCAGGCCCTCGCGTCCGAGCTCGGCATCTGGATCCCGACCAGCTTCTTCGAGGCCGACGGCCCGCATCATTACAACAGCCTGGCGATGATCGGCCCCGATGGCGCCATCGCCGGCGTCTATCGCAAGAGCCACATCCCCGACGGCCCCGGCTACGAGGAGAAGTTCTACTTCCGCCCCGGCAACACCGGCTTCAAGACCTGGCCCGCCGCCGGCACCAGCATCGGCGTCGGCGTATGCTGGGACCAATGGTATCCCGAAACCGCGCGCGCGATGATGCTGATGGGCGCGCAGATCCTGTTCTATCCGACCGCCATCGGCACCGAGCCGCACGACCCCGAGCTCGACACCTCGCGGCTATGGCGGCGGGCGATGATCGGCCACGCAGTCAGCAACGTCGTGCCCGTCGTCGCCGCCAACCGCATCGGCAACGAGCACGGCCAGATCTTCTACGGCCACAGCTTCATTTGCGACGAGCGCGGCGACATTCTCGCCGAATTCGGCCGCGACGAGACCGGCGTGCTGGTCGCCACCCTCGACCTCGCGGCCGCCAAAAAACACCGCGCCGCCTTCGGCTTCTTCCGCGACCGCCGGCCCGAACTTTACGGGCGGCTCACCGAGGACAAATAAAGCACCAAATCGTTCATCCTGAGCGGAGCTGAGTGGCCCGCTCGAACACGCTTTCGAACATCGCCGCGTCGAGCCGCCGCGTGTTCTGGTTGTAGCGCGAGCAATGGTAGCTCGACAGCAGCACTCGCCCGTCCGCCGCAACCGCCTCCGCGCCATGCGCAAACTTCACCGCCGAGGGCCTCATCCCCAGCGCCCGGGCCGCCGCGACATGGGCGATCTGCCCGAGCGCGACCAGCACCCGGACCGTCGGCAACACCGCCAGCGCGGCCTCGAAAAAAGTGCGGCAGGTGGCGATCTCGCCCGGCTCGGGCTTGTTCGCCGGCGGCAGGCATTTGACCGCATTGAGGATCACCGCGCCCTTCAAGCGCAGCCCGTCGTTCGGATCGGCGCCATAAACCCCCTCGGCCAGCCCGAACTTGAGCAGCGTCGCGTAGAGCAGCTCGCCCGCGAAATCGCCGGTGAACGGCCGTCCCGTTCGGTTGGCGCCATGCTTGCCCGGCGCCAGCCCGACCACCGCCAGCCACGCCCCGGGATCGCCGAACGCCGGCACCGGCGCGTTCCACCACAACGGATGCTGCGCCCGGCACTCCCCCCGAAACGCCACCAGCCGCGGGCACATCGGACAATCGCGCGGCGCCTCGGCGTCAGGGATTGGGGATAGGTCGGCAGGGGTGGCGTGCACAAGGGTGCTTCGATACGGCATTTCGACTTCGCTCAATGCCTACTCAGCATGAGCGGGTAAAGCTAAGCCGCTCATCCTGAGTAGCGACTGAGCAGGCCGAAGGCCGGTCGAAGGCGCGTATCGAAGGACGCATTCTGGCACAGCCTCACCTCTACGCCATCGGCATCGGCTCGAACCGACCGCACGGCCGCTACGGCCGCCCTCCGGCGGTGGTCGCCGCGGCGATCGCTGAGCTCGACCGCGCGTTCGGGCTGTTCGACGCCTCGCCGATCTTGGTCAATCCGGCCGCGGGCGGCGCCGGGCGCGATTTCGCCAATGCCGCGGCGCTGGTCGAAAGCGCGCTCGAGCCCGCCGCGATGCTCGCCGCCCTGAAGGCGATCGAACGCGCCTTCGGGCGCCGCGGCGGCCGGCGCTGGGCACCCCGCGTGCTCGATCTCGACATCCTCGCCTGGAGCGGCGGCCGGGTCCGCTCGCGCCGCCTGATGGTCCCGCACCCGCTGCTCGCCCACCGCCAGTTCGCGCTCGGCCCGCTCGCCGCGATCGCGCCCGGCTGGCGGATCGCCGGGCCCCTCACCGCCCGACACCTTGCCCACCGCCTTGCCCGCCGCCGCGCACGCGGCTAAGCGCACCGCCACCCCATGCGCGGGCCGTTAGCTCAGTCGGTAGAGCAACTGACTTTTAATCAGTAGGTCGCTGGTTCGAACCCAGCACGGCTCACCACCCCTGCGGGGCAGGGGTGGGGAGACGTGCTCGGCTCACCATCGGCGCCGGAAAGGCAATCGTCCGGGGGACGATTGCAGGCGCCGATCCCGAAGCGAAGCGAAGGGGCCGGGGGCATGCTGGGGAGGCGTGCTCGGCTCACGTCGTCCATGCGCGGCAGGATTAGAGAGCCGTGCTCGGCTCCCATCACGCGCCCCGCCCCAAATCCCACCAAGCTGAAGCGAAGTGCAACCAAGCGGTAACGCTTTGCGCCCTAGCCTTTGGGCCTGGACGCAAGCGTTTCGTGCAGTCGGAGTTGGGAATGGAAGATCTGTCGCTCGAAACCACCAGTTTCTCGCTCGACCGCGAGCCGCCGGCGCAGCCCGACCGGCGCGAGGGCAAGCGCCATTTGACCCTGTTCCGGGTCGGCGTGATCAGCGTCGACGATCGCCGCGAACTCTGCCTGATCAAGAACATTTCGGCGGGCGGCATGTCGATCCGCCCCTATTGCGTGCTCGCCGCGGGCGAACGCGTGGTGATCGAGCTCAAGTCGGGAATGTCGGTCCCGGGCGTCGTCGCGTGGACCGACGGCGGCAGCGCGGGCATCGAGTTTGACGAGCCGGTCGAGGTGCTCGACATCCTCGCCGCCGCCAACGACCGGCCGCGCCCGCGCATGCCACGTATCGCCATCGATTGCTTCGCCACCGTGCGCGACGGCGCCAACGTCCACCGCCTGCGCGTGTGCGACATCTCGCAGGGCGGGGTGAAGCTCGCCGGCGAGGTGGCGATCGACGCCGCCAACGATCTCGCGGTGACCCTGCCCGGCCTGCCGCCGCAGCCCGCCGCGCTGCGCTGGAACGGCGGCGGCCACCTCGGGATCACCTTCAACCGCCTGCTTCCCCTGGCCGAGCTGGTCGAGTGGCTGCGCGCCATCCGCGAGCAACCGCGCGCCGCCTGAGCGCCGCGCTCCTCCCAGCGATGTAACCGTTTGCGCCGTCAGTCCGCGATGTGCGGCAGCGGCGTTCCGAAAATCCAGTCCTGCGCGATCTTGCGCTCGCCGGCGCTTAGTTCCTGGCCGCGAAGCCGCGGGCGGCGATGGTCGGTCGCCGGGCGCGGCGTCGGCCTCGGTACGTGGCGAAGCACCGACTCCGGGTCGAGCGGGCAATCGAACGCGATCCCGGCGCGCTTGCCTGCTGCCCACGCGACATGGCCCGCCAGCGTCAGCTCGCCCTTCAGGAAGCGCACCACCGTCCCGACCGGCGGCAGGCCCGCCGCCTCGACCAGCGCGCCGTCCTTCGACAGGTTGCGCAGCTTCACCGGGATGCGCGCGCCACCGCTTTCGACCGAGGCCGCCATCAAGACATTGGAGCGCCGCGACCGGCGGTTCTGCGATTGGCTGCTCTCGTCCATGCCGCTGAAAATAGCAGCGCGAGGTAAAATCTTCGTTTAGGTCCGGCGCGTCATGTTACGCTTTTATGTCATGCTCCTGCCGCTGCTCGCCGCGGCCGTCCTCATTCTCGCCGCATGGGTCGGCGGGCCGCAGAACGCGGTCGACTTCGCAATCGTCGCCGAGTCGGTGAAGCTGCGCCAGGCCAACCCGCTGCTGACCGAGCTGCCCGCCTGGCTCAGCCTGCTCGGCAACGCCATCGTCCTGTTGCCGTTGAGCGCGCTCGTGGCGCTCGCCCTCGCCCTGATCCGCCGCTGGCGCCCGGCCCTGCTCCTGACGGTAATCGTCGCCGGCGAGCGCCTCCTGCTCGACGGCATCAAGCTCCTCCTCGGCCGAGCCCGCCCCGACATCGCGGTCCATCCGGTCGATACCCACAGCTTCAGCTTCCCCAGCGGCCACGCCGCCAACACCATGACCGTGCTCGTCGCGATCGCGCTGTTCGCGCTGCCCGCGCGCCACCGCCACTGGTCGGTCCCGCTCGCCGTCGCGTTGGCTGCCGCGGTTGGCCTCACCCGCCCGTGGCTCGGGGTGCACTGGCCGAGCGACGTGCTCGGCGGCTGGATGCTCGCGGCGCTGGTCCTGTTCGCGGCCTGCTGGGCCGACCGGCGCTGGCGGATCAGCGATCCGGGCGCGCGAACAGCAGCATCAGATTATTCGCCGGCATCGTCCGCCGCTCGGCAAGGCTGAACCCGCGCGTCGCCGCCTCCGCCGCGAATGCCTCCACCGTCCGCAGCCCCCAGCGCGGGTCGCGCGCCTTGAGGTCAAGGTCGAACGCCACGTTCGACGGCGCCGGAGCGACGGCCTCCTCGAACCACGGTCCGTAGAGAATCAGCCGCCCATCCGGCCCGAGCGCCCGCGCCGCCCCGTCGAGCAAACCCAGCGCCGCCGCCCACGGGCTGATATGCACCATGTTGATGTTGAGCACCGCCGCCGCCCGCTCCACCGGCCACGCCCCGGCAGCCGCATCCAGCGGCACGGGCGCAAGCAAATTCGCGGGCCCGTCCCGCCCCCACGCCGCGATCGACTCGAGCGCCAGCGGGTCGGGATCGCTCGGCTGCCACTCCAGCGCCGGAAAGCGCCGCGCGAACGCCAGCGCATGCTCCCCAGTCCCGCTCGCCACCTCGAGCACCAGCCCGCTCTCCGGGAGCCACTCGGCCAGCACATCGCCGATCGCCCCGACATTGCGCGCCGCCGCCGGCGCCCGCCGCCGCTCGCCCCCGCCGAGGTCGCCGACGTTGTACGGCGGCAGGCTAGCCACGCCGCTCGCCGCTCCAGTCGTAGCGCCACGAATAGAGCCCGATGGTGACCGGCAGGCTGGCGTAAACCACCGCCGCCAGCTCGCCGAAGCGGCTCAGCGAGACCAGCACCGATACCAGGCCGGTGACCGTATGGATCAGCCAGATATTGCGGTCGCCGCGCACCGCCATGCGCTGCTGCTCGCTCAGCGCCCTGTTGCGCAGCGCGTCCGCGAACAGCGCCGCGGTGACCAGCGACATGGCCGTGAAGCCGAGCCCGTAGATGGTGAACAACGGCGCCACCTCGCCGCTGAACCCGCCGCCCTGCCCGGTGAACCAGTGGCTCGTCGCCGCCGCCATCGAGCGCAGCGGCTGGACGTAGACCAGGATCAGGAACACCAGCAGCAGGGTCAGCCCGACCGACAGCGTATCGCCGTCGCCGCGGATCGCCCGCCAGCGCACGTGCGAAATCCAGAACATGACGAGGATCGCGAAGCCGAACGCGAACGCCGGCAGGTCGCCAAGCGCGAGGAACAGCGACTGGGTGCTGTCGGGCGTGCCCCCGCCGCCGATGATCAGCAGCGACACCGCAAAGGCGAACGCCGCGTCGGTGAAATTGTCGAGCCGGGCGCTGCTCGAGCTCACGCCGCCTTGCGCGCCCGCCGCTCGCGCACCACCAGCCACACCAGCAGCCCGACCGGCCCCGCCATCAGGGTCAGGAACAGCACCGGCAGTTGCGCCGGCCGCGAGAAGCCCTTGTGGTCCGCGTCCTTGGCGATCCACTGGCCGACGAACAGGTCGAACGCCAGATAATGGGTCCAGCCGATGACGATCCCCGCATCGCTCATGAACAAAGCGCGAAGCCCGGCGATCGAATAGTCGCTGAGGACCGGCTCCGCCGCGCCGGCGAGCCGCACCGGATCGGCCAGCCCGCCGAAGGTCGCGACGAAGGCCGCCGTATAGGCCAGGCACAGCAGGCCGACGCCGGCGTAGAGCACCAGCGCCATCGTCCGCGGCCCACGCGACCCGGCGGCGAGCAGCAGCCAGCCGCCGAGCGCGATCACATTGGTCAGCGCAAAGACGCTGTCCCAGCTCATCAGCGTCCGCCGACCGCGGCGGTCTCGGCCCCCGCGCCCTCGGCCCCCTCCGGCACCGGATTGGCATAGGCCAGCACCGGCTTCCTCGCCGCCAGAGTCTCGTCGAGCCGCCGCCGCGGCGCATGGACCGGCGCTGCCTTCAGCCCCTCGTCCCCCGCCCGAGCCCTCTCCGCGATCGAGCGCAACGCGGCGATGAACTGGTCGAGATTGGCCTTGCTCTCGGTCTCGGTCGGTTCGACCAGCATCGCCCCGTGCACCACCAGCGGGAAGTACATCGTCATCGGGTGAAAGCCCTCGTCGATCAGCGCTTTCGCCACGTCGAGCGTCGAGAACCCTTCGGCGAACCCCTTATCGCTGAAGATCGCCTCGTGCATGCACGGCCCCGAGAAGGCGAACGGCGCGTCGAGCAAATCCTCCAGGCTGCGAAGCACATAATTGGCGTTGAGCACCGCGTCCTCGGCGACCTGCTTCAACCCGTCGGCGCCGTGGCTCAATATATAGGTCAACGCGCGCGTGAACATGCCCATCTGGCCGTGAAACGCGGTCATCCGCCCAAAGCTCTGCAGCGGCCCGCCGAAGTGCTCGCGCGCGAATCTGTCGGCCTGCTCCTCCTCGATCAGGTGGACCACGCCATCCGCGGTCCGCGCGGTGTAGGGCAGCGGAGCGAACGCCGACAACGCCTCGGACAGCACCACCGGTCCCGACCCCGGACCGCCGCCGCCATGCGGGGTCGAAAAGGTCTTGTGCAAATTGATGTGCATCGCGTCGATGCCGAGGTCGCCCGGCCGAACCTTGCCGACGATCGCGTTGAAATTGGCCCCATCGCAATAGACGAACCCGCCTACCGCATGGACCGCGTCCGAAATCGCCTTCATCTCCGGCTCGAACAGCCCGCAGGTGTTGGGATTGGTGATCATCACCGCCGCGACGTCCGGCCCGAGCCGCGCCGTCAGCGCCGCCAGGTCGACCCGGCCTTCCCTGGTCGCCGGAATGTTCTCCACCTTGTAGCCGGCAAAGGCCGCGGTCGCCGGATTGGTGCCGTGCGCGCTTTCGGGCACCAGCACCACGGAGCGCGCATCGCCGCGCGCCTCGAGCGCGGCGCGAATGCACAATATCCCGCACAATTCGCCATGCGCCCCGGCCTTCGGGCTCATCGCCACGCCGTGCATTCCGGTCAAATCGATCAGCCAGAGGGCGAGCTCGTTGATCACCTCCAGCGCGCCCTGGACCGTCTCGCGCGGCTGGAGCGGGTGGACATCGGCAAACCCCGCCATCCGCGCGACCTTCTCGTTGAGGCGCGGATTATGCTTCATCGTGCAGCTGCCAAGCGGAAACAGCCCGAGGTCGATCGCATAATTCTGCCGGCTCAGCCGCGTGTAATGCCGAACGGTCTGCGGCTCGGACAGCCCCGGCAGGCCAATGGGTGAGGTGCGCAGAAGGCCATCCAAAGCTCCTCCCCCCTGGGGGAGGTGGCGCGAAGCGCCGGAGGGGGTATCGGTCGCATCCACCCCCTCTGTCGGCTGCGCCGACATCTCCCCCAATGGGGAGAGGCAGAAATCCACCCCCGTCGTGTCCTCGTCACCGATCTCGAAGATCAACGGTTCCTCGAGCATCAGCGCCCGATTGCCGGTCACGGTCGCCGCCTCGCCGGCAACATCGGCAGGCGCCGCCGGCCGCCACCCCGAAGGATTAAGAGTCATGCCAAAACCCCGTTCGTCCTGAGCTTGTCGAAGGACTGCCTTCCTTCTCGAACCAGATGAAAGAGGCTCACGAAACCACCTCCCGCAGCGCCGCTTCCAGCGCATCCACATCCGCATCGCTGACCACTTCGGTCACCGCCACCACCAGCCCGTTGGCCAGCCCCGGCTCATCGGGATAGAGCCGCCCGAGCGACACCCCGCCGAGCACGTTCTTTTCGACCATCGCATGGACCGCCGGCCGTGCCTCGCCGGGTAGCTTGAGCGTGAACTCGTTGAAGAAGGCGTCGTTGACCAGCTCGACCCCGGGGATCGCCGCGAGCCGCCGGGCGGCCTCGACGGCCCGCGCATGGTTGATTTCGGCCAGCGTCCTCAGCCCCTTCTCGCCGAGCAGGGTCATGTGGACGCTGAACGCCAGCGCGCACAGCCCGCTATTGGTGCAGATGTTGCTCGTCGCCTTCTCGCGGCGGATGTGCTGCTCGCGGGTCGACAGGGTCAGCACGAAGCCGCGCTTGCCCGCGGCATCGACCGTCTCGCCGGCCAGCCGCCCGGGCATCTGCCGGACATATTTCTCGCGAGTCGCGAACAGGCCGACGTACGGCCCGCCGAACTGCAGCCCGACTCCGATCGACTGGCCCTCGCCGACGACGATGTCGGCGCCCATCTCGCCCGGCGCCTTGAGCAGTCCCAGCGCGACCGGCTCGGTCACCACCGCGATGAGCAGCGCCCCCTTGGCATGGCACGCGTCGGCGATCGGCCGAAGGTCGGCGACCCGGCCGAGGATGTCGGGATATTGCACGACGACGCAGCTCGGCTCGTTGGCCGCGATCTCTTCGATCAGCGCCTCGACGCCCATGTCCGCGCTCAGCGCCGGCGCCCGGTCGGCAATCGAATCGCCGGTGAATCGGGCCATTGTCCGCGCCACCGCGACATAATGCGGGTGTACGCCCTCGTGGATGATCGCCAGCTTGCGGCGCGTGATCCGCCCGGCCATGCCGATCGCCTCCCACATCGCGGTCGAGCCGTCGTACATCGAGGCGTTGGCGACCTCGCACCCGTACAGCCGTGCGACCTGGGTCTGGAATTCGAACAAGACTTGCAGCGTGCCCTGCGCGATTTCCGGCTGGTAGGGCGTGTAGGCGGTGAGGAACTCGCCGCGCTGGATGATGTGGTCGACGCTCGCCGGGATATGGTGCTTGTAGGCGCCGCAGCCGAGGAAGAACGGCACGTCGCCTGCCGCCACATTCTTGCGCGACAGCGCCCCCATGTGCCGCTCGACCGCCATCTCGCTGGCATGCAGCGGCAGGCCTTCGATCGGCCCCGTTAGCCGGGCCTCCGCCGGCACATCGCGGAACAACTCGTCGACCGAGGAAGCCCCGATCACCGACAGCATTTCCGACCGATCCGCGTCGGACAGCGGCAAATATCTCATCGACTCAACCTCACCCCAAAACCGCTCACTTCGGCTTCCTCATCGTGAATCGCAGCCGCACATAATCGGCCATGTCGCTGCCCACCCGGTCGGCGACCGCATCTGCGATCCCCTGCCGCTCGTCCTCGGGCACCCCGGCGCGGTCGAGCCAGCCGGCGCGGAAGGTCAGCACCCAGGCGGCGACGCCATGCTCCAGCTGGGTCGGCCGCTCGATCAGCCGTGCATCGACTTCGGTGAAGCCCGCGCCCTCATAGACTTCGGTGAATTCCTCGACCGACGGATACCAGTTGGCGGCATAGGTCGGCGGCCCGAAGCCGCGCAGCACGAGCACGTCGTCGAGCGCCTCGCGCAACACCGCCAGATTGCCCTCGCCGCCCATCTCCCCGCAGAACCGCCCGCCGAACTTGAGCGCGAACCAGATCGCCCGCGCGGCGCGATCCTTGGCCAGGATCCAGTGCAGCGTTGCGTTGGAGAACGCCGCGTCGAAGCTTTCAGAGAATTTCAGCTCCGCCGCGTCCATCAGCCGCGCGTCGAGCCCACGCGCCCGCGCCGCGGCGATCATCGACAGGCTGTTGTCGATCCCCACCACCTCGGCCCCGCGCGTACGGATTTCCTCGCTCAGCGTGCCGTCGCCGCAGCCGATGTCGAGGATCGACTCGCCGGGCTGCGGGTCGAGCAGCTCGAGCGCGGCCATGCCCAGCGCCGGCACGAACCCGCCGACCCGGGCATAATCCGCCGCATCCCACTGGCTGGTCGAGGTGGGGAGCAGGATCAGAGTGTCTTCACCCATTCGCGATAGGCCGCCTCGTCCATCAACCCGTCGAGCTCGGAACAATCCGCGACCTTGAGCTTGAAGAACCAGCCCTCGCCTTCGGGGTCGCTGTTCACCAGCCCCGGATTGTCGGCCAGCGCCGGATTGCCCTCGATCACTTCGCCCGCGACCGGCGCATAGACGTCGCTCGCCGCCTTGACCGATTCGACCACCGCCGCCTCGTCGCCCTTGTTGAGTGCGCGGCCGCTCTCCGGCACCTCGGCAAACACGATGTCGCCGAGCGCCTCCTGCGCGTGGGTCGAAATGCCGACCGTGGCGATGTCGCCGTCCAGCCGGATCCATTCGTGCTCGCTGGTGAAAAACAGGCTCATTGCGTCACACTCCCTGCGGTTTTGCGATAATATTTGTGCGGAACGAACGGCATTTGCGTGACTTCCGCCTGGAACAGCTTGCCGCGCTGGCCGAGCTTAATTTGGCTTCCCGGCTCCGCCATCGCGGCGGGCACATAGGCCATCGCGATCGGCCGCCCGAGCGTCGGCGAGAAGGTGCCGCTGGTGACCTTGCCGACCTCGTTGGCCTCGCGGTCGAGCACCATCGCCCCCTCGCGCACCGGCTGGCGCCCGTCGACCAACAGGCCAACCCGTTTCGTGACCGTTCCATTCTCGATTTCGCCGAGGATCCGGCCCGCCCCCGCGAACCCGCCTTCGGCCCGCCGCCTTTTGCCGATCGCGAACTCCAGCCCCGCCATCACCGGCGTCGTCTCGCGGTCGAGATCGTGACCGTAGAGCGGCAGTCCGGCCTCGAGCCGAAGCGAGTCGCGCGCCCCTAATCCAACAGGCCTGACCCGCTCGTCGGCGGCCAGCGCATCGGCCACCTTGGAAACCACTGCACCGTCCACACTGATCTCGAACCCGTCCTCACCGGTATAGCCCGAGCGGCTGATCCACGCCGGCTGGCCAGCGACCCGGAACATCGCCCCCTGCATAAAGCTTAGCTCGCTCACTCCCGGCGCCAGACCTTCCAGCACCGCCACCGCCTCGGGACCCTGAAGCGCGAGCAGCGCCTGCTCCTTCATATGGTCGAGCACCACCCCGCGCGGCAGGCGGCGCTCGAACTCGGCGATGTCGTCATGCTTGGTCGCGCCGTTGACCACCACGTAGAAATGGTCGCCGCGCCTCGTTGCCATCAGATCGTCGACGATCCCACCATTGTCGTCGAGCAGCAGCGAATAGCGCAGCCGCCCATCCTTCAGCATCCGCAATTCGCCTGGCAGCAGCGTCTCGAGCGCCGCGTCGGCGCGCTCGCCGTAGAACAGCAATTGCCCCATGTGGCTGACGTCGAACAGGCCGGCGTGCTGGCGGGTCCACTGGTGCTCGGCGATCACGCCGTCATACTGAACCGGCATCTCATAGCCTGCGAACGGCACCATCCGCGCGCCCCGCGCGCGGTGCCAGCCGTCGAGCGCCAGCGTGCGCAGCGGATCCGAAGCCACGCCCTCGCCGCCGTCGGGATCGCCGCTGTAGGGCGTGCCGCGCGCCTGATGGTCGTCGGTCGGGCCGTTGTAGACAATCCGGCTCATCGGCGGGCTCCCTTGCGAACGCGTGGCGATGACCGGCCAACGCACGAATGCGCTGGTTGATCACCGCCCCCGTCTGTCGCTTGGTGCCTGAGAGCTTTGCCCCTTCGGCGGCCCGCGTGCCGCCTGGGCGACACAGAGCACTTTCCAGACTGTCCAGGGCCCGCGCGGTCCTTTTGCCTGAGAGATTCCGGAGGCGGTTGCTCCTTCGGCGTCCCGGGCTCGTCGCCCGCGAACTCTCCCGCGCGGTCCCTATGCCCTCACGGGCACCGGACCGGCCAAGCCTTGGCTGCCGACCCGACCCAAGTCAAACGATTCGCCGCGCCCTAGCGGGTCGCGTTGTAGCGGAGCTGCTCGTCGGTCAGCTGAAAGCCGACCAGATGCTCGAACGTCGCATTGGCGACCGCGTCGCGGATCTTGGGGTCGGTCATCGGATCGACCGCGGCGTCCGCATCGCCGACCTTGCGCTTGCGGGTAAGCTCGGCGCGAACCTCTGGTGGTAGCGACGCGGCCCCGCGATGCACCGAGACGGCAACGCGCGAGCTGGTCTGAGCGCGCACCGCCCCAGCCGGGAAGTTCAACGCTACTGCCCCGATCTTCTTGGCAGCGACCCGGGTACCGCCCTGCATCACGACGTTGAAGAATGGCAGCACCACCTGGCGCGCGGCTCCGGCATCGCGGCGGGTGGCGACGACATCAAAGCCGGCGGTCGAAACCACCTGGTCGCCGCTTTCGTTGCAGCTCACGCGCAAGTTGGTGATCGCCGCTTCGATGTCGATCGCCCGCGCATCGGTGCTCGACGGCGGATCGAACAGGGTGATGTCGCCGGTCCCGGCGGGGATTCCCGCTTGCGGACAAGTTGAGCGAACGACGTAGATTCCACCTTCGTCCATCCGTCCTTCGCGCGCGCAGGCGGTGGTGAGGAGGGCAAGAGCGGCGATCGACAACAGGCGAAGGGTCACGTGGGCGAGGTTCCTTTTGGCTCGGCGCGCTCGGGCGGCGATGGCTGGCGCTCGTCATAGGAAGCGCCTTGGCTCGCTGCAAGCGAACGCTTACATGGCACGCATGACCGGCCCCAAGCCCCTGCTCGAAGTGCTGATCGCCAGCCCACGCGGTTTTTGCGCCGGCGTCGATCGCGCGATCAAGATTGTCGAACTGGCGATCGAGCGCCACGGCCCGCCGGTCTATGTGCGCCACGAGATCGTTCACAACCGCACCGTGGTCGATCAGCTGCGCGGCCTCGGCGCGGTATTCGTCGAGGAGCTCGACGAGGTCCCCGACGGCCGCCCGGTGGTATTCAGCGCCCACGGCGTACCCAAGGTCGTGCCGCTGGCGGCGATGGCCCGCGGCCTCGACTTCCACGACGCTACCTGCCCGCTGGTCAGCAAGGTCCACCGCCAGGCCCAGCGGCTGCTCGAGGACGACCGGCACATCCTGTTCATCGGCCATGCTGGCCACCCCGAGGTGATCGGCACGATGGGCCAGGTCCCCGACGGCGCGATCAGCCTGATCGAGACTATCGACGACGTTGCCGCCTTCGATCCCGCCGGCCGCGAGCGGCTCGCCTTCCTCACCCAGACCACCTTGTCGGTCGACGACACGGCCGAGATCATCGCCGCTCTCCAGGCGCGTTTCCCGACCATTCGCGGGCCCAAGGCGGAGGACATTTGCTACGCCACCTCCAACCGCCAAGCGGCGGTCAAGGAGATCGCGCCGCGCTGCGACAAGATGCTGGTAATCGGCGCCCCGACCAGCAGCAATTCGCTGCGCCTGGTCGAGGTCGCCGAGCGCCTCGGCGTTCCGGCCCGGCTGGTCGAGCGCGCCGCCGACATCGACTGGGACTGGTTCGGTGCGCCGCGCGTGCTCGGCATCACGGCGGGCGCGTCCGCGCCCGAGGTGCTGGTCGCCGAAGTGCTCGAGGCGCTTCATCAGCGGTTCGAGGTGCGCGCCAGCGAGGCGGCGCACATCGAGGAAAAGATGGTCTTCAAACTGCCGCGTGAGCTGGTCGCCTAGGTGGACGAGCTTCCCAAGGTCGAGATTTTCACCGACGGCGCGTGCAAGGGCAATCCCGGACCGGGCGGCTGGGGCGCGATCCTGCGCTCGGCCGGCGGCAAGGAGCGCGAGATTTCGGGCGGCGAAAAGCCGACTACCAACAACCGCATGGAGCTGATGGCCGCGATCGAGGCGCTGAATGCCCTAAAGCGGCCGTGCCGGGTCGAGCTGCACACCGACAGCGTCTATCTGCGCGACGGCATCACCAAGTGGATCCACGGCTGGCGCCGCAACGGCTGGCGGACTGCGGACAGGAAGCCGGTCAAGAATGCCGAACTGTGGCAGGCGCTGCTCGATGCCGCCGAGCCGCACCGGGTCGCCTGGCATTGGGTCAAGGCGCACAACGGCCATGCCGAGAACGAGCGCGCCGACGCCCTCGCCTGCGCCGAGGCCGACAAGCGGCGCTAACGGCGCGGCACGAAGTCGCCGGCAGTGACGCCGGCCAATTCCTTCCCGAGCGGCTCGCCTGCGATCACGCGCGCGCACAGCAATGACGCTGCAGGCGCGGTCTGGATGCCCATCCCGCCCTGGCCGACGCACCAGAAGAAGCCCGGCGTGGCCGGATCGAAGCCGAACACCATTCGCCGGTCCGGCGCGAACGTCCGCAACCCGGCCCATTTGCGCTCGACCGCCTCGACCGGCCAGTCAACCGCCTGCTCGAACCGGTCGACTGCGGTCGCCACATCGATTTCCTCGGCCGCGGTGTCGCACGGCTCGGTCGGAGTTTCGTCGAGCGGGCAGACCCACACGCTGTTGTCGCCCTCGCCCTTGAAATAAAAGCTGGCGTGGAGATCGGTCACGAACGGCAGATCCCTGAGGCCCGAGCGGCCGATCCGCAGCTGCACCACCGTCCGGCGCATCGGCACCAGCCCGAGCGGCGCGACTCCGCAGCGCCCGGCAAGTTCGTCGCCCCACGCCCCGGCGGCGTTGACCAGGACCGGCGCGCAAGCCGCGCCATCGACGATCCACTGCGCCCCATCATGCGTCGCGCTGCGCAGCGGCCGATCCGTGGCGATCACCGCACCCGCTCGCCGCGCCGCGGCCAGGCAGGCGGCGTGGAAGGCGGCGACGTCGATGTCGGCGCAGCTCGCTTCGAAATAGGCACCGGTCCACTGCGCGCGGAGCCCCGGAATAAGTGCGTCGAGCGCGGCCCGGTCGATATGCTCGGGCCGGTCCTCGCCCGCCAGATCGTCCTCGGCGCCGAAGCGCTCGCCGCACGGCCCGGTCAGGTGGACCGCGCCGCGCCGACGCAGCAGCGGCACGTCGCTCCCAGGCCAGCCGGCGTCGAACATCGGCTTGGACAGCAGGCTCAGCCGCCGCTCGGGCGAGGCGCCGCCGAGGCTCGCCTGCCAGAACGCCGCCGAGCGCCCGGTCGAGTGGCGGCCGCACATGTCCTCGCTCTCGAGCAGCAGCACGCGCCGTTCGCCGGCCAGCCGCGCGGCGAGGCTCGCTCCGGCGATTCCGCCGCCGGCGATGACGATGTCGAACGCCTCCATGCGCCTCACGGTTACGGTTTGGTAAAGCCCGCCGTCTAGGGGTGGCGATGATGAACGACACGATAACCCTCGCGCTGATGGCGCTGCTCGCCGTGATGCTGCTGGTCGCCGCGGTGATCGACGTGCGCACGTTCACCATCGCCAACGGACTCAACCTCGCGATCGCCGCGCTCGGCCTTGCGTACTGGTGGTCGATCGGCCTCCCGCTGTGGCCCGACGGAGCGATTCGCGCCGGCATCGCGCTGGCCGTGTTCGCGATCCTCGCCATCACCTTCATGATCGGCATGATGGGCGGCGGTGACGTCAAGCTCGCCGCCGCTCTGGCATTGTGGTTCACGCCGTTCGAGACGGTCCGCTTTCTCGTCTACATGTCGATCGCGGGTGGGCTTCTCACGCTGATCGTCATCCTCGCCCACCGCCGCTGGCCAAATTGGCAGGTCGATGACGAGGGCAAACCCAAGGCCAAAGCCGAGGTGCCGTACGGAGTCGCGATCGCGGCCGGCGCACTGATCGTTCTCGCCCAACGGTTTCTTAACCATTTTGCCTGATTGATCAGGGTCATTGAGGGGAACCTCTAGGGGAGGCGTGGTCGCCATGGACGTCAAGAAAGTCGCACTGCTCGTTGGAGCTCTGGTCATCGCGGTGGTCACCGCAGTGATGGCCAAGAACATGTTCAGCGGGAGCGGCGCCGATCAAGCGTCCGCCGCGCCGGCCGTCCCGGTCGGGCCCAAGATCCTGGTGGCGCGCAAGGCCCTGCCGGTCGGCACGATCATCGACCAGGAGGCGCTGACCTTCCAGCCCTGGCCGAGCGAGCTGATGCAGGAAGCCTATTACACCGAAGGCTCGCCCGACGCCGACATGTCGAAACTGCTCGGCACGGTCGTGCGCAACCCGATCACGGCCGGCCAGCCGGTCACCCGCGGTGCGCTCGTCGGCCCCAAGGACCGCGGCTTCCTCGCCGCCGCCCTCGGCCCGGGCATGCGCGCCGTCACCGTTCCCGTGTCGGCAACGACCGGAGTCGGCGGCTTCGTCTTCCCGGGCGACCGGGTCGACATGGTGCTGACCCAGGAAGTCACCGGCGGGGGCGATGGTCCCGCGCTCAAGGTCTCCGAAACGATCGTGCGCAACCTGCGCGTGCTCGCCGTCGATCAGCGCATCGACGGGCTCAACGAGGAGGGCAAGACCGAGGCCAAGCTGTCGACCAGCGTGACCATCGAGGCCACTCCGCGGATCGCCGAGAAGATCGCCGTCGCCCAGTCGCTCGGCATGCTCTCGCTGTCGCTGCGCTCGATCGCCGACAATGCCGCCGAGCTCGAGCGTGCCGTCGCCAGCGGCGAGGTCAAGCTGCCCGAGGGCGCCAGCCCCGCCCAGGAGCGCGCCATGCTGCTCGCCGTCGCCAACCGTCCGTCCGACAATGCGACGACCTTCACCACCGGCGGCGACGTGTCGCGCTTCCAGCGCCGCACCGTCCCGGCGCGCAAGGAAGATACCGACCAGCGCGTCGCCGCGGTCAACAATCTCGCCAACGCGGTCCGCACCGTTGGCGGCGCCTCGGTCCCCAGTGGTCCGGTGGTGCGCGTGTCGCGCGGCAATACCGTCACCGTCGTTCCGGTGGGAGCTCGCTAACATGACCAAGTACAACATCGTCCGCCGCGCCCGCCTGGGCAGTGCGCTGGCCGCCATGGCGCTCTGCCTTGGCACCGCCGTCGCCCCGTCCGCCGCGATCGCCCAGCCCGGCACCTTCAAGCCGCAGAGCGAACTCACGCTCTCGGTCGGCGAGGGCCAGATGATCAACACCGGCCGCCCGGTCGCCGACGTGTGGGTGTCCAACCCGCTGGTCGCCGACGTCGACGTCACCAACCCGCGCCAGATCAAGCTGTTCGGCAAGGAGCGTGGTGTCGCCACGCTGATCGCCACCGGCAAGGACGGCGGGGTGGTTTACGCCACCAACGTTCGGGTCAGCCAGAACATCTCGTCGGTCGACGATGTCATCCGCGCCGCACTGCCCGGCTCGAACATCACCGTCACGACCGTCGGCCAGACCGCGATCATCAACGGCACCGTCGCATCCCCCGAGGATAGCGCCGACGCCGAGCGGATCGTTCGCGCCGTGCTCAACCCCGGCATCGCCGAGGGCGCGCCGCTCAACGTGCTGCCGATCAACCGGCTGCGCGCCGCCACTCCGGTGCAGGTCGCGCTTCGGGTCAAGATCGCCGAGGTCAACCGCAGCCTGATCAAGGAGGTTGGCGTCAATTTGCTCGGCGGCAACCGCAGCTTCGACATCCTCCAGGGCGACGGCATCTATTTGCCGCCGGCCGGCGAGGTGCCCGAGCCGACCAAGGACGCCACCGGTGCCATCATCCGCGGCATCACCGGCACCACGCTCGCGCTACGCAAGAGCATCCTCGGGCTCGACCTCATCTCGCGGCTTCAGCTGAGCGAGACCGACGGCCTCGTCACCACGCTGGCCGAGCCGACCCTCACCGCTTTGTCGGGCGAGACTGCCAGCTTCCTCGCCGGCGGCGAATTCCCGGTGCCGATCTCGAGCTCGCTCGGCTCGGTCACCGTCGAATATAAGCAATATGGCGTCGGACTGGCCTTCACTCCGATCGTCATGACCGACGGCCGCATTTCGATGCGGGTCCGCCCGGAAGTCAGCGAATTGTCGACCGAAGGATCGGTCAAGTTCGGCGACTTCGTCATCCCGGCGCTGACCACTCGCCGCGCCGAGACCACGGTCGAGCTCGGCTCGGGCCAGTCGTTCATGATCGCCGGCTTGCTGCGCAACTCGAACGTCAACGACATCAACAAGGCGCCGTTCCTGGGCGACATTCCGATCCTCGGGGCCTTGTTCCGCTCGACCAAGTACCGCCGCGCCGAGACCGAGCTGGTGATCATCGTCACCCCCTATCTCGTGCGCCCGGTCAACGGTCAGCTGGCGCTTCCGACCAACGGCTATCGTGCTCCCAGCACGGGCCAGATGCTCGGTATGGGTCAAAGCTACTCCGGCGTGTCCGGCGCAGCCCCCGCTCCGGCTTCGGCCGGCGCGGCGCCCGCGCCCGGCTTCAAGATGTAAGCGGCAAAGGAAACGACCATGCGCTCCACCTTCTCTCTCTTGCTGCTCGCCAGCGTCGCCGCAGCCGTCCCGGCCCAGGCCAAGGACGACCCGCGCCGCGGTGTCGAGGCGGTCAACGAGCCGATCGTCACGCGCTCGGACTATGTGTTCGACGCCGCCGCTCCCGACGGCCGGCTGAGCTCGGTCGAGCAGGCCCGGCTCGATGCCTGGCTGGCCGGTCTCGGCCTTGATTTCGGCGACCGCGTCTACATCTCGGGCGATGCCTCGGGCTCGGCGCGCTACGACGTCGCCCAGGTCATCGCTCGCTACGGCATGCTGGTCAGCAACGGTGCTCCGGTCGCCGGCGGAGTAATCAATCCGGGCAGCGTCCGGGTGATCGTTTCGCGGACCCGCGCGACGATGGCCGGCTGCCCCAATTGGTCGGGCATGTCGCAGCCCAATTTCGGCAATCGCACGATGCCCAATTACGGTTGCGCGGTGAATGGCAATCTGGCGGCGATGGTCGCCGATCCGCAGGATCTGGTCAGCGGCCGCGGCGAATTGCCGGGCAGCGACGGCTTTGCCGGCGCCAAGGCGATCAAGATGTACCGCGACTGGCCGCTCACCGGAGTCACCGACGGTCAGGCCAAGCGGCCACTCAAGAAACCGGACACCAGGTCCGGCGGGGGAGGCGAATAATGAATGCTCCGTTCCAGGCTCGCGCCGGTATGCGCGACCCGTTTACCGCCTTCGTGTGCGACGACGCCACCGCCGACATGCTTCGGCCGGTCGCGGTCGAGCACGGCTGGTCGCCGGAAAAGGTCAACAAGGGCGGGCTGCGCAACGCGGTCCAGTCGCTGTCGGTCTCGGCCAGCCCGAACATCCTGTTCGTCGACCTCTCGGAGAGCGCCGATCCGCTCAATGACATCAACGGCCTCGCCGAAGTGTGCGAGCCGGGCACGATCGTCATTGCCGCGGGCGGGGTCAACGATGTCCGCCTGTACCGCGACCTCGTCGCCAGCGGCATCCACGACTATCTCTTGAAGCCGTTCACGGTCGACCAACTGCGCGACACCTTTGCGCACGCCCAGGCGATCCTCAGCGGACCGCGCGGCGAGGCCCAGGCCGACAAGCCGCACGTGATGACCGCAGTCATCGGCGTGCGCGGCGGAGTCGGCGCCTCGACGCTCGCCACCAGCCTCGCCTGGCTGCTCGGCGAAAAGGCCAACCGCTCGACCGCCTTGCTCGATCTCGACGTCCACTTCGGGACCGGCGCGCTGGCGCTCGATCTCGAGCCGGGCCGCGGCCTCACCGACGCGATCGAGAACCCGAGCCGGATCGACGGCCTGTTCATCGAACGCGCCATGGTCCGCGCCAATGAGCGGCTCAGCGTGTTGTCGTCGGAAGCTCCGATTCACCAGCCGCTGCTGACCGACGGAAGCGCCTTCTTCCAGCTTCAGGAAGAGATGCGCAACGCGTTCGAATCGACCGTGCTCGACCTGCCGCGCCACATGCTGATCCAATATCCGCACTTGGTGCACGACGCGCACGTCGCGCTGGTCGTCTCCGAGCTCACTTTGGCGGCGACTCGCGACACCATCCGGATCCTCGCCTGGCTCAAGTCGAACGCGCCGCAGACCAAGGTCATCGTCGCGACCAACCGCACGCCGTCGGGCGGCGGGCTCGAGATCAGCAAGAAGGATTTCGAGCAGTCGATCGAGCGGCCGGTGGACATCGTCTTCAACGACGATCCCAAGCTTGCGGCCCAGGCCGCCAAGCTCGGCAAGCCGATGGCCGAAGTCGCCGGCGGCAAGATGGCGGCGCCGTTCGCGACCTTGTCGAACATGGTCCTGAGCCATGCCAGCGAGGAAGGCGTCGCCGACATTGCCGAGGCGCGCTCGAAGAGCCTGGTCGGCAACCTCAAGTCGATGCTCGCCAAGCCGAAGGCGAAAGCCGCGTAGTACAACGATGTCCGCCCGCGCGCCGGTGGCGCCGGGCGGCCGGACCTGATTGGACGGTTGAACCATGGTCATGATGCTGATGATCGCCGGCGGGGTCCTGATGGTCCTTGCGCTTGGCTACACCGCGCTCAGCGGACCGTCGGCGGGCAAGGCCTACAAGCGCCGGCTCGAGCTGCTTCGCGAGCGCCACGGCGACGTCGTCACCGCCAACGCCCAGGCGCAGATCCGCAAGCTGCTGGCCCAGCGCCAGACCAAGATCGACGACGCGCTGTCGTCGTTCATCCCCAAGCCCGCCCTGCTCCGCCGCCGGCTCGAGCAGACCGGCAAGGACATCAGTCTCCAGAAATATACGATGATCTCGGCCGGCCTGGTCGCCGTCGTGGTGGCCGTGCTCAAGCTCCAGGGCGCGCCGCTGATGCTCGCGCTGTGCTTCGCTCTGTTCGTCGGCATCGGCCTTCCGCACCTCGTCATCGGAATCCTCATCAGCCGCCGCGTGAAGTCGTTCACCAAGGATTTCCCCGACGCCATCGACCTGATGGTTCGCGGTCTGCGCTCGGGTCTTCCGATCACTGAGACGCTCGGCATTGTGTCGACCGAAATCCCCGGCCCGGTCGGGCTCGAATTCCGCACCGTCGCCGACAAGATGAAGATCGGCCGGACGATGGAAGCCGCGCTCCAGGAAACCGCCGACCGCCTCGGCACGGCCGAGTTCCAGTTCTTCGTCATCACGTTGGCGATCCAGCGCGAGACCGGCGGCAACCTCGCCGAGACGCTGTCGAACTTGTCCGACGTGCTGCGCAAGCGCGCCCAGATGAAGCTCAAGATCCGCGCCATGAGCTCGGAATCCAAGGCTTCGGCGATGATCGTCGGCTCGCTCCCGTTCGTGGTGTTCGCGATGGTCTGGGGAATCAACCCGACCTACATGGCCGGCTTCTTTTCCGATGAGCGGCTGATGGTCGCCGGCCTTGGCGGGCTGGTGTGGATGTCGATCGGCGTGGCCATCATGGCCAAGATGGTCAGCTTCGAGATTTAGAGGACAGAAAACCTATGTCTCCCGGTCCCACCATTCTCGGCGTCGACGTCATCTGGGTCGCCACCATGCTCAGCGCGGTGGCCACCTTCGCGGTGATGATCGCGATCTATGCGGCGACCACCGTGCGCGACCCGATGGCGCGCCGCGTCAAGGCGCTCAACGAGCGGCGCGAGCAGCTCAAGGCCGGCATCGTCGCCTCGACCAACAAGCGCAAGAAGCTGACGAACAAGAACCAGGCGGCGGACCGCGTGCGCGGCGTCCTGAGCAACTTCAAGATGCTCCAGGACGACCAGATCAAGAAGACCCAGACCAAGCTTCTGCAGGCCGGGATTCGCTCCAAGGATCTTGCCTACTTCGTCATCGCCGCGCGCTTCCTGCTGCCGCTGGTGATCGGCACCGGCGCGGTCATCGCGATCTATGTCGCCGACATGTTCCCCGATTGGGGCGCGCTCAAGCGCTACATGGCGACCGCCGCGGCGTTCGTCGGAAGCTACAAGGCGCCCGATCTGTGGCTCAAGAACAAGGTCACCAAGCGCAGCCACGCGGTGCGCAAGGGACTGCCCGACGCGCTCGACCTGTTGGTCATCTGCGCCGAGGCCGGCCTCACCGTCGACGCCGCCTTCAACCGGGTCGCCAAGGAACTCGGCAAGGCCTATCCCGAACTGGGCGACGAATTCGGCCTGACCTCGATCGAGCTTGGCTTCCTCAACGAGCGCCGGATGGCGTTCGAGAATCTCGCTACGCGCGTCGATCTCGATGCAATCCGCGGCGTCGTCACGACCATGATCCAGACCGAGAAATACGGCACTCCGCTCGCCTCGGCGCTGCGCGTCCTGTCGGCCGAATTCCGCAACGAGCGGATGATGCGCGCCGAGGAAAAGGCCGCGCGCCTGCCGGCGATCATGACCGTTCCGCTGATCCTGTTCATCCTGCCGACCCTGTTCATCGTCATCCTTGGTCCGGCGGCCTGTTCGATCAACGACAGCTTCATCAACGGCTAGACCTTCAATCCAGGTGGGGGACGAGGCGCCGCCGGTTGGGACACCAGCCGGCGGCGTTTCGCGCTTTCGGGGACGGAACGACCCGGCTTTTTGTGCGCTTTATGCTGCAAGCCAACAGCAGGGACGCGCGTCATGATGGGTTTCACTTCCGACCAATGGGTGATCGTCGCCCTCGTCTTCATTCTCGGCCTGCTCGTCGGCGGCTTCCTGTTCTCGGGCGGCGGCCGCAAGTGGAAGCACCGCTACAAGGCGGAGGTCGACCGCCGCGAGGAGCTCGAGCGCACCCACCGCGAGCGCGAGAACCATTGGCAGAACCAGGAAAAGGAATGGCGCGAGCGCGACTCGCTGCGCTCGGCCGCCACCAAGGGCGCCCCGGCCAAGGATCGCGACCGCGACGGAGTCCGCGACACCCGCGATCCCCATGTCGACCGCGACCGCGACGGAGTCGACGACCGTAGGGAGATTTAGGTCGTCATTGCGAGCGTAGCGAAGCAATCCAGTCCGGATTTAGTCGCTACGCTCGTTACCCCTCGATCCTGGAGAAATCCGCAACCGTGTGCACCGCGTCGCGGAAGCGCTGCAGCAACCCAAGCCGCCTGGCGCGCACGCCGGCATCCTCGGCGTTCACCGTGACCTTCTCGAAGAACGCATCGATCGGCCCGCGCAGCGACGCCAGCGCCGCCATCGCCCCGGTGAAATCCTCCGCCTCGACCGCTGCCTTGGCGGTCGGAGCAGCCGCGTCGAGCGCCGACACCAGCGCCGCCTCTTCAGGCAACATATCCCCGTCACCCCGGGCTTGGTCCGGGGTCCACGTCCCCTCTTCCTTCTTCAGGATGTTGGCGGCCCGTTTGTACCCGGCCAGCAAATCCGCGCCCTCCCCGGTCTCGACGAACGCCTGAAGCGCCGTCACCCGGGCCAGCAAGCGGACCAGATCGTCCTCCCCGCCGAGCGCAAACACCGCATCGATCAGGTCGTGCCGAACCCCAGCCTCGCGCTGCTGAACCTTGAGGCGGTCGATCAGAAACGCGAAGAGCTCTTGAGCATCGACCGAGCCATCAGGCCGATCAAGATAACTTCGTGCCTGCTCTGCAAGGTCCGCCGATAATGGCTCTACGATATCGCTGGGTAGGCCTAGTTCTCGATCAAGTTCGTCCAGCTCCTTCAGAGCGTTACGGGTGATGTCGCACAGTCGCTGGTCGAGCTCGACCGGATGGATTTGGTCTAGCGCCGTCACTGACGCCATTTGGAGATAGGTCAGCGCGGGAAGGCGCAGCTGTCCGTCTATTACGACGCGCAGGATGCCGAGAGCAGCACGTCGAAGCGCAAACGGGTCCTTCGACCCGGTCGGCCGCTCGTCGATCAGGAAGAAGCTCGCAATCGAATCCAGCTTATCCGCCAAACTCACCGCCACCGTAACCGGCGCGGTCGGCACCTCGTCGCCCTGCCCGACTGGCTTGTAATGATCGCGGATCGCGCCGGCGATGGCATCGGGCTCGCCCTGCGCCCGCGCCAGATGGCCGCCGATCACACCCTGCAATTCGGGAAACTCGCCGACCATCCCGGTCACCAGGTCGGCCTTGCATAATTGCGCCGCCCGACGCGCTAGCGACGGGTCGCAGCCGGGCACGATCTTCTCGCTCGCCAGCCACTCCGCCAGCTTCGCGACCCGCTCGACCTTGTCGGCCACCGTCCCGAGCTTCTCGTGGAACACGATTGCGCCCAGCTTCGCAGCCTGTTCCTCGAGCGGCACCTTCATATCCTGCTGCCAGAAGAAGCGCGCATCGCTCAGCCGCGCGGCCAGCACGCGCGAATTGCCGGCACAGATCGAATCGCCGCTGCCCTCGGCATCGACATTGGCGACCAGCACGAAGAATGGCGCCAGCCGCCCATCGCCGCCGCGCATCACGAAATATTTCTGGTTGAGCCGTGCGGTGAGCTGGATCACCTCCTCGGGCACGTCGAGGAAGTCGGAATCGAACGAGCCGAGCAGCGGCACCGGCCATTCGGTGAGCCCCGCATTCTCGACCACCAGCCCCTCGTCCGCGACCAGCACATAGCCCGCGTCCTCGGCCAGCTGCCGAGCGCCCTCGCGGATGATCGCCTCGCGCTCCTCCTGGTCGATGATGACATGGCAGGCGCGCAATTTCTCGGCATAGTCGTGCGCCCCGCCGATGGTGATCGGGCCGGGATGGTGGAAACGGTGCCCGAGCGTCGCCGCGCCGCACGCCACGCCGGCGATCGCGACCGGCACGATCTCCTCGCCGAGCAGCGCGACGATCGAATGCAGCGGCCGCACCCAGCGCAGCGACGCGCTCGAGGCCGACGCATCGCCCCAGCGCATCGACTTCGGCCACGGGAAATCGCGCACGATCCCCGCCACCAGTTCCGCCAGCACCTCCGCCGTCGCCCGCCCCGGCCGCTCGATCCGCGCGAACCACACGCCGTCGCGCTCCTCGAGCTGGTCGCGCCCGAGCCCGGTCTTGCGCAAGAAGCCCTCGAGCGCCTGCTCCGGCGCCGACGTGCGCGGACCCTTCAACTCCTCGGCGCTTGCCTCAGTCGCCGTTGGCAGCCCGCGCACGATCGCCGCCAGCCGCCGCGGGGTCGAGTAGGTCGCGATCCCCTCGTGGCTCAACCCCGCCGCCGCCAGCCCCTCGGCAAGCAATCGCGCGAGGTCGCCCCGCGCCCGCCCCTGCATCCGCGCCGGCACTTCCTCGCTCAGCAATTCCAGCAGGAAATCGCTCACGCGGCGTACCCCTTCGAATCCATCCACGCCGCGCAAGCGCCCTTCGCGAGGTCGCGCACGCGGCCGATATAGGCCTGGCGCTCGGCGACCGAGATCACGCCGCGCGCCTGCAGCGTATTGAACACATGGCTCGCCTTGATCGCCTGCTCGTAGGCGGCGATCGGAACGCCCGCCTGCAACGAATTCTCGCTCTCCGCCGCGGCCTTCTTGAACAGGTCGAACAGCGCCTCGGTGTCGGCCACCTCGAAATGCCATTTCGACATCTGCCGCTCATTGTCGAGGAACACGTCGCCGTAGGTCACGCCGTCATCGTTGAACGCCAGGTCGAACACATTGTCCTTGCCCTGGATGTACATCGCGAGCCGCTCGAGCCCGTAGGTGAGCTCGCCCGCGACCGGCTTGCAGTCGAACCCGCCGACCTGCTGGAAATAGGTGAACTGGGTCACCTCCATGCCGTCGCACCACACTTCCCAGCCCAGCCCCCAGGCGCCGAGCGTCGGCGATTCCCAATCGTCCTCGACGAAGCGGATGTCATGCTTCAATGGGTCGATGCCGATCGCGTCGAGGCTGCCGAGGTACAGCGCCTGCAGGTCCACCGGGCTCGGCTTCAGCATCACCTGATATTGGTAATAGTGACCGAGCCGGTTGGGATTCTCGCCATAGCGGCCGTCGGTCGGCCGGCGGCACGGCTGGACATAGGCGCATTTCCACGGATCGGGCCCGAGCGCGCGCAGCACCGTTGCCGGGTGGAACGTCCCCGCCCCCATCTCGAGGTCGTAGGGCTGAAGAATGACGCAGCCGCGGTCCGCCCAATAGCGGTGCAGCGTGAGGATGAGGTCCTGGAAGCTCAGCATCGTGGCGCGCGCTTTGGCGGATGCGGTGCCCAACGGCAAGACAAGCGCGGAAAAGTCAGGCCGGTGCGACAAAATGTCAGCTTGTGTTGACAGTCAGCGAATCGTGACATATTGTCAGGTCAAGCTTACCAACTGTGGAGGGCCATGATGAGCAGCAGCGACCTTGCCGAAGTCGAGCGGACCGGCTTTCTCGTTCTTGCGGCGGTCCTTTTGACCATCTTCACCGCGCTTCCCGCGGCCGTCATCCTGCTGTGACGATGGACAATCGCTTGCGGGTCCTGCGTGCCGAACGCGGCTGGAGCCAGGCCGAGCTCGGCGGCCGCATCGGCGTGTCGCGCCAGGCGGTCAACGCGATCGAGACCGGCAAGCACGATCCTTCGCTGCCCCTCGCCTTCCGGCTGGCGCGCCTGTTTGAACTGCCGATCGAGGAGATTTTCGATGATCGAGCCGCCGACCGTGGGTGAGGGCGAGCGCCTCGAGAGGGAGCGCCGTCGCCGTTACTGGCGGATCGTCGGGATCCTGCTCGGGATCGGCATGGTGCTCGGCTTCGCCTTCGGTTTCGCTGGAGCGCACAACGACGTTCCACTCGGCGAGGCGGCGGGCATGCTGCCCGACTGGGCCGTGCTGTCCCTCCTCGCTGCCGCGATCGCCGCCTTCACCTACAGCTGCTGGGCATTCATCCGGGCGATCGACGAGGTCGATTTGGCCGACAATTTGTGGGGCTCGACCGCCAGCTACTATGCCTATGCGGTCCTTTTCCCCTCGTGGTGGGTGCTTGGCCAGGCCGGAATCACCGGCGAGCCCGATCACTGGCTGATCTTCTTCGTCTCGCTGGCCTTCGGGCTGGCGGTCTACGGCTATCGCAAGTGGCGTGCGCGATGAGCCGAATAGTCACTCGCCATTCATTCCAGACCCTGTCCAACGGAGCCATGACCATGACCATCAAGTCCCGCTTGCTCGCCGCCGCCCTCGCGCTCGGCCTGTCGCAACCCGCCCTCGCCCAGGCGAGGCCCGATCTCGATCCGGCGATGTGGGTGGTGAAGGACGCCGACACCACCATTTATCTGTTCGGCACGGTCCATGCGCTCGACGGCAAGGGCGACTGGTTCAACGACGAGGTCAAGACCGCGTTCGACCGCTCGTCGGAGCTGGTGATGGAAATCATCACCCCCGAGGATCCCGCCGCGGTCGCGCCGCTGCTCCAGAAATATGCCATCGACACCAGCGGCAAGTCGCTGACCTCCAAGCTTTCGCCCAAGCACCAGGCGATGTTCGCGGCCAAGCTCAAGGAAATGGGCATGCCGCCGGCCGCGCTCGACACCTTCCGCCCGTTCTTCGCGGCGATGACCCTGACCGTGCTCGACATGCAGAAGCTCGGGATCAACCCTGAGCTGGGCGCCGAGAAGGTCCTCACCAAGGCCGCCAAGGAGCGCAAGCTGACGATCGGCGAAGTCGAGACGATGGAGCAGCAGATGGCGATGCTCGGCGCGCTCGAGGAGAAGGAGCAGGTGCGCCTGCTCGAAAAGACCCTCGAAGAATCGGCCAAGGGCAAGGAAATCCTCGACCGCATGATGAGTTCGTGGGGCAAGGGTGACGCCGACGGCGTGGCCAAGCTGCTCAACGAGACCAACACCGAAAGCCCGGCGCTCTACAAATTGCTGATCAGCGACCGCAACAAGGCTTGGGCGCAGTGGGTCGACGCGCGCCTCGACAAGCCCGGCACGGTGTTCATGGCGGTCGGCGCCGGCCACCTCGCCGGTCCCGACAGCGTCCAGCGCTACCTCAAGGACAAGGGCATCGCCGCCAAGCGCGTTCCCGCCAGCTAAACGAAACGACGAACCTCACCGATGCGGCGGACTCCGTTCGTCGCATCGGTGAACGATTAACTCTTTGGTTACCTTGACGAAGCGATAATCGGCCAACAGTCTGGCACGGCATCAACCCGGGGGGGATGGGATGCTTGGAACGCGACGTCACCGGCGGCCACGACGGGCCCGCCTTCACCTTCTCGGCGCCGGAATGGCCGCGGCCGCGGCGCTGATCGTCCCGGCCCTCGCCTCGCCCGCTCCTTCTGAGCGGCCCGCCGGCCCGGCGATGTGGGCGATCAGCGATCGCGACACCACCATCTTCCTGTTCGGCACCTTCCACGCGCTCGACCGCGACACCGGCTGGTTCAGCGACATCGTCCGCGCCGCCTTCGACCATAGCGAGCAGCTGGTGCTCGAAACCGTCGTCCCAAGCGACCCCGCCGAATTGCTCGACTCGCTCAGCCGCCACGCGCTGATCGCCCCCGCGACCCCCGGGTCTCCAGTGGTCAGCTCGTCCGCTTCGCCGGCCGTCGCTGAGACCGGCGCCGCGCTTGAGGCCGGCCGCGCGTCGGGGATCAGCGTCGAACATGGCGCCGACGCGGTCCTGCGCCGCGCCGCGACATCGGCCGGCAAGTCGGTCGGCGGGCTCGAGAGCTTCGACTTCCAGCTCGCGATGTTCGCCGCCTTGCCCACCGCCGGCGCCGCCCGTCACGCCCCGCCGCCGCCGATCACCGACATGCAGGCGGCGTGGAAGCGCGGCGACCCGGCCCGCTTCGCAGCCTTGCTCGGCGAGATGGAACGCCAATCGCCCGAGACCTATCGCCGCCTGTTCGCCGACCGCAATGCGCGCTGGGCGAACTGGGTCGCGCGGCGCATGGAACAGCCCGGAGTGGTATTCGTCGCCGTCGGCACCGGGCACCTCACCGGCCGCGACAGCCTCCAGCAGCGGCTCAGCGAACAGGGCTTTCGCGCCGTCCGGATCAGCTAGGCGCCGCTTCCTTGCCTTGAGCGCGCGCCTCCCCTATAGGCGCGCGCAGCCCGCCCATGGTCATCCCTGGAGGCGTGGGGGGCCTCACTCAAGAAGGAATACGCAACATGAGCGAACAGCTGACGCTGCCCGCCGAAACGCGCGACCGGGCTGGCAAGGGAGCCTCCCGTGCACTGCGCCGCGACGGCCGGGTGCCTGCCGTGATCTACGGCGACAAGAAAGAGCCTCTCTCGGTCCACGTCGAGGAGAAGCTGCTGACCAAGATGCTTCACACCGGGCACTTCATGAACTCGGTGGTGATGGTCGACATCGGCGGCAAGGCCAACCGCACCCTTCCGAAGGCGGTCGATTTCCACCCGGTCACCAGCCGCCCGATTCACGTCGATTTCCTGCGCATCGGCGAGCACAGCAAGGTCACCGTCGCGATCCCGGTGCGTTTCGACAATGAAGAAGCTTCGCCCGGCCTCAAGCGCGGCGGCGTGCTCAACGTCGTCCAGCACGAGATCGAACTGGTCTGCGACGCGTCGGAAATCCCCGACGAGCTGCACATCGACCTCAGCGGGCTCGACATCGGCGATTCGATCCACATCAGCCAAGTTACCCTGCCCAAGGGCGCCAAGGCGGCGATCGACGATCGCGACTTCACCGTCGCCACCCTCGTCGCTCCGTCGGCGATGAAGTCCGAGGACGACGAAGCCGCGGCGACCGAGGCCGGCGACGTGCCGACCGTCGGCGATGAAGCCGAAGCTGGCGACGGCGACAGCGCCGAAAGCGAAGGCGGCGAAGAGGCCTAAGCTTCCAGCTCAAGAACCCGTTCGTCCTGAGCTTGTCGAAGGACTGCTTTTCCTCGTGAAAATGCAGGATAGCCCTTCGACAGGCTCAGGGCGAGCGGTTTCTGTTTGCTTGGCCTGCTGCTAGCCACGCGCCATGCAAATCTGGGTCGGCCTCGGCAATCCCGGCGCACAATATGCGCTGCACCGGCACAATGTCGGCTTCATGGCCGCCGATCTCGTCGCCGAGCTTCACGGCTTCAGCCCCTGGACGAAGAAATTCCGCAGCCTGATCGCCGACGGCCGCATCGCCGGCCAGCGCATCCTGCTGGTCAAGCCGCAGACCTACATGAACGACAGCGGCGACGCGGTGCAGCAGGCGCTGCGCTTCCACAAGCTCGAGGTCGACGCCCTCACCGTGTTCCATGACGAGCTCGATCTCGCGCCGATGAAGGTCAAGGTGCGCACCGGCGGCGGGCTTGCCGGCCATAATGGCCTGCGCTCGATCAACGCCGCGCTCGGCTCCGAATTCCGCCGCGTCCGGATCGGCATCGGCCATCCCGGCAACAAAGCGCTGGTGACCAATTACGTGCTCGGCAATTACGCCAAGAGCGAGATGGACGCCCTCGCCGATCTGCTCGGCGCGATCGCCGCCGAGGCTCCCTCCCTCGCCACCGGCGACGAAGTCCGCTTCATGAACGACGTCGCGCTCCGCCAGCAGCAGCCGTGAAACAGCTGTTCGTCACCCCGCTGTTCGAGGCCCGGCTGGCCGATCCCGCCCTGCTCGGCGCCCTGGCCCACTCGATCCGCACCCTCGCCGCCGACGAAAGCGCCGGCCGGCGCTGGAGCCGCGATCATGGCTACAAGGGTTACACCAGCTACGCCTCGCTCGACGATCTCGACCGCCGCGACCCGGCCTTTGCCGAACTGAAGCGACTGCTCACCCGCCATGCAGCCGAATTCGCCCGCTCGCTGGCGTGGAGCGTCCGCCCGCGCCTCGACAGCCTGTGGGTCAATCTCATCAAAGGGGATGGCCATCATTCGGCGCACATCCACCCCCATTCGATCCTCAGCGGCACGCTCTACGTCGAGACCCCGCCCGGAAGCGGCCCGATCCGCTTCGAGGATCCGCGCCTGCCGATGATGATGGCCGCTCCCCAGCGCGCGCCCGACGCCCCCGAGGAGCTGCGCCAATTCGTCGACATCACGCCCGAGCCCGGCCTCTTGTTGCTGTGGGAAAGCTGGCTGCGGCACGAGGTCCGCCCCGGCCGGGCACGCGGCGAGCGGCTCGGCGTCAGCTTCAACTTCGCCTGACGTCCGGGCGCAAACTCAGAGCCGCGACCCAAGCTCCAGGAGCCGTCACGCCGCCAGGCACAATTGGTCGCGGCCGCCGCCCTTGGCTTCATAGAGCGCGAGGTCGGCACGCTTGAGCGCCGCGTCGAGCCCGTCGCTGCCGAGATCGGCCACGCCGCCGCTCACCGTCACCCTTATGCCGCCGGTCGGCGACGGCACGACCATCGCCGCGACGCTCTGGCGCAGCCGCTCGCAGATCCGGGCCGCATCGTCGATCGTCGCCGCCGGCAGCAGAAGTCCGAATTCCTCCCCGCCGATCCGCGCCACCATGTCGCCCTCGCGCAGGCAGACCAGCGCCCGCGCCGCGAACTGGCGCAGCACGGCATCGCCGCCGTCGTGGCCGTGGAGGTCGTTGATCCGCTTGAAATGGTCGAGGTCGATGACCGCCAGGCATCCCAGCACCGGACGATTGCTGCCGAGCGCCTTCAGTGCGGCGGCGCGGAACGCGCGGCGGTTGGGCAATCCGGTCAGCGAATCGGTCATTGCCGCGGCGGTGAGGTTCTGCTCGGCGCGCTTGCGCTCGCTGACGTCGCGGATCACGCTCAGCACCGCGTCGGGCTCACCCTGCTGGTCGAGCACGGCGCGGCTCAGCGTCTCGAACCAGCGCTCGCTGCCGTCGCGCATCGCGCCGCGATATTCGAAGCGGTGGGTCTCGCCGTGCGCGGCGATGGTCTCGTCATGCGCCGCGGCGACATGCTCGACGTCGCTTTCGGCAACGAAATCGGTCGCCATCCGGCCGATCATCTCGTCCGGCTCGTATCCGCCCAATTGGCGGATCGACGGCGACACGAAGCGCACCCGCCCGTCGAGGTCGATGTGCATCATGATGTCGCCGCTGTGGTCGGCCAGCATGCGGTAGCGTTCCTCGCTGAACCGAAGTTCGCGGAACAGCCGCGCGCGGTTGCGCAGGTCGGCGGCGACCGGCCACACCGTCAGCACCATCGTCGCCAGGAAGAATTGGAAGAATTGCGCCTTGGCGCCCGCGGTCGCCTCGAAGAAGTGGATCGGGCCCACGCCTGCCAGCGTGCTCGCCCCGCCGACGATGGTCAGCATCAGGATCGACGCCACGGCCGCACCGCGGCCCAGGCGGAAGGTGATGAGGATGATCGGCAGCACCGGCACGAACAGCAGCGGCGCCCAGTCCTGCGTGAAACAATAGATGGTGATGGCCGTCGTCGCCGCCGACAGGCCGATCGCCTCCACCCGGCGCTCCTTGAGCTCGGCGAAGCATTGCTGGAGCTCCCCGCGCAGCAGCATCAGGAACAAGGGCGTAAAGGTCAGCGCGCTCAGCGCATGGCCGGTGAAGAACTGGACGAAGGTGGTCAGCGGCGGGGTCGGCAGGCCCATCGGCACGGCGGCGACGATGATCGCGCTGACCAGCGGCGCGGCGAGCGCCGAGGCGACGATCAGATGGCCCAGCCAGGCAAGCGATTCGAGCGGCGACTGGCGCGACTGCTTGCGCAGCAGATAGGCGGCGACAAACGCCTCGACCAGATTGGCCGCGACCAGCACCGGCGCGCGCTCCCACCCCAAGCCGAAAAATCCCGTCGCGAGGACGCTGCCGATCGCCGCGGCGGCGATCAGGCGCGGCCAGCTCTTGCGCGGCGCAAGCAGCAGTTCGGCGGTGAGATAGGCGTTGGCGAACCACAGCAGGGCGACGCCCCCGCCGAACCGGGTCAGTTCGATCGCCAGTACCGCAAGCGCGAAATAGATTGCGCCGGTGCGCAGCAGCACCGGCCAGCGACCCCGTTCCATGGCCTGCTTTTAAATCAATACGGTTAGCAAGCTGTTGCATTTTGCTCCGATGTGGCGCCGATCCGGCTCGTTTTTTTTCGCGGCCCGGCCGCGCACTGGCGCCACCGCCGGAGCGCGGCTAAGAGGCGCCTTCCCTCCCCGCCAGACGGATCGTTCGTTCACCCATGGGCTTTCAATGTGGAATCGTCGGCCTGCCCAATGTCGGCAAGTCGACCCTGTTCAATGCGCTGACCGAGACCCAGGCGGCGCAGGCCGCCAATTATCCGTTCTGCACGATCGAGCCCAACGTCGGCCAGGTCGCGGTCCCCGATCCGCGGCTCGACCAGCTCGCGGCGATCGCCAAGTCGGCCAAGATCATTCCCACCCAATTGGCGTTCGTCGACATCGCCGGGCTGGTCCGCGGCGCGTCACAGGGCGAGGGGCTCGGCAACCAGTTCCTCGGCAACATCCGCGAGGTCGACGCCATCGTCCACGTCCTCCGCTGCTTCGAGAACGACGACATCCAGCATGTCGAGAACAAGGTCGACCCGATCGCCGATGCCGAGACGGTCGAGACGGAATTGCTGCTGGCCGACCTCGACAGCCTCGAGAAGCGCGTCCCCAACCTCGTCAAGCGCGGTCAGCAGGGCGACAAGGTATCGAAGATCGCGGCCAGCGTCCTCGGCCAGTCGCTCGAACTGCTGCGCGAGGGCAAGCCGGCGCGCCTCACCGTTCCCCGGGACGAGGAGGAAGTGCGCGTCTTCGCTCAGGCCCAGCTGCTCACCGCCAAGCCGGTGCTTTACGTCTGCAACGTCAACGAGGAGGATGCGGCGAACGGCAACGCTCATAGCGCCGCGGTGTTCGCCCGAGCCGAGGCCGAGGGCGCCCAGGCGGTCATCGTTTCCGCCGCCATCGAGAGCGAGCTGGTCGCCATGCCCGAGGACGAGCGCGCCATGTTCCTCGACGAGATGGGCCTTGCCGAAGCCGGCCTCGCCCGCGTCATTCGCGCCGGCTACGACCTCCTCCACCTCATCACCTTCTTCACCGTCGGCCCCAAGGAGGCGCGCGCCTGGACGGTCGAGAAGGGCAGCAAGGCGCCCCAGGCGGCGGGCGTCATCCACAGCGATTTCGAACGCGGCTTCATCCGCGCCGAGACCATCGCGTTCGACGACTATATCGCCCTCAATGGCGAAGCCGGAGCGCGCGACGCCGGCAAGCTTCGCCAGGAGGGCAAGGACTATGTGGTCAAGGACGGCGACGTCCTCCACTTCAAGTTCAACGTGTGACGAGCGATCCCGCCGAAGTCGAGCGCAACGCCCGCGCCGAGCTCGCGGCCCGGCCCGACGACCCCCGCGCCTTGCTTCGCCTCGGTCAGGCCCTGCGCGCCCAGGACCGCACTGGCGAAGCCGCCGAGGCCGAGGCCCGCTCGGTCGCCGCCGCCGCCCGCTCCCCGCGCCATCGCGCCGCGATCGAGGCGCTTGGCCGCGGCCAAACGCTCGAGGCCAATCGAATCCTTGCCGAGCTGGTCGAGGCGGACGGCGACGACGTCCTCGCGCTGATGCTGTTCGGCGCGCAGGCCAGCAAGGGCCGCCAATATGATCTCGCCGACCGCCTGCTCGGCCGCGCCGTCGAGCTCGCTCCGGCCGAGCCCAACGCCCGCTTCGCGCTCGCCGACCACCTGTTGCGGACCAAGCGCTTCCAGGCCGCGCTCGACGCCCTCGCCCTGCTCCCCGAGGCCGCCCGCTCGAGCGAACATGCGCGCGCGCTCGCCGCCGAATGCCTCGGCGAGCTCGGCCGGGTCGACGAGCAGCTCGCCATGTTGCGCGACATCGCCGCGGCCAGCGCCCAGCCGCTGCACTACAATCTGCGCATCGGCCACGCGCTGCGCACGCTCGGCCGCCAGGAGGAAGCCGGCGCCGCCTATCGCGCGGTGGTCGCCGAATTCCCCGCCGAGGGAACGTCGTGGTGGAGCCTCGCCGGTCTCAAGTCGACCCGCTTCACCGAGGCCGACCTCGCCACCATGCGCGCCTCGCTCGACATCCCGGGCGCCCCGGTCGAAAACCAGATCCGGCTCAACTTCGCCCTCGGCAAGGCGCACGAGGACCGCGGCGAGCCCGACCTCGCCTTCGCTTATTATGCCGCCGGCAACGCCCTGCGCGCGTCCATCGCGGCCTATGACCCGGCCCCGATCAGCGAATGGGTCGAGCACTGCAGCGCCACCTTCACCCGCGCTTTCTTCGCTGCGCTCCCCGACGGCGGCGATCCGCGCCCCGACCCGATCTTCATCGTCGGCATGCAGCGCTCGGGCTCGACCCTGGTCGAGCAGATCCTCGCCTCCCACCCGGCGATCGAAGGCACCGCCGAGCTCAACGACCTGCGCTTCATCGTCGAGGCGATCGACCGCCGCGGCGGCGACCAGCTCGACCAGGCCATCGCCGGGCTCGATCCGGCCGACCGCGCAAGCCTCGGCGCCGAATATCTCGCCACCAGCGCCATCCACCGCCGCACCGACCGCCCGCGCTTCACCGACAAGATGCCCAACAATTGGATGCACGTCGCGCTCATCCGCATGATCCTGCCGGGCGCGCGCGTCATCGACGTCCGTCGCAACCCGCTCGACTGCTGCTTTTCCAACTGGAAGCAGCTCTACGCCCGCGGCCTCGACCACAGCAATGCGCTCGACACCATGGCGCGCTACTACGCCGATTACGTGCGCCTGATGCGCCACTTCGACGCCGCCCTCCCCGGCTTCGTCCACCGCGTGATCTACGAGGATCTGGTCGCCGACATCGAAGCCGAGACCCGCCGCCTGACCGACTTCCTCGGCCTCGACTTCGACCCCGCTTGCCTCGACTTCCACAGCACCGAGCGCCCGGTCCAGACGATCAGCGCCGGCCAAGTGCGCGAGCCGATCAACCGCAAGGGCATCGACGCCTGGCGCCCGTTCGAGGCGCACCTGAAGCCCCTCGTCGCCGCGCTCGGCGACACCGCGAAGGAGTGGCGCTCATGAGCGAGCCGCACATCTATTTCGACGACATCCCGCTCGGCGGCGAGACCGTGTTCGGCCACTATGACGTGACTCGCGAGGAAGTGCTCGAGTTCGCGCGCAAATACGATCCCCAGCCGTTCCACCTCAGCGACGAAGAGGCCGCCAAGACCTATTTCGGGCGCCTGTCGGCAAGCGGCTGGCATACCTGCGCGATGACCATGGCGGTCATCGCCCGCCACGTCGTCGCCACCCGCCAGGCCGGCCTCGGCTCACCCGGGATCGACGAATTGCGCTGGCTGAAGCCGGTCTATCCCGGCGACCGGCTGACGGTCACCGGAACGGTCACCGACAAGACCCCGTCGCGCTCCAAACCCCATATCGGCACCATCCGCACCGAGACTTTGGTCGCCAACCAGCACGGCGAGCCGGTCATGCGCTACACCTCGATCGTGATGATGCAGCGCCGCCCCGCCTAGGCCGCACCTCGTCATTGCGAGGAGCGGCGCGACGAAGCCTGTCCTGAGCTTGTCGAAGGGCAATCCAGCGGCGAGAGGACCGGTCGGGAAGCGGTACCGCTCCCGCGACCCCTCTGTTACCCGGCAATCCCCGCGTCGCGCTTGGCGCTCTTGCTCTTGGCCTGGTTGGCGGGGTCGAGCGGCCCGGTGCGGCGCACCGCGCGCTTCGCCTCGGCCCACACGTTCTGGTACGCCAGATAGCCCAGGATGGTCGCGATCAGGAGGAAGATCAGCACCGTGATGCCGGTCCGCTTGCGCGCCTCGAGCTTGGGCTCGGCGGTCCACAGCAGGAACGCGCTGACGTCCTTGGCCATCTGGTCGATGGTCGCCGGCGGCTGCCCTTCGCCCTCATAGGTCACCTGCCCGTCGGCCGTGAACGGCGGCGGCATGGCGATGTTGAGGTTGGCGAAATAGGGGTTGTGGTAGAGCCCCTTGCCCGGCGCCGCGTCGGGGAATTCCTTGAGCAATTCCGCCGACGGCTGCTGATAGCCGGTGAGCAGCGAATAGAGATAGGCCGCGCCGCCCTCGCGCGACTTGGCGATCAACGACAGGTCGGGCGGATAGGCATTGTTGTTCGCCGCCCGCGCCGCGATCTCGTTCGGATAGGGCTTGGGGAAGCGGTCCGACGCGACCGGCTTGCGGGTCGCCGCCTCGCCGGTGTCCGGGTTGATCGAGGGCACCTCGATCTTCCACTGGTCGGTCATGAAGCTCTTGATCTGGCCCTCGGTGTAGCCGAGGTCGGCGAGGTTGCGGAACGCCACCAGATTGATCCCGTGGCACGCCGCGCACACCTCGGTGTAGACCTTGAGGCCGCGCTGCAGCTGGGCCTTGTCGAAATGGCCGAGCGGGCCGTCGGTCGACAGCTTGAGCGCCTTGGGCTCGCGGTGGAACTTGTGCTCGGCGGTCTCCTCGGCCGGCTCCTTCAGCGAGGTGCGCAGGTCGGTGACGAAGCTCAGCAGCAGGATGGCAACGAAGCCGAAGCCGATAAAGCGGGCGATCCAACGAATCATGGTTGCGTCTATCCCTTAGTTCGCCGGAGCCGTCTGGCCGAGGGGCGCCGATTCCTGCTTCTCGCCGTGGAGCACGCTTTCCGAGATCGAGTTCGGCAACGGAATGGTCCGCTCGCGCTTGCTGATGATCGGCAGGATGATCAGGAAGTGCGCGAAATAATAGGCCGTCGCGATCTGGCTGATGGCCACGATCATCGGGGTCGCGACCTGGCCGCCGGCCCAGCCGAGGATCAGTACGTCGAGCACTAGGATCCAGAAGAAGCGCTTGAAGGTCGGCCGGTACGATCCCGAGCGGACCGGCGACGGGTCGAGCCACGGCAGCAGGAACAAGAGCAGGATCGAGCCGAACATCGCCAGCACGCCCCACAGCTTGGCGTCGAAGATGAAGTCGACGGTGAACGCCTTGAGGATCGCGTAGAACGGCAGGAAGTACCATTCGGGAACGATGTGCGCCGGGGTCGAAAGCGCGTTCGCCGGGATGTAATTGTCCGGGTGGCCGAGCGCGTTGGGCATGAAGAACAGCACCAGTGCATAGAGCGCAAGCACCAGCCCCGCGAACCAGCCGTCCTTGGCGGTGTAGAACGGGTGGAACGGAAGCGTGTCCTTCTCGCTCTTGACGTCGACTCCGGTCGGGTTGCTCGACCCCGGAATGTGCAGCGCCCAGATATGCAGGATCGTCACTGCGGCGATCACGAACGGCAGCAGATAATGGAGCGAGAAGAAGCGGGTCAGCGCCGCCTGGTCCGGCGCGAAGCCGCCCAAGAGCCAGATGCGCAGCGGCTCGCCGATGATCGGGAAGGCCGAGAAGAAGCCGGTGATGACCTGCGCGCCCCAATAGCTCATCTGCCCCCACGGCAGGACGTAGCCCATGAAGGCGGTCGCCATCATCAAGAGGTAGATTACCAGCCCGAGCATCCACACCAGCTCGCGCGGCGCCTTGTACGAGCCATAATAGAGCCCGCGGAAGATGTGGATGTAGGTGACGATGAAGAAGAAGCTCGCGCCGTTGGCGTGGGCATAGCGCATCAGCCAACCGGCGTTGACGTTGCGCATGATGTGCTCGACCGAATTGAACGCGCCGTCGGCCGAGGCATAATAATGCATCGCCAGCACGATCCCGGTGACGATCTGGATCATCAGGAACAGGCCGGCGAGAACCCCGAAGTTCCAGAAGTAATTGAGGTTGCGCGGCACCGGATAGCCGCCGCCGATCGCCCCATAGACCAGCCGCGGGAGCGGCAGGCGCTGGTCGAACCATTTGCCCAGCGCGGTCTTCGGCTCATAGGGCCTGGCCCAGGAAAAGCTCATGTCCTGTTTCCCTTTAACCGATCGTCACGACGGTGTCGGACGTGAACTGATATTCCGGAATCACGAGGTTGGTCGGTGCCGGGCCTTTGCGGATCCGCGCCGCGGTGTCGTAGTGCGACCCGTGGCAGGGGCAGAAGTATCCGCCATATTCGCCGCGGTTCTCGCCCTCGGCGACGCCCAACGGAACGCAGCCCAAATGGGTGCACACGCCCAGCGTGATCAGCCAGTTCTGCTTGCCCGGCTTGGTCCGCTCGGCCAGCGTCTGCGGGTCGCGCAGGTCGCTGGTCTTGACCGCATTGGCCTCGGCGATCTCCTTGGGCGTCAGATTGCGCACGAACACCGGCTGCTTGCGCCACACCGTCTTGATCGCCTGGCCGGGCGCGATCTTGGAGATGTCGACTTCGGTCGAGGCCAGCGCCAGCACGTCGGCCGACGGGTTCATCTGATAGACCAGGGGAGCGATCATCGCGGCGCCGCCGACTCCGGCAAAGCTGACCGCGGCGATGTTGATGAAGTCGCGGCGGCGGACCCCGTCGCCCGGCTCCGTCGCGGCGTGCGTTTGTTCCAGCGTGGCCATGCTCACCCTTTTGACCTGTTGCTTACCACCGGCGCCCGGCAGGACGCGGCTTACGACAGCTACGCAGCGAACCTAAGAGGCCGCCGCGAGATGGCGCGCTGATAGCGCCTCGACCGGCAGTTGCAAATGGCGAAATTGCCGCTTTTCGGTAGCTGCCTTGCGGCTCGCGGCGCTTGTTCCTAAGCCGCGCTCACGCATGCGCATTGCCCTGTTCGAACCGGAGATCGCCGGCAATGTCGGCGCGGTCCTGCGCCTTGGGGCCTGCCTCGGGCTTGCCGTCGACCTGATCGAGCCCCTCGGCTTCGCCTGGGACGACCGCCGAGTCCGGCGCACGGCGATGGACTATATCGACCATGTCGAGATCCGCCGCCACGCCGATTTCGCCGCCTTTCGCGCCGCTACTCCGGGCCGGCTGCTGCTGTTTACCACCCGCGGCTCCGCCCGGGTCCACGATTTTTCCTTCCGGCCCGACGATATTTTGATGTTCGGCAAGGAAAGCGGCGGGGTCCCGGGCCACGTCGCCTTCGCCGCCGAGGCCCGCCTGCGCCTTGCGCAGCGGCCCGAGGTGCGCTCGTTCAACCTGGCCACCGCCGCGACCCTCGCGGCCGGGGAAGCCTTGCGACAGACAGGATTATTGCCCGAATGAAACCGCTCGACGACCAGCAACAGGCCGCCCGCGACTGGTTCGAGGCGCTGCGCACCCGCATCTGCGCCGAGTTCGAGGCGATCGAGCGCGAGGCCGGAAGCGACGCCGCGTTCGAATATCTCCCGTGGGACCGCACGGAAGAGGATGGCTCGCCCGGCGGCGGCGGCGTGCGCGGCCAGATGAACGGCCGCGTGTTCGAAAAGGTCGGAGTCAACGTCTCCACCGTCGGCGGCCGCTTCTCGCCCGAATTCGCCGCCTCGATCCCCGGCGCCGAGGACGACCCCAGCTTCTTCGCCACCGGCATCAGCCTCGTCGCGCACATGGCCAACCCGCACGTCCCAGCGGTGCACATGAACACCCGTTTCCTGACCACCACCCGGCGCTGGTTCGGCGGCGGCGCCGACCTCAACCCGGCGCTCCCCAACGACGAGGACACCGCCGACTTCCACGCCCGCCTGCGCGCCGCCTGCGCGGCCCACGACCCGACTTTTTACCCGCGCTTCTCAAAATGGGCTGAGGACTATTTCTGGCTTCCCCACCGCGGCCGGTCGCGCGGCGTCGGCGGCATCTTCTACGACCGGCTCGAGGACCATTTTGACGCCCATTTCGCCTTCACCCGCGACGTCGGCGAGGCGTTCCTCGACATCTTCCCGAAGATCGTCCGCCGCCGCATGGACGCGCCGTTCACGCAAGCTGACATGGACGCGTTGTTCGAGTTCCGCGGCCGCTACGTCGAGTTCAACCTGCTCTACGACCGCGGCACTTTGTTCGGGCTCAAGACCGGCGGCAACATCGACGCCATATTGATGAGCCTGCCGCCGCTCGCGCGCTGGCGCTGATCAGTCCTTGCGCTCGACCTCGGGCACGCTCGCCGGCCCGGCGCCGCCGCCCGCCGCCTGGGCATAGATCCGCGCCGACATCACCGCCTGGATCGACAGGAACACCGACGCCACCAGCCCGACCGCGACCGCCACCAGCAGGCTTCCCGCGGTCAGCCCCGAATCGCCGCCCAGCCCGAGCTGCGCGATCGCGCCGAACACCCATTGCACCACCAGGCTGACCACCAGCGACACCAGGAACAGCGCCATGAACATCGCGGTGAGCTTGAGCCCGATGCCCTTGCCGAGCTGCCAGCCCCGCTTCAGCGCGCCCCACGGCCCGACTTTCTCGAGCGCCGCTGCGGGCAGGAACAGCGACACGCGGAAGAAGATCAGCATCGCCACCACCACCGCGCTCATCACCGCCAGGGCGAACTTCGGCGAGATCATCGCCGGGTTGGTCGGCACCTCACCGCCGCCCAGCGCGAGCAGCGCAAACACCAGCATCAGCGGCAGCAGCAGCAGCCCGAACAGGATGAAGCTCGCCACCGCCACCAGCGCCCGCTTGAACGCAGCTCCAAGCGTCTGTCCGAGCGGCCCGCGCGCACCGCTGGCGAGCATGATCAGCGCCATTCCGCCGATCAGCTCGACGAACAGCACCACGTAGAGCAGCAGCAGCGCCGGGCTTTGCGCCGCCTCGGCGCTCCCCATCGGCGGAGTGAACAGCCGGAACGCCACCGTCGGCAGCAGCACGAAGGTCAGCGCCACCGGCGCCACCAGCCGCCGCTCGCGCACCAGGAAGTCGCGGGTCTCGTCCCAGGCTCGGCTGATCGATACGGACATATGCGGCGGGCCCCTTCCCTCTACTCCCCGCGCTTATGCTGGCAGCGGCGCGCCCTTGCAATCGCCCGCCGCACCGCGCCAAGGCAGGCCGCGATGACGCCCCCCGACGGCCTCGAATGGCGGGTCACCCCCGGCCTCACCGATTACGCGGCCGCGCTGGCGGAGATGGAGCGCCGCGCCGCCGCCATTCGCGACGAGGGCGCGCCCGAGCTCGTCTGGCTGCTCGAGCACCCGCCGTTGTTCACCGCCGGCACCAGCGCCAACCCGGCCGAGCTCTTCAACCCGCTCGGCTTCCCGGTCCATGCCGCCGGCCGCGGCGGGCGCTACACCTATCACGGCCCCGGCCAGCGGGTCGGCTACGTCCTCCTCGATCTCGACCGGCGCGGCCGCGACATCCGCCGCTTCGTCCACGCACTCGAGGGCTGGATGATCGATTCGCTGGCCGAGCTCGGCGTCGCCGCCCGCCGCGCGCCCGGCCGCATCGGCATCTGGACCGGCGCCGGCCCGGACGAGGCCAAGATCGGCGCGATCGGCGTGCGCGTGCGCCGCTGGGTCACGCTCCACGGCTTTTCGATCAACGTCGCCCCGGCGCTCGACCATTTCGGCGGTATCGTCCCGTGCGGCATTTCGGAATTTGGCGTGACCAGCCTCGAGGCGCTCGAAAATCGCCACGATATGGCCGATCTCGATGCCGCTCTGGGGCGGAATTTGGCGGTTTTCCTGGGCCGCCTGGCTGCCCCCGACAAAGTGCCTTGAGGCCGCCCTCCCTTCCGACTATTGTGCGCGCGATTTGCGAGGGGGCCAACCCTGCTCCAGATCGTAAATTATCAAGGGAGTTTTGAATGCGTGCTCTTATCCTGGTCGCTGGTGCGGCCCTGGCGCTCTCGGCTTGTAACAATGCCGGCGACGCTGAAGAAAATGCCGCCGTCAACGAGGCGCTGGCGACCGAGAACCTCGGCACCGACAACATGATGATGGACGCCAACGCGATGAACGCGACCGGCGCCAACGTCGTCACCGACGCTAATGGCTCGGTCAACGCTGTCGCGACCGATCTCGCGACCAACAGCGCCGACACGAATCTCGCCAACGGCATGTAATCTGCTCGGCGCTCTCCTTCGGGAGGGCGCCGGCTTTTTGCGTACAGGGTTCTCCTCGCGGGGGCCCTGATTTTTTTGATCAACGAAAACAAATGGGAGTTACAATATGCGCGCTCTGATCCTGACCGCCGCTGCGGTTCTGACCCTTTCGGCTTGCACCAACAACGAAGCCGAGAACAACACCATGAACGTCGAAGACACCATGACCACCGAGAACGTCATGACCGACGACACCATGAACGCGGACGTCAACATGGACGCGAACATGACCATGAACGCCGACACCAACACGACCGTCGACGCCAATGCGACTGTCGACGCCAATGCGACGGCGACCAACAACGCGATGTAATGTCGCTGCCCACGCACCTCGCGCGGGCGTTGGCTTTTGAAGGGGCTGCCGGTAACCATCCCGGCAGCCCCTTTTTCGTGCCGAGGAATTGCCACCGGATGCGCCAGCCCATTTTGATCATCGCGCTCGCCGCGCTCGCCGCCGCCGGCTGCGACAAGAAGCCCGCGGCGCAGGACGTGCGCCAGGCCGACGAGCAGCTCGCCGCCGACAATCTCGATTCGAACGATCTCACCGCGATCGACGCCGCCAGCGGCGCCGACGCCAACATGGCGGCCGACATCGACATCGCCAACATCGCCGCCGACGTCGAGGAGGATGGCGAGGCTTCGACCGGCAATCGCACCGCCCCGCGCCGTCCGCGCCCCGCAGCTCCGCGAGCTCAGCCCGCCAGCGAGCCGGCCCAGCCCGCCGAGCCGGAAGCGGCCAACAGCGAAGCGACGACCGGCTAGGCGAGCCCGGCGATCTTGTGCGCCTGGAGCGTCAGCCGCCAGCGCGGCCGTTCCATCGCCAGCGCCACCGCCGCCGCCATCGCCCCGGCGCGATTGGCGCAATCCATCGGCTGGACCAGGAAGTGGGCGAAATCCCAGCGTTCGAGCTCGGCCGGGTCGATCCCCGGCTGCGGCCACACCAGCTTCAACTCGTCGCCCGCACGCTGGACCACTTCGGTCCCCGCCTTGGGGCTGACGCATAGCCAGTCGAGCCCGGCCACGGCGGGGAGCGTGCCGTTGCTCTCCGCCGCCACCCGGAAGCCGCGCGCGTGCAGCGAATCGATCAGCGCCGGGTCGAGCTGCAGCATCGGCTCGCCGCCGGTGACCACCACCAGCCGCTCGTCGCGTCCCGCGCCCCACGCCGCTTCGACCGCGGCCGCAAGCGCGTCGGAATCGCTGAACTTGCCCCCGCCCGGCCCGTCGGTGCCGACGAAATCGGTGTCGCAGAAGGTGCATTGCGCCGCGGCCCGGTCGACCTCGCGCCCGCTCCACAGATTGCAGCCGGCGAAGCGCAGGAACACCGCCCGCGACCCCGCCTGCACGCCCTCGCCCTGAAGCGTCAGGAACAGCTCCTTGACCGCGTAGCTCATGCCGCCGCCGGATCGACCAGGCCGGCCTCGGCGAAGCCCCGCGCGCGTAAGCGGCACGAATCGCACTGGCCGCACGGCCGCCCGTCGGCACCGGGGTCGTAGCACGACCAGCTCATCCCGGCGTCGAGTCCGAGCCGGTCCGCCTCGCGCGCGATGTCGGCCTTGCTCATCGCCAGCAGCGGCGTGTGGAGCGTGAACGGCTCGCCTTCGACCCCGGCGCGGGTGGCGATGTTGGCGAGATTCTCGAACGCCGCGACGAACTCCGGCCGGCAGTCGGGATAGCCCGAATAGTCGAGCGCATTCACCCCGATATAGAGGTCGCGCGCGCCGGTCGCTTCGGCCAGGCCGAGGCAGATCGACAAGAAAATGGTGTTGCGTGCCGGGACGTAGGTCGCCGGAATGGTCCCGTCGACGCCGTGCTTGGGAACGTCTCCGTCGCCGGTCAGCGCCGATCCGCCGAACCGGCTGAGGTCGAGCGGCAGGACGATGTGCCGCACCGCGCCCACCGCCTGCGCGATCCGCTCCGCCGCCGCCAGCTCGATCCGGTGGCGCTGGTTATAGTCGATGGTAAGCGCGACGACGTCGAACCCGGCCTCGCGCGCAAGGCCGGCGCAGACCATCGAATCGAGGCCGCCGGAGAGCAACACCACCGCTTGCTTGCGCGTCGTATCGGGCATCGGCGCGCGTCTAGGGCCTCGATCGCCGAAAAAGAAGGGGCCGCCGAAGCGGCCCCAGTCGCGGCCCGACGGCCGCAGGGAGGAAAGCGCGCCCGTCCCGGGCACGCCACCGCCTTACGCCGCGAAGCTTAAACTATCGCTTAACGGGCCCGCATGGGCCAAGCCGGCGGGCATAGATGGTGTAGCCGAACGGCAGCCCGCCCGAGATGCCCTGGGTCTCGATGCGCACGCTGCGCGGGGTCAGCAATTGCACCCGGCTGGTGCCGAAGCCGCCCGCCGGGCAGGTGTATTGCACCTCGGACCGGTCGCGGTTGCCGCTCAGCACGACCCGCGTGCATTGCGCGCCGCGATGCTCCCATTGGGTGAGGAGCGCGGTGTCGGCGAGGCAATGGCGGCCGGCCCCGGCGCCGCTCGCCTTGGTCCCGACTTCCCACAGGCCGCTGCCTTGCAACGACGGCGGAAGCGCCGCGCCCAGTGACAGGAGGGCAACCGGGACGGCGACAAAAGCGGGAATCTTCACAGCGACTCGCATACAAAAAACTTAACTTGCGTTAGATTAAAGAAGGCTGACCGCCCGCGTCCAGCGCTATTGCAATTCCGCCGGGTCGATCGGGAAGTCGGTCGCGCAGAACGCGCAGTCGACGCGGATCAGCCCGTCCTCGCCGACCATCGCCGCCTGCTCTTCCGCCGGGAAGCGGGCAATGACCGATCGCACATAGTCGGGGTCGCAGCGGCAGCCGCGCGACAGCGGCACCGGTTCCAGCACCCGCACCTCCTCCTCGTCGTGGAACAGCCGCCACACCAATTGGTCGAGCGGCAGCTCGGGGTCGAGCAGCTCGCTGTCCTTGACCGAACCGCCGAGGATCGCGAGGTGCGGCCATTCGGGGTGGTCGAGCCTTGTGTGGAGCCGTTCGCGCCCCTCCTCGCCCTCGGGCAGATGCTGCAGCATCAGTCCGCCCGCGACCCAGCGCCCGTCCTCGCCGCACTTGGCCGCCAGCCGGACCAGCGATGGGATCTGCTCGGATTGCGCGAAATAGCTTTGCGCCGCCTCGCCCAGCCCCTCGCCTTCCAGCGGCACGATGCCCTGGTAGCGCTCGGCGGTCACTGGCTGGTCGAAGGTGATCGCCAGATAGCCCTTGCCGAATAGCGAGAAGAGGTTGGGGTCGGGTCCCGCCTCCGCCAGCCGGTCGGGGTCGTGGCGGACATAGCCGCGCAGCGCTCCGGCGAGATAGTCGCACACCAGGAGGTCGACGATGCCCTTCTCGGTCTGCGCCTGGAGCGTCAGCTGGCCGCTCGGGTCCTTGAGCAAGGTGCCGAGCAAGCCTGTTAGCGCCAGCGCCTCGGCCAGCAATTGCGCGATCGGCGGCGGATAGTCGTGGTTGGCGAGGATCGTGTCGAGCGTTGCCCCGACGCGCACCAGCCGCCCGCGCGCGTGCCGCCCGGGGATGGTGAAGCCGAGCGCCTGGTCGGCCCCGGCGCTCACGCCGCGTCCGGCAACCGGTACTTGTCGGCCGCCGCGGACAGGCCGTCGACGAACGTCCTAATGTCGGCCTCGTCGATCGTCAGTGGCGGCAGGATCCGGACCACGTTCTCGCCCGCCGCGACCAGCAGGATGCCCTCGCTGCGCAGCCAGTTGACGAAGGCGCGGCTGTCGCTCTTGAGCTTCAGGCCCAGCATCAGCCCGACCCCGCGCACGCTGTCGAACAAATGGCTGTGATTGGGGATCATCTGCTCGAGCGCCGAGCGCAGCCGCTCGCCCTTGGCGCGCACCTCGGCGAGGAATTCGTCGTTGGCGACGACGTCGAGCACCGCCTGGCCGGCGGCCATCGCCAGCGGGTTGCCGCCATAGGTCGAGCCGTGGGTGCCGATCACCATCCCGCGCGCCGCTTTCTCGGTCGCCAGGCACGCGCCCAGCGGGAAGCCGCCGCCGATGCCCTTCGCCGTGGCGAGGATATCGGGCGCGATTCCGTAATATTCATACGCATAAAGGTGCCCGGTGCGCGCAACGCCGCACTGAACCTCGTCGAAAACGAGCATCAGATCCTGCTCGTCGCACGCTTTGCGCAGCCCGTGTAGGAATTCGCGGCTCGCCGGCCGGATGCCCCCCTCCCCCTGGATCGGCTCGATTAGGAAACCACTGCTCCGTCCATCGATCGCTCCCAAGGCGGCGTCGAGATTGTCGAACTCGACCACCTTGAACCCCTCGAGCAGCGGCGCAAATCCGTCGCGCAGCTTCTCCTGATCGGTCGCGCTGATCGTCGCCATGGTTCGGCCGTGGAAGGCATTCTTGAAAGTGATCAGCTCGTTCTTGTGCGGGTTGCCGCCGGCATGGTGATAGCGCCGCGCGGTCTTGATCGCGCACTCCACCGCCTCGGCCCCGGAGTTGGTGAAGAACACCGTATCGGCAAAGGTCAGATCGACGATCCGCTGCGCCAGCGCCTCGCCCTGCGGCGAGCCGTAAAGGTTGGAGACATGGATCAGTGTTTCCGCCTGTTGCTGGATCGCCTTCGTCAGGTGCGGATGGCCATGTCCCAGCAGATTGACCGCGATGCCGCTCGCGAAGTCGAGATATTTCTCGCCATTCTCGCCGTACAGCCAGATGCCCTCTCCGCGGACCGGCCGGACCTCGCAGCGCGGATAGACGGGCATGAGCGGCGTAATGGCCATGAGGCAGGTCTCCGAAGCGGGATGGATTTCGCGAGCGCCTATATCTCGGCCCCCGCGCAAATGAAAAGGGCGAGGCCCGCGGACCCCGCCCTTCCCGTCATTCGTCGCGCCTCGACTTAATCGTCGTCGTCGCGGTGGCGGCGCCCATCGTGATCGCGGCCGCGGTCGTCTTCCCAGCGGTCGGGACGGCCGTCGCGGTCACGGTCGGCATAGGCATAGGCCTGATTGCCGTAGCGATTACCGTCACGCGCCTCGCGATTGATGCGGAACTCGAGCTGGCCGAGCCGCATCTCGAAGCGACGGAACTCGCTGTAGTTGAGACCGTCGCGGGCGGCGCGCATCAGATCGTTGCGCACGTCCCAGCTCATTTCGCGCAGGCGACGCGCCTCGCGGTTCGACAGCACATCGCGGCGGTCGAGCCGGTCGATCGTGCGCTGGGCGCGGTCAAGCCGCACCTGGAGCGCGCGGAACTGGCCGTGGTTGACTTGGCCATATCCCTGCTGACCGTAGCCGTAGGCCGGCTGGCCATAACCATAGCCCTGCGGCGGCGGGGGCGCCCACTGGGCGGCGGCCGGAGCGGCAGCGGCAATCGCAAACGCGGCGGCAGTCAGAAGCTTGGTACGCATGATGCTCTCCTTCTCGAGCGGGTGGTGAGCATCTTCTAGGACGTGCGGCTTGAGAGCGGTCTGAACGCGCTGGTTATCGCTCGTTCAGCCTCCGAAACGGCTAAGCCTCTGATTTTGCTGCGCGCGACCCTGCGGTGCTGTGGCGCGGGCCGGCAATTAGCGGCACCAGCATGACAAGGATGGCGATCAATCCGGCCACCGCAAGGTCGGGCGAGTCGGCGATTGTGGCGTCAATCCGGGGGGACCGCACCAGCCACACCAGCGCTGCCGCCACTGCCGCGAAGCCAAGCGCCCGATGGGCGAAACCGGCCAGCGCCGCCTTGCTCTCCGCACCCAGCCGCTGGTCGAGCCTCACCAACGCATCGACCTTGAGCGTAAAGTCACGGTCGGGCGGCCGCTCGGCGGGCACCAGCGTCGACTTGAGCCAGATCTCGAAACCGTCGTCAGTCATCGCTTGCTTCCCATACTTGCCGGCACTGTCGTTTGGCGCGCGCAATTGTCGATTTGAGCGTCCCAAGCGGAATTGCCAGCAGTGTCGCGGCCTCGCCATGAGTCCAGCCATGGCCTTCACAGAGGATCAGCGCTGCCCGCTCGCGCTCGCCGAGACGGGCGAGCAAATCGGCGACCTCGAGGGGGCGATGGTGGTCGACCGCGACTGGCGGTTCGACCGGCTCCGGTTGACGCCGGCGCAACTGATCGAGCCGGCAGCGCCAGGCGATCCGCGTGAGCCATGTCGAGAAGCGTGCCCGGCCGTCATATTGCCCGGCCGAACGCCACGCCTTGAGGAACGCCTGCTGAGCGAGGTCGTCGCCGTCAGCGCCCGCCAACCGCTCGAGGAACGCGCGCAGCGGCCGCTCGTGCTTCTCGACCAGCAATGCGAACGCGGTCGTGTCGCCGGCTGCCGAGCGCTGCGCCAGGGCGAAATCTTCCTCATTCCCCGGCGGCACGCTGCGCCGCCCGCTCGGCCAGCGACTGGCGCAGCCACAAGGCACCGCCGACCAGCAATGGGAACAGCGCCGCTCCCAACCCGTAGCGAAGCCATGTCGCATCGCCGACCAGCACAGTCGCGCCGATCATCGCCAACCCGATGGCGATCAGCACCACTCCGGTGCGGTCGTCGCCGGCAGAGCTGCCCGGTTCGCCCAGACGAGCGAGCATCCCGACGGCGAGCGACGGGTCCTTGTCGATCGTCCGGCGGATCGTCTTGTGCGTGATCCAGGTCTGGATCAGCCGCAGGATCTGGATCGCCCCGATCAGCAGCAGGCAGCCCGCTGTCATCCCGAGGATCATTTCCGTGACTGGCATCCCGTTCATTTCGTTACTCCTCCGATGGTTGGTCAGGAGTTAGACGGGTCCGGGCGCCCCGCTGGATCACCGCGCAGGAAAAAAGTCAGTTCTTGATCTTCCAGCCCCGCTTGAGGAGCGTGACGCAGGCCAGCAGCAGGATGACGTTGATTGCGGCGAGGACTAGCGCGCCGACGACGAGCGGCGAATCCGAGACCCCGAGGAAGCCGTGGCGGAAGCCGGAGATGACGTAGAAGAACGGATTGGCGTGACTCGCCGCCTGAAAGCCCGGCGACAGCGAGTCGACGGCGTAGAAGGTGCCGCTGAGCAGCGAGAGGGGCGCGACCACGAAGTTGGTGACCATCGCCGCATGGTCGAACTTGTCGGCCCAGATCGACGTGATCAGCCCGAGGAAGGCCAACATCAGCGACCCCGCGAGCCCGAAATAAAGCAGCGTCAGCGGTTCGCGCACGGTGACGTGGACTCCGGGCCAGGCGAGCATCACCAGCCACACTGCAAAGCCGACCAGCAAAGCGCGAGTGACGGCCGCCCCGACCAGCCCGGCGATGAGCTCGCCGACCGATAGCGGCGGCATCAAATAGTCGACGATCGTTCCCTGCATCTTGCCGACCAACAGCGAGAAACTGGCGTTGGCGAAGCTGTTCTGGAGCATCGCCATAACGATCAGGCCCGGGGCGATGAAATCGGCGAACGGAACGCCCATCACGGTCTTACCCGAGCGCCCGAGCGCGACGGTGAAGATGATGAGGTACAGGAGGGTGGTGATGGCCGGCGCCCACACGGTCTGCATCTGGACCTTGAAGAAGCGCCGCACCTCCTTGATATAAAGGGTCCTGAGTCCTCCCCAATTGACCCCGTTCAAGGTCGTCTCGCCGAGCCCGGCGCGGGGCCGGCGGGGCGCGTCGGGGCTGGGGGTCTGGCCGATCATCAGCCAATCGCCTATCGGCAGCGGCGCAAGCGAGCAACTCGCAACGGAGTGTTTTGAGTCAATGTCCTGGACCGAAGAGCGAATCGAGCGGCTGAAGTCGATGTGGGCCAAGGGCGCCACGGCCAGCCAGATCGCCGATGAGTTGGGCGGAGTCAGCCGCAATGCGGTGATCGGCAAGGCCCACCGCCTCGGCCTCGAATCGCGCCCGTCGCCGGTCAAGCCGGGCGAGGAAAAGGATGCCGCCAAACCGGCCAAGGCCGCGGCTCCGAAGAAGGCCGCGCCCAAGCCCGCGCCGGCTCCGCAGCGGTCCGAGCCCGCCGAGAGCTCGGCCCATGCCGACGACATCGCGCCCGGTGACGCTCCCAGCGGTGCCGGCCCGCGCTTCGCCCAGCAACAAGCGCCGGTGATGCCGCATCGCGCCTCGCAGCCGCAGCCCGATCCCAATGTCCAGTATCGGTCGGTCGGGCCGGGCGGGTTCATTCGCCAGGGCCCGGGCGACACCCAGGCGCCGATCCCGCCGGCTCCGCCGCGCCGGCTGGTCCCGGCCAAGCCGAGCGCCGAGGTCGCCGACAAGACCAGCCTGCTTGATCTCAACGACCGCGTCTGCCGTTGGCCGATGGGCCACCCGGGCGAGCCGGATTTCCATTTCTGCGGCCAGGCCGCCAACCCGGGCTACCCCTATTGCGTGCAGCATTGCGGAGTCGCCTATCAGGCGCAGCTTCCGCGCCGCGATCGCCGCCCGCCGCCGCCGCTGCCGTTCGGCGGTCCGCGCGTCCGCTAGGCGCCGCGCTTCGTCGAAGCAGTGTGGCACTGGCGGGCGATGCGCGGCACGACGGCTCCCGCCCAAGGAAAGTGTATGCGTCGATGATCCGCTTGCTGCTTGCTCTTACCGCCGCCGCCGTTGCGCTGGCCCAGCCGTCCGCTGCCCAGGCGCCGCGCGCCAACGGCTGGGGCGTGGCTCTTACCGACATCCAGCCCGACCCGTCGATCATCTACGGCACCCTGCCCAACGGCATGAAATATGCCATCCGCCGCAACGGCTTCCCCAAGGGCACGGCGTCGGTCCGACTGCGCTTCGAGTTCGGCTCTATCGGCGAGGATGAGGACGAGCGCGGCCTCGCCCACTTCATTGAGCACATGGCCTTCAACGGTTCGACCAACGTCCCCGAGGGCGAAATGGTCAGGATCCTCGAGCGCCAGGGCCTCAAGTTCGGCCCCGACAACAACGCCCAGACCGGCTTCGACCAGACGCTCTACATGCTCGATCTGCCCAAGGTCGAGGACGAGCAGGTCGACACCGCCCTGATGCTGATGCGCGAGGTCGCGAGCGAGATCGCGTTTGACCCGGCGGCGGTCGAGCGCGAGCGGGGCGTGATCCTCGGCGAGCGGCGAGTCCGCAACACCTTCCAGCTGGCGCAGGTGATGGACAGCATCGCCTTCCAGATTCCGGACACGCCCTATCCGCGGCGCCTGCCGATCGGCACCGAGCCGGTGCTCCGCGGCGCCCCGGCCGAGCGGTTGAAGGCGCTCTATCGCCGCTACTACCGGCCGGAGAACGCCACTTTGGTGTTCGTCGGCGATGCCGATCCGAAGCGGATCGAGGCCAAGATCCGCGATCGCTTCGCGAGCTGGACTCCGGCCGGCGGCGAGCGCGTCCCGCTGCCGCGCGGCAAGGTCGATCTCAAGCGCGGCCCGGCCTTCGACACCTTCGTCCATCAATCGGTCGCAACGACCATCTCGATCACCGCCTACCGGCCGTGGCGCGAACCGGTCGACACGCTTGCCGAGCGCCGCCTCGCGACCGTGCGCGGCATCGCCCGGACCGCTTTCAACCGCCGGCTCCAGCGGCTCATCACCGCGCCCGACTCCCCCCTGCTGAGCGCCAGCCTGATCGACAACGACATCGAGGACGCCGCCCTTGGAGTGAGCTTCGGGCTGGTCGCCAAGGACGGCGCCTGGAAGGAGGCGCTGACCATCGCCGAGCAGGAGCTTCGCCGGGCCGTCACCCATGGTTTCACCGCCGCCGAGCTCGAGCTGCAGAAAGCCGAGAACAGCGGCTTCCTCAAGAACGCGGTCGAGCAGGCCGACGCACGCAGCCACCAGGCGCTCGCCGCGGCGATCCTCAACGTCGTTGGCACACGCAACCACGTCACCACCCCGGCCTTCCGCCAAGGCTATTGGCAGTCGATTGCGCCAACCATCACGCTGGCCGAGGTTAACGCCGCCTTCCGCGAACTGTGGGCCTCCAGCGCGCCGCTCGTCCACGTCAGCGCCAAGGAGCGCATCGGAGCCCCTGATGTTGCCGAGGCCTATCGCGCGAGCGCCCGGCTGGCGGTCGCCGCGCCGGCCGCCGAAGCGGCCCTGAAGTTCGCCTACGACAGCTTCGGCGCGCCCGGCGCAATCGTCGAGGACCGGCGGATCGCCGATCTCGGCATCCGCACGCTGCGCTTCGCCAACGGCGTTCGGCTGAATCTCAAGAAGACCGACTTCGAGCGCGGCAAGATCGTCTTCTCAGCCCGCCTCGGCGGCGGCCTGCTCGCGCTGCCGGTCGACCGTCCGACGATGGCCGCGATGCTGGGCTCGCTGGCGACCCTGGCCGGTACGGCAAAACACTCGATCGACGATATCCGCACGCTCGCCGCCGGGCAGCGCGTGACGCCCGGCTGGAGCGTCCAGGCCGACTCCCTGATGGCCGCCGGCACCGTCTCGCCCGACGAGCTCGCGCTGCAGATGAAGCTCAGCGCTGCCTATCTCACCGACCCCGGCCTCCGCCCCGAGGCCGCCAGCCAGTGGGCCAATCTGGTGCCGGTGATGTCGAAACAGATCGACGCCAGCCCGGGCGGCGTGCTTGCCTCGCGCGTTCCGGCCTATCTGGCGTCGGGCGACTGGCGCTTCGGGATCGCCCCTGCGGCGATGCTTCAGGCAACTCGGCTCGAGGACGCGCGCCCGGTGCTCACCGCGCTGGCCGCATCGGCACCGCTCGAGATCGGCCTCGTCGGCGACCTCGACGAAGCGGCCGCGATCCGCGCCGTTGCCGCGACTTTCGGCGCGCTACCTAGACGCGCCGATACCGCTCCCGTGGCGCCCGGCGCGCGCCGCGCGCTGTTCCGCAGCGACCGCTCGCCGCTGGTCCTCACCCACACCGGCAATCGCGACCAGGAGATGGTCGCGCTGGCCTGGCCGACCGCCGACGACCGTGACTTCAAGCGCGAGATTGGAATGTCGCTGCTGACCGGCGTGATGGACCTGATGCTGACCGAAAGCGTGCGCGAGAATTTTGGCGCGTCCTACGGCGTGTCGGCCGGGTCGGTGATGTCCGAATCCTTCCCCGATTACGGCATCCTCACCGTCAGCTCGGTGGTCGATCCGGCCCAGGCCGACCGGGTCGAGGCCGAGTTCCGCCGGGTCGCGGCGGCGCTTCGCGAGTCGCCGGTCAGCGCCGACATCTTCAACCGCGCCCGTGCGCCGATGCTCGAATCGATGGCTCGCGCGCGGCTCCGCAACGCCTTTTGGCTGGGCTTCGTGGCGACCGCCCAGACCAAGGCGCACCGGCTCGATCGGGCGCGCACCGGCGAGGCGCTGCTGAAGTCGATCACCGCCGCCGACCTCCAGGCGCTGGCCCGCCAATATCTCGATCCGGACAAGACACAGCGGATTCGCATCGTCAGCGACAAGGCGCGCCCGACGGCGGTCATGAAGTAGAGGTCGTCAGGCGGCGAGCGGCCGCTCGACCGTCGCGAACGGGCTCAGGCCGAGCCAGCTCTGGAATTGCGCGACCAGCCGATCCGGCCCGGTCAGCATCAGCCGTCCGGCGTCGCGAGCGTCGCGCACAATATCGTGCCCCATCCAGATCGCGGCCATCGTCCGGACGTCCGTCGCGATGTAAAGGTCGACGTCGTGGCCGGGATCGACGCAGCACAATTCCGCCGGCTCGCCGGGGGTGGCGACGATCCACCAATTGCGCGTCGCCGCCGGTTCGCCGGAGAATTGGAACTGCATGATACAGCGCCGCTGGGGCATCGGCTCGCGCTTCAGGCCCCGGCGCATATCCCACATCAGCAGATTGACGTCGGGCTGCTGCAGCGACAGCTTGCTCGACACCCAGCGCTGGCCCCAGCATCCGAACGCCTCGACGATCGGCTTGAGCTCGCGTCCGGCGGCCGTCAGTACATATTCGCTGACTCCCGGCTCTTTCGCGACAGGCACCCGCTCGACGACGCCGGCCTCTTCCAGTTCCTTGAGCCGTTGCGACAGCAGCGCCGGGGACATCCGCGGCACGCCGCGGCGCAATTCGTTGAACCGCGTCGAGCCGGCGAGAAGCTCGCGCAGCAGGACGATCGTCCAGCGGGTCGCCAAAATCTCGGCGGCCATCGCGACCGGGCAGAACTGGCCATAGCTGCGTTCGGGCATCGTACCTCTCCCTCGTCCACGATCATCGTGCGCCCTTGCTATCAAGTCGGCACGGCGCCTGGCTAGTTCAGTAACTATACCGCCACGATTCACTTTCTGTAGCGGTGAGCTTCAGTTGCTGAACTGGGGCGCGTCGCCAGCGCCGCTTATCCGATCCCCAGCCCGCAATGATGCGGCTTCACCACCGGCTGCGATGCCGGACCGAAGGGATAGAAGATGAACACGAAGACCATGATCCGCCTGCTTGCGGGAACGATGATGATTGCCCTGTTCCCGGCCACTGCCCGTGCCGATGCGACGCCGGAATGCAATAACGCCGCCGCGGCGGGAACTACCGAATGCGGCGCGATCAGCAGCGCCGGCGCAACCAATGCGACCGCGGTCGGCAATGCCGCGAGCGCCTCCGGCGGAGCATCGACGGCGGTCGGCTACAACTCGGCCGCCTCCGGCGGCGGCGCCATCGCCCTTGGCGACACTACCCGCGCCAGCGGCAATAGCGCAGTCGCCATCGGCAGCGCGGCCTTTGCCACCGCCAGCGGCGCGATCGCCATCGGCAATTCGAACAACGCGTCGGGCGACGACTCGATGGCGATGGGCGATTCCGCTAATGCCACCGGCGAATTCGCCATTGCTTTCGGCTACGGTTCCGGCGCCGACAGTATGAACGCGATCGCCCTCGGTCACGACGCTCAGGCCCTCGCCGACGCCGCTACCGTAGTCGGCAATAATGCCCGGGCCACCGGGCTGAATTCGCTCGCTCTCGGCGCCAACAGCGGGGCGACGGCGGCGAATACGGTTGCGGTTGGCAATAACGCCACGGCCAACTTCGCCAACTCGACGGCGATCGGTGCCAACGCCGCCAGCACGCGCGCCAACCAGGTCAAGCTCGGTGCCGCCGGCAGCTCAGTCACCGTCGGCGACATCGCCGCCTCGACGGCCGCGCAGACCGGCGCGATCGATGTTATGACCGTCGATGCCTCGGGCACGGTCGGGCGCAACACGACCCTGATCCCGACTGTCGCCCAGCACACTACCCAGATCGGGGCGCTGCAGACGACCCAGGGCTCGCACTCCACGGCGATTACCTCGCTCCAGGGCACCGTCGGCCAGCACACGACGCAGATCACCGCGCTGCAGACTGCGACGGCTGGCTACAACACCCGCTTCACGGCGCTGGAGAGCAAGTTCGACGATCTCTACGACCTCTCCGACACGGCGCGGCGCGATGCCGGCAAGGCCAATGAGGGCGTGGCCATGGCGCTGGCGATGGAAACGCCCTCGATCCCGGCAGACGCGCGGTTCGCGCTGTCGGGCGGGGTCGGCCATTTCAACGGCAAGACCAGCTTTGCCACCGCGATTGCCGCGGCGGTCAGCCAGACCGCGTCGGTTTCGGCCGGGGTCGGCTATTCCGCCAACAGCGGCGAAATTGGCGCCCGGGCCGGCTTCCAGCTCGCCTGGTGACCTCGCCGGCGCCGGCCCCACCGCAACGCGGCGGTCGGCCGGCGCATCGCACTACTCCGTTGGAAAGGCGACCTCATGTCCTACCAAGCAAACCCCGCCCGCCCGCTGACCCTCACGCATCGCGCGCTGCTGATCGGTGCGGTAGTGGTCGTGTATTCAACCGGCTTTGCGCCCAATGACGCATTGCTCGGTGCCGGCATGCGCTGGCTCGGCAACCCCGCCTATGAAGGGTTTCGCGGCATGTTCCTGCCGCACCTCCTGCTTTACTCGACGTTGATGGCCGCGGTCGCCGCTGCGCTCTGGGGCGCACTCGTCGCCGCCCGGCTTCTACCCGCTCCGCAGCTCGGCTCGACCTCGCCTCGTGCGCTGGCGCTCGGCGCGGTCGGCGGACTGGCGGCGCTGGCCGGGCTCCTCGCGCTGGTCGAGCTGACGATGCCGGACGGCGTGCGCTGGATCGGCCTCGATCCGTGGAAGGTGGCCGGCAATCTCTTCTCCAATTTCTACGAGGAATTCGTCTACCGCGGCTTCGTCCTTGTCGCGCTGAGCGCCGTCTTCGGCTTCTGGCCAGCCGCGCTCGTCGCGTCGGCGATGTGGGCGCTTACGCATCAACAATATCCGTTGCCCTTCCAATTGCTGATCTTTCTCTCGGGAGTCGGCTGGTCGTGGATCGCCCGCGCCACGCGGGGACTGCTCGCCCCCTATCTGTCGCACACCATCCTCGACACGGCTGGCGACAGCCTGGTGGGATGATCCTTCAACGTCAGCATGAGCGGGCGCTCCATCGCTTGTAAGCCGCGCCCCTCGTGCTGACCGCGCCATTCGTTTATATTTCAACCGAGGAGCAGAAACATGCTTTCCATCGTCAACAACGACACCGCCAGCTGGACCGACCGCGCCTACGAACTCGCGACCGGCTTTGCCGACAGGGCGGCGGTGCACGACCGGAGCGATGAGTTCGTCGCCAACAATCTCGATGCGCTCAAGGCAGCCGGATTCCACAAGGCGCTGGTGCCGACCGAGTTCGGCGGTGGCGGCGCGTCGATCGCCGAATTGTGCGACGTCATCCGCATCATCGGCGCTGCCTGCGGCTCGACCGCGCTGGCATTCTCAATGCACTGCCACCTGGTCGCCGCCGCCGCCTGGCGGTGGAAGTACCAGCAGGCGCCGACCGAGGGACTGCTCAAGCGCGTCGCCGCGGAGGACCTGTCGCTGGTTTCCAGCGGCGGTTCCGACTGGCTGGAAAGCGGCGGCGTCGCGGAAAAGGTCGACGGCGGCTTCCGAGTCACGGCGCGCAAGCCCTTCTCCAGCGGCTCGCCGTCCGGCGACCTGCTGGTCACCAGCGCGGTCTACGACGACCCGGACGCCGGCCCGACCGTGCTCCATTTCGCCGTCCCGCTGCGCGGCGACGGGGTCGCGCATCTCGACACCTGGCAGGTGATGGGCATGCGCGGGACCGGGTCGAACGACATCCAGTTGACCAACGTGTTCGTCGCCGACGCCGCGATCAGCGGGCGCCGACCGGCGGGCGAATGGCACATGCTGTTCCATGTCATTTCGAAGATCGCTTTCGCGCTGATCTACGCGGCCTATCTCGGCATCGCCGAAGGCGCCCGCGATGCGGCGGTCGCGGCCGTTGCCAAGCGCCCGGCCGACGCCAACAGCGCCCGGCGCGCCGGCGAGATGGAGCTGGAATTGCTGTCGGCCCGTCTCGCCCATCGCCATATGGTCGAGATCGCCGAGCACGCCGAACCGGGAATGGAGACCACCAGCACGGCGATGGCCGGACGGACTTTGGTCGGGCGCCACGCCATCGCCACGGTCGAAAAAGCGATGGAGCTGGCCGGAGGCATGAGCTTCTACCGCAAGTCCGGGCTCGAGCGCGCCTTTCGCGACGTCCAGGCGGCCCGCTTCCACCCGCTGCAGCTGGGGCCTCAGCTCGATCTGTCGGGCCGAGTCGCGCTCGGCTGGGACGTGGCGTAGGCGGCCAGTCCGATTGGAACCCCGGCCGTCATGCGGCCGGGGCTCCGTCAGGTTGAAGGCCTAGGCGTCGGCCGTTTCGCGGGCCCCAGCCTCGATTTGCTCGGCCTTGGGCTCGGTCCCACCGATCGAGATCTTCTTCGGCTTCATCGCCTCGGGGATCTCGCGCACCAGCTCGATCGACAGCAGGCCGTCCTTCATGTCGGCGCTGGTCACCTGGATGTGGTCGGCCAAGCCAAAGCGGCGCTCGAACGAGCGGGTGGCGATGCCGCGGTGGATATAGTCCGCGCCATTGTCGTCACCCTTGCGGCCAGTCACCACCAGCTGGTTCTGCTGGGCGGTGATGTCGACCTCGTCCGGCTTGAAGCCGGCAACGGCGAGATCGATTCGATATTTGTTGTCGTCGACCTTGACCAGGTCGAACGGCGGGTAGTTCTCGCCGCCTGCGCCCGCGGCGCTGTTCTCGAGCAGGTCGAACAGCCGGTCGAAACCGATCGTCGAGCGGCGAAACGGGGCGAAATCGAATGCACTGCGCATGTTCAGTCCTCCTAGTTTGAGCAACTGGCGGGAGGGACGGCCGGCTTGGCGCGGCCCGCCCGTCGCCGGCCCCTCAGCAGGCAGCCGGCACGCGAGGAAATGGGAGGAAACCGCCGGATTTCAAGACCGATCACGCAATTTTTGCGTTGTTCGTCGACCGGTCGAAAGGGGTTTGCCAGCACTCCCGACCGCTCTAGCCTGAAGGCTCGTTCGGGGGAGCAACGTCATGGCGCGCAACAATCTCATCACCTTGTCGGGCAACGAGCGGTTCGCCGACGCCGCCTTGCTTCTCTTGCGCCTCGTCACCGGCGGGTTCCTCATCTACCAGAGCCACGACAACGTGTTCAGCGCCGAGCGCATGGGCGAGTTCGCCAAGTTCCTCACCCAGTTCAATTTCGTCGCGCCCGAACTGATGGCGCCGCTTTCGGTCTACGCCCAGTTTGCCGCCGGAATCGCCTTCGTGCTCGGCCTGCTGACCCGCTGGTTCGGCCTCATCACCGCATTCAATTTCGCCGTCGCGGTGTGGATGGTGCACTGGAACGACCCCGTCCCCGGCATCTGGCCGGCGGCGATCCTGGTCTTCCTCGGCCTCTACTTCGGCACCCGCGGCGCCGGCCGCTACGCGCTCGACAATCTGCTGAAATAGTCGCCTCGCACCGGTCGGGCGCTTGGCACGGGGCGCGCGCCGTTCCATAGCGTTCCCTTAATGTCCGACCTGTTCCAACCCGGCTCGAGCGCGAGCCAGCCATCCGATTACGACGCCAGCGCGATCGAGGTCCTCGAGGGTCTCGAGCCGGTGCGCCGCCGCCCCGGCATGTACATCGGCGGAACCGACGCGCGCGCGCTCCACCACCTCGCCGCCGAAGTCATCGACAATGCGATGGACGAAGCGGTCGCCGGCCACGCCAGCCGGATCGAGGTCACGCTCGAGCCCGGCAACCGGCTGACGGTCACCGACAACGGCCGCGGCATCCCCGTCGACCCGCATCCCAAATATCCCGGCAAGTCGGCGCTCGAGGTGATCCTCACCACGCTTCACTCGGGCGGCAAGTTCGAGGGCAAGGCCTACGCCACCTCGGGCGGGCTTCACGGAGTCGGGGTCAGCGTCGTCAACGCGCTCTCGACCGAGACGATCGTCGAGGTCGCGCGCGACAAGAAGCTCTACCGTCAGGCCTTCGCGCGGGGCCTCGCCGCTTCGCCGCTCGAGGAAGTCGGCGCCGCGCCCAACCGCCGCGGCACCAGCGTCACCTTCACCCCCGATTCCGATATTTTCGGCAAGGACGCGGCATTCAGCCCCGAGCGACTGTACAAGCTCGCCCGCTCCAAGGCTTATCTGTTCGCCGGCGTTGAGATCCGCTGGCGCTGTGACCCGTCGCTGGCCTCGATCGACGTTCCCGAACAAGCCGTGTTCCAGTTCCCGGGCGGGCTCGCCGACCATCTCGCCGAGCAGCTTGAAGGCCGCGAATGTTTCACTGCGCCGCCATTCGCCGGACGCCAGGATTTTCCGGACGACCAGGGCCGCGCCGAATGGGCGGTCGCCTGGCCGCTGTGGACCGAGGGCGGCGACGAACGCTATTATTGCAACACCATCCCGACCCCCGACGGCGGCACCCATGAAGCCGGGCTTCGCGCGGCGTTGACCAAGGGACTGCGCGCATTCGGCGAGCTGGTCGGCAACAAGCGCGCCAAGGACATTACCGCTGACGACGTCATGAACGGCATCGAGCTGATGCTCAGCGTGTTCATCCGCAACCCGCATTTCCAGAGCCAGACCAAGGACCGGCTAACCAGCCTCGAGGCAGCGCGCTTCGTCGAGGGCGCGGTGCGCGATCATTTCGACCATTATCTTGCCGACAATATGGACCGCGGCCGCGCGCTGCTCGGCGCGGTCCTCGAGCGCATGGACGAGCGGTTGAAGCGCCGCGCCGAGCGCGAGGTCAAGCGCAAGACCGCCACGTCGGCGCGCAAGCTGCGCCTGCCCGGCAAGCTCACCGACTGTTCGATCGACGGCGCCGACGGCACCGAATTGTTCATCGTCGAGGGCGACAGCGCGGGCGGCAGCGCCAAGCAGGCGCGCAATCGCAAGACCCAGGCGATCCTTCCGATCCGCGGCAAGATCCTCAACGTCGCCAGCGCCACCTCCGACAAGATCCGCGCCAATCAGGAGATCGCCGACCTTGCCCTCGCGCTCGGCTGCGGGCTGCGCGACAAGTTCGACGAGAATGCGCTGCGCTACGAGCGAATCATCATCATGACCGACGCCGACGTCGACGGCGCGCATATCGCGACGCTGCTGATGACCTTTTTCTTCCAGGAAATGCCCGAGCTCGTTCGCCGCGGCCATTTGTTCCTCGCCCAGCCGCCGCTCTACCGGCTGGTGAGCGGTGCCAAGTCGCTCTACGCCCGCGACGACGCGCACCGCGCCGAGCTCGAAGCAAGCGAGTTCAAGGGCAAAAAGGTCGAGGTTGCGCGCTTCAAGGGCCTCGGCGAAATGAACCCCAACCAGCTCAAGGAAACGACGATGGACCCGGCGACCCGCTCGCTGATCCGCATCACGCTTCCCGCCGAATATCAGGACCGCCAGCCGGTTCGCGACCTGGTCGAGCGGCTGATGGGCAAGAACCCCGAGCACCGCTTCCAGTTCATCCAGAGCCAGGCCGCGAGCGTCGAGGAAGAGGCGATCGACGTTTAGGCGACCGAAACTTCAGCTCTGGGGCGCGCTGACCGGCCGGACGACGCCCAGCGGCAGCCCGCGCTCGCGGCAGAATTTCAGAGTCCCACTATTGGCGAGCATTGCGTTGCGGTCCTTCTCACTCAGCAATTGACCGGTCTGTCCCAGCCGGTAGCGGATCTGGCCCGAAACCAGGTCGAGGAACGCGATCTTACCGCGCAATATCCCGGCAAGTTCGAGGAAGCGTAATCGATCGCTCTCGCTGCGCGGCACCATTCGCCCCAGTACGTTGAGCGAAACGTGCGCGGCCCATGCTTCGTCGTTCGTGCCGGATGCACTTGCGACTTGCGCGTAATAGGGCGCCATGGCCGCGGCGAAATCGGGCTTCAAGCGGCGCAGCGTGTCGGCTTCGCTGACCGATTGCCAAGCGACCCCCGACCACAACCGGCTGGGCAAGCGCACCACATAGCCGTCCGAAAAATCGGCGTCTCTGTATAGCGGCACCAGCCTTGGGTCGCCCGCGGCCAACCGTTGCTGGATCGCTTCCACCTGCGCCACGATGCACGGCGCCGCAATCTGGATCTCGCTCGCGCTGAAATCGTGGTCGGCGACCTCGGTCCGGATCGCGTCGAGCGTGCTCGAAAGTCGCTGTCGGTCGCTATAGTCCTCGACGATCCGCTGTGCGCCAAGCGCAATCAGCACGCCGAGCACGATCACCCCGACCTCGCCGGCGAAGCCGCGCCACCCGTTCGCCGGAATCAATTTCATGATGCTACGCCCCCACGCTTGCCGCGCCGAACGGCGCCGCCGCCGTCACCCGGCGAAAATGATCATGCCGATCATCAGCCCCATCATCAGCAGGAAAAAAATCCGCCGAGCGTTCATGCTGCGCCTTTCGTGATCACCGTGCCGTCCGGCAATTTGCACTGCTTCGCCTTGGCAAGGTCCTCGGCGAAACCTTCCTCCGACAGATTGAGCGGCTTTGCTCCCTCGAGCCACTGTTGCGCGCCAAGCTTCAAAATCCTGTTGGAAGTGCGCATCCTGGCGATGGTTTCCGCCAGGCGGTCCCTCGAGACGTCCGTCAGATTGCCGTGCCGTTCCAGCGTCCCGAGCCCGCCGCTTTCGCTGAACTCATTGCTATTGATCTCGTTGAGCGCCTCCGAGAAGCTGAACAGGCCGGCATAATCGTTGCGAAGTGCCGCCGGCATCCGCGCCACGGCGCCGGATGCGGTAGCTGCATCCCAGGCTGAAGTGCCCCACAAGCGCAGCGGGGAGACCTTGGTGTCGAGCCCGGCGGCCGGACGCCGCCCGGCGACGACCTCATCGAAGAAGTCGAGCCGGCGCTCGACGCACCAGGCAGATGCCACCCGTTCCATCGCGGCATATTTGGAATCGATCAGCTGCGCGTCGAGACTGGTCCGCGCCTCCTTGATTTGCCCCGCCCAGCTGCGGTCTTCGACAATTTGCTGTGCGCCGAGCGCGATCAGCACGCCGACAACGATGATGCCCACTTCCCCGGCAAACTGGCGCCAGCCGTGGATCGGTTGCGGTATCCGAAAACGCATCGAGGCCCCCCGCCGCCACGCTAGCAGGGCGGGGCCGCCGCGCAATGGCTAGCGGGCAGCGATCCGCGTCGCCCGCGCCGCGACGTCTGCTGCTCCGGGCCACAGGCGAACCAGCGCAAGCGCCGCGCGCGCACTCGAAGGCCGCTCGAGCAGCGCCGCGATGACCCGGGCGGTCATCACCGGCCGCGCCGCCGCATGCGCAAATTGGGCCTGGAACGCCGGGGGCGACCCCCCGCCGCCGCGCAGCCAATGCTCGCCCGCCATTACCCCGCTCGCCAGAGCCAGCCCGACGCCCTCGCCGGCCAGCGAAGGGATGCACGCCGCCTGGTCGCCGAGCAGGAAGCGGCCCGGCGCGCCGTCCCGCGCAATCCAGCCGTATGGCACCGCACCGATCGTATCGATTGGTGCGCCGCGGTCCCAGGAGTTGAGCCGAGTCGCCAGCTCGTCGCTCCCCGCCGCCAGCGCTTCGAGCAGCGCAACCGGCGTGCCGCCGCGCTCGCGCAGCAGCGATTTCTTGACCGCCATGCACAGGTTGGCGCTGCCGCCGTCCTGCAGCACCAGCCCGGCATAGCCGCGCTCGAACAGGTGCAACTCGATCTTGCCGCTAAGCGCGGCGTGTAACGCCGGCGAAGGCGCGAGCCGCAGCCGAATTCCGACCGACTGGTCGCCGCCGCCGCGCGCCGCCTGCCGTGGCAGCCCGCGCACGTCGTGCTTGCCGGTGGCCAAGAACAGGCTCTCGTCGCGAGCATCGACCGCACCCTCGAACCGCGCCGTGCCGTCCGGCTCGAGCGACAGCAAGCGGACTCCGCGCTCGATGCGTGCGCCCTCTGCTACCGCACGCATCAACAGCGCTTCGTCGAGCGCCCGCCGCGACAGGCCGACCCCGGCCGCAGGCAGCTTGGCAATCCCGACCTTGCCCTGTGCATACAGCGCCAGTTCCCGCACCGGATGCCCGCCGAGCCCCGCTGCCTCGACTCCAAGCCCGCGCAGCGTCTCGCAGGTCCGCCAGCTCAGGAAGCCCCCGCACAACGCGTCGCCCGTCTCCGTCGCGCGCTCGCGGATCACTGGCCGTGCGCCGCCGCGCGCAAGGACGATCGCCGCCGCGCTCCCCGCGGGCCCGGCGCCGACGATCAGCGGATCCATGATACGGCCAGCCGGAACGGAAAGACGCGCCCAATTCGCGCGCCGTGCACACCGGCCGCGGCGAGCAGCGCCCGCCATTCGCCGGACCGATACGACCGCGCGATCGACAGCCGCCCGTCGTGCCGAACGATCGGATGCACGCCCATCACTCGCGCCAGCAGCGGATAACCGGCGTAGGCGAAGCCGTGACGGTGCAGGTCGTTCACCAGCCAGCCGACCCGCGCCTCCGCGGTCATGAAGCGCAGGAAATCGTTCAGCTCGGTGCCGGTCATATGATGCGCCACGAGGCTCGATACGACGACGTCGAACCCCTCCCCCGCGAGGTCGCGATAGTCGCCGGTGCGATAGTCGATCGCCGCCGCATCCGGCGTCGCCGCTGACGCAATTGCGGCACTGCGCGGATTGAGATCTATCCCGACCAGCTCGGCCGCGATCCTGCGCCGCTCCGCCCAGCGCGCGATCCGCCGAAGCATGTCGCCGCGCCCGAAGCCGACATCGAGCAGTCGGATCGATCGCCGATCCCCGATCGAGCGCTCGAGAAAGCGCAGCGTCGGCCGCGTCGCCAGAGTCCAGCGATTGACCCGCTCGAGGTCGGCCAGCACCGCGGCATAGGTCTCCGCCGGCAGATCCTCGGCATCCATCAGCTCCTCGGCGATTCTCCGCTCGCGCAGCATCACCCGCTCCAGCCGTAGCGGACGCCTTCCGCCGCCAATCCGGGCCCAAACGCCAGCGCCACCCCACTCGCCGGCCGCGCCGCCATTTCGCGCGCCAGCACGAACAGTACGGTCGCCGAGGACATATTGCCGAAGTCGCGCAGCACCCTGCGCGACGAGTCCAGCGCCATTGCGCCAAGGCCCAACCCATGCTCGACCGAATCGAGGATTGATCGCCCGCCCGCGTGCACAGCCCAGCTGTCGATCTCGCCCACCGGCCGGCCGCCGCTCAGCACTGCACGGTGCGCCTCGTCGGCAAGCGCCTCGCCGATCCGCCCCGGCACCTCGCCCGACAGCCGCATCACGAACCCCTGGTCGCCGATCGTCCAGCTGATGAGCTCGGCGCTGTCCGCAAGCCCCAGCGAAAATCCTTCGCCCAGCTCCATCCCCGGCCCGTCCGCGGTGACCAGCGCCGCCGCCGCCCCGTCCGCGAATTGCAGCATGGCGAGCAGCGGCTCTATTTCGACCGTGTCCTCGAGGTGCAGCGTCGACAGCTCGACCGCCACCACCAGCACCCGCGCCTCTGGGTCCGACCGAACGATATGCCGAGCGCTGCGCAGCGCCGTCACGCCGGCATAGCAGCCCATGAAGCCGATCAGCAGCCGCTCGACGCTTCCGCTCAGCCCGAGCCGGGCGGCGATGATCTGGTCGATTCCCGGCGCGACGAAGCCGGTGCAGCTGGCGACCACGAGGTGCGTGATGTCGCCGAGCTCGGCCCGGCCCTGCAAGTCAGCAATGGCGCGTAGCGCGAGCTCCGGCGCATGCTCGGCGTAGAGCACCATCCTCGCCGCGGTCGAGGGCAGCGGCAGACCGGCGTAGAACCCGCCGGCCTCCACCGGGCTTCCGCCCGCCGCGGTCGGCTCCAGCACCGAAAAACGATGCGCTATCCCCGCTCGCGCCACCATCCGCGTGAACAGCCGCTGCCGCGCCGGATCGTCGATCCGTGCCGCCGCCCAGTCGACAAACGGCTGGTGGATGTCCTGCGCCCCGGTCGCGGTGCCGATGGCGGTGATGATGGCCAAGCTGTGTTCCTTCCCGCCCCGCGACCTGAACGCCGCCCGGCCCCGGCGTATCCCGCTACCGTCTAAAGCCGCTTAGCGCGCGCCCCAGCCGGTCAGCATCGTCTTCACCGTCCGGAAGGCGATCAGCACGTCGAGCCACGGCGAGAAATATTTGATGTAGAAGAAGTCGTACTGGGTCTTGAGGAAAATCTCCGCGACCTCGGCGACATGGCCCTGGTTGACCTGCGCCCAGCCGGTGATCCCGGGGCGGACGACATGGCGATAGCGGTAGAAGGGGATGTCCCCGGTATACCAGGCGGACAGCACTTCCGCCTCCGGGCGCGGCCCGATGAAGCTCATCTCGCCCTTCAGGATGTTGAACAATTGCGGCAACTCGTCGATCCTCGAGCGGCGCAGGAACCCGCCGACCCGGGTGATCCGCACGTCGCGGTCGAGCGTCATCGCCGCCTCGCGCGATCCGTCCGGCGCGTGATCGACCCGCATGGTGCGAAACTTCATCACCCGGAACTGCCGCCCGCCCTGGCCGGTGCGGCGCTGGCGGAACAGCACCGGCCCGCCGTCGTCGAGCAAAATTGCCAGCGCGCACAGCGCCATCACCGGCAGCGCCAGCGGCATCGCGGCGAGCGCCGCCAGCCAGTCGGCGGCATGCTTGATGGTCGAATAGGCGCGCGCCGGGACTAGGCTGCCGAAACTGTTCTCCGAGAGGTGCCGCACCTGCACCCGCCCGGTCAGCGACTCGCGCAATTGCTCGACTTGGTAGACCACCCGCCCCTCAAGCGCCGCGTCGGCAAGGAACATCTCCCAATTGTCGGGCAATTCCGCGCTGAAGTCGGCGACGATCGCGTTGCAGCCGTCGACCTGCGACAGGTCGGGCCGGCTCAGCCGCACCCAGTCGACGCTGTCGATGTCGCGCAATTCCTCGGCGTGACCGAGCGGAACGATCGCGATCCGCGGCCGAAGCCGCCGCGCGACGAAGAAATAGATCGCATAGGCCCACAGGAAGTGAAGCACGAAGCCGGCCAGCAGGGTCGGCCGGTGATAGGGCAGCCGCAGCAACAGCAAGGCGCCAATCACCAGCGCGTGGCTGGCGAGGATCGCCGGGAAGATCGTCTGGCCGGAGCGGATCCCGGGATAGGTCTCGACCGACATTCGGGTCCACAGCGCGATGAAGATCGCCACCGCGTTGACGATCATCGAATTGTGGAACGCCGCCGGGGTGAAGGTCGGATCATCGACAAGCCAGCGCATCGCCGCCCACGGCAGCAGCGCGGCGATGACCAGCGCGCCGAGAAACTCGAAGCGCCTCCGCAGAATGAAGCGCTGCTTGGTGCTTGGCCTGACTGGTACTGACTGCAACACGTGCTCAGAAGCTCCAGTAATCGCGGCCGATTTCGCCGCGCTGGTCGCGCCACATCGCCTTGATGTCGGCGATCGTCCCGCCCGGCGCGACCATCGCCGCCAGCTCGTGCGCGCCCATCGCCTGGTACGGCGCATGGCGAACCGCGCCGATCACGAGGTCGAACCCCTCGGCCGGGAGTTCGACCGGCGCCCGGCCGTAGGTCTGGCGAACCTCGTCGGCATCGGCCACCGGGTCGGCGATCGCCACGTCATAACCGAGGTATTCGAGCCGCTCGACGAGGTCGGCCGAGCGGCTGTTCCTGAGGTCGGGTACATTTTCCTTGAACGTCAGCCCGAGCACCAGCGCCCGCCCTGCCTTGCCGCCGCGCCGCGCGTGCAGCCGATCGATGATCCAAGCCCCCATCGTGTCGTTGGTGTCGCGCCCGGCCAGGATCACCTGCGGCTGATGGCCCAGCTTCTCGGCGAGATGCGCCAGGTAAAACGGGTCGACGCCGATGCAGTGGCCGCCAACCAGCCCCGGCTCGAACGGCAGGAAGTTCCACTTGGTCCGCGCCGCGTCGAGCACGTCCCAGGCCGACACGCCGGCGTCGGCCATGATCCGCGCCACCTCGTTCATGAAGGCGACGTTGATGTCGCGCTGCGCGTTTTCGATAACCTTCGCGCCCTCGGCGGCGCGGATCGACGCGGCCCGGAACGTGCCCGCCTCGGTCACCGCGCCGTAGATCCGCTCGAGCTGCGCGCACACCTCGTCGTCCTCGCCGGCGATGACCTTGACGATCTTGTCGACGGTATGAACCTTGTCGCCCGGATTGATCCGCTCCGGACTATAGCCGAGCCGGAAGTCGCGCCCGCGCACCAGCCCCGCCTCCTCGAGCAGCGCGGCGCAGACCTCCTCGGTCACACCCGGATAGACCGTGCTTTCGTAGACGATGGTCGGCCGAAGCGCCGGATCGATCAGTCCGGCCACGGTCCGCGTCGCGCTCTCCACCGGCCGCAAGTCGGGCTGGTTGGCGGAATCGACCGGGGTCGGCACAGTGACGATATAGACATCGTATCCGGCGCAATCCTCGGGCCGGTCGGTCAGCGTGAGCGTACTCGCCGAAAGCTTTGCGTCCTCGATCTCGCCGGTGCGGTCGTGCCCGCCGCGCAGCTCGCGCACGCGCCCGCTGTCGATGTCGAGCCCGATGGTCTCGAATTGACGCGCCAGCGCCAACGCCAGCGGCAGCCCGACATAGCCCAGGCCGATAACGGCAATTCGTTCGCGACCCGGCATTCTCGTCACTCTCCAACCACGCTTACAATGAAATAGAGGGCGTTGGCGTCAGCCGCGTATCCGCATCCGAGCCGTCGCCGCTTCGCCGCGGCCGATCCCGTGATGCTCCAGCCCGGCCCGCACGGCCTCGCCCCGATCGTAGATATTCCTGAGGTCGACCAAGGCCTTGCCGCGCATCAAGCGGGCCAGGCGGGCCAAGTCAAGCGCCCGGAATTCGTCCCATTCGGTGACGATCACCAGCGCATCGGCGCCCTCCGCCGCCGCATAGGCATCGGCGGCATAGTCCACCGCCGGAAGCAATGGCCGTGCCAGCTCGGCGCCGACCGGATCGAACACCGCGATGCTCGCCCCGCCCGCTGCCAGCCGCTCGACCAGCGGGATCGATGGCGCCTCGCGCATGTCGTCGGTGTTCGGCTTGAAGGTGAGGCCGAGCACCGCCACCCTCTTGCCATCGAGGCTCCCGCCAAGCGCCGCCGCGACCCGATCGGCCATTGCCGCCTTGCGCTCGTCGTTGACCCGCACCACCGTCGCCACGATCCGCTGCTCGACCCCGGCACCCTCGGCGGTCTTGAGCAGCGCCAGCGTGTCCTTCGGGAAGCAGCTTCCGCCATAGCCCGGCCCGGCATGGAGGAACTTGGCGCCGATGCGGTTATCGAGCCCGATCCCGCGCGCCACCTGCTGCACGTCGGCGCCGACCGCTTCGCACAGGTCCGCGATCTCGTTGATGAAGCTGATCTTGGTCGCGAGGAAGGCATTCGCGGCATATTTGGTCAGCTCGGCGGTGCGCCGGCTGGTGAACAGGATCGGCGCCTGGTTGAGGAACAGCGGCCGGTAGATTTCGCGCATCACCTCGCGCGCTCGCTCGTCCTCGGCGCCGACGATGATCCGGTCGGGAATCTTGAAGTCGCGGATCGCCGCCCCCTCGCGCAGGAATTCCGGGTTCGACGCCACCGAGCAACCTTCCGGCGCGCCCTCCTCTGCGAGGATTTCGGCGATGCGGTCACCGGTCCCGACCGGGACGGTCGACTTGGTAACGATCACCGCCGGTCCCTTGAGCGCCCGAGCCAGTTCGCGCACCGCGGCGAATACATAGGTGAGGTCGGCATGGCCGTCGCCGCGCCGCGCCGGCGTGCCAACCGCGATGAAGATCGCTTCCGCGCCGTCGATTGCGGCGGCGAGATCGGTGCTGAAGTCGAGCCGGCCGCGTGTCGTGTTGGCCTTGACCAAGGCCTCCAGCCCCGGCTCCCAGATCGGCATCTGACCCGCCTGGATCGCGGCGATCTTGCCCTCGTCCTTGTCGACGCAGGTCACCTGGTGGCCGAAGTCGGCGAAGCACGCCCCCGAGACGAGGCCGACATAGCCGGTTCCGATCATCGCCAGACGCATGAAGCTCTTCTTTCAGGGGTGAGGGGTTCGCCGGGCGCTTTAGTGGCGCGGCGGGCGCATTGCCAGAGCCGCCGCGGGCGATTGACCGCGGCCGCCCCGCTTGCGACAGTCGCGCGATGACGGGGACACGATCGTGGCGGTAACCCAAGGCTTCGGTCCCGACGCCGAACACATGACCCTGCGCCGGGTCTCGACCCTGCGCCCGTCGATCCAGCTCGCCATCCGCCTCGCCATCCTGGTCGGCCTGCTGATCTTCATCGTCGCCTTCCACTGGCTCGAGCGCGACAGCCTCAAGGACAATCACGACGGCCACATCAGCTTCGCCGACATCATCTACTTCACGATGATCTCGGCGACCACGACCGGCTACGGCGACATCGTCCCGATCACCGAGAACGCGCGGCTGTTCGATGCGCTGGTGGTGACCCCGATCCGCATCTTCTTCATCATCATCCTCGCCGGCACCGCCTACACCTTCATCATCAAGCGAACCTGGAACAAATGGCTCATGCAGAGAATCCAGCAGCGATTGTCCGGCCACATCATCGTCGCCGGCTACGGCACCACCGGCAACCGCGCGGTCGATGAACTGATCGCCCGCGGCGTGTCGCCCAAGAAGCTGGTGGTGATCGACATCGACCGCGACCGGCTCGATTGCGCCGAACCGCTCGGAGTCGCCGTGCTCCAGGGCGACGCCACTCGCGACGCGACGATGGAGGCGGTGCGGGTCAAGCAGGCCAGCTCGCTGATTGTCGCCACCGGCCGCGACGACACCTCGATCCTGGTGTGCCTCACCGCGCGCCACTTCGCGCCCAACCTGCCGATCACCGTCGCCATCCTCGCCCGCGACAACGAGTTCCCGGCCCGTGCCGCCGGCGCGACCTGCGTCATCAACCCGACCAGCTTCGCCGGCCTGCTGCTCGCTGGCTCGGCCCAGGGCGTCGGCCTCGCCGATTACCTCGCGGACCTCGCCTCGGTCGACGGCCAGGTCCAGCTGATCGAGCGCGCCGTTACTCCCGCCGAGGCGGGCAAGCCGCTCCAGCAGCTTGGCACCGGGGTCGGCCTCCGCATCCTGCGCAAGGGCAAGACGATCGGCTTCTGGGAAGCGGGCGCCAACACCCTGCAGCAGGGCGATCGGGTGATCGAGATCGTCGCCAACCGCGCCTAGTTTTCGCCGCACATCGGCGCTATGGCCCGCCGCTTCCCATGGCCACCGTCCTTCCCTCCCCGCCCCGCGTCGGCATGGTGTCGCTCGGCTGTCCCAAGAATCTGGTCGACAGCGAGCGCATCCTGACCAAGCTGCGCAGCGACGGCTACGAGATGTCGCCCGACTATGCCGGCGCCGACATCGTGCTGGTCAACACCTGTGGCTTCCTCGACAGCGCCAAGGAGGAGAGCCTCGAGGCGATCGGCGAGGCGATTGCCGAGAACGGCCGGGTGATCGTCACCGGCTGCTTCGGCAAGGAGGCCGAGGTCATCCGCACCCGCTTCCCGCAAGTTCTCGCAGTGACCGGCGCGCACCAATATGAGGAGGTGGTCGGCGCCGTCCACGAGGCCGCGCCGATGCCGCCCTCGCCGTTCCTCAACCTGGTCCCCGACGCCGGCCTCAAGCTCACCCCTCGCCACTACAGCTATCTGAAGATCTCCGAGGGCTGCAATCACCGCTGCGCCTTCTGCATCATCCCTCAGCTGCGCGGCGACCTCGTCAGCCGCCGCCCCGACGCCATCCTGCGCGAAGCCGAGAAGCTGGTCGCCGCGGGAACCAAGGAATTGCTGGTGATCAGCCAGGACACCTCGGCTTACGGAGTCGACATCCGCAAGACGCCGCGCCTGTGGCACGGCCGCGAAATCACCCCCCACGTCGCCGATCTCGCCCGCGAGCTCGGCCATATCGCGCCCTGGGTCCGGCTCCATTACGTCTACCCCTACCCGCACGTCGACCAGCTCATCCCGCTGATGGCCGAAGGGCTGATCCTCCCCTATCTCGACATCCCGTTCCAGCACGCCAGCCGCGCCGTGCTGCGCGCCATGCGCCGCCCGGCCAACGAAGCGCGGGTGCTGGAGCGGCTGAAAGCCTGGCGCGAGATCTGCCCCGATATCGCCATCCGCTCGACCTTCGTCGTTGGCTTCCCGGGCGAGACCGAGGACGATTTCGCCTATTTGCTCGACTGGCTTGCCGAAGCCCGGCTCGACCGAGTCGGCGCGTTCCGCTTCGAGCCGGTCGAGGGCGCGACCGCCAACGCCCTCCCTGATCCGGTCCCCGAGGAGGTTAAGGAAGAGCGCTACGCCCGAGTGATGGAGCTCACCGCGCGCATCTCCGCCGAAAAACTCGCCGCCAAGATCGGCCAAACGCTCGACGTCATCATCGACGCGGTGGGCGAGGACGGCGCCACCGGCCGCTCGACCGCCGACGCGCCCGAGATCGACGGCGAAGTCCACCTCCGCGACGCCGGGCACCTTAGCGTCGGCGATATCGTCCGCGTCCAAATCGAAGACGCCGACGAGCACGACCTCTTTGGGGTTCCCGCCGCCTAGAACCCAAGCACCGACTCGACAGCCCGCGCCGGCGCTCTACGCTGGCGCCATGCTCCGCCTTCTCATCGCTTCGCTGGCGCTCGCCGCCGCCCCGCTCGCCGCCCGACCGCTGACCCCCGCCGAGGCCGCCGCCGTCGACAAGCTCGTCGCCGACACCCTCAAGGAAACCGGCGTCCCCGCGGTCTCGATCGCCATCGTCCGCGACAACCGCCTCGCCTTCGCCAAGGCCTATGGCAAGGCGTCCGACACGCTCGGCGCGGCCCGGCCCGAACAGCCCTATCAGATCGCCTCCATCTCGAAGCAGTTCACCGCCATGGCCGCGCTGCTGCTCGAGGACGACGGCAAGCTCGACCTCGACGACCCGGTCGCCCAATGGCTTCCCGGGATCAGCGGCGGCGAGCGGATCACGTTGCGCCAATTGCTGAGCCACACCGCCGGGATCGCCGACTATTGGCCGCAGGACTACAGCTTCGCGGCAATGGAGCGGCCCGCCCGGCCCGGCGACATCATCGACCGCTGGGCCAGGAAGCCGCTCGACTATCAGCCCGGCACGCGCTGGCAGTACAGCAACACCGGCTATGTCGTCGCCGGCCAGATTATCGAGAAAGCGGCTGGCGAGCCGCTGATGGCGCTGATGCAGCGTCGCATCTTCGCGCCGCTCGGCCTCACGGTGCGAAGCCAGGACGACAGCATGACCGCCGCCTTCCCGCAGGGCTATGAACGCGCCGCGCTCGGCCCGGTGCGCCCCGTCACCTGGCCCGGCCGCGGCTGGATGTACGCCACCGGCGAACTGGCGATGAGCGCCACGGATCTCGCCAAGTGGAACATCGCCCGCCTCACCCGCACCGGCCTGCCCGGCGATGATTGGGCCGAGCAAGAGCAGCCGGTGCTGCGCAGCGATGGCGCCTCCAACGGCTACGGCCTCGGCATCTACAACCGCCGCCTCCGCGACCGGCGGATCGTCTCGCACGGCGGAGCCGCCGTCGGTTTCCTCACCCAGAACGCGGTCTATCCGGATTCGCGCGCGGCGATCACCGTCCTCACCAATGCCGATTTCAGCGGCGCCAGCGGCGACCTGCTCCAGGGCCTCGAAAGGATCGTCCTCTCCCCGCCCGACGCACAGGTGACCGAGGGCGACCGCCTCGCCGACGTCCGCACGCTCTACGCGGGCCTCGTCGCCGGCCGCCTCGACCGCACGCGCCTGACCGAAAATCTCAATTACTATTTCAACCGCACCCGAACCGCCGACTACCGCACCAGCCTCGCCCCGCTCGGCACCCCGACGATCACCCTCAACGGCCCGGCGATCCTGCGCGGCGGCTTCGTCAACCGCGTCTACACCCTCAAATATGCCAAGCGCGAACTCAGTCTCTCGACCTACGCCGAACCCGGCGCCAATGGCCGCTGGGAGCAATTCATGATCACGCCGTAGGCAACGCACCTCGGCAACTTCGTCTGGCGGCGCGGGCGCTGCCGCCGTATGGCCGCCAACAATGACTGATTTCGCCGCGCTCTTGCAGCCCGACCGCGGGCAGCCTGCCCAGACCATCCACGTCGTCGACAGTGCGACCTTCGACAATTGGGCGCGCGGCCAGAGCGAGGCGCGGCGGGCGATGCTCGCGGCGATCGACTTCGATCCCAAGTCGGCATTCCAGTTCGCCATCCTCCAGGGCAAGGCGTCGAGCGATTTCGAGGTGGTGACCTGCGTCGCCGATGTCGCCGCGCTCGGCCCGTGGTGCCTGGCCAAGCTCGGCGAAGCGCTGCCGCCCGGCAATTACCGGCTCAGCACCGGCGATCCCCACAATGCCGCGCTCGGCTGGCTGCTCGCCCAGCACCGCTTCACCCGCTACAAGTCGAAGGCCCGGCCGGCCAAGGCGGCGCGCGTCCTGTTGACCTCGAAACCCGCCGACATTGCCCACTGGGTCCGCCTCGCCGAGGCCACCGCGCTCGTCCGCGACCTCGTCGACACTCCTGCCGCCGACCTTGGCCCGGCGGAACTCGAACAGGTCGCCCGTGACCTTGCCGCGGCGTCGGACGCTAGGCTCACCGTCACCAGCGGCGACGCCCTCGCCCAGGGCTATCCGATGGTCGCCGCGGTCGGCGGAGCCGCGGCGCGCGGCCGCGAGCCGCGGCTGATCGAGCTCGAATGGGGCGATCCCGCCCACCCGCGCGTGGCGATCGTCGGCAAGGGCGTGTGCTTCGACAGCGGCGGGCTCGACATCAAGCCGGCCGCCGGCATGCGGCTGATGAAAAAGGACATGGGCGGCGCCGCCCACGCCCTCGCCCTCGCTCGCCTGATCACCGGCGCCGGCCTGCCCGTCCGACTCCATTTGCTGATCCCGGCAGTCGAGAATGCGATTTCCGGCGCCGCTTACCGCCCCGGCGACGTGCTGACCTCGCGCAACGGCCTCACCGTCGAGGTCGACAATACCGACGCCGAGGGCCGGCTGGTGCTGGCCGATGCCTTCACCCGCGCCGCCGAGGCCGAGCCCGAGCTGATGATCGACTTCGCCACCCTCACCGGAGCGGCGCGGATCGCGCTCGGCCCCGACCTTCCGGCGCTGTTCTGCAACGACGAAGCTCTCGCCGGCGCACTCTCCGCCGCCGCGAGCGAAGCGCACGATCCGCTGTGGCGCATGCCGCTGTGGGACAATTACGACGACATGCTCAAAAGCGACGTCGCCGATCTCGCCAATTCGGGCGACACGCCAATGGCTGGCTCGGTCACCGCCGCCTTGTTCCTGCGCCGCTTCGTCCCCGCCGGCCTGCCGTGGGCGCATCTCGACACCTTCGCCTGGATGCCGGCCGCGAAACCCGGCCGGCCCAAGGGCGGCGAGGCGCTCGGTTTGCGCGCAGTGTTCGCGTTGATCGAGGCCCGTTACGCGCCGAAGTGAGCGAACAGGCCCACGAATAACCTTACCCTCACGCAACAAAAACGCGATTTTCCCGTTAAATCACTGAAAAACGCGGCGATGAGGAGTAGTTCATGACCGACCGGTCGCTTACCGGCTGGATGCGTACCTTGATCGGCTACGTCCGCTCGGGCGAGCCGGACCTCACCAATCGCCAGATGGCGCTGTTGATGGTGGTTTATCTGACCCCCGGCCCGCATACCGTGCGCGGCCTCGCCTCGGTGCTCGGCGTTTCCAAGCCGGTCGTCACTCGTGCCTTGAATACGCTCGGTTCGCTCGGCTATCTCCGCCGCCAACGCGACCAGGACGACCGGCGCAATATTTTCGTCGTCCGCACCGAGGATGGGACCGAATTTCTTGAAGGCTTCAAGCGCACCCTCAGCGCCGGGGAAGAGCCCGTCTTGCGTGCCGCCCGCAACGAGCCCGAACGCTCGCCCCGCGAGCCCGCTTTCGCCGCCCGCTGACGGCGGCTATCCGCTCGCCGGCCCGTCGGACCTGCCCGACCCGGCGACCCACGCCTACCGCTCGGATCTCGCCGATGTCGCGCTCGCCGGCCGGGTCATCGCCTCCCACTACGCCGAACCGCTCCAGCGCCGCCTGACTGACGCCGCAACACTGCGAGACGCCCCTTCGAACGACGCGAGCCCAATTGCCGAACTGCCCGCGGGAGCAACCATCGGCGTGCTCGACATCCGTGGCGGCTGGGCGTGGGGCTATGGGCCCTCGGGCGAGGTCGGCTATGTCGCCGAGGCGGCGATCGGCTAGGCCGTCACATCTCGCCGCGCTGGCGGCGGATGGCATACCATTTCTGGACGTTGGCGTTGTGCTCGGCGAGGGTCTCGGCGAACACGTGCCCGCCGGTCCCGTCGGCGACGAAATAGAGCGCCTTGGTCGCCTCTGGATTGAGCACCGCGGCGATACTGTCCTTGCCGGGATTGGCGATTGGCCCGTCGGGCAGGCCGGGCTCGCGGTAGGTGTTGTAACCGGTCACCGCATCAAGCTCCGAGCGCCGGATCCGCCGTCCCAGCGGCCGGCCCTTAGTGATCGGGTAGATCACCGTCGGGTCGGCATCGAGCTTCATGCCCATCTTGAGCCGATTGCAATAAACGCCCGCGACCATCCTCCGCTCGCTCGGCTTGCCGGTCTCCTTTTCGACGATCGAGGCGAGGATCACCGCCTCCTCCTTGGTCGCCACCGGGCAATCGCCCTTCTTCGCGGCCCACAGCTCGTCGAGCGTGCGGGTCATCGCCGCCTGCATCCGTGCCACCACGGCGGCGCGGCTTTCGCCCTTCTGCCAGTCGTAGCTGTTGGGCAGCACGCTGCCTTCCGCCGGCAGCGGCGCCGCGCCGGTCAGCCCGACCACCGTCTGCAGTTTCTCCTGCACCAGCACCGATGGCATGCCTTCGGGGATGGTGATCAGCCGCACCACCGGCCGACCGTGCTGGATAATGTCGAGCACCTTCGAATAGCTCGCGCCGGGCGGGATTTCGAACTCGCCCGCCTGGATCGGGTCGCCCTCGCCGAGCAGCCGCGCCAGATAATAGAACACCGTACGGTTGTTCACCGCCCCGGCGTAATGGAGGTAATCGGTCGCCCGCTGCAGCGCGATGCCCTCGGGAATGGCGACCCGAGCGCCCTTGGCGGCCGGCCCCGGCCCCCACCACAGCCACGCCACCACCGCCGCCGCCAGGACGACGAGGCCGGTGCCGATCTGCGACAGGCGCTTGTTCACACCGCCCGCATGATCAGCGAGGCGTTGGTGCCACCGAAGCCGAAGCTGTTGTTGAGCACCGCGCGCACTTCGCGCTTGCGCGCCGTGTGCGGCACCAGATCGACCCCCGCCGTGCCCTCGCTCGGATTGTCGAGGTTGAGCGTCGGCGGCACCACCTGGTCGCGCAGCGCGAGGATGCAGAAGATGCTCTCGACCGCGCCGGCGCCGCCGAGCAGATGGCCGATCGCCGACTTGGTCGAGCTCATCGAGAGGTTGGCGATGGCGTTGCCGAACAGCTTGCGCACCGCGCCCAGCTCGAGCTCGTCGCCGAGCGGGGTCGAAGTGCCGTGGGCGTTGATATAGTCGATGTCGCTCGGCTGGAGGCCGGACTTCTTGAGCGCCATCTCCATCGAGCGGTAGGCGCCCGAGCCTTCCGGATGCGGCGCGGTGACGTGATAGGCGTCGCCCGACAGGCCATAGCCGATCACCTCGGCATAGATTTTCGCGCCGCGCGCCTTGGCGTGCTCATATTCCTCGAGCACCACCACGCCCGCGCCCTCGCCCATGACGAAGCCGTCGCGGTCCTTGTCGTAGGGTCGGCTGGCCTTTTCCGGTTGGTCGTTGAACGCGGTCGACAGCGCGCGCGCCTGGGCGAAGCCGGCGATCCCGATCGGGCAGATCGTCGCCTCGGCGCCGCCGGCGAGCATGATGTCGGCATCGTCGTCCTTGATCATCCGCGCCGCGTCGCCGATGGAATGGGCGCCGGTCGAACAGGCGGTGACCACCGCATGGTTGGGACCCATCAGCCCGTATTTGATGCTGACCTGGCCCGATACCAGGTTGATCAGGCGGCCGTGGACGAAGTGCGGGCTGACCCGGCCCGGCCCCTTCTCCGCCAGCACCCGGCTCTCGCTTTCGATTCCCGGCAGGCCGCCGATGCCGCTGCCGATCGAGCAGCCGGCGCGCAGCTTCATCGCCTCGGGCATGTCGGTCAGGCCGGCGTCCTCGATCGCCTGCCCGGCCGCGTCGATGCCGTAGACGATGAACGGGTCGACCTGGCGCTGGACCTTGTGGTCGACGCGCTTGTTGGGGTCGAAGCCGTAATCATGGTCGGCCGGCTTGACCTCGCACGCAATGCGGCACTTCTGGTCGCTGGCGTCGAAGCGGGTGATCGGCCCCGCGCCCGACTTTCCGGCAAGAAGGTTGGCCCACACCGTCTCGACGTCGGCGCCGAGCGGCGTGACCAGACCCAGACCAGTGACGACGACACGGCGCATTCGCTTATCCCCGCTTCAATCGAGCTTGATGCACAACAGGCCCAACCCACTGGGTCGAGCCTGTCGAAACGCATGAAATTGTGCAACCCCCGGCGGGCCCGCGGCAGGCCGCCGCGACGCTCCGGGGACTGCCCAACCGGGCACTAGCCCTTGTTGTTGTCGATATAGTCGATCGCGTCCTTGACGGTCGTGATCTTCTCGGCGGCATCGTCCGGAATCTCGACCCCGAACTCCTCCTCGAACGCCATCACCAGCTCGACGATGTCGAGGCTGTCGGCGCCGAGATCGTCGATGAAGCTCGCCTCCTCGGTCACCTTTTCGGCGTCGACGCCCAGGTGCTCGACAACGATCTTCTTCACCCGATCGGCGGTCTCGCTCATGTGGACTTTCCTTCCTTGATGGCCTTGTGATTTTCGCGGTTGCCCTAGCCGCGCCGTCATTACGCCGCAAGGGCCACGGCGGCTCAATGGATTGCGCCGCGGGTTCGTTCCTCCCAGATAGCGCGGCATGAGCGACCGGCGCCCCCTGACCGACGGCGAGATCGCCCTTGCCCGGACCATGTTCGGCGAGGCGATCGACTATGCCCGGGTGCGCCTGGTGCGCCGCAAATGGTGGCCGTTCCAGCCCAAGGGCATCGTCATGGCGCCGACCGGCAACATCCACTTCCACCCCGCCGACCCGCGCTGGAGCGAGGATTTCGCCGCCGAGCCATTGTCTTCGCAAGGCCTGTTCATCCACGAGATGACCCACGTCTGGCAAACCCAGCAGCGCGGCCGTTTCTACCTGCCGCTGATGCGCCACCCGTTCTGCCGCTACGCCTATCAGCTCCGCGACGGCTGGAGCTTCGACCGCTACGGGCTCGAGCAGCAGGCCGAGATCGTCCGCCACGCCTTCCTCGCGAGGAACGGCGCCCGGCTGGCGACCATCCCGCCGGCCGACCTGCTGCCGTTCGCTTAGAGCGCCTTCTTGATCAGCGGCTCGAGGGTCGCCCAGTCGTGCGCCTCGACCCTCTTGCCGTTGAGGAAGAAGGTCGGCGTGCCCTTGACGCCCTGCTCGGCGGCGGCCTTGCGGCCAAAGCCGAACAATTGCTCGGCGGCCTTTGTGTCGGCCAGGCACTGGTCGATTCGCGCCGCCGGGATTCCGCTCGCAACGCCGAGCGGCTTCAAGCCCGCGATGTCGGCCATCGCCGCGATCTGCTTGTCCGCCGGAAGCGCCTTGGCCGCATCGATCCGCGCCTTCGAACCCTGGATCCGGGCGATCCATTTCGGCTGCTCGGCGAAGATCTTCTCGGTCGCCGGGAAGAAGCGCTTCGGTCCAGCGCAGCGCGCGATCAGCGAGGCGGCGAGATCGTAGCCGTTGAGTACGAAGTTGCGATATTCGAACCGCACCTTGCCCGACTTGACGTAATTGGCAGTGAGCGGCCCAAACCCGTCGCGCGCAAACTCGCGGCAATGCGGGCAGGTCATCGACCCATATTCGACCAGCGTCACCCGCGCCTTGGGGTTGCCGATCGCCATCCCGCCCTCGGCGGTCATCACCACGGTCGAGCGCCAGTCGGTTGCCTGGGCGGTTCCGGCGGCGGCGGGCAGTGCCGCCAGCGCGGCGGCAAGAAGATAGGCTTTCATGGGTCTCGCTCTGGCTAGTCTGGGATGAACGACGGCTTAGTCGGGCTTTTTCGCGACTCCGACCAGCGCCGGGCGAAGCAGCCGCTCCTTCATCACATAGCCCGACTGCATTTCCTCGACGATCGTCCCCGGCTCGGCTTCGGCACTCGGGATTTCGATCATCGCCTGGTGGCGGTGCGGGTCGAGCGGCAGGCCCTTGGCCGGCACCCGCTCCACTCCGTTGCGGGCGAACACCTGCTCCAACTCGCGTGCCGTCGCCTCGATCCCGGCGAGGAAATTCGCCGCGGTCTGGTCAGCCCGCAGCTCCTCGCTCACTGCCGCCAGCGCGCGGTCGAGATGGTCCTTGATCGCCAGCATGTCGCGCGCGAAGCCCGCCGCGGCATATTGGCGCGCGTCGACCATTTCCTTTTCCATCCGCCGCCGCGTGTTCTGAAGCTCGGCCGCGGCATAAAGCGACTTGGCGCGCACCTCCTCCAGCTCCTTCTCCAGCTCGGCAACCCGGTCGTGCTCGGCCAGCTCCGGCGCTTCGGCCGCGGTCTCGGCGCGGATCTCTTCGGCTTCGTCGGTCAACTCGTTCTTCTCGTCGGTCATTGCATCCATCGCATCTGGCGTTTCTTCGCCGCCCACCATGGGGACCGCGCCGCCACAGTTCAACCGCGCGCGGCCTTCCAATCCGGGGCGAACAGCGCCACCGGCTCGGCGATCCCCTTGAGCGCATGCCGGCCGAGATCGACCCCCGCAATCCCTGCCGCCGCTGCGAAATCGGAGCTCATAAGGACCGACTGGCCAAGCTCCTTGCACATCCCCTCGATTCGCGACGCCAGGTTCACCGCCGGGCCTATCACCGTGAAATCGAGCCGCTCTGAGCTTCCGATATTGCCATAGCTGACCGTTCCCAGATGCAGCCCGACGCCATGCTCGAGCGGCTCTTCGCCGGCCTCGCCAAACCGCCGGTTGAGCTCGCCAAGCTCGGCCCCGGCCCGCTCCAGCGCGGCCAGCGCCGCCCGGCACGCCGCCCGCGGGCCGCCCTCGCCGACGGGAAACACCGCCAGCACCGCATCGCCGATGAATTTCAGGATTTCGCCGCCCTGCGCGTAGATCGGCCCGGCGACCGTGCCGAAATAATCGTTGAGCCGCTCGATCAGCCGCTCGCTCGACACCCCGTGGCTGCCCGCGGTGAAGCCGCGCAGGTCGGAGAACCAGATCGCCGCGTCGAGCGACACGACGTCGCCGGCATGGATCATCCCGGCGCACGCCCGCTCGCCCGGATCGTCGCCGAGATAGACCCGCGCCAGCGTCTGCTTGGTATCGCGCTCGACCAGCGTGTTGAGCTGCATCGACATCGCCGCGATCGCCGAGCGCAGCTCCGGCAAACGGTCGGCAAAGCCGTCGGGCCGGTCGGTCGCCAGCCCGAGCTTCTGGGACAGGCCGGAAAAGCTGTGCAGCCGGTCGGCATAATAAGCGGTGCAGCCGAGCGCGGCGAGGTCGTCGAACAGCGGAAACGCCTGCGCTTGGCCTGCCGCGCCGATCGTCCGGCACAGCTCGCCGTTCAGGTCGACCTGGTGAAACGGGCTGGTCAGATATTGCGGATTGGTGCTTCCGCGCACGTTGAAGAACACCGCGTCGATCATCGCTCCGTCGGCGAGGTCGTGTCGGGCGCGCGAAACCACCACAACCGGATTGATCGGCCCCGGGTCGCTTTCGCGGTCGAACCACACGTGCCGGCTGTTGGCCATCAGCGGATGGACCGTCTCGGTCAGCAGATTGCAGCGCCGGATCGCGAACCCCTCGCGGTTGAGCAGCGCGCAAAAGCTTCCGATCAAATCAGGAATCGATCCGCAGCCGACCGACTGGTCCGTGGTCCATGCCAGCAGCCGGTCGGCAAAGCTCACTGCATCCACCGCGACAGCGCCTGGGCGGTGAAGTCGACCATCGGCACCACCCGCGCATAATTGAGCCGGGTCGGCCCGATGACGCCGACCACCCCCACCACCCGCTCGTCGCCGTCGCGATAGGGCGCGGCGATTACGCTCGATCCCGACAAAGCGAACATGCGGTTCTCGCTGCCGATGAAGATCCGGCAGCCGCTCGCCTCGCGCGCGCTCTCGAGCAACCGCGCGATCTCCTGGCGGTCCTCCAGTTCCTCGAGCAATCGCCGCACCCGCTCGAGGTCGGCCGCCGCCGCCTCGTCGATGAGGTTGGCCTGGCCGCGCACGATCAGCACCGGCCGCTGCGCCGCGTCGCTGCGCCACTGCGCCAGCCCCGCCGCGACCAGCTCCCCGGCCGCCCGGTCGAGCGCCTCGCGGGCCTCGCCGATTTCCTTCCTTAGCCGCGCCTCGGCCTCGCCCAGGGTCAGCCCGCCAAGCCGGGCGCTGACGTAATTGCCGACCTCGGCCAGCGCCGCCGCGCTGGTTCCCGGCGCCAGCGCGACCACGCGATTCTCGACATTGCCGTCCATCCCGACCAGCACCGCCAGCGCGCGGTCGCAGTCGAGCGGAACGAAGCTCAATTGCCGGAGCCGCATTTCCTGCCGCGGGGTCAGCACCACTCCGGCGCAGGCGGACAGCCCACTCAGCGCCGCGGTCGCCCCGGCCAGCGCCTCCTCGATCGATCCTGTGCGGCTCATTTCCTGCTCGATCGCCCGCCGCTCGGCCGCGCCCGGCAGGCTCGCCTGCATGATCCCGTCGACGAACAGCCTCAGCCCGCTCTCGGTCGGCACCCGCCCGGCGCTGGTGTGCGGATGGGTCAGCAGCCCGCGCTCCTCGAGCTCCTGCATCACGCCGCGGATCGAAGCCGGCGACAGGCTGACCCCCGGCGCGATCGCCTTCGACCCCACCGGCGCCCCGCGCTCGAGATAGGCCTCGACCACCAGCGCGAACACCTGGCGCATGCGGTCTGTCAGTTCGGGCAGCGGCGCGTTCATTGCGTTTCCGTCATTGCGAGGAACGTAGTGACGAAGCAATCCAGTAGGGAGTGCTGGATTGCTTCGCTGCGCTCGCAATGACGGGATGGTGCTGACCTCTCGGCCCGTCTAGTGCACCACCCGCACCAGTTTCAGGAGACATCAATGCGCCCCAGCGGCCGCGCCCCCGACGAGATGCGCGCACTCGCCTTCGAGCCCGCCTTCACCAAGCACGCCGAAGGCTCGTGCCTGGTCAGCTTCGGCGACACCCGCGTGCTGGTCACCGCCAGCGTCGAGGACAAGGTCCCGCCGTTCCTGCGCGGCAAGGGCCAGGGCTGGGTCACCGCCGAATATGGCATGCTGCCACGCGCCACCCACACCCGCGGCAACCGTGAGGCGGCCAAGGGCAAGCAGTCGGGCCGAACCCAGGAAATCCAGCGGCTGATCGGCCGCTCGCTGCGCGCCGTGGTCGATCTCAAGCTGCTCGGCGAGCGCCAGATCGTGGTCGATTGCGACGTCATCCAGGCCGACGGCGGCACCCGTACCGCGTCGATCTCCGGCGCCTGGGTCGCGCTCCGCCTCGCGGTCGATAGCTTGAAGCTGGAAGCGGACCCGATCCGCACCCAGGTCGCCGCAGTGTCGTGCGGCATGCACGACGGTAACGCCGTGCTCGATCTCGATTACATCGAGGATTCGTCCGCCGGGTCGGACGGCAATTTCGTGCTGACCGGCGACGGCGCGATCGTCGAGGCGCAAATCTCGGCCGAGGGCGCGACGTTCGACGAGGAGCAATTGCTCCGCCTGCTGCGCCTCGCCAAGATCGGCTGCGCGGAGATCTTCAAGGCGCAATTGAAGGCGACCGGCCGGTGAAGGACATCGGCCCGAAGCTGGTCATCGCGACCCACAATGCCGGCAAGCTGCGCGAAATCCGCGACCTCATGGCACCGTTCGGGATCGCATGCGTCGGCGCTGCCGAGCTCGACCTGCCCGAGCCCGAGGAAATCGGCGTCACCTTCGCCGACAATGCCGAATTGAAGGCGCGCGAGGCGGCCGATCTCAGCGGCCTTCCCGCGCTCGCCGACGACAGCGGTCTCAGCGTCGACGCGCTCCACGGCGCGCCCGGCATTCATTCCGCGCGCTATGCCGAGGACGAAGCCGGCAACCGCGACTTCACCCGCGCCATGCAGAAGGTGTGGAGCGAGCTCGAAGCGGCCGGCCCCGAAGCCAGTCGCGACGCCCATTTCACCTGCGTGCTGTCACTGGCCTGGCCGGACGGCACGATCGAGAGCTTCGAGGGCAAGGTCCACGGCACCCTCGTCTGGCCGCCGCGCGGCGACCACGGCTTCGGCTACGACCCGATGTTCGCCGCCGCCGGCATGGACCGGACCTTCGGCGAGATCGACCCGGCCCAAAAGCACGCCATCAGCCACCGCGCCCGGGCGTTCGAGAAACTGGTGGCGTGGCTGGGCTCCTGACCTCTCCCCTCCCGCTTGCGGGAGGGGCTGGGGGTGGGCCTGAAATCGACCTCAATCCCCACCCCCCGACCCCCTCCCGCGAGCGGGAGGGGGAGACCCTCGCCCTCTACGTACACTGGCCGTTCTGCGTCTCCAAATGCCCCTATTGCGACTTCAACAGCCACGTCCGCGAGGCTGTCGATCAGGCCCAATGGCAGGCCGCTCTCCTCGCCGACCTCGCCCATGAAGCCGTCCTGCTCCCCGGCCGCACCCTGACCAGCATCTTCTTCGGCGGCGGCACGCCCTCGCTGATGGACCCGGCCACCGCCGAAGCGGTGATTCGCGCCGCGACCGACGCCTGGGCCCCCGCGGCCGATCTGGAGATCACGCTCGAGGCCAATCCCAACAGCGCCGAGGCCGCGCGCTTTGCCGATCTCGCCGCCGCCGGGGTCAACCGAATCAGCCTCGGCCTGCAGAGCTTCGACGATGCCAAGCTCGCCTTCCTCGGCCGCGCCCACGGCGCCGACGAGGGCCTCGCCGCGCTCGAAGCCGCCCAGTCGGCCGTCCCGCGGGTCAGCTTCGACCTGATCTACGCCCTCCCCGGCGACGACTCGCCCGGCTGGAGCCGCGACCTCGACCGCGCGCTCGCCCTCGGCACCGAACATCTCTCGCTCTACCAATTGACCATCGAGCCGGGCACGCGCTTCGCCAGCGACGTGGCGAAAAATCGCTTCACCCCGCTCGACCCCGACCGCGCCGCCGCCTTGTTCGAGCTCACCCAGGAGCGCACTGCCGAGGCCGGCCTGCCCGCCTATGAGATCTCCAACCACGCCCGCGCCGGCGCGGAGAGCCGGCACAACCTCACCTACTGGCGCTACGCCGATTATGCCGGGATCGGCCCCGGCGCCCACGGCCGCCGCACCGGCCTGCGCACCGTGCGCCATCGGAAGCCCGAGAATTTCCTCGCCGCCGTCGCCCGCAACGGCCACGGCCTGGTCGAGGAGGAGCCGCTGACCGCCGAGGAAGCCGCCCACGAGGCGCTGGTCATGGGCCTGCGCCTCGCCGAGGGGATCGACACCGACTCGCTCGCCGCCCGCTTCGGCCATCCGCTGGTGGATCAGCCAGCGGTCGACCGCCTGATCGCGCTCGGCCTGATGTGGCGCTCGGACAGGCGGATCGGCACCACGCCCGCCGGCCGCCTGCTGCTCGATTCGATCCTCGCCGATATCGCCGCCTAGTCGGCGAACTGCGTTGCCGCCGGCGACACCACCAATGTTCCCGCCGCGGTCACCTGGCGCACCTCGAGCGCACGCTCGATCACGCCGTTGCCGGAAAAGCGGAAGATCCCGTCGACCCCCGCAAACCCCTCACGGTCGGCCAGCAGCCGCGCCGGGAACGGCCGCCCGACCGGCCAGCTGCGCGCCGCCCGAGCGGCCAGCAGCATCGCGTCATAGCCCAGGCTGCCGAGCCGGTAGGGCACCTTGCCGTAGCGCGCCCGATAGCGGGTCACGAGTTGCTGGAAGCGCGCCTCGGGCGGCGCCGCATAGAGCGCGCCGCGAAGCCGCGGCACCCGCCCGAGGCTGCGGTCGCTGGCCCACAGTTCGGTGCCGAGCAGCGTCGGCCCGGCCTCGACCCCCGGCGCGACCATCGCCGTCGATCCGCCGCCGTCGCCGATCAGCACCGCATCGTAGGTGCCGCGCCGGTTGAGCAGCGCCGCCGCGCCGCGTGCCGCCAGCGCGTTGCGATTGTAGGTTTCCGTCGCCACCAGCGTCCCGCCGCTCGCCCGCACCGACGCGCTCAGCGCCTGCGCTGCGCGCTGGCCGTAGAGCCCGGACGGAATCAGCGCCCCGAACCGTGCCGCGCCGCGCCCGCGCGCATGGCGCACGACCCGGTCGATCGACGCCGCCGGGGTCACGCCCATGATGTAGATGCCGTTGCCGGCGACGCTCTGGTCGTTGGAGAAAGCGATCACCGGCACCCGCGCGCGCCGCGCCGTGGGCGCCATCGCCCGCACATCCTCGGCGAGCAGCGGCCCGAGGATCAGGTCCGCGCCCGCGGCAAGCGCCTGGTTCGCCGCCGCCGCCGCGCCGATCCGGCCGCTGTCGAACGTCGTCAGCCTCAGATTGCCCGCCTTGGTGTCGAACAGCGCAAGATTGGCCGCGTTGGCGATCGACGTCGCCACTCCGCTGTCGGGCCCGCTCAGCGGCAGGATCAGCGCGACCAAGTGCCGCTGGCTGTCGGGCATCGGCCCCGGCTCGACCGGGCCCACCGGCCCGACCGGCCGCACCGGCCCGCGCGACTGGCAGCCGGCCAGCACCAGCGCCGCCGCGCCGAGCCCGAGCAGCAGCCCGCGCCGCGCTTGCCGTCGGTCCGGGGAAAGTGTCATGACCGTCATCACCGATGTCATCCCCTCTTGCGCCCGGCCTCTATATCGTCGCCACGCCGATCGGCAATCTCGGCGACCTTAGCCCGCGCGCCGCCAGCACGCTGCGCGACGCCGCGCTGGTGCTCGCTGAGGACAAGAGGGTCAGCGCCAAGCTGCTCGCCCTCGTCGGCTCGAAGGCGCCGATGCGCGCCTATCACGACCACAGCGACGAGCGCCTGCGCGACCAGGTCCTCGCCCGCCTCGCCACCGATGCGGTCGCCCTGGTCAGCGACGCCGGCACGCCGCTCATCTCCGATCCGGGCTACAAGCTGGTCCGCGCCGCCCGCGTCGCCGGCCTCGCCGTCCATACGATTCCCGGCCCGTGCGCCGCGGTCGCCGCATTGACCCTCGCCGGCCTGCCGACCGACCGCTTCCTGTTCGCCGGCTTCCTCCCGGCCAAGGCCAAGGCCCGTGCCGATTCCATCGCCGAGCTCGCGGCCCTGCGCGCCAGCCTGATCTTCTACGAAAGCGGCCCACGCCTCGCCGATACCCTCGCCGCCCTCGCCGCCGGCCTCGGCAATCGCGACGCCGCGGTCGTGCGCGAGATCAGCAAGCTCCACGAGGAGACCGTCACCGCTCCCCTCGCCGAGCTCGCCGACCGCTACGCCGCCGCCGCGCCGAGGGGCGAAATCGTGATCGTCGTCGCGCCCCCGTCCGAAGCGGAGGCCGCGACCGACAGCACCCTCGACGAAGCCCTGCGCGCCGCAATGGCAACGCAGTCGATCTCGCGCGCCGCAGCCGAGGTCGCGGCCCGTCTCGATGTCCCCCGCAAGCGCGCCTACGCCCGCGCGCTCGAGCTCGGGGCCGGCGGCTGAACCGCGCCCGGTCCGAGCGCCGCGGCCGCCGCGCCGAAACCCTCGCCGCCTGGTGGCTGCGCCTGCACGGATGGCGGATCCTCGGCCGCCGGGTGCGGGTCCACGGCGGCGAGGTCGATCTCGTCGCCCGCCGCGGGCGCATCGTCTCCTTCGTTGAGGTCAAGCAGCGCGCCACCGTCGAGACTGCCGACCTCGCGCTCGACCGCCACCGCCTGCGCCGCGTCGCCGCCGCCGCCGAGCAGCTCGCCGCCCGCTTCGCCCGGCCGGGGGACGACATCCGCATCGACGCGATCTTCATCGTCCCCCGCCGCCTCCCCCGCCACCTCGCCAACGTCTGGCAGGGTTGAGGCGCTATTTCCAAAGCCGCTCATCCTGAGTAGCGGCAGGGCCGCGTATCGAAGGACCCGTGAATGCCGCTCACCGTCGCCGTCCAGATGGATCCGCTGGAATCGATCAACATCGCCGGCGATTCGAGCTTCGCGCTGATGCTGTCGGCGCAAGCGCGCGGCCACCGCCTGTTCCACTATGCCGCAGAAGACCTCAGCTGGATCGGCGGCCGCCTGTGGACCATGGCCCGCCCCGTCACCGTCCGCCCCACCCCGGGTGACCATTTCACCGCCGGCGAACCCGAAAAGCTCGATCTCGGCCGCGACTGCGACGTCGTCCTGATGCGCCAGGATCCGCCGTTCGACCTCGGCTACATCACCGCCACCCATTTGCTCGAGCGGATCCAGGGCGAGACCCTGGTCGTCAACGACCCCGCCAGCGTCCGCAATGCGCCCGAAAAAGTCTGGGTGCTCGATTTCGCCCGCTTCATGCCGCCGACCGCGATCACCCGCTCGCTCGGGGTCGCCCGTGCCTTCCTCGCCGAGCATGGCGCGATGGTCGTGAAGCCGCTCCACGGCAACGGCGGCAAGGCGGTGTTCAAGGTCGAGGCCGACGGCGCCAACCTCTCGGCCCTGTTCGAGATGTTCAACGCCGCCTGGCGCGAGCCGCACATGATCCAGGCCTTCCTCCCGTCGGTCGCCGAGGGCGACAAGCGCATCGTCCTGGTCGACGGCGAGATCGCCGGGGCGATCAACCGGGTGCCGGGCGCCGGCGAGTTCCGCTCCAATCTCGCCGTCGGCGGCGAGGCGCTGCAGACCGAACTGACCGCGCGCGAGCGCGAAATCTGCGCCGCCCTCGCGCCCGAGCTCAAGCGGCGCGGGCTGCTGTTCGTCGGAATCGACGTCATCGGCGGCCAGTGGCTTACCGAGATCAACGTCACCTCGCCGACCGGAATCGTCGCCATCGACCGCTTCAACGGCACCGACACCGCGGCGCTTATCTGGCAGGCGATCGAATCGGAAATCGCCAGCCGAGCCGCCGCCTGACATGGCCGACTGGGTCATCCGCCTGATCGAGCAATCGGGCTATCTCGGCGTCGCCTTCCTGATGTTCCTCGAGACCATCTTCCCGCCAATCCCGTCGGAGGTGATCATGCCGGTCGCCGGAGTCGCCGCCGGCCAGGGCAAGATGAACCTCTACGGGGTCATCGCCTGCGGCGCGGCAGGCGCGATGCTCGGCAACATCGTCTGGTATCTCGCCGCCCGCGCGCTCGGCATCCACCGCCTCCACCCGTTCATCGATCGCTACGGCCACTGGCTGACGGTCAGCTGGCCCGAGGTCGAGCGCGCCGAGAAATGGTTCCGGATCAACGGCACCTTCTTCGTCTTCCTCGGCCGGATGCTGCCGACCGTCCGCTCGTTGGTCTCGGTCCCGGCCGGCCTGCTGCGCATGCGCTTCAAGACCTTCCTCGTCGCGTCGACCCTCGGCACTGTCGGCTGGACCGCGCTTCTCGCCGGCGCCGGCTTCAAGCTCGGCGAGAATTACGCCAACATCGACGAGATCATCGGCCCCGCCTCGAACGCCATCCTCGCCTTGCTCGCCATGACCTACCTGTGGCGCGTGTGGCGCCAGCGGCGGCGGCGGAACCGGTCCGAAGCGGAGCGAATGGTAAGCGGCGATTCACCGCCCGCCCCCTAATCACTTCCCATCGCGAGGCGGCAGTCGTCCCCACAGCTCGCCGCCTCGCACCTCCCTCCTTCGTCGATGCCCAGCGGCGGTTCGCCGACGATCCCGCCGTCCGTCGATGCGCGGCGTCATGCTTAACGAAGGTTGCATGACAAGATCAGTCATTCTGCCGATCCTGCGCTTCGTCCTCACCGGACAGGAAGGTAGGAACGATCATGAAACACTCCCAACTCATCGCGTTCGGCGCCGCCGTCACGCTCACTGCCGGAGGGTTCGTCGCGACCGCCACCCCGGCCTCTGCCGCAACCAGCGAAGTGGTCGTCCAGGCTGACGCCGTGCCGACCCGGCTGGTGCGCTTCGCCGACCTTGACCTGACCCAGGCCGCGCATCAGGCCAAGCTTAACCGCCGAGTCGCGATCGCGATCGGCGAAGTGTGCGAGGGCAGCGAAAGCTATGCCAGCTTCCAGTCCGACGGCCCGTGCCGCACCGCCTCCTGGGCGCGCGCCAAGCCGCAGATCGCGCGGGCGATCGACAACGCCCGGATGCTTGCCGCCAACGGCCTCGCGCCCAGCGCCGCGGTCGCGATCGCGATCTAGGCGCGCGGATGGGCGCTGCGATAGACGTCGAGTAACTGCGCCGCGTCGACCTGGGTATAGATCTGGGTCGACGACAGGCTGGCGTGGCCGAGCAGCTCCTGGAGCGAGCGCAGATCGGCCCCGCCGGCCAGCAGATGGGTCGCGAAGCTGTGGCGCAGCGCGTGCGGCGTCAGACTGTCCGGCAGGCCCAGCCGGGTTCGCGCCGAGCGCACCGCGCGCCGCACCAAATCCGGGTTGAGCCGACCGCCGCGCGCGCCCACGAACAGCGGCGAATCCCCGGCCAGCGCGAACGGGCACAAAGCGACATAGGCCGAGATCGCCTCGCGCACCGCGTCGACCACCGGCACCACCCGGGTCTTGCCGCGCTTGCCGGTGACCCTGAGCGCCCGGCCGATCGGAAGCGCGTTGGCGGTGAGCGCCATCGCCTCGGCGATGCGCAAGCCCGACCCGTAGAGCAGCAGCAGGATCGCCGTGTCGCGCGCCCCGATCCAGCCGTCGGCCGCGCCGCTCCCGGCTTCCTCGGCCAGCGCCACCGCGTCGGCCGGGCTGGCCGGGCGCGGCAGCGTGCGCGGCCGCTTCGGAGCGCGGGTGCGCGGCAGGTCGGGCGGGCTGTCGAGTTCGGCCGCGACGAACGTCAGGAAGGCGCGCACCGCCGACATCTCGCGCGCCGCCGAGGCTGCTCCCAACCCCTCCGCGCGCCGCTCGGCGAGAAAGGCGCGCAGGTCCGCCGCCGCAAGTCCGATCAGTCCGAAGCGGCCGATCTCCTCGCCCCGATAGCGGCCGAGGAAGTCGATGAAGCGGTGGGCGGTCGCGACATAGGCGCGGACCGTGTGCGGCGAGCGTCGCCGCTCGTCGGCCAGATGGCCGTGCCAGCGCGCCGCTAGCGAGCGCGCGGGGTGGGCGTCGGCGTCTGCGGCGTTGTCAGCCATCGCCGCAGCATAGCGCCGAGCACCTCGCCGAGGAACTCCACTAATGCCGCGCCGTGCGCCGAGCCTCCGGCGACCGCCGCGCGGTGGCCGAGCAGCAATAGCCCGCGCGGGCAATCGTCGCTCGCCGCGACGATCGGCACCATTGCTTCGGCGCGGACATTGGCGGCTTCGCGGCCGAACAAAGCATGGCCGCGCTCGACCGGGCGGGTGAGGCCGCCGGGAGCGCCCCGCACCGCCCGCTCGACCAATGCCGGATCGAGATAGCTGGTTCCGTCTCGCCCGACCCGAAATCCCTGGTCGCCGACCACCAGCGCGACCACCGCCACGTCAACCTCGAGCAACTCCGGCCAGTCGCGCACCGCGATGTCGAGCATCGCCTCGACGCTCTCCGCGCCAAGCGCATGCAGCACCGCCGAATGGATCGAGGCGACCGCCGCGCTGTGCCCGCGCGCGAAGGCCAGCAGATCGGCCCGCGCCGACTCGGCCTCTCCCAACCGGTCGCGCAACCGCGCCACCGCCCGATCCTCGAAGGAAACCACCCGCCCCATCGCCGCACACTAGGTCCGCACCGGTTAAAAATCCGTCCCTGCAGATTCCTAACCCCGTCATGCCAGCGCAGGCTGGCATCCATGCCATTCGAGGACGCGTGCTCGGAACAGCATGGGCCCCAGCCTTCGCTGGGGCGACGGGTGATCGCTATCGAAAAGGACCCCCTAAGCGATCGTCTGCCCGGTCGCCTTCCAGTCCGACAGGAACGATTCCACGCCCTTGTCGGTCAGCGGGTGGTTGAACAATTGCCAGATCACCGCCGGCGGCGCGGTCATCACGTCGGCGCCGAGCTTGGCCACTTCGAGCACGTGGATCGGGTGGCGCACGCTCGCCGCCAGGATTTCGGTCGCGAAATCATAATTGTCGTAAATCAGGCGGATGTCGGCGATGAGCTCGATCCCCGGCTGGCCGATGTCGTCGAGCCGCCCGAGGAACGGCGAGATGAACGCCGCGCCCGCCTTGGCCGCGAGCAGCGCTTGGTTGGCGGTGAAGCACAGGGTCGCGTTGACCATCGTGCCCTCGCCCGACAGCGCCTTGCAGGTCATCAGCCCGTCGGGCGTCAGCGGCACCTTGATCGCAATGTTGCTCCCGATCTTCCTGAGCCGCTCGGCCTCCTTCATCATCCCGGCGTGGTCGGTCGCGACCACCTCGGCCGACACCGGCCCCTTCACCAGCCCGGCGATCTCGGTCACCGCCTCGATGAAGTCGCGACCCGATTTCTTGATCAGCGAGGGATTGGTGGTGACCCCGTCGACCAGATTGGCGGCGGCCAGCTTGCGGATGTCGTCGATGTCGGCGGTGTCGGCGAAGAATTTCATGGCCTGTCCTTAGGGCTCGAGCGGGATTTGCATGCCGATAGCGGCTGGGCTGTAATAGGGCAAAAGGGGGCGCCGAACCGATGAGCGAACATGTCCAGGTGACCAACGACGGCGGCGTGCTTTCGCTCCGCCTGGCGCGGCCCGAGCGGCGCAACGCGATCACCGTCGCCATGTATTCCGCCCTCGCCGAGGCGGTCGAGGGCGCCGCCGGCGATCCGTCGGTCCGGGTCATCACCATCTCCGGCGAAGGCGCCGACTTCACCGCCGGCAACGACCTCGCCGATTTCCTCCAGGCGATGCCGGCCCCGGGCGCAGACGTCGACATTCCCGTGTGGCGGTTCCTGCGCGCGCTGGCGCACAACCCCGTCCCGCTCGTCGCCGCGGTCCACGGCAATGCGGTCGGCATCGGCACCACCTTGCTGCTGCACTGCGATCTCGTGCTGGTCGAGCGCGGTGCGCGCCTCGTCATGCCGTTCGTCGATCTCGGGCTGGTGCCGGAAGCGGCGAGCAGCCTGCTCCTGCCCCGCTTCGCCGGCCGCCGCGCCGCCGCGCGCCACCTGCTGCTCGGCGAGCCGATCGACGCCGAGCGCGCGCTCGCGCTTGGCATTGCCAGCCACGTCGTCGAGCCGGGCGAATTGTCAGGAGCGTTGGAGAGCGTCGTGGCGGCGCTGATCGCCAAGCCGGCCGAGGCGCTGCGTCTCACCCAGGCGCTGCTGCGCCGCGGCGAGTCGCCCGAGATCCTCGAGCGGATGGATCTCGAGAACGGCCATTTCGCCGAGCGGCTGACGTCGGACGAGGTGCGCCAGGCGATCGCGGCGTTTTTCGCCGCCCGCGCAGGAACGAAATCCGCCTAGCTGGCGATCCACACCCGCTTGGAGCGCGTGACGCTGATCGTCGGCCCCGGCACGATCAGCAAATCGGTCGGCTGGGTGTAGGTCACCTGGAGATCGAGATAGGTCGCCCCGTCGGCGGTTCCGGTGGCCGGGGTGGGGATGGCGAAGCTGCCCGGCCCGATACCGTAGACCGCCGCGTTGATCCGGTCTTGGATGGCGGTGTTGGTTGGCTTGGGGAACAGGGTCGCCATGCGCGCGCCCTCGCCGAGTCCGTGCTGGATGCCGGACATCGCGCGGAACACCAGGCCCAATTGGACGATCATCCACAACAGCACGATCAGCGCCGGAAGCGCGAAAGCCATTTCGATGATCGCGGCGCCGCGATCGTCGCGCTTGAGGACGGCTAGACGCTTCATCATTGGGTCCTCATTCCCGACACCGCCTGGATGCGATATTTGCCGCCCGAATCGACGCCCGAAAATTTCAGCGGGAACATTGGCTCGAAGTCGGACCAGACGGTGACCTTGATCCACTGCGACTTGATGTCGTCGTCGTCCGGGCAATCGTAATCACCGTCGGCGTCGTTGTCGGTGGTCGAGATCACCCCGTTGCATTCCAGCCGGTGCTCGACCGAGACGTTTGCGGTGGTGATCGGGGCGGTCTTGCAGCTGCCGTTGGCGTTGGTCCCGTTGACCTGGCACACCACCTCGTTGGCGATGGTGTCCTCGACCGACAGAACGCCGGTGGTCTGCATCACCTTCTCGATCGCGCGCTGCGTGCCCTGCTCGAGCTGGAGCTTGCGCGAGAAGCCGTTGGACATGTCGATCACGCCCATCGTCATCAGCGCCAGCACCGGCGCGACGATCGCCAGTTCGATGACCGCGGCGCCGCTGTCGTCGGCGCAAAGCTTGCGAAACGGCATCCTCATGCGACCAGCCTCACCTTCAGCGGGGCCGTGATCGGCGACATCCCGTGCATGTTGCAGTTCTTGGTGAAATTGTTGATCCCCGAGCTGCCCGACCAATAGATCCGCTTGGCCACGAATTGGGTGCAGGTCGCCGTCCCGGTGCCGTTACCGTTGTAGGTCAGCTGCTGGTTGGGGAAGTAGACCACGCCCCTGATCTTGTTGGTCGAATTGCCGTTGATCCGGTTGGGGCTCGACGCGGTAATGTTGCCGGTCGGCGCATTGTCGGTCGCTCGGCGGTCCTGGTAGATCGCGATCCCCGCCCATTTGCCGGTGGTCGGCGCGGTGGCGTTGATCTGCCCGTTCGAATTGGCGTCGAACGACCCGACCGTCACGCTCGACGACGACAAGTCCTTGTTGCTCAGCACGATCGTCGCGTTGATGAGGTTGAGCGTGCCCTGCACGTTCACCCCGCCGCCGTGGATGAAATAGACGCCGTTCTGAAGCGTCAGCACGCGGTTGGAGTTGACGCTGATGCTGCTGTAGCAAGCGCCGCCGTTGACCACGAGCCCGCTGTTGCCGTTGTTGACCGTCAGGCTCGGCGGATTGTTCGGGCAGGTCGCCGTGTCGTCGGTGTCCGGGGTAAGCGACGCGTAGGGGTCTTCCAGCGCCGGCGAATAGGGCTGGTAGGACGTGACCTGCCATTGCGAGGATTGCTGGATTCCGCCGGCCGCGGCGAGCGTCGTCGCGGTGATCACCGCGCTGCCCTGCCCGGCCGCGGCGTTGGTCGAGATCGAATTAGTCATCATCCCGCAGTCCATCGTGATCGATGCGCTGCCGGTGGCCTGGATCCCGGTCTTGCCGTTCTTCTGCAGCGACAGCACGCAGAATTCGCCCTCGGTCGAGACCGCCGCCGCTTGGGCGCTGGTCTGGATCACCGGCGGGTTGGTCATGAACATCGAGCTGAACGACAGCGGCCGCTGCACCGCCAGCACGACCCGCACCTGGTTCTGCTGGTTGCCGCTGTTCGACGGGAAGGTGACGGTCTTCTGGGTCAGCGGGAATTTGGTCGTGTCGAGCGGGTTGTTGAGCGTCAGATCATGGTCGACCGCGGCCTCCGTGTTGGCCGTCGCGCCGTCGTTGGCCGAGCGGTCGTAGACCCCGGCGATCGCCGCGCTGTCCGCGGCGCGCTGCAACTGGCGCTTCCACAGCGCCCACTGGATGGTGTCGGTGGCGAGCCCCGCGGAGCCCAGCAGCAGCGGCAAGGCGGCCGCGGCCAGGATCAGCGAATTGCCGCGCTTGTCTTCCCAGATCTCGCGGAAAATGTTGCGCATGTTTGTCCTCGCTCGAGCAACTCGAAGCCCGCTCCTAGCCCAATCAGGGTGAGCGAAACGTTCAGCCCTATGGTTGACGCATCCCTAACCACGACGGCCGCCGCCCTATTGTCGCGCATCCGTCTTATTCCTATAATACACCGAAGAGGCTTGCGCGGTGGTCTCGCCGCGTTCAGGCTGAGCGTTCATCTCGAGGCCGGAGAAGCGACTGTCATGGCGAGCGAAGCGACCACCCAGACCGCCACCAAGATCAAGCTCGAGCCGCCGCCCGCGCTCCAGCCGATCGCCGTCCAGGAAGCCGCCGGCCTCGTCCCGCTGAAGAGCGAGGAGACCAGCGAGCTCGACCAGAAGGTCGCCAAGTTCGTCGACGAACTGGCCGCGCTGGACAGCAATTCGCCCGATTTCGGCAAGAAGGTCGACGCGCTCACCGCAATGGGCCGCAAGGAGATCGCCGAGGCCGCGGGCGCGTCGAACCGCTTCCTCGACCGGCCGGTCAAGGCGATCGACAGTGACACCGGAATAGGTGCCGACCTCACCGAGCTGCGCCGCACCGTCGAGGCGCTCGATCCCAAGGAAGCCGGACGCGGGATGACCACCAGGAAGTTCCTCGGGATCATTCCGTTCGGCAACAAGATCAACAATTACTTCGACAAATATCGCAGCTCGCAGACCCACATCAGCGCCATCCTTCAGCGCCTTGCCAACGGCAAGGACGAGCTGCTCATGGATAATGCCGCGATCGACACCGAGCGCGCTAATCTGTGGAAGACGATGCACCGGCTCGAGCAGATGATCCACATCTCCAAGAGCCTGGACCGCAAGCTCGAGGACAAGGCCAATGAGCTCGACGCGACCGAGCCGGCCAAGGCCAAGGCGATCCGCGAAAGCGCCTTGTTCTACACCCGCCAGCGGACCACCGACCTGCTCACCCAGATGGCGGTCACCGTCCAGGGCTATCTCGCGCTCGATCTGGTCAAGAAGAACAATGTCGAGCTGGTGAAGGGCGTCGACCGCGCCTCGACCACCACCGTCGCCGCGCTCAGGACCGCCGTCACCGTCGCCCAGGCGCTGTCGAACCAGAAACTGGTGCTCGAACAGATCGGCGCGCTCAACACCACCACGGCGGGGATGATCGACACCACTGGCGAACTGTTGAAGCACCAGACCGGCGCGATCCACGAACAGGCCGCCTCCTCGACCATCCCGCTCGAGACCCTCCAGCGCGCGTTCCAGAACATCTACGATACGATGGACCAGATCGACGCGTTCAAGCTCGCGGCTTTGTCGAACATGAAGCAGACCGTCGAGACGCTCGGCAGCGAGGTCGAAAAGTCGAAAGGCTACATCGCCCGCGCCGAGGGCGTCGCCCAGGGCCGCCTCGAAAACAACGCCTCCCCGTTCACCCCCCTCGAAAGCAAGTGAGCGGGACTTGCAACGTCCCGCTCATCCTGAGGAGCCACTGAGCCTGTCGAAGTGGCGTCTCGAAGGACCCCAGTCACCTCCTCCGTTCGTCCTGAGCTTGTCGAAGGACTGCACTTCGCCGGATCAAGAATGACCGAAGTCACCGACAAGGTCGACCGGACCATCGCCCGCTTCGACCGCATCACGACCCAGCTCGACCGCCGCGACGGTGCCGTGCGCGCCGCTGCCACGCGCGAGCGCGCCCGGCTCAACGCCGGCCTCGCGCGCACCGCCAAGCGGGTCGCGATCGCGGTCGGCATGATCAGCCTCGTCACGATCATCGTCGGCCTGTTGCTGCCGGGCGGGATCGGCATGTTCGGCTTCCTCGCCGCGGTCGGAATCGCGATTGGCGCCGCGGCGCTGATCGGCTTCGGCGGCGTGCGCAGCCCCGAACTCCCGACCGTCCCCGCCGACCTGCCCAACGCGGCGATGGTCCAGCGCTTTGACAGCTACATCTACCGCACCCGCGCGCTGCTCCCCGCGCCCGCCCAGGCCGAGGTCGACGCCATGTCGGCGATGCTCCCGACGCTTCGCCAGACGCTCGAGCGCGTGCCCGATCTTCATCCCAATGCGCAAGACGCGCGGCGGCTGATGGCCAAGCATCTGCCCGGACTGGTCGACAGCTACGCCCAAGTCCCCGCGTCCTACCGCGCCCGGGTCGAGGACGACGGCAAAAGCGCCGACGACCGCCTCGTCGAAGCCCTCGCCGCCAGCCGCCAGGCGCTCGCCGACATCGAAGCCAAACTCGCCCGCGACCACCTCGACGCCTTCGAAACCCAAGGCCGCTTCATCGAACACCGCTACAAGGACGAGAGCCTCTAAGCTCCTCCCTACGAGCGAAGCTCGTGGGGAGGGGGACCGCCCCGGACTTGATCCGGGGTGGTGGAGGGGTCCGGAGCTCCCCGAAGCGTCGAGAGACCGATCATGTCTCACAGCCCCTCCCCCTTGGGGGAGGTGTCAGCGCAGCTGACGGAGGGGGTGAGCCTGGGGTGTTACCCCCTCCGGCGCTCCGCGCCACCTCCCCCCAAGGGGGAGGGGCAAGGTCTAACCAACCACCCGCCGCGCCCGCAGCCGCGCCAGTTCCTCCGCGCCAAGCCACTCGCCCAACACATCCCCATCCGCCCCGAGCATCGGCGGCGGCAGCGGCGAATCCTGCCGTTTCCCGTCGATCCGCAGCGGCGATCCAACCACCGGCACGCCATCGACCTCGCGCCGCATTCCTCGCCACTCGGCTTGCGGATCGCCCAGCGCCTGCCCCACCGAATTGATCGGCCCGGCCGGAATGCCCGCCGCCTCGAGCGCCGCAAGCCACTCCGCCGCCGGCCGAGTCGCGACCATCTCCGCGATCGCCGGCACCAGCACCGCGCGGTTCGCGACCCGCGCCGAATTGCTCGCGAACCGTTCGTCCGCGGCCCACTCCTCATGGCCCAAAATCCCCGCCAGCCGCGCGAATTGCCGGTCGTTGCCGACTGCGACGATGATCGGCTGATCGGCCGCGTCGAACGGCTGGTAGGGTACGATATTGGGATGGCCGGCGCCCTGCCGCACCGGGTCGCGGCCGGAGACCAAAGCGTTCGACGCCTGGTTGGCCAGCATCGCCAGCTGGACATCGAACAGCGCGAGGTCGATCGTCGCGCCCTCGCCCGTCGCGCCGCGGCGGACCAGCGCCGCGAGCACCGCATTGGCGGCGTACATGCCGGTGAACAAATCGACCACCGCCACCCCGACCCGCATCGGCCCGCCGCCGGGCGCGCCGTCGGGCAGTCCGGTCAGGCTCATCAGCCCGCCCATGCCCTGGATGATGTAATCGTAGCCGGCGCGCTCGGCGTACGGCCCGTCCTGCCCGAAGCCGGTGATCGAGGCGTAGATCAGCCGCGGGTTGGCGCCGCGCAGGCTGGCCGCGTCGAGCCCGTATTTCTTGAGGCCCCCGACGCGAAAGTTCTCGACCACGACGTCGCAGTCTGCCGCCATGCGCCGGACCAGCGCCGCGCCGTCGGGATCGGCGATGTCGATCGCCACGCTGCGCTTGCCGCGATTGGCGGCCAGGAAATAGGCCGCGACCGTCTCGCCGTCGCGCTCCAGCCACGGCGGCCCCCAGTGGCGCGTGTCGTCGCCGCACCCCGGCTGCTCGACTTTGATCACCTCCGCGCCCAGATCCGCCATCACCTGAGTCGCCCACGGCCCCGCCAGCACCCGCGACAGATCGAGCACCCGGATTCCGGCAAGCGGCTGGTTCATGTTACTCTCCGCTCATCCTGAGGAGCGACTGAGCGAGCGAAGCGAGGCGAAGGCGCGTCTCGAAGGACCCGCCCGATCAGCCAGCACCGCCATCGCCGCATTATGCCCGGGCGCACCGGTTACGCCGCCGCCGGGATGCGCGCCCGATCCGCACAGATAGAGTCCCGCCAGCGGCATGCGGTAATCGGCAAAACCGATCATCGGCCGGGCGCTGAACAATTGGTCGAGCCCCATCTTGCCGTGGAAGATGTCGCCGCCGATCAAGCCGAAGCGGCGCTCGAGGTCGAGCGGCGAATGGATCTGCCGCGCGACGATCGAGCTGGCGAACCCCGGCGCATGCTCCTCGACCGTCGCGATCACCGCGTCCGCCGCCGCCTCGCGCTCATCGTCCCACGAGCGGCCGTCCGGCAATCTGTAGCGGAAATGCTGGCAGAACAGGCTCGCGACATGCTTGCCGCGCGGCGCCAGGCTCTTGTCGAGCGTGGTCGGGATCAGCATCTCGACCACCGGCTTACTCGACCAGCCGTCGCGCCCCGCATCGTGGAATGCGCGGTCCATGTAGGCCATCGACGGGCCGATGATAATGCCTGCCGTCAAATGGTTACCGCGCCCCGGCAACACCTTGAAATTGGGCAGTTTATCGAGCGCCACGTTCATTCGGAACGTCGCGCTCTCGCACTGCCAGTGGGCGAAGTGATGGCGCGTCGAGGAAACCACTGCACTGTCCGGCACCAGCCGCTCGAACAGCAGCCGCGGGTTGACCCCCGCCACCACGCACCCCGCGCGATACTGCTTGCCGCCGGCCACCACGCCTGCCGCGCGGTCCTTCTCGACGATTACCTCGCTGACCGGCGAGCCGAGCACGATGTCGACCCCCGCCTCGCGGCAGGCGGCGGCCATCGCCGCCGTGATCGCCCCCATCCCGCCGATCGCATGGCCCCACGCTCCGGCCACTCCCGCTGCCTCGCCGAACAGATGGTGGAGCAGGACGTACGCGGTGCCCGGCGAGTAGGGCGAGGCGAAATTGCCGACGATTCCGTCGAAGGCGAACAGCGCCTTGGCCATGTCGCCGGCGAAAAAGCGATCGAGGATGTCGCCCGCGCTGCGCGTCGCGAAGGCGTGGACCGTGCGCACCTCGTCGGTCGATAGCCCGACCAGATCGCCGCCGAGCCGAAGCATGTTGGGCAGCCCACGAAGGCCCGCCCCGGCCTCGACCGGAGCGCGCAGCAGCCACTTTTTGATCAGCCGCACCACTGTCTCGAGCTCGGCATTGTAGCGATCGTAGGCCGCGCCATCGCCCTTGTGATGTCGCTCGAGCTCGCGCCGCGTCAGCCCGTCGCGCCCGGCGAGCAGATAGCGGCCGTCGCTCGCGGGCAGGAAGTTGTCGGTCTTGCGAAGCACGACCTTCAGCCCGTGCCGCTCGAGCGCCATCTCGCGGATCACTTTGGGCTGGAGCAGCGAGACGGTGTAGGCGGCCGCGCTGTTGCGAAAGCCCGGGTGGAACTCGTCGGTCACCGCTGCCCCGCCGACCCGGTCGGCCGCCTCGACCACCGTGACCTTCAGCCCCTTGCGCGCCAGATAGTAAGCGCAGGTGAGGCCGTTGTGCCCGGCGCCGATCACCACCGCGTCGCTCGTCACCGCATCAGCACCAATTCTTCGGCCATCGACGGGTGCAGCGCGACGGTCGAATCGAAATCGCTCTTCTTCAATCGCGCCTTCACCGCGATCGCCGCGACCTGGAGCAGCTCGGGCGCGTCGGGCCCGATCATATGCACACCGACCACCTCGTCGCTCGCCGCGTCGACCACGAGCTTATACAGCGAGCGCTCGTTGCGGCCCGCCAGCACATTCTTCATCGGCCGGAAGTCGGAGGTGAACACCTTGACCGTGCCGAGCGTGTTGCGCGCCTCGCTTTCGGTCAGGCCGACCCCGGCCAGCGGCGGATGGCTGAACACCGCGCTCGGGATGGCGCGATAATCGACCTGGGCGTCGATCCCGCCATATTCGCGGTCGGCAAACGCCTGCCCCTCGCGGATCGCCACCGGCGTCAGCTGCACGCGGTCGGTGACGTCGCCGATCGCGAACACCGAATTGACGCTGGTCCGCGACTGCTCGTCGACCAGGATCGCGCCGCGCTCGCCGAGCTTCACCCCGAGCGCCTCCAGCCCGAGCCCGGCGCTGTTCGGCATCCGCCCGGTGGCGAACAGAACCGCGTCGGCCTCGATGTCGTCGCACCCGCTCATCGTCAGCCTGAGCGCCCCGCCGTCGACCTGCTCGATGCCCTCGAACGTCGCGTTGAACCGGAACTGGATCCCCTTCGCCAGGCTGATCTGGAGCAGCCGGTCGCGCACCTGCTCGTCATAGCCGCGCAGCAGTTGGTCGGAGCGGTTGACGATCGTCACCTTGCTCCCGAACTGATGGAAGATCCCCGCGAACTCGTTGGCGATATAGCCGCCGCCAGCGATCACCACGCGCTCGGGCAGCCGCTCCATCGTGAACACCTCGTTCGAGCTCATCGCATGCTCGATGCCGGCGATCGCCGGCATGTGCGGCCGAGCCCCGGTCGCGATCAGGACCTTGCCCGCGCGCACCTCGCGCCCGCTTTCGAGCCGCACCAGGTTCGGCCCGCCGAGCACCGCGCGCTCCTCGAACAGGGTCACCTTGTTGCTCTCGAGCGTCTGGCGGTAGAGCCCTTCCAACCGGTCCACTTCGGCCAGCACGTGGTCGCGCAGCACCGGCCAGTCGAAGCGGCACTGCTGGATATCCCAGCCGAACATCGCCGCGTCGTTCAGATCCTCGGCGAAATGCGCGCCATAGACCAAAAGCTTCTTGGGCACGCAGCCGCGGATCACGCACGTGCCGCCGACCCGATATTCCTCGGCAATCGCAACCCGAGCGCCGTGCGCCGCCGCGACCCGCGCCGCGCGCACCCCGCCCGATCCCGCGCCGATCACGAACAGGTTGAATTCGTCGCTCGCGCCGTTCGTCACAGGCCCGCCCTCTCGATCAGCGCCCGGGTCGATGCGTCGAACTCGCCCGCCGCCTCGGGATTGTCGAGCGCCCGCGCCATCTTCTTGCCAAGCTCGACCCCGAACTGGTCGAACGGATTGATCCCGAGCAGCACCGCCGCGGCGAACACGCGGTGCTCGTAAAAAGCGAGCAAGGCGCCCAGCGTCCGCGCGTCGAGCCGGTCGAGCAGGATGGTCGACGACGGCCGGTTGCCGGCGAATGCCCGCGCCGGATCGGCCGCCGCCTCGCCGGCCATCAGCGCCGCGCCTTGCGCGAAGCAGTTGCGCAGCAAGGCGCGATGATGCGCCGGGTCCTGGTCGTCGCCACGCTCGATCACCGCGACGAACTCGACCGGCACCAGATGCGTGCCCTGGTGGAGCAACTGGAACACCGCATGCTGCGCGTCGGTGCCGGTCCCACCCCAGGTGATCGCCGCGCTCGGCCCCGCCAGCGGCTCGCCGGCCGCGTTCACCGACTTGCCGTTTGATTCCATCTCCAGCTGCTGCAGATAGGAGGGCAACAGCCGCAACCGCTCGTCATAGGCGAACACCGCCCGGGTCTCGGCCCCGGCGACCTGGGTGTAGGCGAGGTCAGCGAAGGCCGCGAGCACCGGCGCGTTGCGCTCCAGCGGCGTCAGCCGGAAGTGGCGGTCCATCGCCGCCGCCCCCTCGAGCAATTCCTCGAATGTCTCCCAGCCGAGCGCCAGCGCGGCGGAAAAGCCGACCGACGACCACAGGGAATAGCGCCCGCCGACGCCCTCGTCGAACGGCAGGATCCGGGTCTCGTCGATTCCGAACTCGATCGCCGCCGCCGGATTGGCGGTGATCGCGATCACCCGCCCATAGGGATCCTCGACCCCCGCCTCGCGCATCCACTTGAGCGCCGCCTCGAGGTTCATCAGCGTCTCGGCGGTGGTGAAGGTCTTGCTGACCGCGCACACCAAGGTCGTCTCGGGATCGAGCGGGTCAGTCGAATCGTCGACCGCCAGCCCGTCGATGTTGGAAAGGATGCTGACCCCCACCTCGCCGGTGCCGCGGCCGAGCGAATCGAGCAGCAGTTCCGGCCCGAGCGCCGACCCGCCGATGCCGATGTGGAGGATCCCGCTGACATCGCCGAACGCCCCGCCCTCGATCGCGTCGATCAGCGAGCGCATGCGCTGGTGGCTCGCCGCCGCCGCCGCGACATGGTCCGGGTCGCCCTGCCCGCGCTCGGCGACGTGGGTCGCGGCTCGGCCCTCGGTGACATTGACGACCTCGCCCGAGAACAATGCCTCGCGCCGCGCCGCCAGCCCCTGCGCCTCGGCAATCGCGGCGAACTCGCCGAGCAGCGCCGCGTCGAGATGGGTCTTCGACCAGTCGAAGCGGATTCCCGCGACCTCGACCGAAAGCGTCTCGACCCGCTCCTCGTCGCCGGCGAACAGGCCGTCGAGCGGGGTAAGCTTGAGCGTCCTGAGGCGGGCGAACGGATCGGTCGTAGCGGGCATCGCGCCGCTCTTAAGCGGCCGTGCGGCAAATGCCAGCCTTGACCGGCCCGCCGCCCGGCTCGCAAGGGAAGGCGATGCGCGGCCCCCGCACGCCCAACACCCGATCGACCCTCCCCGCGTGGTTCTCGACCCTGCGCTTCTTTGCCTTGCTCGCGTTCGCCGCCTGGGCGCTGCGCAGCCTGGTCGCGGCACCCTTTTCGATTCCCAGCGGCTCGATGATGCCGACTATGCTCCCGGGCGATTATCTGTTCGTCGCCAAATGGCCTTACGGCTTCTCGCGCTTCAGCTTCCCGGCGCAGCTGCCGAGCTTCCCCGGCCGAATCCTCGCCCGCCTGCCCGAGCGCGGCGACGTCGTCATCTTCAAGCGCCCCGGCGAGGGGACCGACTGGGTCAAGCGCGTGATCGGCCTGCCCGGCGACACCGTCGAGCTACGTTCCGGCATGCTGATCCTCAACCGCCGCCCGGTCCCGCGCAGCGCGACCGCCGAAATTCGCCTGCCGCGCACTCCCAACACCGATTGCGCGATCGACGGCAGCCCCGACTGCCGCTACCCGGCGTTCGTGGAAACGCTCCCCAACGGCCGCCGCTACGTTACCCTCGACCAACTCGAGCGCGGCCCGGCCGACGATTTCGGGCCGATCGCCGTCCCCGCCGGCCATCTGTTCCTGCTCGGCGACAATCGCGACGACAGCGCCGACAGCCGCTTCGCCCTCGCCGACGGCGGGATCGGCCTGGTCCCGGTCGACCATTTGGTCGGCCGCGCCGCCTTCGCTTTCTGGTCGACCGACGGCAGCGCCGAGGCGGGCAAGCCGTGGACCTGGTTCAAGGGCCTGCGCCGCGAGCGGCTCGGCCAGGGCTATCAGCCGTGAGCGGAGCGTCCGACTTCCTCGAAAACGCGCTCGGCCACCGGCCGGCCGATCCGGCGCTGTTCGAGCAGGCGCTGACCCACGGCAGCCACGGCGGCGCCAGCTACGAGCGGCTCGAATTCCTCGGCGACCGGGTGCTCGGACTGGTCGTCGCCGACTGGCTCTACGAGCGCTTTCCCGACGAGCCCGAGGGCATGATGAGCCGCCGCTACAACGCGCTGGTCGCGCGCGAGACCTGCGCCGAGGTCGGCCGCGCGATTGGCGTTCCGGCCGAGATTCGCCTCGGCCGCCAGGCGAGGGAGGACCGCGCCACCGGCAGCGACAATGTCGTCGGCGACGTCGTCGAGGCGCTGATCGGAGCGCTCTATCTCGACAGCGGGCTAGCACCCGCCGCAGCCTTCATCCGCAAGAACTGGGCGCCGTTCCTCGACAGCCAGCGCCAAGCTCCGCAGCACCCTAAATCCGCCCTCCAAGAACTCGCCGCGGCGCGCAATTGGGGCACTCCGCACTACCAGCTCCTCGCCCGCTCTGGAGCCCACCACGCCCCGACCTTCCGGGTCCAGGTTACCGTCCGCGGCGGCGGCGAAGCCGAAGCGGAAGGCCCCTCCAAGCAAGACGCCGAGACAGCGGCGGCGGAGGCCTTGTTAGGGGAACTGGCAACCCCCAACCGCCCAGCCTGAGCTTCTCGAAGGCCTGCACTTCTGGGATGCGAAGGAACATGAGTTTCTGGGCCTACATGCTCCACTGCAACGCCGGACGCTTTTACGTTGGGCACACCGACGACCTCGAACGCCGGATCGCTCAGCACGAACGCGGCGCCCTGCCCGGCTTCACCCGCAACTATCTCCCCGTCGAATTGGTGAGGTCGCAAGAATTCACGACGCGTGCCGAAGCCAAGGAGGCCGAGCGCCAGATCAAAGGTTGGCGCCGCGACAAGAAGCTCGCGCTCATCCGCAATGATTGGGACGCAATCTCCCGCTTGGCGAAGTCGAAGAGCAGCCCTTCGACAAGCTCAGGGCAGACGGAGACGGGGAGTAGGCCTCAGTAAATCGAGGACTACCACAAACCGACCGGCCTGAGCTTGTCGAAGGCCTGCACTTCTCTATGGCGGTTGGATGACTTCCCCGGCCTCCGCCTTTCACTGCACCGCTGCTGATACCGTCAGGGCCCACCCCGATGCCTGACGCGCAGACCCGCTGCGGCCTTATCGCCGTTCTCGGTGCGCCCAACGCCGGCAAGTCGACCCTGGTCAATGCGCTGGTCGGGCAGAAGGTGGCGATCGTCAGCCCCAAGGCGCAGACCACCCGCGCGCGGCTGATGGGCATTGCGATCCACGGGCAGACCCAGATGCTGCTGGTCGATACGCCCGGCATCTTCGCCCCCGCGCGGCGGCTCGACCGGGCGATGGTCAAGGCGGCGTGGGAGGGCGCCAGCGATGCCGACCGGCTGGTGCTGGTGATCGATTCCGCAGCCAAGCTTGGCACAAAGGCCGAGCAGGTCATCGCCGGGCTCGAGGGCCGCCGCGAGCCGCTCGTGCTGGTGCTCAACAAGGTCGACCTGGCCGACAAGAATGCCCTGCTGGTGCTCGCCCAGTCGCTCCACACCCGGCTCTCGCCCGAGGCCGTGTTCATGGTCTCCGCGTCGACCGGCGACGGTGTGGCCGAGCTCAAGGCGCATCTCGCCGCGGCGATGCCGGCGGGGCCGTGGCATTATCCCGAGGACCAGCTGACCGACGCCACCGACCGCATGGTCGCGGCGGAACTGACCCGCGAACAGCTCTATCTCCAGCTCCACGCCGAGCTGCCCTATGCCGCCGCAGTGGTCACCGAGCAGTGGGAGGAGCGGGGGGACGGCTCGGCCGCGATCCACCAGCAGATCCTGATCGAGCGCGACAGCCAGAAGGGCATCGTCGTCGGCAAGGGCGGAGCACGGTTGAAGGCGATCGGCCAGGCCGCGCGCGAGGCGATCGCCGAGCATCTCGGCCGCCGCGTCCACCTCTACCTCCACGTCAAGGTCGCCCCCCGCTGGAGCGAGGACAAGGCGCTCTACCGGGACATCGGCCTCGACTGGGCCGACTAGAACTTCAACGGAAGGGCGCGCACGCACGCCCCGCGATAGGTGCGCTGCAACGCCAGCCGGTCGGTCAATGCTTTGAGCCGCACCTCGCGCGGAACGTCCCGAAGCGCCACCCGCAGCATGTCGAGGTTCTGGCGGGCGACATTGACCAGCGTGGCGTTGTCCTGGTCGATTAGCGCGAGCGCCTCGAGCATCTGAACGCGGGCGGACGGCTCGATGACCCCATCGACCGCCAGTGGGCTCAGGCGTGCCGCTGCCGCGGCTTCACTGTCCTGCTTTCCTCTGGCGCGCTGGCTGCGCGTGTAGATTTCGGCGTAGGTTGCAACCAGGGAATCGGGCAAATGGTTGAGCGCGCCGGTCGTCTGCGCGCGCTCCCATGCCTCTCTCGGCCACAGTCGACCCGGCGCGCGATAGGCCGAGGGAAGCGATTGCTGGGTGGCCGTCGCGATAAGGTCCTGCCGGGTCATCATCGGCGAGGCGGCCCAGTTGCCGCGATGGCCCGCCAGGCCCGAATGAAGCCTTCGAAGCTGTCCGGTGAGGCAAGGCTGCACAATCAGCCTTTCGAATGAATCTGCCTCGTGCTGGAGCAATTCACTCTCGATCGCGTGCCTCGCCTGGACCGATTGGCCACGCCAGTACAGGGTGTCGGCGAGTTGCTGCGCGCCCAGCGCCAGGACGATTCCGACGAACACCACGCCGACCTCCCAGCGCAGCGCTGCCCAGCCCTGTGGCGGCCCCTTGAAACGCGTCGCCATGCAAACCCCCCGGTGTTGAGGCTAACAGGCCGCAGCTTTGGAACAAGCCTGACGCCTGTTTTGCTGTCCTACAGCGGCGCGATCTGTCATCATGCGGATTGGTCTTTGACCGGTCCGGCCTTGGCGTCCCATGTCCTTAACTTCGCGATCAGGTCCCCGAAAAGGCCGATCCTGCGTGAAAGTCGTGAAGCTTAGGCGGCATCCGTAAGCAGCTCGTCGACCCATTTCGGCACTTCGACTCCAGCCAATCCGAATCGGTGCTCGTCGAAGAAGATTCTCCCCTGGCTCGGCTCGAGGTTGATCTCGAGCGTCGCCGCCCCGCGATAGGCCGCGGTCTGGACGAAGCCCGCCGCCGGATAGACCGCGCCCGAGGTGCCGATGGCGACGAACAGGTCGCACGCCATCAGCGCGGCGTCGATCGCTTCCATCTCGTAGGGCATCTCGCCAAACCAGACGATGTCGGGGCGGATCAGGCCCGGCAAAGCGCATTTGGGGCAGCGGGCGAACGAGTCCATCGGCCCGTCCCAGCGGAAGCGGTTGTTGCACGCCGTGCACCACCCGCCGCGGAGTTCGCCATGCATGTGCAGCAGCCGCCTCGACCCGGCCCGCTCGTGAAGGTCGTCGACATTCTGCGTGACAACCAACAGCTCGCCCGGCCATTCGACGTCAAGCCGGGCCAGCGCGCGGTGGGCGGCATCGGGCTCGACCTCACCAAGCCGGGCCCGCCGCGCATTGTAGAAATCGTGCACCAGGCCGGGGTCGCGGGCGAACGCCTCGGGGGTGGCGACATCCTCGATCCGATGATCCTCCCACAGACCGTCCGAGGCGCGGAACGTTGCCAGCCCGCTCTCCGCACTGATTCCGGCGCCGGTCAGCACGAGAATATTTCTTGTTGTTACATGCAACGCGTTGACACTCCTGTCAGTTGTGACAGCATAACCGCTATGACCACGACAACTTTCCGCTACCCGATCGGCATCCGCGCCGACGACATCGACCACATGGGTCATGTCAACAACAGCGTTTATCTGAAGTGGGTTCAGGACGCGGTGGTCAAGTTCTGGGAAACCGCCGCCCCGCCCGAGGCGGTCGCGCGGCATTTGTGGATCGCGCTGAGCCACGAAATCAAATATCGCCGCCCGACCTTTCTCGACGATCTCGTCGTTGCCGACGTGATCGCGGAAAAGGTCGCCGGTGCCCGGGCGATGTTCACCACCGTCATCCGCCGCGGGGAAGACGTGCTGGCCGAGGTCAAGTCGACCTGGTGCTGCCTCGACGTCGCGACCCGTCGTCCAGCCCGGCTCGCGCTCGACGTCGCCCGCCGGTTCCTGCCCGACGCCTGACGTGCCCGACATCCGGGTCGGCATCGGCGGCTGGACCTACAAGCCCTGGCGCAGTCTATTCTACCCGCCCGGCCTGGCCCAGTCGCGCGAGCTCGAATACGCCTCGCGCCAGTTCGGCGCGATTGAGATCAACTCGACTTTCTACAGCCGCCAGTCGCCGGCCAGCTGGCGGAAGTGGGCCGACGCGGTGCCCGACGACTTCCGCTTCGCCCTGCGCGCCTCGCGCTATTGCGTCACGCGTCCCCGTCTCGCCGACGCCGGTGAGGGCATCGGTAATTTCTACGCCCAAGGCATGGACCGGCTCGGCGCCAAGCTCGGCCCGACGCTGTGGATGCTGTCCGCGCGGCGCGCCTTCGACCGCGACGACATCGCTGCCTTTCTCGATTTGCTGCCCGAGCGGCTTGGCGACCGACCGCTGCGCCACGCAATTGAGCCGCGCCACGAAAGTTTCCGCGACCCCGGTTTTTTTGAACTCGCCCGCAGCCGCGGAGTGGCGGTGGTATTCGGCGACGATGACGACTTCCCTTGCATCGACGCCGACACCGCTGACTTCCGCTACGCCCGGCTCCAGCGCATGCGCGAGGAGGTCATGACCGGCTACGACGACGCCGCGCTCGGCCGCTTGGCGGCTTTGGCGGGGGATTGGCGCAAGGACAGCTTCCTGTTCCTCATCAACGGCGCCAAGCTGCGCGCCCCGGCCGCCGCCTTGGCGCTCCAGCAGCGGCTTGGAAAAGCCGCTGGGCCCGCCTAATCCAGCGCCATGCGCACCGATCAGCAGCCGATCCGCCTCGCCTTGTTCGCGCCGGAAGGGAGGATGGGCCAGGCCATCGCCGCGGCGGTCGCGACCAATCCCAGCTTCGTCATGCATTCGGACCACGCCGACGTGCTGGTCGACTTTTCCTCGCCCGACGGGCTGCGCGCAAGCATCGATCGGGCCGTTAGTGCCGGCATTCCGCTGCTGGTCGGGACGACCGGCCTTGGCGAAGGTCATCAGTCGCTCATCGCCGACGCCGCTGAGATCATCCCCGTCCTGAAAGCGCCCAACACCTCGCTTGGCGTCGCCCTGCTCGAGAATCTTGCCGAGCGCGCCGCCCGCGTTCTCGACGCAAACGAGTGGGACGTCGAGATCGTCGAAGCGCATCATCGCCTGAAAGCCGACGCACCGTCCGGCACGGCGCTCCACCTGGGCCAAGCCGTCGAGCGCGGGCGGGACATGGACGCCAAGGAGGAGCTTGGCCGCTCCGGGGTCGGACTTGCTCGCGAGCCGGGCAGCATCGGCTATGCCGCGGTGCGCGGCGGCACCGTTGCCGGCGATCACGACGTTCTGTTCCTCGGCCCCGACGAGCGGATCATCCTGTCGCACCGCGCCGAAAACCGGGCGATCTTCGCTCGCGGAGCACTGGCCGGAGCGCGCTTCCTGGTCGGGCGCCCGGCCGGGCTCTACACCATGAAGGACGTGATCGGCGCCGAATGAACCGGGCGCAGATCTTCGAATTCTACCGCCGCCTGGCCGAGGCCGACCCCGAGCCGCAGGGTGAGCTGGAGTATGTGAACCCGTACACCTTGCTGGTGGCGGTCGCCCTTAGTGCCCAATCGACCGACGCCGGGGTCAACAAGGCAACGCGGCCCTTGTTCGCCGAGATCACGACGCCCGAAGCCATGCTTGCGCTCGGCGAGGAGGGCCTGCGCGAGCGGATCAAGACCATTGGCCTGTTCAACACCAAGGCGAAGAACGTCATTCGCGCGGCCAAAATGCTGGTCGAGCGCCATGGCGGCGAGGTGCCGCGCGACCGCGACCTGCTCGAGCAGCTTCCCGGGGTCGGCCGCAAAACCGCCAACGTCGTGCTCAACACCGCGTTCGGCGAACCGCGTATCGCCGTCGACACCCACATCTTCCGGGTCGCTAACCGCACCGGCCTGGCGCGCGGCAAGACGCCACTCGAAGTAGAACTCAAGCTTGAGAAGGTCACGCCCGAGCCTTTCCTGCTCGGCGCGCATCAGTGGCTGATCCTCCACGGCCGCTACATCTGCAAGGCACGGCTGCCGGAATGCTGGCGCTGCCCGGTCGTCGATCTGTGCGCCTACAAGGCCAAGGTCCTCGAACCGCCTAAGTCCAGAGCCGGCCAAAGCGATCGCTGAGCCCGGTCAGCAATTCATATTGCGACAGCCCGGTCGCTTCAGCGGCGACCGGCAGGTCATAGTCCAGCGCGACCCAGTCGCCTTCGCGCAGTTCTGCTGCCGCCGAGCAATCGAGCGCGATCAGGTCCATTGAGACGCGGCCGACCAGCGGCAAATCAAGGCCACCGTATTGCGCCCTGCCCTTGCCGGCGAAATAGCGCAGATAGCCATCGGCATAGCCGACATTGGCAATCGCCACCTCGGTGTCGATTTTCGCAACCCAAGTGGCGCCATAACCGACGCTTTCTCCTGCGCGCACCGTACGCCGCTGGATGATTTCGGCTTCGGGGAACACGACTTGGGCGATGGCCGCAGCTGCCTCGCTTCGCGGCACGCCGCCGTACAGCGCCAGGCCGGGTCGCGTGAGGTCGAACCCAAAATCCGGTCCGAGACAGATGCCGGCGCTGTTGGCGAGCGAATAGCGCCGTGCCGGCACCGCGGACCGAACCGCTGAAAACCGCTCAAGCTGGGCGCGGTTGAGCCCGCTGTCCTCGTCGGCCGAGGCAAGGTGGCTCATCAGCGTATCGATTGTCAGCCCGTCGAGCAGTCCGATCTCGTCGCTGCGCAGACCGAGCCGGTTCATGCCGGTGTCGATCATCACGTCGCACGGACGGTCTCCCGCAGCCTCTTTCCAGCGCGCGACCTGCTGCGGCGTGTTCAGCACCGGCCGCGCTGCTCCCGCGAGAGCCGCCTCAATGTCGTCCGGCCCGACTCCATGGAGCACGCTTAGCGAAGCCCCTTCGGGAAGCGGCGAAAGCGCTTCCGCCTCCGCCCATGTCGAAATAAAGAAATCGCGGCAGCCCGCTTCGGCCAGTCGCTTGGTCACTTCCATCGCGCCAAGCCCATAGCCGTCCGCCTTGACCGCAGCGCCCGCCGGAGCGTCGCCTTGCCGCTGCAACCAGCGCCAGTTCGACTTGAGTGCGTCGGCATCGAGGCGGAGGCGAAGCGCGCGGTGGGTCACGTGTCCGCCCTAGCCAGCGCCCTCTCCCGCGTCGAGCGCCGCCTTGGCCTGCTCCCAATTGCGGCCGTCAAAATCGGTCACGTCGAGCGCGACCGGTGCATCCAGGCAATTGGCATTGACGCTCCACGCGTCGGGGTGGCTGCGCGGCTGGTAGAAGCTCTTGATGCCGCACACGCTGCAGAAGAGATGGTCTGCGCCGCCGGTGCCGAAGCGGTAGCTGGTGAGCCGGTCCGCGCCGCTTTCGAGCACAAAGTCTCCGTGCGACACGATGATGTGCAAGAAGCCGGTCGCTGCGCAGATCGAACAATTGCAGGACAGCGCCTTCACCGGCGCGTCGGGCAGCTGGCAGCGGAAGCGCACCGTCCGGCAGTGGCAGCCGCCGCGCGCGATCACTCGACCGTCACACTCTTCGCCAGATTGCGCGGCTGGTCGACATCGGTGCCCTTGGCGACTGCGACATGATAGGCGAGCAATTGCACCGGCACGGCATAGACGAGCGGCGCGATGAGCGGGTGGACTTCGGGCATGACGATCGTCGCCATGCACCCCTCGCCCGCCTCGGCGATGCCGTGCTCGTCGGACACCAGGATGATCCGCCCGCCGCGTGCGCGCACCTCCTGCATGTTGCTGACAGTCTTCTCGAACAGCGGCCCCGACGGCGCGATGACGATCACCGGCACGAGATCGTCGATCAGCGCGATCGGGCCGTGCTTCATTTCGCCGGCGGCATAGCCTTCGGCGTGGATGTAGCTGATCTCCTTGAGCTTGAGAGCGCCCTCGAGCGCCATCGGATAGTCCGGACCGCGGCCGAGATAGAGCACGTCGCGCGCCGGCGCGACGAGCGGCGCTAGCGCAGCGATGGCTTCGTCCTGCTTCAGGGCTTCGCTGATCGCTTCGGGCGCCTCGCGGAGATGCTCGACGATGTCGCGCTCCTCGGCCTCGCTGAGGCGGCCTTTGGCGCGCGCGAAGTTGGCGGCGAGCGCGGCGAGCACAGCCAGCTGGCAGGTGAACGCCTTGGTCGAAGCGACCCCGATCTCCGGCCCGGCGTGGGTCGGCAGCAGCAGGTCCGCTTCGCGGGCCATCGAGCTGGTCGGCACGTTGCACACCACCGCGACGACCTGGCCCTCGGAGCGCGCATGGCGCAACGCGGCGAGCGTGTCGGCGGTCTCGCCCGACTGGCTGATGAAGAGAGCCAGGCCGCCCGGTTCGAGCACCGGCTGACGGTAGCGAAATTCGCTCGCCACATCGATGTCGACTGGAACGCGCGCAAATTGCTCGAACCAATATTTGGCAACCATTCCGGCGTAGAAGCTGGTGCCGCACGCGACGATCGTGACGCGGTTGACGGCGCTCAAGTCGAACTCGATGTCGGGCAATGCGACCCGCCCTTCGAGCGTGCGCAAATAGCTCTGCAGAGTCTGCGCGACGACCACCGGCTGCTCGTTGATCTCCTTGAGCATGAAGTGCCGGTAATTGCCCTTTTCGATTCGCTGTGCCGACGCGCCGCTTTCGACGATGTCGCGTTCGACCGGCGCGTTGGAGCGGTCGAAGATGGCGATGCGATCGCGCGTCACCACCGCCCAGTCGCCTTCCTCGAGATAGGCGATGCGCTGGGTCAGCGGCGCGAGCGCGAGTGCGTCCGAGCCGAGGTAATTCTCGCCGTCGCCATAGCCGACCGTCAGCGGCGCACCCATGCGCGCGCCGATCACCGTGTCGGGATGGTCCTTGAACAGGAAAGCGATGGCGAACGCGCCATGCAGGCGCGGCAGGACGGTCGCGACCGCCTGTTGCGGCGAGGCGCCGCCCTCGACCTCGCGCGCAACGAGGTGGGCGACCACTTCGCTGTCGGTTTCGCTAAGGAAGGTGCGGCCATCGGCGATCAGCTCGTCGCGCAGCGGCTTGAAATTCTCGATGATGCCGTTGTGGACCAGCGCCACCGGCCCGGCGATGTGGGGGTGCGCATTGTCGACGGTCGGTGCGCCGTGGGTCGCCCAGCGCGTGTGGGCGATGCCGACATCGCCGGCGAGTGGATCGGCATCGAGCTCCCGCTTGAGATTGTCGAGCTTGCCTTCCGCCCGGCGACGCTCGAAGTCCCCGCCGCCGACGGTGCAGATGCCGGCGCTGTCGTAGCCGCGGTATTCGAGCCGCTTGAGGCCGTCGAATAGGCGCTGCGCCACCGCCTCGCGGCCGACGATCCCGACAATCCCGCACATCTACTTGACGCCCTTCTTGATCTTCTGCCGCTCGCGAAAGCGCGACGCCCAGCCCTTCATTCCGCGCTGTTCGCCGCGCGCCACCGCCAGCTCGTCCGCTGCGACATCCTTGGTGACGACCGATCCCGCGCCGACGATCGCGCCGTCGCCGATCGTTATCGGCGCGACCAGCGCGCTGTTGGAACCGATGAACGCTCCTGCGCCGATGCGGGTCGGATATTTGAAGAAGCCGTCGTAATTGCAGGTGATCGTACCGGCGCCGATATTGGCCTTGGCGCCGATCTCGCTGTCGCCGAGATACGTCAGATGGTTGGCTTTAGCGCCAGCCCCAAGGCGAGCCTTCTTGGTCTCGACGAAATTGCCGATCTTGGCGCCGGTTTCGAGCACCGTTCCGGGCCGCAGCCGGGCGAACGGCCCAACTTCGCAGCCGGTGGCGATGGTCGCGCCTTCAATATGGCTAAACGCGCGGATGACGGCGCCGTCGGCGATCCGGACGCCAGGTCCGAATACCACGTGCGGCTCGATCGTGCAGTCGCGGCCGAGCTCGGTATCGGCGCTGAACCAGACGCTTTCCGGATCGATCAGCGTGGCGCCCTGCTCGAGCGCTTCCCACCGCCGGCGGCGCTGCCAGTCGAGCTCTAGCGCGGCAAGCTCGGCGCGACTGTTCACCCCGGCGGTCTCGAACGGCTCGCCCTCGATCGCCACCGGGTGCCGGCCCTCTTCGTGGGCGACGTTGACTACGTCGGGTAGGTAATATTCGCCGGCCGCGTTGGCGTTGCCGATTTTGGCGAGCCACTGGAACAGCTCGCCGCTGCGCGCCGCGAGCATACCCGAATTGCAGAGGCGGACCGCGCGCTCCTCGGGCGAGGCATCCTTATACTCGACCATCCGCGCAATGCGGTCGCCGCCGTCCTCGAGGATCACGCGGCCATATTGCTTGGCGTCGTCGGGCGAGCTTGCGAGCACGACGATGCCCGGATCGTCCGCCTCGCCGAGCCGTTCAAGCATCCGCTCGAGCGTCGCTCGCGTGACGAACGGGGTGTCGCCGAAGGTGACCAGCACGGGGCCGTCGAAGCCGGCCAGCGCTGCCTCGGCCATGCGCACCGCGTGGCCAGTGCCCTTCTGCTCGGCTTGGAGCGCGGTCGTGACTCCGGCCCGGCCCGCGAGCGCCGCCTCGACCTGCTCGCGCCCCTTGCCGAGCACCACCACCACCCGCTCGGCGCCCATCTCGGCGACCGTGTCGAGCAGATGGGCGAGCATCGGCTTCCCGGCGATCGGGTGGAGCACTTTGTGGATGTCGGAGCGCATGCGCGTGCCCTGGCCGGCGGCCAGCACGACGACACAAAATTTGGGCGGCGAGGTCATCGCCGCCCATTGGCATGGAGCATCGGCTTATTCCAGAGCGCCGCGGCGCGCGGTGCTAGCTGTTCGAACCGCCGGTGCCCGACCCGCCCGAACCGCCGCTGCGGCCAGTCCCGCCGGACTTGCGGGTCGAGCCCGACTTGCGGGTGGTCGAGGTTTTGCGCGCCGTGGTCGAACGCTTGGCGGTGCTCGCCTTGCGGGTCGCAGCGGCCTTGGTGCCGGTGGCCTTGCGCGCCGGGGACTTGCGCGCCGATCCGCTCGACGACCGCGACGTCGACGACTTGGCGCGCGTGGCGGTCGAGCGCGAGCCCGACGACGACGAGCCGCCGTCATCGTCCATCGACCATTTGCCGCTGAGCACGCGCTGGGCGGCGTCGGCGACCGCCTCGGCGATCAGCGTGCCGAGCTTCGAGGCGTTGTTCATCATCGTGGTGGCGGCGCTGCTGGCGCTGTCGGCGGCGTCGAGGCCCGCGTCGCGGATCGCCTTGCGCGCCTTGGGGCTGGCGGCGATTGCGGCGGCCGCGGCGGTGAGTCCGGCGGCGAGCATCTCGCGGCTCATCGCTGCCTTGGCGATCTTGTCGATGGTGGTCTTGTTGCTGCTGGAACTGGAGCTGCCCTTGGACGTCGATTTGGCCATCACGAAACCTCCCTGTTACATCCCTGGCGGAACAGACGGTCCAGCCGCGGAACGGTTCCGAAATAACCACAAATCGCGGGCAAAAGTAAGGGAGCCGCGGCACCACACCGCGGCTCCCGAAACATGGTCAGCGATCGGATCTCAGCCCGGACAACTTCCGGACGGCTGGTTAGGCCATCGCTCTCCGAGCGAGCTGTGCCGACCTCTTAGCTGAACCATGAGACATCGGATCACCTCCTTTCGCTGCATTATTGCCAACCGCAAGATGTTGTGGTCGCGACCCACAAACAAGACTTGTAATGGATTTTTTTGCGAGTAGCTTATTGCCCTTCGCGCCCCCCGCTAGCTTCGCGAATTTCACGCAGGAACGGCCTTTTCGGGGACCTGATCGCGAAGTTAGCGCAAGTGGGTGATTTCGGGCGGATCCGGGGCTTCGCCATGACGCCGACCATACACCCGCGCCGCAGCTGTAGGACAGCGATTACTTCGCCAGCTTGTCGACCTTGGCCTGGAGCTCGGCGAGCTGGGCCTTGAGGGCGGCGACCTCGGCGCTGTCGCCCGCGGGCGCGGCGGCCTTGGTGCCGGCGGTGAAGGCGCGGCCGGCTTCCTGGAACATCGCCATGTTGCGCTTGGCGAGATCGGCGAAGCCGGACGGCGTGAACACGCCCGCCATTGCCTTCTGGTTCTGTTCGAACGCTTCCATCGCCGCCTCGAGATATTGCGGCACCTGGGCCTCCAGCTTGCCGCCGTACATGCCGATCAACTGGCGCAGGAAATTGACCGGCAGCATGGTCTGTCCGCGCGCTTCCTCGTCGACGATGATCTGGGTCAGGATCTGGTGGGTGATGTCCTCGCCGGTCTTGGCGTCGACGACCTCGAAATCGCGGCCGTCGCGGATCATCCCGGCGAGCTTGTCGAGCGTGATGTAGGACGAGCTTTCGGTGTCGTAGAGCCGCCGGTTGGCGTATTTCTTGATCGTCACCTTGTCGGCCGACGTCGAGCCTGCGGCACCCTTGGCCATGACGCTTCACACTCCTGATCGCTGGAAAGGCGCATTCTAGCACCGTGCCATGCCGCGCCGCAACAAAGCCGGCGAAGCGGCCACGCTTGCGGCCAATCGGCACCCAAGCTAAGCGGCTCGCCCAGGCACCCGTAGCTCAGCTGGATAGAGCGCTGCCCTCCGAAGGCAGAGGTCACAGGTTCGAATCCTGTCGGGTGCGCCAGTCGCCGCTGTAGGCCGGCGGCACGAGGAGCGTCCTTGCCGATCCAGCCCAAGCGCGAAAGCCGGATCAACCGCCTCGGCATTGCCGGGCTGGTGACCAGCTTTGCGCTGCTGATCGTCGCCTTCGCTTTCGTCCTTTACGGCTTTTCCGCCAATCGCCGCGCAAGCGAGCAGATCGTCGCCACCTACGACGTCAAAGACATCGTGTCGGAGGCCGGGCGCGATCTCGAGCGGGCCGAGGCGGCGCGGCGCGGCTATCTGCTCGACCCGGCGCCGTTCCGGTTGCGCACCTTCCGCGAGACGACCCAGCGGCTGCTGCCCGGGCTCGATCAGGTGCGCTTCCGCACCGGCCACGACCCGGTGCAGCAGGTCCGCGCCGAGAAGCTGAAGGCGCTAGTTATCGAGCACATCGCGTCGATGAATACGTCGATTGAACTGGTTCGATCGGGCCGCGCCGAGGAGGCGCGCCGCCAGTTCGACGTGTCGGGCGACAGCGCGCGAATCCGGGTCATCCGGTCGCTCGCCGACGGCATCGAGGAAAGCGAGGAGGAGCGGCTGACCCGGCTGCTGTCGAGCGAGCGCGCGACGGTCGGGTGGACCCAGTGGCTGCTTGCCGGAGTCGGGCTCGCGCTGATCATCGCCACGCTCGGAACGATGAGCATGCTGCGCCGCTTCACGCGCGACCTCCTGGCCAGCCAGGCGCGGCTCAATTTACTCAACACCAACCTCGAGGGCGCGGTCGCCGAGCGGACCGCCGACTTGAGGCGCGCCAACGACGAGATCCAGCGCTTCGCCTACATCGTCAGCCACGACCTGCGCTCGCCGCTGGTCAATGTCATGGGCTTCACCTCCGAGTTGGAGAGCGCGGGCAAGGCGATCACGCGGCTGATCGACAAGCTCGATTCCGAACAGCCCGGGCTGGTCGACGAGCCGGCGCGGCTGGCGGCGCGCGAGGACCTGCCCGAAGCGCTCGGCTTCATCCGCGCCGCGACCGAGAAGATGGACCGGCTGATCAACGCCATTCTCACCCTCTCGCGCCAGGGCCGCCGGGTGCTGACCCCGGAGCGGCTGGAAATGAATGCGCTGATCGGCGAGATCGTGTCGGGCAGCCTGGCGACCCAGGCCGAGGCGCGCGGCGCCACGATCACCATCGACGGCACCCTGCCCGACCTCAACCACGACCGGCTGGCGGTCGAGCAGGTGTTCCAGAATCTGCTCGAGAACGCGACCAAATACGGCCGCCCCGGAGTGCCCAATAAGGTGGTCGTCAGCGGTCGCAGCCAGGGTCCGCGGGCGATCTTCGAGGTCGCCGACACCGGCCGCGGGATTCCGCCCGAGGATCATGAGCGGGTATTCGAACTGTTCCGCCGCTCCGGCGCCCAAGACCAGCCCGGCGAGGGCATCGGCCTTGCCCACGTCCGGGCGCTTGCCTATCGCCTTGGCGGGACCATATCGTTGCGCTCGACGCCCGGCGAGGGCGCGACATTCATCGTCGACCTGCCGGCGACTTACGACACCGAGGGGGACAGCTGATGAGCGCTTCGCAACCGGTCAACATCGTCATGATCGAGGACGACGAGGGCCATGCCCGGCTGATCGAGAAGAACATCCGCCGCGCCGGGATCAACAACCCGCTGCGCCATTTCCTCGACGGCACCAGCGGGCTCAACTTCCTGTTCGACGACCCCGAGGGCCCGCTCGCCAACGGCCCGGCGCTGGTGCTGCTCGACCTCAATTTGCCCGACATGAGCGGGACCGAGATCCTGTCGCGGATCAAGAGCGACGAGAAGTTGCACCGAATCCCGGTGGTGATCCTGACCACCACCGACGACAAGACCGAGATCCAGCGCTGCTACGACCTGGGCTGCAACGTCTACATCACCAAGCCGGTCAACTACGAGAATTTCGCCGACGCCATCCGCCAGCTCGGCCTGTTCCTGTCGGTCATCCAACTGCCCGATCGCGAGGGTCCGTGAACCGGTCGCGGCGGATTTTGTACATCGATGACGATGCCGGGACCCGGCGGCTGGTCGAGAAACTGCTCGAGCGGCGCGGCCATGACGTGGTGTCGTGCGACAGCGGCCAGGCGGGCATTGCCGAAGCGACCAAAGGCGGCTTCGACCTCATCGCCGTCGACCATTACATGCCCGGCATGGACGGGCTGGCGACGCTCAACGCGCTGAACCAGCTGCCGGACTGCCCGCCGGTGGTCTATGTCACCGGCTCCGAAGAGAGCGCGGTGGCGGTGGCGGCGCTGAAGGCCGGGGCCGCCGATTATGTCGTCAAATCGGTCGGGGGCGATTTCGTCGACCTGCTCGAGCAGGCGTTTGCGGGCGCACTCGCGACGGCGAGCCTGAAGCGCGACAAGGAACAGGCCGAGGCCGATCTGCTGGCCGCCAACCAGCGGCTCGAAGCGCTGCTGCGCGAGGTCAATCACCGAGTCGCCAACTCGCTGCAGCTGGTGACGACGATGGTCGCGATGCAGGCGCGGCTGCTGAGCGACGACGCCGCCAAGACCGCGCTCAGCGACACCGAGCGGCGAATCCAGGCGATCGCCCAGGTCCACCGCAAGCTCTATACCTCGGGCGATGTCGAGAGCGTCGCGATGAACGAATATCTCGCCGCGCTGGTCGACGAGCTGCAGGCGACCTGGTCGACCCCGGTCGGTCCGCGCACCATCACGCTCGAGGCCGAGGCGCTCCGGCTGCACACCGACAAGGCGGTGTCGCTGGGCGTGATCGTCACCGAGCTGGTCACCAACGCCTGCAAATATGCCTATCCGGAGAACCAGAGCGGCGAAGTGCGGATCCGCTTCGCGCGGGCCGACGACGAGCGCTTCCAGCTCGAGGTCGAGGACGACGGTTGCGGTCTCACCGACGAGGGGCCGAAGGGCACCGGGCTCGGCTCCAAGCTGATCAGCGCGATGGCGCACAGCCTGTCGAGCAAGCTCGACTACGATCGCGCCCACGACGGCTGCCGAGCGGTGCTGGTGGCGCCGTTGTAGTCAGTCCGGGCGGGCGACCGGAAGCATCCGGAACACCTGGACGACGAACACCACGATCGCGGTGGTAAGGCACCACAGCACGCCGGCGACGTAGAATGGCGCCGGGGGGTGGCCGGTCAGCACCGCGCCGACGATCAGCGCTCCGAGCAGGGCCTGGGCGACGAGCATCGACCAGTAGAGCGCGGGCTTGAGCGGCTTGAGGCCGCGGCGGCGCATCCACAACGGGCTCTGCACCAGCCAGACGGCGAGGAAAGCGCCGAGCAACAGCGTCATCGCCGCGAGCCACGGATCGGGGTCGTCGACCAGCCACAGCGGCAAGGGGAGCAAGGCAAAGCCGAGCGCGCCGACGCTGAAGATGAGCAGGATGCGCACGTTGCTGACGTCGTTGGGCATGAGATCGTCGCTGCTCGAGCGGAAGGCGGTCATCAGGCCGCTGAAGCCGACCATTGCCGCAGCGACCGAGGCGAGGATCGCGAGCACGGCGAGCAGGTCGCCGCTCACCGGCGCTCCCACGGCCCTTCGATGCGCTCGACGAAGCGGGTCAGCCAGGCGTTGGTCTGATGGCCGTCGACGACTCGGTGGTCGATGGTCAGCGTGACATAAGCCATCGGCCGCACGAGGAGCGCGTCCTGGCCGGCGATCTCGCGCACGACGACGCGTTTCTCGAGCTTGCCGATGCCGAGGATCGCGGCCTGGCCCTGGTGGAGGATGATCGGCGCGGCGAGCAGGCTGCCCGACACGCCGTGATTGGAGATGGTGAAGCTGCCGCCCGAGACATCGGCGGCGGTGAGCTTGCCGGCGCGGGCGCGCCGGGTGAGGTCGTCGAGTCTCGCGCCGATCTGCTCTAGAGTGAGTACGCCGGCGTCCTTGACCACCGGCACCACCAGCCCCTTGTCGCCGAGCGCGGTGCCGACGCCGATGTCGATGGTCGGTGCAATCGCGATCCGGTCGTCGTGCCAGCGGCCGTTGATGGCGGGCGCGGCGGCCATCGCCTCGGCGGCGGCGTGCACGATGAAGGCGGTGTAGCTGAGTTTGACGCCCTGCGCCGCGAGCGCCGCCTTGTGCGCCGCGACGGCGCTGAAATCGGCCTCGAACACGGCGGTGACGTGGGGCGCATCGGCGACCGCGCGGGCCATGTTCTCGGCGATCTTGAGTCGCATCCGGTCGTGGGGGATGTCGCCGGCCTCGAACTGCCGCGGCTGGGCGGTGGCCGGCGGGCCGTCGTGCGTGACGGTGACGGTGACGGCGGCCACCGCGCGGTCGACGTCCTCGCGGGTGATGCGGCCATTGCGGCCAGTGCCGGCGAGCCGGGCGGGGTCGAGGTTGTGCTGGAGCAAGGCGCGCTTGACCGAGGGGGAGAGCCTAGTCTCCGCGCCCCCGTTCGTCCCGAGAGGGGTCGACGGACGGCCCCGCGGCTCTGGACGTGGCTCGCCTTCGCTCGACGCGACCGGCTGGGAAGATCGTTCGCCTTCGCTGATCCGTCCCAGCAGCGCGCCGGGGACCGCGTCGGAGTCCGTGTCGAGGAGGATCTCGGCGAGCACTCCGGCGGCGGGCGAAGGGACTTCCTGGGTGACCTTGTCGGTTTCGAGCTCGACCAAAGGATCGTTGAGCGCGACCGGATCGCCGACCTGCTTGAGCCAGGCGCGGACGACGGCCTTGGTGCCTTCCTGCTCGTTGGGTACGCGGATCTCGATCATCGTCAGAAGCCGACCAGCCGGTCGATCTCGGCGCGGATGCGCTCGACCGATGGAACCGCCCATTCGAGCAGGCTTGGGTGATGCGGGCTGGGGATGTCGGGCATGGCGACTCGGGCGACGGGGGCGTCGAGGTCGAGGAAGGCCTCGTCGGCGACCACCGCGGCGATCTCGGCGCCGAAGCCGCCGGTGCGCAGGTCCTCGTGGACGACGAGGCAGCGGCGGGTCTTGCGGACCGAATCGAGGGCCATCTCCGAATCCCACGGCTTGAGGGTGCGGAGGTCGATGATGTCGGCCGAAATGGACTGAGCAGCGGTTTCACAGCGCGGCACCATCGCACCCCAGGTGACGATGGTTAAGTCCTTGCCCTCCCTGACTTTTTTGCCCTTTCCGAAGGGCACGACGAAATCGTCGCCGGGCCATGGCCGGCGCGCCCAGCTGTCGTCGAGCATGGCGCGGTGTTCGAAGAAGATGACGGGGTCGTGGCCGCGCAGGGATGAGCGCAGCAGGCCGACCGCATCCTCGGCGTTGGACGGGACCGCGACCTTCCAGCCGGGCGAGTGGACGAATTGCACCTCGTTGGTCTGGCTGTGCCACGGATCGCCGCACTTGAAGAAGCCGCCGGGGATGCGCAGCACGATCGGCGCGGCGAAGCGGTTGGCGGTGCGCCAGCGCATGGTCCCGCAGTCGGCGATCTGCTCGGTCGCCGGCTCGGCATATTTGCGGAACTGAATTTCGGGGACGGGCAGCAGGCCGGCGAGCGCCATGCCGACGGCGCGGCCGACGATGCCTTCCTCGTTCAAGGAGGTGTCGAACACCCGCTCGCGGCCGAACTTGTCCTGAAGGCCGAGGGTGACGGCGTGGACCCCGCCCTTGGGGCCGACATCCTCACCGAACACCAGCATCTTGGGGTTGGCGGCAAGCTCCTGGTCGAGCACTCGGCGGATGGCGGTGACCATGTTGATCCGCTGGCCGTCGGGCGAGGCGACCTCGGTGGTGCCGTCGAGCGACAGCCCTGCCCCGCCGCCGACGCGTGCGGGCGCGCCGTCGAAGAACACATGGTCGGTGACCCGGTCGGGCGACGACACCCCGCGCGCCTCGGCGGCGTTGCGCGCGGCGGCGACGTCGGCCTCGACCGACGCGGCCAGCCGCTCCCAGTCGAGATTGTGGCTGAAGCGTTGGAGCTTGGGCAAAGGATCGCGCGCCCACTCGGCGGCGATCTCGTCCGCCGACTTGTAGCTCTGCGTGTCCTGCGCGCTGTGGCCCTCCAGTCGCGGCACGGTCAGGCGGATCAACGCCGGGCCTTGTCGTGAACGGACGTGGCCGACCGCCTCGCCGATCATCCGCGCCGCCTGGGCCGGATCGGTGCCGTCGCCATTCCAGATGGTGAGGCCCGAGAAGCTCGCGAGATTGGCGGCGATGTCGCGGCCCGGGGTCTGGTAATCGGACGTCACCGAGATGCCGTAGCCATTGTCCTCGATGTAAAATAGCATCGGCAATTTTTGCGTGGTCGCAATGGTTAACGCCGACCAAAATCCACCGGTGGCGCAGCTTGCGTCGCCGCCGAGCACGACCGCGATCGCGCCGTCGTCGGCCTCGCCGAGGACGGCGGCCTTGTAGGCGATGGCCTGCGCCCAGCCGGCCCCAGGGGTGTACTGGGCCCCCACCCCGCCGCACATCGGCAGCGCGTGGGCGCCGCCGGGATTGGGGTAGTTGAACACCACGCCGATATCGCGGCCGTCGCTGTAACCGCCGGCGCGGCCCATGCCCGAGCCGAGCGCGTCGGCGATGTCGACGCCGAGCGCGAGCAGCATCGGGCGCGAACGATAATAGCCGCAGGCGGCATCGCCGTCGCGCAAGTGAAGCCCGAGGATAACCTGCGCCATGTCATGACCGCGCGCCGAGAATTGATAGAGCACCTTCTTCTCGGGGACGAGGATGGTTTCCTCGAGCTCGTCGAGCGCGCGGCTGGTGAGCACCAGCCGGGCGACCTCCTCCCAGTCTAGGTCGGCGGCGGCGGTCGGTTGGTCGGGACGCTCGGCCAAGAGGTTTACCCGAGCACGCCGACGATCGCGGCGGTGAAGCGGTCGACCGCCTCGTCGGCCAGTCCGAGCACGTTGAAGCGGCCGCTGTCGGCCATGTAGATCGCATGATCGTCGCGCAGGCGGCGGACCTGGTCGCGGGTCAGCGGGAGCATCGAGAACATGCCCTTCTGGTCGGCAATATAGGCCAGCGCCGGGTGCGCCGCAGCGATCTGTGCGCGCACCGCCTGGATTCGGCCGCGCATCTCGCCGAGCTCGGCCAGCCAGTCGGCGCGAAGCTCCGGCTCCTCGAGCACGATGCGCACCGCGGCGGCGCCGTGATCGGGCGGCATCGACCACATTTCTCGCGCGATCTGCAGCACATGCGCCATCGCCCGGGCGGTCGCCTCGGCCGAGCCGGTCTTGACGAACAGGCTTCCGACGCGGTCGCGATAAACTCCGAAATTCTTGTCGCAGCTTTGCGCCACCAGCACTTCGTCGCAGGCGTCGAGAATGCCGCGCAGCCCGGCGGCGTCCTCGTCGAGCCCGTCGCCCAAACCCTGGTAGGCGATGTCGACCACCGGCAGCAGCCGGCGCTCGACAATCAGGCGGGTGACTTCGGCCCATTGCGCGGCGTCGAGGTCGGCGCCGGTCGGATTGTGGCAGCAGCCGTGGAGCAGGACGACGTCGCCGGGACTGGCGGCGGCGAGCGCGGCCAGCATCGCGTCGAAGCGGATGGTGCGCGCGTCGCGGTCGTAATAATCATAAGCCTCGATCGCCAGGCCAACCCCGCCGACGATCGGCTGGTGGTTGGGCCATGTCGGCATTCCGACCAGCACCCGCGCTTTAGGGTTGGCAGCAAAGATCAGCTTGAAGGCGAGGCTGAGCGCGCCGCAGCCGCCGGGGGTCTGCAGGCCGTCGATGCGTTCGTCGCCGGCATGGGGTCCAAGCAGCACTTCACCGATCAACCTGGGGAAGACGTTGTCGCCGCGGCCGCCGAGATAGGATTTGGTCTGCTGACGATCGAGGAGCAGGCGCTCGGCGGCCTTGATCGAGCGCAGGATCGGGGTCGCGCCGCTGCCGTCCTTGTAGACCCCGACTCCGACGTCGATCTTGTGCTCGCGGGTGTCGGCATTGGCGAGCGCGATCAGCGCCAGCAGGCTGTCGCTCTTCATCTCGCCAAGGTCGCACAGTCGCGGATGCGTGGACGTCGTCAGCATGGGTGGCGGCTTAGCGGATGATTTTCGTCTTTGCGAGCGGAGCGACGCAATCCACCAGCGAGGCCGGCGACGGGATTGCCGCGGCGCTGCGCGCCTCGCAGTGACGGTTGGGTGACTGTCTCCATCCTCGTAACCCCAGGGTAGGCTGGGGTCCATGCCTGTGAATTGCTCGTGGCCGCGAGGCATGGGCCCCAGCCTTCGCTGGGGCGACGGTTGAGGGGCAATCCCTTTAGGATCACACGTCGTAGTCGACGGTGACTCCTTCGCTGGTGGGGACGGACTGGCAGGTGAGGACGTAACCTTCGGCGACTTCCTCGTCGGTGAGGCCGTAGTTGGCGGCCATTTCGACGGTGCCGCTGACGAGCTTGGCGCGGCAGGTGGCGCAGACTCCGGCCTTGCACGCGAACGGCGCGGGCATTCCAGCCTTGCGCGCGCTGTCGAGAATGTTGCCGCCGTCGAACGCGATCTGGCGGGTGCGGCCGTCCAAGGTGACGGCGATGGTCTGGCCGGCGGCCTGCTGCTGGACGCGGGCGATCGCCGCCGCTTCGCCGGCCGAGGGGCGGCCGGCAGTGAAGCGCTCGATGTGGATCCGGCCGCGCTCGATCCCGCGCTCGAGCAGCACGCTTTCCGCGGCGTCCATCATCGGCCCGGGGCCGCAGATGAACCAGGCATCGACGGCGCCGGTATCGGGCACCAATTGGTCGACCGCCTCGGCGCAGCGCTGCGCGTCGAGCATGCCGTTGAACAAAGGCACGTCGCCGGCTTCCTCGGCAAGGAAATGGAACAGCTCGAGCCGGCCCATGTAGCGGTCCTTCAGCTCGGCCAGCGCCTCGAGGAAGATGATGCTGCGCGAATCGCGGTTGCCGTAGAACAGGGTGAAGCGGCTGGCGGGCTCGGTCTCGAGCGCGGTTCGGATGAGCGACAGGATCGGGGTGATCCCGCTGCCTCCGGCAATCGCGACATAGCGGCGCGCGTTGCCGGGCGCGAACGGCACGGTGAAGCTGCCGTGCGGCGGCATCACCGCCAGCTTGTCGCCGGGCTTTACGTTGTCGTTGGCCCAGTTGGAGAATGCGCCGCCGGCGATTCGCTTGACGGTGACCTTGAGCGCGCCGTCGGCGGGCGCGATGCACAGCGAGTAATTGCGCCGCACTTCCTCGCCGTCGACGATCCCCATCAGCGTAACGTGCTGGCCGGGCTTGAAGCGGTAGGTCTCGGTGAGCTCGGGCGGGACGGTGAAGCGGATCGACACCGCCTCGTCGGTTTCGGGCACGACCTCGGCGACGGTCAGCGCATGGAAATGCTCGGCCATCAGTCGGCTTTCGTGACCGCCGGATCGACCTCCACCGTTCCGTCGAACGGGCCGGCACTGGTGCCGAATACCTGGATGAGGTTGCCGTCGGGATCGGTCAGCTGGACCGACGCGAGGCCGAGCGCGCGGTCGAAGTGCAGACCCTTCGGCGGGGCGATGCCGGCGGCGCGCCAGGCGGCGAGGCGACGGTCGAAATCGGCGATTTGCACGCCGGCCTTGACGATCCCGAGCACCGCAGTGGCGGGCTTGGCGGTGGCGGGGCGCATCTGCACCAGTTCGACGACGAGATCGGGGCCGGCGAGCACGCGTTGGTCGAAGCGCGGCCGGTCGAAGCGGTTGATCCGCTTGAGCGCGAACGCGGCGGAGTACCATTTTTCCGCGGCGGCGATGTCCGCCGTTTCGATGGCGAGGAAGGCGCGCTCCGCCGCCGTTGCGGGCGTTGCTGCAGCGAGCGCAAGCAAGGCGATCAGCAGCCTCACCATGTCGCGTCCGGATAGGTGCGGGGGAGATATTGCATCGGTGCGAGGAGATGGCCGAGGTGCTCGCTGTGGTGGCCGCGGCGGCCGCCGAGGATCGGGCGCTGGTCGGGCGGGACGGGGAGTTTGGCTTCGGCGAGGACCTCGGCGAGGCAGGCGCGATATTCGCGCTCGAAGCTGCGCGGGTCGGGCACGGTCTGGAGCGCGATCATCTGCTCGAGCACGGCGTCGACCTCGAACAGTTCGGGGATGAAGCGCCAGCACCAGTCGAGGCCGTCGGCCATTCGGCGCGCGCTTTCGGCGGTGCCGTCGCCGAGGCGGATCACCCAGTCGGCGGCGAGCTCGCGGTGATAGGCGACCTCCTTGACCGCCTTGGCGGCGATGGCGCGCAGGAACGGATCGGGGCTTTCGGCGAGCTCACGGTAGAGGATGTGCTGGTAGGTCGAAAACAGCAGCTGGCGGGCCATGGTGCGCGCGAAATCGCCGTTGGGCTGCTCGACCAGCAGGCAGTTGCGGAAGTCGAGCACGTCGCGCTTGAACGCGAGCTCGTCGCCGTCGCCGTTATTGGCCTTTTCAAGGATGTGGGTGGCCTGGCCGATGAGGTCGAGCGCGATGTTGGCGAGGGAGAGATCGACCTCGACCGAGGGGGCGTGTCCGCACCATTCGGAGAGGCGCTGGCCGAGGATGAGAGAGTCGTCGCCGAGGCGCAGCAGATAGTCGTAATAGGCATCCTCGAGCGGGTCGCGCTCGGCGACCGCGGCCTCGTCGAATGCGCCGTGATCGGGCGCGGTCCGGGCGCGCGCCTCGTCCTCGGGGCGGATCGGGGGCAGCGAGGGCATGGCCTAGATGTGCTTCACGTCGTCGGGGATCGTGTAGAAGGTCGGGTGGCGGTAGACCTTGTCCTCGGCGGGGGCGAACAAGGGGCCGGCATCGGCGGGATCGCTGGCGATGATGTCGGTCGACTTGACCACCCACAGGCTGACGCCCTCCATGCGGCGGGTGTAGGTGTCGCGGGCGTGGGCCAAAGCGAGCTTGGCATCGGGCGCGTGGACGCTTCCGGCGTGGCGGTGGGACAGGCCGCCTTTCGAACGCACGAACACTTCCCACAGCGGCCAGTCGTGACCGCCCTCCCCCGGCGCGCTCATGCGGCTTCGCGGGCGGCGCGCTTGGCTTGGTGGGCGGCGGCGGCGTCGCGGACCCAGGCGCCGTCGTCCCACGCCTGGCGGCGGGCGGCGAGACGCTCCTTGGCGACCGGCCCCTCGCCGCGCACCACGGCGTAGAACTCCTCCCAGTCGACCTCGCCGAAATCATAGCCGCCTTTGGCCTCGTTCCAGGCGAGATCGGGGTCGGGCACGGTGAGGCCGATGAACTCGGCCTGGGGGACGGTGATGTCGACGAATTTCTGGCGCAATTCGTCGTTGGTCTCGCGCTTGATCCGCCAGCGCATCGAGCGCTCGGTATTGGGCGAATTGTCGTCGGGCGGGCCGAACATCATGAGGCTGGGCCACCACCAGCGGTTGAACGCGTCCTGCGCCATGCGCCGCTGTTCTGGCGTGCCGCGGGCGAGGACCATCATCGCCTCATAGCCCTGACGCTGGTGGAAGCTCTCCTCCTTGCACACGCGGACCATGGCGCGGGCGTAGGGGCCGTAGCTGGTGCGCTGCAATGGCACCTGGTTCATGATCGCGGCGCCGTCGACCAGCCAGCCGATGGCGGCGATGTCGGCCCAGGTCAGAGTCGGATAGTTGAAGATGGTGCTGTACTTGGCCTTGCCCGAGTGGAGCGCGTCGATCATCTGCTCGCGGCTGGTGCCGAGCGTTTCCGCCGCGCAATAGAGGTAGAGGCCGTGGCCGGCCTCGTCCTGGACCTTGGCGAGCAGGATTGCCTTGCGCCGGAGCGAGGGGGCGCGGGTGATCCAATTGCCCTCGGGCAGCATGCCGACGATCTCGGAATGGGCGTGCTGCGAGATCTGGCGCACGAGGGTCTTGCGATAGGCCTCGGGCATCCAGTCCTTGGGCTCGATGAACTCGTCGGCCGCGACCCGCGCCTCGAACGCGGCGAGCAGCGCCGGATCCTCGGGCGCCTCGATCGGGGCGACGGTCTTGCTAAGCTCGGTGGTGTACATGGCTCTCGTCTAGCGGCTGGCGGGTCGCAACTCAAACGCACGGAAACGATATTTGGTGGCGGCTCAGCCCGCTGCGAACGGCGCGACGGCGGCGAGCACGCGCTGGTCGGTCGGCGAGAGGAACAGCCGGCGGGCCGTGGCGAATTTGGCGCGGGCCTGCTCGCGGTCGTTCTCAGCGGCCAGCGCCATGCCCCAGTCGACGTGCAGGCGGCCCCATTGCGGGGCCAAACCGGCAGCCTGTGCATAGGCCCGCGAGGCCTCGGCGAAGCGGCCGAGCCGGCGCAGCGCATCGCCGCGATATTTGTGGCTGTCGGCGAATTTCGGGCCGAGCTCGACCGCCCGGTCGGCGTGAGCAAGCGCCTCGTCCCAGCGGCGGTTGGCGAGCGCGAGACGGGCCATCGTGACCGACTGCTGAAGCGGATTGGCGCCAGCCCGGAGCGCGCGCGTGTGCCAGCGGCGAGCGCCGGCCAGATCGCCCGAGGCGCCGGCGACCTGGGCGCGCGCGATCAGGCAATTGGCGCAATCGAGCGGAAGCTGGGCGACGACAGCATTCGCCTCGGCGACCTTGCCGCCAAGCGCCAGAGCCAGCGCCAGATTAGGAAGGACGTGCCGCTCGCTTTGCACGGCGGAGAGTTGCGGGGTCTCCGGATTGGTCGTGAGGAAGGCCAGCAGGTCGCGCGCGAGAAACTCGGCGCGCGCATAATCGGCGATCTCGATCGCCTCGTCATATTGCGGATAATTGACTCCGGACGCTCCGGAAAAGCCCGACGCGGTCACGCGGTCGGTGATGGCACCCCTCAGCCGCCGGTTGCCGCGCACGTCGTGAAGCCGAAGCAGGATGGCGGCGCGATTGACGTCGCGATTTTCGCGGACGCCCGGGTAGAGCGGCCCGCTGAGCGCCTCGACCTGCCGAAGCGCGAGGTTGTAATCTCCGTCATTCGCCGGGTCGAAGGCGCGGTTGGCGCGCGATGTGTTGACCCCGATTTCGCTGAGCCCGCCCTTCGGATCGGACCCAAGCTTGCTCGCCGCATTGCAAAGGCGCCTCGCTCTTGCCGGATGCGACAAATGCCCGGCGGCGATGCACCCGTTGAGATAGGCGAGCGGGTTGGACGGATCCTCGTCGATCCCGCGATAGGCCGCGGCCAAGGCGCCGTTGGTGTCGGTGTTGAGCAGCAAGTTGGAGACCTGCGCCCACGCCCAGGCGCGCTCGGCTGGATCGTCATCGGTGGCGATGACATTACGCGCGACCGCCATCGCCTCGGGCGAGCGGCCGGTGAATTCGAGATATTTCGAATAGCGATAGGGCTGGGTCTTGGCGAACACACCCTCGGCGGCCTTGTGCACCATCGCTTCGAGGGTCGAGTCGCCGCCCGCCTGCTCGATGGCCCCTGAGCCGCCGACCCGGACGGTCAGGCGAAGCCCCTGCGGCAATCGATAGACCGCTCCGCCGATGGTCGTCTGCTGGCCCAGTACGCGGCGCAGGAAAGCGTCGAGCTCGCCGATCGACACGCCGGTCTCGGGGATCTGGATCTTGACGTCATTGCCCCAATTGACGGTCATCGTCTCGGGGCTTCGGAAGCTGCGCGCGGTGCGGTCGATCTCCGCGAGCCTGTCGGCCAGCGCCGCGGCCAGAGCCTGGCCGGTCAGTCCGCGGGCGGCAAGATCGGGCGGGACGCTGAGCGCTTCGATGACCAGCCCGCGGTCGCGCCGGGCGTTGGAGATCATCCAGGCGACGCCGACCAGCACGGCGAGCGCCGCCAGCACCAGCGTCGAGCGGAAGGCGATCAGCGCCACCTTGTTGCGATGCTCGAGCCGCTCGGACTTGATTTGCGCGTCGATCAGCCGGCTGTGCTTTTCGAGCAGGGTGCGCGCGGCATCGCCGTCCCCTGCCCGCTCCATCGCCACGTCGAGCGCGTCAGTGGTGGTCGGGGGCTTGCCTCGACCGGTCTTGCTCGCTGCCATCGGACGCGCCCCCCACGCGGCGCCGAGCCTAGCGCATCCAGCGGCGCCGTCCAGCGCGGCGACGAAGACGATCCTCGCCAAGCCAATCGGGCACCTTTCATCGCGCCGGTCGCGCCCCATTTGAGGGGCCCAACAGATTCGGAGCGCACATATGAAAACCAGCGGCAATACCATCCTCGTCACCGGCGGGGGGAGCGGGATCGGGCGCGCTTTGGCGCAGCGGTGGCACGATTCGGGCAATGTGGTGATTGTCGCCGGGCGCCGGGTCGAGGCGCTCGAGGAGACCGCCAGCGGCCGCGACAACCTCCACGCGATGGCGTTCGACGCCGAGGACTCGGGGGCGATCGACTCGTTCGCCGAGACGCTGGTTGGCCGCTTTCCGGAGCTCAACGTGCTGGTCAACAATGCCGGCATCATGCGCACCGAGGACGCGACCAGCCGCCGCGACCTCACGGACGCCGAGCAGACCATCGCGACCAATTTGCTCGGGCCGATCCGCCTCACCAATGCGCTCATCGACCATCTCGCGGCGCAGGCGGATTCGGCGCTGATCAACGTCACCAGCGGCCTGGCGTTCGTGCCGCTGCCGGCCGCGCCGACCTATTCGGCGACCAAGGCGGCGATGCATAGCTACACCCAGGCGCTGCGGGCCAAGCTGGCCGGCAAGGTGGAGGTGATCGAGCTTGCCCCGCCGGCAGTGCAGACCGAGCTGACGCCGGGCCAGTCGACCCGCGCGGGCTACCAGCCGCTCGAGGAGTTCGCCGACGAGGTGATGGGGCTCTTGGCGCAGCAGCCGACGCCGCCGGAAATCCTGGTTCAGAACGTCCATCCGCTGCGCTTCGCCGAGCGCGACCGGACCTTCGAGGAGCGGCTCGCCTTTCTCGCCCAGCACTAGGCTGCTAGGCCGTGCGCGATGGCATTTGAAACGATCGAAGTCGCGCGCGACGGGCATATCGCGCGGGTGACGCTGAACCGGCCGGAGCGGCTGAACAGCTTTACCCGGGCGATGCATGCGGAGTTGCGGGAGGCGCTGGGCGCGCTCGGCGAAGCGCGGGTGGTCGTCATCACCGGCGCCGAGCGCGGGTTCTGCGCGGGGCAGGATCTCAACGACCGGGCGGTGAGCGCGGGCGACTCGCCGACCGACCTCGGCGCGACGGTCGAGGAATGCTGGAACCCGCTGGTGCGGATGCTGGCGGAGCTGCCGCAGCCGGTAATCGCGCGGGTCAACGGCGTGGCGGCGGGCGCCGGGGCGAGCCTGGCGCTGGCGTGCGACCTGGTGGTGGCGGCGCGATCGGCCAAGTTCATCCAGAGCTTCTCAGCGCTGGGTCTGGTGCCCGACACTGGCGGCAGCTGGCATCTGACCCGCCATCTCGGCCAGGCGCGGGCGATGGCGTTGGCGCTGACCGGCGAGCCGTTGCCCGCCGAGCAGGCCGCCGAATGGGGGCTGATCTGGAAATGCGTCGAGGACGATGCGCTCGACGGCGAGGTCGATTCGCTGGCGGCGCGGCTGGCGGCGCTTCCGCCGCTCGGGCTGGCGGCGATCAAGCGGATGATCCGGACGAGCTGGGAGCGCAGCCTGAGCCAAGAGCTCGACCTGCAGCGCGACGAGATGCGGCGGCTGGGCTTCACCGCCGACTATCGCGAGGGGGTGGCGGCGTTCCTGGAAAAGCGCCCGGCGAAATTCGAGGGGCGCTAGGAAGCGATCCCCGACAGCCGCAGCGACCACCAGCCGTAGCCGAGCCACAGCAGACTACCGGCCAGCGCGGCGAAGCTGAGCCAACGGCGCCGGGCGACAATCACGACGCAATAGAGCGCGATCATCGCATAGTCCTTCCAACGCTGGAGGAAGGCGCTCTCGACACTGACCCCTCTTTCGATGTCGAGCGCAGTGCGAAGCCCGATCCAGACTACCACGAAGGCAATGTAGACCGACCAGAAATAGGTGTGGGAGGAGCGTTCGAACTCGCGGAGATCGATGCCGTCGGCCGGAACCTCGTCGGGCAGGCTGGCCGAGGCGGCGAGGAACAGCAGCAGCAAGGCCGCGAAATAGGGCATCACCTCGCCCAGCGTATCGCCGGAAAAGCCGTGCCACTTCCACCACAGGTTGAACAGTTCGAGCAGGACCAGCGCCGCCGCGGTCGGCGCAATCCAGTCCCAGCGCACCCGCCGCCCGGCGCGGAGCAGGCGATGCAGGCTGGTGGCGATGTCGGCGATGGCGAGGCCGATGACGATCGACACCAGCACGGTGATATATTCGAAACTGTTCATCCGGCCCCCCGCGCCGGCGACTATCGCAGCGTTGCGCGGGCGGGGATAGTGGCGCGCAGTTGCCGAAGCGCCGCCGGACGGCCAAAGCAGACGCCATGAAGACCCAGCAATTGCTCAACTTCGCGCGGGACCAGTGGGTGCCCGGGGATGCCTCAAGCCTGACCGAACTGCCGAGCGCGATCGACGGCAGCGTCGTCGCCGCGACCGGATCGGGCGGGCTCGATTTCGAGGGCATGCTGAGCCATGCGCGCGAGGTCGGCGGGCCGGCGCTGCGGGCGCTGACCTTTCACCAGCGGGCACGAATCCTGAAGGGGCTCGGGCTGGCGATCCTGGCGGCGAAGGAGCCGCTATACGAACTCAATTACGCCACCGGGGCGACTCGCAAGGACGGCTGGATCGACATCGAGGGCGGCGCGGGCACGCTGCTCAGTTTTTCCTCCAAGGGCCGCCGCGAACTGCCCGATGCGCACGTCCTGCTCGACGGGCCGCTCGAGCCCTTGTCGAAGGGTGGGGGCTTCGTCGGCCAGCATATCTACACCTCGCTGCAGGGCGCGGCGGTGCACATCAACGCGTTCAACTTCCCGGTGTGGGGAATGCTCGAGAAGCTCGCGCCGACCTTGCTCGCGGGGGTGCCGGCGATCGTCAAGCCGGCCAGCGCGACGGCGTTCCTGACCGAGGCGGCGTTCCGGGTGATGGTCGACAGCGGGCTGTTGCCGCCGGGCGCGGTGCAACTGGTGGTCGGTGGGGTCGGCGACCTGTTCGAGCATCTCGGCGGGCAGGACGTGGTCAGCTTCACCGGATCGGCGTCGACCGCGAACAAATTGAAGAGCCAGCCGGTGGTGCTGCGCGAGAGCGTCAAGTTCGTCGCCGAGCAGGACAGCCTCAACGCCAGCGTGCTCGGGCCCGACGCGGCGCCGGGGACGCCCGAGTTCGACCTGTTCGTCAAGGAAGTGGTCAACGAGATGACCGTCAAGGCGGGGCAGAAGTGCACCGCCATCCGCCGGGCGATGGCGCCAGCCGAGCATCTCGACGCGCTCGAGGCGGCGACCCGCGATCGGCTGGCGGCAACGACGGTGGGTGACCCGCGCGACGAAGCGAGCCGGATGGGCGCGCTGGTCAATCGCGGGCAGCGCGAGGATGTGCGGCGGCAGATCGGCAAGCTGGTCGACAGCGGCGCGAGGATCGTCGCCGGAGACCCCGAGGCGGCGGTCGGGCCGGAGGGCGGCGCGTTCATGCAGCCCGTGCTGCTGCGCACCGATGAACCTTGGACGGCGAGCGCGGTGCACGATGTCGAGGCGTTCGGGCCGGTATCGACTGTGATGCCCTACCGCGACCTCGCCGACGCGGTGGCGCTGGCCAATCGCGGCATGGGCAGCCTAGCGTTGTCGCTGTTCACGCATTCGCCGGAGGCGGCGCGCGACTTCATCGGCGGCGCGGCGGCGTTCCACGGGCGGATGCTGGTGATCAATCGCGACAATGCGAAGGAAAGCACCGGGCACGGCAGTCCGCTGCCCGTCCTGGTCCACGGCGGGCCGGGCCGCGCCGGCGGGAGCGAGGAGATGGGCGGCGTGCGCGGGGTCAAGCATTACATGCAGCGCACCGCCCTCCAGTCGACCCCGGCGATGATCGCGGCGGTGAGCGCGCAGTACATCCCGGGCGGGCCCAAGCGGGTGCTCGAGGGGCACCCGTTCCGCAAGCGGATGAGCGAGCTCGAGATCGGCGATACGCTGAGGACCGCGAGCCGGACGGTGACGATTGCCGACATCGAGCATTTCGCCGAGTTCACCGGGGACAAATTCTACGCCCACATGGACGAGGAGGCGGCGCGGGCCTCGCCGGTGTTCGAGGGGCGGGTGGCGCACGGCTATCTGATATTGAGCTTCGCCGCGGGGCTGTTCGTCGATCCCGATCCGGGGCCGGTGCTGGCCAATACGGGCCTCGAGAATCTGCGCTTCCTGACGCCGCTCTATCCGGGCGATTCGATGCGGGTGGAGCTGACGGTGCGCTCGAAGTCGCTGAAGAGCGAGGAGACCGGCGTGGTGCGCTGGGCGGTCGAGATCTTCAACCAGCGCGACGAGCTGGTCGCGACCTACGATCTGCTGACGGAGAATGTGCCCTAGGGTCGGCGAGAGGTCCCGGCCCCTCCGGCGCTTCGCGCCACCTCCCCCAAGGGGGAGGGGCAAAAGTCAGAGAACGGCGATGGCCTGGTCGATCAGCTTCTTGTCGGAGCCGGCGTCGTGCTTGCTTGCCACCAGGCGCGCGGCGGCGGCGGTGGCGGCCTTGGCGGTGGTCGCGCGGATCTCGGCGATCGCGGCGCGTTCCTCGGCGGCGATCTTGTCCTCGGCCATGCGCTGGCGGCGCTCAACCAGCGACTTGGCGTCGGTCTTGGCCTTGGCGACGATCGCCTTGGCTTCGGCCTGGGCGCGCTCGACCATGGCTGCGGCCTCGCCCTCGGCGGCGCGCGACTTGGCCTCATACTCGGCCTTGAGGCTTTCCGCGTCCTTGCGCAGCGATTCGGCCTCGGCGAGCTGGGCGCGGATGCCGTCGATCTTCTTGTCGAGCGCCTTGCCGACCGCGGCCGGCACCTTCTTCCAGATGAACAGCGCAAGAATGGCGATCATCGACAGCGCGACCCACTGGGTCGGGTCGAGCCCGAGCGCGGTGGGGTCGGCGTGGGCCTCCCCCGCTTCGCTGGTCGCGGCAAGCATCAGCTCAAGCATTGGCCATCACTTCCTTGACCGCCTGGCGCGAGGCGGCGGCGTCAACCTCGACCCCGGCGACCTTGCGCGCGATTTCGGCGGCGAGTTCGGCGGCGGCGGCCTCGATGTCCTTGACCGCGCCTTCACGCGCCTGGCGCACCTCGGCTTCGGCCTGGGCGACCCGGGCGCCGATCTCGGCGTCGGCTTGCCCAAGCGTCTGTTCGGTCGACTTGGCGCCGCTATCCTTGGCCTTGGCGGTCAGCTTGGCCGCTTCGGCCCGGCTGGCATCCATGCGCAGGCGATAGGCTTCCTCGACCTGCTCCGCCTCGGCCTGGGCGGCTTCGGCGGCGGCGAGGTCGGCGGCGATCTTCTGCTCGCGCAGATCGACGGTCGACTGGATCTTGGGCAGCATGCCCTTGCCGATCGCGAAGTAGATCACGCCTAGAACGATCGCCAGCCAGAAGAACTGGCTGAGCGCGACCTCGGCGAGCTGGTTGAGTTGCGGCATCGAATGATCCCTCGAACGCGCGTCCGTTTAGACGGCGTAGAGGATGATCATGGCGACGGCGAAGGCGATCAGGCCCAGCAGCTCGGCGGCGGCAAAGCCGATGAACAGCCGGCCCTGCTGGCCGTCGGCCGCGGCCGGGTTGCGCAGCGCGCCCTGAAGGAACGAGCCGAACACGGTGCCGACGCCGGCGGCGGCAGCGCCGACTCCGATTGCGGCGAGACCGGCACCGATGACCTTGGCAGCTTCGAGATCCATGAGATTAACTCCTGTGTGAAAGACTTAGTGAAGGTTGACCGCGTCGTTGATGTAGAGCGACGTCAGAAGGGCGAAGACATAGGCCTGGATGGCGCACACGAGGAGCTCGAGCGCGCTGACCCCGGCGATGAACACGAACGACAAGGCCGAGATGCCGAGCGACATCGGCGTTCCGGCGTCGATCCCCTGGATGATGAAATAGGCGAACACCTTGATCAGGATGTGGCCGGCGATCATCGCCACGAACAGTCGCAGCGCGAGGCTGAACGGGCGGACCAGGAACGACAACAGCTCGACGAGGAAGATGAATGGCACCATCAACGCCGGCGTGCCGTGCGGCACGAACAAGCTGAAGAAGTGGAAGCCGTGGCGGGCGAAGCCGACGACGAGCACGATCGAGAAGCTGATGATCGCCATCACGCCGGTGACGGTGAACTGGCTGGTGACGGTGAATGGGTGGACCCCGGGGATGATCCCGAACGGCATCATGCCCATCAAATTGGCGAACAGGATGAAGATGAAGACGGTGAACACCCAGGGGACGTACTTGCGCCCCTCCGGCCCGACATTGGTGTCAAGCATCGAGGTGATGAAGCTGGTGACCCCCTCGACCGCCATCTGCCAGCGGCCGGGGACCAGCTGGCGCTTCATTCCGCCCATCATGAACAGATAGATCGCGCCGAGCACGATCAGCATCCACAGCGCGCTGTTGGTGAACATGAACGGGCTGCCCGCTTCCGCCGGCCCGACGAGCGGGTCGATGTGGAACTGGTGCATCGGGTCGATCTTGACTTCGGCCGCCACTATTTCACCTCACGGCCCGAGGTCGGGCCTTGCTTCGCTGTCTTCAACACTTCCCGGAAGGCGAGGCCGAAACCGAGAAACATCAGCCCGAGCGTGACCCACGGGAGGGTTCCCGCATATTGGTCGATCGCCCAGCCGATGAGGGCACCGCCGAGCGGATAGCCGACCAGCACCGACAGGATCCGCGATCCGGCCGAGCGAATGACCCGCTGCGCCTCGGCATTGTGGCGCCGCTTGTCCTCGGCCGCTTCCTCCGCCTTGACCCGCTCGAGCCGCGTTTCGAGCGACACCAGCCGGTCATCCTTGGGAGAATTCGGGTCCTCGTCGATCCCGTTCGCAGCCATGCGCCTCATTTCTCCTAAATGTGCGCCGCCAGCCGTCGAAAACCGGGCCGATGGTCGCTAGGCAAGGAACATGGCGGCGTGTCGAGCCCGCCAAGGCGCCGCCCCTTTATGAAGCGGCTTGGCCCAAGTCAACCGCCGTCAAGGGGCCGCTCGGCGGGTCTAGCCGCAATAGTCGGGGACGGGCGCCGACTGGCCGGCCGTGCGGCGGCGCCAGCGGTTGTCGGCGAGCAGATAGGCCTCGCCCACCGCGACCCGGCCGAGCAGCTCGCAGCCGGCGGTGAGGCCGACGTCGCCGGGCGCGACGCCGCGGCTCGAGGCGAGCTGGCTGTAGAGCGCGCGGCGCTTGATGTTGACCGCATTGACCTGGGTGCGGACCGAGGCGTCGGCCGTGGCGGCGAGGCCGAGATAGCCGTCGTAGCGCTCCCCCACCTGCCCCGCCGCGCGCGCCTGGCCGAGCGCCGGCTGGGCCGCCGCTGGGGCGGACGCGAGCAGCGCCGCACCGAGCATGGCGAGGATGCGGGTCATTGGCGCGGCACCCCGCCTTCGGGCTGCTGCGGGAAGGCGTCGGGATTGTTCTTGATCAGCTGGTCGACGTCGCGTTGGAGGCGGACCAGCACCTCCTGCTCGATCTTGACGTTGAGGTTGATCTCGATCGGCTTGTCGGGCGGGCGGACGGTGACGCAGCTGGCAGTGACGGGCAGCAGCAGCGTTGCGGCGCCGAGGCGCAGGGCGGTGGTTCGAGTCATGGGCGTTGCTCGCTTTCAGCTGGGGGCTTGGTGGTGACGTCGATCTTCTGGTCGACCGGGGTCTGGGTCTGCTCCGAAGTCTGCTCCTTGCGGCGGACCTCGGTGATCACGCCGGGGATCTGGTCGATCGGCGCGGGGAGCACCTCGCGGATGACGTTGCGCGGGTCGCGGATCGACTTGGCGGTGGCAATCAGCGCACGGAACGGGCCGCGGATGGTGACATTGAACTTGAACGGGATCTTGCGGACGAGCGATTTCACCAGCCGCTGGGTGCCGGTGGCATTGGCGAGGCCGACCTCGTCGATGGTCAGGCCGGCGGCGAATTCGCCGGCGAGGTCGCCGTCGAGGCGGATGACCATGCGGCTGAAGCGCAGCGAGCGCAGCGCGTCGAACGCAATGCCGCCCATCAGCCCGAGATTGGCGCGGTTGATCGCGCCCTCATAAGACAAGGTGCCGCCGCCGAGCCGGCTTTCGAGCCGCCCGCCGACGATCCGCCCGCCGTCCTCGTCGAAGATCATCGGCAGCACGCCGTCGAAGATGCCGCTCGCCTTGAGGTCGCGGAACTGGAGCGAATCGACGAAGGTCTCGGCATTGAGGCCGACGACGGTGAAGGTCAGTCGCTTGGCGGTCGCCTTGTTGAAGTTGAGGATGGTCTCCTCGAGAATCAGCCGGCCGCCCATGAACGGCCATTCGCCGCGCTCGACGCGGACCAGCCGGCCGGGCAGCAATTGATAGCGGATCTCGCCGCCGAGTACCTCGATGCCGGGGTTGAGACCGGCGACGGTGGCGATTTGGCCGGGCGCGGTCTCGAGCTTGAGGAGGTCGGTGAAGCGGATGGTGGTCGACAGGCCGGTGACCGGGCCGAAGGCGGCGGCGAGGTTCATGTTCTGCGTGGTGAATTCGCCGGTCGAGGTCACTCCGCCGCTGCCGTTCCAGGCGATCCGCCCCTGCCCGCTGACGCTTCCGTCGACCAGCGCGACGATGCCCTGGGTGAGGCGCGTGAGATCGGTCGGCTGGAGGCCGCCGAGGGCAAAGCGGATGCCGGGGACGTCGATCACCGCCTCGCCGCTGCCGGTCGACAGCCGGTGGTCGATGGCGACGTTGGCGACGCGCGTGCCGCTCTCGGGGTCGGTGAGGGTGCCGCCGGCGTCGATCCGGTCGTTGGCGAGGCGGAAGGCGAGATCGGTGCTGCGCAGCGGGTAGAAGCGCGGCTCGGCGGCCATGTCGGTGACGGTCGCGGCGCCGTCGATCGCCAGCGCGCCGCGGCGGAAGGTCCAGCGGCCGGCGGCCTCGCTGAGGCGGATTGGAACGCGGCCGATGATGGCCGCGGCGCCGCCGAAGTTGCCGGTCACCCGCCCGCCGCCGAGATTGCCGTCGAGCCGGGCGGCGGTGACACGCACCGGCGCCTCGCTCTTGCCCATGCGGATGGCGAGCTCGCGTGCGGTGAAGCGGTCGGCGGCGCTGAGCACCGCCTGCGCCGCGGTCAGCGCAAAGGGCGAGCGGCCGAGCCGACCGGCGAGGCGCAGGTTGCGGGTCGAGGCGCCGATCTGGACCGGGGCCGAGCCGCGCTTGGCAATGATCGCGCCGCGGGTCGGGCACAAGGGGATGCTGGCCGCGCCGAGGCGGAGCCCGCCGGCGGTGAGCGAGGTGAAGCGCGCGTCGATGCAGCCGCGCCCGATCAGGAAGCCGCCGCCGGGTCCGCCGAGCCGGCCCTCGATCGGGAAACGCAGCCCGGTCACCCGGCCCCCCGGGATCGGGCCGTCGAGGATGGCGACGGTCTCGAGCTCGGTCGAGCCGTCGGCCTGGCCGTCGAAGCGCACCGGCGCAAGGGCGAGTCGGGCGCCGCCGGCGGTGAGCGGCTGGATCCGCGCTTCGCCGGAGAGCGGACCGCCGCCGCGCGGCTGGCGAAGCGCGATGTCGGCGCGCGGAAGACCGCCGCCGCCGGTGGCGATTCGGCCGTCGACGCGCATCCGCCCGCTCGGCCAATAGTATGTGATGCCGTCGCCGCCGCCGACCAGCACGCGCGCTCCGCCGGGGCCGCGCGCATCGGCGGAGCGGATCCGCACGCCGCCGCCGCCGCGGCCGTTGACCAGGGTCAGCTCGCCCGAGGCGTCGAAGCGCGCCGCAGTGCGGCGGATCGAGGTCGCGATCTGGCTTGCGATCGGCGCCATCGGCGTGCCCTTGGCGCCGTCGAACGGACCGGCCAGGCGTGCCACCAGCGGAGCGGCCAGCGCGGCGCTGTTGGCGTCGTAATCGGCGGTGACGGCGAGCGTGCCCTTGGCCGGGAGCAGCCGGTAGTTGCCCGCGAGCCGGGTGCGGTCGGCGAAGATGGCGGCGAGGCGCGCGCGCTGGGCGGACAGGTCGAAACGGCCCGAGGCGTCCTTGACGTCGCCCTTGAAGCCGAGCGTTCCGGCAAGATTGGCGAGGCCGTTGTCGCCGGCGGTGAGGGTCTGGACGGCGAGCCGGCCGCGACCGTCGAACTGGTCGAAGCCCTCGGAGAAGCTGCTGTCGAGATCGAGCCGCGGGGCGACCAGCGCCATCCGGCTGTTGGGGCACGCCACGCTGCGCGCGCTGACCGGGCCGCGCACCTGCGGCCGGCGGGCGACGACGGCGAGCGCGACCGAGGCGCGCATGCCCTCGAGCGCGCAAGCGCCCATCTTGAGCGGCCCCGAGGCGGCGGACAGGCGCCCCTTGAAGCCGCCGGTGAGATTGCCCGAGCCGGCCACCGCGAAGCCGAGCCGGCCGTAGGGCGTGGCGAGCGCAAGGGTCGAATCGGCGATGTCGACCGCGACATCAGGCAGGCTGAACGGCTTGCCGCTCGGCGGCGGAAGAAGCTTGTCGACCTCGCCCCAAGTCACCCGGCCGCTATTGAGCAATCGGCCGCGCAGCCGGACCCCGCGCGCGACGATTCGATAGACCGAGACGCTGCCGTCCCAGTTGAAACGCATCTGGATGCGCGCGTAGCGGGCAGTGAGATCGGGCCGGGCGGGATCGCCGATGGTGACGTCGCGGATGATCTGGTTGTGGAGCCCGATGCGCTCGACGGTGTAGGTCGCGCGCACGCCGCGCTGGTCGAGTTCGCGCTTGATGAAATGCTCGGCGATCGGCCCGCGCGACAGCCAGGCGCCGACCAGCAGCACGAGCAGGCCGACGAGGATCAGGGATGAGACGAAGCGCAGCCGGGAGCGGCGGGTGGCCGTCACTTCCGTCGTGGCGGGCGCGTCATCACCCAGAGCTCGCTCGTCGCGCCCGCTATCCATCGTGTTCCTAAACCCGCGGTCATGGCCGCCGTTCCGTCACCGATACGGTTGGCCCGTTGCGCGGCGATACGCACGATCCTAGCGTGGTGGCAATGAACGGACCCGCAACCGACGGCTCGGGCCACAGAGCGCGGCTGCGCGAACGGCTGTTCGACGGCGGCGGCGGGGCGCTGCTCGACCATGAGCTGGTCGAATATCTGCTCGCGCTGGCGGTGCCGCGGCGCGACACCAAGGCCAAGGCGAAGGAGCTGATCGCGCGCTTCGGCGGGATCGGGCCGTTGCTGTCTGCCGACGCCGAGACGCTTCGGCGCGAAGGGCTGAGCGACGGGATGGTCGGGGCGCTCAAGATCGCCCAGGCAAGCGCGCTAAGGTTGCTCGAGACGCGGATCGAGGGGCGGCCGGTGCTGTCGAGCTGGGACGCGCTCGGCGACTATCTGCAGGCGGCGATGGCGCATTCGCCGATCGAGCAGGTGCGCGTGCTGTTCCTCAACGCCAAGAATCTGCTGATCGCCAACGAGGCGCTGTGGACGGGCAGCGTCGACGAGGCGGCGGTCCATGTGCGCGAGGTGATCGCCCGGGCGATCGCGCTCGGCGCCACAGCTCTGATCATCGTCCACAATCACCCCTCGGGCGACCCCACGCCGAGCCAGGCCGACATTCGCCTGACGCGCGACCTGATCGAGGCCGGCAAGCACATGAAGATCGCGGTCCACGACCATGTCATCGTCGGCGTGCAGGGCCGATCGAGCCTCCGGGCGCTGGGCGTGATTTGAACCCACCGGGCGGCTCTGCTAGCCGCTCGGGCCATGGTTCCGCGCTATTCCCGTCCCGAGATGTCGGCCATCTGGTCGGCCGAGAACCGATATCGCATTTGGTGGCAGATCGAGGTGTTCGCGGCCGAGGCGATGGGCCGGGTGGGCATGATCCCGGCCGAGGACGCCGCGATCATCCGCAAGGCCTATGACGCGGGCGTGCTCGACGAGATCGATGTCGCGGCGATCGACGCGATCGAGGCGGTGACCAAGCACGACGTGATCGCCTTCCTGACATGGGCCGGCGAGAGATTGGGGCCGGAGCGGCGCTGGCTTCACCAGGGGATGACCTCGAGCGACGTGCTCGACACCTCGCTGGCGGTGCAGCTGATGCAGTCGGCGGACCTGCTAATTGCCGACCTCGACGCGCTGCTGGCGGTGCTCAAGCGCCGCGCGGTCGAGCACAAGCTGACCCCGACGATCGGGCGGAGCCACGGCATCCACGCCGAACCGGTGACCTTCGGGCTCAAGCTGGCCCAGGCTTACGCGGAATTCGACCGCAACCGCGCGCGGCTGGTCGCGGCACGTGCCGACATCGCGACCTGCGCAATTTCCGGAGCGGTCGGAACGTTCGCCAACATCGACCCGGCGGTCGAGGCCCATGTCGCGGCCGAGCTCGGGCTGGCGGTGGAGCCGGCCTCGACCCAGGTCATCCCGCGCGACCGCCACGCAATGTTCTTCGCGACGCTGGGCGTGGTCGCCTCGTCGATCGAGCGGCTCGCGGTGGAGATCCGGCATTTGCAGCGCACCGAAGTGCTCGAGGCGGAGGAATATTTCGCGCCCGGCCAGAAGGGCTCGAGCGCGATGCCGCACAAGCGCAATCCCGTGCTGACCGAGAATTTGACCGGGCTCGCGCGCGTCGTGCGCGCGGCGGTGGTCCCGGCGCTGGAGAATGTCGCCTTGTGGCACGAGCGCGACATTTCGCATTCGTCGGTGGAGCGGTTCATCGGGCCGGACGCGTGCATCACGCTCGACTTCGCGCTGGCGCGGCTGACCGGGGTGATCGACAAATTGCTGGTCTATCCCGACCGCATGCAGCGCAACATGGACCGCATGGGCGGGCTGATTCATTCGCAGCGCGTGCTGCTGGCGCTGACCCAGGCCGGGCTCAGCCGCGAGGAGGCCTACGCCCTCGTCCAGCGCAACGCGATGCGCGTGTGGGAGAGCGACGGCCAGCTGCAGCTGCTCGACCTGCTCAAGGCCGATCCCGAGGTGACGGCGAAACTAGGCGCGGACGAGCTCGCCGCGCTGTTCGACCTCGATTACCATTTCAAGCGGATCGACACGATCTTCGAGCGGGTGTTCGGCGCCTAGCGGCGGCGGCCCTTGCGCAGATCGTCGTAGATCCCGCCGACGAAATCGTCGGCTTTGATGAAGCCGTTCGCAGCGACCTTGCCGGCATAGGCCGCGGCCGGGCGCGCGGCGAGCACCTCGGCCCGGCTGCGCCCGGCGCGGACCTGCGCCGCCACCTTGGCGCGCACGTCGACCAGCATGTCGTGATAGGCCTGGAGCTCGGCGCGGGTGGCGACCGGGCCGTGGCCGGGAATGACCTTGCCGCCGGGGCGGACCAGCGCCAACCCGCGGCGCACCGCGGCGATCACCCCGTCGATCGAGCCGCCACTGTCGCGGTCGATGAACGGAAAGGACAGGCGGTGGAAGAAGACGTCGCCCATGTGCACGACGTTGGCCCCGGTCCAATAGATCAAGGAGTCGCCGTCGGTGTGGGCATTGGGGACGTGCACGACCTGGAGGCGGTCGCCGTTGAGATGGAAGCTGATGTCGCGGGTGAAGGTGATCACCGGCAGGCCGGCCTTGCCGGTCGCCTTGATCGTGCCGAAGCGCGAGCTCACCGTGTCGACCGCCATTCGGCGGCGAACATTGTCCTGGGCGACGATCACCGTGCCCGCTTTGCCGAGCGCTTCGTTGCCGCCGGTGTGATCGAAGTGCCAGTGGGTGTTGATCAGGAAGGCGATCGGGTCAGGATCGAGGGTGCGCACCGCGGCGACAACCTTGGGCACCAGCGGCGCGAATTGGTCGTCGATCAGGACATTGCCGTCCACGCCATAGCTGACTCCGATATTGCCGCCCGAGCCGAACAGCACGGCGACACCGGGCGCAACCCGCTCGACCTTGATCTCAACCTTGTCGAAATTCTGCTGGGCGGCCGCCGGGCCGGTGGCGGCGGCGGCGAGCAAGGCGGCGGCAAGCATTAGGCGCACGATGATCTCCCCTGACACGGCGGACCTAGGCCAGGCCGCGCGCGGGGGAAAGACAGCCTATTGGGCCAGCGCTTCCTTGATACGCGCGAAAAAACCCTTGGCGGCGGGGCATTCGTCGCCGGTCTCGCTCTGCTGGAACTGGCGCAGCAGCTCCTTTTGCGCCTTGCTGAGGCGGGTCGGGGTTTCGACCAGGATCCGCGCGACGAGATCGCCGCGGCCGCGGCCCTGGAGTACGCTCATGCCGGCGCCGCGCTGGCGCAGCATCTCGCCCGACTGGGTCCCGGGCGGAATCGCGACCTCGACTTTCTTGCCGTCGATCCCGGGCAGGGTGACGGTCCCGCCGAGCGCGGCGGTGGTGAAGCTGACCGGGCATTCGGCGACGAGATTGGTGCCGTCGCGCTGGAAGATCGGGTGGCGCTTCATGTGGACGAACAGATAGAGGTCGCCGGCCGCCGCTCCGCGGAGCCCGGCCTCGCCCTCGCCCGCGACCCGGATGCGGGTGCCCTCGTCGACACCCGCGGGAATATCGACGTTGATCTTGCGGCGCTTGAGCCCGCGGCCCTCGCCCTGGCAGTCGGCGCACGGATCAGCGATCATCTCGCCCGCGCCGAGGCAGGTCGGGCAGGTCCGCTCGACCACGAAGAAGCCTTGTTGCGCGCGGACCTTGCCGGCCCCGCCGCACGAGCGGCAGCGCGCGGCGCGCGATTCGCCGCGCGCGCCGCTGCCCGAGCAGCTATCGCAGCGGGCCAGCGCCTCGAGGTGGATTTGCTGCTCGGCGCCGGCGAACGCCTGTTCGAGCGTCAGCTCGAGATCGTAGCGCAGGTCGGCGCCGCGGGCGACATTCTGGCGCTGGCCGCGCTGGTCCATGAATTCGCCGAAGATCGACGAGAAGATGTCGGAGAAGCCGTCGAATCCGCCGCCGCCGAAGGGGTCGCCGGCTGCTCCGCCGTTCTGGAAAGCGGCATGGCCGAAGCGATCGTAAGCGGCGCGCTTCTGCGGATCCTTGAGGCAGTCATAGGCCTCGCTGATCGCCTTGAAATGCGCTTCCTTGTCGGTGCAGCCGCCGTGCCGGTCAGGGTGGCACTCCATCGCCAGCTTGCGATAGGCCGCCTTGACCGTCGCCGGATCGGCGCCGCGGTCGATCCCAAGCAGCTCGTAATAGTCGGTCTTGGTCACGCTTTCCTCACGCCAAACCCGACCGGCCTGAGCCCGTCGAAGGCCTGCTCTCGCAAAAGATCGAGGACAGTCCTTCGACAAGCTCAGGACGAACGGCGAATTGCATCGCCGTTACGCCTTGTTTTCGTCGTCGACCTCGGAGAATTCGGCGTCGACGACGTCCTCTTCGGCAGGCTTGGCCTCGGCGGTGTCGGCACCCGCATCGGCACCGGACGCGGTCGCGGTCCCGGCCTGCTGGGCTTCGTACATCGCCTGGCCGAGCTTCATCGCCGACTGTGCGAGCGCGTTGGTCTTGACGGTAATCGCTTCCGCATCGCCGCCCTCGAGCGAGGTCTTTACCTCGGCAATGGCGGCTTCGATCTCGCCCTTCACTTCGGCCGAGACCTTGTCGCCATGTTCGGCGAGTTGCTTTTCGGTCGAGTGGACGAGGCTTTCGGCCTGGTTCTTGGCCTCGGCGCCGGCGCGGCGCTTCTTGTCCTCCTCGGCGAACTGCTCGGCTTCCTTGACCATCTTTTCGATGTCGCTGTCGGCCAGACCCCCCGAGGCCTGGATCCGGATCTGCTGTTCCTTTCCGGTGCCCTTGTCCTTGGCCGAAACGTTGACGATGCCGTTGGCGTCGATGTCGAACGTGACCTCGATCTGCGGCACGCCGCGCGGCGCGGGGGGGATGCCGACGAGGTCGAACTGGCCGAGCATCTTGTTGTCGGCGGCCATTTCGCGCTCGCCCTGGAAGACTCGGATGGTGACCGCGTTCTGATTGTCGTCGGCGGTCGAGAAGGTCTGGCTCTTCTTGGTCGGGATGGTCGTGTTGCGGTCGATCATGCGGGTGAACACGCCGCCCAAGGTCTCGATGCCGAGGCTCAGCGGGGTCACGTCGAGCAGCAGCACGTCCTTGACGTCGCCCTGCAGTACGCCGGCCTGGATCGCCGCGCCCATCGCCACCACCTCGTCGGGGTTGACGCCGATGTGCGGCTCCTTGCCAAAGAACTCCTTCACCACTTCGCGCACGCGCGGCATGCGGGTCATGCCGCCGACGAGGACCACGTCGTCGATCGCCTTGGCGTCGATGCCGGCATCCTTGATCGCCTTGCGGCACGGCTCGAGCGTGCGCTTGATGAGCTCGTCGACCAGCTTCTCGAGGTCGGCGCGGGTGATCGTCTCGACGAGGTGGAGCGGGGTCGTCGCGCCGCCTTCCATGCGCGCGGTAATGAACGGCTGGTTGATCTCGGTCGTCGCCGCCGAGGACAGCTCGATCTTGGCCTTTTCGGCGGCCTCCTTGAGCCGCTGCAACGCGAGCCGGTCGGTGCGAAGGTCGATATTCTCCTTCGCCTTGAACTTGTCGGCGAGATATTCGACGATCTTGGCGTCGAAATCCTCGCCGCCGAGGAAGGTGTCACCGTTGGTAGACTTCACCTCGAACACGCCGTCGCCGATCTCGAGGATCGAGACGTCGAACGTGCCGCCGCCGAGATCGTAGACAGCGATGGTTTTGCCGTCGTTCTTCTCGAGCCCGTAAGCGAGCGCGGCCGCGGTCGGCTCGTTGATGATGCGCAGCACCTCGAGGCCGGCGATCTGGCCGGCGTCCTTGGTCGCCTGGCGCTGGGCGTCGTTGAAATAGGCCGGGACGGTGATCACCGCCTGGGTGACCGTCTCGCCGAGATAGGCCTCGGCGGTTTCCTTCATCTTCTGGAGGATGAAGGCCGAGATCTGCGATGGCGAATAATCCTTGGCGCCGGCCTGGACCCAGGCGTCGCCATTGGCGCCCTTGACGATCTTGTAGGGCACCAGCTCGGTGTCCTTCTTGGTGATCGGATCGTCAAAGCGGCGGCCGATCAGGCGCTTGACCGCGAAAATGGTATTGTCGGGATTGGTCACCGCCTGGCGCTTGGCCGGCTGGCCGATGAGGCGCTCGCCGTCCTTGGTGAAGGCGACGACCGACGGAGTGGTGCGCGCGCCCTCGCTGTTCTCGATCACCTTGGGCTTGCCGCCTTCCATGACGGCGACGCAGCTGTTGGTCGTGCCGAGGTCGATCCCGATCACTTTGGCCATGCTATTTCCTCTTCTTCACTTGCCCCCGGAACCGTTCGCGACGGCTCCGAAATGTCCTTGTGTCGGGGGCGATATAGGTGGCGGCTCGGGCGCGACAAGGGTTTGGCGGCGCGCGTTTTTCGTGTCCGCGATTGGCAGGTTGTTAACCGTAAGCGGCTAGGCCCGCACCCTGTCGTGACCGTCAACGCCCCCATCGACCAGCCGCCGGCGACCGGCGATAGCGCGGCCGGCGCCGTGCTGCTGCTGCTCGCGCTCGCCGTCGCCTTGTGCCAGCTGGTCGATCCGCTCCCGATCGAACTGGCGAGCATGATGACGCTGGTGGTTGCGTGCGGAGCGCTTGGACTTGCGGCGCTGTTCTACCGCAAGGTCCGGCCGCGCGAGAATTTCGCGGTGATGTGCGTCGCGCTGGCGCAGGTCATCCTGTTCACCGCGTTCGGCATCATCCTGTCCTACCTATTGGCGCGAAACGGCGGAGCGTTGTGGGACGAGCGATTGGCCGAGTGGGACCGGGCAATCGGCTTCGACTGGCTGGCGTTCGTCCACTTCTTCGACCGCAGCGCGGTGGCCGTCGCCTGGCTCAAGCTGGCTTATGCCTCGCTGATCCCGCAGGTGATCGCGCTGGTGCTGGTGCTGGGGTTCACCAACCGCCTCGCCGAATTGCGCACGGTGATGCTGGCGGCGATCGTCGCCGGGACGGTGACGGTGCTGCTGTCGTCGCTATTCCCGGCGGTCGGCAATTACGTCCACCTCGGGCTGTCGGCGCGCGACTTCGCGTTCGTCGATCCGTTCGCCGGAGACGTCCACATGCGCGACTTCAACGCGCTTCGCGACGGCTCGGCGCAGGTGATGGTGCTGGGGCAGATGGAGGGGATCATCACCTTCCCGAGCTATCACGCCGGACTGTCGGTGGTCGCGCTGTGGGGCTTCTGGGCGAGCCGGATGGCCTGGGTGCGCTGGCCGGGAATGTTGGTCGCCGCCTCGACGATCGTCGCCACGCCGGTCGACGGCGGGCATTATCTGGTCGATATCATTGCCGGCGGAGCGATCGCGGTCCTCGCGCTGATGTGGGCGAGGCGTGCCGTGTGCTGGGCACCCGCACTTACGGCATGGCCATCCCGCCATTTACATGAAGCGTCTGCCCGGTGACGTAACCCGCTTCGTCCGAAGCGAGATAGACCACCGCAGCGCCGATATCCCCGCCGCTGCCCATTGCTCCGGTCGGGATCCGGCCGAGGATCGCGGCCTTTTGCGCATCGTTGAGGGCATCGGTCATGGCCGAGGTCATGAAGCCGGGGGCGACGCAATTGACGGTGATGCCGCGGCTGGCAACTTCCTGCGCCAGCGCCTTGGACATTCCGATCAGACCGGCTTTGGAGGCGACATAATTGACCTGTCCGGGGTTGCCGGTCACGCCCACGACCGAGGTGATGTTGACGATCCGCCCGCCGCGCGCCTTCATCATCGGCTTGCATGCCGCGCGCATCAGCCGGAAGGCGGCCTCGAGATTGACGGCGATGACCTCGCGGAATTCTTCGTCCTTCATGCGCATGGTGAGATTGTCGCGGGTGATGCCGGCGTTGTTGACGAGGATGTCAAGCCGGCCGCCGAGCGCTTCGAGCGCGCGCGGGACGAGCTGGTCGACGGCCTGCGCGTCGGCGAGGTTGCAGGCGAGCGGCACCGCCTTGTCGCCGAAGCCGGCGGCGAAATCGGCCAGCTTGGCCTCGTTCGAGCCCGAGACGGCGACCGTCGCCCCCTGCCCGACCAGCGCGCTGACGATCGCCGAGCCGAGCCCGCCCGAAGCGCCGGTCACCAGCGCAGTCTTGCCTGTGAGGTCGAACATCACGCGATCTCCTTCGCCAGCGCTTCGATGTCGTCGATGGTGACGACGCTCGTCACGCGCACGTCGGGGGCGATGCGCTTGACCATCGGGCCAAGCACCTTGCCGCCCAGTTCGACGAATTCTTCGACGCCCTGATCGGCCATCGCCGCGACGCTTTCGCGCCAGCGGACCATGGCGGTGACCTGCGCCACCAAATGCTCGCGAATAGTGTCGGGATTGGCGCTTGGAGCGGCAGTGACGTTGGCGATGAGCGCGACTTCAGGCGCGGCGATGCGGGTCGCGGCCAGAGCCTCGGCCATTTCGTCGGCCGCGGGCTGCATCAGCGAGCAGTGGAACGGCGCCGACACCGGCAGGGCGACGGCGCGCTTGGCGCCCATCTCCTTGGCCAAAGCGATGGCGCGATCGATCGCGCCCTTGTGACCGGACAGCACGACCTGCGAGGGGTCATTGTCGTTGGCGACCTCGCACACCTCGCCCTCGGCGGCAGTGGCGGCGATCCGCCGCGCAAGCTCGACGTCGGCGCCGAGCAGCGCCGCCATCGCCCCCTCCCCGACCGGCACTGCGCGCTGCATCGCCTGCCCGCGCAGCTTGAGAAGGCGCGCCGTGGTGGCGAGATCGAACGCACCGGCGGCGGCCAGCGCCGAATATTCGCCGAGGCTGTGGCCGGCGACGAACTGCGCCGCTTTCTCGAGGCTGACCCCACCCTCGACGGTCAGTGAGCGGAACACGGCGAGCGCATTGGCCATGATCGCCGGCTGGGCGTTTTCGGTCAGCTTGAGCTCGTCCTCTGGCCCCTCGCGCATCAGCCGCGACAGGTTCTGGCCGAGCGCCTCGTCGACCTCGGCGAACACGTCGCGCGCGACCCGGCTCGCGTCGGCCAATGCGGCGCCCATGCCGACCGCCTGGCTGCCCTGTCCCGGAAACAAAAAAGCGCGCATGAAGGCCCCTGCTGCTGTAGCGTAATCGGGGGCGGACTAGGCCGGGCGGGCCGGAAATCCAAGGGGGGTGGATGGTTCGGCAAGACGAAGACAAGCTCGGCCCGTGGATGACGATGGCGCTGGCCGTCGGGAGCATCATCGGCGCAGGGATCTTCATGCTTCCGGTGGCGCTGGCACCGCTGGGACCTAACGCCGTCGCCGGGTGGTTGATCAGCGGAATCGGCGCACTGTGCATCGCCTTCGCCTTGTCGCGGCTGATCACCAGCGATGGCGAGGGGCTCCAGGCCTATGTCGAGCGGAGCTTCGGGCCGCTTGCCGGGTTCGTCGTCGCCTGGTCGTTCTGCGCCTCGCAATGGGCGGCCAATGCCGCGCTGGCGATCGCCGCCGCCTCGGCCGTCGCGCGACTGGTGCCGGGACTAGCCGAGCCGGGCTCGATTGCGCTGGTCGCGATCGGCTTCATCGCCTTCCTCGCTTTCGTCAACGCGCTCGGCGCGCGGGCGATGGGCCGGCTGGCGGTGCTGACCACGCCGATCAAGCTCGTGCCGCTGCTGGCCGTGATCGTGCTGGTCTCCGTGACGGGGGCGCAGGGCCAAGCGCTCGCGCCTCTCGCGCCCATACCGATGACGATCAACACCATCGCCACGGCGGCCGCGCTTACCCTGTTCGCGTTGACCGGGTTCGAGAACGCGACCGCGCCGGTCGGCAAGGTCCGCGACCCCGAGCGCAACATCCCGCGCGCGCTGATCCTCGGCACCGCGTTCGTCGCGCTGCTCTATCTCCTCGCGAGCACGTCGGTGCTGCTATTGCTGCCCTCGGCGGCTGCCGAAGCGTCGACCGCGCCGTTCGCCGACGCGCTCGCCAGCCGCTGGGGCGAAAGCGCCGCGATCCTCGCCGCGCTCGGCATGGCGGTCAGCGCGTTCGGCGGGCTCAACAACGGGATCATGGTCGCCGGCGAACTTGGCTACTCGATGGCCGTTCGCCGCGACCTGCCCGCGGTGCTGGCGGCAACTCGCGGCCGCGGGACCCCGATTGCGGCGCAGCTGATGGCTGCCGCGGTCGCGAGCCTGCTCGTGCTGTCCAACGCCAGCAAGACCACCGCCGGCCTGTTCAGTTTCGTCATCCTGCTGTCCACCTCGTCGGTCCTGCTGGTCTATTTCATCGGCGGGCTGGCCGCGCTCAAGCAGCGCCCGGCCCCGCTGGCGGCCGCGATCATCGTCGTCGGCCTCCTGTTCTCGCTGTTCGCCTTCTACGGATCGGGCCTGGACGCGAATCTGTGGGGGTTGGCGCTGCTCGCTTTCGGGCTGGTCGTGCGCTTCGGAGTGCGGCGGGCTAGCGGCTCCAGCCCGGCGGCGGCGGGCGCTCCAGCCGCGCCTCGGGAATGAAGCGGCGGAGCCTGGCGTTGAAGCTGCGCAGGCACTCTTCGCTGCGCCCGAGCGGCCCCGGCGTGAAGCTGTCGCTCGCCATGCCGGCCTGGACCCGGGCGATCAGCACCGTGTCCTCCGCATTGACCCGCCGGTTGATCCGCCAGTTGAGGTAGCGCGCGGCGCGCATTTCGCGGCGGTCATCCGGGAGCGCATAGCTGATCTCGCGGATGACGCTGGTCGTCGGGCCGGTCGGGAGCCACTGCATGAAGTCGACCTGGTCCGGATAGATGTCGAACGCGACGCACGGAAACAGCTTGAAATAAAGCCATTTGCGCCGCGCGAACGGAGGCAGATGCGGCGCGTCGGGAAGCAAGCGCTGGTAGGCGCGCTCGCTGGGGTTGGCCGAGGGCTCGTCGCGCAGATCGCCCTCCATCCGGTCGACCCACTCGCGCGCTTCGATCCGGTAGCTCTTGCCGAACAGGCGGGTTAGGCCGGGATGACCAACCGGGATGTGGAGATGGTCGCTGTAATTGTCGGCGATCACCTTCCAGTTGAGCTCGCGCGGGCGAAGCGTGACCCGGCCGATCGCGCGCAGCTCCTCGAAACGATAGGGCGCGATGTCGGACTCATATGGCGCCATCATTTCGGCGACGCTCGGCAGCCCCTCCTTGAGCCGGACGAACAGGAAGCCGTGCCACTGCTCGAGCGCGACCGGCTTGAGGCCGAGCGCGGCGGGATCAAGGCCGGGATAGTCGCCGCGATGGGGGATGCCGGTAAGCGCGCCCTGCCGGTCGTAGCTCCAGGCGTGATAGGGGCAGGTCAGCACGCGCGCGCAGCCGGCCTCGCCGTCGACGATGTGCGATCCGCGGTGGCGGCAGACGTTGTGGAAGGCGCGAATGGCGCCGTCGTCGCCGCGGATGACGATGATACTTTCGCCAAGATAGTCGAGCTTGTGCCACTGGCCGGGCTCGGCGATGTCGCTGGCGTGGCACACGATCTGCGGGCTGGCGCGAAGGAATGCGCGGTGCTCGGCGGCGAAGAAGTCGGCATCGTGATAGACCCAGGCCGGCAGGCCGGTGTCGGCAAGATCGTCCTGATCGGGCGAGGAGGTGCGCGCCATGTCCACCCGACCCACCTAGCATAACGGTAGTTTTGCGCACCGCTCAAAAGCGATTATGACACTGCGCGAAGGGGGTGACGATTGCCGCTCTACCTCGACATCCACACGGTGCCCGGCGCAACCGCCGAGGATTTGCGCAAGGCGCACGAGGCCGATGTCGCGGTGCAGTCGAAATATGGCGTCGATTACCGCAAATATTGGCTCAACGAGAAATGCGGCAAGGTTTTCTGCCTGGTCGAGGCGCCAAGCGCGGAAGCCGCTCACCGGGTCCATGCCGAATCACACGGCCTGGTCGCCGAGAAGATCATCGAGGTCGATCCCGACATGATCGACGGCTTCCTGGGCGACGCTGCGGTGAACGACGCCGGGGCGGCGGTCCTGCCGGCGAGCGGAGTGCGGGACACGGCGGTGCGCAGCGTGATGTTCACCGACGTGGTCGGATCGACCGAGCTTGCGCAGCGGCTTGGCGACGACATCGCGTTCGAGCTCATCTCGACCCACGACAGCATCGTTCGCGGCGCCGTCACGGAACATGGCGGCCGGGTCATCAAGCACACCGGCGACGGGATCATGGCGGTGTTCGTCTCGCCGGTGCAGATGGTCAAAGCGGCTTGCACTATCCAGACGGTGGTGACGTCGATCGAGCCCAAGGCGGAGCATCCGCCGTTCCAGGTGCGCATCGGCGGCGCGGCGGGCGAGCCGATCGAGCGCGACAATGATTTCTTCGGGACGACGGTCAACCTCGCCGCGCGGCTGTGCGCCGCGGCCGAGCCGGCGCGGGTGCTGGTCTCCAACGGGGTCGCCGAACTGTGCCTCGGCAAGGGCATGAAGTTCGCCGACCTGCGCTACGTCACGCTCAAGGGGTTCGACGAGGATATCTCGACTCGCGAGGTGGTGATCACCTGCTAGGCGCTTGCCTTGAGCGGCGAATTTCGCCATAGGCGCCCGCAGCCGTCGGCTTGGTTCCGGCGGCTTTTGCTTTTTGCGAACGACAGCCGGAGGGGCGTGGCCATGGTGGCCCGTCAACGATCGGCCAACATAGGTGCATGAAACATGCCGCTCTACGAGCATGTTTTCCTCGCGCGTCAGGACCTGGCCCAGGCCCAGGTCGACACGCTTGCGGAAAACGCCACGAACATCCTGACCGAGAATGGCGGGAAGGTCGTCAAGACCGAGACCTGGGGTCTCAAGAGCCTCGCTTACCGAATCGCCAAGAACCGCAAGGCGCACTTCGTCATGCTCGAAGTCGACGCGCCGCCGGCCGCCGTCGCCGAGCTCGAGCGCCAGACCGGGATCAACGAGGACATCATCCGCTTCATGACCATCCGCGTCGATGCGCATGAGAATGGCCCGTCGGCGATGATGCGCCGCGCCGAGCGCGACCGCAGCCGCTCGCCGCGCCGCGACGAAGAAGTGGAGGCATAAATCATGGCCCGTGCATTCTTCCGCCGCCGCAAGTCCTGCCCGTTTTCCGGCAAGGACGCCCCGCGCATCGACTACAAAGACGTCCGCCTGCTGCAGGGCTTCGTCTCCGAGCGTGGCAAGATCGTGCCCAGCCGCATCACCGCGGTCTCGGGCAAGAAGCAGCGCGAGCTGGCCCGGGCGATCAAGCGCGCCCGCCAGATCGGCCTGCTCCCCTATGTCGTGAAATAAGGAGAGGACGACATGGACGTCATCCTGCTCGAGAGAGTCGAAAAGCTCGGCCAGATCGGCGACGTGGTTACCGTCAAGAACGGTTTCGCGCGCAACTATCTGCTGCCCAACAAGAAGGCGCTTCGCGCCAACGAATCGAACAAGAAGCTGTTCGAAGCCAACCGCTCGAAGATCGAGGCGGACAATGCTGAACGCCGCAGCGAGGCCGAGAAGGGCGCCAAGGACGTTGACGGCAAGACCGTCCAGCTGATCCGCCAGGCGTCGAACACCGGCCAGCTCTACGGCTCGGTCAGCGCGCGCGACATCGTCGAGGCGCTCGAGGCCGACGGCGCCAAGGTGGTCAAGAGCCAGATCGTGCTCGACCGCCCGATCAAGGCGATCGGCATGCACGAGGTGAAGGTCGCGCTTCACCCCGAGGTCACCGCGCTGGTAAAGGTCAACGTCGCCCGCTCGCCCGAGGAGGCCGACCTCCAGGCGCAGGGCATCGATGTGATGGCGCAGATGTTCGAGAAGGACACCGCCGGCTTCACCGAGGCGTTCGACCCCAATGCCGAGCCGGGCGAGATCCCGAGCGAGGACGGCGCCGAGGCCCCCGCGGCCCCGGCCGCCGAAGCGGAGAGCGACCAGGCCGACGCCTGAGCCGCCCCCCCTTTACCAAGCTTGAAAGGCCGTCGGAGCGATCCGGCGGCCTTTTCATTTGGTCGCATCGCGAACGGTTCGTCGCAAAAGCGCGACGCGGGGGCGGAACGAGTTCGGCTTGCTGCGCGCTTAAGGGGAAGGTGGGACGGGCAAAGCGTGATCAGGAGGATTGCTTCGATGGAAAACGAAAACCAGGGCGGCCAGAACCAGAGCAGCCAGTCGGACTTCGACAAGTCGCAACAGGGCCAGAGCGGCCAGTTCAGCCAGTCGGGCCAGAGCGGCCAGTCGGGCCAGCAGGACCCGACGCTGCTGCAGGGCCAGAGCTCGAGCGGCCAGGCTGACTACGGCAGCGCTGGCGCGTCGAGCCAGGGCAGCCAGAGCGAGAGCGGCCAGTCGGGCAGCGACACCGAGACGCTGTCGCAGCCGAGCGACATCGAAGGTTCGTCGCAGCAGTCCGAGACCGGCCAGCAGGGCCAGTCGGGCAGCTTCGTCGGCGGCCAGAGCCAGTCGGACACCAGCAGCGAGCTGGTCGAGGACCAGGATTTCGAGAAGGGCGGCCAGGGCGCGTCCGACAGCGAGATCTAACCAACCAACCGGGTTAACGAGGGCCGCGGCGGAGCAATCCGGCGCGGCCCTTTTTCGTGCCTCGTAAATTCGCAAACTACACGCAGGATCGGCCATTTCGGGGACCGGATCGCGAAGTTTACGAGCGGGGCAGGCGATAGTGTTCGGCGAGGCGATCGAGGGCGATCGTCAGCACCAGCTTGCCGGCCCGCGCCGGCCAGCCGAGCGCGCTTTCGGCGGCGCGCATCCCCTCGCCTGCACACACCACCCGCCAGAGGATGTCGGACAGGCCCGAGCCGGCAGCGGCGACGGCGCCGTCGAAACGGCGGCGGGCGTCGAGCTGGGCCAGGCTGGGGTCGCGCCGCGCCGCGCCGCCGCGCGCGCGGGCGACCGGAGCGGCGTCCCAGCGCATCGTCACCCGCGCGGCCAGCGCGGAGCGCTCATAGTCGCGCCGAAGCCGCTCGCCGGCGTCGAACTGGCGCCGGGTGAGATGGCCGCGCGCAAGCAGCCAGCCGAGCGGCGATTCGGCGAGGTTGACGGTGACCGAGCGCGCCGCGCGCAGCCGCCCGAGGGTGCGCGCCGGAGGATCGAGCGCGCGCTCCGCGAGCAGCCGATTGCGATCCGCCATGCCTTTGCTCCCGACCACCCGCCAATGCGAACAGGCTTGCCATAATGGCTCGCCTGTAGGACAGTGAAAAAACCGCAAAGGTTCGTGAGGTAGCCCATGATCACCCGCATCCGCGAAGTCCGCAAGGCCAAGGGCATGACCCTGGAGGATGTCGCCCGGGCGTGCCGGCCGGCGACCACGGCGCAGACCATCGGCCGGCTCGAGACCGGCACGCGGACTGTCTCGGTCGGCTGGCTCAACCGGATTGCTGACGCGCTCGGGGTCGAGGCGGGTGAATTGGTGGCGGGCGCGGGCGGGAGCGAGATCGCGGTCGCGGCGACGCTCGGCGCCGACGGCCAGGCGCGGGCTCCGCGCCGCAGCGGCCGGCTGGTTCCGCCGCGCCCGGCGCCGGGCGCGATCGGGCTGACGGTGGCGGTGTCGACCGGCGATTATCGCGCCGGCGACGAAATCTGGTGCGAACCGCTCGAGGCGGCGGACTATGCGCGCGCGCTCAACCGCGACGTGCTCGTCCCCCGCCCCGCCGGCCGCTTCCTGTTCGGCCGGCTGATCGGCCGCGAGGGCAACCGGCTGCAACTCCTGCCCCACGGCGCCGGAGCCCGCCAGCAGGTGCTGACCGACCCGCCGTGGATCGCAGTCGCGGCGCGGCTGGTGCGGGCGCTTTAGGCCTCGTCACCGGAGCGACCGGCGACATCGGCCTGTTGCTGTTCCGCCCGTATGAATCGTTTTTGTTCGCGGTCGACCTGCTTGGCTACGCGATGATGTGCGTGGCGTGCCTGTGCGCGGCATTTGCCGTCGCCCGCAACGAGCGCGCGTTGCGGCTTGCACCCTTGTCAATGGCGCGCTGACGCCGTTCTGGCGCTGCAGATGCAGATCCGCGCGCAATCTGGCCGGCCGCGCTGTGGGCGGTGACCTTTCCACTGGCGAGCATGCTAATGGCCCGAATGTTCGCGCGTGGGGCGAAGGGTTGAGCGAGTTACACGGGAGTTCGCGATTCATCACATTGCGGGTCGCACAGTCCGCCTTTAGCGTCGCGCCATGTCCGTGCTTGTAGCCAGCGTATTTGCAGCCGCCGCCGCCGCCGCCGCCACCGCGTCCCCGGCCACTTCACGGTGGACGATCGATTTTGCCGACGCGCATTGCGAAGCGTCGCGGACGTTCAGCGGGGACGGCAAGCCGCTGACTCTGACTATTCGCCCGCCGCTCGACCCAGCGGCGAGCACGCGCTTGTCGCTCGAGCGCGAGAAGCTCCAGCGCATCGAGGGCGTGTTGGAAAAGTCGGCCTCAATCGACTTCGGCGACGGCGCGCCGGCGTTCCGCACCTTCCTGCAGCCGGCACTGGCCACTGCGGGCTTCCGCTATGTAGTCGACCTGCCCGCCAGCCAGGCGCGGCGGCTGAGGGAGGCGAGCAGCATCGAAGTGAAGACGGCGGCGCGGGTGGGCGGGCGTTTCGACCTGACGCCCAACCGGCCGATGACGGCAGCGCTCGACCGCTGTGTCGCCGACCTCCGCCGCCGGGTCGGAGTGGGTGACGCCAACGCGCCCGTCGTGCCCGCGACGGCGGCAGTGAAGCTCGACACATTGTTCAGCGCGTCGAATTACTGGACGACGGAAAGTCACGCGGCGCGGTCCAGCCGCGTGACGGCGAGCCTGCTGATCGACAAGAGCGGTGCGGTGCGCGACTGTTCGATCGTCGCCGGGACCGGCTCGGCGGCGCTCGACACGCAATCCTGCCAGGTGTTCCTGCGCCGGGTGCGCTACACGCCGGCGCGCGGCGCGGCCGGAGAGCCGGTGGCGACGCTGCAGCACGAAACGGTGCAGTGGCGCCGGTGAGCGCCCGACGGCAATGAACGAGTTCGAATTCGTCTTCAGCCTGTTCGGGCTGCTGCTCGGGCTCAGCCTGGCGGAAGTGCTGAGCGGGATGGGCAAGGCGCTGAAGGCGCGGCGGCGGGTCAGGATCGGCTGGCTGACTCCGCTGCTCGGCCTGCTGGTGATGGTCGACCTGATCTCGTTCTGGACGATCGCCTGGGACCTGCGCCAGGTCATTCCGCTCAACTATCTGTCGCTGCTCGCGGCGCTGCTGTTCACCGGCACTTATTATCTCGCGGCGTCGATGGTCTATCCCGACGACCCCGACGAAGTGGCGGACTTCGACGACCATTATTGGGCCAACCGCCGCTTCATCATCGCGGCGATGGTGGCGATGAACATCCCGGGCAATCTCTACGAGCTGGCGACCGGGACCGGAGTCGGGGCGCGGTTCGACCTGCAGCTGATCGTCGGCACCTTCGTCCTCCTGCTCGGCGCATTGTGGTCGAGCCGGAGTAGGCGTGCCAGCACGGTCATGCTGGCCATCACCATCGCGCTCTACCCGCTGGCCGGGGTGTGGAGCGAGGTGCGGCTGTCGCTGATGGGCGGCTAGCTGGAGCGCAAGCGGCGGTTTCGCAAATGCGCGGGAGCCTTCAGGCATCGGCCGGCGTTGTGCCGGGCATGTTCCTGTTCTTCTCCAACCGCATGGGCTGCGCCGGATCGCTGCTGCTGACCGCGATCGGAACGGTGCTGATACTGCTACTGATGGGCGTGATCCGGCTGTAGCCCTTGTCCGGACCGGTGCGCCGTGGCATCGGGCGGCCTCCCGCGGGGGCGCTTAGCTCAGTTGGTAGAGCATCTCGTTTACACCGAGAGGGTCGGCGGTTCGAGCCCGTCAGCGCCCACCATCACAGCCCCGCCATTTCCCCCGCCTCGGCGAAATATTGGCGCATCGCTGCGCTCGCCTCGGGCGACAGTTCGACGAAGATGCGGCGGCCATCGTGGGGGTCGGCGCGGCGCACGAACAGGCCGGCGTCGGTCATCGTCTTGATCCACCTAAGCGCGGTGGTGGCGGGGACCGCGGCGGCGATGCACAGCGAGCTCACCGGGACGCGGTGCTGGGCGATCTCGGCGGCGAGCAGATCGAGCAGCATGTCCCAGGCGGGATCGGCGAACAATTGCTCGTCGAAGAAGCGCGCGCGCAGGCGGCGGGCGCGGATGACGGCGCGGACCCGCTCGCCGTCGACCTCCGGCACCTGGCCGAAATCGCGCGCCACCAGCGCGGGCCGGGGCGCGGCTTCGGGCACGGTCGAGAGGCGCGCGAGCGAGGCGGCGATGCGCCCGACTTCGTCGGACAATTGGCGCAGGCGCACGGCATTGTCGCGGCCGACGTCGCTGACCCGCGCGGGGGCGTCGCGGGCGGCCAGGGCGAGCGAGACGGCGGCGGCGCGCTCCATCGCGGAGGGCTCGACCAGGATCTGCACCCCTGGCCGGGACAGCGCGAAATCGACCGGATCGATCTGGTCGGGGGCGATGGCGACGACGATCGGCGTGCCGCTTTCGGCGAGGCGGGCGAGGCGATCGGTCAGCGCGGGCTCGGGCGCCTGCGCGCCGAATTCCGTCCACACCAGCGCCGCGGCGGCCTGGCGTTCGAGGCGCTCGGCGGCATCGGCCAGCGCGCATTCCCCGGCAAGGCGCAAACCGGCGCCGGCGAGGAGGGCGCGGGCGTCGTCGAGCGCCGCTCCGCTATCGCCGATCAGCAGCGCGGGACGGGCGCCGTCATAGGCGATCGACGAGGGGTCGGGATGCTCGAGGGTCATGGCGTACCTTTCCACGATACAACATCCGAGCCCGTGCGTTGTGACACCGAAGCGGTGTGATGTCCGACAAAATCGCAACCAATCTGGATTAACACCGCCCAAAGACTGCGCCCGATTCCCGCTAAGGGCGGTTCTCTTCGCAAAGGTCGCTTGAAAGTATGCGTATGTTTAACCTCATGACATGGCTCGACGAATGCGAAGCCGCGCTGGCCGACGCCGACTATCTGGCGGGACGGCTGGCGCGTGGCGGTTCGACCGAAACGGCGGCAGATGCCACCGCCTTGCGGATCCGGATCGCCGCGTTGCGCGCTGAATTCGAGCGCGCTCGGATCGCGATGGGCGCGCCGCGACTCGGCGGGGTCGAGCGGCGCAAGGAGCGCGCGCCGGCGCCGTGGCCGGCGATCGAGACCTTCAGCCGCGGGTGAAATCGGGCAGGAACGGCGCGACCGACGGCGCGGGCCAGCCGCCGGTGGCGACGAAGCCGCGATTGAGGAAGGCCGGCTTGCCGTAGGCGAGCGGCGCCGCGTCGGGACCGTCGCAGCGGCCGCCGGCGGCGAGCAGCACGGCATGGCCGGCGGCGGTGTCCCACTCGCTGGTCGGCGACAGGCGCGGGTAGATGTCCGCCGCCCCTTCGGCGACGACGCAGAATTTGAGGCTCGAGCCGACCGCGACATGGTCGCACAGGCCGATCGCCCGCTCGAGATAGTCGGCGGTGGCCTGGTTGAAGTGCGACTTGGAGGCGACCGCGGCGCGGGTCTCGCCGAGCGGCCGGACCGAGATCGCGCGGCGACCGGCGGGATCGTCGCGCCACGCGCCGTGGCCGACGAGGCCGGACCAGCCGGTCGCGGTGGCGGGCTGGTGGACCACGCCGAGCACCGGCGCGCCGTCGACGACGAGGCCGATGTTGACGGTGTAGTCGGCGCCGCCGCGGACGAATTCCTTGGTGCCGTCGAGCGGGTCGACGAGGAAGAAGGTCGCGCCGTGGGCCGGGATCCGCCCGGCCGCGACCTCCTCCTCGGCGATGACCGGAACGCCGGGGGCGGCGGTGCGCAGCGCCTCGAGGATGATCGCTTCGGCGGCGCGGTCGCATTCGGTGACCGGCGAGCGGTCGGCCTTGGCCTCGACCGCAAAGCCGCGCTCGACGAGGTGCAGGATGGCCTCGCCGGCCGAGCGTGCGGCTTCGGTGCAGGCGGCGAGCAGCCGGGGGTCGGCGATCATCGCGAGTGGGCGATCACCGCGGCGCCATCCTAATCCCGCCGTCGAGGCGGATCGCTTCGGCGTTGAGATAGGGGTTTTCGGCGATGAACACGGCGAGGCGGGCGTATTCCTCGGGCATCCCGAGGCGCTTGGGGAACGGCACCTGGGCGCCGAGCGCGTCCTGCACGTTAGGCGGCATCATCGCCACCATCGGCGTCTTGAACACGCCGGGGAGGATGGTGTTGACCCGCACGCCGTCGTTCATCAGGTCGCGCGCGATCGGCAACGCCATGCCGAGCACGCCGCCCTTGGAGGCGCTGTAGGCGGCCTGGCCGATCTGGCCGTCCTGGGCGGCGACGCTGGCGGTGTTAATGATGCAGCCGCGCTCGCCGTCGTCGAGCGGATCGAGATCGACCATGCCGAACGCCGAATGGGCGATGCAGCGGAAGGTGCCGATCAAATTGATGGCGATGGCGAGCTCGAACTGGACCATCGGGTAGAGCTTGGGCGCCTTGGTCTCCTTGTCGCGGGCGACGGTCTTGGCGGCGTTGGCGACCCCGGCGCAATTGACCAGGATGCGCTCCTGGCCGTGCGCCGCGCGGGCCCGGGCGAAGGCGGCGGCGACCTTCTCGTCGCTGGTCACGTCGACCTCGCAGAAGATGCCGCCGAGCTCGGCCGCGACGGCTTCGCCCTTGGCCGTGTCGCGGTCGAAAATGGCGACTTTCGCGCCCTTGGCGGCGAGCGCTCGGGCGGTCGCCTCGCCGAGGCCCGAAGCCGCGCCGGTGACGACTGCGCTGATGCCGTTGATGTCCATGCTTTAAATTCCTCCCAAATACCGTTCGCCCTGAGCCTGTCGAAGGGCTGTCCTTCGCCGGACTAAGGGGAAAAGCAGTCCTTCGACAAGCTCAGGACGAACGGATGTCCGGGGGACATCCGTGGACCGAGCTCAGGACGAACGGTGTCGGGTGAGGCCCTCCCCTACCCCGCCGGGGCGAGGACGGCGCAGGCGATGCGGTCGCCGCTGTTGCCGCTGGGATCGGTCTTGTTGTCGTCGGGCGCGGCGTGGACTACGAGCGCAGTGCCGTCGCTGTCGCCGAGTTCGGCAAGCGTCACGCCGGCGAGGGTGAGCGTCTCACCGAGCGCGCCGTCGGGGCCGACGGTGACATTGGGCAGATCGCCCTTGTGCGGTCCGGCCGGGTTCTCGCGGCCGTGCTGCTTGCCGTCGGGGTTCCAGTGGGCTCCGGCGCTTTCGAACTTCGGCCCCTCGCACTTGCCGACCATGTGCAGGTGGATGCCGCGCGCGCCCGGCGGCATGGCGCTTCCGGCGAGGCGGATCATCAGGCCGGCCGGCGATTCCTCGAGCGTCAGATTGCCGAGCGCGGTGCCGTCGCCGCCGGTGAAGGCGATCGGCGCGGCGGCGGGGACGGCGTCGTTGCCGACCGCCGCGGCATTGTCGAGCACCGCCTCGTTGACGGTGAGGTTGGCGGCATTCTCGGTCACCGGCTCATTGTCGGCGCAGGCGGCGAGCGCCAGCGCGGGGACGGCGGCGGCGATGAGTGCGGAACGGCGCATGGTGGTCTCCCTGGAATAAGTAGCGGATCAACGCGGCTCGGGCGCGTTCGGCTCCGATTGGGCTTTGGCCGGTACGATCCGGGCGAGCAATGAATCGACCGCAACCTGTGCCCCGGCGGTGGCGGAGAGTTCGGCGACGGTGCCGTCGAACGGCGCGGTGAGGCCATGCTCCATCTTCATCGCCTCGAGTGTCAGCAGGCGCTGGCCCTTGGTGACGGAGTCGCCCGGCGCGACTTCGACCGAGGTGACCTTGCCGGGCATGGGAGCGAGGATTGCGCCGTCGCCGGCGGCAGTGCCGACGGAACCGCGCGCGGCGCGCTGGAATTCGTAGGCCTGCCCCTCGTAGAAAACGACCACGCGCTCGTCGTCGCGAAAGCCCGAAGCGACTGCGAGCGGCAGGTCGTCGTCGAGGGCGACGGCGCGGAAGCCCCCTGCCCGGCCAATCGACGCCCCGCTACGCGACGGCGCGTTGAGGCGGAAACCGGCCGGCAGAGCTTCCGACTCTTCGTCGGCCGCGGTCGCGACTGCGGCTGCGGCGCGCCAGATCATGTCGTCGGGCTCGGGATCGGGAATGAGCTCGTCGAGCTGCCGTCCGATAAAGCCGGTATCGAGGCGGGCCGCTCCAAAATCTTCGTCGAGCAGGCAGTTGAAAAGGAAGCCGGCATTGGTCCGCACCGGCCACACTTCGATCTCGTCGAGGATGTCGGCGAGCGCGGCGATGGCCTCGTCGCGTGTGTCCGCGGCAGCGATCAGCTTGGCGATCATCGGGTCGTAATAAGGCGAGATGTCGTCGCCTTCCTCGACCCCGGTTTCGATGCGGCCTTCATCGCCGAGGTCGAAATGTTCCAGCCGCCCGACACTCGGCAGGAAGCCCTTGGCGGGGTCCTCGGCGTAGAGGCGCGCTTCGATCGCGTGGCCGGTGATCGTGAGTTCGTCCTGGCGCCTGGGAAGCTTCTCGCCGCTCGCCACGCGCAACTGCCATTCGACAAGGTCCTGGCCGGTGATTTCCTCGGTCACGGGATGCTCGACCTGGAGGCGGGTGTTCATTTCCATGAACCAGATCCGGTCGGGCTTGAGGCCGTCACTGGCGTCGGCGATAAACTCGACCGTCCCCGCCCCTTCATAGTTCACCGCCTGCGCGGCGCGGACGGCGGCGCCGCACACCGCGTCGCGGGTCGCCTCGTCCATGCCCGGCGCGGGGGCTTCCTCGATCACCTTCTGGTGGCGGCGCTGCAAGGAACAGTCGCGTTCGAACAAATGGACGACATTGCCGTGCGCGTCGCCGAACACCTGCACCTCGATATGGCGCGGGCTTTCGATCCATTTTTCGAGCAGCACGATAGGGTTGCCGAACGACGAGGCGGCCTCGCGCTGGCAGCTTTCGAGACTGTCTTCGAAATCCTCGGCGCGATCGACCTTGCGCATGCCCTTGCCGCCGCCGCCGGCGACCGCCTTGATCAGCACCGGATAGCCGATCGCGTCGGCCTCGCACGCCAGCCGCTCGGGCGACTGGTCGTCGCCGAGATAGCCGGGGGTGACCGGGACGCCGGCGTTGGCCATCAGCGTCTTGGCGGCGTCCTTGAGGCCCATGGCGCGGATGGAGTCCGGCTTGGGCCCGACCCAGACCAGGCCGGCGTCGAGCACGGCCTGGGCGAAGTCGGCGTTCTCGCTGAGGAAGCCGTAGCCGGGATGGATCGCTTCGGCGCCCGACTCCCGCGCGGCGGCGATGATCTTCTCGCCGCGCAAATAGCTCTCGACCGCCGGCGACGGGCCGATGTGGATCGCCTCGTCGGCCATGCGCACGTGCAGCGCCCGCGCGTCGGCATCCGAATAGACCGCGACCGTGCGCACCCCCACCCGCCGCGCGGTGCGCATGATCCGACAGGCAATCTCGCCGCGGTTGGCGATGAGGAGGGAGGTGATCATGGGTTACCCCAACCCCCTGGTTGCCGATCTTCCCATTCGATGATCAGCGCGTTCACAATCAATGCGAAAAGCGCGACGCCGAAGCCAATCCAGAAACTTAGATTCCAGAAATGAGCGGCAAGGAGTCCGATCGACACCGGAACGCCGATCCATAACAACGCTACAAAGGCCGCGAATTTCATCTGCATCACATCCGGAATACGCCGAACTGGGGGCGTTCGGGGATGGGGGCGTTGAGGCAGGCGGCGAAGGCGAGGCCGAGGACGTCGCGGGTCTGGGCGGGGTCGATGATGCCGTCGTCCCACAGCCGCGCGGTGGCGTGCCACGGGTTGCCCTGGGCCTCGTAATCGTCGCGGATTGGTTGCTTGAATTTTTCCGCTTCCTCGGCGCTCCACTTGTCGGCGTCGCGGTGGACGGTGGCTAGCACGCTGGCGGCCTGCTCGCCGCCCATCACGCTGATCCGGCTGTTGGGCCAGGTGAACAGGAAGCGGGGCGAATAGGCGCGGCCGGCCATGCCGTAATTGCCGGCGCCGAAACTGCCGCCGATCAGCACGGTGACCTTGGGCACGCTGGCGGTGGCGACCGCGGTGACGAGCTTGGCGCCGTGCTTGGCGATGCCTTCGGCCTCGTACTTCCCGCCGACCATGAAGCCCGAGATGTTCTGCAGGAACAGCAGGGGAATGCGGCGCTGGCAGGCGAGCTCGATAAAGTGCGCGCCCTTGACCGCGCTCTCGCTGAACAGGACGCCGTTGTTGGCGAGGATCGCGACCGGCATGCCCCAGATGTGCGCGAAGCCGGTGACCAGCGAGCTGCCGTAGAGCGGCTTGAACTCGTGGAATTCGGATGCGTCGACGAGGCGGGCGATGATCTCGTGCACGTCATAGGGCGCGCGCACGTCCTCGGGAATGATCGCATAGAGTTCTTCGGGGTCGAAATGCGGGGCGCGGGGTTCGCGCAGGCCGATTCCCGCGCCCGCATCCGCGCCGAGATGGCTGACGATGTCGCGGACAATGGTCAGCGCGTGCTCGTCGTTCTCGGCGAGATGGTCGACGACGCCGGACTTGCGCGCGTGGAGGTCGCCGCCGCCGAGATCCTCGGCGCTGATCTCCTCGCCGGTGGCGGCCTTCACCAGCGGCGGGCCGGCGAGGAAGATGGTGCCCTGGTTGCGGACGATGACGCTCTCGTCGCTCATCGCCGGGACGTAGGCGCCGCCGGCGGTGCAGCTGCCCATCACGCAGGCGATCTGGGCGATGCCCTTCGACGACATCTGCGCCTGGTTGTAGAAGATCCGGCCGAAGTGATCGCGGTCGGGGAACACCTCGGCCTGGTGCGGCAGATTGGCGCCGCCGCTGTCGACGAGGTAGATGCAGGGAAGCCGGTTCTCGAGAGCGATCTCCTGCGCTCGCAGGTGCTTCTTGACCGTCATCGGGAAGTAGGTGCCGCCCTTCACCGTGGCGTCGTTGCAGACGATCATCGCCTGGCGGCCCGAAACCCGGCCGATGCCGGCGATGAGGCCGGCGCCGGGGACTTCGCCGTCGTAGAGATCGTTGGCGGCGAGCTGGCCGATCTCGAGGAACGGGGAGCCGGGATCGAGCAGCCGCTCGACGCGGTCGCGCGGGAGCAGCTTGCCGCGCGCGGTGTGCCGCTCGCGGCTTTTCTCGGTGCCGCCGAGCGCGGCGGTGGCCACGTCGGCGCGCAGCTTCTCGGCGAGCGCGCGATTGTGGGCGGCGCGCGCCCGGGCGGCGTCGCTCGAAAGGTCGATCCTGCTGTCCAGCCGCGGCGCGCTCATCGCCGCTGGCCTAGCCGCTCGCCGCGCGCTTGAAAACTACTGCGGCGCTTGCTCGCGGTTGGCGCGGGCGAGGACGTAGCCGACGATCGCCTCGCGCTCGGCCGGGGTGAGCTGCGAGAAGGAGAAGCGGGCGATCGACGTCATCAGCCCGAGATTGGCCTTCGACTTGCCCTTGCCGGTGGTGAGCAATTGGGTGAGCTCGGCGGGGGTGTAGGCGCCAGCGACGTCGAGGTTGGGAGTGAAGCCCTGATAGCCCTCGAGCTGGCCGTTGTGGCAGCCGGTGCAGGCCATGCGCGCCAGCTGGCGGCCGCGTCCGTGCTTCGGGCCGAGGTCGGGCGGCGGATTGGCCTTGAGGCGCGCGACCTGCTGCGCGGCGTGGCCGATGCCGCCGTCCTTGATTTCCTTGAGGAAGCCGGCGCCCTTGCGGATCGGCGGAAGCTGGGTTCCCGCCGGCGTGAAGCTGCGCAGGAAGGCGGTCAGCGCGGCGAGGTCGCGCTCGCTCAGGAACTGGTAGGATTCGACCGGCATGAACCACAGTTCGCGGCCATCTTTCGGCGTTCCGCTGCGCAGGAATTTCGCCAAGTCGGGATCGCTGTAGTCGGCCAGCTTGAGGGTCAGATTGGGCGCGTTCATATCGCCATATTCGGGCTCGTCGGCGGTGACGTTCTTGCCCTGCAAATTCTCGCCGTGGCAGCCGGTGCAATCGAGCAGGCGGGCAAGGCGCTTGCCGTGCGCGAGTTTCGCGGCCTCGTCGGCATAGTCGGCGCCGTCCCAGCTGACCGCGGCCGGAGTCGCCGCGACGGTCGGCGAGCTGGGCTCGGCCGGTTCGGATCGATCGCACGCGGACAACGCGGCAGCGGCCGCCAGAACGGTGAAATAGCGCATGGTGAAGCCCCCTTCGGAAACTCACCTAGCACATTGACGCGGGTGAATCACTCGATCGCGGCGGCGCCCTGGTAGAACACCGTCGCGCCGGGGCCGAGCGGAAGGTCGAGGAACACCCAGGCGACGACCATCGAGATGCCGAGCGCCATGAAGCTGAGCGCATAGGGCAGCATCAAGGCGAGCAGCGAGCCGACCCCGAAGCTCTTGTCCCAGCGCCGGGCGAAGCCGAGAATCAGCGGGAAATAGCTCATCAGCGGGGTCATGATGTTGGTGTAGCTGTCGCCCATGCGGTAGGCGGCGGTGGTCATTTCCGGGCTGATTCCGAGCAGCATGAACATCGGCACGACGACCGGCGCGAGCGCGCTCCACTTGGCGCTGGCCGAACCGATGAACAGATCGAGGAAGGACGACAGCAACAGCACGCTGACCAGCAGGAAGGGTGCGGGGAGCGCCATCGTCTTGAGCGCCTCGGCGCCGTTGATGGCGATGATCGGCCCGATCCGCGACCAGTTGAACATGGCGACAAAATGCGCCGCGAAGAACACGAACACGATGTAGGGCGCGAGGGTGCGGATGCCCTCCTGCATCATGCGCGTGACGTCCTGATAGCCCTTCACCGAGCCGGTCGCCGAGCCGAACGCGATGCCGGTCGCGACGAACAGCAGGAAGAAGCCGGCGATCAGCGCGGCGTAAAGCGGCTGGATCCGCGCCGTTCCGCTCGCCTCCTCGTCGAGCAAGGGGGTGTAGCCGGGGGTCAGCGTGAAGGCGGCATAGAGCGCGACGATCGCCAGCGCGGCGAGGCCCGCGCGCCTCAGGCCGCGGCGCTCGTCGGGCGTCACTCCCGAGCGGGCGAGCTCGTCCTTGATTCCGGCGTCCGCCTCCCCGCCCCACTTGCCGAGACGCGGCTCGACCACCTTGTCGGTGAGGAACCATATGGCGGGGGTGAAGACGATCACGATCGACAGGATGAACCACCAATTGCCGATCGGATTCATCGTCCAGCCGGGCTCGACGATGCGCGCCGCCTCTTGGGTGAAGCCGAACAGCAGGACGTCGATCTGGCCCGGGGTAATGTTGCCGGCATAGCCGCCCGACACCGCCGCGAACGCCGCGGCGAGACCGGCAACAGGGTGGCGGCCGGCGGCGGCGAAGACGATCGCGGCGAGCGGGATGAACACGACGTAGGCGGCGTCGGAGGCGTGGTGCGAGACCATGCCGATGATCGCGACGATCGGGGTCAGCAGCGCGCGCGGGGCATTGCCGAGCGAGGCGCGGATCAGCGCCGAAAACATGCCCGACTTCTCCGCCACCGCGGCGCCGAGCATGATGACGAGGATGAGGCCCAGCGGCGCAAATCCGCTCATCGTGCGCGGCATTTCGGTCAGCAGGCGGTGGATATTCTCTTCGGAGAACAGGCTGGTCGCGCTGTATGTCAGCGTCCCGTTCTCGAGCGTCGCCCAGTCGGGCGCTTCCTCGCCGCTGAACGCCAGCGACGCCGACCAGCCGAGCCATTGGCCGAGCGCCGACAGCAGCATCAGCGCGACGATCAGGATGACGAAGATCATCGTCGGTTCGGGCAGCAGATTGCCAACCCGTTCGACGAAACCGAGGAAGCCGCGCTGGCGCCGCGCGGCGGGATCGATGTCGGGGACCGGAGCGGCGGCGTCGTCGCCGGCGGCGGGGGCTCGTTCGGTCACCGGTCATTCCTCCATGCAGGCGCGGCCGCGATTTTCAGCCGCGCCTACATGAACGGCAACCGAACGGCCAGCCGGACTAGCGCGCCGGAAGCAGGCGCGGATTGCGCAGCAGCGCCGCCGAGACCAGCGCGACGATAAGGCCGACCGGCGCGATTTCGACGAAGGTCATCGGCATGCGGTAGGCGGGATTGTCATACTGCACGATCAGCTTGTCGAACTCGGCGCGCATCGCCGCCAGATCGGTCGCGCTCTTGCCGGCTTCGCGCGCGTCGGCCAGCGAGCGCGCGGCATAGTCTTCCATGAAGCGATAGTCGGTGATGGCGAGATAGGCTTCCCACGCGAGAACGTAGATCAGGGCGGCAATGAGCGCGATGGCGAGGCCGAGAGCGAACGCCTTGCCGAAGCGGATCACCCCGCCCTGCTCAATGTCGCGATAGCGCTTCACGCCGACGAACACGAAGCTCAGCGCGACCAGCATGACGGCGAAGCCGAAAGTCATGGTGGCGACGAAATCGACCTTGTCGTGGAGCAGGCCGATAACGGTGATGAAAGCGATGAGCACGAGGCCGGCGATGAGGCCGTAGATCAAGGAATAGCGGGTGGTTGCGGTCATGACGTGTCCCCTTTCAGCGCCGCGCAGCATCGCCGCCGACGCTCCGCGAAACCATCGCCCGAACGGGTGAGTTCGGCCCCCTCACCCGCCTGTCCTACTCGATCAGCGACAGGAACCGCGCCTTCTCGATCGCGCGGACGCGGCGGTCGACCTCGAGCTTGGCGAACAGGCTGGCGAGATGGGTCTTGATGGTGTTCGGGGATACGCCGAGTGCGCGCGCCAGCTCCTTGTTCGACTGGCCGGTGGCGAGCAATTCGAGCAATTAGCATTCGCGCGCGGTGAGGCCGAGCGCAGCCGCGGCGGCCTGGTTGTGCACGAAGCTCGCCGACGGCTTGCGCGCGGTCAGCCGGTGGCCGACCCACAGGCCAAGCGCGGTGAAGCCGACGGCGAGCATTGCGACATAGATTTCGGTCGAAACATCGCTCGCCGCATGGCGGAACTTGAGCTGCTCGAGCGCGACCGCGGCAATGGCGAGACCGGCTCCGTAAAGGAGGACGGTGCGCCAGGTCGCGCCTCGCGGCGAATGGTTCGCCGTCATGCCACTGCTCGTTCGAGCGCTATCGCCGCAGACTCATCCGGCGCGTTCGTCACTCGGTATCACTGTCGGCAGAGGGATCTCACGCTTGCCGCGCTTGTCCCGCAATCGATACTTGCTTTGATATTCGCGGCGCTGCTTGGCGACCTCGTAGAGCACAATTCCGGTACTGGTCCCAAGATTGAGACTGTCCACAAAGCCGAACATCGGAATGCTGACGCACATCTCGCTGCGTTCGACGGCGCGGTCGCTGATCCCGCGTGCCTCGCTGCCGAACCATACGGCGAGCTTGGCGTGCTTTGTGAAATCTCCGTCATGCAGCATGACGTTCGTCTTCCCCTTCACGTGGGGGGACGTGACAATCGACTTGAAGTTCTCCGCTTCCAAATGATCAAAGCAGTCATCAGTGCTGTCGAAGCGCTTCACAAACGTCCATTTGACCGCGGACACCGACAGTTTCGCAATCTTCGATCGTTCCCGTAGGGCCTGCCAATCGTCCGGTAGATTGTGGCCCGGGTCGACAACATAAACCTTTTCGACACCGAGCGCGTTGACGTTTCGGATCACCGTGCCGATGTTGAACATGTCGCTGGGGCACTCCAGGACGGCGATCAGATTCTTGCAGCGGAAAGCCTTGATCGAATCCGCCCGCTTCCGAACGGAGCGTTTTGACCGCTTCGCCTCGGCGCTGTCGTTCGCCCCGTGCTCGGTCGCACTCACGCCCCGATCAACTCCCGTCCAATGAGCATGCGGCGGATTTCGTTGGTGCCGGCGCCGATGTCGAGCAGCTTGGCGTCGCGCATGTAGCGTTCGACCGGCCAGTCTTTCGTATAGCCGGCGCCGCCCAAGGCCTGGACCGCCTCGCCGGCGACCTTGAACGCGCTTTCGGATGCCAGCAGGATCGCGCCGGCGGCGTCGAACCGAGTCGTCTTGCCGGCGTCGCAGGCGCGCGCGACCTGATAGACGTAGGCGCGCGCCGAATTGAGCGCGACATACATGTCGGCGACCTTGGCCTGGATCAGCTGGAAGCTGCCGATCGGTTTGCCGAACTGCTTGCGCTCGCGGACGAACGGGATGACCACGTCCAGGCACGCCTGCATGATGCCGAGCTGGATTCCAGCGAGTACGGTTCGCTCGTAATCGAGGCCGCTCATCAGCACGCCGACCCCGCCGTTCTCCGGGCCCATGATGTTCTCAGCCGGGACGAAGCAATCGTCGAACACCAGCTCGCTGGTCGGCGAGCCGCGCATGCCGCACTTGTCGATCTTCTGGCCGATCGAGAAGCCATCCATCCCCTTTTCGATCAGGAAGGTGGTGATGCCCTTGCTGCCGGAGTCGGGCGCGGTCTTGGCATAGACCACCAGCACGTCGGCGAAGGCGCCGTTGGTGATCCAAAATTTGGTGCCGTTGAGGCGGTAGCCGTTGCCGGATTTCTCGGCCTTGAGCTTCATCGAAACGACGTCGCTGCCCGCGCCCGCCTCGCTCATCGCCAGCGCGCCGACCTGGCTGCCGTCGATCAGGCCGGGGAGATATTTCGCCTTCTGCTCGTCATTGGCCCAGCGGCGGATCTGGTTGACGCAGAGGTTCGAGTGGGCGCCGTAGCTCAAGCCCACCGAGGCCGAGGCGCGGGCCACCTCCTCCTGCGCCACGACATGTTCGAGATAGCCGAGGCCGAGCCCGCCCCATTGCTCCTCGACGGTGATGCCGTGCAGCCCGAGCGCGCCCATCTCCGGCCAGAGCTCAATCGGGAAGCGGTCGGCTTCGTCGATCTCGGCGGCGATCGGCTGGATTCGGTTGCGGGCGAAGCGCTGGGTGGTGTCGCGGATGGTGTCGGCCATCTCGCCGAGGTCGAATTCCAGGCCCGGCATCTCGCTCATCACGCTCTCCTTGCCGCCGCGCCTAGCATCGGGCGCTCAAGCGCGACAAGCTAGCTGTGCTTGTGTTCCGCGGGCTTGTCGCCCGGCTTGGGCGGCGCTTTGAGCGGGTGCGGCGCGCCGCGATGGCAGGTGTAGCAGGTCACCTTCGAGTCGGTGAAGTTGGCGACCTTGAAATCCTCCTCGTTGATGCGGCGGACCATGGTCAGCATCATTCGCGCGGTCTCCTTCTCGCGCTTGGCGTCGGAGGCGAAGTCCATCGTCTCCTTCGACGTGCCGACGTGGCAGAAGGTGCATTTGACGCCCAGCGACGAGGACATCATCTGCATCACGCCGATGAGGTTCTGGCGGGGAATCCCGGCGGGCAGGATCTTGAGGTTCTTGAACTCGCTCTTGGCCGCGGGCGGCGGGGTCGCGGGCGCGGCCGGCTGCTGGGCGGCGACCGCTGCGGCGAGAAAGGCGGCGCTGGCCGCGGCGAGGGCCCAATGGCCAAGGCTCAACCGGTTCATGGCGCCCAGCCTATCATAGAGTGCGGTTTGAACAAGCGGCGGCGGCGCTCTATGGCACGGCCAGCAGATCCAACCGAGTCCGGAGCCACATCATGTCCAGCGATCCCGTCGTCATCCTGAGCTACGCGCGCACCCCGATGGGGGCGATGCAGGGCGCGCTGGCCGACGTCAGCGCGACCGATCTCGGCGCGACCGCGGTCAGGGCGGCGGTCGAGCGCGCCGGCGTCGATGCGGGCGAGATCGACCGCATCTACATGGGCTGCGTGCTGCCCGCCGGGCTCGGCCAGGCGCCGGCGCGCCAGGCGGCGCTCAAGGCCGGTCTGCCCAAATCGGTCCAGGCGACGACCGTCAACAAGGTGTGCGGATCGGGCATGCAGACGGTGATCATGGGCGAGGAAGCGCTGAAAGCCGGCAACGCCGGGCTGATCGTCGCCGGCGGCATGGAGAGCATGACCAATGCGCCCTATCTGCTCAAGAAGCACCGCGGCGGCGCACGCATCGGCCACGACACCGCCTACGACCACATGTTCCTCGACGGGCTCGAGGACGCCTATGAGGAGGGCCGGGCGATGGGCAGCTTCGCCCAGTGCACCGCCGACGACTATCAGCTGACCCGCGAGGCGATGGACGAATATGCCATCGAGAGCCTCAGCCGCGCCAAGGCGGCGATCGACGGCGGCGGGTTCAAGGACGAGATCGTCGCGGTGACGATCACCGGCCGCAAGGGTGAGACGGTGGTCGACACCGACGAGGCGCCGGGCCGCGGCCGCCCCGACAAGATCCCGCAACTCAAGCCGGCCTTCGCCAAGGACGGGACGATCACCGCGGCGACCTCCTCGTCGATTTCGGACGGCGCGGCGGCGGTGGTGCTGACGACGCGCAGCCAGGCCGAGGCCAAGGGGCTCACCCCGGTCGCGACGATCGTCGCCTCGGCGGCGCACGCGCAGGAACCGGCGCAGTTCACGATTGCCCCGATCGGAGCGATCGAGAAGGTGCTCAAGAAGGCCGGCTGGTCGGTCGGCGACGTCGATTTGTGGGAAGTGAACGAGGCCTTTGCCTGCGTCGCCATGTTCGCGATGAAGGACCTCGGCATCGAGCGCGAGCGGATCAACGTCCACGGCGGAGCGACCGCGCTCGGCCACCCGATCGGCGCCAGCGGAACGCGGATCCTGGTGACCCTGCTCAATGCGCTCAAGGGCAAGGGCCTGAAGCGCGGAGTCGCGTCGCTGTGCATCGGCGGCGGCGAAGCGACCGCGGTCGCGGTCGAGCTCGCCTAGCGCGGGGTCATCAGGCCGCTTCGCCCGACGACCACGAACCCGGCGAGGAGCTGGAGCGCGGTCAGTCCGGCGAGGAAGCCGAGCGGCGTGATCCAGCCGACGAAACCGAGGTGGGCAAGGGTCGCCCAGACCGTGCCGACGATCAGCAACGCGTAGAGTGTCAGCACGCACGCTTGGGCGCTGAGCGATCTCATCAGCTCGTCGTTCGATCTGCGGCTCATCACGGCGACAATCACGGTGCCGGCGAAGGCGATCGCGACGAGAATTAGTGCGCTCCGCGGGGACAGCACGCCCGGCTCGTCGCCGGTCGCCGCCATGGCGAGCGCCATCAGACCCGCGCCGGCGAACAGCAGGATCAGCGCGGCGAGGGATAACGGCCGCCGCTGCTCGTGAAGTTCGTCCGCGTCCTCGACGTTGAGCAGCTGCGACCCCAATTTCGGCGCGGCAAGCCCGAAGCCGACGAACAGGCCGATCACCATGAGCACCAGCCCGGTGATCAGCGCCAGCATGCGCGACGGATCGTCGATGTCGATCCGGCCGTCGAGCGCGAACAGCGCCGCCAGCGTGGCCGATGCACCGGCGATGGCGCCGATGACGGTCTGCAGGATGAGCTTGCGGGTCTTGTCCGGGCGTGTCGTGGCGTGGTCGGCAGTCATTGCGGTTGCTCCCAATTATCGATGAACAGGGTCTCGACCGGCACGGCGAACAAGGTCGCCATGCGCAGCGCGAGCGGGAGGCTGGGGTCGTATTTGTCGGTCTCGACGGCATTGACCGTCTGGCGCGACACGCCGAGCCGCCGGGCGAGCTCGCCCTGCGACCAGCCCGCCGCTTCCCGATGATGCTTGACCCGATTCTCCATGCGCCGATCATGTGTAAAGAGTGTTTGACTGTCAAGAGCTCTTTACATGGTGCGCCGGGCGGACATGGAAAAGCGGCGCCGGATTGCCCCGGCGCCGCCTGTCCTTGTCCCATCCAAAGGCCGTTGGGCGGTCGTCGTCGCTTAGCAGAAGGCCGCCGGCGCTTGCGCGCCGACGGCCCTGTTGCTTGTCCGGCTTGGGTTTAGAACCGGATTCCGGCGCGGATGCCGGCGCCGCGGGTGTCGCCGAGGTCGACCCAGCCGGCAACATTCATGCCGTAGGTGCCCTTGCCGCCGGCAAGACCGCCCTCGAGCCGGGCCCAGGTGCCCTTGCCGGTCGACGACAGGCTGTCCGAGAACGCGCCCTGAGTGATGGTGACGTCACCGTCGCCGCTGAACTCATGGTAGACGGCACCGCTCAGATACGGGTTGTACAGCCCGCCGAAGTTGCCGCGCACGCCGAGCCGGCCGCGGGTCGAGGTCATGTCGTCGAAGTCGTAGTCGAAGCCGAACGCCGACACCCCGTCCATGTCGCTCCACACGTGGCTGAGGCCAGCGTAGATGTCGATCGACGGCACCACTCCGACCGGCAGGCGGTAGCCGATCGAGCCGTCGACGCCGGTGCTCGAGGCATCGCCGTCATTGCCGTCGAACAGGCCATCGAAGCTCATGTCGTAGCTGTCGTGCTTGAACAGCGCCTCGGCATGGAAGCCGGTCAGCGCGCCGTAACGGCCGTAAAGACCGATGTTCCAGCCGTCGGCATTGAACTCGCCGTCGCCATTGGCCTGGGCGTTGGCATAGCCGCCGGTCAGCCCGACCTCGGCCACGCCGAAGCCGTAGCCGACTCCGCCCTGGAAACCGTAACGGTCGATCTCGATGTTGTTGTCGGCGTCATACTGCACACCGTTGACGACCTGGTTGTTGGTCATGCCGGTGCGGCGCTGGCTGCCATAGGCCTGGGCCCAGACGCTCAGCCCGAGCTTGGCGGTCGGAGCAAGCGTGTGGGCGAACACCTCGTCGGCGCTCTGGTACCACATCTCGCGCACCAGGCCGGTCGCGGCGAGCGGAACGAACGCCGTCTCCGGATCGAGCAGGGTGACGAGGAAGTAGTCGTTGCCGATCTGGGCGACGTCGAAGTTGATCAGCGGGTTGGCAATCTCCTCGCCGATCGCGAACGCGCCGCTGCTGGCGCCGGTCGCATCGACCACCAGGATGCCGTCCGGATCGAACACGCCGAGGCCGACGGTGTTGACGTCGATCAGCGTCTGGCCGGTCGGCGCGCCGACGATCACCAGCGTGTCGGCCGTCGTTCCCGACACGTCGACCTGAAGCCGCGAACCGTTACCGCCGACATAGTTCGAGTTGACCGTCAGCGTGTCGCCGATGGCACCGTCGCTAAGGTCGATCGTGCCGTTGTTGGCGAAGCTGGTCTGGCCGGTGATCGTGGTCGCACCCTCATCGGCGATGATGATGCCGGTCGCGGTGTTGGTCAGAACGCCCGCCGGAACCGTGAAGGTCCCCGCCGCAAGATCGATCGTGCCCGAGTTGGTCAGGCTGGTGAAGCCCGCGATCGACGCCGCTCCCGCAGTGTCGATGAAGCTTCCCGGACCATTGACGAACGCAATCGCCGGACCCGTCAGCGTGGTCGCCGCCGAAAAGTTGATCCGACCCGTCTGGGTGAACACTTCGAGACCGCTCAGGGTGGTGTTGGTCAGAACGTTCAGCGTACCGCCGGTGTTGGCGAAGGTGTCCGTCGCGCCAGCCCCGAAGTTGATCGTGCCGCCGTTGAAGTTGATGACACCGCCGCCGAGATTGGTGACCGTATCATTACCACCCTGCAGGAACGTCGTCGCACCGAGGTTGATCGTCCCGCGGTTGGTGACGACGTCAGCGTTGTCGGTCAGGTTGAACGTGCCGTTGACCACGCCGCCGGCATTGTTGTTGACCGTCACTGCGCCGTCCGTGAACAGCGTCGTAAAGACCGCCAAGCCATTGGTGGTCGCGCCGATCGTGCCGTTGTTGTTGATCGTCGTGGCGCCCGCGCCGGTGACTTCGATGTCCTCCGCGGCGGTGCTGTTGATCGTCGTCCCGGCGGCGACCGTGATGGTCTTCGTGCCGGTCGTGGTCGTCAGGTTGATGCCGTCGCCGCCCGACGTGATGTTGCCGCCAACGGTGATCGACTGGTTGCCGGTGGTCGAATCGGCGTCGATGCCGTCGCCGGTGGTGGTGTTGATCGCGCCGGTGTAGTTGACCGTCACGGTGCCGGTGCCGGCGGTGTTGGCGGCAATGCCGTCACCGACCGAGAAGATCGCGCCCGAGCCGGTCACGCCGACGGTGGCCGAGCCACCCGCGTTGAGGTTCGAGGCGAGGATGCCGTTGACCTGCGCACGGTCGGTCGCAAGGCCGATGGCGCCGGTGTTGGCGACGGCGATGTTGCCGGTGCCAGTGGCGTTCTCGACCACGCGAATGCCATATTGCAGCGTGTTGAGCGCGCCGGTCGGGCTGCCGATGGTGGCGGCGTTGTTGACCGTCTGCGTGCCCGCACCCGAAGCATCGATGTTGATGCCCGCGAAAGGCGCCTGCAGGGTGGTGTCCGAGGTCGTCGTGATGGTCGTCGCGCCGGCCGTGCCGATCAGACGATTGACCTGGATCGCGGCGCTGTTCGGCGCAACGGTCGAGATCGTGGTGGCCGCGCCGCCGGCGGCGCCGACGGTGGCAACGAGATTGCCCGTGCCCTGCATGAAGAAGTCGAGACCGTGACCGCTCGCGACGTTGGTCTGCGTGACGTTGCCTTCGCCGGTGTAGTTCACCGGAGTGGCGCCGAACGCGCGGACCATGAGCGCCGAGAAACCGGTGCTCGAGCTGACGCTACCGTTGTTGACGACGTTGAGCGCAAAGTTGCCGGGCACGGTGTTGACGAACTCGAGACCGTTGACGGTGATCGCCGCACCGGTCGAGACGGTGCCAGTGAAGGCGGTGGTCGAGGTGTCCACGTTATAGATGCGGTCGGTGTCGGGGCTGGTGCCGGTGTAGACCGTCGGAGTGGTCGCGGTAGTCGCGCAAGTCACGGTGCCGGCAACCGGCGTCGCGGGCGGGGTGATCGTGCACTGCGCACTGGCGGGCGAGGCGGCGACCATCATGCCGGTCGCGATCGCGCTCCCGGTCAGAGCGTGACGAAGTACCTTATTCATTGAGTCTTCCCCTTAGTAACAGATCGCCCGGCGGACGACGTAAGTTGACCCCGGCCGCCCCGTGCCCGAGCGCACAGGCGGCATTGTCGCGGCCACAATCCCGAAACGAACTGTTAAGTCCAGCTAAAAATGCGTTATCGAGGCTTTTCCAGCAAAGGTTGAGGACGCGCCGCAACACTCGCTCAAAAATTCGTCCGGAATCCGGGGAAATGGGGCGATCGCGTAGCGGCAGGCTAGTCGCCGAACGCCTCGCCCGCTGCGACCCCGTCGAGGTCAACCTGGCGAATCCAGCCGGAGCGCTTGCCGACCGCAATTCGGCACCAGTCGCCGTCGCAGAGATCGAGCTTGCCGGCCACGCCCGGCTCGGCGCGATAGGCGATACGGCTGGCGGTGGTGCGCTTTTCGTGGATCGCGCGCGGAGCGCCGGGCCTCACCACGCCGGTGCGCTGGGCCGACATCAGGCTGACCAACATCCAGCCCTTGTCGCCGTCGGGATCCTCGATCAGCCGCCAGTTCTCGTAAATCTTGAGCACCCGCACCGGCAGGTCGCGGCGCTTGTAGAGCCACAGGCCGGGATAGGTCCGCCCCGGCCCGGCGCGGGTCATCGCCTCGCCGCTGGCGATCGACGCCCAATATGGCGGGCTCTTGTCCTGGGCCGCTGCCGGCGCGATCGCCGCAAGCAGCCCGAACGTGGCCACGACCCAGCGCATCACGCGCCGGTCAGGATGCGGTCGACCAATTGCTTCACCGTCGGCACGAAGCCGTTCGAGTAGAAGGGATCGGTCTTGAAGCGGAAGGCGGCGTGGCCGGCGAACATCAGATTCTGCTCGACCGGCCCGCCGTGGGCGATGTCCTGGAGCGTCTTCTGGATGCAGAAGCTGCGCGGGTCGGCGAGGCGCCCAGTGGAGTTCTTCTCGTTGTCCGCCCAGGACGAGAAGGCGCATTGGCTGAGGCAGCCCATGCAGTCGGCCTGGTCCTTGCGGATGTGGGCCATTTCCTCGGGCGTGACGAAGACGAGCGTGTCGTCGGGGGTCTTCATCGCCTCGGTGAAGCCGGCGGCGTGCCATTCGCGCGCATGCTGGAGATCGCCCTTTGTGACGAAATAGTTCTTGCGCGTGCCGACTCCCACATCGAGCACGAACTGGTGGTCGCCGATCGCCTCCTTGGTGAAAGCGATCTGGCGCTCGCTGCGCGCCTCGAGATTGCGCAGGAAGGGGTTGCGGACCGCCGAGGAATAGAAACCGGTCGGCGAGAATTTGTGGAGCAGGACATCGCCCTCCTCCAGCGTCATCAGCCGGGCTTTCCAGTCGGGCGGGATCGGGCTTTCCTGGGTCAGCAGCGGGCGGGTACCGAACTGGAAGGCGATCTGGCCGAGCTCGGGATTGTCGATCCAGTCGGCCCATTCGTCGAGCCGCCAGACGCCGCCGGCCATGATGATCGGCACGTCGTCCGAGATGCCGCCTTCCCGCATCACGTCGCGCAACTCCTTGACCCGCGGATAGGGCGGCTGCGGCGCGCGCGGGTCCTCGGCGTTGCTGAGGCCGTTGTGCCCGCCGGCTAGCCACGGATCCTCATAGACCACGCCGCTGAGCCATTCGGAGGCCTTGTGATAGGCCCGCTTCCACAGCGCCCGGAAGGCGCGGCCCGAGGAGATGATGGGCAAATAGGTGACGCCGTGGTGGGCCGCGATCTCGCTCAATTTGTAGGGCATTCCGGCACCGCAGGTGACCCCGGAGACGAGGCCCTTGGTGCGCTCGAGCACGCCTTCGAGCACGCGCTGCGCGCCGCCCATTTCCCACAGGACGTTGATGTTGATGGCGCCCTTGCCGGACGACATTTCGTAGGCGCGCTTCACTTGCGCTACGGCGCCGTCGATCGCGTAGCTGATCAATTCCTCGTGGCGGCCGCGGCGAGTCATCTCGCGATAGACCTGCGGGATTATGCGGCCCTCGGGGTCGTAGCTGTCGGCGTTGACCGCGCTAACCGTGCCGATGCCGCCGGCCGCCGCCCACGCGCCCGAGCTCATGTGGTTGGTCGCCGATACGCCCTTGCCGCCTTCGATCAGCGGCCACACCTCGCGCCCGGCATATTGGATGGGCTTGAGGCCCTTGAACAAGGTCGTTCTCCTGCAGTTCGCCGCCCTATAGAAGGGCAGCGCCGTCATTGCGAGCGGCGAAGCCACGCGGCAATCCAGACCGGATCGCTTCGCTACGCTCGCGATGGCGAGGTGGTTCCTAGGTCAAACGGTAATCGAGCCCGATGTCGACCGCCGGTGCCGACTGGGTGATGCGGCCGACCGAGATGTAGTCGACCCCGGTCTCGGCGATGGCGCGGATGGTGTCGAGATTGACCCCGCCCGACGCCTCGAGGGGAACGCGGCCGGCGACCAGCGCAACCGCCTCGCGCAGCCTCGGCGGCGGCATGTTGTCGAGCAGCAGCCGCTCGGCGCCGGCGGCAAGGGCCGGTTCGATCTGCTCGATGCGGTCGACCTCGACCTGGATCTGGAGCCCCGTCCCGGCCGCCACAGCGGCGGCGACCGCGGCCTCGACCGAGCCGGCCACGCCGACGTGATTGTCCTTGATCAGCACGCCGTCGTCGAGCCGCATGCGGTGGTTCTCGGCGCCGCCCATGCGCGCGGCATATTTGTCGAGCAGGCGCAGGCCGGGGATGGTCTTGCGGGTGTCGAGCAGGGTCGCGCCGGTGCCGGCAATGGCCTCGACATAGCGCCGGGTCAGCGTCGCGATGCCCGACAGATGCTGGAGCGTATTGAGCGCGCTGCGTTCGGCGGCGAGCATGGCGCGAGCGTTGCCGTTAAGCGTCATCAGCACGGTGCCCGCTTCGATCTGGTCGCCGTCGGCGACGCGGGCGGTGACGGCGACGTCGCGGTCAAGCGCCCGGAAGAAAGCGGCGGCGATGTCGAGCCCGGCGACGACGATCGGCTCGCGGCAATTCATCTCGGCGGTGAAGCACGCCTCGGCGGCGATCGTCGCGCGGCTGGTGACGTCGCCGCCCGAGCCCATGTCCTCGGCCAGTACGCGCGAAACAAAATCGTTGAGGTCGAAATGCCCGCCCGGCCCCGGTGCGTCGCTGCTGGTCGCTGTCATCGTGGCGCCGCCCTAGGCGCGGGGCGCGGGCGGCGGCAAGGGCTCAGGCATTCTCGACCTGGGAATCGGGTTCGGCGGCGGCCTCGGTGATGGTGCGCCAATGATCGCCCTCGCGGCGCCACGCCTGGGCGTCGCCGGCGACGAATCCGCTGCCGCCCCACCTCTGGATCGTCAGCAGCACGTCCTCGCCGGCCAGATCGATCTGGTTGAAGCTCTGCTCCTCGTCGCGCAGCCGGGTCGAGGTGGCGGTTCCCGCCTGGATCACCAGCGCCGGCCCGGCGCGGGTCGCGAGGTCGCGTGCACTGTGGGTCGAGGCGCGGTGGTTGTGCCCGGCGAGCAGGATGTCGACCCCGGCATCGGCGATGGCGTCGAGCGCCAGTTCCTGGCGCCCGATCGGCTTGCCGAGCACGCCCTCGTCGTCGACCGGCAGCGCGAACAGCGGATGATGGGTCACGAGGATCCGCGGCACATCTGGGGTGCGGGCGAAGGTCTCGCGGATGAAGGCGACCTGCTCCTCGTTGATCCGGCCGTCCTTGAAGGTGAGCGAGCGCGCGGTGTTGATGCCGAGCACTGCGGCGCCGTCGGTGGCATGAAACGGGCACAAAGTTTCGTCGATGAAGCGCTTGTAGCGGGTCAGCGGCGAGAGAAAGCGGCGCAGCACATCGTACAGCGGCACGTCGTGGTTGCCCGGTACGCCGAGCACCTCGTGGCCGGCATCCTTCAGCCGAGTGAGGAAACGGCACGCCTCCTCGAACTGCTCGGTGCGCGCGCGCTGGGTGAAATCGCCGCTGATGACGATGAGGTCGGGCTTGGCCTCGGCGATCCGCTCCTCGACCGCCGCCACCAGCCGCGGGTCATGGGCGCCGAAGTGAAGGTCGGAGAGATGGGTGATCCGGGTCACATGGCTCAAACCCCGCCACCCCGAACTTGTTTCAGCGCCGCTTTGGCGGATAGGTGTCGCAATGGACCGGACCGAAGCCAATAGCGGGACCCGCGCGGTGCCTGAGCGGCTGCGTATCGACGAAGCGGCGCTCGACGTTTGGCTGGCGGCAAACGTCGCTGGCTTTGCCGGGCCGCTGACCCTGAGCCAGTTCAAGGGCGGCCAGTCCAACCCGACCTATCGCCTCGACACGCCGACGCGGTCCTACGTCCTGCGCCGCAAACCGCCGGGCAAATTGCTTCCGGGCGCGCATGCCGTCGAGCGCGAGGCGCGGGTGATGGCGGCGCTCGGTTCGACCGGCTTCCCGGTGCCGGCGGTGCTCGCCACCTGCGACGAAGCCGGGGTGATCGGCACGCCGTTTTTTGTGATGGAGCTGGTCGAAGGGCGGATCGTGTGGGACGCGACCTTCCCGGGGCTCGATCCGGCGGCGCGCGCGGCGCACTTCGACGCGATGAACGCGACCATCGCCCGGCTCCATTCGGTCGACCCCGAGGCGATCGGGCTCGCCGACTACGGCCGCGCCTCGGGGTTCGTCGAGCGCCAGGTGGCGCGCTGGGGCAAGCAGTATGAGACCGATGTCGAGGCCGGCCGAAGCGCGGTGATGGACCGCGTGCTCGCCTGGCTGCGCGACCATCAGCCGGCCGACCGCGGCGAGAGCCGGATCGTCCACGGCGACTTTCGCTGCGACAACATGATCTTCGATGCCGAGCGGCCGGCGGTGCGCGCGGTGCTCGACTGGGAATTGTCGACGCTCGGCGATCCGGCCGCGGACTTCGTCTACCACCTGATGATGTACCGCATGCCGGCCGGGCTGTTCACCGGCCTCAAGGGGCTCAACCTCGCCGAGCTCGGCATCCCGAGCGAGGACGATTATGTCGCGGCCTATTGCCAACGGACCGGGCGCAGCGCCCTGCCCTACCGCGACTATCTGGTCGTGTTCGTCACCTTCCGCCTCGCCGCCATCTGCCACGGCATCCGCGGCCGGCTGGCGCGGGGCAGCGCGTCCTCCGCCCATGCCGAGGCGACCGCGGCGCTGGTCGAGCCTCTGGCCGAACTGGCATGGGCCGAGGCGCAGCGCGCGCGGCTGTAGCGCGCAGCACAATCGCCATTTGCGCCGTTACGGGTTAAGCGGCAGCCTTGTAACGACTCGATAATCGCGGGCGGGGGCGGAAGCGGCAGTGGACAAGCCCAAGCAATGGGGGACCAGCGCGCCGGCCGCGACCGCCGGGCTGCCGACGCTTGCCTCGATCCGCGCCGATCTCGCCCGGGTGCCGATGACCCGGCGCGTGACGACCATCCTGTTCATCGTCATCGCCATGCTGATCGCGCGCTACAGCTGGCAGACGCCGGTCACCGTGATCGACGGCCAGGGGGTCAAGAGCAACCTCACCCTGCCGTTCTTCCAGGACGCCGAGCGTGGGCTGTACGATATGCGCGCGGCGGTCGCGACCCTGCTCAACCGCACCGTGCCGCAGGACAAGCGCGTGCTGCTGGTGACGTTCACGCCCGATACCCAGTTCAACACGCGCGAGCGCTCGCCGCTCGACCGCACGACGCTGGCGCGCGCGCTGACCTCGCTCGACGCGATGGGCGCGCGCGCGATCGGCATCGACATCCTGATCGACCAGCCGCAGCCCGACGACCAATTGCTGGTCGATGCGCTCAACGCGATGCAGACGCCGACCTTCGTCGGCTACGCCACCGTTCGCCACAATCCGGAGGACATGTCGCACTGGCAGCAGGAATTCCTCGACAATTTCCTCAAGCGCATCACCAACTCGAAGGTCCGGCCCGCCTCGCTCAAGGTCTCGGCCGACAGCGACAATGTCGCGCGCAGCTGGCCCGAGCAGCCCAAGGACCTGCCGCCGTTCCTGCCGATCGCGCTGACCGGCCGGACCAGTGCCAGCGATTATCGCGGAAGCATCCAGTTCATGGCGCCGGCGAACAGCGAATATGAGGTATTCGAGAACCTCCCGGTCGACCTGTTCACCGAACCGGCGGCAGCGTCGTTCATGGCGCCGCGGGTCAAGGACCGCATCGTCCTCGTCGGCGGCGACCTGCCCGATAGCGACCAGTTCGAGACTCCGCTGACCCGCGCCACCGGCCAGACCTCGGCCGGGCTCAAAGTCCATGCGGCGATGATGACCCAGGCGCTCGACCGCCGGCTGCCGTCGCGGGTCGGCGATGTCGGCCTGTGGGCGCTGGCGCTGTTCGTGGTCCTGGCCGGCGCATTCACCTCGATGGTCGACGTCCGCCCGATGGCGCTGAGCGCGCTGATCGTCGGCCAATTGCTGTTCTTCGGCGGCGCCCCGTTCCTGTTCGAGTTGCGCGGGATCGACACCCAGGGCATGCCGGCGTTCGGCTGGCTGGCCGGCTGGCTGCTCGCCTACATGGCGACCGAGGCCACAGTGAAGGCGATGGGCAGCGACGAGAAGAAGTTCGCCCAGGGCGCGCTCGGCAAATATCTGCCCAAGGACATCGCCGCGCTGATCCTCAAAGATCCCACCCGCCTGTCGCTGACCGGCGAGCGGCTGCCGATCTTCACCATGTTCACCGACATCCAAGGCTTCACCGCGCTCAGCCACACGATGCCGCCGGAAACCACCGCCTCGATCCTCAACGCCTATCTCGACGGGATGAGCGACATCGTCCTCAAGCATGGCGGGACGATCGACAAATTCGTCGGCGACGCGGTGGTGGCGTTCTGGGGCGCGCCGATCGCGCGCGACGAGGACGGCGACCGGGCGCTTGCCGCGGTGGTCGACATGATGAATTTCTGCGCCGAGTTCGGCAAGGCCTCGCCCGAGCGCGCACTGCTCGGCCGGACCCGCATCGGGCTCCACCACGGCGAAGCGATCGTCGGCAATTTCGGCGGCGAAGGGCGGATTCAATACACCGCGCTGGGCGACGCCATGAACTGCGCCGCGCGGCTCGAGGGCGCCAACAAATATCTAAAATCCACCGCGCTGGTCAGCGACGAGGCGCGGACTTTGATCCACGACCAGACCATTTTCCGGCCGATGGGACGGATCACCTTGTCGGGCCGTTCGACCCCGATCGTGGTGTGGGAGCCGGCGCCGCACATGGCCGTCGAGGTTCGTCAACAGCTGACCCAGCTATGGCGTCAATTCGAGACAGGCAACATGCAGGCCTTGCATGACATCGAGGCCATTGCTGCAAACCATGATAATGATGTAGCTTTAGCTGCATTCGCCTGCCGGCTGCGCGAAGCGGGCCCGGGCAAGAGTTTCGAACTTGGGGAGAAGTAGCATGAACAAGTGGGCTCTGACCGCGTGTGCCGCGGTCCTCGGCGGGCTTGCCGTCCAGGCGGCCGCGGCGGTGCTGGTGGTGCGCTCATCGGGCCCCTCGGCCAAGGCCTATCCGGCCGGCAAGGCAGTCCCCGACAACAGCAAGATCAACCTGCGCAACAACGACGTCGTGATCCTGCTCGACTCGCGCGGCACGCGCACGCTTCGCGGGCCGGGTTCGTTCGACGCTTCGGCGACCAGCGCCGGCTCGACCTCGGCGCTCGCCGCGCTGGCCGGCAACACCACTGCCCGGCGCCGCGTCGGGGCGACCCGCCAGCCGCCGACGGGGGCCACCGCCGGCCGCAACGTGTGGCAGGCCGACGTCAGCCGCTCGGGCAATCTGTGCATCGTCAACCCGACCGACACCGGTCTCTACCGGCCCGACGCCGACACCGCCGCGACGGTCACCATCAAGGAATCCGGCTCGGGCCGCTCGGCCGCGGTCGAGTTCGCCGCCGGTCAGCGCAACGCCGACTGGCCGAAGGACCTGCCGGTCGCGCCGGGCCAGAAATATGAGGTTCGCGGCGGCGGCAAGGCGGTGACCTTCGCCACCCGCTCGATCTCGCCGGTTCCGGCCGGGATGGAAGGCCTTGCCCAGCGCCTGATCGTCAACGACTGCCAGGCGCAGCTCGACGTGCTGATCGATACCTTCACGAGCCCGACCGCAAGCTAAGGGTTTCTATTCGCATGTGGTTGATGGATGGCTCGGACCGTTGGTGGTTCGACCGTTCGTTGGCTTCCACAAGACGGCCGGCTTTTCGGGGTATGTTTGTTGCAAAGCGTAGCTGACGCTGAAAGTTCTCTTTCCGAACAAGTCACCAACGAGAAACTGAAGCCCGCCTATCCCTACTTTGATTGGCTACGCTTCGCACTGGCGTCAGCGGTGGCGCTTGGGCACGAGGGCATAATCACTTGGGAGCATGCCGGAAACTTTGCTGTTCAAGTGTTCTTCGCCTTGAGCGGGTGGCTGATCGGCGGCATTCTTCTGAGATGCGAGCCTAACAATCTCTCGCGATTTTACTTCAATCGCGCGACGCGCATTTGGATACCGTATGTTTTCGCGGTCGCTGCCATCTACCTGCTTGGAGCTGCACGCGACGGGCTGACGCCAAACTTTTTCAAATTTCTGTTTTTCGATCTCACCTTCACCCATAATTTCTTCATCGAAAAAATTCCGGAAGTGACGTCCACCATGCCATTAGAGGGCACGGGAACCCACCTTTGGAGTATCTCGGTCGAAGAACAATTCTATCTGGCGGCGCCACTTCTCATCGTATTCCTGAGGTTCGGTCGAACGCTTTGGTTTTGGGGACTGATTGCCGTTGTCGCCTACCTGACCGCTTCCTGGTACGCCTCGATTTCGCTCGGTGTCCTGGCTGTCGTTGCGCAAGCGCGCTTTGGCGACTGGCATCGTCGAGCCTTGAGCAGGGTTGCATTTGCGGTGATGTCGATTGGCGCCATCGCGCTGGCCTTTGTCGAGCCGGCAACCTATCCATGGATTGCCCCACCAGCCGCGATCGGGATTGTTCTTCTACTTTCCATACCAGGCGAGCGTAGTCCGGTTGGCGAATTCTTCGGAGGTATGTCCTACCCATTCTACCTTTATCATTGGGTGGGCATGTTTGCGGCTAACTTCATCGCGAAAAAGGTCGCACTGCCATCCGTGGGATGGACCGCATATTCCATCGCCGTCGTCGTTGGGGCCGTCGCCTACGTCGTGGTGGATCGAAACATCATGCGATACCGCGGTGATTGGTACACACCTCGAAGAGGATGGATACTCGCCATCACGGCGTACACCCTCTTCGTTGCGGGCTTGATAGGCGGCTGGACCATACCCATCCAAGCCTAGGTTCTTCATGGGTTCACGCGGAATCGGGGAAGGGCTGTGGCGATTCGCATGCCCCAAACCCTCCCCTCCGTAGCCAAAAGAGCCGTGCTTAATTCGTCGGAAACCCCCGCCGCTTGAGCAGCGCGCGCACGTCCGGGTCGCGGCCGCGGAACTGGCGGTAGGCTTCGGCGCGGTCGGTTTCGTTGCCGGTCATCAGCAGGATGGTCCGGAAGCGGTCCGCGGTGGCGCGGTCGAACGGATTGCCGGCCTCCTCGAACGCCGCCCAGGTGTCGGCGTCCATCGTCTCCGACCACAGATAGCTGTAGTAGCCGGCCGAATAGCTGTCCGACGAGAATAGGTGGCCGAACTGCGGCAGGCGGTGACGCATCACCATTTCGCGCGGCATCCCGATCTGGGCCAGCGCCTGCTTCTCGAACGCGTCCACGTCGACCACTCCGTCGGGCTTGGTGTGGAGCATCATGTCGACCAGCGCCGAGGACAGATATTCGACGGTCGAAAAGCCTTGGTTGAAGGTTTCCGACGCCTCGATCTTCTTGACCAGGCTGTCGGGCATCGGCTGGCCGGTCTTGTGGTGCAGCGCGAAGCGCTCGAGCACCGGCCGGGTGAGCAGCCAATTCTCGTTCACCTGGCTAGGATATTCGACGAAGTCGCGCTGCGAGCCGCCGAGCGAGGGATAATAGACATCGGTCAGCAGCCCGTGGATGGCATGGCCGAATTCGTGGAACAGGGTCGACGCGTCATCGAGCGTGATGAGCACCGGCTGGCCGGGCGCCGGCTTGATGAAATTGTTGTTGTTCGAAACCAGCTTGGGCCGCTTGCCGAGCAGGCCGGAGCTGTCGCGGTAGCCGGTCGCCCAGGCGCCCGAACGCTTGCCCTCGCGGGCGTAGGTATCGAAGTAGAGCAGGCCGATCACCGCGCCGGTCTTGGCGTTGGTCACCTCGAAGGTACGCACGTCCGACTGCCACACCGGGACGGTGCCGGTATTCTCGGTGAACTTGAGGTCGTACAATTGCTCTGCCGACCAGAACATGCCCTTCACCAGATTATCGAGCTGGAAATAGGGTTTGATCTCGTCCTGGCTGAGGTCGTACTTCGCCTTCCTGACCTTCTCCATGTAGAAGCGATAGTCCCACGGCTCGAACGTCCCCACACCGTCGCGCGCGGCAAGCGGCTTCATGTCAGCCACTTCCTCGCCGACGCGCTTCACCGCCGCCGGCCATACCCGCATCATCAATTCCATCGCCCGCGCCGGGGTGCGCGCCATGGTGTCCTGCATGCGCAGGTCGGCATGGGTCTTGTAGCCGAGCAGATGCGCGCGGTCGGCGCGCAACTTGACGATCCGCGCGATGATCGCGTTGGTGTCATTGGCGTTGCCGTTATCGCCGCGATTGACGAACGCTTCCCATACTCGCTTGCGCAAGCCGCGGTTGGTGCCGAACGTCAGCACCGGCTCGACCGCCGAGCGGGTGGTGCGGATGGCGTAGGTGCCCGCCGGCAAGCCCTTCTCCTTGGCGAGCGCCGCGGCGGCATCCTTGATCTCGCTTGGAACGCCGGCCATCTCGGCCGCGCTGGCCTGGGTGAAGCCGCGCTCGTCGGCCAGCAGCTTGGCGTTGAAGTCGCTGAACGCCGACGACAATTCCTTGTTATAGGTCTTGAGCTGTTCCTTCTGCTCCGGGCTCAGCTTGGCGCCCGAGCGGACCATCGAGTCGTAGGTGCGGGTCAGCAGGCGCAGCTGCTTGGCGTCGAGGCCGAGGCTGTCGCGCTGGTTGTACAGGGCCTCGACCCGGGCGAAATATTTCGGCTCGAGATTGATCTCGTCGAACGCGGCGGTCAGCAGCGGCGACCATTTCTTGTCGAGCGCCTCATAGGCCGGCGTCGACATGTTGTCGGTCATCACGCCCATCAGCGACAGCAGGCGGTCGATCCGCTCGCCCGACTTCTGGCTCGCCTCGATGGTATTGGCGAAGGTCGGTGCGGCCGGGTTTTCGGCGATCGCGCGCGACTCGCGCTTCACTTCGTCGATCGCGAACTGGAGAGCTTCGTCGAACAGCTCGGGCTTGACCTGGTCCCACGGCGGAACGCCGCCGTACGGCCCGGTCCAGTCCGCCAGCAGCGGGTTGTTGGGCACCGGCACCGCGGCTGCGACCGGCTCGGCGGGTTCGGCCATCGGCTCGGCGGCTGCGATCGGCTCAGCCATCGGCGCGGCGGTCTGGGTAGTGGCGCAAGCGGCCAGCGTCAGGCTCGCGGCGCCGCACAGCAGCAAAGTCTTCATGTCCCTCTCCAATCATGAAATCGCGCGCGCTCTATAGGAGCGCCGCTGAATGCCCGGCAACCGCGGCGACGACGAACGGACGCTGCGTTCTGCAGGCGTCACGCTAACAGGTCGGCGGCGAGCAGCAACAACAGCTTGGAATCGACCGCGACCCCGGCGGAACGGCGCTCGGCGACGAATGCGGCGATCGCCGTCCGCTCGACGAGGTGGACGGCGATCGGCTCGTCGCTCTTGGCTCCGCCCGGCCGGACGCCGTGGGCGCGGACCAGCGTGAAGCCCTCCGCGACCATCCCCGGCGAAGAATGAAATTGCCCGAGCTCCTCGACGCTCTCGGCGGTGAAGCCGGTCTCTTCCTCAGCTCCTTGAGCGCTGTCTCGGCCACGCCGAGGTCGTCCTCGTCGCCGACTAGACCGGCGGGAAGCTCGAGGCAGCGGCGGCCGCCGAGCGGCACCCGCTCCTGCTCGACCAGGATCACTTTGCCGTCATGCTCGGCCAGGATCACCACCGCCTGGATGGAGCGCACGCGCGCCGCATATTCCCAAGTGCCGGCCCGCATGGCGCGCAGATATTTGCCCTCCCACACGACTTCGGGCGCGGCCATCCTAAAGCTCGATCAGCTTGTCGGGGATTTCGTTGCGGTCGGCCGCGTCGCGCGGGAAGTGCTCCGCCAGCACGGCGCCGATCAGCCCGATCGCGGCGATGATCCCGTCGGCCGGTCGGCCGGCCTTCACCTCGGTGACCAACGCGGCCATTGCCTCGCCCCATGTCTCGGGCGTGGTGACGGCGGTGATCGCTTCGTCGCCGACGATTTCGGCGCGGTGCTCGCCCATCGACAGGTAAATCAGGATCCCCGTGCGCCCGGCGGTGCGCCGCTCGGCCGAGGCGCGGAACAGCATGATCGCGCGCCGCCGGACCCGCCGCGTCTTGGTCGCCCCAGGCGTCAGCGCGAGCCTGAGCGGCATCCAGCGCAGCGCGAACAGCACGATCAGGAACAGCGCCAGCGACAGGCCAAGCAACAGGGTCATCAGCGCCCGGGCGCTCGGGCGCCCCACGCTCCAGCCCATCAGCGCACTATAGGCCTGGTCGAGCAGCCCCGGCCATGCCGACACCGCGCCGAGCAGCAGGAACAGCGCCAGCACCGCATAGTGCAGGCCGACGTCGTGATAGGCGTCGCTGGTGTCGGCGGTGATCGCGATGATCTCGCCCGCGCTGCCGGTCTCGGCCGCGGCGATCGCCTGGCTGACCCGCTCGTGGTCGCTGTCGGAAACGTCGAGAGTCACCAGCTGCCCCCTGCCCCGCCGCCGCCGAACGATCCGCCGCCGAAGCCGCCGAACCCGCCGCCGCCGCCACCGCCGCCAAAGCCTCCAAAGCCGCCGCCACCACCCCAGCCGCCGCGACCGCGCGAGGCATGGCTGAGCGCCTCGAGGCCCCACAGCACGACCAAGGGATCGATCCCGCCGCGGCGCCGCTTGCTATGGTAGCGCCGGCCGCCGCTGACCGCGCCCTTCAAGCCGCCGATGATGATGAAGAACATCACCACCATCACGATCACCGGGATGAAGCCCACGCCGCCGCCTTGCTCGCGTACCCGGGTCTCGGCCTGCTGCGCGCGCTTGGCCGCCTCCTCGGGCGGGAGCTCGAGCTGGCGGATGATCGAATCCACCCCGGCGACGATCCCGCCGCCCATGTCGCCAGCCTTGAAGCGCGGCAAGATGTCCTGGCGGATGATCGTCCCGCTCATCGCGTCGGTGAGGTAGTCATCCGCGCCATAGCCGGTCGCGATCCACACCTTGCGCTCGCTGGGAGCGACCAGCAGCAGCACGCCGGTGTCCTCCTTCGCGCCGCCAATCCCCCAGCGCCGCCCGAGCTCGGTCGCGAACGGCTCGATCTCCTGCCCGCCGAGGCTTTTCACCGTCGCCACCACCAACGCCCGCCCGCTGCGCTCGTTGAACGCCGTCAGCTTGGAATTGAGGTCAAGGGTTTGCGCAGGGCTAAGCAGCCCCGCCTGGTCCAGCACCGGCCCCGCCGGCCGCGCCGGGTATGTCTGCGCGAGGGCGGGCGCGGTGAGGAGCAGCATGACCGTCATTGCGAGCGCAGCAATGCAATCCAGCACGCGCCGATGGATCGCCATGTCGCTGCGCTCCTCGCGATGACGGATAAAGATGACCTTACCCCGTGGTATTGAAGTCGACCTTGGGCGCGTCCTGGGCCTTGGCGGCGGCCTGGAACGGCACTTTCGGCTTGGCGCCGTAGAAGATCTTGGCGCCGATCGCGTCGGGGAAGGTGCGGATCGTCGTGTTGTAGGCGCGCACCGCCGAATTATAGTCCTGGCGCGAGGTGTTGATGCGGTTCTCGCTGCCCTCGATCTGGTCCTGCAGCGCAAGGAAATTGGCGTTGGACTTTAGGTCCGGATAGGCCTCCTGCATCCGCTGCAACGGGATGATCGCCGCGCTCAACCGCGCCTGCGCGTCGCTGAACGCCTGGACCTTGGCCGGGTCGTCGAGATCGGCCGGCGTGAGCTGGATGCGGGTCGCGCTGGCGCGCGCCTCGGTCACCTCGACCAGCACGCCGCGTTCCTGCGCGGCATAGCCTTTCACCGTTTCGACCAGGTTCGGAATGAGGTCGGCACGGCGCTGGTAATCGGCCTGGAGGTTGCCGAACGATTCGTTGACCTTCTCCTCGGCGGTCGGGACCGAATTGAGGCCGCAGCCGGCGAGCGAAAGAGCGGCGATCGGAGCGAGCAATGCGCTTCGGCGAAATGCGGTCATGGGCCAGTAATCCCCTGCTGTTGAACGGTAAATCTAGGGAAGTGTCTTACCCCTTTCAATCACCACTGTCGCGATTAGAGTGAACGGCTGCGAAACGAATGGGGGAGCGGCGCCATGCTCGGAGAATTCAAGGCCTTCATCGCCCGCGGCAATGTGCTCGACCTGGCGGTGGCGGCGATCATCGGCGCCGCCTTCGCGACCATCGCCGCGAGCCTCACCGACGACATCATCATGCCGGTCGTCGGCGCGCTGTTCGGCGGGCTCGATTTTTCCAACTATTTCGTGCTGCTCGGACCGGTCCCGGAGGGGTTCACCCGCGACCACACGAGCTATGCCGCACTCAAGGAAGCCGGCGCGGCGGTGCTCGGCTGGGGCCAGTCCGTCACCGTGCTGATCAACTTCCTCGTTCTCGCCTTCATCATCTTCCTGCTCGTGCGCTACGCCAACCGCCTGCTCAAGCGCGGCGCCGACGCCCCCGCCGGGCCGAGCGAAGTCGAACTGCTGACCGAGATCCGCGACGAGCTAAGGCGCCGCGGCTGACCGCTATTTCGGCCGGCCGCTGTAGCCTGCGGCGGTACGCAGCGCGTCGCCGTCCATCACATAGCCGTCGCTGACCACCGTCACGACCCGCCGAAGCGCCCCGAGGTCGCGCGACACGTCGCCGTCGACCAGCACCATGTCGGCCTCCTTGCCGACGGCGATCGAGCCGGTGCGCCGATCGGCCTTGACCACCCGCGCCGGAACGATGGTCGCGCTTTGCAGCGCCTCGGCCGGAGTCATCCCGGCCTGCTGGTAGATCTCCAGCTCGCGGACCAGCTCGATGCCCCAGCCGTCGGTCCCGGCGACGATCGGAACGCCCGCCCGGTGCAGCTTGCCGATCAGCTTGACCATGTTGGCGTAGCTCTTGCGGTAATCGTCGCGCGTATAGCCTTCCACCAGCGGATAGCCGCCGGAGCGGAAACTGCGGTCGAGCACCGGCGAGATGATTCCCATGTACGGCGCATAGGCCGGCGCCGGGGTGCCGCCGTCCTGGGTCAGGAACCCTTCGAAGATGACGATGGTCGGGTCGACCGCGGTCTTGCGGCGCGCAAGCTCGGCAATGAAGCCCTTCATCGGCTCGGCATCGAGGTCGACGTCCTTGAAATATTTCGCCGGCCCTTCCATCCGCGCCCTCGTGTTGGACTTGTCGACGACGGCCTTGGGCATCGCCTCCATCACCACGAAGTTGAGGTGGGTTAGCTCGTCATAGCCGGCCGCGACCGCTTCGCTCGGCTTCATCGTCGCCGGAACATGGCCGTGGACGTAGAGCCCGAGCCGGTGCGCTTCGGCCGCGGCGGGCGCAATCCACGCCGGATTCATCGACGTGTAGAATTTCACGCCCCACAAGCCGGCATCCTTGATCCGGCGGACATTCGCGATCGTCTCGGCCTCGCTGCTGACCACCAGCGAGCCCTGCGCCGCCAGCGGGTCCTTCTTGTCAATGATGACCGAGATGAACGGCTCGCCCATCAGCAATTCGCCCGACTTGCGGCGCTTGGTGGCGTCGATCGCGCGCGGCAGGTCGGTGCCCGGGCTGCGGAAGCTGGTCAGGCCGTTGGCGGTGTTGGCGAGCACGTCCCAATCGTCGCCGATGTGCATGTGCGCGTCCCAGATGCCCGGAACGAGCGTCTTGCCGCGCCCGTCGATGGTGCGCGTGCCGGCCGGAACGCTCATCGCCGCGAGCGATCCGACCGCGGCGATCTTGCCGTCGCTGGCGAGCACCGACTGATCCTCGATGAAGCGGCCGCGCTCGGAATCGAACAGGCGCACGTTGGTGAACAGCACCGGCGCGCGCGCGGCCGGGGTCAGGAACCGCTGCGCGATGCTTTTCACTTCGGCGGCGGTCGCGGCTTCCTGCCGTTCGCGCATCGCCTTGACCGCGCCTTCGTAGCCGGCGGGCACAAGCGAGATCCCGCCGATGTCGGCGAAGTAGCGCTTGTCGCTGTCGAGCCAGACCGCCATCGGCGCCGCCAGGATGCCGCGGACCCACGCCAGCTGGACCGTCCGCGGGCCGCGCGGCCCGCTGATCTCGAGCGTCGGCCCGAGGCGCATGGTCGCCTTGCCGCTCGGCAGCAGGTCGACTCCGGCCTCACCGGCGGCGGCCAGCCGGTACATCAGCAATTCGCTGCCCAGCCCGATCCCGCCGGCCGGCAGGTAATAGCCCCGCGCCGGGGCCGACCCGCTGTCGTTGGTGCTGGTCCAGCTCGCCTTGCCGTCCTTGACCGAAAAGGTCTCCGCCGCGTCGCCGGTCATGGTCACGCCGCGCACCGTCATCGCGGCCGGAAGCCCGTCGCGGCCGAAGGTCACGACCTGGTCGACCTCGCTGATCCACCCGCGCAGCTCCTGCGACCAGCGGTAGGCGGTGCGGCCGTCCGGCAATTGCCAGCGCCACTGGTCGCCGTGCTTGCCGGCATCGGAGACGACCACATAGTGGACCGCATTGGCGGGCGGCTTGAGCAGCTGGTCCTTGGGCACCGGCTTGCCCGATACGGGGGCCGCTGCTTGATGAGCGGATGCCGGCGCGAGCGCCAGCGGCGCGGCGGCGGCCAGAAAAAGTGCGGCAAGTGTCAGGCGCATCGGAAGACTCCCCCTCGGTCGGAAGGGAAGCTGGCACGATTCCGGGCGGCGCGAAAGGGCGCCCAGAGTCCCGTGTCCGGCGGCGAAGAGCGAGGAAAGGAGTCCAGGGGATTCTGTTGCCCGGCTCCCCTGGAGGCCGCTGGAATCCCCTTCTGTTGCCCGGTGGGGTCCGACCGCGCTTTTGTCATTGTAACCTTAGACCGTTAGGCCCTCAGTTACGCAGCAATTGCGAGCGCCTCGTTATCGTTGGCACTTGTGTGATTGAGCCGTCACGGTGGCATCCATACCGATCGGCAACCGGGCCTTTACCGCACTCGTCGATCCTGTTTCGCCCCCATCAGCAGGCCCGTTCCGCGTCGTTCGCGGCGGGGCTGATGGTGGAGGCGCCGGGGTACTGCCCCCCGGGTCCGAAATGCTTATTCCACCCGATAGTCTACCGACATAGCCGGTTGCCCGGCGCCCCCTATTTAGTCCTTGCCGCCCTGCCCTTCAAGCGATTGACAAAATCGTCACGCCAGCGGAACCGTTGCGGCGGCGATGGGTTGGAACGGGCCTAACCTACCCAACGGGACGATCCACAAAGGACGCCCACAACAAGGGGATGAACGATGAATAAAGTTTCTTTCGCGCTGGTCGGTGCCGCTGCTCTGGCGCTTGCCGCCTGCGGTGGCCAGGGTGACGACGCGCTGGGCGACAACGTTGCCGACAACTATGACGCCGCCGCCGACAACCTCGACGCGATGGCCGACAACACCGCCAACGAGAGCGAGTCGGACGCCCTGGAGAACCAGGCCGACGCGCTGCGCGACACCGGCGAGGCCAAGGAAGAGGCGATCGACGAAGCCGACGTCAATTCGGCCAACGCCGTCAACGCCATGTAATCTCGCGCCGCCGCCCGCTTTCGGGCAGTGGCGCGAAAGAAAGGCCGGCGCTCCCCAAGGGCGCCGGCCTTTTTCTTTGCGGGTTATCGCCGACGGGCAACCAGCGCCTCGGCGGCGCGCTGTCCGGATAGGGCCTTCAGGGTCAATACGGTGGGCTCTGGCCGAAAGCCTCGAACCAGCGCGTCTGCCTGGGCGCGCTGCGCGGCGCTGAGCTTCTTCTCAAAATCGCGGAGCCACCGTCGCTGCTCGTCGCTGGCTTCGCTGCTATTGAGGAACAGGCGAAAATATGCCGTCGTCTTTACTGCATCAGGCGTGATCCCGTCGGCCCCATTGTGGATCGAAGCGTAGGTCATCAGCGCATCGGGCCAGCCTTGAGCGGTAGCTCTCTCGAGCCAATCGAGCGCGACCGCGAAGTCGCGGCGCCCGGCGTAGAGCTTGGCGACATCCTGCTGAGCGAGGGCATAGCCGGCCTTGGCGGCGACGAGCTTGTAGCGCAGCGCGAGCTCGGCGTCCGGCTCGAGCACGTCTCCGCCTTGGCCGTCGTAATAGCAGCCGAGCTTGTAGGCCCCGAGCGGATCACCGAGCTGGGCCGAGCGGCGGAAAGCGGCGAGCGCCTTGGCCGGGTCCTCGGCCAACCCAGAGCCGGTGTGGTAGGCCATGCCGAGGTGGTACATCGCCTCGGCATCGTTGGCAGCCGCGAGCTTTTGGAGACCGACGATCAGCGGCGGAGTCGGCCGTGCCTCGCTGCACGCGGCTAGCAGCACCAGCGAGGCGAAGGCAGCTCTCAAGACGTTACGCATCACATCTCCACCCACCGAAGCTGCATCCCAGTCTATTGCACAGGTTCGATCGGGGCACGCAATCTTCTTCAGTTTGGCAGCTTTCTCTTTGCCCTGGGCGCGGTTACGTCCTGGGGGTGAAACGCCCCGCAATCCCCGCCGCGACCCTGGTGCTGATGCGCGAGCGCGGCGGCGGGCCGCCGGAAATCCTGACCGTGACCCGCGCCAAGGCGATGGCCTTCGCTGGCGGCGCGGTCGCGTTTCCGGGGGGGCGTATCGATCCTGCCGATGAAGCGCTCGCGGCCGAATTCGACGATCCGCTCGCCGCCTTCAAGATCGCGGCGCTCCGCGAGACCATCGAAGAAACGGCGATCATCCCGTGGGCTGACCGTGCCATCGACCCCGACGATGCGCACTCGATGCAGGCTCTCTTGCAAGGTCATTCGAGCCTCACTCCCGTGCTCCACCATTTTCAGCATACGCTGGACCTCGCGGCGCTTATCCCGTTCGCGCGGTGGAAACCCGCCTTTCACCAGACGCGCATGTTCGACACCCTCTTCTTCCTCGCCCGGGCCCAAGGCGAAAGCGCCGAGCCGCTACCCCAGCCCGGCGAGTGCGAATCCGCCGCATGGGTCGCCGCCGCCGACCTGCTCGAGCGCATCGAGAGCGGCACCGCCCACGCCATTTTCCCGACCAAGCGCAATCTCGAGCGGCTGGCGCAGTTCGGCTCGTTCGCCGAGGCGGCGGCCCATGCGCGGGCCCATTCGCTCGATACCATCACCCCCTGGGTCGAGGTGCGCGGCGGGGAAAAGCACGTCTGCATCCCCCAGGGCCGCGGCTATCCGGTGACCTCCGAGCCGCTGGCGACCGCCTTTCGTGCGTAACCGTCGCGGCTGGGGCTGTCTTGCGCTCACCGTCCTGCTGGCGCTCGCCGGCTGGCTCGGCTGGCGCGAGTTCCAGGCCTATGTCCGCGCCCATCCCGAGCAATTTCCGTGGACACCGCTGAGCCTCGCCGACCCTGTCGGGCCGTTCACCGCGCAAAAGCTCGCCGCGCTCTCCAACGATCCGGCGCAATGCCGAGCGCTCCTCGCAGCGGTGGACGACCTAGATCGCCCGGCCCCGGCGCGCGCCGCCGCGATCCCCGAATGCGGCTACAGCGACGGCATGACGATCGTCGCCGAGCCGGGCACGCCGAGCCTCGCTCCGGCCGGCCTCGTCACCGCCTGCCCGGTCGCCGCCGCGCTCCATTTGTGGCTTCCTGCGGTCCAGCAGGCCGCGCGCGACCATCTCGGCACGAGCGTCACGCGCATCGACCATTTCGGCAGCTACTCCTGCCGCCGTCTTTACGGCGCGAGCAGCGGCCCGTGGAGCGAGCACGCCACCGCCGACGCGCTCGACATCGCCGGCTTTCGACTCGCCGACGGACGGCGCATCACGGCCGTCGGCGACTGGAGCGCGGACGGCCCCGAGGCGGCCTTCCTGCGCGCCGCCCGCGACGAGGCCTGCCGCCTGTTCGCAACCGTCCTCTCGCCCGACTACAACGCCGCCCACCGCGACCACTTCCACCTCGACCAGGCGGCGCGCGGCGCGCGCGGCGGAAGCATGTGCCGGTGAATCGAAAAGGGCCCGCGCATTGCTGCGCGAGCCCTTTCTTCGGCACGCCTTGCGGCGCGACTTATTTCAGATGGTTCGACAGATGCTTGTTCATCTCGAACATCGTGCAGCGGTCCTTGCCGAAGACCTTCTTGAGCTTGTCGTCGGCGAGGATTTCGCGCTTGTTCTCCGGGTTCTGCAGGTTGTTCTTGCGGATGTGATCCCACACCTTCGAGACCACTTCGCTGCGCGGCAGCGGAGCGCTGCCGGTGATCGCTGCGAGATCCGACGACGGCGTCACCGGACGCGCCAGTCCACCGCCTGCTTTACGACCCGTAGTTGATTTAGCCATGAGGCCCTCCTGTTGACTTCGGCAATTCGTAGAGCGCGAATTGGGCGCCATTGCAATGGCCCGCCAGAGGGAAAATGGTGAAGGCGCGGTTCACCGCGCTCAGCCGAACGGGACCACCTTGTTGGCCGCATCGTGGCCGATGTCGGCGCGGCCGCCGTACGCGATCCCCGAACGGGCGCACCAGTCGGCCACGATGCGCTCTTCGTCGCTGTCGAAATCGGGCGTGTTTGCAATCACTTCGCTTACCCGGCCGAGACGCAGTCTGCGCACCTTGCGGACGTTCGCCTGGCTGGTCACATGGAACATCGAGCGGTCGGTCCGGTAGAGCTGCTCGCCGACATCCTCGACGATCAGCTCGCGGCCTGCGAAGTCAGGCTCGAAATCTGTCCCCAGAAAATTCGACAGGACCGTAAGGTTGAACGCCAGCGCGGGCCCGTCGAGGCTGCCTTCCAGCGCTGAGTCGCTGCGTTGCAGCAACCAGTCGAGCGCGCGCTCGATCGCCGCCTCGCCGCCGTCGCGCAGCACGTCCTGCGGCATCGGCCCGTGCGCCACCGAGAGCCCGGCGCGATGGAAGGCGGCGAGCAGGAAGCCGGCGTCGGAATAGCCGAGATAGGTCTTGGACCGCGCCGCCGCTGGCAGATCGGCCACCGCGGCGCCGACGATGCGGTTGGACCCATAGCCGCCGCGCGCGAACCACACCGCGTCGACGCTTTCGTCGGCCATAACCTCGCGCAGCGCCGCCAGCCGTGCCGCATCGGCGCCCGCGAAATGGCCTGAGCTCAGGAAGCATTGTGGGTGGATCACCAGCTCGCACTCCCCGCGCGCGCGAACCATCTCCTCGACCCGCGCCGCAGCCTCGCGGCTCAGCGTGCAACTTGGCGCAACCACCGCGATCCGCACTTTTGTCTTGTCCCCCATTTGCCAGCCGAGCGCGGCCACCATAGGGCAGCGGCGATGACCACCACCACCTTCTTTTGCGGCATCGGCGGAAGCGGCATGCTCCCGCTCGCCACCATCCTGCGCGCGCGCGGGCAAAGCGTCGCCGGCTCCGACCGGGCGCTCGACGCCGGCCGCCTCGCCGCCAAGTTCGATTATCTGCGCGGGCTCGGCATCCCGTTGTTCCCGCAGGACGGCAGCGGCCTTGCCGAGAATATGCGGCTGATCACCTCGGCGGCGGTCGAGCCGACCGTGCCCGACGTGGTCCGCGCCCGCGAGCTCGGGCTCGAGCATCTCACCCGCCCGCAGCTGCTCGCGCAGATGGTCAACGATGCGCGTGCCAGCGTCGCGGTCGGCGGCACCAGCGGCAAGTCGACCGTCACCGGAATGATCGGCTGGATCCTCCACGCCTGCCGCCGCGACCCGACCGTCATGAACGGCGCGGTGATGAAGAATTTCGTTAGCGCCCATGCGCCGTTCGCCTCGGCGCTGGTCGGCAATCCCGAACTGTTCGTCAGCGAGGTCGACGAAAGCGACGGCTCGATCGCACTCTACCGCCCGTCGGTCGCGGTGCTGACCAACGTCAGCCTCGACCACCATGGCATGGACGAATTGCGCAGCCTGTTCGGCGCTTTCTTGGCGCGTGCCGGGACGGCCGTGGTCAACCTCGACGATCCAGAGGCGCGGGCGATGGCCGACGTGCTTCGCGGAGCCGTCGGCTACGGCTTCGACAGCCCGGGAGCAGCGGTTGCCGGCCACGCGCTCGAGCTTGGCGGCGACGGCTCGACCTTCACCGTCCGCTCGGGCGAGGACAGCGTCACGGTCGCGCTGCCGATACCCGGCCGCCACAATGCCTCGAACGCGCTTGCGGCGATCGCGGCGGTGTCCGCGTTCGGTATATCGCTCGAGGAGGCTGCGGCCGCGCTCGCCGACTTTGCCGGGCTGAAACGCCGGCTCGAGATCGTCGGCAGCGCGGGCGGAGTGACGGTGATCGACGACTTCGCCCACAATCCCGACAAGATCGCCGCGACCCTGGAGACGCTGACCAACGCGCCCGGCCGACTGCTGCTGATGTTCCAGCCCCACGGCTTCGGCCCGCTCGCCAAGATGGGCGACGAGCTCGCCGACACCTTTGCGCGCGGGCTTCGGCCCGGCGACCGGCTCTACCTTCCCGACCCGGTCTATCAGGGCGGAACGGTCGACCGCTCGCGCGGGTCAGAGTGGTTGGCCGAGGCGATTGGCCAGCGCGGCGGCGATGCCCGCTACCTCGCGGCGCGCGAGGAGATCGGCGCGGCGTTGCTGGCCGAGGCCGCGGCGGGCGACCGCATCGTCGTGATGGGCGCGCGCGACGACACGCTCGGCGAGTTCGCCGAGAGCCTGGTCGGGAACCTCGCCGCGCGCCGCTGATTGTCACCGCCATGGTCAAACCGGGCAGTGTCATCGGCTGGAAGCTCGACCGCTCCGAGCGCGCGCAACTGCTCGAGCAATTCCCGCCGCGCTACGCTAAGCCGGTCGCCGACCACGTCACGCTCCGGATCGACGCCGCCGACGATCCGCTCCCCAACGAGGTGCGCGCGGCAATCGTCGGCCGCACCGACGACGAGCGCGGGGTCGAGGCCTATGTCGTCACCATCGACGGCGCGGTCGACCGCCCCGACGGCTCCACCTTCCACATCACCTGGTCGCTCGGCGACGGCCGCCGCGCCAAGGAGAGCAACGACGTCCTGAAGGAGCGCGGCTGGGACGAGCTCGACCATCCCGTCCCGGTCACGTTGACCCCGGCGCGCTTCTAGGCATGGCGACGCCCCGCCTGTTCCTCGATCTCGACGGCGTGCTCGCCGATTTCGATCGCGGCGCTCAGGACCTGCTCGGAATGCCCGCGGCGGCGTTCGAGAAGCGCTTCGGGATCAAGGAATTCTGGAAGCGGCTGGCACGCGCGCCGGAATTCTACGCGCGGCTCCCCGAAATGCCCGATGCCCGAACGCTGTTCGATGCGGTCGAGCATCTCACCCCGACCATCCTTACCGGCCTGCCGCTCGGCAAATGGGCCGCGCCGCAGAAGCTGGCGTGGTGCGAGGAGCATTTCCCACGCGTCCCGGTGATCACCTGCATGGCGCGCGACAAGCATCGCTTCATGGATCCGGGCGACGTGCTGGTCGACGACCGCGATCGCCACCGCGCCGCCTATGAGGCGCACGGGGTGGTGTTCGTCCACCACAAGAATGCCCGCGACAGCCTGGCGCAGCTGGCCGCGATCTTTCCGTCGGTGAAGGCCTGAACCGTCATTGCGAGGAGCGAAGCGACGAAGCAATCCAGTGTCACAGCTGGATTGCTTCGCTTCGCTCGCAATGACGAAGCGCGAAACTTAAGCAGCGGCGGCGATGTCGACCTTTTCGACCCATTCCGGCCAGAACACCGGGTCGCGGTTTGACCAGCCCGGCGCGGTCGCCGCGCTCTCGCTGATCGACTGCAGCAGCAGCCGGCGGCGATCGGGGTGGAGGTGCGGCAAGGCGGCGGCGGCGCAGAACGCGGCCGGGAGCCACGGGCGCACGCTGGCGCCGAGCAGCCGCTCGTAGAGGAAGCGGAAGGCGGCGAAGCTCGGCAGGCGGTCCTGGCCGAGGTCGAACGCGGCCAATGTCACCAGCATGCCCATGAACGGCTCGATCATGTCGAGGCCGCTGTCGTCCGGGACCTGCATGCGCAGGTGATCGAGCTGCTTGTAGAAGCGCGCCTGGGCGCGGATCGAAGCGCTCTCGCCCTCGTCGCGGGCCCAGGTCTCGACAGCGTCGGCACGGTGGAAGGCGACATCGAGCGAGCGGCGGATGTAGCGCTGGGTCGCCTTCGGGAAGGCGGCGAATTCCTTCATCTCCGAGAGGAGCAGTGCGCCCCCGGCAGGCTGGCTGGTCCGCGTCGACATCGATCCCACTCCCTTGTCCTTTCGGTGGGGATCATGCGCCGCAAACGGTTGCGAAACGCTTAACCATCATCCCACCCCCCGTTCACATAGAATCAAAGGGATAGGCCGACGGCAAGAGCGAATAATTAACCCGGTGCAGCAAGGCGCCACCTGTGTCGCATAATTGCAACGCAGGTGTCGCCATACTGTCGTGGTCGATTCTACTTGTCGGGGAAGCCCGAGCTTGGCACCGGCTCGTTCCCGCCGGGCTGGGTTGCGGCGATCGGATCGGATGCGTCCATCGACTGGTCCGAGCCGACATCCGCCTTCAAATCAGGGTCTTCCGGGTTCTTCTTGAGCTTGAGCTCAAGCTCCCGGTCGGGCTCGCCCTGGAGCGTCGGCGGGTGCTCGGCCGGGCTTTCGGTCGGCGTCTTCTCGTCGGTGGTCGGGTTCATCGCGCTTGATCCTCGATAGGGCGTGTCAAGGCAAACGAAGGCGGGTTGGCGGCGTTCCCACCTCTTTTCTGTGGATTGTTCGACCGACGGGGTCTGCTGCTCTGCCAAGTGCAGCCGCGCCGATTGCCTTCGCCGGGTCGCTCAACGATATCGTGGAGACGATGCCCGCAACCGAATCCCAGCGCGCCGGCCGCTTCGACGACTGGCGGCTCGCGCTCAAATCGATCCTCGGCTTCTGGCTGGTCTACGCCGCCACCGTGGTCGTCCGCGCGTTCCTCGGAAGCGACCCGTGGAGCGTGCTCTATAACCGCGTCCCGATCATTTTTGCCGGGTTCCTGCTGACTGGCGCGATCTATCTGGTGCTCGGCCTGATCGCGCGCCGCTCGAGCCTGCGCCGCCGCGCCATTGCCGCCGCCATCCTCTCGCTGCTCGGCGGAATCGCCCAGGCGAGCGTCGTCATGTCGTTCGAGCGCCACCAGCGGCCGAGCCGCGAGGAATTCCGCCACGTCGCGCGCGAGGGCGTGGTAATCGTCGAGAAGGGCCGCGAAATCCGCATCGAGCGCGCCGCTCAGGACCCGCTGGTACTGACCCTCCCCGCCCTCGCCGATCTCGAGCGAAGCAAGCGCATCCGCATCATTGCCGACGCGGCCGTCACCTGGTTCTTCTTCTTCGCCGCGTGGAGCGCCTTTTATCTCGCCACCCTCGCCCAGGCCCAGGCGCTCGGCGCCCGGCGGCGCGCTGCCGAGGCCGAGGCGGCGGCGCAGTCGGCCCAGATCCGAGCGCTTCGCTACCAGGTCAATCCGCACTTCCTGTTCAACACCCTCAACAGCTTGTCGTCGCTGATCATGACCAAGCGTAACGACCGCGCCGAGGAGATGCTGCTGGCGCTCTCGACCTTTTTCCGCACCAGCCTGTCGCTCGATCCCACCGCCGAGGTCACGCTGGCCGAGGAGATCGATCTCCAGCGGCTCTATCTCGACATTGAGAAGGTCCGCTTCCCGACCCGGCTCAAGGTCGAGATCGACGTCCCCGACACCCTCCAGAAGGCGCGGCTGCCGGCGCTGATCCTCCAGCCGCTGGTCGAGAATGCGATCAAGTACGGGGTGTCGCGCTCGAAGGGCCAGGTGATGGTGCGGATCGAGGCCCGGCGCACGCCCGACGGGCAGCTTGCGCTGACCGTCAGCGACAGCGGCGGCACGCCGGTCGGCAAGCAGCCCGACCACGGCACCGGCGTCGGTCTGCGCAATGTCGTCCAGCGGCTCGAAGCACGCTACGGCGCGGCCGCGACAAGCCGCTTTGGCACGCGGCCCGAAGGCGGGTATGAGGCGGTCCTGACCCTCCCGCTGGAAGTGGAACATGCCGGAAACGACGCTCAAGGTCCTGATCGCCGATGACGAGCCGCTAGCCGCCGAGCGGCTGCAGCTGCTGCTTGCCCGGATCGGCGGGATCGACCTCGTCGGCACCGCCAGCGACGGCGAGGCGGCGGTGCGCATGGCCGCGGCGCTCGCGCCTGACCTGCTGCTGCTCGACATCGCCATGCCCGGCCTCGATGGGATCGAAGTTGCGCGCGAACTGGCCGGCACGCGCCCCTCGCCGGTAGTGATCTTCGTCACCGCCTTCGACCAGTTCGCGGTCGCGGCGTTCGACGTCGCGGCGGTCGATTATCTGATGAAGCCGATCGAGCCCGGCCGGCTCCAGGAGGCGATCGAGCGGGCGCGGACCCATTTGCGCCACCTCGATTCCGGCTGTGCCGACGCAGCCCCGCCGGGCCAGTCGGATTTCCTCGAGGAATTCTGGGCGTCGGACCGCAGCGGGCTGGTCCGCATCGCCTCCGCCGACGTCGACCGCATCTCGGCCGAGCGCGACTATATGCGGCTCCACGTCGGCGCCCGCAGCTGGCTGATCCATCATTCCATGGCGTCGCTCGAGGAGCAGCTCGATCCGGCGCTGTTCGTCCGCCTCCACCGCTCGGCGATCGTCCGCCGCGATTTCATCGGCGGCTTCACGCGCAATCCGTCGGGGCGCTGGGTGGCGCTGCTCAACGACCAGACCGAGCAGCCGGTCGGCCGGCTCTACAGCGATCGGGTGAAAGCCATCGCCGGCCGCTGACCAATCGGGGGAGTATCAGCGGCCGGCGGACCGGCTCAGGCGGCGCGCGGTGCAGCGCCAGCGCCGGCGGATGCGACGGTGACGCCCGGCAGCGCCTCGCGTCCGCTAACGGTCGGGACGGTAAGGGCCGCCGAGGTCAAGACGGCGGCCAGGGCAAACAGCATTTTCATCGTGCTTCTCCTGGTCAACCGACACGAAGGGCCCTCCCCGATCCGGGAGATGTGGGTGGCCGAAGAAGGGCCCCTCGCGTCGCCTTTTCGATCTAGCCGAGGCGGCGCGGCGCGCTTCGTTGCGCTCGACGAACGGCCGGCAAGGCTCGGCAGTCAGGCCCGCCGGCCGACCAACGCGCGCGCCTCCGCCACCAATCGACGAGCGGTGGTCAGCCGTCGTTAATCCTGCGGATCGGCTTTGCGCGACACCGCCCCGGTCACCGCCACGTCCATGGTCACATTGCCGAGCGTGCGCACGATATCGGGGAAGGTCTCGACCGCGATCAGGATCGCCAGCGGCTCGACCGGCAGGCCCATCGCCAGGGCAATCGGCGCGATCGAGGTGACGAAGCTGATCGATCCCGGCAGGCTCACCGCCCAGTAGCTGGCGATCGAGGCCATCGCGATGCCGGCGAACAATTGCCACGGCGCGAGGTCGATCCCCAGCCAATAGGCGACGTACACCGCCACCGCCATGTTCATCGCCGGCCCGGTCGCCCGGAACAGCGCCACGGCGAGCGGCAGCGTGACGTCGCTGTTGGTTTCCGGCACGCCCAGCCGCCGCGCCGCGCCGACCATCGCCGGCAGCGAGGCGAGGCTCGACTGGGTCGAGATCGCGACAGCCTGCGGCGGAACCATCGCTCGGGCGAAATCGCGCAGCCGCCAGCCGGCGAACAGGATCGCGATGCCATAGCCCGCCGCGGTCACCCCGAGCCCGACCAGCATCACCAGCGCGACATAATGGAGGATCGCCCCGAACGCCGCCGCGCCCGCCCCGGCGCCGAGCGCGAAGGCGAGCCCGAACACGCCGACCGGCGCGATCCAAAGCACCCAGCCGATCATCACCAGCATCGCCTGCTCGATGCCTTGGAAGAAGCCGACGAGGTCGTCGCGCCGCGGCTTGTCGATCCGAGTCACCGCCAGCGCGAAGGCGGCGGTGAACAAAGTCAGCGGCAAGATCTGGTCGTTGACCGCCGCCGCCAGCACGTTCGACGGGACGATCGACCGCGCGAAGTCGAGCGCGGTCGGGACCGACGCCGCGGTCGCCGCCTTGTCGACCCCGGCAAGCCCGGCGCGAAGTGCCTCGGCCGATTGCTCGGGCAAGGGGAAGAAGCTCAACAGCGCCGGCATCGCCAACCCGCCGAACGCCGCCGACAGGGTCAGCACGACCACGAACCACAGGATCGAGCGTCCGGCCACCCCGCCGCCCGCCGCGGCCCGGGCCCCGCCGACGATCCCGCTAACCAGCAGCGCGACGATCAGCGGAATGACCGTGACCTTCAGCGCGTCGAGCCAGATCCCGCCGATTGCGCCCGCCCAGCGCACCGCCGGGTCGCGCCACCCGTCGCCGCTCGCCGACACCAGCACGCCCGCCGCGATCCCCACCACCAGCGCGGCCAGGATGCGCCACCCATTCCCCGCGCCGATCACGCGCGTCTTCGTCGTTTCCGTCATCGCCCGAGGCTAGCGGCGGGCGCCGCGACTGACCAGCACTCCCAAAGTCGCGGTGGTTCGATACCCCTTGCCGGAAACCGATCGCGGCGCTTTACGTTTGCCGTCGCGAGGATTGCCAATGACCATTTCCAGATCTCTGCTCGGCGTCGCCGCCGCCGCCATCACCGCTCTTTCCCCCACCCCCGCCGCCGCCCAGGCGACGCGCGTGTCGATCGTCGTCACCAGCCACAAATTCTCGCCCGCCCCGATCCACCTTTCGGGCGGGGTCCCGGTGCGGCTGACGATCGCCAACCAGTCGGGCGAGACCCACGATTTCACCGCTCCGGAATTCTTCTATTGGGGCAAGCTCAAGGGCCCGTTGCCGGGCGGCAAGCTGACCCTCAAGCCCGGCCAGCGCGCCCACATCACCGTCACCCCGCGCCGCGGCACCTACAAGGTCAGGTGCAGCCGCTTCGCCCACGCCTTGCTCGGAGGCTCGACCACCATCGTCGTCCACTAGCGCGGGGAACCCGCGCCCCGCCCCCGCGCGTTGAGCCCCGCGATCGCCGGCGCTTTTCGCCGCGACGCGTGAGGAGATTTCGACATGGGCCTGTGGGACAAGATTCGCGACAAGATCATGCCGCGCCGCAAGGACGAGACGACGATGGAGGATCTGCGCAACAGCGGGATGCTCGACGGGCCGAACGTCGGCGGCGGCGGCGGCGGCGGAACCGCGACCGCGCAGCCGGGTCAGGCCGGCCAGCAGGTCGACGTCGAGCAGGTGCTCGAGGCCAAGCTTGCCGAAAAGGGCAATCCCGATCTCAACTGGAAGAGCTCGATCGTCGATCTGATGAAGCTGCTCGACATCGATTCGAGCCTCGACAACCGCAAGGAGCTGGCGACCGAGCTCGGCTACACCGGCGACAAGGAAGGCAGCGCCGAGATGAACATTTGGCTGCACAAGGCGGTGATGAAAAAGCTCGCCGAAAACGGCGGCAAGGTCCCCGCCGGCCTCGCCGACTAAGCGCACACACAGGGACAGTTCCCGCTTGGGGACTGTCCCTTTTTCGCGGCTAAGGAATGCGCGCCGAGGTGATCCTCGGCGTGATTACCTTTCCGGGCACTGCCTCGCCGGCGGCGTTGCGCGCCGGTTCGAACCGGGCGCGCTCGCGCAGCGTCGGGCAAAAGCGCGCGTTCACCCGGGACACCCTGCTCGCCGCGACGATCTTGCAATCGGTCATCCGGCCCGCCGCGTCGATCGTCAGCACCCCGCGCATCGCATCGCGCAGGTAGCCGAATTTGGTCATGTCCTTGTCCCGGAACAGTTGGCCCAAGTCGGTGAGCGCTCGCGCCGGCTGCGCCCAGCCGTCCATCTCCGCCTTGGTGATGCCCCAGCGCCCCGCCAGGTAGACCTCGCACTCGCGCAGTGCCTTCAATCGACTCGCCACGCCGGGGGCGGCCGCATTCACTCGGAAACCCTTCGGCCCGCTGATCCCCACGGCGCGTGCGGATCCCAGGCGCGCCAATTCAGCGGCCGACAAGGTCGTTCGAAGCAACGTCCGTTTGCGGCCCCGCGAGGGCTCGATCAGCACCCATCGCTGCCCCGCCTGCACCTGCCCGTCGAGATCGAGCGTGCCCTGGAAACCGTCCTTCCGGCCGCGGTCGAACTGGCCGTAGATCATCAGGTCGTGCGGCTCGGCTAGCGGCCGGGTGCGAATGGCGATCCCTAATTCCGCGCCCACGCCGTCGCGCGACAGCGTGCAATCGTCCTCCTGATATTCGATCGCCCATTGGCCGGCCGGCACCTTGCGCCCCCCGGCATGGCCTGTCGCGGGGAGGCACAGGCCGAGGGCGGACAGCATCGACAGCAGAAGTCTCATGCCCATAGTCTGCCCTGTCCGGCGGCACTTTTGCCCACGGCCATTACTGGAGCAACCAGGTCACGCGGTAGAAGACCAGTGCCGGCATCGGCTTGCCATCGTGGTCAAGAGCCGGCTCGAACTGGGCGCGCTTGAGGAGCAAGTCGCACGTGCGCTTGTCGAGCAACTCGGTACCGCTCGGTTCTGCGGCGCGGCAATCGCTAACCCGGCCATCGGCGCCAACCTTCAGGACCGTTCCAACGGACCCCTGGATGTCGCGCATGACGAGACTTTGCGGATAATCGTCGGGCCGGATCCAGCCGGGTCGGCCAACGGGCATGCGCTGCAGCCGATCCTGTTCGGCCTCGCTCATACCCCAGGATTTCAGCAAGTCGCGCTCGCATTTGGCAAGGGCTTTCCAAGCCGACTTCATGCCACCCGGTGCGAAGCGGTAGTTGACGGCATCGCGGAAGCGGATGGTGATCGCGCCGTCCGGCGAATCGAGCGGAGCCAGCGATGAACGTGGCAGATCGACCGCCGTCAGCGCTATGCCATCCTTCGACACGGCGCGCACCTGGACCCGTTCGGGTCGGCTCCCGTCGCTGAAGCTCACCTCGGGTATTCCGGACTGCGCCTTGAGCTGCTTGCCGGTCTCGATCACCATTAGCCGCGCCTGATCGGCGTTCGGCGAGGGCTTGACCGAAAACTGGACGTTTGCGGCTCCCGCCGAAAACATCCGGCTCAGCACGCACATGTTGGTCGCATATTCGACCGACCATTTGCCGCTTGGCGTGAGCGCTACTGGCGGCGGCGGTTTCGCAATCACAGGCGCAGCGAGCACCGCGCAGGCTGCGGGCAAACAAGCGAACGGAAGACGCCACATGGCGCCAATCTATGGCCGCTCCCTGAAACTGTCGAGGTGGCGCCCGTCAGCCGATAAGCCACAAACAGTAAGAGGGCCGGCGTTTCCGCCAGCCCTCTCCTGCGCCGAGACATGGATTTGCCGGTGTTCGTCAGCTTGGCGACCCGAAGGTCTCCCGCTCCTCGATCCTGGCGCACCAGCTCAGGTTCGCTTCCCCCCAAGGTGGCTCCGAGGAACCTCGCTTCCCGCTTCCGCCGCCGCTCGTTCCGAAGAACTCCCGGCTGCCTTGGCGGTCCACTTCGCGGCTTCGTCCGAAGACTCCGACGCGCCCTGGTATTCCGCGGCCTTCTTGGGCTGGCCCCCTCTCGCGCGGCCTGCTTCCCTGGGGAAAGCCGCCTTTCGCAATAGCCGGGACCAACTCTTCCGGCGCCTCTGACCGGCTGGTCCGGAAGAGCACCATGGTCCGCTGCGTCATCGCTCCGAAGAGCAGTTCGGCCTCGTTCCCGGGCTTTCCATCGCCTGCCGGCGGAGATCGGTCCTTCCGTCCTCTCCTCACCGTCCCGCCGTTGCCGGCCGACCTGTGAGGCGGGGCCTTCCGTCCCGATCACAAATGGAAGGTGACCCCTGTTCCCGAGTCGCGCCAAGCGGAATCTTTGGCATTTGGCCTGTGGATAACGGGGATATGGCGCATAACTTTTGTTGGCTGAAAATTTACATGCCGGGGTAGCGCGGCCAGGCCGGGATCGAGTCGAGCGCGGCCACCCACACGCGCTGCTCGGCGGCCTGGACCTGGCCGCTCGGCGGCGGCGCCAGCTCGGGCGCATCGAGGGTCACGGTCTGGACATCGACCTGGCCGGGGAAGATCGCCGCGTTGCGGTAGAATAGCCCGGTGCCGCACGCCGCGCAGAAGCTCCGAAACGTGCCCGGCGCGCTTTCGAACGTCGCCGGCTCGCCGCTGACGCTCAGCTCACCCTCGTCGACCAGCATCCATTCGACCATCGGCGCTCCGGCGCTGCGCTGGCAGTCGCGGCAATGGCAGATCGAGTTGCGCACCACCGCGCCGATTTCATAGCGCACCGCGCCGCAGCGGCAGCCGCCGCACATGACTTCGCTCATCGCCCAATCATGCGCTCGTCGAATCCTCGGCACAAGCCGCCGCCGGGCGCATCCAACCCGCCGCCTGCGCGTTGGGTCAGGGTTATCAACCCCCCCTCGTAAAGGAGCGTATTGCCATGATCGGCCAGAACGACGACCTCGCCACCTTGAAGACCCTCACCTCGACCCTCAACGACAGCGTCAACGGCTATCGCGAGGCGTCGCAGGACGTCGAGTCCGAGCAGTTCCGCGAGCTGTTCACCCAGTTTGCCGACCAGCGCTCGCGCGCCTCGGCCGATCTCGCCGCCGAAGTCCGCCGGCTGGGCGGCGAACCCGACCAGGATGGCTCGACGCTGGGCGGCCTCCACCAGACCTGGCTCGACCTCAAGTCGGCGATCACCGGCCGCGACGACAAGGCGATCATCAACGAGGTCGAGCGCGGCGAGGACTATCTCAAGGAGAAGTTCGAGACCGCACTGGGCAGCGACACGCTGCAGGGCGAGAGCCGCACCGCGGTCGAGCGCGCCTATCAGTCGGTGCGCGAAGGCCATGACAAGATGAGCAGCCTCAAGCACGGCCTCGAGGCCTAACGATTTTCGGCCGGCGGTCCCCCGTGGATCGCCGGCCGATCCTTGCCGATCTGGCGCGCGTTCCCTAATCGTTCGCGCGTGCCCGAATCCCCCGCCGTCAACGATCCCGCCTATCTCGACGGGCTGAACCCGCCGCAGCGCGACGCCGTCCTCACCATCGAGGGGCCGGTGCTGATGCTGGCCGGGGCCGGCACCGGCAAGACCGCGGCGCTCACCGCCCGGCTCGCCCACATCATGGCCAGCCGCCTCGCCTGGCCGAGCCAGATCCTCGCTGTCACCTTCACCAACAAGGCCGCCCGCGAAATGCGCGAGCGGATCAGCCACATCACCGGTGGGGCGGTGGAAGGAATGCCGTGGCTCGGCACCTTCCACTCGGTCGCGGCGCGGATGCTGCGCAGCCATGCCGAGCTGGTCGGCCTCCAGTCCAACTTCACCATCCTCGACACCGACGACCAGTTGCGGCTGCTCAAGCAGCTCATCGTCGCGTCCGACCTCGACGAGAAGCGCTGGCCGGCGCGCCAGCTCGCCGGGCTGATCGACCGCTGGAAGAACCGCGGCTGGACCCCGAAGCAGATCGACGCCGGCGAGAGCGAGGCCTTCGCCAACGGCCGCGGCGCCGAGCTCTACGCCGCCTACCAGGACCGGCTGAAGACCCTCAACGCGTGCGACTTTGGCGACCTGTTGCTGCACATGCTGGTCATCTTCCGCACCCGCGCCGATGTGCTCGAACAATATCGCGACCGCTTTCGCTACATCCTGGTCGACGAATATCAGGACACCAACGCCAGCCAGTACGACTGGCTGCGCCTGCTCGCCGAGCCCCGCCGCAACATCTGCGTGGTCGGCGACGACGACCAGTCGATCTATTCGTGGCGCGGTGCCGAGGTCGCCAACATCCTCAGGTTCGAAACCGACTTCCCGGGCGCGAAAGTCATCCGGCTCGAGCAGAATTACCGCTCGACCCCCCACATCCTCGGCGCCGCCGGCGGGCTCATCGCCAACAACAGTGGCCGGCTCGGCAAGACCTTGTGGACCGCGAGCAATGCCGGCGACCCGGTCAAGGTCATCGGCGTGTGGGACGGGCCCGAGGAGGCGCGCCGAGTCGGCGAGGAGATCGAGAACCACGTCCGCGGCGGCGGCTGCCTCGCCGACTGCGCGATCCTCGTGCGCGCCCAGTTCCAGACCCGCGAGTTCGAGGAGCGGTTCATCGCCATCGGCCTCGCCTACCAGATCGTCGGCGGCTTCCGCTTCTACGAGCGCGCCGAAATCCGCGACGCGCTGGCCTACCTCCGCCTCGTCGCCCAGCCCAATGACGACCTCGCCTTCGACCGGATCGTCAACCAGCCCAAGCGCGGGCTCGGCGACAAGGCGCTGGCGACGATCCACGATTTCGCCCGGCGCACCGGCCAGCCGCTGCTGCTCGCCGCCGCGCAATTGCTCGACAGCGACGAGCTTCGCCCTGCCGCCCGCAACGCACTCGCCCGCTTCGTGGCGGACATCGCCCGCTGGCGCCAGCAGGCCGGCACCCTCCCCCACCCCGAGCTGGCCCGAATCCTGCTCGACGAATCGGGCTACACCGCGATGCTCCAGGCCGAGCGCAGCGCCGAGGCCGCCGGCCGCCTCGAGAACCTCGCCGAGCTGACCCGCGCGATGGAGGAATACGACTCGCTCGGCGCCTTCCTCGAGCACGTCAGCCTGGTGATGGACAATGACGCCCAAAAGGGCAGCGACCAGGTCACCATCATGACCATCCACGCCGCCAAGGGCCTCGAATTCAGCCAGGTCTTCCTCGCCGGCTGGGAAGAGGGCGTGTTCCCCTCGCAGCGCGCGCTCGACGAGGGCGGGCTGGCGAGCCTCGAGGAGGAGCGGCGGCTGGCCTATGTCGCCCTCACCCGCGCCCGCGACCGCGCCTTCGTGTTCCATGCCGCCAACCGCCGAATCTACGGCCAGTGGACCAGCTCGATCCCGTCGCGCTTCGTCGGCGAACTGCCCGAGGCGCATGTCGAAACCGAGACGACGATGACCGGCGGCGAAAGCCTGTGGCGCGCGCAGTGGAGCGAGCAGGGCGACCCGTTCGCCCACCTCGCCGCCGCCCGCGCCGACCGCGCCTCGACCCGCGGCGCCGGCTGGCAGCGCGCCCAGGGCCGCTTCTCTGCCCAGCCGCAACGCGTCATCGAGGCGCGCGCCTCGGCCGTCTCCCTCGGCAACAAGGGCCGCGACGACCTCACCACCGGAATGCGCGTGTTCCACGGCAAGTTCGGCTACGGCACCATCGCCGAGATCGAGGGCAACAAGCTCGAGATCGAGTTCGAAAAGGCCGGCCGCAAGCGGGTGCTCGACAGTTTCGTCACGATCGAGTGAGGGCAGTCGGCAACCGGCCCGCCCACGCCGCGTTCGGTTCCGACGACACCCTCACGCCGGAGCCCGCCATGCAAGCCACCCTCACCCGAATGGTCCTGCCCGATCACACTTGCCCGTTCGGAGTGCGCGCCAAACAATTGCTCGAGGAGGCCGGCTACGACATCGACGAGCGAATCCTTAAGACCCGCGCCGAGGTCGACGCGTTCGAGGAGGAGAAGGGCGTTTCGACCACGCCCTTGGTCGAGATCGATGGCGAGGTGATCGGCGGCAGCGACGACCTCGAACACTGGCTCACCGCCCGCGCGGAGTGAGCGCGGCGCGCTACCCGACCACCCCCGACGGCCGCTATTTCGTCGTCCGCGGCCGGCTGTGGCGCTGCTCCAACCCCGCGCTGCCCGAGCCCGAGCGAACCCGCCTAGTCGCCGAGCTGATGGCCGCGCGCTCCGCCGTCGGTCGAGCGCTCAGATCGGAGGACGCCGCCGCCGAAAAAGCCGCCCGTGCCCGGGTCCACGCCGCCAAGCTCGCGCTGGGCGAACGCGGCCCGCCGTGGTGGGACGACGGCGCACCCGACTATAACCGCCACATGGCCCTAACCACGCCCTACGCCGACTGGTTCGCCGCGATCGGCGGCGACGCCTGAGCTAGCCCCGCCAGCCGCGCCGGAATGCGGTTTGCGCCTCGTTGGCAATGCCGCGCGTCTGCGCCGTGCAGCGATCGCCGAGCGTCTGCAGCAATTCGCCGTTGCGCGAATAGACGTAGGAGCAGGCGATGCCGGGGAAATCGACCCGCACCGAATTGCCCCACCACGCCACGCGCGGCGGGCCCCAGGCGCCGCCCGACGGGCGATAGGCCTGGCCCATCTGGTTGCGGCGGAACAGGTCGCGCGCGGCGTCGACCATCAGCGGCGTGCAGCGCGGGCTTCGGCTCAGCGCCCGGCCATAGCTGTTGAACGCCACCACGCAGCCATTGCGCAGATTGACCGTTCCGCCGTCATATTGGTTGACCCGCACGATCGGCTGGTTCGGCCCCCAGCCCTGGCCATAGGGAGGCGCCGAATATTGCGCGGCGGCAGGCTGGGCGGCCGCCCCGAGCAGTGCAGTCAGGATTACAAGCTTCGCCATTGCACATCCTCCTTACAAGGATCAGCGACCGCATTCCCCGTCTCTCGACCGGCGCATCATAGCCCTTTTCGCGCGCCGCGAAAACGATCCTGGCGCGCTAGCCGTTGACGATGATCCCGCCATTGGGATGAAGCACCTGCCCGCTCATGTAGCTGCTGTCCTCGCACGCCAGGAACAGGAAGCTCGGCGCGACCTCGTTGGGCTGGCCCGGCCGGCCCATCGGCGTGTCCTTGCCGAATTCGGGGATGTCCTCGGGCGGCTTTCCGCCGAACGGGTTGAGCGGGGTCCAGATCGGCCCCGGCGCGACCGCGTTGACTCGGATTCGGTCACCGACGAGGTTCTCCGACAGCGAGCGCGTGAACGCCGTGATCGCGCCCTTGGTCGCGCTGTAATCGAGCAGGTCCTTCGATCCCTTGTACATCGTCACCGACGTGCAGTTGATGATCGACGAGCCCGGCTTCAGATGCGGCTGAACCGCCTGGGTCAGATAGAACATCGAATAGATGTTGGTCTGGAAGGTGCGTTTCAGCTGCTCCTCGGTGATCCCGGTGATGTCCTTGTCGGGATGCTGCTCGCCGGCATTGTTGACCAGCACGTCGACGCTTCCGAAGGTGTCGACCACCTTCGTCACCGCCTCCTCGCAGAAGCTCTTGATGCCGAGATCACCGGCGATCGTGATCGCTCGCGCACCCTCCTTTTCGCACGCCTTGCGAGTCAGCTCCGCATCGTCATGCTCACACAGATAGAGGATCGCGACATTGGCGCCCTCGCGCGCGAACAGCACCGCCACCGCCCGCCCAATCCCGCTGTCGCCGCCGGTGACGATCGCGGTCTTGCCCTTCAGGCGCCCCGAGCCGGGATAGCGCGGTTCCCAGTCGGGCTTGGGCTCGAGCCTGCTCTCGTGCCCGGGCAATTGGTCTTCGTGGATCATCGGCTCGGCGGTGTCGGACATGGCGCGAAAACTCCTTTGCCCGCGCCAACGCCTGCCCCCGCCGGCTAGTTGCGCGCCTCGCCGCCGCTGTTCGGCTCTTCCTCGGCCGCGGCGATGGTCGCCGCGGGGGCCGCCGACTGGTCGAGCTCCATCCAGTCGCGCAGCGGCAGGCGGTAGAGCATGTCCATCACTTCGAACTCGAGCCCACCGGGCTGCGACGTGCTCGAATTCCACATCGCCACCACGCCGCTCTTCAGCGCCGGGTCGAACAGGATTAGCGAGCGGTAGCCGTTGACCCCGCCGCGGTGGCCGACAATCCGGTGCCCGGCATAGAGGTAGCTGCGCCAGCCGTAGCCATAGTGCGGCTGGTCGAGCCGCTCGCGGAACTTGCGCAACCGCCGGAGCTCACCCGGAGTCGCCACCAGCGGCGCGTGGATCTGGTCCAGCAGTCTCTTGTTCAGCACCTCCGGCATGCCGCCCATCTGGGCGATCATCCACAGCGCCAGATCCTTGATGTTGCTGTTGACCCCGCCCGCCGCCGGCACCCGGTAATAGGCGTCGCTGAGCTCGAGCGGCCGCCGCCCGACGCTGTGCGGCCGCGCCCAGCTCGGCGCGCGCTGAAGTCCCGCCAGGCTGATCGTCGCCGAGGTCATCCCGAGCGGCCGGAACAGGGTCGCGGTGACCGCCTCCTCATAGCTCTTGCTGGTCGCCCCGACGACCGCCTCGCTCGACGCGTCGAACGCGATGTTCTGGTAGCTCCAGCAGGTTCCGGGCGCGCACAGCGAGGCGAGCGAGCCGAGGTTGCGGCGAATGACCGACGGATTCTCGCCGGCCTCCAATTTGTCGTCATAGGCGTTGCGATAGAGGCCGAGTCGGTGGCTGAGCACATCGCCGAGCGTCGCGCGCGTTTCGTTGCCGCCGGGCAATTTGAGCGACGGCGCATAGAGCCCGATCGGCTTGGCGAGATCGAGCTTGCCCTGCTCGGCCAGCTTGGCCGCCATCGTCCCCGCGACGCCCTTGGACACCGACGCCCAGCGGAACACCGTCTGCGGGGTGACCGCCTCGCCCGACCCGGCGAGCGTCTCGCCATAGCCGTTCAAAAATGTGATCCGCCCGTTCTCGACCACGCCCACCGCCAGCCCGACCATCGTCGGCTTGGCCGCCATCCGCTTGAGCCGCTCGTCGAGCAGGCGATAGTCGATCGCGCGCCGGTCGGCGGTCGACACCTTGGCCAAAGTGATGAGGTCGGAACGCGGCGTGCCCGGCTCGGCCTTGCGCGGCTCGCGCCCGGCCAGCGCCAGCACCGCGGCGACCGCGGCGAAGCCCGCCAGGCCGATCTTGAATGGCCGTTCCAAAGCTGTGCCGTCCTCCCCGATCTTTGCTGTTCGCCAGCCTTCGCGGTCACGCAATCCGCCCATGCGGCGGTAACGACGAAGCGACTCGCCGCCGCGACGAAAGGAGTCGGACTGGCGTTCGCGCCGAGCCCGCACTAAGTCTCCGCTCAGCGAGGGCAAGCACGATGCAATTTCTTCGAACCTTGTTGTGGGTGCTGATCGCGGCCGGGCTGTCGATCTTCGCCGCCGCCAATTGGACCGACGTCACCATCAAGCTGTGGGGCGGGCTGCTCGTCACCATCAAGCTGCCGTTCCTGCTGCTGCTGGCGTTCCTCGCCGGCTGGCTCCCGACCTGGCTGGTGATGCGCGGCAAATTGTGGCGCGCCCGGCGCATCGGACCGGACGGCTCGGCCGGAACCCCGGTCCCGCCGCCGCCGGCCGCGACCGTCACCAGCGACCCGCCGCCCGCGCGCGCCGAGTTTACCGAGTGACCAACCCGATTTTCGTCGCGCTCGACACGGTCGAGCCGGCGCACGCGCGCGCCCTCGCCGAAGCCGTCGCGCCGCACGTCGGCGGGCTCAAGCTCGGCCTCGAATTCTTCGCCGCCAACGGCCCCGACGGCATTCGCACACTCGCCGATGCCGGCCTGCCGATCTTCCTCGATCTCAAGCTCCATGACATCCCCAACACGGTCGGCAAGGCGGTCGCCGCGCTCGCCCCGCTCGCGCCCGCGATCCTCACCGTCCACGCCGTCGGCGGCCGTGCCATGCTCGAAGCCGCCAGGGCCGCCGCCCCCGCCGCCACCCGCGTCGTCGCGGTCACCGTTCTCACCAGCCTCGATGCCACTGACCTCGCCGGAATCGGCGTCGCCGGCGCGCCCCCCGACCAGGTCGCGCGTCTCGCCGGTCTCGCGCGCAGCGCCGGGCTCGACGGCATCGTCTGCTCCGGCGCCGAAGTCGCCGCCGCCCGCGCCGCCTGGCCCGACGGCTTTTTCGTCGTCCCCGGCATCCGTCCCGGCGGCACCGCTGAGGCCGACCAGAAGCGCGTGATGACTCCGCGCGATGCGCTCGCGGCCGGCGCGTCCGTACTCGTCATCGGCCGCCCGATCACCGCCGCCGCCGATCCCGCCGCGGCGGCGCGACAGATTGCGGCCGGGCTGCAACTGGACAGCGCCTCGGCTTAGGCGCTAGTCGCCCCATCCCGATTTTTCGAAAGGTCCGCGATGAGCTGGCTAAGCCGAGTGCGCAGCGGCATTCCCTTCCTGCCCAAGCGCCAGAGCGCCGACAACCTCTGGCACAAGTGCAAGAAGTGCGAGGCGATGGTCTTCACCAAGGAGTGGGAGGACAATCTGTTCTGCTGCCCGCGCTGCGACCATCACGACCGCATCGGCTCCAAGGCGCGCTTCGAACAGATGTTCGACGACGGCAAGTATGACATCGTCCCCGCCCCCGAAGTGCGCGAGGATCCGCTCAAGTTCCGCGATACCAAGCGCTACACCGATCGCCTCAAGACCGCCCGCGCCAACACCGGCGCGCGCGATGCGCTGACCAACGCGCGCGGCAAGATTGGCCGCCGCAAGTCCGTCGTCGGGGTCCAGGACTTCGCCTTCATGGGCGGCTCGATGGGCGTTGCGGTCGGCGCCGCCTTTGTCGCCGGGGTCCGGGCCGCGATCCGCGACAAGGCGCCCTACGTCCTCTTCACCGCCGCCGGCGGCGCGCGAATGCAGGAGGGCATCCTCTCGCTGATGCAGATGCCGCGCGCGACCGTCGCGCTGGCCGAACTGCGCGAGGCCGGCCTGCCGTACATCGTCGTGCTCACCGATCCGACCACCGGCGGAGTGACCGCCTCCTACGCCATGCTCGGCGACGTTCAGCTCGCCGAGCCCGACGCCCTCATCGGGTTCGCCGGCCAGCGGGTGATCGAGCAGACCATCCGCGAAAAGCTCCCCGAGGGCTTCCAGCGCGCCGAATATCTGCTCGAGCACGGCATGATCGACATGGTCGTCAAGCGCCACGACCTGAAAGCCACCGTCGCCCGCCTGATCGACTATCTCGCCCCGCGCAAGAAGAAGGCGGCCTAGCCCAATTGGCGGACTCCGCCACCTCCGCCCACCCTGGCGTCCAGGCCGAACTCGACCGCCTGCACCTCCTCTCGCCCGGCGCCGACGTGCTCGGGCTCGAGCGGATCGCCGCGCTCTTGGGCCGCCTCGGCCGACCGCAGGACACGCTTCCGCCCGTGCTCCACGTTGCCGGGACCAACGGTAAGGGCTCGACTTGCGCTCTCCTCCGCGCCGCGCTCGAGGCCGCCGGCCACGCCGTCCACGTCTTCACCAGCCCGCACCTCGTCCGCTTCAACGAGCGCATCCGGGTCGCCGGTCGCCTGATCGACGACGACACCCTCGCCGATCTCCTGCGCGAAGTGCGCGAGGCGAGCGCCGGCATCCACCCGAGCTTTTTCGAAGCGACCACCGCCGCCGCCTTCCTCGCCTTCGCCCGGACCCCCGCCGACGCCGCGATCATCGAGGTCGGATTGGGCGGCCGGCTCGACGCCACCAACGTATTCGAAGCGCCGCTCACCACCGGCATCGCCAGCATCGGCCGCGACCATGAGCAATTCCTCGGGTCCGACCTCGCCGGCATCGCCGCCGAGAAAGCCGGCATCGCCCGCCGCGGCGTGCCGCTCGTCGCCCTCGCCCAGCCCCCCGAAGCCCGAGCGGCGATCGTCCGGGTCGCTGCCGAGTGCGGCGCCGACCTCCGCCTCGAAGGCCGCGACTGGACCCCTGACCCGACCCTCGTCCCGGCCCTCGCCGGCCCGTGGCAGGTCCGCAACGCCAACCTCGCCTGGCAGATGCTCGCCGCGCGAGACCGGCTGCCCGTCACGCCAGCCCAGTTCCGCTCCGGCCTCGCCGCGGCCCGCTGGCCGGCCCGCTTCCAGCGCCTCGCCGATGGCCCGCTCGGCCGCGTCGAAACATGGATCGACGGCGCCCACAATCCCGATGCCGCCACCGCCCTCGCTACGCTGCTCGAAACCCGCGCCCCGATGCACCTCGTCGCCGGGATCCTCGCCAACAAGGACGCGGGCGCGATCCTCGCCGCCCTCGCCCCCCACGCCGCCTCGCTGACCTTCGTCCCCGTGCCCGGCCACGACCACCACGATCCGCAAGCCTTGGCCCAAAAATTCGCCGGCCGCGCCGCACCCTCGCTGGAAGAAGCGCTCACCAACCTCCCGGTCCCGCGCCTCATCGTCGGCTCGCTCTACCTCGCCGGCCGCGCGCTTGCCCTCAACAACGAGCAGCCCGACTAGGCGGTGTCGCCCTCCACCGCGCGCGCCGCATCGGCGCTCAGCACATCGCCGTCACCGCGCCGCCGCTCGGCCCACGCCACCCGCACCCATTCGAGGATCACGAACCCGACGGCGACCACGCCGATCAGCGCGCACAGGATGAACACCGGCGCATAGCCGACCTGCTCGATCCGCTCGCCGATCCACGCCCGCCCCAACGATCCGACCAAAAACGTCAGCGACGACAGCAAGGCATATTGCACCGCGCTGAATTCGCGGCTGGTGATCGACGACAGATAGGCCACGAACGCCGCCCCCGCGAGCCCGGCGGCGATGTTCTCGCCCGAGATGGCGATCAGCAGCCGCACCATGCGCAAATCATGCCCGAACGCGTCGAGCCCGAGCGTCCGAGCGAAGCTGTCGATATAGACCGCCCCGCTGGCCAGATCGGCGTAGAGCAAATTGCTCGCCGCCGCGACGATCGCGCCGATCAGGAGCGTCGGCATCCGCCCCAGCGTGGCGAACAGCGCCGCGCCGATGGCGATCCCGGCCATGGTCATGAACACGCCGAAGATTTTCGACGCGAACGCCACTTCGTCACCGGTATATTTGAGCTCGGTGAGGTAGAACGGGAAGGCGTACGACCCCCAGATGAGGTCGGTGATGCGGTAGGACAGGATCAGCCCGAGCACGATCACCACGCCCCAGCCGATCCGCTTGACCAGTTCGCCAAGCGGCAGGATCAGCGCCGAATAGGCATGGTCCGCGGCGCGCTCGCCGCCGCTCACCGCCGGCTCGTCGGCGGTCAGGATATAGCCCTTGCGCGCCTTCAGCCAGTTGAACGTCGCCGCCACCACCGCCGGCAGGATCACCGTCGCGGCGACGATCCACGGGCCATAGGCCTTGGTGAAATCGCCCACCACCGGCGGCTTGCCGGTCGCCGGGTCGACCGCCCCGCCGAGCATCTGGATCATGAAGCTCGCCACCGTCCAGATCGCCCACGCCCAGCCGAGCCCGACGATGCCGAGCCCGATGGCACGCAATTTGGGGTCGATCGCGCCGGCCTTGCGCAGCGCGCTCTGCTCGCGCTCGATGGCGTCGCGCGGCGTGTCGGGCGCCAGCAGCGTAGCGATCACCGTCAGCGCCATGAACCCGCCCATGATTGCATAGACCATCGGCCAGCTGACCCGCTCCGACAGCACCAGCGCCAGAGCGCCGCCGATCAGCGCCGCGATGCGGTATCCGAACTGGTAGATCGACGAGAGGATCTCGACCGGCGCCTTGGCGTCGGCGACGTCGATCCGCCACGCGTCGATCACCACGTCCTGCGTGGCCGAAGCGAACGCCCCGATCACCGCCACCAGCGCGAACCAGCCGAGCGCGAGCCGCGGGTCGCTCATCGCCAGTCCGAAGAAGGTCAGCGTCAGCAGCACCTGGCACACCAGCAGCCAGCTGCGCCGCCGCCCGAGCTTCTCGAGCACCGGCAGCCGCACCCGGTCGACCAGCGGCGACCACAGGAATTTGAACGCGTAGGCGAGCCCGATCCAGCTCAGCACGCCGATCGTCGCCAGGTCGATTTCCCACTCGCCGAGCCAGGCGTTCAAGGTCCCGATCAGCAGCGTGTAGGGCAGGCCCGCGGCGAAGCCGAACACCAGCATGATCGCCGTCTTGCGATTGGCGAGCGCGGCTTTGAGCAGCTTGAGGCCCTTGGGCGGCGCCGTCTCGCTCGTCACTGCCGCTGCGCTCGCCGCCATAATCGCCCTCCGTCAACTTTTCCCATGCTTAGCAGCCACAGCGGCGCTGAACAGGCCCTTGCCAGCATGGCGCCCCGGGGCGCACATTCAGGCCGATGGACGCGCCGCTCCTCCGCCGCCCGACCCCTGGCCAGCGTGCCCTGGCCGAGGCGATCGCGCGCGGCGAACAGTCGGTGGGCACAGTCATCGAGACCATCGCCTCCGACGTCTATCTCGATCCGGCGCGCTTCGACCGGGAGATGGAGCGGCTGTTTGCCTCTGTGCCGCTGATGCTCGCGCCTTCGGCCTTGCTCGCGCCGGAAACGGCGGTGGCTCACGACGGCTACGCATTGCCGCTGATCGTCAGCCGCGACCGCGACGGCGCCGCGCATGTCCTCGCCAACGTCTGCCGCCACCGCGGTACGCGCCTGCTATCGCCCGACGGCGACACGCCGGTCCCGGCGCGGCGCATCGTCTGCCCCTATCACGCCTGGACCTACCGCGCCGACGGAGCCCTGGTCGGACTGCCGCGCGCCGAATGCTTCCCCGGGCTCGATCCGGCGCAGCTCCCGCTCCGCTCGTTCGCGATGCGCGAAAGCGGCGGCCTGATCTGGTTCGCGCAAGGCGCTCAGGCCGACTTCACCCACATTGAAGCGCTCGCGCCCGACTTCGACGCCTTCGATTTCGCCGGCCATCATCTGTTCGAGCGCCGCACCCATCGGGTCGCGGCCAATTGGAAGCAGCTGATCGACGCCTTCCTCGAAGCCTATCACGTCCAGCGGCTCCACGCCGCGACCATCGCCGGCTTCTTCGCCGACGGGATCACCGTCGCCGACCGCATCGGCGACCACCAGCGCGCGGTGGTCGGCCGCGCCGACTATCTCGCCGCGATCGACCGCGACGACCTCGCCGCGCTGCGCCGGGCGGTGACCTTCACCTACCACCTCTTCCCGAACACGATCGTCGTGGTCAGCCCCGACTACATCAACATCCTCGTCGTCATGCCGCAATCGGTCGGGACTTCGCTGGTCGAGGATTTCATGCTGATCCCCGAGGCCCCCGCGACCAACGAGGCCGAGGCCCACTGGCGCCGAAGCTGGGACCTCCTCGACGGCACCGCCTTCGCCAAGGAAGACTTCCGCGCCGCCGAACTGTGCCAGCGCGGAATGGCCAGCGGCCTTGCCGGCGACGTCATCCTAGGCACCCTCGAAACCGGAATCGCGGAGTTTCACCAGCGGGTGGAAAGGTATCTTTGATTCCGTCGCCCCAGCGAAGGCGGAGCCGGCTTCAAGGCTCCGTCGGCACCCAGTCCCGATGGAATGCCGGCGGAGGTTGGAGCCCATGCCTCTCGGTCACGCGCAAAGGAGAGGCATGGATGCCAGCCTTCGCTGGCATGACGAATTAGCGCCCTACTGCGCCTCGCTCTTGCGCGGATAGAGGTGCAGGCCCTTGGGCGGCTTGCACTCTTCGCCCTCGAGATGCTTGTCGACCGCGTCGAGCGCGGCGCGCAGGGTCTTTTCGGTGTACGGCTTGACCAGGCAGCCGACCGCCAGCTCGTGCGCATTGTCGGGCGGGTGGCCGGTGACGAACAGCACCGGAATGCCGCGCTTGGCGGCTTCCTCGGCAACCTCGATGCCGGTGCGGTCGCCGCGCAGCCGAACGTCACTCAGCACCAGGTCGACCGGCTCGCGGTCCATCGCCGCGATCGCCTCGGCATAATCGTCGTGGGTCGCGACCACCTCGTAGCCAGCGTCCTGGATCATCACTTCGTTGTCGAACGCGGTCAGCGGCTCATCCTCGATGATGAGCACGCGCTTGACGCGGCGCTTGCGCTTCCCGAACAGCATCTCACCCCCGTAGGACAATAGCTTGTGAAGCCGCAACGAACAAAGCGCCCACCGGTGCCGCCCAAGGGACCGCCGGCTAAATCATCGGCCCGGCCGTCCGCTGCACGCCCGCCCCGCCCGGAAGCGCGGCCAGCCGCGCGCGAAGACGGCGAGCAGCGCATCGCCAAATTGCTCGCCCGCGCCGGGATCGCCTCGCGCCGCGAGGTCGAGCGGATGATCGGCGAGGGCCGGGTCGCGCTCGATGGCAAGGTGCTGACCACGCCTGCCACGCTCCTGACCGATCTCACCGGAGTGACGGTCGACGGCAAGGCGGTGCGCGCCCCCGCCGCCGCGCGAATCTATCGCTTCTACAAGCCCGCCGGGGTGCTGACCGCGGCGAGCGACCCCAAGGGCCGGCCGACGATCTACGACCGGCTGCCCGACGGCCTGCCGCGCCTCATCCCGGTCGGCCGACTCGACTACAATACCGAGGGGCTGCTGCTGATGACCAACGACGGTGGTCTCAAGCGCCAGCTCGAGCTGCCCGCGACCGGGGTCGCCCGGGTCTATCGCGCGCGCGCGTTCGGCGAGATCAGCCAGGACCAGCTCGAGAGCCTCGCCGAGGGCGTCACCATCGACGGCGTGCGCTACGGGTCGATCGACGCCAATCTCGAGCGGCGCACCGGACGCAATTGCTGGATCGAGCTGTCGCTGACCGAGGGCAAGAACCGCGAGGTGCGCAACGTCCTCGCCTTCCTCGGCCTCCAGGTCAGCCGGCTCATCCGCACGGCCTACGGCCCGTTCACCGTCGAAGGCCTCGGGCCGGGCGCGATCGCCGAGGTCGCGCGCGAGGATCTGTTCCGCTTCCGCCAGACGTTGAAGGGCCCGCCTGCCAGATGAGGGTGATCGCCGGCCAGTGGCGCGGCCGAACGCTCCTCGCCCCGCCGGGCAGCGCGACCCGCCCGACCGCCGACCGGGTGCGAGAGAGCCTGTTCTCGATGCTCGCCAGCCGACTCGGCTCGTTCGAGGGCCTGGCGGTGGCCGATCTCTACGCCGGCAGCGGAGCGCTCGGCATCGAGGCGCTGTCGCGCGGCGCCGCCTCCTGCCATTTCGTCGAGTCCGACCGCGCCGCCGCCTCCACCTTGCGCGCCAATCTCGCCGCGCTCGGCGCCGGAGACCGCGCCACGACCGTCAATTGCCGAGTCGAAAACTTTGCGCCGACGCAAAGCTTCCACCTGATATTTGCCGATCCCCCCTACGCCTCCGGCGCCACCCCCGCGGCCCTCGCCGCCGACTGGCTGGAGCCCGGCGGCTGGGCCGCCATCGAGACCGCGCGCGGGGCGATTCAGGAAACCACTGCACTGTCCATTATCGCCGAGCGCGACATCGCCCGCGCCCGGCTCACCCTTTTCCGCCGTGACTAGCTCTTCGCCTTCGCCTGAGCTTCGGTCGCGCTTTGCTTGACCGCCTTGAACTCGTCCATCAGCCGCGCGCCGATCGCCGCCGCGGCGGCCTTGCCGGCATCCTTGACTGCCCGGCTCGATCCCGGCTTGCGCCCGTCGTCGCTCTTGCTCTTGACGATCGCCGCCACCGCCGCCGTCGCCCCGACCGCGATGAGGTCGGCAATGATCGGATGCTCAGCGAGCTTGAAGAGGGCATCGGCCGCGCCGCTGCCCTTGGCCGACGACTTGCCCGCATTCTTCGTCTTGGTCTTCGCCTTGGTCTTCGCTTTCGGCTTGTCGCCCTTCGCACTCGCCTTCTTCGCCATCACATCCCTCCGTCGTCGATGATCCGCATTTCGCCGTCGGCGAACGGAATGGCAAGCGCGCAGACATTGTCATACGTTCCCTCGAGCCAGTCGCCGATCTGCCGCGGGCGAAGCATCACCGGCATCGCCTTTGGATGCACCGCCCCGACCAGAGCATTGGCCTCGCAGGTGAGGAACGCCATGAACGGCCCGCCCTCGCCCGGCCGCCACAGGCCGGCGAAGGCGAACAGCGGGTCATGGTCCTGGTGCATCCCGAACCACACCTTGCGCTTCGCGCCCACCTCGCCGGTCCATTCGCAAAAGCGGGTGACCGGCACCACGCAGCGCCGCTCCGGGCTGTTGAGCGCCGAACGCCAGAACGGGCTCGCGAGATTCCGCACGTTGGTCACCGGCCGGCCCTTGGCGCCTACCGGTCCCGGGAAGCCCCAGGTCATCGTCTCAAGCTCCAATCCGCCGCCCGCGCCGTGGCGAAGCACCGGCGCCGGCTTGCCGGGATAAATCTCGTCGAACGGCGGCAGGTTGGCGCGATTGCCCTCGAACGCGCCGAACAGTTTCTTCATCTCGTCGACCGTCGCGGTCATCGAATAGAGGTTACACACGGTCATCCGTCTCCCGAGCGGAGCGTTTCGCTCGTCTCGTCGTTAACGCACCCGACTAACGTTAACCACGCCTCGCCAGCGCCGGCCTGATCGGCCAGCCTTGCATCCACAAATCAACGAACGGACGTTTCGATGCGCAAGCTCATGATGACCATCGCCGCCGCCTCGCTCGCGGTCCCAGTGTTGCCTTCGGCCGCACTGGCCCACGACGGCTATTACCACGGTCGGACCTGGCAGGACTCGCAAGGACGGCTGCGCTGCAAGCGGCCCAACGGCACCACCGGCCTGATTGTCGGCGCCGCCGGCGGGGCCTTGATCGGCCGTGCGATCGATACCCGGGGCGAACGGGCCACCGGCACGATCCTGGGCGCGGCTGCCGGCGCACTGCTCGGCCGCGAAGTCGAGCGGGGGCGCTATCGCTGCCGCTAGGCAGACCAGTTTCGGCCGGCGTCCACCTCACCCCCACCCCCACCCGGGCGCCGGCCGTTCACCTCACTGTATTGACACCGTAACACACCAGCCCTAAGCTCGCGCGCAACAGGGAGGGTGGCCTATGTATACGCAACAAGACCTCGACGACGCGGTGGCGTCCGGCGCGCTGAGCGCTGACTCCGCTGCGGCGCTGCGCAGCTTCGTCGAAGGCCAGCGCGCGCTGCCGGCCGTGGACGAAGAGCATTTCCGGCTGATCACCGGTTTTAACGACATCTTCGTCTCGATCGCCGCCGCAATCCTGCTGTTCGCGGTCGGGTGGATCGGCCAGTCGATCGGCGAGTCCATCGGCCTCATTCTCGGCGACGATGGGCCGAGCCCGCTGGCCCCCGCTGCGGTCGCCGCCACGGCCTGGGGCCTGGCACTGTTCTTCACGGCCAAGCGGCGCATGGCATTGCCGTCGATCCTGCTGCTGCTGGCGTTCGTCGGCGGCGTGTTCGGGACTGCCTCGCTGACCATTGGCGCGTTGTTCGGAGCGGGCTTCTTCGACAATAACGATACGGCGACGATGGGGGTCATCGCGGTCTCCGCCGCCATCGCCGCCGCCGGTGCGTGGCTCCACTGGCGCCGGTTCAAGGTGCCGATCACTATCGCCGCGGGTGCTGCCGCGGTGGCCGGGGTGGCGCTTGCCGCGCTCGGCGCGGCGATCGCCCACCTGCCCGACAACGACAACATCATGCTCGGCCTGGTGCTGATGCTGGGCATCGGCATGTTCCTGTTCGCGATGCGCTGGGACTCGTCCGATCCAGCGCGCCAGACTCGCCGCAGCGATGTCGCTTTCTGGCTGCACCTGCTGGCCGCGCCGATGATCGTGCATCCGGTGTTCACGCTGCTCGGCCTCAACGACGGCAATGCCGGCATCGGCGAGGGCTTGGTGGTGATCCTGCTCTATGTCGCGCTGGGCATCACCGCGCTGGCGATCGACCGCCGCGCGCTGCTGGTCTCGGCCCTCGCCTACGTGCTGTTCGCGCTCCAGGCGCTGTTCCGCGAGTTCGGAGCGGTCGAGCTCAACATCGCCCTCACCGCGCTGGTGATCGGCTCGGCGCTGTTGCTGTTGTCGGCATTCTGGCACCAGGCGCGGCGGGCGATCGTCCAGCCGCTTCCGGACGGACTTCGGGCGCGGTTGCCGCTGCTCGACCGGCCGGTCAGTCCCGTACCAGCCGCATGAGCCGGCGCTCGAGCGGGGCGAGCACGCCGTAGAGGTCGTGGCCCCGCTTGAGCACTGCGCCATGCTCCGAGATCAACGCATACGCCCCTTGCTTCAACCGAAGCGAGGGGCGTTTCTCGATGCGCGCCTCGGGCCGCTCGCTGTGGCGGCGGAAGGCAGCGAACACCGCTACATCGGGCTCGAAATCCATCGCATAATCGCGCCAGTGGCCGGCGGCGACCATCCGTCCGTAAAGGTCGAGGATGGCGTTGAGCTCGACGCGGTCGAAGGCAGTGATCGCATGCCGGCCCCGGATGTCCAGGAACGGCGTGATCACGCTCAAGCGCGTTTCGCCTTTGGCTCGCCGATGGCCCGGCGTTCGTGCCGGAGCCGCTCGATCTCGCGCTCTAATTCGCACAAGCGGGCCAGCACCGGATCGGCGATCTCGCTGCACGGCGTGCCATAGGGCATGAAGCCGGGCTTCGAGTCAGTGGCATCGACCAGCACCGGCTTGGCAGGGATGCCGACCATCGTCGCACCTTCGGGGACGTCGCGGGTGACGACCGAATTGGCGCCGATCTTGGCGCCCTTGCCGACCTGGATCGGGCCGAGCACTTGCGCGCCCGAACCGATCACCACATCGTCGGCGATGGTCGGGTGGCGCTTGCCGGGAATTCCGTCCGCGGGATTGGTGCCACCCAGCGTGACGTTCTGGTAGATAGTGACATTGTCGCCGATCTCGGCGGTCTCGCCGATGACCGTGAAGCCGTGATCGATGAAGAAGTAGCGGCCGACGCGAGCACCCGGATGGATGTCGATCGCGGTCAGCAGGCGGCCAACGTGATTGACCAGCCGGGCGAGGAAATAGAGCTTGCCCTCGTACAGCCAGTGGGCAGCGCGGTGAAACGCCAGCGCCCAGGCGCCCGGATAGAGCAGCACTTCCCAACGCGACTTGGCCGCCGGGTCGCGCCGCTTTACGGAATCCAGATAGTCGATCAGCGCTCTCACAGAGGACAATCTAGGCATTCGCGGTCGCGCTGAAAAGGCGGCGTGGCGCATTGTCCCGCCACGGCGCTTGCCGCCGCCAGCGCTTTGCGTCATCCCCGCGCCGCGACTGGGGGAGGACATGATCATCGAGTCCCTGCTGGCGGACCCGACGCCGCTGCTCCCGTTCATCCTGATAGGTTTCGCCGCGCAGCTGGTCGATGGCGCGCTGGGCATGGCCTATGGCCAAATCTCGAGCACCCTGTTGGTAAGCATGGGCGTGCCGCCCGCCGCCGCCTCGGCCGGGGTCCACACCGCCGAGACCTTCACTACCGCCATTTCGGGGATCAGCCACGTCGCCCACGGCAACGTCGACTGGCGGCTGCTGATACGGATTGCGGTGCCCGGGGTGATCGGAGGGATCCTTGGCGCCTATTTGCTGACCCGGATCAGCGCCGAAGCGGCTCGGCCGATCGTGCTGATCTATCTGACCGCGCTTGGCCTCTACCTGTTCTACCGCGGCGTGATGCACCGCCACACCGAGCGCAAGCCGCGCATCGTCGAGCCGTTGGGGCTGGTCGGCGGCTTCCTCGATGCCTCTGGCGGCGGCGGCTGGGGCGCAATCGTCACCTCCAACCTGCTGGTCCAGGGGAGCAACCCGCGGCGCACCATCGGCACGGTCAACGCGGCGGAGTTCTTCGTCACGCTAACCATCTCCGCGACCTTCCTGGCAGCGATCGGCTGGGAGGCCTTCACCATCGCTACCGTCGGCCTGCTCATCGGCGGAGTGGTCGCCGCCCCGTTCGGCGCGTGGATCGCCAAGCTGGTCAATCCCGACCGCCTGCTGACGTTCGTCGGAGCCCTCGTCACGCTGATCAGCGGGTTCGCGCTCTACCGTCTGTTCGCCTGATGGCGTCAGAGCAGCGTTTCGATTAGAGCGGCGCGACTAATCGGAACCATCGATGACTGTCCATTTGCCGACCATCAAGCAGCTGCAATATCTCGTCGCACTCCGTCAGCATGGCCATTTCGGCCGTGCCGCCGACAGCTGCTTCGTGACGCAGTCCACCCTCTCGGCCGGGATCCGCGAGCTGGAATCGCTGCTTGGCGTTACGCTGGTCGAGCGCACCCGGCGCGTGGTTCGCTTCACCGCGCTCGGCAACCGCATTTCCGACAGGGCGGTGCGCGTCCTTCGAGAAAGCGAGGAGCTGGCCGACCTCGCCCGCGCCGAGGGCCAGCCGCTCAGTGGCGAACTGCGCATGGGGGTCATCCCGACCATTGCGCCGTTCCTTCTGCCGGCGCTGTTGCCGGGGCTGCGCGACCGCTGGCCCAGCCTCAAGCTTTACCTCCGCGAGGAACCGAGCCAGGCAGCGTGCGACGCGCTCCACCGCGGACAGCTCGATTGCGTGCTTCTGGCGATGCCGTTCGGCTGCGGCGAGGTCGATTGCGCGACCCTATTCGAGGACCGCCTGCTGCTCGCATTCCCGGGCGTCGATGCACCTGCCGAGGGCGAAGTCGACAGCGCGGCGATCGACCCGGCCCGCCTGCTGCTGCTCGAGGACGGCCATTGTTTGAAGGACCATGCGCTGGCCGCTTGCAACCGGCCCGACCTGCGCTCCGGCGCCACTATGATGGGCACCTCGCTGCACACGCTGGTGCAGATGGTCGACAACGGGCTGGGCGTCACCTTCGTGCCGCAGATGGCGATCCGCGCCGGCCTGCTCGAGCATACCGGGATCGTCACGCGTCCGCTCGATTCCGCGCACGACACGCGCCGGATCAGCCTGATCTGGCGAAAGTCCTCGCCGCGCGAGGCGGACTTCCGGCTGCTCGCCGCGAGCCTCGCCGAAATCGCCGCCGAACGCGGCTAGTCCATGTGCTTGAGCCCGGCCCGCAAATAGTCGTAGCCGGTGATCAGAGTCAGCGCCGCGGCTGCCCACAGGCAGGCGAGCCCGGTGACGTGAACCCATTCGTGCGCCGGGAACGCGCCCGACAGGATCAGCGCACCGAGCGCGACGAGCTGAAGCGTCGTCTTCCACTTGGCGAGCGCGCTGACCGGCATCGACACGTTCAATGGCGCGAGGAATTCGCGAAGCCCGGAGACGATGATCTCGCGCAGCAGGATGATCAGCGCGGCGATGATGTGCAGCCCGTCGATCTCGGGCACCGGATTGGCCTTGCGGCTGGAGATCAGCATCATCAGCACCGCCGCGACCATGATCTTGTCGGCGATCGGATCGAGGAACTGGCCGAGCCGGCTGATCTTGCCCTGCACGCGCGCGACATAGCCGTCGAAATAGTCGGTGATCCCGACCAGGCAGTAGAGCACGAAGGTGATGAGATAATCGATCGGGCTCGGCCGCCACAGCAGGAACACCAGCAGCGGCACCGCAACGATGCGCGACAAGGTCAGGAGGTTCGGCAGGCTCAGCATCCCCGCGCGTCATAGGCAAAGCGCGGCGAAACGCAAAAGACGCGGCCGACGCCCGCCTTGCGGAGCCCGGGCAACCGGCTACACCCGCCATCCGATGATTCGTCCCACCAGCGCGCGCCGGGCCTGACGGCCAATGCAGAATTCGATGCATCTGCTGCGCACGCGCCGCTTCGTGCCGATTTTCCTCACCCAGTTCCTCGGCGCGTTCAACGACAATCTATTCCGCACGGCGATGGTGATGCTGGTGATCTACGGCATCTACCGCGACCCGCAGCAGGAGGCGACGTTCAGCGCCATCGCCGGTGGGCTGTTCATCCTGCCGTTCTTCGTCTTGTCGGCGCTCGCCGGCCAGCTTGCCGACGAGCGGGACAAGGCGGCGATCGTGCGAATCGTCAAGACCGCCGAGATCCTGATCATGCTGGTCGGCGCTGCCGGCCTGCTTCTGCAAAACGTGCCGGCGCTGCTGTTTGCGTTGTGCGCGATGGGGATCCACTCGACATTCTTCGGGCCGATCAAATACGCCATCCTGCCGCAGCATCTGCGCGGCGACGAGGTGCTCGCCGGCACCGGGCTGGTCGAGGCCGGGACCTATATCGGCATCCTCGGCGGGACGCTGCTCGGCGGCGTGCTGGTGCTGCAGAACCCTGATGGCAGCTTTCATGCCAAATGGGCTGCGGTGGCGGTCATCGCGGTCGCCATCGTCGGCCGCATCACCGGCCATTTCGTGCCGCCCGCTCCGCCCGATCCCGACGCACCGCCCTTCCATTTCGACTGGCACATCGTGCGCGCCTCGATCCGCCTGGTCAGCGCCACGCTGCACATCCCGCGACTGTTCCTCGCGATCATCGCGATCAGTTTCTTCTGGGCGATGGGCGCAGTGCTTGCGGCGCAATTCCCGCCTTTGGTGAAGAATGCGCTCGGCGCCGACCAGACCGTCGCGACCCTGTTCCTGGCGACCTTCTCGGTCGGCGTGGCGCTCGGGTCGGTGGCGATCAACCGGCTGCTTGGCGGCGAGGTCTCGGCCAAGTTCGCGCCCGCCGCGGCGATCGCCATGGGGCTGTTCGTCCTCGACCTTTACCGCCGGGTCCGCGTGTGGCCCGGCGAGGGGCCCGAACTGCGCGACCTGTCGACCTTCCTGGCAATGGACGGAAGCTGGCTGATCGTGTTCGACCTGCTTGGCGTGGCGATCGCCGGGGGGATGTTCGTGGTGCCGCTCTACGCCTTCCTGACGACCACCGTGCCCAAGTCGGAAACCGCGCGCACCATTGCCGCCAACAACATCGTCAACAGCGGGCTAATGGTGTTTGCGACGCTGGTGCTGACCGGCGCGGTGATGATGGGCGTCACGGTCGCCGACAGCCTGCTGATCGTCGCTGCCGCCAGCACCCTCGCGGCATGGCTCGGCTGGAAGCTACACCTCGCCTGCGACTAGGCGAGATAGACGCCCATGAAGGTGAAGCCGCCGGCAAAGAACAAGACGAATATCCTGAGGTCGTCGGCAAGGCTGCTGTGGTTTGGCTCGATCGCCACCGCGGCCGCCCGCCGGCCGAAGGCGGTTGGGGATTTGCGAAGCGGCGACGCGGGAGACATGTGCAAACCTTAATGCCGTTTTTACCACGTCGTTCAACCCGGCGTTAGGCATCAGGGTTCCTTGACCGTCCCGGACCGGGACAGCGGCACGAAATCAGCTTGTGCTTGGCGGGTTCTAGGAGGCGCGGCGCGCCCGGGCCGGGGCCTCGATCGCCGGGGCCGCACCGCGCCCGATCAACTGCTCGGCCTGGGCGGCGTTGGTCGGCTTGCCGAAATACCAGCCCTGCCCGAAGGCGCAGCCGTAACCGAGCACCGCGGCATGGGTCGGCGCGTCCTCGATCCCTTCGACGATCACCGGCACCTTGATGGCCTGGGCGAGGTCGGTAACGGCGCGGACGATTGCGGCGCACTCGGCATTGGTCGTCACCGCCGCGGTGAAGCTGCGGTCGATTTTGATCATGTCGAACGGCAGCGAACGCAAATGCGCGAGGCTCGAGAAGCCGGTTCCGAAATCGTCGAGCGCGAGGCGGATGCCCTGGTTCTTGAGGCTTGCGGTGATCGCCCGCGCCAGCTCGAGGTCGGCCAGCAGCGAGCTTTCGGTGATCTCGACGATCAGCCGCTCGGGCGGAAATCCGGCCTCCGACAGCAAGCGAATCAGCCGCTGTGCAAGCCACGGATCGGCCAGCTGCGACGGCGAGATGTTGACCGAGATGGTCAGCTTCGGGTCCCACTTCACCGCCGCCTGGAGCGCCTGGGCGATGACCTGCTCGGACATCGCGCTGATCAGGCCGTGCTCCTCAGCAACCGGGATGAACACCTCCGGCATGATTAACCCGGTCAGCGGGTGGTTCCAGCGCGCCAGCACCTCGAAGCCGTGGATCGTGCCGGTGGCGAGATCGACCTGCGGCTCAAAGAACGGCACGAATTGCTGATGCTCGATGGCGTAGCGGATGCCCTGCTCGATCTCGACATGCGCGATCAGCGCGCGCTCCATGCCCTCGTCGAACGAGACGGGCCGGGCCGAGCGACCGCTGCGCGCCCGTTCCAGCGCAATATCGGCCCGCCGCAACAAATCGGGCAGGGGTGAGTCCGCTGCGTCGCCGGTGGCGATCCCGGCATAGGCGCCGACCTGGAGCATCTTGCCGGCAAGGTCGAACGGCGCGGTGACGCGGCGAAGCACTTCGGCGGCGACCTTTTCGCATTCTCCAGCGGCGCCCGGCGCAATGGCAAAAGCGAGCGCGAATTCATCGCCGTTGATCCTGGCGGCGATCGCGTCCTTCGGGGCGATCTCGCGCACCGCGGCGGCGATCAGGCGCAACAGCGCGTCACCCGTTTCATAGCCGTGACGGTCGTTGATCGACTTGAAGCGATGCAACTGCAGCGACACCACCGCCATCCACTGCCCTGTTGCGATCAGCGTCGCGCGCAATTCCTGGCCGCGGTCGGCAAGGCCCTTGCGGTTGGCGAGGCGGGTGACGATGTCGCTCGACGCCAGCTCGGCCGCCCGCCGCTCGGCGTCGAGCCGTCGTTCATTGTCGTTCTGGATCTCGGACAGTCGGCGCAGGCCGGCGATGATCAGCGCGACGTTGAGCATCACCATGATGAGGTTGAGCTTGGCGCTGTCGCCTGCCCAGCGCTCGGCGCTGGCGAGGAAGTTAGTGCCGTTGAGGATGAGCAGCAGGGTGGCGACGATGACCACCACCGACACCAGCAGCTCGAGCGGCGCACGCCGCTCGGCCGGCTTCCGGCGAGCATCGCCGCTCAGGTTCTCGTTCACGCCCACCCGAAGGGGGCTAGCAGACAGGCTTTAACAATTTGTCAGTGCGGCGGGATTGGTGCGGACGGCGGGACTCGAACCCGCACTCCCTTCCGGGAAGAAGATTTTAAGTCTCCAGCGTCTACCGGTTCCGCCACGTCCGCACGGCCGCCGGCAAGGTCATTCGGCGGTGACTTCACCAAGGTTGAGCCGCTCGCGCATTTCCTTGCCCGGCTTGAAATAGGGCACCTTCTTGGCCTTGACCTCGACCGACGCGCCGGTGCGCGGGTTGCGGCCGACGCGCGCGTCGCGCTGGCGGGTCGAAAAGGCGCCAAAGCCGCGCAGCTCGACCCGGCCGCCCTGGGCGAGCTGATCTGTGATGCTGTCGAACAATGCGCCGACCACGCTTTCGATCTCGCGCTGGGTCAAATCCGGGAAGTCCTCGCACAACTTCTGGACGAGTTCGGATCGGATCATGGTCTTGGCTCCCCCCGGAGGCTTGGCAGCATCGTGCTGTCAGGAAAATCGCGCTGGTGCAAGCGCTTCGCCGGTACCGTTCGGCGAACGGGGGCGCGGCATCGACCGGACGCCGCGCCCCCGCCGTGTCGTTTACGCGTCGGTCGCCGTCTCGTCGGCGGCGGCCGATTCAGCGGTCGCTTCCGCGGCCGGCTCCTCAGCAGCCGGCTGCTCGGCGGTCTCGGCGTCGGCCTTCTTGGCCTTGGCAGACTTCTTGGCCGGCTTGGCCGCGGCTTCCTCGCTGGCTTCGGCAGGCGCTTCGACCTGTTCGTCGTCGGCCGGAGCCTCGGCCGCGTCGGCCTTCTTGGACTTGGCCGCCTTGGCCGCCTTGGCCGGAGCTTCCTCCGCACCCTTGGCGCCGGCCTGCTTCAGCGCCGCGCCGAGGATGTCGCCAAGGCTCGCGCCGCTGTCGGACGAGCCGTACTGCGCCACCGCCTGCTTCTCTTCGGCGATCTGCAACGCCTTGATCGAGAAGTTCGGCTTCTTCGACCGGTCGAAGCCGGTGACGAGTGCGTCGAACTTCTGTCCGACCTGGAAGCGCTCGGGGCGCTGCTCGTCGCGGTCGCGGCCAAGGTCGGTGCGCTTGATGAAGCCGCTGACCCCGCCGTCGCCGACCTGGACCTCGAGCCCGCCGTCGCGCACTTCGAGCACGGTGACGGTGACCGTCTCGCCCTTGTTCGGGCCGCCGCCGGTGGCCGCCGCGCCGCCCTTGGCGATGCCGCCGCGCTCAAGCTGCTTCATGCCGAGGCTAATGCGCTCGCGCTCGACATCGACCTCGAGCACCTGGGCCTTCACCATTTCGCCCTTGCGGTGGAGGTGAAGCGCGTCCTCGCCCGACACGCCCCAGGCGATGTCGGACATGTGAACCATTCCGTCGACGTCGCCCGGAAGGCCGATGAACAGGCCGAACTCGGTCGAATTCTTGACCTCGCCCTCGACCTCGCTGCCGACCGGATATTTGTCGGCGAAGTCGTGCCACGGATTTGCCTGGGCCTGCTTGAGGCCGAGCGAAATGCGCCGCTTTTCGCCGTCGACCTCAAGAATCTTGACCTCGACTTCCTGGCTGGTGCTGACGATCTTGCCCGGATGAACGTTCTTCTTGGTCCAGCTCATCTCGGAGACGTGGACCAGGCCCTCGATGCCCGGCTCGAGTTCGACGAAGGCGCCATATTCGGTGATGTTCGTGACCCGGCCGGTGAACGTGCCGTCGACCGGATACTTGGCCGCAGCGCCCTCCCACGGATCCGCCTCGAGCTGCTTCATGCCGAGGCTGATGCGCTGGGTCTCGCGGTTGATGCGGACGATCTGGACCTTCACCGTGTCGCCGATGTTGATCACTTCGCCCGGGTGGTTGACCCGCTTGTAGCTGATGTCGGTGACGTGCAGCAGGCCGTCGATTCCGCCGAGGTCGACGAACGCGCCGTAATCGGTGATGTTCTTGACGACGCCCTCGATCACCTGGCCCTCGGCCAGGCTCTGGATCAGGCCGCTGCGCTGTTCGGCGCGGGTTTCCTCGAGGATCGCGCGGCGCGACACCACGATGTTGCCGCGGCGGCGGTCCATCTTCAAAATCTGGAACGGCTGCAGCAGGTCCATCAGCGGACCGACGTCGCGCACCGGGCGGATGTCGACCTGCGAGCCGGGCAGGAACGCCACGGCGCCGCCGAGGTCGACCGTGAAGCCGCCCTTGACGCGGCCGAAGATCGTGCCGTCGACGCGGTTGCCGGCCTCATATTCCTTCTCAAGCTTGTCCCACGCGGCCTCGCGGCGGGCGCGGTCGCGGCTCAGCATCGCCTCGCCCTGCGCATTCTCGACCCGGTCGACATAGACTTCGACGGTGTCGCCGACCTTCAGCTCGGCCTTCTGGCCCGGAGCGGCGAATTCGCGCAGCGGAACGCGGCCTTCGCTCTTGAGTCCGACGTCGATCACCGCGAGATCGTTCTCGATCCCGGTGACGGTACCCTTGACGACGCGGCCTTCGAAGGCCTCGTTTTCACCGCCCAGGGTCTCGTTGAGAAGCGCCGCGAAATCGTCGCGGCTCGGAAATGCCGTAGTGGCCATAGGAAACAAGACTTTCAAATGATGCGAAGGCCGCCAGCCGGGAACCACTCCTCGGCTTACCATCTGGCGGACTTGGCTGTGCCAAATTGCCGCAGCGCGCCCCATGCGCGCCGAAGCGCCCGTCATCCTGGGGGGAGAGCGGCCCGGGCTGAGGACGGGCGGGAAGGCGCGGCAAGCATCGCTCGGCCGGTGCCACTCGCTCGCCAGGAAAAGACGGGCCGCCCGCGCCTTCAGGCTGCCGGACGCGGGCGCCTATAGCGGCATAAGCCCCACAGGCCAAGGGCGGCGCTGCTAGACCGCCAGCGCAGCGGCCTCCGCTTGAGCCAGCAAAGGGTCGATCGGCATCGCCAGGCTCACCGCACCGGCGCCGCTCTCACCGGCGAATACGGGCGCCAGAGTAGCGAGCGGATTGGCTCCCGCCGACGCAAGGCCGTCGAGCATCTGATCGATCACGTTCACTGGCCCCACCGGGCCCAGCGCGTCCGCAACGACCGCCGCAACATCCGGCATCGCCAACGCCAGCGCGGCGGTCCTCCCCGCTCCATGACTGATGTCGACCGGAGCCGCAATCGCCGCCGGTGCATGGTCGGCGAACAGGGGCGCGAGCAACGGCGCGGCCGACGCCGGCAGCGGCCCGCCGAGGAAGTCGAGCTGTGGGCCCTCGAGATCGGCGACGAGATCGACTGCCGGCATCCTCGCGCCGCCGCTGTCGACGAAGCCCCGCTCGAAGATTTGCGGCGTTGCTGCGATCAGCCCGAGCGTCGCTGCGCCCAATTGGTCGCTTCCGAAAGTGAGGGCCTGTGCGGAGGGCATCGCCGGCGTGCCGAGCGCGCCGCCGTCGGCAGTGACGACCGCCGTTCCGGCTCCCGCAACCGCGCCGGTCATCGCCATTGCGCTCGGCGCGACGATCCGCGCGAGGCTGGTCGTGACCAGCGTTCCGCCGCTCGCATAGCGCAGGCTCACCGAGCCGCTGCCGCCCACCGTGGCCAGCGTTGTCCACTGGTCGCCGCCGCCATTCGCATCGACCTGGATTAGTCCGCCGGTCGTCACGCGAAGGTAGCCGCCCGCCGCAACATTGGTCCCCGCCGCTACGGCCAGCGCCTGCGACACGTCGACCACGTCGCCCTTGGCGTAGTCGGTGATCGTGTCGGCCTTACCCGGCCCCGCCGCCGCGATTGGCCCGAGCACGAAGACGTCGTTGCCCGCCCCACCGGTCAGCACGTCCGCGCCGCCCTTGCCTTCCAGCACGTTGCTCCCAGCATTGCCGACCAGCGCCTGCCCGAAGTCATTGCCGGTCAGGTTGATCGCCCCCTTTCCGCGCGCGTTGGTGGTCGCGAGCTCCTCGATCTCGCTGTTGGCGGCGAGCGCGTAGCTGGTCGCGGCCTGGACGATGTCGCGCCCGATCCCACCGGCGCCCTCGATCACCACCGTCGCGGCATTGCTCACGACATAGACATTGCCGCCGAGCGCCGCCGCTCCTTCGACCACCGCGGCGATGAGCTGATAGCTGCCGGTCAGCGTGCCCACGGCCGACATCTGGACCGTCACATTGCCGCTGGTCGCGGCGCGGAACGTCACGGTTGCATCGAACCCGGCGCCGTCATCGGCATTGTTCGCGATTCCGACGCCCCCGCTGAGGATCGCCAGTGTCGGGTCGCCCAAACTCCCGGGCGTGCCGAGCGAGCTCATCCCGAGCAGGTCGAAGCGATACGTCGTGCCGGCGACCGCGGCCACGACCAGCTGGTCGACTTCGCCGGCGACGGCGATGCTGCCACTCATCGAGAAGTCGACGTCCGCCGCCGCGATCGGCAACGTCTCGACCCAACTCGTCCCGCTCAGCAGCGCCTGCGCATAGGAGCCGAACAGCGCATGGACCTGGGCGGTCGGATGGACCTGGTCGAAGAACACCAGTTCCTTGTAGCCGAGCAGGTCGGTGGTGAGGGTGCCCGGCGCCACGCCGTAAAGGCCCTCAAGCGTGGGCAGGATGGCGTTGAGCCCGCCCGTCACCGTCGTCCCGTCCGACTGGTAATCCATCATCGGCACATAGGTGACGGTCGCGCCGCGGGCGTCGAGCGCCGGCACCACCTCGGTCCGGATCAGCGTGTCGAGATAGACCGAGTAAAGCGTCGCCGCGTCCGCCCGCTGTTGCTCGAGCGGGCTGAGCCCGGCGATGCCGTCGGCGTCGTAGGCCGGGATCCGGCCGACGTCGGCTATGCCCGTAATGACAAAATGGCGCGCTCCGTCCTCGATCAGCTGGCCGAGCTCATGGGTCAGTTGCTGCGCGACTTCGTCGAGCGCGGCATAGGCCTCGGCCTCGCTCGCCGGCGCGCGGTCCGGCTTGGCCAGCGCGCGCACGTCGTTGCCGCCCATAGTGACGATGTACAAGGCGTCACCCGGCGCATCGCCGTCGACCGCGTCGCGAAAGGCGTCGGTCTGGCCGTCGAGGTCGGGCACCTTCTCTCCGCCCTGTCGGACCTGCGCCCCGCCATAACCGAAGTTCAAATTGTTGCCCTTGGGATCGGTCGTCCACGGCGCGATCTCGACCCCGTTCCACTCATAGCCGTAAGGGAAGATGGTCGTCGTCGGCTTGCCGACCGCCTTGTTGCTGAGCAGATCGGCGAAGGTGTAGCCGTCGCTGAAGCGGCCTTGGAAGTATCCGTCCGACGCGGCCGGCGCCCCGTCGGGCAGGTCGCTGAAGGTCAGATTGCCATAGAATTGCGCCAGCTTGAGCGCATTGCCCGCATCGATCAGGCTGTCACCGAACACATAAACGCCGCCATACGCCATCACACCCTCCCGCCGGGAGACTTGTGATGGTCACGCGACACGCCGGGCGAGAGGTTGGGCGCCCCCGGCCAATGGCAGAAGCGACTCGCATCCTTCCCCCAAAGCGTGTGGGAATGTCTGCCTCAATACAGGGAAAAACAATGCCTTAAATGGTTAATGCCGGTTCGGCCGCAGCGTTCGCGGCTGCCGATGTGCAACTCGCGGGCAACCTGCTCGTTTGCCTGGTATGACCGAAGACCGCACCCGCTCCGACCAGCCCGACACCCCCGGCGGCCAGCCGCAAGAACGGGTCGAAGACCGCCCCGACGTGGGCACCGTCACGCCCGAGGATTATCCCGAGCCGGCGAGCGGCGACGATCTCGGCGGCGGCGACGTTGCGGCACGCGACGGGCCTGGCGAGAGCGGCCAGAATTACGAGCCGCGCGGAACGTCGTCCGGCGCTTAGCTATGCGGGACGTCCGTCCCTAAGCTTCCTTGTCGGTGCGAAAGATCGCCTGGCCCGCGGGCCGCTCGTGCGCGGCCGCGATCATCGTCCGGCGGTGATGGTGAAGCCGCGCCAGTTCGAGATGCCGCAGCGCGCTGTCGTCGGAGCTTGCGCTCAGCGCCTTGTCGAGCTCGCGCTCGGCCCGGCGGCGGTGGAATTCGGACGGGGTGGGGTCGTCGCGGGACACAACAGGGATACGCATGGGCGGGACAACCCGGAAGCGCGCAACTCGTTTCGCGAAACTGACAAAAATCAGCCGATTTACGGCCTTATTGCTCAGTCGCCAGCTCGACTCGCTGCTGCGCGGCCGCTTTCTCGGCCTCGTTGCGTTCCTGCATCACGATCAGCCGCTCGAGCCGGCGTGCCATCGACAACCAGGCTTCCTCGGCGCGCAGGCATTGCTCGCGAACATTGTCGAGGGTCGCCGCGTCGGCCGCGGCACGGGCCTCGCCGGCACGCGCCAGATAGAGGTCGAGATCCATTCGCGGGCGCTCCTTGTGGTCGTCTGGTAAAAGGGGGACGCCGGACTCTCGCCCGGCGCCCCCGAAGTCGTGAAGCTTACGCTTCCTTGATGTTCACCGCCGACATCTTGCCGGTGCGGTCGGGCTGCAGGTCGTAGGTCACGCGCTGCTCCTTACCCAAGGTACGCAGGCCCGACTGCTCGACGGCGCTGATGTGGACGAACGCGTCCTGGCCCCCGTCATCCGGCTGGATGAAGCCATAGCCCTTGGACTCGTTGAAGAATTTGACGGTTCCGGTAGTCATGATTGTATTCCTTCTGTGACTTGGCGGCCCAAGTGTCGGACCGCCCGCGCTAGGAAGCGAAAAGAAGGAATCAGGAGCCGCAAAGCGCCAATAGACCGTCGATTTGCGACTAAGAGCCCGACCCATATAGGCGCAACGGCCGCCGATTGTAAGTGCGCCGCCTTTCGTGTCCCTAATCGGGGGTGCCGGCGCGCTCCTCGCACAGTCCTATCGCCGCCGTGACCGCCGCCGCCACATCCATTTCGCTGGTGTCGAGCAGCAATGCATCCACCGCCTGCTCCAACGGCGCCGCGGCGCGCCCGCTATCGCGCTCGTCGCGGGCGCGGATGTCGGCCAGCACCTCGTCGAAATGGGCCGGCATGCCGCGCGCCTCCAGCTCCGCCATTCGCCGCCGTGCCCGCACTTCGGCGCTGGCGGTGACGAACAGCTTGATCGTTGCGTCCGGAGCGATGACCGTGCCGATGTCGCGCCCGTCGAGCACTGCCCCGCCCGCCTGGCCGGCGAAGGAGCGCTGCTTGTCGAGGAGCGCCGCGCGGACTGCCGGATAGGCCGAGATCCGGCTCGCCATGCCGCCGACGATCTCGCTTCGAAGCTCCTCGTCGCTGGGGTCGATCTTGTCGATCTCGTGGACCGCGCGCGCCGCCTCGAACTCGCTTGCCGCATCGCCGCCGAAGCGGAACAGGCTGAGCGCGACCGCGCGATACAGCAGCCCGGTGTCCATGTGCAGCAGCCCGAAGTGCGCCGCGAGTGCCCGCGCGATCGTGCCCTTGCCGCTGGCGGCGGGGCCGTCGACGGCGATGACCAGCGGCGTGGCGGATGGCATGGCGGGCGCTTTGACAGTGGCCCACGCCTATGGCAAGGCGCCCGCCGATCGCGCCGGCGGCCCTCGCTGGCCTGGCGCCAAGCTAGTCAATCTGGAGTTTGAGACCCGATGGTCAAAGCCGAATGGGGCACCAAGCGCACCTGCCCCAAGTGCGCGACGCGTTTTTATGATCTTGGCAAGGACGATCCCGTCACTTGCATCGCCTGCGCCACGCCGTTCGTGCCCGAGCCGGTGCTGAAGTCCAAGCAGCCGATGCCGTTCGAGGCGGTTGCCGCGGTCAAGGAGAAGGAAAAGCCGGACGAGGATCTGGCCGCCGACGAGCTGGCGATCGACGAGGACGAGGAGCCCAGCGCCGACGACGAGGTCGACCTGTCGACCGGCGACGACGATCTCGGAGTCGAGACCGGCGGCGGCGAGGACGAAGAACACTAGGTTTCGGCTTTTTCGGGAGATTGCGCGGGCGGGAGATTTTCCCGTTGGCAGCCGCCGCATCCTCCCCTAAAGGCGCGACGCATCGGGGCCGTAGCTCAGCTGGGAGAGCGCTGCAATGGCATTGCAGAGGTCAGGGGTTCGATCCCCCTCGGCTCCACCAGCCTTCGCCGCTGACGCGGCTTCGGCTGGCAAGCCAGCCGGAGCTAAGTCGAGTCGAAGGCTGCCCGCCGAAGCTCGCAGAGCGTAGGAGGGCCGGTTGCCACCCAGGCAGATCGTCTATGTTCTGCAGAGCGTCGAGCACCCGGATCAGATTTACACGGGCCTGTGCTCCGACTTGGACGCCCGGCTCCATGCCCATAACGCCGGTCAATCTTCGCACACCGCTAAATTCAAGCCGTGGCGCCTAATCTCGTACCATCACTTTAGCGATGAAGCCGTCGCGGTCGCCTTCGAGCGCTATCTCAAAACTGGCTCGGGCCGTGCCTTCGCCGCCAAGCGGCTTCGCTGAATCCGCCGCACAAACGAAAGCGGCGGCGTCTTTCGACGCCGCCGCCCCGTTTCAACTTCCAAACGAAGCTTAGAGCTCGTTCGAAACGTTGTTGAAGGTCGTGCCCAGCTTGGTGCCGATGCTCTCCATCGCGGCGATCGCCGCAACGGCGATGAGGGCGGCGATCAGGCCGTACTCGATCGCGGTGGCACCCTTGTTGTCACGAATCATCTTCAGAAACTTGGCCATGTCTGGTCTCCTCAGTCCACAAAAGGGGTCTTGCCCCACCCGGACTCGCCTGACTTGCGCGCCTCGGATAGGTCGCTTTTCGCGCCAGAAGGTTGAGAAAGGTTTAAGCCGCCGTGCTTAAGCGGCGTTCACCATGTTCGGCTTCTCGACACCCTATTGGGACAGCAGATCGTCGAGCGCGTTGAGCACATCGTCGATCGCGCGCCCGGGCGCCGACCACTCGTCCGGTATCGGGCTCTGCCGCTCGTGCGCGGGCAGCGCCGGCGCCTGGCGCGGGCGATACGGCAGCGGCGGCCCGCGCCGCCCGTCGACGCTGAGCGCGCTCGTCATGAACCGCCGCCAGATCTGCGCCGGCGCGGTCCCTCCGGTGACCTTGCCGAGCGACTTGTCGTCGTCGCGCCCGACCCACACGCCGACCACCAGGTCGCCCGCGAAGCCGACAAAGATCGCGTCGCGATTGTTCTGCGTCGTTCCGGTCTTGCCGTAGGTTGGCACGCCAAGAGCAGCGCGCTTACCGGTGCCGCGATTGGCCGAGGCCCACAGCAGATCGAGCATCGGCGCCCAGTCGCGGCCTCGGTCGAGCCGGCCGCCGCGCTCGAACCAGCCGTCCATCGCGCCCGCCTTGGCCTCGGCGAGCGGCGGCAGCCCCGTTGCGCGCACCGGATAGCGCCCGCTCGCCACCGCCGCATAGGCCGAGGTCAGCTCCAGCAAACTGACTCCCGCCGTACCCAGCGCGACGCTCGGCGAATCCGGCAGCGGCGAGCGAATGCCGAGCTCGCGCGCGGCGCGCAGCACGTTGCCGCGGCCGACCCGCTCGCTCAGCCGTACCGCGGCGGCATTGCTCGACCGCTCGAACGCCTCGCGCAGCGTGATCGACCCGCGATAGACCCCATCATTGTTGGCTGGCGACCAGCCGTCGATGGTGATCGGCCGATCCTCGATGACGCTGTCCGGCGTGTAGCCGGCGCGCAGCGCGGCGAGATAAACGAACAGCTTGAACGCGCTGCCCGGCTGGCGCCGTGCCTGCGTGGCGCGGTTGAACGGCGAGGTCTTGTAGCTCTTGCCGCCGATCATCGCGACGACCCGGCCGTCGGGGCGCATCGCCACCAGCGCCGCCTGCGCCTCGCCCAGCGGAACCCCGGTCACCGCGCGCACCGCCAGCCGCTGCAGGTCGGCGTCGAGCGTGGTCGTCACCTTGATCTCGCCATAGTCGGCCTCGAACGCCTTTTGCGCGGCCGGCGCGACCCAGTCGGCGAAATAGGTCCCGGTCGGGATCTTGCCGCCGTTGCGGACCGGCACCGCCGAGCGGGTCGCGCGCGCCCGCGACTGGGTGATCACGCCGGTATCGGCCATCGCCTGGAGCACCAGCCGGCTGCGCTTTTGCGCCCCGGCGAGGTTCTTGGTGGGCGCCAGCCGCGACGGCGCCTGCACCAGCCCGGCGAGCATCGCCGACTGCGCCAGCGTCAGATTCTCCGGCTTGCGACCGAAATAATGCCGTGCCGCCGCCCGCAGCCCATAGACGCCGTCGCCGAAATAGACGCTCGACAGATAGCGCGACAAAATCTCGTCCTTGGTCAGCCAGCCTTCCAGCCAGAAGGCGATGATCAGCTCCTGCGCCTTGCGCTTCATCGACCGGTCTGAGGACAGGAAGCTCGTCTTGGCCAATTGCTGGGTCAGCGTGCTGCCGCCCTGGCGCACCCCGCCGGCGCGCATATTCGTCACCAGCGCGCGGCCGATCGCGCGCGGGTCGATCCCCCAATGGCGGCGGAAGCGCCGGTCCTCGATCGCGACGAACGCCGCCGGTGTCAGCGGGTCGAGCTTGGCGACGCTGACCGGCTCGTCCTTGATCGCTCCGCGCCGGGCGATCGGCTTGCCCTCCTGGCTGACCAGCAGCAGCGCCGGGTCGTCGAGCGGCTCGAGCGCGCGGCCGAGCGGCGCGGTCACCACCAGCCACAGCAGGATCGCCGCGACGAGGAAGAACAGGCCGTAGAACAGATAGCGCCAGCGCCGCGGCTTCGGCGCGACCGCGTTCTCGGCCGGCGGCGGCACCACCGGCGCGGTGAACGGATCGGGCAGTTCCTCGATGTTGCGCCCGCCGCGCTGCCAGATGAAGCCGCCGTCGTTCATTCGTAAAAGCCAAAAGACCAAGCCGGTGACTTATGTCAATAAAACAGTCGGTCGGCCAGTGCCAGATGCTTGCTGAACCGCGGCGGGGCGCTAGACCGGAGCGATGCCGCGCGCCGTCCTCCCGCTGCTCGCCCTCGCCGCCGCGGCGCTGCTCGCCGGCTGCGGGCGCAGGGACGCGCAGGCGATCGACGTCGTCATTATCGGGACCGCCGCCCCGCGCCTCGCCGATCCGGCCGCCGGTCCGCTCGGCGCTCCGCAGCAGGTCGCGCTTCAAAATATGGCGCAAGGCCTGGTCCGGTTCGATTCGCGCGGCGAGATCATCCCCGGCCTGGCCGAGCGCTGGAACGTCAGCGACGACGGGCTGAGCTACGTCTTCCGGCTCGGCTCGGGCAAATGGCCCGACGGCCGCGACATTCGCGCCCGCGACATCGTGCGCCTGCTCAAGCGCCAGCTGCGCGCCGACAGCCGCAATCCGCTCAAGGACTCGCTCGGCGCGATCGAGGACGTGGTCGCGATGACCGACCGGGTGATCGAAATCCGGCTCGTCGCGCCGCGTCCCAACCTCCTCGGCCTGCTCGCCCAGCCCGAATTCGGCCTCACCCGCGACGGCATCGGCACCGGCCCGTTCATGCTTGATGCGGATCAGCCGCAGCCCGGCTGGCGCGCGCTGACCTATCGCAAGTCGGTGGTCGACGGCCCCGACGTGCTCGAGCGCGTGCGCCTTCGCTCCGCACCCGCGCGCGAGGCGATCGCGCTGTTCGCCGACGGCAAGGCGCGGCTGGTGCTCGGCGGGACCTTCACCGACCTGCCCCTCGCGCGCCGCGCCGAGCTCAAGCGCACCGTGCTGCGCTTCGATCCCGCCGCCGGTCTGTTCGGCCTGGTCCCGCGCCGCACCTCCGGCCCCCTCGCCACTCCGGACGCGCGCCGGCTGCTCGGCACCGCGCTCGAGCGCCAGGCGCTGGTCGCCGCGCTCGACGTCCCCGGCCTCGCCCCGCGCACCTCGATCCTTCAGGCCGGGCTCGAAGGCTTGCCCCCGCCCCCCGTTGCGCCGCCGCCGCCGGTCGATCAAGCCGCCCGCCGGGCCTTCCTGACCGGCGAAGCGGCGCGGCTGTTCGGCGACGGCGAGCGCCCGACCGTCCGTGTGCGGCTGCCCGAGGGCCCCGGCGCCGACCTGCTCCTCGCCCGCCTGCGCGCAGACTGGGGCGTGCTCGGCCTCACCGTCGAACGCGCAACTGCCGGTGGCCCAAGCGACTTCGTCCTGCTCGATGCGGTTGCCCCGACCAGCTCGCCCGCCTGGTTCGTCCGCCAGTTCCGCTGCGCCGTCACGCCGGTCTGCTCGAAGGATGCCGACGGGCTGATGGACAGCGGCCGACTCGCCATTGTCGCCGCCCAGCGCGCCGCGTTCCTCGCCGAGGCCGCCCGGCTGCTCGACGAGCAAACCGCGTTCATCGCCATCGCCGCGCCGATCCGCTGGTCGCTGGTCGACGACCGCCTGCCCGGCTTCCAGGAGAACATTGTCGCGCGCCATCCGTTGGTCGGGATCGACAAGCAGGCCCGGCGGGAAAGCGACTGATGGCGCCCAGATTTCCACAACCGCAACTCGATACCAGCCCGGCGGCGGTGCGCGCCCGGGTCGAGGCGCTCGAACGAGTTATGGAACGCCTCGTCACCATCCCCGGCACCAGCCGCAAGCTCGGGCTCGACGTGATCCTCGATTTCGTGCCGGTGGTCGGCCCGACCGCCGCCGCGGCAATCGGCGCGTATCTCGCCTGGGAAGCGCGCAACCTCGGCATGCCCAAGACCGCCATGACCCGAATGGCCGGCAACATCGGCGTCGACTGGCTGCTCGGCCTGATCCCGTGGGTCGGCGCGGTGCCCGATTATTTCTTCCGCTCGAACACCCGCAATCTGCGCATCATCAAGCGCCACCTCGACAAGCATCACCCCGGCACCGCCACCCTCGACGTCCCCCCGCGCCGGCCCTAGGCCGGCTTGGGCGACTGCCCGACCAGGCCCATCACCATCCTTTCGAGCTCCTTCAACCGCCTCGCCATGCCGCGGCGTTCCCGGTCGCGGTTCGATTGCTGCCGTTCGCGGGCCCGAGTGATCGCCAGCGCCCGGGCGAGCGCTTCGTCGATCCCCTCGAGCGCTTCGCGTTCGTCCTTGCCGATCATCGTCCCGTCGGGCCGCGGGCCGAGCAGCAACCAGCCGACCGTCCCAACCCCATCGGCGGCGAGCGGCGCGCGATAGGGGAACAGGCTGTCGTCGCGTTCGATCCGCTGCGCCTCCTCCGGCCGATTGGCGGCCAGCCAGGCGGATACGGCAGCGGGCTCCACGTCGCGGCTGGCGACCAGCGCCTCTCCCTTGGCGGTTGCGACGAGGATGGCACCGCGGCACGCCCGCACCGGTTCGATGATTCGCGCCAGCGCGGTCTCGGCGAGCGTCCGGGTCGAGGAAGTCTCGCGCAAATCGCCGACCAACAGCGGCAGGTCGCGGCGAAGGCGCAGCAGGCCCTTCTGGAAGCGCCGCTCGGCCCAGCCGCTCATGCGCTTGTGAAGCGGCGCGATCATCACCGCCGCAAGCCCCGCCCCGGCCGCTCCGGCATAGGCGCCGGCATCGCCTGCGAGATAGCGTTCGCTGAGGATTTCGATCAATTTCTCGGTCGCGGCGAAGGTCCCGATCAGCGCTACGGTCATCGCCGCATAGACCGCCGATTTGCTGATCGCCGCCTCGGCATCATAGAGCCGGAAACGGAGCAGCGAGACGATCAGCCCGCCGAACAAAGCAACGAAGCCAAGCAGGGTGGCGACACTGTCGGCGACGGCCAGGACAAAATAGAACCACTCGTCGTCGTTCCGCTGCTGCAGCAGGTCCAGCGGCAGGCTCACGAGCTGCGTGGCGACCAGGATCGTCAGTCCGAGCACTGCCCATTTGACCTGCTGGCCCTCGATCCCCGGCGCCAGTCGGCGATAGCGGACCAACACCGCCGCGATGATCGTCAGCAGGGCCAGCATGCCCGGGACGACGTCGAAAACCGGAGCCTGTGCGAACAGCTGGTCCCGAAGCACCACCGCCGCGATCAGCGGGATACCGATCAAAGACCAGCGCGGCTCGAAGCGGCCCGACGGGAACACGAGCAAACCTAAAAGGATACAGGCGCTCGCCACCTTGCCGCCGACGGTCCCGATCGCTTCCGCAAGCGCTGTATCGCCCAGGAGGAGCAATGTGCTCATCGCCGGAATGGCGAGAAAAGCAGTGCTCAGCAGGGCTACCACCGGGTCGCGCGGGCGGCCGCGAAACAGCAGGATCGCGGCAACGATGGCGAGTGTTGACAAAATGATGTCGACCGCCACGTAGAATGCCGCCCGCGTCCGATAGGTGAGCGGCATCGCCGCGTCGCTGGCCGCCAGATACTGCGGGCCACGGACGATCTGGTGCGTGGTCACCGCGCCATCGGGCGCGCGCATCGTCACCTCGAGCCGCCGGCCGATCGGCCCGTCGAGCGCCTCGGCAATTTTGCGGCGGTTGGCCGCGGTCTTTTCCGGTGACTGGGGCTGACCGTCGATAGCGAGAAGCCGGCTCCGCGGGACGATTGTCGAGGCCGGATTTCCCATCGGCGAAACGCGCAGCTCGGAATCGGCTCGCAACCCCGCTCCGTAATAGGCTAGGTTCGTCTGATTGCTGCGCTGCTGCTCCTTCCACGAGCCGACCGTGACCCCGATCAGGGCCATTGCCAACAACGCGAAAAACAGGATCTTGAATCCGGTCAGCCAATGACCCGACAGCGCCGGCATCCCCCGTGGCAAACGCATCACCTGTCCCCCCGCCGAAGCCCCCGGCCGATCGTGTCCTAGCGCGCGCCCGGCAGCTCGCGCTTCAGGAACGCCCACAGCAGCGCCGCGCGCTTGGCGTCCTCCGCCCGATCGGCGCCGACCGAATGGCCGCCTTCCAGGAACTCGTGGTAATAGACCGTACTCCCGGTCGCCTTGAGCTTCGCCGCGCCCTTGCGCGCGTGGCCGGGATGCACCCGGTCGTCCTTGGTCGAAAGGTAGAAGAAGGTCGCCGGATAGCGCACCCCCGGCCGGATGTTCTGGTAGGGCGAGTAGCGGCTCATGAACGCCCAGTCGGCCGGCTTGTCGGGGTCGCCATATTCGTCGATCCACGACGCCCCCGCCGACAGCTTCGAATAGCGCTGCATGTCGAACAATGGTGAGCCGATGATCGCCGCGCGATAGAGGTCGGGATGCTGGGTGATCGCCGCCCCGGTCAGCACCCCGCCGTTCGAGCGTCCGGAGATGGCGATCGAATCCTTGCGCGCGATGCCCCGCGCGATGAGGTCGCGCGCCACCGCTTCCAGATCGTCGAAGCTTGCCTGGCGCTTTTCGCGCAGTGCCGCCTTGTGCCACGCCGGCCCATATTCTCCGCCGCCGCGGATGTTGGCCAGCACATAGGCGCCGCCGTCCTCGGCGAAGAACAAGCCGAGCGGTCCTGAACGATAGGGCTGGCCGGTAAGATAGGTCGGGGTCTGCGCCGCGCGGAACCCGCCATAGGCGTGGATCAGCGCCGGCGCCGCGCCCGCCGATCCCTTCTTGCGGACGATGAAATAGGGCACGCGCGTGCCATCCTTCGACGTCGCGAACAGCTGCGCCACGGTCAGTTGCGACGCATCGAATTGCGCTGGCAGCGCCGCCACCTGGCGCTTCGATCCGTCGGCGCCGACCGCCAGCAAGGCTGTCGGGGTCAACATGCCCTCGACCGCTACAAACGCCATGTCGCCCTTGCCCGACACGGCGCCAAGGCTCAGCGTGCTGTTGGCCGGAAGGTCGAGCGGCGACGCCGTCCACTTGCCCCCCGCGCCGGGCCGCAGCGCAAGCAGCTTGCCCGACACGTCGTCGAGCAATTTGACCCAGAGAACCTTGTCGCTGGCCGATACCTGCTCGATCGATTGCTTGGCGCTCGGCCGCATCACCAGCGTCGGCGCGGCAGACGGCCGGTCGAGCTCGAACGCGACGAGGTCGCCCGGCAGGAAGCTGCCGAGCGGATCGACCAGGCTGACGATCGCGCGCCCGGCGAGCACGTCGCGGAACACCACGCTTTCCGGGATCGGCAGTCGGACCGCCCTGCCGGCGGAATCGAGCAGCGACCATTGCGACTCAAAAAAGCCGGTCCCGCGGCGCACGAACGCCCGCCGCCGTTCGCCGTCCATGATCACCGACCCGCCGACGCTGATGTCGCTTTCGGTCCCTTCGAGCACCGTCGTCGCGGCCGACCACGGCGTGCCGCGCCGCCACATCTTGACGATCCGCGGATAGCCCGACCGGGTCGCCGTCCCCTCGCCCTCGACTCGCGCCACCAGCAGCGCGTCGCGGTTGAGCCAGACCACGTCGCTCTTGCCTTCGGGCACCACGAACCCGCCGTCGACGAACTTGCCCGTCTGGAGGTCGAACTCGCGCACCACGTCGGCGTCGGTCCCGCCCGGCGACAGCGCCACCAGGCAGCGCCTGTACTCCGGCGCCAGGCAGTCGGCGCCGTGCCACACCCAGCTCTTGCCCTCCGCACGCCCAAGCGCATCGACGTCGATGAGCACCCGCCACTCGGGCTTGCCGGCGAGATAGGAATCGAGGCTGGCCATGCGCCACAGCCCGCGCTTGTGATTGGCGTCGACCCAATGGTTGAGCACCTTGTCGCCGATCACCGCGCTCGGAATCGCGATCTGCGCCGGGTCCTGCAAGATCTTCGCCGCCCGCGCCTGCCGCTCGGCAAAGCCCGGCATCGCGGTCAGCACCGCCTCAGTTTCGGCGTTCCACGCCTTGACCTGCTCGAGTGGCTTGGCGCCCTCGATCTCCTCGAGCCACAGATAGGGATCGGTGGCCTGCGCCGCGACTGGGGCGGCGCTCACCAGCGCCAAGGCAACACTAAAAGTCCGCACATCACTCTCCCCGACAAGGCTCGCAGCGGGTTGTGCGGGCCCTTCCGGTCGAGGTCAACGCGGGATTGCGGCGCGCGCCCGCCCCGCTAGGCTGGCGCGATGACCCGCACGCTCCTCCTCGCCGCCACTCTCGCCGCCACCGCGCTCCCCGCCGCCGCTCGCGCGCAAGCGCCCGCTCCAACCGCACCCGCCCCGGCCGGCGCCGCCGACCAGGCCCTCGTCGCACTGCACGAGGGCTTCGCCACCTGGCAGTCGCGCGAATATGGCTCGGTCGAGGACAGCCGCGGCCAGACCGACCAGGCGCACTATCTGCCGCGCGTCGACCCCGCGACGATGGCCCGGCGCGGCGCCCATCTCGCGGGGCTGCTCGCCCAGGCGCGGCGGATCGATCCCGCGGCGCTGTCGCCCGCCCAGCAGGTCAATCGCGCCGTGCTCATCGCCCAGCTCGAAGCGGCGGTCGCCGACATCTCGTTTCGCGATTTCGAGATGCCGGCCAACAGCGACAGCAACTTCTGGACCTACCACGAGGCGCGCGGGCAATTGTCGGACGCCGCCTCCTACAAGCGCTACATCGCCCGGATGCGCGACCTGCCGCGCTTCTTCGACGAGAACATCGCCAACATGCGCGCCGGCCTCAAGCGCCGCTTCACCCCGCCGCGCCTCACCCTTGAAGGCCGCGACAGCTCGATCGCCAACTATATCAAGCCGGTCGCCGACAGCGCCTTCTATTCCAGCTTCAGGGAGTTGCCGGCCAACATCCCCGCCGCCGAGGCCGAGCGGCTTCGCGCCGACGCCCGCGCCGCGATCCAGGGCTCGGTGATTCCGGCCTATCGCAAGCTGCTCGCCTTCTGGCGCGACGAATATGTGCCGGGCGCGCGCACCACCACCGCCGCGCGCGACCTGCCGAACGGCGACGGCTTCTACCGCTCGCAGGTGCGCAAATATACGACGCTCGAATTGACTCCCGAGGAGATCCACCAGGTCGGCCTCAAGGAAGTCGCGCGAATCCAGGCCGAGATGGCCAAGACCATGCGCGCGGCCGGCCACGCCGGCGACTTCGCCAGCTTCCTCAAGTTCCTCAAGAGCGACCCGCGCTTCATCGCCCGAACGCCCGACGAGCTGCTCGGCGTCTCGTCCTATGTCGCCAAGCGGGTCGACGGCAAACTGAAGGACTATTTCGAGCTTCTGCCGCGCCGCCCGTTCACCATCATCCCGGTGCCCGAGGCGCTTGCGCCATTCTACACCGCCGGGCGCGGCGGGCTCGGCTCGTGCCAGATGAACACCTACAATTTGCCGGTCCGCCAGCTCTACAACATCCCCGCGCTGACCCTGCACGAATGCGCTCCGGGCCACGCCTTCCAGGCCGCGCTCGCCGAGGAAGGTCCCGCCCTCCCGCGCTTCCGCCGCAACCTCTATTTCTCCGGCTATGGCGAGGGCTGGGGTCTCTATGTCGAATGGCTCGGCAACGAGATGGGCATCTATCGCAATCCCTACGAGCGGTTCGGCCAGCAGAGCTACGAGATGTGGCGCGCCGCGCGTCTCGTAATCGACACCGGCCTTCACCTCTACGGTTGGGACCGGCAGAAAGCGGTCGACTATCTCGCCGGCCACACCGCTTTGTCGGGTCACGAGGTCGGCACCGAGGTCGACCGCTACATCAGCTGGCCCGGCCAGGCGCTCAGCTACAAGCTCGGCGAAATCACCATCCGCCGCCTACGTGCCGCGGCGGAAAAGGAGCTCGGGTCCAAATTCGACATCCGCAAGTTCCACACCATGATCCTCGGCATCGGCGCAGTCCCGCTGCCGGTCCTCGAAAGCGAAGTGCGCAAGTTCATCGCCGCGAGCCGCCGAGCGCAGTGACGCCGGCGGGGTCTGCCCCAACCGCCGTTCGTCCCTTCGTCGAACCGTGACCTTCGGCCTATGGCAAGCGCGCCTTGGCCGTGGCACATCGCCGCCCATGGCACATGGCTTTGTCCCGACGCTGCGCTTGATGATGCTGTGGCTGGCGCTCGTCACGCTCGCCGGCGGCGCCCGCGCGCAGCTGCCGCAGCCCGGCAAGAATGCGATCGCCGCCAGCCTCGTGCCGGAATCGCGCATCGTCGTTCCGGGCAAGACCGCGACCCTCGCGCTGGTGATGAAACCCAAGCCCGGCTGGCACGGCTATTGGAAGAACCCCGGCGACAGCGGAATCGAAACGCAGATCGCCTGGACCGTGCCCGCCGGCCTCACCGCCGGCCCGATCCAGTACCCCGTCCCCGATCGCCTGCTCGTCGCCGGGCTGATGAACTATGTCTACAAGGGCGACTATGCCCAGCTGATCGACGTCGCGGTGCCCGCCGGCGTCGCCCCCGGCACCCGCCTGCCGCTCCGCGCCACAGTGGATTACCTCGCCTGTACCGAGGAAGTGTGCGTTCCCGAGACCGCCACGGTCGCGCTCGAGCTCGAGGCCGGGTCCGCCGCCAGCCCCGACCGCGCCCGCTTCGACCAGTACCGCGCCGCCATGCCGCGCCCGCTCGGCAGCCCGGCCCGGTTCGAGCTCAAGGACGGCCGCTTCCGACTCGCCATCCCGCTGCCCGCCAGCATCGCGCTCGACGAGCCCTATTTCTTCCCGCTGACCGACGGCGCGCTCGATTATTCGAAGCCGCAGAGCGTCAGCCGCTCGGGCGACAATCTCATCGTCGAAACCGCCGCCCCGGCCGGCGCCCAGCCCCTCTCGTCGGTCGAAGGGGTGATGAAGCTCAACGAGGACCTCGGCCTGTCGCTCACCGCCGCGCCCGGCGCGGTCCCGGCCGACGGCCAGCCGCTGTCCGCCAACGCCTCCGGAGTCACCGTGGCAACAGTCCTCGCCGCGCTGCTCGGCGCGATCGTCGGCGGGCTCTTGCTCAACATCATGCCGTGCGTCTTCCCGATCCTCAGCCTCAAGGCGCTCAGCATTGCCAAGGCCGGCGGCGACGAGCGGTCGGTCAAGCGCGAGGCGCTGGCCTACACCGCCGGAGCGGTGCTCGTCTGCCTCGCGCTCGGCGCGGCCCTCCTCGCCCTGCGCGCCGGCGGAGCCGCGGCCGGCTGGGCGTTCCAGCTCCAGGATCCGCGCGTGATCCTCGTGCTGCTGCTGCTCATCACCGCCGTCGCGCTCAATCTCGCCGGCCTGTTCGAGCTGCCCGCGATCACCGCCGGCGGCCGGCTTGCCGAGCGTGGCGGCATTGCCGGCGCATTCTGGACCGGGGCGCTCGCGGCGTTCGTCGCCACGCCGTGCACCGGTCCGTTCATGGGCGCCGCGCTCGGCGCCGCGCTGGTGCTTCCGGCAGCGCTCGCGTTGGCGATCTTCGCCGGCCTCGGCTTCGGCCTTGCCTTGCCGTTCCTGCTGCTCGGCTTCATCCCCGCGCTTCGCCGCCGCCTGCCCCGGCCCGGCCCGTGGATGGGCCGCCTGCGCCGGGTCCTGTCCGTGCCGATGTTCCTCACCGCGCTCGCGCTGGCGTGGATCCTCGGCCGCCAGGCCGGAGTCGACGGGATGGCGCTGGGCCTCGCCGCAACCCTCTTCCTCGCGCTTGCCCTGTGGTGGGTCGGCAGCCGCCAGGACCGTCCCCGCGCATGGCTGCCGCTGATCCCCGCGGCGCTCGCCGCCGCCGCCGTCATCGCCGTGGTCCCGACCGCCGCCACCGCGCCCCAGGCCGCGCCGACCGCAGCGCTCGCCGCCGAGCCGTTCAGCGAGGCCCGCCTCGCCGCGCTGCAGCAGGAAAACCGGCCGGTGTTCGTCTATTTCACCGCCGACTGGTGCATCACCTGCAAGGTCAACGAAAAGGGCGCCCTCCAGAGCGCGTCGGTCGAAAAGGCGTTCAAGGACAAGAACGTCGCCGTGCTGGTCGGCGACTGGACCCGCGGCGACGCCGCGATCGGCCGCTTCCTTGCCAGCCACGGCCGCTCGGGCGTGCCGCTCTACCTCGTCTATCGCCCCGGCCAGCCGGTCGAGATTCTGCCCCAGTTGCTCACCACCGGAATGCTGATCTCCGCAATCGCTCGATAAGGGACTGTACGCATGAACAAGAAGCTCGTCGCCGGAGCCGCCGTCCTCCTCCTCGCCGCCGGCGCCTTCGCGATCCCCAGGGCGATCACCTATTTCGACGAGCCGGACGTCCAGCTGGTCGACCTCGCGGTCGGCGGCGCGGCGCCTGACTTCACCCTCGCCGACGCCACCGGCCGCCAGGTCTCGCTCGCCCAATTCCGCGGCAAGCCGGTCGTCCTCGAATGGAATAATCCCGGCTGCCCGTTCGTGAAGAAGCAATATGGCAGCGGCGCGATGCAGCGCGCCCATGCCGCTGCCGCGCGTGACGGCGTCGTGTGGCTCAGCGTCAACAGCTCGGCGCCCGGCAAGCAGGGCCATATGGACGCCGAAGAAGCGCGCGAGTTCATCGCCGAATCCGGTGCCCGCCCAGCCGCCTATCTGCTCGACCCTCAAGGCGCCGTCGGCCGCACCTACGGCGCGCGTACCACCCCGCACATGTTCGTCGTCGATCCGTCGGGCAAGCTTGCCTACGCCGGTGCGATCGACAGCAGCGGGGGGTCGGACAATCCCGCCGCCCCGGTCCGCAATCACGTCCTTGCAGCGCTCGCCGAAGTCCGCGCCGGCAAGGCCGTGTCGGTGCCGACCAGCCGCCCGTTCGGCTGCTCGGTCAAATATGGCTGATCTCGCCCCCCACCTCGCCAAGCCAGAAAGGAACAGATGATGAAATCTCTTCTCCCCGGGTTCGCAGTCCTCGCCCTCCTCGCCGCTCCGGTCTCCGCCGCCGCGGTCGGAAGCCAGGCGCCCAACTTCAAGGCGGCCGACGTCAACGGCAAGCCGGTCAGCCTGTCCCAATATCGCGGCAAGACCGTGGTGCTCGAATGGAACAACCCCGAATGCCCGTTCGTGAAAAAGCACTACAACAGCGGCAACATGCAGAAGACCCAGGCTGCAGCGCTGCGCGACGGCGTGGTGTGGCTGTCGATCAATTCCGGCGGTCCGGGCAAGCAGGGCCATGTCGACGGCGCGGCCGCCAAGGCGCATCTCGCCAAGGCCGGTGCCAAGCCGACCGCCTATCTGCTCGACCCGCGCGGAGTGGTCGGCAAGACCTATGCCGCCAAGACCACGCCGCACATGTTCATCGTCGATAAGGGCGGCACCATCGTCTACGCCGGCGGGATCGACGACAAGCCGACCCCCAACCCGGCCGATGTCAACGGCGCGCGCAACCACGTGCTCGCCGCGCTTGCCGAGATCAAGGCCGGCAAGCCGGTGTCGCAAAAGACCACCCGGCCCTATGGCTGCGCGGTCAAGTACAGCGACTGATCAACCCACGGACCTTCCGTGCTTGTCCTGCCTCTCCTTTTCGCCGTCGCTGCCCAGCCCGAGCGCTGGGTAGCGATCGGCGCGGAGTCGAATGAGTTCATCGACCGCGAGAGCGTCGCGCGGAACGGCGCGCGCGTCACCTTCTGGACGCGCCGGGAATTTCCATCACAGCAGCGCACGCGGTGGCACGAGCTTGAGTTCGATTGCTCGGCGCGGCGGCACACCCTGCTCGATTACGTCGAGGACGATGCTGGGGTCGTGTCGCACAATTTCGACCGCCCGCACCGCGGCCCGGCGCCGATTGTCGCCGGCTCGCAGGAGGAGCGGATGTTCGCCATCGTCTGCCGCTGACGCCCTGCCACCCGCGAATGACGGGACGGGCGGCCTCGCGACCGCCCGCCCCGTTTGACTTTAGAACCGCAGTCCGAACCCGAACAGGATCTGGTCGCGGTGGCTGTCGACGTTGATGTCGACGCCGTCTTCCGAATTGTCGTAATCGTCGTAGTTGGTGCGGACATATTCGGCGCGGACGTAACCGTTGGTGCTGACCGCGAGCTCGCCGCCGACGCCGAAGTGGAAACCGTCGCGGTTGGCCTTGTCCGAATAGTCGAAGTCGTCGTCCAGGAAGTCGTCGTAGGTCGCCTTCAGCTGGCCGTTGCTGTAGCCGCCCTTGACGTAAAGCATCGCGTTGGGCGTGACCGCCGCGCCGAGGCGGCCGCCGAGCGTGAAGTTGCGGCCGAGCTTGAGGCACGCCTCGTCGTCTCCGTAAAGCTCGCCGCAGTCCTTGGTCGTCGCGCCCTCGATGCCGGCATAGACGCCGGCGATGAGCGCGGTGCCGATCTTGGCGTCATAGCCGATCTCGGCGCCGATGTTGAAACCGGTGTCGCTGCCGTCGTCCGAGAACTCGTCCTCGCCGTCGTCATACGCGACGTCGATCGTGGTCTTGTCCCAGCCGCCGCGAAGCTCAGCGCGCGGGCCGGCGAAGTCGGCCGCGAAAGCAGGCGACGTCAAAAGTGTCGCCGCGCCGAGCGCGACGAGAAGCTTGGTACGCATGAATACCCCCCAAAAGGTGTGTTGTTACGCACGCCGGACGGCGCGCCGCGCCGCTCTAGCCGCCTCGTTACGCAGCGCAATATATCGCGTCAGGATAATCGGCCCGAATTCGACGAATCGCCGAACGGCGGACTATTCGCCGCTGACCTGCGGCCCGCTCAGCGTGCCAGCGTCGAGCTCGTCGCCCTTCAGCTTGGGCCGCCCGACATCGCCGCCGCCGACCGTGTGCCCGGCCATGTCGAGCATCCGCTGCAGCGGCACCCGCGCCTTCGCCATCACCTCGTCCGATAGCTCGATCCGCGGCTCGAGGTCGCGCAGCGCGACATACAGTTTCTCAAGCGTGTTCAGGGCCATGTACGGGCACATGTTGCAATTGCAGTTGCCGTCGCCGCCCGGCACGCCGATGAAAATCTTGCCCGGCGCGGCCTTTTCCATCTGGTGAATGATGTGCGGCTCGGTCGCGACCAAGATCGTGCTGTGCGGGCTCTCGATCGCGAACTTCAGAATCGCGCTGGTCGATCCGACCATGTCGCTATGGTCGATGATGTGCGGCGGGCATTCGGGATGCGCCGCCACCGGAGCGCCGGGATGCTCGGCCTTCAATTTCAACAGCTCGGTTTCCGAAAACGCCTGGTGGACGATGCAGATGCCCGGCCACAGCAGCATCTCGCGCCCGAACTTGCGCGCAAGATAGCCGCCCAGGTGCCGGTCCGGCCCGAAGATGATCTTCTGGTCCGCCGGAATCTGCGACAATATCGCTTCCGCCGACGACGAGGTGACGATGATGTCGCTGAGCGCTTTTACCTCCGCCGAACAGTTGATGTAGGTCAGCGCGATATGGTCCGGGTGCTTGGCCCGGAATGCCGCGAACTGGTCGGGCGGGCAGCTGTCTTCCAGGCTGCAGCCGGCCTCCATGTCGGGGAGCACGACGATCTTCTCCGGCGACAGGATCTTCGCCGTCTCGGCCATGAACCGCACCCCGCAGAACGCGATCACCTCCGCGTCCGTCGCCGCCGCCTTGCGCGACAGATCGAGGCTGTCGCCGACGAAATCGGCGAGGTCCTGGATCTCCGGCTTCTGGTAGTAATGCGCCAGGATGACGGCGTTGCGCTCGGTCTTGAGCCGGGCGATTTCCGCGAGCAGATCGACGCCCCGAAGCGATTGAGTTTGAACGCTCACCGTGTCTCCCCGCGGCGCCGCGCCGCTTCCTCCAGCACTTCGTTATACGAGCGGCTGTGATCAAGATATTCGGGCAAACCTTTTTTCGCCTCGTGGCCATAGCGCGCGACCACCCGCGCGCCCGCGATCCCCGCCGCCTGGAGCGGCAGCGCGAAGCTCTGCTCGACCGCCCGCCGCCCGGCCTCGCGCGCCAGCCCCATCGGCACCGCGCCCGACGCCTGCTTGCGCAAGTCCGCCACCGCCCGCGCGCGATTGGCGCGGTCGAGCGTCGCATTGGCGTCGGTCACCGCGCCGAGCACCCCGCCCTCGCCATATTCGCGCGCCGCCGCGAGATCGACCTCCGGCCCGGCGATCTCGACATCGGGCAGCGTCACCTCGAGCGTGTTCGCGCCCGAATCCCAGCGCACGTCGTCCGGCCCGAGCTTCGACAGGTCGAGCTCGTAGCGCACGTCGCCCGGCAGGATCAGGGTCCGCTCGGTGCGCACCAGCCCGCCGAGCCGCTCCTGCCGGCTCGAGGTCACCGACACGTAGCGCGCGACGAACGGCACCAGCCGGTTCTGCGCGCGCATCGATTGCAGCGCGCTCGATGCCACCGTCTCCGGGTCCGGCCCGCCGCCCAGCAGCCAGCCGCCGATCTTCGACGCGCCGCCCGCGAGCAGCCCGAGCAGCAGCGCCGCCGCGACCATCGCCGCGATCACCGGCGCCGGAATGCGCCGCGCGCGCCTGGGGGTCAAAGGGTCGTCCATCGCTCGTCCACGCATTGAACGAGCCCGCGCCGCTCAAGGTCCACCAGATGCGCGCTGACCGATCCGCCGGCCGCCGGGACCAGCCGCGGGTCGAGCCCCGGATAGGCCGCGGCGACGATCCCCGGAACCTCGGCCACCCCTTCCCCCACCAGCCGCAGGATCTGCCGCGCGCGCTGCATGCGGTGGCCGATCAAACCGCGCAGATATTGCGCCGGCTTGGTCACCGCCGGGCCATGCGCGGGCAGGAACAGCCGGTCGTCGCGCGCCCGCAGTTTCTCGAGGCTCGCCATATAGGCGCCCATGTCGCCGTCGGGCGGCACCACCACGGTGGTCGACCACCCCATCACATGGTCGCCGGTGAACAAGATGTCGCCATAGGCGAAGCACAGGTGGTTCGACGTGTGCCCCGGTGTCGCCACCGCGACCAGCTCCGCCCCGCCGCCAAGCGCGATCGCATCGCCGTCGCCGAGCACCCGGTCGGGCGCATAGTCGCCGTCGAACGCCGCGTCCGCGCGCGGCCCCGCCGCTGCCAGGCTGAGCGCCGCGCAGCCGACGATCGGCGCCCCGGTCGCGGCCTTGAGCAGCGCCGCCGCCGGCGAATGGTCGCGGTGGGTATGCGTGCAGGCAATCGCCGCGATCGGCCGCCCGCCCGCAGCCATGACGATCGCTTCGACATGATCGGCGTCGTCCGGCCCCGGATCGATCACCACCAGCGCATCGTCGCCGACCAGGAAGGTCTGCGTACCGGTAAAGGTGAACGGCGAAGGGTTGCGCGCCAGCACCCGCACCACTCCCGGCGCGGCCGTTTCCGGCAAGGCATAAGGCGCATCCACACCAACCCCTTGCCGCGCCGACGGAATGAAGTCGAGGTTGCGGCGCCGGTGGTTTCCCCGCTTAGTCGCCCCAGCGAAGGCTGGGGCCCATGCCGTGCGATCACGCGCGCTGGCACGGCATGGATGCCAGCCTTCACCCATCATTGGGTGAAGTTTATCCTGAGCGACGCCGCAGGCGACGTCGAAGGGCTGGCATGACGAAGCTGAGAAGCTTTACCGCACCTTCTTTCTCACCCGCGCGACCTCCCCCAAGGGGGAGGCGCTTGACCTCTACCGCCGCGCCTTGCGTTCCGCCCGGGCCAGCTCGGCCTCGGCATGGCGCAGTCCGTCCTCGGCCGCCCGCAGGCTCGCGGCGATGGTCTGCTCGTCGACCGCCGCCAGCGCCCGGCTGGTGATCGCCGCGATATCCATGCCGTTGACCGCGTTGAGGCTGGCGCGGACCTGCGCCTTGATCATTTCCGGGTCCTGGCCGGCGCGGCGCAATTCGGCCGAATTGGCGTCGATCTCGCGCACCGCCGCCTCGACCTCGATCCGCGCCTGGGCCAGCTCGCGCTGCATCTCGACGCGGTCGATCTTCGCCTCGGCCAGCGCTTCGCGGACGTCGCGCCGGACCTCGTCCATGTCGACCTTGGCCAGCTCGGCGCGCGCTTGCGCCAGCGATTGCCGGACCTCGGCGCGTTCCTCGGGGCTGAGATCCTCCCAGCGCTTCTCGTCACCGTCGAAATGCATGCGCACCTCCTTGTCCGCGCGTGGCGTCACCGGGGCAGTCGCAGCGACCGGCCCACTGGCCGCAACCGGAGCGAGCGGAGCCACCGCGGCGATCCTGGGGGTCGCTGCAGCCGGAGCGACCGGCGCGGCGACCTCGACGTAGCGGGTCGCCCAGCTCGCGGTCAGCGGCAAGGCCGCAGCGGCGGTGAGCGCGACCAGCGCCCTGCCGGCGCGGCGGCGACCCATTCCAGCACTGGTCAGCATCATCTTCAGTCTCCTTGTGAGGGTTTTCGGCCGGTCGAGCGCGCCGGCGAACAGCAGCGCCCGGCCCGACGCAGCCTTGGCGATCGTTTCACCGTAGAGCGCGCGTTCCGCCGTGCCGGCCCTGTCCAGCACGCGCGCATCGCACGCCGCCTCCTGGTCGAAGCGGAACGCCGCATGCGCTGCCCATGCCAGCGGATTGAACCACATCAGGCTCAGCAGCCCATAGGCCAGGTGGTTGGCGACGAGGTCGCCCGAGCGGTGGTGGCTCAGTTCATGGTCGAGCGCCAACCGCCGCTGCGCCGCCGAGAAGCGCTCGTCGAAGTCGATCGGAAGTGCGATCACCCGGTCGAACAGGCCGAACGCCAGAGGCCCGCCGACCGCCGCGCTGCGCACGATCCGGATACCCTCGAGGCAGGCAAGCTGGACCGCCTCGGCAAGCACCGCGCGGCGCTGCCGGCGATAGATGAGTCCGGCGCGGATCAGCATGACCGCTGCGCCCGCCAGCCACAGGGCGAGGAGGATCGCGCCCCAATCGGTGGGCGTCTCCGTCGCGGCGATCGGCGGCAGCGCGCTTGCCGTCATCGCGGACGTCGGCACAGTCAGCACCGCCTCGGGCGTTGCGACCCGCTCGACCGTGGTGGTCAGCGTCGGCATCGCCAGCCGTGCCGCGGGGATCAGCCACAGGGCGTAGGCGCAGCCGGCTCCGAACTGTCGCCGGACCGGCTCTCGAACGACCAGCACGAACGCCATCAGCAGGGTCGTCGCGACCAGCGTGTCGACCAGCCATGCGCTCATCGCCGCAACTCCTTGAGCAGCTTTTCGATTGCCGCGATGTCGGCATCGTCGAGCGCTTCCTCGTCCGCCAGATGAGCGAACAGCGGTGACAATCTACCCCCGAACAGGCGATCGACGAAGCGCCGCGATTCGTCGGCAACGAGCGGCTCGCGGGCAATTGCGGGAGCATAGAGGAAGCGGCGTCCGTCCTTGCGCGGCGCGACCGCTTTCTTGGCGAGCAGCCGCGACAGCAGGCTTTTGACCGTCGCCAGCGTCCACTCGCGCTCGGCTGGAACGCGCGCCGCGATGTCGGTCGCGGTCAGCGCGCCGGGCGCCGACCACAGCACCTCCATCACTGCCCACTCCGCTTCGCTAAGCCGCGCGTCCACACCATCCTCACGAGTCGATTACGCATGTAATCATATTCGATTACAATTGTAAACAGTCGCGGCCCGCCCGCCCCTCTCCCTGAGGAAAATCGCGCTTTCCGCAGGCGAAAAAAAGGCGCCCGTGACCACAGCCACGGACGCCCTTCCCTCGCGTCGAGGAAGTTACTGCCCGCGCAGCTCCGCGATCTTGGCGCGCAGCTTGGCGCTCAGGTCGGCCTTGATCGCCGGGTTCATGTCGCTGTTCTTCTCCATGTCGGACAGCGCCCGCTCCAGTCCGGCCGCGACTTCGGCATTGCCGCCGCCCTTCGAACAGATGACGATCTTGGCCGCTTCCTTCTTGTCCGCGGTCCCGGTCGGTGCCGCTTCGACGGTCGTCTTCTGGCCGGGGCATTCCAGCTTGCGATCGCCGTCGAGCTCGACCCGCTGGCCCTTGTCGTTGGTGATCACCACGCGCTTTTCGGTGACGGTCTTGGTGTTCGACTCCTCGGCCGCGGCTGGACCTGCCAGGGCCATTCCGCCCGCCGCCAGGGTGAGCGCGAGACCGAAGCCGGCAATCTGGCGAATGCGCCCCTTGTCGTTGTTCAACATGATCAATCGTCCTTTCAGTTCGTCGAGGGAGGTGAGGGCGCACAGCGAACGCGGGATCGGCCGCGCCGCGCTGCGCAGGATGGTCTCGCCATAGCTACGCGGGTCACAGGCGCCGGGCGTCGCGAGCACGCTCCGGTCGCAGGCCGATTCCATGTCGCGGCGGAACGCGCCCAGTGCGACATAGGTCAGCGGGTTGAACCACAGCGCCGCCGCTCCGAGCAGCGCCGCGGCGCTCGCCCACAGATCGCCGCGGCGGTGGTGGAGCCATTCGTGAAGCAGGGCGACGCGCTGCTGCTCGGGCGTGAAGCGGGCCTCGAAATCGGCCGGAAGCAGGATCAGCCGGTGGACCAAGCCGGTCGCCGCCGGCCCGTCGACCGCCGGGGTGATGACGATGTCGCATGCGATGCCTTCCGCTTGATAGGGCCGCCCCGCCGCAAGCGCCCGGCGTAGGAACAACCAGTGGCGAGCGACTTGCACCGCCACGAACAGCGCTGCACCCGCCAGCCATACGGCCAGCCAATCGATCGCTCCGGGCTGGCCTGCTGCAGCGGCCGCGACCGGTTTGATAGACAGCATCCAGTTTGCCGCATCGCCCGGCGCGACCGCGGACTGCCACGCGGGCAGTGGCGGCATCACCAGCCGAAGCGCCGGCGCGAACCACAGCGCATAGGCCGCGCGGGCGCCGAAATGCCGCGCCACTGGAGTCCGGATAGCGAGGACCAGCGCGACCAGCAGCGAGGCGCCGATCAGGTTTGTCGCCAGCGCGCTCATTTGCGCAGTCCCCGTACCAGCTTTTCGAGCTCGGCGAGATCCTCGTCGCTGAGGTCGCGGCTGGCGGCGAGTTGGGCGACCAGCGGCGACAGCCGGCCGCCGAACAGTCGGTCGACCAGCCGGCCGGCCTGGTCCGCCGCCACCGACTCGCGGCCGATCGCCGGCGCGTAGAGGAACCGCCGGCCCTGCGCCGTCGTCCTGAGCGCGCCTTTCTCGACCAGCCGGCTGAGCATCGTCTTGACCGTCGTCGGCGACCAGTCGCGATCGGCCGGCGCGGCGGCGATGATCTCGCTCGCGGCGAGCGGCGAGCGGCCCCACAGGATCGCCATCAACTCGAGCTCGGCGTCCGACAATTTCATTGCGCTGGTCATACGACTACATTTGTAGTCGAGTCGCTGAACCGCCGATGAACGTGCCGCTCAGGCCTCGGCGAGCACCCCGTTCGATGAAACCACTGCACCGTCCACTCGCCGCCCCGCCCGTCGGAAGGCGAGCGGGTAGAGATGGCCGAACAACCGCTCCATGCTGCGGTCCCAGCCATAGTGCCGCGCCCGGTCGATCGCCGCCGCGCGCATCGCCTGATGGTCGCCGCCGAGCACTTCGACGATGTTCGCCGCCATCGCCGCGGCATCGTCGACCGGCCCCAACCGACCGGTCGAGCGATCAACCCGGTCGACCATCGCTCCCGCGGCGACTCCGACTACCGGCAACCCCGAGGCCTGCGCCTCGATGATCGAGATGCCGAACGTCTCGTCGGCCATGCCCGACACATAGAGGTCCGCGCTGGCCAGGAGTCGCGCCAGCAGGTCGCGGTCGCCGACGTAGCCGAGCGCATGAATGCGCGGATCGCCGAGCGCCTGGATCTCGCTGCGCAGCGGCCCGTCGCCGGCCAGCACCAGCCGCGCGCCGAGCGCCTCGGGCAGCTGGCGGAACGCCTCGACCACCACATTGGCGCGCTTCTCGCGGTCGATCCGCCCGGCATAAACCAGCAGCGGCGTCCCCGGCCCGGCCCCGAACGCCGAGCGCATCGCCGGGTCGCGCCGCTCGGGGGTGAACTCGCCGAGCTCGACTCCCAGCGGCACCACCTCGGGCTCGAGTCCCAGCTCGCGCAGCTTGGCCGCGCCGCCATTCTCGCTCATCGCGTAAAGCGCGTCGAACCGCCGGTAGAGGCCCCCGCAATAGCGGTAACACAGTCGCGACGCCGCCCCGGCAAGCGCCGGCCCGACGAACTTGCGGAACGGCCGCTCGACATAGACCACCGGAAAATCGGTGCAGTAGGCCGCCACCAACGCGGTCCCCGGATTGGCCCGCGCATGCGCGATCGCCGCCCACGGCAGATTATAGGCGTCCTGGCATTCGATCAGGTCGGGCCGGAATCGCTCCAGCACGCGGCGCACCGCCCCGTTGCGCAGCATCAGCCGGTAGTTCGGGCTTCCCGGAACCCGCGGCGAGGCGATCGTCGCGGTAATCGTCCGCCCCTCCTCGACCACGCTGTCCTCGGCCCCGGGCACGATCAGCAGATGGCGGTGCGGGGTCTCGGCAAGGATGTGCCGCCGCTTGTGGCGAAGATACGTGCCGACACCGCCGCCGACCGCCGACCAGCTCTGCGTCAGGTCGCACAGCAGGCGGCCGTCGCGTGATTGCATCGGACAAGGCGGGTCGTGGCGGCTCATCGCAATCCTTCAACCCGCGGGCGCCGCGATTGTGCCCGGCGACGAGCCGCCGAAAACTGTCGGAAAGTTTGACACCTACCGCGCCCGCGCAAAGCCGCCCCCGCGCGAAATTCACGCAAATCCGCGACTTTTCGCAATTGGCACGTCGATTGCATCATGGATTGCGTCCACTTGGTTCCACAAACCAAACCAAAGGGCGGCCGCGGTCATCTGGTCCCGCGGCCGCCCTTTTCCTTATCCCTCGGCCTTGGCCATCCCGGCGACCATCTGCTGCAGCTCGCCGCTCTCGAACATCTCCATCATGATGTCGCTGCCGCCGACGAATTCGCCGCCGACATAGAGCTGCGGAATGGTTGGCCAGTCCGAATAGCCCTTGATCCCCTGGCGGATGTCCTGGTCCTGGAGCACGTCGACGGTGTCATATCTGACCCCGAGATGGTCGAGGATGGCGATCGCCCGGCTCGAAAAGCCGCATTGCGGGAACAGCGGGCTGCCCTTCATGAACAGGACCACGTCGTGGCCCTTGACGATGCCGTCGATCCGGCTGGCGGTGTCGCTCACTGATGATCTCCTGAAGGAACGGCGGTCTCGAGCTGCAGCGCGTGCAGCTCATTGCCCATCCGTCCGCCGAGCGCGGCATAGACCGCCTGGTGCTGGCGGACCCGGCTCATCCCGGCAAACTGCGCCGAGACGACCCGCGCCGCATAATGGTCGCCGTCGCCGGCAAGGTCGCGGATTTCGATCCGCGCGTCGGGAAAGGCGGCGAGGATCAACGCCTCGATCTCGCTTGCCGCCATCGCCACCGCTTAGGCCTAGTTCGCCTGTTCGATAATCTGGCGGCGCGCCTCGACCGTCTTGTGCTCGAGCGCCTCGCGGATCGCCGCCTCGTCGCACTCGACCCCGGCCGCGGTGAGGTCGCCCAGCACCTTGCGGATCACGTCCTCGTCGCCGGCCTCCTCGAAGTCGGCGCGCACGACGTCCTTGGCATAGCTCTCTGCCTCGGCGTCGGTCAGCCCCATCTTGCCCGCCGCCCACTGGCCGAGCAGCTTGTTGCGGCGGGCGAGGATGCGAAACTGCATCTCCTCGTCGCGCGCATATTTGGTCTCGAAGGCGCGCTCGCGGTCGTCGAATTGGGACATTGCAAAACCTCTGCTGTGCTTCGCGCGGTGAGATAGGCGCGCGCGGCCCATCCGTCCAGCATGGCCTCAAACCCGCTAAGCTTGCGAACGACCGCCCACAGGCGCACAACGTCCGGCGATGTAAAGTGAGTCACTTCGCCGGGGGGCACGATGACCACCACCGATCAACTGCAGCGCGTTGCGGGCAGCGAGCGGATCGCCTCGCTCGACGTCATCCGCGGCATCGCCATCCTGTTCATCCTGGTCATGAACATCCCGTGGATGGGCGGCTACGAGTTCGCTTTGTGGGACTTCCGCTACCCGACCTGGACCAGCGCCGATTATTGGACCACGCTGGTCACCAAGACATGGCTCGAGGGCACCCAGCGCGGCCTGCTCGAGCTGCTGTTTGGCGCCGGGATCATGATCATGGCGCGCCACGCCATGACCCCCGACGGGCCGGTCGCGGTTGCCGACCTCCACTATCGCCGAAATCTGTGGCTGATCCTGTTCGGCCTCGCCAACGCCTTCGTCCTGCTGTGGCCGGGCGACATCCTGCTCATCTACGGCATCGCCGCGATCTTCCTGTTTCCGTTTCGCCGGATGGGCTGGAAGGGGCAGCTCGGTTTCGCCGGACTGCTGTTCGGGGCGCTGATCTGGTACGGCGCCGCCGACTATCGCGCCAACGCCGCCAAGCTCGCCAAGGTCGAGCGGGTGATGGCCGCCGAGGCCGCCGGCAAGGCGCTCAGCGAGGACGACAAGACGCTCTTGAAGGAGCGCCGCGAGCAGATCGAGCGCCGTACCCAGATGCCCGCCGACAATGTCCAGCAGAAGAAGAAGATCGCCGAGGCGGATGCCGCGCGCCACGGCGATTTCGTCAGCTACTGGCGTTACCAGGCCGAAGGCTGGATGTTCCTGATGAGCCAGTTCTTCTGGTTCATCGAGGCCGAGGTCGCGGCGACTATGCTGGTCGGGATGGCGCTCTTTCGGCTCGGGATCATCCAGGGCCGGGCGCGAACATCGGCCTATGTCGCCCTGCTGCTCGGCGGCTACGCCGTCGGGCTCGGCCTGCGCGGCAGCCAGTGGCTCGAGATCCTGCGCTTCCAGCCGGGCCAGCACTGGCAGGACATGTTCGGCGACGTCGCCCGCCTTGCGGTGACGCTCGGCCATGTCGGCCTGATCCACCTGATCCTCCGCTCGGCCCCCGGGCGAGCGCTGCTGCGCCCGTTCGTGGCGGCCGGGCGGATGCCGCTCACCGTCTATCTGTTCACGTCATTGCTGATGATGTGGGTGGTGTTCGCGCCGTGGGGACTCGACTGGTTCGGCCGCTTCGGAATGGCCAAGCTGGCGCTGCTCGCGCTGGCCGTCATCGCCGCCGAACTGGTCGCGGCGAACCTGTGGATGCGGCGGTTCGAAAACGGCCCGCTTGAATGGCTGTGGAAGAGCCTCGCCTACGAACGCCGCCAGCCATTCCGCAAGATCCCCCGCGAGCCCGCGGCGGCGATCCCGGCGGCGGTTTAGGGGATCGTCACCACCAGTTTGCCGATCGCGGAGCGCGCGCCCAACGCCGCAATCGCCTCGCCGGCGCGCTCCAGCGGATAGGTCGCGCTGACCTTCGGCGCGATCTTGCCGTCATCCCACAACCGGAACAGCTCAGCGACATGCCCCCGGTTGCGCTCCGGCTCGCGGCCCGCGAACGCGCCCCAGAATACGCCGCGGATGTCGCAGCTCTTGAGCAAGGTGAGATTGAGCGGAATGCTTGGAATTCCGGCCGGGAAGCCGACCACCAGATAGCGCCCCTCCCAGCCGAGCGCGCGCAGCGCCGGCTCGGCATAGTCGCCGCCGACCGGGTCGAACACCAGCTGCGCGCCGTTCGGCCCGGCGATGTCCTTGAGGTCCTTGGCGATCTGCTTCTGAGCCGCCGGATCGAGCGGCCCGGCCGGATATTTGAGCGACGCATCGGCGCCCGCCGCGCGCGCCGCGGTGCATTTCTCCTCGCTCGATGCGCAGGCCAGCACCCACGCCCCAAGCGCCTTGCCGATCTCGACCGCGGCCAGCCCGACCCCGCCGCCGGCGCCAAGCACGATCATCAATTCCTTGGGCTTGATCGCGCCGCGATCGACCAGCGCGTGAATCGCCGTGGCATAGGTCATCAGCAGCGCCGAGCCCTCGGCGAAGTCGCGATTGTCGGGCAGAAGGAAGGCGTTGGCGGCGGGCAGCAGCGCCTGCTCGGCAAGCCCGTTCCACCCGGTCGCGCCGATCACCCGGTCGCCGACCGACCAGCCCTCGACTCCCGCGCCGACCGCGATCACCTCGCCGGCGATCTCCCCGCCCGGAGCGAACGGCCGCGGCGGCTTGAACTGATATTTATCCTCGATGATCAGCACGTCGGGGAAGTTGATCGCGCACGCCCGCACCCGCACCAGCAGGTGGCCTGGCGAGACGTCGGGCGCATCGATTTCGCCCAATTCGAGCGTCTCCGGCCCGCCCGCCGCGCGCGACAGCAGCGCCTTCATTCGGCGTAATGTGCCGTGGTCTTGGCCCGCACCTCGTCGGCGCTCACCCCGGGCGCGGTCTCGATGAGCCGGAACGGACTCGCGTGATCGGGCCGCTGGAACACCGCGAGGTCGGTGATGATCATGTCGATGACGTTCTTGCCGGTCAGCGGAAGCGTGCATTCGGGAATGAACTTGGGGTCGCCGTTCTTCGACGTATGCTCCATCACGACGATGATCTTCTTGACCCCGGCGACCAGGTCCATCGCCCCGCCCATGCCCTTGATCATCTTGCCCGGGATCATCCAGTTGGCGATGTCGCCCTTCTCGCTCACTTCCATCGCGCCGAGCACGGCCAGGTCGATGTGCCCGCCGCGGATCATCGCGAAGCTCTGCGCGCTGTCGAAATAGCTGGTCTGGTCGAGCTCGCTGACGGTCTGCTTGCCGGCGTTGATCAGGTCCGGGTCGACCTCGTCCGGATAGGGGAACGGCCCGATCCCGAGCATCCCGTTTTCGCTCTGCAAGGTCACCGTCTTGCCCGCCGGAATGTAGTTGGCGACCAACGTCGGAATGCCGATGCCGAGGTTGACGTAAAAACCGTCCTCGAGCTCCTGCGCCGCCCGCGCCGCCATCTGGTTGCGGTCCCAGCCCATCATCGTTCTCCGTCCCAGCGATTGTCGGGCGAAAAGACCTCATCGATCGTGCCCTTGAGCCCCGGCCCGTAGACCGGGTTCGACAGCAGGAACCAGCCATTCCCCCATAGCGCCCCGACCGCGCCCGAAGTGGCCAGCCGCCGCCGCTCGAGCGGCGCGAGGTTGGGGGCGTTCAAGAGGTCGGTGAAGTCGCCCATCTGGTCGCCGGCCATCGCCACCACGCAATAGTTTTTGGCGACATGCGAGCGGCGCCCATCCTTGCCGCCTTTGCCGTCGACATCGCCGCGCAGGAACAGCGTCCGCAAATGCTCGGCCGGGCCGACTCCAGCCGCATTGAGGCTCGCCACCGTCGCCGCGGCATTGGCGCTGTCGCGGTTGGTGTTGAAGATCACCGTCACGCCCGCGCTGCGCAGCCTGGCGAGCGTCTCGGCCGCGCCCGGCATCGCCGGCTGGCCGGTCAGCCGCGGCTGTGCCTGCCAGCGGTTGAGCACCTCGCGGTCGCTCGCCACTCCGCGCGCCGCGAGCGCATGTTCGAGCCCCTGGTTCTGGACCGCCGTCTCGTCGGCATCGAGGATCACTGCCGGCGGCTTGTTGCCGCACGGCACGAACGCCGGAGCAGCGAGGCTCGAACCCTCAGCCAGCACGACGCCCATCGTCGGCCGCTCGCGCAGCGCTGCGCGAACGAACGCCTCGAACGCGCGATAGGTCTGGACGCTCGCCGCCGCGCCCTCGGCCGCGCCATACAGCCACTGCATCCCGCCCGGCACTTCGGGCGGCTTGGCGGCGGGATCGGGCACGGCAACCGGAACCGCAACCGGCTCGGCGACCGGCGCAGTCGCGCACCCCGCCAGGCACAGCAGCGACGCCGCCGCGAACACATTGCGCATCACGCCAACCCTTCCTTGCGCGACAGCCACGGCCACGCGCGCACCGTCCCGATTAGATAAACCAGCCCGTAGACCAGCACGATCGCCGACGAGACGATGTTGAACGTCCCGCCCATGGCCGGGACGGTCAGTGCTGGAATGAGCATCGCCCCGCGCAGCAGATAGATGGCGGTGATCGCCACCAGCGCAGTGCGCATCAGCGGCAGCCGCCGCATCAACCCGGCACCGGCGAACGCATAGGCCGCCCACACGGCGAGCACCGCCGCGATCCCCAGCGTCACTGCCGCCGGCCACCATTCACCGCGTTCGGCCCCCCGCGCGAACGCCTCCCCGGCCCCGAAAAACCGATACCAGGCCGGCCCGCCCGCGATCACCCCAAGGTGAAGCGCCGACGCGATCAGGCTGAGCACGCCGCCGGCCACCAGCCACGGATTGCGCTGCCTCACGCCGCCTCGCGTTCGCGGGTCGTGGTGAACTCGATCTTCTTGTCGTAGGGCGCGCCGAGGATCAGCCGGTTGACGTAGATCGACGGCAGATGGATGCAGTCGGGGTCGAGGCTGCCGACCGGAACGATCTCCTCCACTTCCGCGACGCAGACCCGCCCGCAGGTCGCCGCCGGCAGGTTGAAATTGCGCGCCGTCTTGCGAAACATGAGGTTGCCGCTTTCGTCCGCCTTCCATCCCTTGACGATGGCGAGGTCGGCGAAGATCCCGCGCTCCAGGATATACTCCTGGCCGTCGAAGCTCTTCACTTCCTTGCCTTCGGCGACCTGCGTCCCGACCCCGGTCTTGGTGTAGAACCCCGGGATGCCCGCACCGCCGGCGCGCATCCGCTCGGCCAGCGTGCCCTGCGGGCAGAATTCGACCTCCAGCTCGCCACTCAAAAACTGCCGCTCGAACTCCTTGTTCTCGCCGACGTAGGACGAGATCATCTTTTTCACCTGCCGCGTGCGTAGCAGCTTGCCGATGCCCTCGTTGTCGATCCCGGCGTTGTTCGAGGCGAAGGTCAGGTCCTTCACTCCGCTGTCGCGGATCGCGTCGAGCAGTCGCTCGGGGATGCCGCACAGCCCGAACCCGCCCGCCGCGATCAGCATCCCGTCGCGCAGCACCCCGTCGAGCGCCGCGGCGGCATCCGGATAAATCTTGTTGGCCATGATCGCCCTTCCTTGCGCGCCACGGGCACTAAGGCGGCCAGTGTCGGGCGGTCAACCTGCGACTGAGGCCGGCGCGTGGCTGAACAGCATGTGCCACATCGTCCGGCCCGGAGCGAAGGAGAAAGCGCCGGCGATGATTAGCGAGCCCAGGAAGAAGTTGCGCAGATGCTTCCTGTGCGCTTCGATCTTGCCTTGTCGAGCGGTCAGGATCGCCTTGGGGACGGCGATGAACGTCAGCACGGTGAACAGGTGGATCCAGCTGAAATTGCCGTCATTGACGTCGCGGATGAAGATCGTCGCCACCGCCGTGGTGAACATCAAACCAAGCCAGACCCGGCCCAGCAGGCGATGGCGCGGCCCGCCTTTCCTGGAAAGCAGGACGTAGGCGCCAAGCGGGAGCGCCGGGATGACCGTCGCCAGATGAACGATGAGCGCGACGTTGCGGGTCGATGGGATATCCGCCGCCAGCCCCAGCAGTGCACGCATCACCGCATAGAACGACACGGCGAAGATTCCTCCGGCCAATAGCGAGATTGCAATCCGCGCCCATGGCGGAAGATCGATTTTCTGACGGGCGATGACGATGGCGGGCATTGCGATGGCCTCGATGGTTAGCCGAAGGCCACGGGTCTGCCGCCTTCCGCTTGGCCGGCAAGCGCGCCTTCGCTAATCAGGCATCGGCTTCGCCAAGCGCGGCGGCGGGACGATTGGCGAAGCGTGGAATGGCGGGGGCGAATGCGGCAGGTTCGCGAATTGGTGATCGAAGTTGCGATCATGATCGTGATCGGCGTGCTGCTGGCCGCGCTCGGGCCGTTCGGCAGCTTCGAGGAGAGCTTTGCGGCGCGGCTTGCTTACTGGCTTCCGGCGGTGCTCGTCGGATATGCGATCTTCCGGCCGACGACGCTCCTTGCCGACCGGCTCAGCCGCCTGCTGCATTTGCCGCGCACGGCAGCGATGTACGCCGCCTCGCTGGTCGCGGCGGTCCCCGCGACGATCGCCATCGCCACCCTCGGCGGGTTCAAGCCGCTGCGCATGGCGCCCGACAGCCTGTTCCAGCTTTATCTCAACGTTGCCTTGCTGGGCCTCGTCATCGGCACGGTCTTCCTGTTGATCGAAGCAGGACGGATGCCGGCGCTGACGCCCGGTCCGGCCGCCGCGGCAACCGCCTCCGAGCTTCCCCCGGAAGTTTCGACCGCGCCTGCCGAGCCTGATTTCTTCGACCGGCTGCCACCCGACTGGAACGGCGAGCTGACGGCGCTGGAGATGGAAGACCATTACCTGCGCGCCCACCGCGCGGACGGCCGCTCGCTGCTTCTGCTGATGCGCATGGCCGATGCCGAGCGCGAACTCGCCGCCGTCGATGGCCGGCGCGTGCATCGCAGCTGGTGGGTCGCGCGCGGAGCGGTACGACGCGCCGCCCGAAGCGGTCGCAACTGGGCGCTTCACCTCGAAGGCGGGCTGATCGCGCCCGTCGCCCGGGACCGGGTCGGTGCGCTGCGTCAGGACGGCTGGTTGTAGCGCCAGCCCGGCGCAGCCCTACTCCTCGTCCTCGCGCTCTTCGCCCTCGCCGCTTTCTTCCTGTTCGCTGTCCTCGCCCGCCGGGGCGCCGCACGCGCTGAGCGAGAGCGGCAGCAGCAGCGCCCCGGCAACGGGGAGGGCCCGCTTCAGCCGGCGCATCAGCGCAGCTTCGCCAGCACGCCCTGCAGCTGCATGGCGTTGGACATGTCGCCTTCGACTTTGAGCTTGCCGGTCATGAACGCGGTCATGCCGTCCAATTGACCCTCGGTCATCGCCTGCCAGTCGGCCCAGCTGACCTTGATCGTGGTGTCGGCGTCGCCATTGTCCTCGCTGACCTGTTCGGCCGCTCCGTCGAGCATCACCACGCCCTCGTCGCCGAAGTCGATCTTGACCTTCTTGCCCGGCAGCCAGGCCTGGTTTTCCTGCATCTTGGTGGCGAGTTCCTGCTTGGTCATGGCGCGGCCTTTCTGTTGCGTCGTCAGCCCTCGCTAGCCACGCGCGGGCGCCCGGTCTAGATGGGCCGGATGACCTATCAGGCCGATCTCAAGCTGTTCATCGACGGCGCGTGGCGCAGCGGCGAAGGCCGCGATGTGCACACCGTCGTCAATCCCGTCACCGGCAGCGGCATCGCCGACGTGCCCTATGCCACCGCCGCCGACCTCGACGAGGCGCTCGCCGCCTCCGAACGTGCCTGGCCCGAATGGCGCGCGATGGACGTCGAAAAACGCGGGAGCATCCTGCGCAAGGCCGCCAAATTGCTGCGCGAGCGTGCCGAGGCGATCGGCGCCATCCTTACCCAGGAGCAGGGCAAGCCGATCGCCGAGGCCAAGGCCGAGGTGCTCGGCAGCGCGCAATTGTTCGACTGGTACGCCGAGGACGCCAAGCGCGATTACGGCCGCACTTTGGTCCGCCCGGCCGGCCAGCTGAGCCGCGTCATCCGCCAGCCGGTCGGCCCGGTCGCCACCTTCACGCCGTGGAATTTCCCGATCTATCTGCTCGCCAAGAAGGTCGCCGCGGCGCTCGCCGCCGGCTGCACGGTGATCAGCCGGCCGCCGCATGAGACCCCCGGCTGCACCACCGAATTGTTCCGCGCTCTGGCTGATGCCGGCATCCCCGCCGGGGTCGCGCAACTGGTCCACGGCGAGGCCGACCTGGTCAGCCGGACGCTGATCGCCAGCCGCACCATCCGCAAGGTCAGCTTCACCGGCTCGACCGCGGTCGGCAAGCATCTGATGAAGCTGTGCGCCGATTCGATGACCCGCGTGACGATGGAATTGGGCGGCCACGCGCCGGTGCTGATCTTCGACGATTGCGACCTCGAGAAGACCCTCGACATGGTCGTGCCGCAGAAATTCCGCAACGCCGGCCAGGTGTGCGTCTCGCCGACCCGCTTCTACGTCCAGGAATCGATCTACGAGCCGTTCCTCGAGGGCTTCGCGGCACGCACGGCCAAGGTTACCGTCGGCGACGGGCTCGCCGCCGAGACCCGCATGGGCCCGCTCGCCAACGCGCGCCGGCCCGACGCGGTCGGAGCGCTGGTCGACGATGCCCGCGCCAAGGGCGCCCGGGTGCTCGCCGGGGGCGAACGCGGCGACCAGGGCTTCTTCTTCCAGCCGACCCTGCTCGCCGACGTCACCAACGAGGCCAAGATCATGAACGAGGAGCCGTTCGGGCCGGTCGCGGTGACCCGCGCGTTCAGCACTTTCGACGAGGTCATCGCCGAGGCCAACCGCCTGCCGTTCGGTCTCGCGGCCTTCGCCTTCACCGAAAACGGCCGCCGCGCCAACCTCCTCGGCGACGCGCTCGAAAGCGGCATGGTCGGCATCAACACCTTCGCCATCTCGGTCGCCGACGCCCCGTTCGGCGGGGTTAAGGACAGCGGCTTTGGCAGTGAAGGCGGCAAGGAGGGGCTGGAATCGTATCAAGTGGTCAAGGCAATCCACCAGGCGTGACGGCGCGCCTAGCCCAGCGTCTGATCGCGCTTCCGTTTCTGCTGCTCGGCGGATGGTGCCTGCTGTTCCCGCAAACCGTCGAAACCCTCGCTTTCACCTCCGCTTACTACCACAGCACCGCGACCAGTGCGCTGCTAATCGGCTGTTTCGGCGCGCAAGCAATGCTGTCCGGTCTGTTCGCGTGGTTCAGCCGCTTCACGCCCACCACCTTCCTCGTCTACGCGATTGCGTTGCTGCCGTTCTTCGGGTTCAACTATTGGTTCGTGTTCGTCGTGCCGATGTTCAACCACTGGATGCTGCTCGATTTCGTCGCAAACGTCTGCATGTTGGCCCTGTGCGTCATCGGCTATCGCGCATCACAGGGTGACGAGGCGGCGCCCGGCCAGTAAGGGCCGACCATGACCCTACGCACCGGCGGCCAGATCCTCGTCGACCAGCTCCGAATTAACGGCTGCGACCGTATTTTCACCGTGCCCGGCGAGAGTTTCCTTGCCGTGCTCGACGCGCTCCATGACGCGCCGGAAATCGAAACCATCGCCTGCCGCCAGGAGGGCGGGGTCGCCTACATGGCCGATGCCGACGGCAAGATGACCGGCCGCCCGGGTATCGCCTTCGTCACCCGCGGCCCGGGCGCGACCAACGCCAGCGGCGGGGTCCACGTCGCCTTCCAGGACTCGACCCCGATGATCCTGTTCGTCGGCGATCTCGACCGCGCCGACCGCGACCGTGAAGGCTTCCAGGAGTTCGACTTTCCGGCCTTCTTCGGCCCCATCGCCAAATGGGCGGCGCGGATCGACGATGCCCGCCGGATCCCCGAATATGTCGCGCGCGCCTGGCGAGTCGCCACCGTCGGCCGCCCCGGCCCGGTCGTGCTCGCCATCCCCGAGGACATGCTGCGCGATTGCGTCGAGGCCGCCGACCGCCCCGCCGTGCCCCCGGTGGCCGAATGCCCCGACCCCGGCGCGATCGGCGCGTTGTTCGAGCTATTGAAGGACGCCGCCGCCCCGATCGCCATCGTCGGCGGCGCCGACTGGAGCCCGCGCGCGGCGCACCATTTCGCCAATTTCGCCGTCCGCCACGGAATCCCCGTCGCCGCCGCCTTCCGCCGCCAGGACGCCATCGACAATCGCTGCGGAGTCTACGCCGGCCAATTGGGCTACGGCCCCAACCCCAGGCTCCAGCAGCGCGTGCGCGACGCCGATCTTGTCATCGCGGTCGGCGCCCGGCTCGGCGAATCCACCACCGACGGCTACAAGCTGATCACCCCCGACCACCCCGGCCAGACGCTCGTCCACGTCCACCCCGACCCCAACGAGCTCGGCCGGGTCTATCACGCCGATTTGCCGATTTGCGCCGACATGGGCGAGTTCGCCGAGATGGTCGACGACTGGACCGACCCCGACCTCGTCCGCTTCTCGACCGGCGAAGACGCCCATCGCGAGTGGCTCGAGTGGTCCGAGCCCAAGCCGCGCGACGGCGTGAAGCTCGACCTCGGGCACTGCGTCGCGGCGATGCGCGACAAGCTTCCGGCCAACGCCATCATCTGCAACGGCGCGGGCAATTTCTCCGGCTGGTGGCACCGCTACTGGCGCTACGGGCCGATGCCGACCCAGCTTGCGCCGACCAGCGGCACGATGGGCTACGGCCTCCCCGCCGCGGTCGCCGCCGCGCTGCGCTTCAAGGACCGTCCGGTGGTGTGCGTCGCCGGCGACGGCGATTTCCTAATGAACGGCCAGGAACTCGCGACCGCCGCCCAATATGGCGCCGACCTCCTCGTCATCCTGGTCGACAATGGCAGCTACGGCACGATCCGAATGCACCAGGAGCGCGACTATCCGGAGCGCATCAGCGCGACCACGCTGGCCAACCCCGATTTCGTCAAGCTGGCTGAGGCCTATGGCGGCCAGGGCTGGCGGGTCGAGACCACCGCCGACTTCGCCCCCGCCCTTGATGCGGCGCTCGCCGCCGAGGGCATCCGCCTCATCCACTGCGTGACCGACGTCGAAGTGATCACCAACCAGACCACCATTTCCAGCCTACGCGGGAAATCCTAGATCAACCCCGCCAGCGGACTGCTCGGGTCGGCGTAGCGGCGCTTCGGCATCCGCCCGGCGAGATAGGCTTCGCGCCCCGCCTCGACCGCCAGCTTCATCGCCCGCGCCATGCGCACCGGCTCCTTGGCCTCGGCGATGGCGGTGTTCATCAACACCCCGTCGCAGCCCAATTCCATCGCCACCGCGGCGTCGCTCGCCGTGCCGACCCCGGCGTCGACCAGCACCGGCACGCTCGCACCCTCCACGATCAGCCGGATGGTGACGCGGTTCTGAAGGCCCAGCCCGCTTCCGATCGGCGCGCCCAGCGGCATGATCGCCACCGCCCCGGCGTCCTCGAGCTGCTTCGCGGCGATCGGGTCGTCGACGCAATAGACCATCGGCAGGAAGCCTTCCTTGGCCAGCACCTCGGTCGCCTCGAGCGTCTCCTTCATATTGGGATAGAGCGTCCGCGCCTCGCCCAGCACCTCGAGCTTGACCAGATCCCAGCCCCCCGCCTCGCGCGCCAGCCGCAAGGTGCGGATCGCGTCGTCGGCGGTGAAGCAGCCGGCGGTGTTGGGCAGATAGGTCACCTTCTTCGGGTCGATGAAATCCATCAGCACCGGCTGCGTGGGATCGCTGATGTTGACCCGGCGCACCGCGACGGTGACGATCTCGGCGCCCGACGCGGCGACCGCCGCCGCATTCTCGGCGAAATCCTTATACTTGCCGGTCCCGACGATCAGCCGCGAATTGAACGTCCGCCCGGCCACGCTCCAGATATCGTTCACGCTCAACCCCCGCCGACGAAATGGACGATCTCGAGCTGGTCGCCGTCGGCCAGCGCCACTTCGGCCAAGGTCGAACGCGGGACGATCGCCCGATTGCGCTCGACCGCAACCCGCGCCGGATCGAGCCCGAGCGAGCGCACCAGATCGGCCACGCTGCCCGCCGCCTGCCGCCGCGGCTCGCCATTGACGATGATGTCGAGCATTGTTGGTCCGCTCACTCCTAACCGCTCATGCTGAGTAGCCATTGAGCGAAGTCGAAATGGCGTATCGAAGCACGTCCTTCGATACGCGTCTTCGGCTTCGCTCAGCCCCTACTCAGGATGAGCGGCAGAGGCTAGTGGCTGGGCGTGGCGACCATCTTCATCCTCAACGGCCCCAACCTCAACCGCCTCGGCCGCCGCCAGCCCGAACTCTACGGCACGCAGTCGCTCGACGACATCGCCGCGATGCTCGGCGAACGCGCCGCCGCGCTCGGCCTCGCGCTCGACATCCGCCAGTCCAACCATGAGGGCCATCTCATCGACTGGCTTCACGAAGCGGAGGACGCGGGCGCGAAAGCGGTCATCCTCAACGCCGGCGGCTACGCCCACACCTCGGTCGCGCTGCGCGATGCCGTCACCAGCATCGCCACGCCGGTCATCTCCGTCCACCTCACCGACCCGGCATCGCGTGAGAAATTCCGCCATAGCGACCATGTCGCCGAGGTCGCCGCGCTGACCGTCAAGGGTGCCGGCGCCGCGGGTTACCTTACGGCACTGGACGCGGCGGCGCGGCTGTGAAAGAGGGCGGCCCAAGCAGCCGACAGCCCGGGATTGAGTTATGAGTGACGACAATAACGAGATGCGGGTCGACACCGCTTTGGTGCGCGAGCTCGCCGAACTGCTCGCCGCCAACGAGCTGACCGAGATCGAGGTCGAGGACGGCAGCCGCAAGATCAAGGTCAAGCGCGAGGCCGGACAGGTGATGGCCTATGCGCCAGCGCCGATGCACCATAGCGCTCCGCCGCCGAGCGCGCCCGCCGCCGCTTCGGGCGAAGCCGAGCCGGCCGCCGCAGCGGCCCCGGTCGACGCGCTGAAGTCGCCGATGGTCGGCACCGTCTATCTCGCGCCCGAGCCCGGCGCGGCGCCGTTCGTCGCGGTCGGCCAGCAGGTCGCCGAGGGCGCGACGCTGATGGTGATCGAGGCGATGAAGGTCATAAACCCGATCACCGCGCCCAAGGCTGGCACCGTTCAGCAGATCCTCGTCAGCAACGCCCAGCCGGTCGAGTTCGACCAGCCGCTGGCGGTGATTCAATGATGGCTCGTCGCCCCAGCGAAGGCTGGGGCCCATACCCTCCGTGCGCGATTGAAGATGAGGCATGGATGCCAGCCTGCGCTGGCATGACGGAAACGGCGCTATGACGATCAAAAAGCTCCTCATTGCCAACCGCGGCGAGATCGCGCTTCGGATCCACCGCGCCTGCCACGAAATGGGCATCGCCACCGTCGCCGTTCACTCGACCGCCGACGCCGACGCGATGCACGTCCGGCTGGCCGACGAGGCGGTGTGCATCGGGCCGCCCCCGGCCGCCGAGAGCTATCTCAACGTCGCCAACATCATCTCCGCCGCCGAGATCACCCACGCCGACGCGGTCCACCCCGGCTACGGCTTCCTCAGCGAGAATGCGCAGTTCGCCGAGATCGTCGAAAGCCACAATCTGATCTGGGTCGGACCCAAGCCCGAGCACATTCGGGTGATGGGCGACAAGGTCGAGGCCAAGCGCACCGCCGCCAAGCTCGGCCTTCCCTTGGTGCCCGGCTCCGAAGGCCCGGTGGACGGCCCGGAGGAGGCGCGCGCGGTCGCTGCCGAGACCGGCTATCCGCTGATCGTCAAGGCCGCGTCGGGCGGTGGCGGGCGCGGCATGAAGATCGTCCGCGAGGAGGCCGAGCTCGACAGCCAGATGGCCCAGGCGCGAACCGAGGCCAAGGCGGCGTTCGGCGACGACACGGTCTACATCGAGAAATATCTCGGCGACCCCAAGCATATCGAATTCCAGGTGTTCGGCGACGGCAATGGCGCGGCCATCCACCTCGGCGAGCGCGACTGCTCGGTCCAGCGCCGCCACCAGAAGGTGATCGAGGAGGCCCCCTCGCCCGTCATCACCGCCGAGCAGCGTGCGCATATGGGCGAAGTGGTGCGCAAGGCGATGGCCGACATGGGCTATCGCGGCGCCGGCACGATCGAATTCCTCTACGAGAACGGCGAGTTCTTCTTCATCGAGATGAACACCCGCCTCCAGGTCGAGCATCCGGTGACCGAGATGATCAGCGGCATCGACCTCGTGCGCGAGCAGATTCGGGTCGCGCAGGGCGACGGGCTCAGCGTCAGGCAAGAGGATGTCGTGCTCCACGGCCACGCCATCGAATGCCGAATCAACGCCGAGGACCCGGAGACTTTCGCCCCCTCGCCCGGCCTGGTGAAGAATTTCGTCGCGCCCGGCGGCATGCACGTGCGCGTCGATAGCGGGCTCTACGCCGGCTATAAGGTGCCGCCCTATTACGACAGCATGATCGCCAAGCTGATCGTCTACGGCCGCGATCGCGACGACTGCATCCTGCGCTTGAAGCGCGCGCTCGAGGAGTTCGTCGTCGAGGGCATGAAGACCACCGTCCCGCTGCAGCAGAAGATCATCCGCGATCCCGCCTTCCTCGACGGCGACTACACCATCAAGTGGCTCGAGCGCTGGCTCGAGGAGGGCAAGAAGTGAAGGCCACCATCTGGCACAACCCGGCCTGCGGCACGTCGCGCAAGACGCTCGACATCCTGCGCGAGAGCGGCGCCGAGGTCACCGTCGTCGAATATCTCAAGACCCCCTACGACCGCGCCAAGCTCGAACAATTGCTGCGCGATTCCGGTCTCACGGCCGCAGAGGCTCTGCGCCTCCGCGGCACCGATGCCGAGGAGCGCGGGCTGGTCGGCGCCGATGAACAGACGATCCTCGCCGCGATGGTCGCCAACCCGGCCTATGTGAACCGACCTTTGGTCGAGACCGACAAGGGCGCGCGCCTGTGCCGCCCGCAGGACAAGGTCCGCGAAATCCTCTAGTCTCGCGCCCGTGACCACGCTCGACCCCCGCCTGCTCCTGCGCGGCTATGCGGCGGGCATTTTCCCGATGGCCGACAGCCGCGACGCCGCCGATGTCTTCTGGGTCGAGCCCAAGACCCGCGCGATCATCCCGCTCGACGGCTTCCATTGCTCGCGCTCGCTCGCCCGGACCCTGCGCCGCGAGCGCTTCACCGTCACCCGCGACCAGGCCTTTGCCGAGGTCATCGCCGCCTGCGCCGACCGGCCCGAAACCTGGATCAACGCCGACATCGAGCGCGCCACGCTCGGCCTCCACGCCACCGGCCACGCCCATTCGATCGAATGCTGGGACGGCGCTACGCTGGCCGGCGGAGTCTATGGCGTGCGCCTCGGCCGCGCCTTCTTCGGCGAGTCGATGTTCAGCCGCCGCACCGACGCCTCCAAGGTCGCGCTGGCGTGGCTCGTCGCTCGGCTCAGGCTCGGCCGCTTCACCTTGCTCGACTGCCAGTTCATGACCCGCCACCTCGCCTCGCTCGGCGCGGTCAGCGTGCCGCGGCGGCGCTACGCCGAATTGCTCTCCGCCGCGCTCGGCACCGCCGGCGGCGGCGGCGGCGACGTCCCGCCGCCCGAGTTCGGAGCGCTCGACGACGCATTGCCGTCCGCTCCCGGCGCCCCCGGCCAGTTCATCGCGCAGCTCTTGGGCCACACGTCGTAGACCGCATGCTCGACGACGTTGAGCGACGGACTCTCCTTGTACAGCCAGCCCGAGAACACCCGCGACCATAATTTGTCCGGCCGCTCGACATCGACCTGCACGAACGCCCCGGTGAGCTTCTCATTCTCCCACGGAGCGCTCGCCTCGCACGCCCGAAGCCGCACGATGACGTCCTTTATGCGCAGCGACTGGCCCGGCCTCAGCGTCAGGTCGCGGACGATCCCATTGCGCTTGTTGAGCAGCCCCAGCACCGCCACCCGCTCGGCCATCGGAGTCGTACCCGCCAGGTCCGGAGCGGCCGGCGGCAGCGCGTTGCGCTCGACCACGCCGTTGGCCGGCGCCTTGCCCTCGTCCGAGCAGCCGCCGGTGAGCGCAGCGGCGACGGCCAGTGCGGCGAGCCGTCTCACTCCTGGTCCGGGGTCCAGGCGATATAATCGCCGGTCGCGGTCGGGCGCCGCGCGCCGGCCTTGAGCGAGCCCGACGGCCGCCACGCGCCCTCGCTCCCGGTGAGGTTGGGCTGCGGCTCGCGCTGGAATGGGCGGCGCGGCGGAAGCGCCTTGTCCGGCACCTCGGCGATCGTCCCGCGCAGCCAGGCGTTCCAGCCCGGCGGCACGTTGCTGCTGTCGTTCGATCCCGCGTAGATCACCCAGCGCCGCGCCGGGTCCGAGCGGTGGCGGTAATAGACATTGCCCGCCTCGTCGCGGCCGGCTTCCTCGCCGCGCATCCGCGTAACGAGGCTCGTCCCCCACGACGCACCGTTCCACCAGGTGAAGGCGTTGGCGAAAATTCCCATGTGCGCGCCGTTAGCCCGAGCGCGTCAGGCGAGGCAAGTCAGCGCGGCCACTCGACCCGGTCGCCGGGCTTCAGCCCGAGCTCGGCCGAGCGCCCGCCGGCGATCTCGAGCACCGCCTCGACCGGCCCCGCCGACGGCAATTGCTCGAACGACAGCGGAACCGCATTTTCGATGATGTTGAGGATCGTGCCGCCCGGCGCGACGAACACCAGGTCGAGCGGGATCAGCGTGTCTTTCATCCAGAAGGCGACCGCTTGCGGCGGATCGTAGGGGAACAGCATGCCGCGGTCGCCGGGCAGCGAATCGCGGTTCATCATGCCATAGGCCTGCTCCGCGCCGCTGCGCGCGACCTCGACCGTGAAGCGGTGAACCTTGTTCCCGGAGCGGATCGTCAGCGGCACCTGGTCGAGCCCCGCCGCCGAGCGCTGGAGGTTGCTGGTCGGCGGTGTCGCCGCCTGGCAGGCCGAGGCCGGGACAAGCGCGAGCGCCGCCAGCAGCAGCCGGCCTAGGCCAGTCGAAGCTCGACCGCGGTCTGGCCCTTTCGCCCCTCGGCGATCCGCGCCTCCAGCCGGTCGCCCGGTTGCAGGTCGGCGATCCCCGCCAGCCGGACCGTCTCCATGTGGACGAAAATGTCCGCCGACAGATCGTCGAGCCGGTTGACGAAGCCGTAGCCCTTGACCCGGTTGAACCATTTCACCTCCACCGGCTGGAACGCGCCGGCCGAATCGACCAGCGCTTGGCGGTCGGCTCGGCCAGCGCCGCTGGTGGCGGTCCGCGCCGGGCTTGGCAAGGCTTCGGTGAGGTCGATGGAAAGGATCTCGACCGCCTGCAGTCCGCGGTCCTGGCGCTGCACCAGCGCCTCGACGATAGCGCCTTCCGGCAGGCTCCGCCGGTCGTGCTCGCGGAGCACGGAGAAATGCACCAGCACGTCGCCTTCGCACTGGTCGCTGACGAGGAAGCCGAAACCGCGAGTCGCATCGAACCATTTGATCCGGCCGGTGACCGGGAATGCGTCGGACGCGTCGGTATGGCCCTCATCCTGAGCTAGGATGGCATGTCCGACGGGCTGGTCCCCACCACGTGCGGAGCCGGCCCCGGAAGACTCGTCACCACTCGAACGCACGAGTCGGTTCTAGCACGCCGAATGCGTTTCCCGAAAATGAATCGATACTATTCCGAAACTTTTTTCACCCGTTCAGGTCGTCGGCGCTCGGCTCGCTCCCGCTCGGCCATTCGACGACCCGCCGGGCAAGGTCGAAATCATGGCCTCCGCGGACCAGCGTCGCGAGCCATTTGTCGCGCGTCGGCCGGTCGCCCGGCTGGTCGGCGAACGGCCCGATCCGCCGCCGCCGCGCGAGCCGCAGGATCGCCTCGGCGCGCTGGTCGCGGGCGCAATCGAGCGCCGGCGCGCTGTCCTCCTCGCCGATCCCGGCTGCGCTGAGCGCCCCAGCCACGCGCCGGGCGCCATAGCCGCGCGCGCCGAGCGTCCGGCCACGTGCGAGGGCGAAGGCAGCGTCGTCGACATAGCCCAGCCCAGCCAGCCGCTCGACCACTGCGCCGACCGGCGGCTCGCCAGCCCCGTCCCAGCCGCGCTCGCGCACCTTGCGGGTCAGATAGTCGCCCAGCTTCCTGCGGCTGGTCGCGAAGCGGCCGACGTAGCGCAGCGCAAGCTCGTCGAGTTGCCGGGCATCGAGCGGCGGACGCGGTCGGCGCGGGCGGGTCACGCCATGTTTGTGCCACACTCCCTTCGCATTCACAAAGCGCCCGCCGAGGGTCGAGCGCCCGGCGCCCGGCCTGCTGCGCGCATGGGATCAAGAGGGCAGGACATCTGGTGAGCAATCGCGAGCACGGCATCAGCGGCGACCTCGCTCCCACCGGAGCGACGCCGACTATCGACGATCTGCCGCGGCGGATGGCCGATTTCGCGACCCTTGGCGAAGCACTCGACTATGCCGGCGAGGGCCGGCGTGGAATGAACTTCCACGACGCCCGCGGAACGCTGGTGCGCGCCTATCCCTATGCCGAGCTGCGCCGCGACGCGCAGGCCATCGCCCGGCGCTTCGTCGCGCTCGGGCTCGAGCCGGGCAACCGCGTTGCGCTGGTTGCCGAGACTAGCCCGGAATTCGCCGCCGGCTTTTTCGGCGCGATCTACGCCGGGCTGTGGCCGGTGCCGCTGCCGCTTCCGACCAGCTTCGGCGGCCGCGAGGCGTACGTCTCGCAATTGCTGGTGATGCTCGGCAGCAGCGATCCCAAGCTGTTCCTCTACCCCGCCGAATTGGCCGATTTCGCAGGCGAGGCCGCGCGCCAGCACGGCGTTGATGGCCGCGACTGGGCCACGCTCGATACGCTGCCTGAGGCCGATGGCGAGCGTCCGCCCTCGAGCGGCGACGACATTGCCTATCTGCAATATTCGAGCGGCTCGACCCGCTTCCCGCACGGCGTCGCGATCACCCACCGCGCGCTGCTCGACAACCTTCAGGCCCATGCCCACGGCACCGAGTTGCGCGACACCGACCGCTGCATCTCGTGGCTTCCCTGGTACCATGACATGGGCCTCGTCGGCTGCATGCTCTCGCCGCTCGCGAACCAGGTCAGCGTCGACTTCTTGAAGACCGAGGATTTCGCCCGCCGACCGCTCGCCTGGCTCGATCTCATCAGCCGCAACCCGGGCACGTCGCTGTCCTACTCGCCGACCTTCGGCTACGACATCTGCTCGCGGCGGATGAGCAGCCAGACGCGCGCCGCGGATCGCTTCGATCTCGCCCGCTGGCGGATCGCCGGCAATGGCGCCGACATGATCCGCCCCGACGTCATGCAGGCGTTTGTCGATGCCTTCGCCGACGCCGGCTTCAAGGCGCAGGCTTTCTGCCCGTCCTACGGCCTGGCCGAGGCGACCCTGGCGGTGTCGATCATGCCGCCGGGCGAAGGCATCCGAGTCGAGCTGGTCGAGGAAAGCGAGCTCAGCGGGGTCGGCACGCCGCAGCAGGAGCGGCCGCGGCGCTACCGCGCGATCGTCAATTGCGGCCGCCCGCTCAAGGGCATGGAGGTGGAGGTTCGCGGCCCCGACGGCGCGATCCTCGCCGATCGCAGCATCGGCAAGATCTTCTGCCGCGGGACGTCGGTCATGGTCGGCTATTTCCGCGACGAGGAATCGACCCGCGCCTGCTTGAGCGACAACGGTTGGCTCGACACCGGCGACATGGGCTACATGTCGTCGGGCTACATCTTCATCGTCGGCCGCGCCAAGGACATGATCATCATCAACGGCCGCAACCATTGGCCGCAGGATATCGAATGGGCGGTCGAGCAATTGCCCGGGTTCAAGTCCGGCGACATCGCCGCCTTCGCCATTACCGGCCCGACCGGCGAGGAGACGCCCGCGGTGCTGGTCCACTGCCGGGTCAGCGATCCGACCGAGCGCGGCCGCCTGCGCGACGACATCAAGGAGCGCGTCCGCGCGATCACCGGCATCTCGCCGATCGTCGAGCTGGTGCCGCCGCGCACCCTGCCCCGCACCAGCAGCGGCAAGCTCTCGCGGACCAAGGCGCGCAACCTCTATCTGAGCGGCGAGATCGTGCCGTTCGACGTCGCCGCCTGAGGCTCTGCCGTGCAGCCGCATGAGGAAGCGCTGGCGCTTGGCGCGCAGCTGCTGATTTCCGCCGGCCTGGTACTGGTGATGGTCATCATCCACGCCACCGGCCTGCTCGCCATCGGCAAGATGCTGCATCTCGATCCCGACGTGCTCCGCCGCCGGACGGTCGATTTCAAGGCGATCGTGACCATGGCCGGCCTCGGCACCTTGCTGTTCGCGCTGCACATTTTCGAGATTTTGATGTTCGCGGTCTTCTACATCGCGATCGGCGCGTTCGGGCAGCTCGAGGACGCGTTGTTCTTCTCCGCCTCGGCCTACACCACGCTCGGCCTGACCGCGAACTTCCCCGAGGCGTGGCGGCTGCTCGGTGCGGTCGAGGCACTGATCGGCTTCGTCCTGATCGGCTGGTCGACCGCCTACATCATCAGCACGCTCGACAAGATCCGCGACTGAGCGGCACCGCCGTTCGTCGAAAAATCCGGCCCGGCCGGCCGTTCCCGCTTGCGTCGGCGCTACAAATGTAGCAGCGCTACAAATGTAGCGTGACTTGGAGCGGCTCGGTGCTGAACAAACTGCCTCCCCGCGAACGACAGATCGTCGACATCCTCTATCGCTGCGGCCAGTGCACCGTCGCCGAGATCATCGCCGCCTTGCCGGTCGAGCTCAGCGGCTCGGCGGTACGCGCGATGCTCAGGCGGCTCGAGGACAAGGGCTTCGTCACCCGCACCGACAGCGATCGCGGTTTCCTGTTCAGCCCGGTCGTCGCCGACAGCGTCGCGCGCAAGTCGGCGCTGAGCGAGGTCGTGCGGACCTTCTTCAACGGCTCCGCGGCCGGCGCGGCCAGCGCTCTGCTCGGCATGTCCGAGCGGCTCGACGAGCGCGAGCTCGACGAGCTCGAGCAGATGATCGCCCGCGCCCGCGAAGACCGGGAGCGCGGCCGGTGAGCGTGCTCCTTGCCCTCGCCCTCAAGTCGCTGGTCGTCGCCGGAGGCGGCCTGTTCGTGCTGTGGCTCGCGCGCCATCGCTCGGCCGCCGACCGCAGCCTGATCGCCCACCTCGGCCTCGCCGCGGTCCTCCTCCTGCCCCTCGGCCAAATCCTATTTCCGCCTCTCGCCGTGGCCGGCCCCGACATCCTGATTCAGGAAACCACTGCACTGTCCACTCCGCCCCCTGCCGAAGCGTTTCCGGCGGACCTCGCGGCCACACCCGATGTCGTGCCGTCACCACTCGATCCGGCGCTGCTCATCTACCTCCTCCCCGCTTTGCTGCTCGCCGGGCTGACGCTCGTCGCCCTCACCCGCCTCGTCATCCTCAAGTCGCGCGCGACGGTGGTGGTCGAGCCGCGCTGGACCCTGGCGCTCGCCCAAGCGCAGAGCCGCATGGGGTTCAAGCACGGCACCGCCCTGCTGCTCAGCGACGAGCTTCCCTCGCCGATCAGCTGGGGCGTCGTTCGCCCCGTCATCCTGCTCAACCGCGAAGCGGCCGGAGCGCACGGCCAGGCCGAGGCGATCATCGCCCACGAGCTCGCCCACGTCGCCCATCTCGACTGGGCCAAGCTGCTCGTCGCGCGGGTCGCGATCGCCTTGTTCTGGTTCAATCCCTTGGTCTGGCTGCTGGCCCGCGAAGCGCACCAGCTGCGCGAGGAAGCCGCAGACGACGCCGTGCTTGGCGCCGACATCGCCGATACCGATTATGCCGAACTACTGATCGGCGTCGCACGCCACGAATGCCGCGGCCTGATGCTCGGCGCGCACGGAGTCGCCCCGGCCCGCAACTCCCTCGCGCGCCGGGTCCGCCGCGTTCTCGACGGTGCGCTGGAACGCGCTCCCGGCGGCTGGCGCTGGACCAGCGCGGCGGCTTTCTTCGCTGCCGGAATGGCAGTCCCGCTCGCCGCGTTGACCGTCGTTCCCGGCGGTGTCGTAACGGCCGCTCCCGCATACGCCGCGACGCCTGTTGCGGCGGCGCCCCAGACTGCGCCTACGTCCGCAGAACCGGAGAATCGTCTTAACGACGTCCTTACCACATCCGTCTCCCAATCGGTCGCGAACGTCGGCGAACCGGCCCCCAGCCAAGCTCCGATCGACCGCCCCTCGAGCGTGGTCGACGCCAATGGCAACGCCATCCTCACCGGGCCGGACGGAATGACGCTCATCGCCAGCGCCGACGGAACCGCCACGGTCCTGTCGAACGGCCGCGCCGTGGCCACCGCACGCGCGGACGGCACCAGCGTGGTCTACAACGACAACCGCATCGACCGGGCGATCACCCGCCGAGCTGCCGGAGTCGACGCCGATTACGCGCGGTCCATCGCCAGCGCCCTGCCCGGAATAAGGGTCAGCGAGAACCAGCTCGTCCGCCTCAAGACGCTCGGCATCACGCGGGAATACATCCGTGCGATGAACGCGGTTGGCTATCGCCGGCTTAGCGTCGACAAGCTGGTCGAGCTGCGCGCGCTGCGCATCGCGCCGAGCGATGTCGTACGCACCCGCCAGGCGATCGGCCGACTGCCTACACCCGACGAGATGGTTCGGATGCGTGCACTCGGCATCGAGGATTCGGACCTCGACCCAAATCCGGACCCCGATCCGGACGGCTGATCGAGCCGCTTTCAAACCTACTGATCACCGGGGCCGAGTGCCGCCCGCCGCCAGCCCCTTGTCCGTTGCCGTGGAGTACCGATCGATGCCCCGACCCGCAGTCCTGCTAGCTGCCCTTGCCGTCTCGACGCTGACTATCGCGGCCGGGGTGGACGCCGCGGCCCCGACCGAACTCGAATTCCGCATTCAGGAGCGGGCCGGCAATGAGATCCGCGGCGACTTCCGCCGGGTCGGACCCAGCGACACTCAGTGGAACAGCGATTTTCACCCGGCCGAGTTCGCCGGTCTCGATCGCGCCGGGCTTTCCGCCGCGACCGCCACTCCAATCCGCTTCGCTCTCGTTCGCGACGCCGGTCGACTGGACTGCGCGGGGACCGGGTCCCGCGGCACCGCTAACGGCCGCTGCCGCTACTCGCCGAATCAGAATTTCGCGGCCTTCTTGCGCGCAAACGGCGTCGGCAAGGTCAGCGACGAGCAGCAGTTCACGATGACTGCGGTAGGTGTTCGCCGCGAATTGCTGACGACGCTGCACCGCGCGCAGTATTCGGCGCCAGCGGCGGGCGAGCTCATCAATCTCACCGCGCTCGGGGTCGACGAAGATTATATCTCTGGTCTCTCGGCCTCGGGAAATCGACCGCCGAAGATCGATACGCTGATTCAGTACAAGGCACTCGGGATCAGTCCTTCTTACATAGCGCGGCTTCGCGCCGCCGGAATGCCCGACATCACGCCGAGCATGCTGATACAATTCAGGGCGCTGGGCATCGACGCCGAATATGTCTCGGCTGTGGCCCGCGCCGGCTATCCGAACCTGCCGGCCTCGACGCTTGTCGAATTCCGCGCTCTCGGCGTGACCGCCGAGTATCTCGCAGCGCTGCGCCGCCGCGGCCTGAATCCGACACCGAGCAAAATCGTCCAGATGAAGGCGCTCGGGATCACCGCCGAGGACGTCGACGCCGTCGACCGTAGTCGCTGAAGAATTGAAGAGCAGGGGAAACCGTATGCGTACCGTTATCGCCCGCTGGATGGCCGGAACGTCGTTTCTCGCGGCACTCGCCGTTGCCGCTCCGGCAGCCGCGCAGGAAACCGCCGATCCGGCCGTCGCGCCGCCGCCGGTCGCCGCCGAGGTTCCAGCCGTTGCGGGCACCACCAAGATGGTGTTCACCCCGCAGGATTTCGCGCGATATGCGCCCAAGACCGCGTACGACATGCTGCGCCAGGTCCCCGGCTTCACCATCCGCAATGCGGACCAGGAGCGTGGCCTCGGCCAGGCGTCGGAGAATGTGCTGATCAACGGCCAGCGCGTGTCGTCCAAGGCCGACGGCGCGGTCGGCGAATCCGAGCGTATCTCGGCCAGCAATGTCGAGCGGATCGAGCTGGTCGACGCCGCCACGCTCGGCATTGCGGGGCTGACCGGGCTGGTCGCCAACATCGTCGTCAAGCAGTCGGCGGCGGGCGGCCAATTCTCGTGGACCCCCGAGATGCGCGCGCATTTCACCGATCCGATCTACACCCGCGGCAGCGTCAGCTACTCGGGCACAGCGGGTATCACCGCCTACACGCTCGGCCTCGAAAGCGGCGGCGGGCGAAGCGGCGCCGGGCTCGGACGCGGGACCACCATTTCCAACGCCGCCGGCGAGGCGTTCGAGTTTCGACGCGACCGCTGGCGCGCGAACAGCGACAGCCTCACGGCCACCGCCAAATTCGGCTTCGACCTCGCCGGCGGCACCGCCGCCAACCTCAACGTGTCCGCCGGTCCGTCGTGGTACGATTACCGCGAGACCAGCCGCCGCGACCGCCCCACCGGAGTCGACCGGGTACGGGAGGCACACGAGGAGCAGGATGGCTGGAGCTACGAGCTCGGCGGCGACATCGCCTTTGGCGTAGGACCGGGCCGGCTCAAACTGATCGGCCTCACCAAATATTCCAAGGAGCCGTACATTTCGACGGCGATCCTCGACTTCCTCGACGACAGCCTTTCCTCCGGCGATCGCTTCGCGCGCACTGGCAAAAACAGCGAGCACATCGCCCGCGCCGAATATGGCTGGAAGGGCGGAGGCGCCGACTGGCTGGTCTCGGGCGAGGCGGCGTTCAACAAGCTCGACAGCGTCAGCCGTATTTTCCTGCTCGACGCCGACGGCGAGTTCGACGAGATCGATTACCCCGAGGGCACCGGCAAGGTCACCGAAGACCGTTACGAAGGACTGCTGACATGGTCGCGACCGCTCGGCGAGCGGCTTAGCCTGCAACTTGTCGGCGGGGCGGAATATTCGACTCTCACCAGCACCAGCGTGGTCGGCGAGCAGGCGCGCAGCTTTTTCCGTCCCAAGGGCAGCGCCAGCCTGGCTTGGAAAGTCAGCGACGACCTCGATCTGTCGTTCAAGGTTCGCCGCCGGGTCGGCCAGCTCAATTTCTACGACTTCCTGGCGTCGGTGAACCTCGGCAACGAGAGCCAGAACGTCGGCAACATCAACCTCGTGCCGCAGCAGAGCTGGGAGTTCGACGTCCAGGCGAACCAAAAGCTCGGCGCCTGGGGCACGACCCAATTGCGCCTGTTCTACCGGCTGATCGATGACATCATCGACATCATCCCGATCGGCGCGACCGGCGAGTCGCCGGGCAATGTCGATCGCGCCAAGCGCATGGGTATCGAGCTAAAAAGCACGATCCTGTTTGACCCGATCGGCTGGAACGGGGCGAAACTCGATTCGACGATCATCTTCATCCGCTCGCGCCTCGATGACCCGCTGACCGGCGAGCCGCGCTCGATCAACGGCGAAACCCGCCGACTGATCGAGCTCAACCTGCGCCACGACGTGCCGGGAACTCAGTGGGCGTGGGGCGGCGGCTTCTTCAATTCGGAGAATGCCGCGGTCTATCGCCTGACCCAGCGCTATCGCTCGTGGGAGGGGCCCTATTGGCTGAGCGCCTTCGTCGAGCACAAGGACGTGCTGGGCATGACCGTGCGCGCCGGCGTCAGCAACATCCTCAATGCACGAAGCCGGCTCGAGCGGGTGTTCTACGACGGCCGGCGAACCGACCCGGTCGCCAGCCGCGAGAGCCGCGACCGACTGATCGGGCCGATCTTCAGCCTGTCGGTGCGCGGCAAGTTCTAGCCGCGCGCTTGCGCAGGGCGGCGCTCAGGGCTAATCGGCGCGCGGCCTAGGGGTATAGCTCAGTTGGTAGAGCATCGGTCTCCAAAACCGAGGGTCGTGGGTTCGAGTCCCTCTGCCCCTGCCAAGCCTGACGGCGCGGAAACGCTGCGCGCCGCCCAGGCCACTTGAATATGCCGCACCGGGAAGCTAATTGCGGCTCCATTCCGACATCGGAAAAGCCTTCCTCCATCCCGGCCCGGCCGGGGCGGAGGAGGAAGCTTAGCCGAAACACCGCCGGAACCTCGAACAAGCGAGCACGCCCGTGGCCAAGACCAGTCCCGCCGAATTCCTTAATCAGGTGCGCGCCGAAGGGCGCAAGGTCGTCTGGCCGACCCGCAAGGAGACGATCACCACCGCCATCATGGTGCTGATCATGACCGTCCTGCTGGCGCTGTTCTTCCTGGTCGTCGACGGCGCGCTCGCCGCCGTCGTCCGCTTCCTCATCGGCCTGCTCGGCTAAACACAGGCGAATCATCCATGTCCCGCTGGTACATCATCCACGCTTACTCCGGCTTCGAGAACAAGGTGAAGGACTCGATCCTCGGCGAGGCCAAGCGTCTCGGCCTCGAGCAGATGGTCGAAGCGGTCGAAGTCCCGACCGAGACCGTGACCGAGATCAAGCGCGGCAAGAAGGTGCAGGCGGAGCGAAAGTTCATGCCCGGCTACGTGCTCGCCAAGCTCAGCCTTACCGACGACGTTTTCCACCTCGTCAAGAACACGCCGAAAGTAACCGGCTTTCTCGGGCCCGGCGGCAAGCCGCAGCCGATCCCGGATGCGCAGGCCAACCGCATGCTCGATACCAAGGATGAGACCGCCGCCGCCGCGCCCAAGACCAAGGTCAAGGTCGACTATGAGATCGGCGATTCGGTCAAGGTGCTGGACGGCCCGTTCGCCAGCTTCAACGGCATCGTCGAGGAGCTCGATTTCGATCGCGCCCGGGTCAAGGTCAGCGTCTCGATCTTCGGTCGCGCGACGCCGGTCGAGCTCGAGTTCGAGCAGGTCGAGCGGGTCAAGTAGGAACCATCGTCGGGCGCACGGGTTTGGTCCCCGCCGCGCCGTGTCGATTGCGCAACAGCGGACCTAATACTAGCTTTTGTTAGGAACCGCCCGGCCGCACGCGGGTTTCCGTCAGAACGGAAAACTCACACCGAAAAGCAGCAGGACCAGTGGACGCCCAACGAATTCTGATTGTCGAAGACGAAATGCTGGTCGCGATGGAGCTCGAGGCGATCATCGAGGACCTCGGCTACGAGTGCGCGGGAATTGCGCCCGACGTCGACAGCGCGACGGAATATTTCGGCGGCCGGCTCGACCTTGCTCTGGTCGACCTCAACCTGCGCGACGGTCTCACCGGCCCGCAGATCGGCGAGAGCCTGTGCCAGCTTGGCGTTCCGGTGATCTTCATCACCGCCAATCCGCGAGTCCTCGGTGACGGCATCGCGGGCACCATCGGCGTCATCACCAAGCCGACCGACGAGAGCACGGTGAAAGCTGCGCTCGACTATGTGTTCCGCTGCCGCGAGGATGAAGCCGCCGAGCCGCCGCCCGCGCTGCGCCTGTTCGGCTAGCGCGCACTCAGCGCGACAGGCGCCGTTCCTTGACCCGGACGATGGTCCGCAAGCCCTGCTCGCGCCATTCCCGCTCGATCTCGCCGCCAAGCTGGCCACAGATGCTCAGTTCCGCCAGGCGGGTGCCGAAACCCTTGTGATCAGGCTCGCTGGCGATTGCCGGCCCGCCGCTCTCGCGCCATTCGATAATCACGTCGTCGGCCTTGCGCCCGATGTCGATCGCGACCTCGCCCGAATCGACGGATAGCGCGCCATATTTCATCGAATTGGTCGCGAGTTCGTGAACCAGCAGCGCAATCGGTGTGGCGCCGCGGTCATCGATCCTGAGGTCCTCGCCGCTGATCGTGATGCGACCCTCCCCAAGCGCGGGATAGGGCATCAGAATCTCGCGCAGCACGCCGTGCAGCCGCTCGGGCAGGTCGCCCGGGGCCGATCGCTCGGAATGGGGACGCACGAACTCATGCGCTCGGCCGAGCGCCGCGATCCGCTTTTGCAGGCTCTGGGCGAAGCTGCGATGCTCGGGATGTTGCCGCGCCGATAGGCCGACCAGGCCGCTGATCACCGCGAAGATGTTCTTGATCCGGTGGCTTAGTTCGCGGCTCAGGATTTCGTTCTGCTCGGCCTGGCGCTTCTGTTCGTGAATGTCGGTGCAGGTCCCCATCCAGCGCACGATCTGCCCGTCAGGGCCGCGCAAGGGGAGCGCGCGGCCGAGCGTCCAGCGATAATCGCCGCTGTGGTGGCGCAGGCGATACTCGATCTCATAAGGCTCGCCGGTCGCGAGGCTGTGGCGCCACCGCGCCCACGCCCGGTCCTGGTCGTCGGGGTGGAACATACCGTTCCACTCCTCGCCGTCGGTCGACCCTTCGGGCATGCCGGTGAATTCATACCAGCGCGCGTTGTAATAATCATGGTAGCCGTCGGGCAGGGTCGACCACACCATTTCCGGAAAGGCGTCAGCGAGCGTCCGGAACGGCAAGTCCGCCTCGCGGAGCGAGTTGCGCGTGGCAGCGCGCAATGCATCGGACGGGGCGGCGTCGTTCAAAGGGCCTCCAGGGGAAAAAGCCAGGCGGATCCGGGGAGGAAACGCACCGCGATCGCATTCTTTCACGGCTTCCCCTAGGGCAATCCGGCGCCCCCGTCGATGCGGTTGCGAAAAGCGCCGGCATCGGCTAGTGGCGCGCCTCCAGCATCAACGTTGGAATTCTGCGGGAGCCCGAAGCGCAAGCCTCGGGCGTCTGGACCGCTAAACTTGAACAGTCCGTCGAAGCACCAGCGCAGGCGGACGACTAGAGAGTGAACACATGGCAAAGAAGATTACCGGCTATATCAAGCTTCAGGTGCCGGCTGGAGTGGCCAATCCGTCGCCGCCGATCGGCCCGGCGCTCGGCCAACGCGGCGTCAACATCATGGAATTCTGCAAGGCCTTTAACGCCGCCACGCAGGACCTTGAGAAGCAGATGCCGATCCCGACCATCATCACCGTCTACGCGGACCGCAGCTTCTCGTTCGTCACCAAGACCCCGCCGGCGAGCTTCCTGCTCAAGAAGGCGGCCAAGCTGAAGTCGGGCTCGAAGGAGCCGGGCAAGGTCTCGGCGGGCACGATCAAGCGCAGCCAGCTCAGCGAAATTGCCGAGATGAAGATGAAGGATCTCAACGCCACCGACATCGAGGCGGCGACCCGGATCATCGAAGGCAGCGCCCGCGCAATGGGCCTCCAAGTGGTGGAGGGCTAAGGACATGGCCAAAGTGACCAAGAAGCAGAAGGCGCTGGCCGGCAAAGTCGAGCCGATGAAGCTCTACCAGCTCGACGAGGCTATCAGCCTGGTCAAGTCGCTCGCCACCGCCAAGTTCGACGAGACGGTCGAAGTGGCGATGAATCTCGGCGTCGACCCGCGTCATGCCGACCAGATGGTGCGCGGCATCGTGAACCTGCCCAAGGGCACCGGCAAGACCGTCAAGGTCGCGGTGTTCGCCAAGGGCGCTAAGGCGGACGAAGCCACCGCCGCCGGCGCCGACAAGGTCGGTGCCGAGGATCTGATGGAAGAGATGCAGGCCGGCAAGCTCGACTATGACCGGGTTATCGCAACGCCCGACATGATGGGTGTCGTCGGCCGTCTCGGCAAGGTGCTCGGCCCCAAGGGCCTGATGCCGAACCCGAAGCTCGGCACGGTTACGATGGACGTCACCAAGGCGGTCACCGACGCCAAGGCCGGCCAGATCGAGTTCCGCGTCGAAAAGGCCGGGATTATTCACGCCGGGATCGGCAAGGCGAGCTTCGAGGAAGCCGATCTGAAGGCCAATTTCGACGCCTTCGTCGACGCCATCGTCAAGGCCAAGCCGGCCGGCGCCAAGGGCAAGTACCTCAAGAAGGTCGCCCTCAGCTCGTCGATGGGCCCGGGCGTCAAGGTCGATGTCGCGGAGGTCGCCGGCGCCTAAGGCACTGTCGATTGACTGATCGAAAGGGCCGGGCGGAAACGTCCGGCCCTTTTGCGTCGGGTCATGGCACCCTATCTGCGGCCCATGGAAAGCATCGGCGGCGACCTCAAGGAAATGAAGCCGCGGCCGCTGGCTGATGACCACCTCGCGGCGATGCGCGAACGCGGGGCCGAACAATCCTATCCCGCTGGTCAGTTGATCGCCCGCAACGGCGATCCGATGGACCGCTTCATGCTGGTGATCGACGGCGAGGTCGAAGTGGTCGATCCGTTCAGCGGCGAGCGCATGGTGCCCTCGACGCTCGGTCCCGGCCAATTCATGGGCGAGCTCGCCTTCCTCAACGGCGGCCGCTGGACTCTCCCGATGCGCGCCGCGCGCGACACTCGGACGCTCGAGGTGTCGCGCCCAGCGATGCTCCAGCTGATGAGCGAAATCCCGGAGCTCGGCGACCAGATCATCACCGTCTATTCTGCGCGCCGCCGCCGCCAGGTCGAAGAGGGGAGCAGCGCGATCAAGCTGATCGGTGCCGACCGCGACCCGGCCATCCAGCGCGTCGCCAGCTTCCTGTCGCGCAACCGCATCCCGTTTCAGTCCTACGATCTCGACGGCGCGGACGAGGACAGCGTCAGCGTCTGCCGCCTGGCCGATCACAAGCCGTCGGTGGTGTTCGGAAGCGACACGGTGATCGAGGATCCCGACCCGTCCAAGCTCGCCAATCTGCTCGGCCTCGATCTCGACGCGTCGAGCGAGGAGACGCTCGACCTCCTGATCGTCGGCGGTGGCCCGGCCGGAGTCGCCGCGGCGGTCTATGCCGGTGCCGAGGGCCTCAGCGCGCTGGTCGTTGAGGACACCGCGATTGGCGGCCAGGCCGGGACCTCGAGCCGGATCGAGAATTACATGGGCTTTCCGACCGGCATTTCGGGCGGCGACCTCATCTACCGCGGCCAGATCCAGGCGATGAAGTTCGGCACCCGCTTCGCCATGCCGCGCCGCGTCGAGCACCTCGCCGTCAACGGGGACGGCGTGTTCTGCGCGACCCTCGACCATGGCGACACGCTCTGTGCCCGCGCCGTGCTGGTCGCGACCGGGGTCCAATACCGCCGACTTCCGCTGCCCCGGCTCGAGGAGCTCGAGGGCGCCGGCATCTTCTACGCTGCGACCGAGATGGAGGCACGCTTCTGCGCCCGCACCGATGCGGTGATCGTCGGCGGCGGCAACAGCGCCGGCCAGGCGGCGATGTTCCTCTCGCGTCACGCCCGCCACGTCCATTTGCTGGTGCGCGGCGACAGTCTCGCGGAATCGATGTCGGCCTATTTGCGCGACCGGATCGAGGCGGACCGACGGATCACCATCCACTACCGGTCGGCGGTCGCCGAGCTGATCGGCGAGAGCCGACTCGAGGCAATCCGCATCGCCGCCCCCGACGGTGAACGGCGGCTCGATTGCGGCGCACTGTTCATCATGGTCGGCGCCGAGCCCAATACCGCCTGGTTGTCGGGGCTGGTCGAGGTCGACCGCGCCGGCTTCGTCGTGACCGGCGATGGCAGTGCCTACGCCACCTCGCGGCCCGGCATCTTCGCCGTTGGCGACGTGCGCTCCGGCTCGGTCAAGAGGGTCGCCTCGTCGGTCGGCGAAGGATCGGTCGTGGTGTCCGCGATTTGGAGCTATCTCAACAACGCCCTATGACTCGTGCCGAGCAGGCAAGCGGGGGCTTCGATGAGCGGAAAGACGATCCTCAGCCGCGAGCGCTACGAGGAATTGCTCAAGCCGCTGACCCGCGAACTTAGCGATGCCGCGCGCTGGATTCACGAGACTGGCCAGCGCGTCGTGATCGTCTTCGAAGGCCGCGACACCGCCGGCAAGGGCGGCTCGATCGACATGATCAGCCAGAACATCAATCCGCGCCATTGCCGGGTCGTCGCCCTCCCCTCGCCGACCGCTCGCGAGCAAGGCCAATGGTACTTCCAGCGCTATTTCCAGCATCTGCCGTCCAAGGGCGAACTCGTGCTGTTCGACCGCAGCTGGTACAACCGCGCAGGGGTCGAGCGGGTGATGGGCTTTTGTACCCAGAAGCAGGCCGAAGACTTCCTCGAGGCGACGCCCGAGGTCGAGCGCCACCTCGTCGACGATGGCATCCTGCTGTTCAAATATTGGCTGTGCGTCGACCAGGAGCGGCAGGAAGAACGCTTCCACAACCGCCTCAAGAACCCGCGGCGGCGCTGGAAACTGTCGCCGATCGATCTCGAATCGCGCAGCAAATATGAAGACTACACCCGCGCCCGCGAGCGCATGCTCGAAGCGACCCACACCGCCTGGGCCCCGTGGACCCTGGTCGACTTCAACGACCAGCCGGTCGGCCGCCTGACCCTACTGCGCCATTTCCTCGACATGCTGCCGGACACGCGCCTGCCGGTCGCCGACATCCCCTGGCCGCCGCTCGCCCACAAGCCGCACAAGGAACGTTTCGGCGTGATCGAGCCGATCGCCAGCTTCGACGTCGACGACGCCGGAAGTGCGGGCTTGGCGACCGACGAGGAATGACCTAGCCTCGCAGCTGACGCGAACCACGGGGGGTTTCAGTCATGCGCGCAGGCCGGCTCGTCACGCAGCTCATCATCTATTACGCCGTCATCATCGGCGGCACCTTCCTGTTGCTGCAGGCCTATCCCGAGCTTCGCTCCTACCTGCCGGTCGGCGGCGCCCAAGAGTTGATCGGCGCGACCGAGGGCAAGAGCGCGCTCGAAACCGCCGCGTCCGATCCCAAGGTAAAAAGCCTCGGCCAGTCGCTCGGCTGGCTGTCGGTGGCGATCCTGGGCGCGCTGATGAGCGCGCTCCCGGTCAGCTGGATGTACATGGCGACCCGCACCGACGAGGAATACGACCAGTCGCTGATCAGCTCGATCCTCATTCTGCCGGTGGTCGTCACCTCGATCGTCATCGTCGTCCAGAACAGCCTGGCGCTGGCCTTTGCCCTTGGGGGCATCGCGGGCGCGGTGCGCTTCAAGAACAGTCTCAAGAGTTCAGGAGACGCGCTCTACATCCTCTTGTCGGTCGGCATGGGACTTGCCTCGGGTATCGGCGCGGTCGAGCTCGCCTTCGTTATGGCGATGGCGTTCAACATCATCTTCCTGATCCTGTGGGTCAGCGAATATGGCGAACGCGCGGGCATGAAGCGCTTCATGACCGACTTCAATCCCGGCACCTGCCCCGATCCGCCCGCTCCGCCGGCCGATCCCGCAGCCGCAGTCAACGCGCCGCCAAAAGCCTAGCCGAGGCAGGTCCGCAGCATTTTCGCCTCGGCCGTCAGGTCGGTCGCGATGTCACGGAAGAATCCTTCGAGATAGGCCGTCGCCCGTGCGCCGACCGCCGGGCTGAGGCCCGGGATCGAACCAAGGATCGCGGCCATCTCTGGGCGCTTGGCGCGAAACTCGGCGAGCAGTGCCCGCGCTTCCGCATTGTGGCGGCACAGGCCGCGATAGCGGCGCTGGCGGACATTGCTGACCGGGATCATCGCCGGCGGGGTCGCATAAGGCGCGCTGACTAGTCCGGAAAAGTCGAAGTCGTAGGGCACCGGGCTGAGCTGCGCCGAAGCCGCGCCCTGCGGCGCGATCGGCCGGCTGTTGTGGCAGCAGTCGTCGCCTGCCGGCCCGGCCTGCAGCGCCCAGTCAAGGTTGCCGACCATATATTGAAAGATGGCAAAGCGGGCGGCGTCTCGCGGCGCGAGCCGGCTTACCGGAAAGCGCTCGCCCATTCGCGCGAACGTCATGCCGTTGCGCCGGGCGACGTCGTCGATGTCCTCGATGAAGAAGGCGTAGCGGCTGACGATCGGCCGGCCCGCATCATCGGTGTAATCGACCTGCGCCAGCCGCGCCCGAAAGCTCAGCGGGGTCAACGCGTTGAACAACTTGTAGGCGGCGTATTCGAGCAGCAGGAAGTTCTGGAAATCGGGGGCGCCGCGGCAGTGGGTGACGAGCTTCAGCCGCCGCTGACCGGCGAATGGGCTCGCCGCCGGCGGCGGCTGGTTGAAGGTCACGCGCAGCGGCGGGAATTGGCAGACGTCCTTCTCGCGCCGGGTGATGCCGCGCGGGGCGAGCGTGATCGGCAGCGGCGCCGAGCCCGCCACCGCCAGCGTCCCCGGCCGGTTCGGGCTGCTTCCCGGCGAGCCCTTGGCGATCTGGTCGACCGGGCCGGCGATGGTCAGGCGAAGCGGTTCGTCGGTTGCGAACAGGGGCGTTGCGGCGGCGGCGATGGACAGAGCAATGGTTTCCAAGATCATGGCTTGCTCCGGGCTGTGACCCGCGGGGTGACGGTGTCGCCGACGATCTCGGCCCAGCCGAGGACTCCGCCGTAGGGGCGGGCGGTGCCGGTATCGATCCGTATCAATTTACCACCGAAATCGATGCGGACGCCCTTGGCCGACGGCGTGTGGCCGATGACCAGGCGCCTGGCTCCGAACGCGCGGAGCGCGACGTCGAGCTCGTTGGCGGCGGTCGGCCGGCCCGGAGCGGTGCCGGTAACCAGCCCGCGATACCACAGGGGCCCCATCTCGTCGTTGATGATCGCGGCGCGGTCGGTCGTCCCGGCCAGCACCGCCTCGCGCGCGCGGCGGTTGATCTCGCTGAGCGGCACGAGGGCATAATTGGCGCTGATCCCGCCGTGAACGAACAGGCTCGAGCCGACCTTGGCGATGGCCGGTAGGCCGGCGACCCACTGGCCGAGCTCGCCTTGCGGGCCCCAGGCAGTGTTGTGTTCGACCTTGCCGAGCGGCGTATCGGCGATCCACAGGTCGCGGATCGCGGCCGGGCTCAGGCTGGCGTCGCGCAGCCGGTAATAGGCCTCGATCGCCGTCTTGTTGAGGCGATAGCCCTCCATCCGCCGTTTCTCGCTCTGGCGGTCGGCGAAGGCGGCATATTCGCCGGGATCGACGTAGCGATAGTCGCCGGTGACCATCATCGCCTCGTGATTGCCCATCACCACGATGACCGCCCCGCCGGAGCGGCGCGCCTCGCGCTGCAATTGCTGGAGATGACGGATGATCTTGAGGCTGTCCGGGCCGCGATCGACGATGTCGCCGGTCTGCACCAGCACGGTGCGGCCGCCGGCCCATTTAAGCTTGCCGTCGATCAGCCCGGCAGCGCGGGCGATGTCGAGCCAGGCGTCATAATCGCCGTGGAGGTCGCCGACCGCGATCACGCGCGCCGGCGACGCGGGCCCCTGCGCCCGCGCCGGTGCGGCAAGCGCCAACACGGCGCCCAATATCGCGATCAGCTGCCGGATCATCCACCCTCCCCGACCAACGGGAGCGATGGGGCATCCGGGCGGCGCGATTGTCAAGCCGATGCCTAGGGCGCCGCTTTCTCCGCCGCCCGCGCGAGGTCGAGCTTGGCGGCCGGGATCACCACCAGATTGGGCCGCAGCGCGCGCAGCGGAGCGAGGAACTTGGCCGAGTCGCCGACCACGATCAGCGACACCCGGTCGGCGCTCAGCATGCGCGCCATCGCCGCGGTCGCCGCGGGCCCGCTGCTCGCGTCGATCCGCTCGGCGTAGGCCAGCGCTTCTTCGGGCGAGACACCGCGGATCAGCGCGTTGCTGAGCGTCGCGTTGAACCCGCTGCTGGTTTCGAACGAGCGCTTGAAGCGGCCGTTGAGCAGGGTCTTGCGGTTGCCGACCTCGGCCTCGTTGAGCGGGTTGGTGGCGATTTTCTGAAGTTCGGCGAGGATGATCCCGGCGACCTCGGCCGCGCTCTCGTTCTTGGTCTGGGCGCTGGCGATCACCGTGCCGCCGGCAAGGTTGGCGCTGACGTCACTGTACGAGCCGTAGCTGAGCGAGCGCTTGGTGCGGATTTCGGTGAACAACCGCGCGGTGCTGCCGCCGCCGAGGACCGCATTGGCGATCTGGGCCGGGTAGAAATCCTTGTCGCCGCGCGCGAGCCCGGGCGCGACGGCATAGACCGCGGCCTGGCCGGCGCCCGGCAGGTCGACGACGATCGTCCGGCCCGGCAACGGTTCCCCGACCAGTCGCGCGGGGGCGGCCGGAGCCGGTCCGCTCGCCCGCCAGTCGCCGAAGGCGCGCGAGACCAGCGCGGTCCCGGCCGCCGGATCGAGCCCGCCCGAGACGATGATCGCGGCGGTCTCGGGCCGCCACCAGCTCTGGCGATAGTCGAGAAGGTCCTGGCGGCCGATGCGGGCCATCGAATCCGGGGTTCCGCCGGAAATGCTGCCGTAGGGCGTCGCACCGAACACCACCGGCGAGACCAGCAGTCCGGCCAGAGTCCCCGGCGTCTTGTAGGCGACGCTGAGGCCGTCGAGCGCGCGCTTGCGCTCGCGCTCGAAATCCTCGGCCGGGAACGAGGCGTTGCGGACGATGTCGGCGAGGATCGTGGTCGCTTCGCCCAGCGTCGCGGTGGGCGCGGTAACGGTGAAGAACAGCCCGTCGCGTCCGGCGCCGCTCGACAGGCTCGCACCGAGCCGCTCGAGCCCGGCGCTGATGTCGCGCGCCGAGCGGGTCGCCGTGCCCTTCTCAGCGATCGCCGCGGCGAGCGACGCGCGCCCGGCAAGGTTGGCGGGATCGGTCGCAGCGCCGGCCGGGACGACGACCGTCACCGATCCGAGCGGAACGTCGCCGGTGCGCGCCGCGATCACCCGCGCGCCGTTGGCGAGCCGGCTGTCGGCCAGCCGGGGGAGCACGAACTGGCCGCTGACTCCGGGGCCGGGGACCGGGTCGCGCTCGGCCTCGGCCCGCAGCACGTTGGGCGCCCGCCCTGCCGGCGGCGGAGTCTTGAAGGTCGGCAGCGGGGTCGGATTGGCCCAGCCCTTCGCCTCGCCGTCGCCCTGGATGTAGCGGATCGACACCGTCCGGGCCGGGTCGAGATAGGTCCGCGCGACGCGGCGCACGTCGGCAGCGGTGACCCGACCGATCGCCGCCAGTCGCTTGTCGGCATGGCGCGGATCATTGGTCCGGACCAGCGCTTCGCCGAGGGTGAAGCCGCGGTTGGAAAAGGTCTCGCGCTCGCCCAGCGCCGCGGCGAGGATCTCGTTCTTGGCCTCGAGCACCTCGTCCGCGCTCGGCCCCTCGCTGCGCAGGCTGTCGATCGCCGCGCGCAGCGCCGATTTGACCGCCGCTTCCTGCTTGCCGCCGGCGACGATCCCGAACGCCGCGAGGAAGCCGGTCTCCTCGGTGTCGACGAGCTGGCTGCTGGCCTCGGCCGCCAGCCCGCTTTCGACCAGGGCGCGGTCGAGCCGGCTGTTCTCGCCGCTCGACAGGATCGCGTCGAGCACCTCGAGCGCGGCCATGTCGGGATGGCGCGTGCCGGGCACTCGATAGACCTCCATCGCCACCGGCAGCGGCACCGTCGGACCGGTCGCGGTCACCGTCCGGGCGACCACCGGCGTATCCTTGGTAGTGATCGCCAGCGGCACCGCGCGCGGCCGCTTGGGCATGCCCGCGAAATATTTGTCGACCAGCCTGTCGAGCGTCGCCGGGTCGTAATTGCCGGCGATGATGAGCGTCGCCGTGTCCGGCCCGTAATAGCTTTCGTGGAACGCGCGCGCGTCCTCGAGAGTCGCCGAATCGAGGTCGGTAATGCTGCCGATCGTCGGGCGCCGGTGGGGGATGACGTTGAAGATGTTCTCGGCGATGGCGAAGCTGAACAGCCGGCCATAGGGCGGCGCGAACACGCCTTGGCGAAGCTCTTCCTTGACCACCCCGCGCTCGGTCTCAAAGACCTCCTTGTCGATCACCGGGCGGAACATCCGCTCCGCATGGGTCCACATCATCCGCTCGAGATATTCGGCCGGGACGATCTCGTAATAATTGGTGCGGTCCCACGAGGTCGAGGCGTTGCGGGTCCCGCCGATGTCGTCGACCATGCGGTTGATCGCATTGTAGGGCATGTTGACGGTCTTGCGGCTGAGGATGTGCTCGAACAGATGCGCGAAACCGGCGCGGCCGGCCGGGTCGTGCTTGGCCCCGACCTCATACCACATCGACACCATCACGTTGGGCGTCGTGGTGTCGCGCAGGCCGATCACGCGAAGGCCGTTGGCGAGCTTGCGCTCGGTGAACTTCATCGCCGGGACCGACGCGGCGCCGGACGCCTTTTTCGAGGCCTGCGCCGAAGCGGGCGCGGCAAGGAGCGCGCCGGCGGCGCAGGTGGCAATCAGGATCGAGCGAGCAAGCATGACAGTCCCCCGTGGAAAATACGTGTTCACAGACAAGCCGCCCGAGCCGGCGAAGGCAAGCGCCCCTTCGCCCAACGGCCGCGCCGTTCCTTCCAACGGCGGTCCGCCAACTGGATTGCGTTGCCGCCCCGGCTTGCTAGGCTGAGCGGCAGCGGGAGGACCCGGTATGCGTGCTTTGTTGATTGCCGTGGCGCTCGCCACATCTCCCGCGGCCGCGCGGCCGTTGACTGCCTCGGAGCAAGTCCAGCTTGATGCCAATCTTGCTCGCGGCGACCAGCTCTACGCCTACGACCAGGCCGCCTGGCACATTACCGATGCGGCGCTCAAGGTCTTTCCCAAGGATGCCGCCAGCTTCGTGCGCGGCTATGTCGTGACGCCCGACACCGGCGGCCTGCGAACCACCTTTTATGGTGGCGAGAGCGGTCGGTATTTCCGGGTCTATTCGGCGATCTGGACCGGCCGCAGGGTCGCCTCGCCGCAAAGCTTCGAGCGCGCCGCGCGCGTGCCGGTGACCGCCGAGGAAGCGCGATTGATCGAGGCTAAACGGATCGCGCTCGGCAGCGGGGCCGACGAAGTGTTTCTGTGCAGCAAGTCCGCACCGAACTCCGCAGTCATTCCCGGCCGGACCTCTGCCGATCCCATTTCGGTCTATGTGCTCACTTCGACTACCGCGGCAGGGGTCGTCCACCTTGGCGGACATGCGCGGATCGACGTCAAGGACGGAAAGGTCGTTGGGCGCCGCAACTTCACGCGCGGTTGCATCTCGTACGATGCAAAGTCGGCGCGAGTCCCGGCGGGCGCCAAGCCGGAGATGTTCGTTCTCACGCATTCGCTCGATCCGGTCCCGACCGAAATCCACGCCTTTTCGCTCCATTACCTGCCGGTGTCGCTCGGCGTCGCGACGACGAGCACCGGGCTGCTGTTCATGATGTCGCTCGACAAGGGGCGCTCGATTGCTCGGGCGACCGCAGCCGACCCGCCCAATAGTTGACTTCGCCCGGACGCCGGTTATAGGCGCGCCGGTCTCTCTTCGGAGAGCAACCGTCCGAGACAGTCGCTGTCCCCGCATTTCCGCGAGGACTTAATCGCGCGGCCTAGACGGGGACAGGAATTCACGCGGGGCGTTGCGCCTCGCGCGTGCGGCGGTTCGCTCCGTCGCCATGATCTCATGCCCCCCGGACATCGATCACTGCGCAGCGGCTCGCCGCCGCGTGGCATTTTGAGTCCCCGGCGCGGTTCGTTCCGCAACGGGATTACAGGAGTATGGCATGGATCGTTCGCAAAAAGCCGATCTGGTTGCCGAGCTGAAGAACGTCTTCGCCGAGACCGGCGTGGTTGTGGTGACCCGCAACCTCGGCCTCTCGGTGGCGCAGTCCTCGGACCTGCGCGCGAAGATGCGCGACGCCGGAGCCCAGTTCAAGGTTGCGAAGAACCGGCTTGCCAAGATTGCCCTCGAAGGGTCGACCTACAGCCCGCTCGGCGAGTTCCTCGTTGGACCGACCGCGCTGGCGACGTCGTCGGACCCGGTCGCCGCTGCCAAGGTGGCGGTGGAATTCGCCAAGACCAACGATCGCTTCGAGATCGTCGGCGGGGCGATGGGCACGACGATGCTCGACGTCAACGGAGTGAAGGCGCTGGCCGAACTTCCGTCGCTCGACGAGCTTCGCGGCAAGCTTGTTGGCCTCGTCCAGGCGCCGGCGACCAAGATCGCCCGCACCCTGATGGAGCCCGGTGGCCAGCTGGCGCGAATCTTCGCCGCCAAGGCCGCAGCCTGAGAACGTACGATTGAAGTGACAACATCGGGCCGTTGCGCCCAACTGGAGATAAGAAATGGCTGACCTCAATAAGATCGTCGAAGACCTGTCGGCGCTGACCGTTATCGAAGCCGCCGAGCTGGCCAAGCTGCTCGAAGAGAAGTGGGGCGTTTCGGCCGCCGCTGCCGTCGCCGTCGCCGGCCCGGCCGCTGCCGCCGCCGGCCCGGCCGCCGAGGAGCAGACCGAGTTCGACGTGATCCTCACCGGCGACGGTGGCAAGAAGATCAACGTCATCAAGGAAGTCCGCGCCATCACCGGCCTGGGCCTCGGCGAAGCCAAGGCGCTGGTCGAGTCGGCTCCCAAGGCCGTCAAGGAAGGCGTCAACAAGGACGAAGCCGAGAAGATCAAGAAGCAGATCGAGGAAGCCGGCGGGACCGTCGAGCTCAAGTAAGCTTCTCGACAAGTTTCGTCGGTGTCTTGAAGCGCCGGCGGATGGGAAGGGCGGCCTCGCAAGGGGTCGCCCTTTTTCGTCCGCGGCCGCTGCCTAGTCGAACGGCGCCAGGTCGAGCGGCTCCGACGGCCCGAACCAGATGACATGGTCGGTGTGGTCGGCGCGATCGTCGCCGGTCGAGGCGTGGGCGAAGATTGTCAGCCCGTCCCGAGCCACTGCGAGGAACTGCGCGACGTCGCCGAAGCGCCCGGGCGAGACGGTGAGCTGGACGCTGCCGCGCGGATGGGGGCCAACCGGGCGCTCGTGGAAGTGACCGACCGGAAGGTCGAAGCGGCGCACGAGTTCACCGGCCAGCAGCCGCGCCCGCTCCAGCTCGGGCGGATCGAAATAGAGGTGCACGTGGAAATCGCGGATCGACCTTGGCATGTCCATTCTCCTTGAGTCACTAGCTAGGGGCTGACCGAGCGGGGCCAAGACCGCACAGGGATGTGACCGCCCTCCCCCTCTTGCGCGCTGTTGGATTTGCGCTATATCCAATCCTATCCAGACATAACGGCTCCGCCGCACGGCTTCGTGCGTCCGGGGCTTTTTCCTGTCCCCGCCGGGACACGGGCCGACCCGCGCAACGGCCTGCACGTATGGCGGAGAACTCACGGGAGCCGCGCCGCACCATAATCCAGGGGCGCACGCTCGTGCGCCCGGAGCGCAGGGAATTTCATGGCCACCAAAGCGAAAGACGTGCCGAGCCAGGCCCGCAACATCAAGCAGCGTCGGATCCGCCGCATTTTCGGCAACATCCACGAGATCAGCGAGATGCCGAACCTGATCGAGGTTCAGCGCGAGAGCTACGAGCAATTCCTTCGCTCCAACCCGGCCACCGGCTATGTCTCGGGCCTCGAGAAGACCCTTCGCTCGGTGTTCCCGATCCAGGATTTCGCCGGCACCGCGCACCTCGACTTCGACCATTACGAGCTCGAGGAGCCCAAGTTTGACGTCGACGAGTGCCGCCAGCGCGGACTAACCTATGCCGCGCCGATGCGCGTCACGCTGCGCCTCACCACCTTCGAGATCGATCCCGACACCGAGGCCAAGTCGGTGATCGATATCAAGGAGCAGGACGTCTACATGGGCGACATGCCGCTGATGACGAAGAACGGCACGTTCATCGTCAACGGCACCGAGCGTGTCATCGTCAGCCAGATGCACCGCTCGCCGGGCGTGCTGTTCGATCATGATCGCGGCAAGACCCACGCTTCGGGCAAATATCTGTTCGCCGCGCGGGTCATCCCGTATCGCGGCAGCTGGCTCGACTTCGAGTTCGACGCCAAGGACATCGTCAACGTCCGCATCGACCGCAAGCGCAAGCTCCCGGTGACGGCCCTGCTCCACGCGCTCGGCCTGACCAGCGAGGACATCCTCAACACCTTCTACAACCGCGTCACCTATGTGCGCGGCAAGAACGGCTGGCAGATCCCCTATGCCGCCGAATCGTGGCGCGGCCAGAAGCCCAACCATGACGTGATCGACGCCGACAGCGGCGAAGTGATCTTCAAGGGTCACGAGAAAATCAGCCCGCGGCTCGCCAACAAGGCGGCCAAGGACGGCCTCAAGAACGTGCTCATCCCGACCGAGGAAATCTTCGGCCGCTTCTCGGCTTATGACCTCATCAACGAGAAGACCGGCGAGATCTACATCGAGGCGGGCGACGAAGTGACGCCCGAGAATCTCGAACTGCTCGACAAGGCCGGCACCGACCGCCTCGAGCTGCTCGACATCGACTATGTCAACACCGGCCCGTGGATCCGCAATACGCTGAAGGCCGACAAGTCGGAGGAGCAGGACAGCGCGCTGGCGGATATCTACCGCGTCATGCGCCCCGGCGAGCCGCCGACCCGCGAGACCGCCGACGCCTTGTTCTACGGCCTGTTCTTCGACCCCGAGCGCTACGACCTCAGCGCGGTCGGCCGCGTCAAGCTCAACATGCGCCTCGGCCTCGACGCCGAGGACACCGTCACCACGCTGCGCCGCGAGGACATCATCGCGGTCGTCCAGGAGCTGGTGAATTTGAAGGACGGCAAGGGCGAGATCGACGACATCGACAACCTCGCCAACCGCCGCGTCCGCTCGGTCGGCGAGCTGCTCGAGAACCAGTACCGAGTCGGCCTGTTGCGCATGGAGCGCGCGGTCAAGGAGCGGATGAGCAGCGTCGACGTGTCGACGGTCATGCCGAACGACTTGATCAACGCCAAGCCGGCGGTCGCCGCGGTGCGCGAGTTCTTCGGTAGCTCGCAGCTGTCGCAGTTCATGGACCAGACCAACCCGCTCAGCGAAGTCACCCACAAGCGCCGCGTCTCGGCGCTCGGGCCGGGCGGCCTCACCCGCGAGCGCGCCGGCTTCGAAGTCCGCGACGTTCACCCGACCCACTACGGCCGGATCTGCCCGATCGAGACCCCCGAAGGCCCGAACATCGGTCTCATCAACTCGCTCGCCAGCTTCAGCCGGGTCAACAAGTACGGCTTCATCGAGACGCCGTACCGCAAGGTCATCGACGGCAAGGTCAGCGACGAGGTCGTCTATCTCTCGGCGATGGAGGAGCAGAAGCACACCATCGCTCAGGCCAATGCCGAGCTCGATGCCAAGGGCGGCTTCGCCGAGGAAATCGTCTCGAGCCGCCAGGCCGGCGACTTCCTGATGGCTCCGCGCGACCAGATCACGCTGATGGACGTCTCGCCCAAGCAGCTCGTGTCGGTCGCCGCATCGCTCATCCCGTTCCTCGAGAACGACGACGCCAACCGCGCGCTGATGGGATCGAACATGCAGCGCCAAGCGGTGCCGTTGCTGCAGGCCGACGCGCCCCTGGTCGGTACCGGCATGGAAGAGACCGTGGCGCGCGATAGCGGCGCGGCGATCGCCGCCCGCCGCGGCGGCATCGTCGACCAGGTCGACGCCACCCGCATCGTCGTGCGCGTCAGCGACAGCATCCACGCCGGCGAGAGCGGAGTCGACATCTACACGCTGATGAAGTTCCAGCGCTCCAACCAGAACACCTGCATCAACCAGCGCCCGCTAGTGAAGGTGGGCGACACAGTCGAGGCCGGCGAGATCATCGCCGACGGTCCCTCGACCCAGTTCGGCGAGCTTGCGCTCGGCCGCAACGTGCTGGTCGCGTTCATGCCGTGGAACGGCTATAACTACGAGGATTCGATCCTGATCTCCGAGCGCATCGTCAAGGACGACGTGTTCACCTCGATCCACATCGAGGAATTCGAGGTCATGGCCCGCGACACCAAGCTCGGGCCGGAGGACATCACCCGCGACATCCCCAACGTCGGCGAGGAAGCGCTGCGCAACCTCGACGAGGCGGGCATCGTCTACATCGGCGCCGAGGTCGAGCCGGGCGACATCCTGTGCGGCAAGATCACGCCCAAGGGCGAAAGCCCGATGACCCCCGAAGAAAAGCTGCTCCGCGCGATCTTCGGCGAAAAGGCCAGCGACGTGCGCGACACCTCGCTCCGCCTGCCGCCGGGCGTGTCCGGAACGGTGGTCGAGGTGCGCGTCTTCAACCGCCACGGCATCGACATCGACGACCGTACCCGCGCCATCCAGAGCGAGGAGAAGGATCGGCTCAGGAAGGACGCCGACGACGAGAAGGCGATCCTCAACCGCGCGACCTTCGCCCGGTTGAAGGAAATGCTGCTCGGCCAGGTCGCGACCGCGGTGCCCAAGGGCATCAAGAAGGGTGCGACGCTCGATGCCGGCACGCTCGACGAGGCGGAGCGCTTCGACTGGTGGAAGATCGCGGTCAAGGACGACAAGCGCCAAGCCGACCTCGAGGCCCTCAAGGTCCAGTATGACGAGGCCGTCCAGACGATCAACCGCCGGCTCGAGGACCGCATCGGCAAGGTCGAGGCGGGCGACGAGCTCGCCCCGGGCGTGCTCAAGATGGTCAAGGTGTTCGTCGCGGTGAAGCGCAAGCTTCAGCCGGGCGACAAGATGGCCGGCCGTCACGGCAACAAGGGCGTGATCAGCCGCATCCTGCCGATCGAGGACATGCCGTTCCTCGAGGACGGGACGCACGCCGACATCGTGCTCAACCCGCTGGGCGTGCCGTCGCGCATGAACGTCGGGCAGATCTTCGAGACCCACCTGGGCTGGGCCGCGCGCGGCCTCGGCAAGCAGATCGGCGAGATGCTCGAGAGCATGCACGAGGACGGCAAGGATCTGGCCGGCAAGGACATCAAGGCGGTCCGCGCCAAGCTCAAGGACGTCTACGGCGAGGCCTATGCGGCCGAGATCGACGCCCGCGACGAGACCAGCGTCATGGAATTAGCGCAGAACCTCGTCGGCGGCATCCCGATGGGCACGCCGGTGTTCGACGGGGCCCGCGAGAGCGATGTGTCCGACATGCTCGACAAGGCCGGGCTCGACCGTTCGGGCCAGGTGACCCTGTTCGACGGCCGCACCGGCGAGCCGTTCGACCGCAAGGTGACGGTGGGCTACATCTACATGCTCAAGCTGCACCACCTCGTCGACGACAAGATCCACGCGCGTTCGATCGGGCCGTATAGCCTGGTCACCCAGCAGCCGCTGGGCGGCAAGGCGCAGTTCGGCGGCCAGCGTTTCGGCGAAATGGAGGTGTGGGCGCTGCAGGCCTACGGCGCCGCCTACACGTTGCAGGAAATGCTGACCGTGAAGTCGGACGACGTGATCGGCCGGACCAAGGTCTACGAGGCGATCGTCAAGGGCGACGACACGTTCGAGGCCGGCATTCCGGAAAGCTTCAACGTGCTGGTCAAGGAAATGCGCTCGCTCGGCCTGTCGGTCGATCTCGAGAGCCTAGCCGACGAAGCCGACGAGCCGACCGCGATCGCCGCGGAGTGATCAATGCTCCGGGAGCGGGCCGGTGAAGGGCCCCTCCCGGAGAGCAACATGCCCTCCCCTAGCCCCTCCCGCCAGCGGGAGGGGGATGGAGTTAAGAAGATTATGAACGAGCTGACCAACTTCGCGAACCCGGTGGCCAAGCCGGAGACCTTCGACCAGATCAAGATCGGGATCGCCTCGCCGGACCGCATCCGCTCGTGGTCGTTCGGCGAGATCAAGAAGCCCGAGACCATCAATTACCGCACGTTCAAGCCCGAGCGCGACGGCCTGTTCTGCGCCCGCATCTTCGGTCCGATCAAGGACTACGAGTGCCTGTGCGGCAAGTACAAGCGCATGAAGTACAAGGGCATCGTCTGCGAGAAGTGCGGGGTCGAGGTCACCGTCTCCAAGGTCCGCCGCGAGCGCATGGGCCATATCGAGCTCGCCGCGCCGGTCGCGCACATCTGGTTCCTGAAGTCGCTGCCGTCGCGCATCGGCCTGCTGCTCGACATGCAGTTGAAGCAGCTCGAGCGGATTCTCTATTTCGAGAGCTATGTGGTGATCGAGCCGGGCCTCACCCCGCTCGAGAAGTTCCAGCTCCTCACCGAGGACGAACTGCTCGCCGCGCAGGATGAATATGGCGAGGACGCCTTCTCCGCCGGGATCGGCGCTGAGGCGGTCAAGACCATGCTTATCGACCTCGACCTCGAGGGCGAGCGCGAAGAGCTCCTGAAGGAGCTCGCCGAGACCAAGTCGGAGCTCAAGCCCAAGAAGATCATCAAGCGCCTCAAGGTGGTCGAGAGCTTCATCGATTCGGGCAACCGCCCGGAGTGGATGATCCTCGACGTCGTTCCGGTCATCCCGCCCGAGCTTCGCCCGCTGGTGCCGCTGGACGGCGGCCGCTTCGCGACGTCGGACCTCAACGACCTCTATCGCCGGGTGATCAACCGCAACAACCGCCTCAAGCGGCTGATGGAGCTGCGCGCTCCGGACATCATCGTCCGCAACGAAAAGCGCATGCTCCAGGAAGCGGTCGACGCGCTGTTCGACAATGGCCGGCGCGGCCGCACCATCACCGGTGCCAACAAGCGCCCGCTGAAGTCCTTGAGCGACATGCTCAAGGGCAAGCAGGGCCGCTTCCGCCAGAATTTGCTCGGCAAGCGGGTCGACTATTCGGGCCGCTCGGTGATCGTCACCGGCCCGGAATTGAAGCTTCACCAGTGCGGCCTGCCGAAGAAGATGGCTTTGGAGCTGTTCAAGCCGTTCATCTACTCGCGGCTCGACGCCAAGGGTCTCAGCATGACCCTCAAGCAGGCCAAGAAGTGGGTCGAGAAGGAGCGCAAGGAAGTCTGGGACATCCTCGACGAGGTGATCCGCGAGCATCCGGTGCTCTTGAACCGCGCGCCGACGCTCCACCGCCTCGGCATCCAGGCGTTCGAGCCGGTGCTGATCGAGGGCAAGGCAATCCAGCTTCATCCTTTGGTCTGCGCCGCGTTCAACGCCGACTTCGACGGCGACCAGATGGCGGTCCACGTGCCGCTGTCGCTCGAGGCGCAGCTCGAGGCCCGCGTGCTCATGATGAGCACCAACAACATCCTCTCGCCGGCCAACGGCAAGCCGATCATCGTGCCGTCGCAGGACATGGTGCTGGGCCTCTACTACCTGTCGATGGAGAAGGAAGGCGAGCCGGGCGAAGGAATGATGCTGGCCGACATGGCCGAGGTCCACCAAGCCCTCGCCGCCGGAGCGGTCACGCTGCACACCAAGATCGTCAGCCGGGTCCCGCAGACCGACGAGGCGGGCAAGCAGTTTATGAAGCGGTTCGAGACGACCGCCGGCCGGATGCTGCTCGGCGAGACCCTGCCGAAGAGCCACAAGGTGCCGTTCGAAACTGTCAACCGCTTGCTCACCAAGAAGGAAATCGGCGACGTCATCGACATCGTCTATCGCCACACCGGCCAGAAGGAGACGGTGCTGTTCGCCGACGCCATCATGGCGCTCGGATTCCGCCACGCGTTCAAGGCCGGGATCAGCTTCGGCAAGGACGACATGGTCATCCCGCCGGCCAAGGAAGCTTTGGTCGACGAGACCCGCGGCCTGGTGAAGGACTATGAGCAGCAGTATCAGGACGGCCTGATCACCCAGCAGGAAAAGTACAACAAGGTGATCGACGCCTGGTCGCGTTGCGGCGACCGCGTCGCCAGCGAGATGATGAAGGAAATCTCGTCGGTGAAGAAGGGCGAGGACGGCCGCGAACTGCCGACCAACTCGATCTACATGATGGCCCACTCCGGCGCCCGCGGTAGCCAGGCGCAGATCAAGCAGCTCGCCGGCATGCGCGGGCTGATGGCCAAGCCGTCGGGTGAGATCATCGAGACCCCGATCATCTCGAACTTCAAGGAAGGCCTCACCGTCCTTGAATATTTCAACTCGACCCACGGCGCCCGCAAGGGCCTCGCGGACACCGCGCTCAAGACCGCCAACTCGGGCTATCTCACCCGCCGACTGGTCGACGTGTCGCAGGACGCGGTGATCGTCGAGGAGGATTGCGGCACCGACCGGATGCTCGAGATGCGCGCCATCGTCCAGGGCGGCGCGGTGATCGCCTCATTGGGCGACCGCGTGCTCGGCCGGACAACCGCCGAGGACATCGTCGATCCCAAGAGCGGCGAGACGATCATCAAGGAGGGCCAGCTGCTCGACGAGGCGATGGTGCTGCAGATCGAGGAGCTCGGGCTGCAGGGCATGAAGATCCGCTCGCCTTTGGTGTGCGCCGCCAAGCAGGGCGTGTGCGGCAAGTGCTACGGGCGTGATCTCGCGCGCGGCACGCCGGTCAATATCGGCGAGGCGGTTGGCGTGATCGCCGCCCAGTCGATTGGCGAGCCGGGCACGCAGCTCACCATGCGGACGTTCCACATCGGCGGCGCGGCGCAGCTCAACGAGCAGTCCAACCTCGAAGCGCCGGTCGACGGCACCGTCGAGCTGCGCGACATGCCGACCATCCAGGATCCGCGCGGCCGCCACGTGTCGCTGTCGCGCTCGGGCGAAATCGCGATCCTCGACATGGACGGTCGCGAGCTCTCGACCCACCGCGTGCCCTATGGCGCGCATCTGCTGTGCGAGAGCGGCCACATCGTCAGCCGCGGCGACCGCATTGCCGAGTGGGATCCGTCGTTCGCGCCGGTCATCACCGAGCGCGCCGGCACGATCCGCTACCAGGATCTGATCGAGAACCGGACGATGACCGAGCAGACCGACGAGTCGACCGGCATCTCCCAGCGCGTCGTCACCGAGGACATGGCCAAGGCCAAGAAGGACGACCTTCGCCCGCGCCTGACGCTGACCGCCAAGGGCAAGGGCGAGGACGCCGTCTATCGCCTCGCCACCGGCGCCATCGTCGCGGTCGAGGACGGGATGGAAGTCCAGGCCGGCGAAGTGCTCGCCCGCCTGCCGCGCGAAGCGGCCAAGACGCGCGACATCACCGGCGGTCTGCCGCGGGTGGCGGAGCTGTTCGAGGCCCGCAAGCCCAAGGAGAATGCGATCATCGCCAAGGTCTCGGGCAAGGTCACCTTCATGAAGGACTATAAGGCCAAGCGGAAGATCGCCATCCTCCCCGAGGACGGCGGCGACCCGGTCGAATATCTGGTCCCCAAGTCGAAGGTGATCGACGTCCAGGAAGGCGATTACGTCAAGCGCGGCGACAACCTCGTCGGCGGCTCACCCGATCCGCACGACATCCTCGAGGTGCTGGGGGTCGAGGCGCTGGCCGAATATCTCGTCGCCGAGATCCAGGAGGTCTATCGCTTGCAGGGCGTCAAGATCAACGACAAGCACATCGAGGTGATCGTTCGCCAGATGCTGCAGAAGGTCGAGATCACCGACGGCGGCGACACCACCTTGCTCGCCGGCGAGCAGGTCGACCGCGAGGAAATGGACGACCAGAATAGCAAGCTGACCAAGAAGCAGAAGCCGGCGATCGGCAAGCCCGTGCTGCTCGGCATCACCAAGGCGAGCCTGCAGACCCGCAGCTTCATCTCGGCGGCGTCGTTCCAGGAGACCACCCGGGTCCTCACCGAAGCCTCGGTGCAGGGCAAGGTCGATATCCTGAACGGCCTCAAGGAGAACGTCATCGTCGGCCGCCTGATCCCGGCCGGGACCGGTGCCGGCATGAACCGCCTGCGGGTCGCCGCCTCGAGCCGCGACGCGTCGCTCCGCGCCCAGCAGCGCAAGCTCGCCGAAGCGCTGATCGCGCCCGACAATGCCGAGGAGCAGCACCAGGCCGAGCTCGCCCGCAACGCGCGCGACGAGAGCACCGGCGGAGAGGACCCGCTCGCCGCGGTCGTCCCCTCGGGCCACGGCACCGATGCTGACGCCGGTGACTATCTCACCGACGCCGAAACCGAAGTGAAAACCGGGGAGTAAGTCCTTCTCCGACCTGAAGATACAGGCCGTCGCCCACCCCGGGCGGCGGCCTTTTCTTTACCGGGGCCCGCTGCGCCGTCCCCTCCGAGCTCACCGGCACAAAGGCCTGCCTTCCCTTTGCGGCGCGACCCCCTAGGCTCCTCCCCTCACGATTCGCGAGGAAAAACATGGCGGTCCGGTGTGTTGCGTTGCTTGTTGGAACCACGCTTGCGGCGCTTGCCGCCCCAGCTTTTGCCGTCCCGATCGTCCAGCCCGGAGCGCCCGGCGCGGCGCCGCGCATTTTGACGCCGGAGGAAGCATCCCGGGTCGCCAACACCCGCTTCACCGCTGCCGACGTGGAGTTCATGGGCGCGATGCTCCACCATCACCGCCAGGCGGTGGAGATGGCCGAGCTGGCGCCATCGGGCACCGCTAACAAGCCGATCCTCGAGCTCGCCAACCGGATCCTCGCCTCGCAGCGCGACGAGATGAAGTTCATGACGGCGTGGCTCGCCGCGCGCGGGGTGACGCCGCCGCCGATGGCCGCCGGCCACCATCATCATGGCGCAATCACCATGGCGGGAATGGCCAGCCCCGAGCAGATGGCGCGGCTGCGCGCCGCCAAGGGCCGCGAATTCGACCGCTTGTTCCTCCAGCTGATGACCGCGCACCACGCCGGCGCGCTGAAGATGGTCGAGGAACTGCTCGAAAGCCCCGGCGCGGCCTATGACCCGGTGCTGTATCAGTTCACCAGCGACGTGAAGAACGAGCAGAGCGCCGAGATCAAGCGCATGGACGCGCTCGCCGCGACCCTCGCCGCCGATCCGCGCGAGGGCCTCAAGCCGGGCTTCCGCAATGCGGGCCAGGCGATTTCCAACCTGACGCTGGTCGCGGCCCTGCCCAAGCCGCCGGGCTTCTTCGACCCGGTCAATCCCGCCAATTTGCCGCCGCCGAAGGCGAAGAAGGGCGTCAAGCCGACGCTCGATCCATTCCGCGACGACGGCCAGTTGAACGACAAGACCGAATGGAGCGACCGCTCGCCGCTGCTGAGCTTCGCCCAGACCGACATGGCGTTCGCCGGCGACCGGCTGTTCGTCGGCAATTACCACGGCTTCAATACTTACCGGCTCGGCTCCGACGGGGTTCCGGTCCAGCTCGGCTCGGTGGTCTGCGCCGGCGGCCAGGGCGACGTGTCGGTGATCGGCAACCTGCTGATCATGTCGGTCGAGCAGAACCGCGGGCGGCTCGACTGCGGCGCTCAGGGCGTCGCCGACGACGTCAGCCGCGAGCGCTTCCGCGGCATCCGCATCTTCGACATTTCCGACATCGCCCGGCCGCGCCAGGTCGGGCTGGTCCAGACCTGCCGCGGAAGTCACACCCATTCGATCGTCAAGGGACCGGAGGGCGACGGGCGGATCCTGGTCTATGTCTCGGGCACCGCCAACGTGCGCAAGCGCGAGGAGCTTGCCGGCTGCGTCCCCGAAGCGTCGGGCAACAGCAGCTATTTCCGGATCGACGTGGTCGAGATCCCGGTCGCCAATCCGGCCGCGGCGCGGATCGTCGACAGCCCGGCGGTGTTCGCCGACCCGCGCACCGGCGAGCTTGCCGGACTGTGGCGCGGCGGCGATCATGGCAAGGACACGCAGGAAACGCGGCTCACCGACCAGTGCCACGACATCACAGTGCTGCCGGCGCGCAAGCTCGCCGCCGGCGCCTGCGCGGGCAACGGCATCATCTTCGACATCTCCGACCCGATGAAGCCCCGCCGGATCGACGTCGTCGCCGATCCCGGCTTCGCGTACTGGCATTCGGCGACCTTCAACAATGACGGCAGCAAGGTCATCTTCACCGACGAATGGGGCGGCGGGTCGCGCCCGCGCTGCCGCAACCAGGACCGCCGCGACTGGGGCGCCAATGCACTATACGACGTGGTCGACGGCAAGCTCGTCCGCCGCGCCACCTACAAGCTCGCCGCGGCCCAGTCGGAGACCGAAAATTGCGTCGCCCACAACGGCTCGCTGATCCCGGTGCCGGGCCGCGATATCATGGTCCAGGCGTGGTACCAGGGCGGGATTTCGGTGTTCGATTTCACCAACAGCGCCGCGCCGACCGAGATCGGGTACTTCGACCGCGGCCCGATCGATGCCAAGCGCGACGTGCTCGGCGGGCACTGGTCGGCCTATTATTACCGCGGGCGGATCTACGCGACCGAGATCGCGCGCGGGCTCGACGTGCTGGCGCTCAAGCCCAGCGCGATGCTCAGCGCAAATGAGATCGCCGCCGCCGCGCTGGCCGACGTCGGTCCGAGCTTCAACCCACAGCAGCAATATCCGGTGCGCTGGCCGGCCGTCACGGTCGTCGCCCGCGCCTACGCCGACCAGCTGCGCCGCGCGGGAACGCTCGACCCGGCGTTCGGCGCCCGTCTCGAAGCCGCGCTTGCCGACACCGACGCCCGGCTCGCGCAGAGCGCCCGGGACGCGTCCCTCGCCGCCCGCCTTACCGCGCTCGCCGCCGAAACCCGCCACGCGGGGCTGGCCGAGACGCTACGGCAGATCGCCGCTCGGATAAACTGACAGTACGAAAAACCCCGCCGGACTTGCGCCCGGCGGGGTCGGAAATCTTCGCGGATTTCGGCCTAGCTTAGCACTGGCCGTTGTTGATCGCGTTCTCGGTGCAGTTGGCGACCGATTTGACGTCCTCACCGGCGCCGCGGACGGTGTTGCAGGCGGCGAGGATGAGCCCGCTCGAAATCAGCATCATGGTGGTCACTTTACGAAGCATCACTCTTTCTCCTGTCCTGTGCGCTGAACGAACGCCGCATACGCCACGAAGTTCATTCCACCTGTGTAATTTTCAGATGCGTCGCCCTTTTGCAACCGCTCAAACCGCGACCGGCGCGGAAATGTGGGGATGGGGCTCGTAGCCCTCGAAAGAGAAGTCGCCGGGCTGATAGTCGAACAGCCCCTGCCCGCGCTCGGCGATGACCAGCCTGGGCAACTCGCGCGGCTCGCGGCTCAACTGCAGCCGCGCCTGATCGAGGTGGTTGGAATAGAGGTGGACGTCGCCCCCGGTCCACACGAATACCCCCGGCTCGAGCCCGCATTCGCGCGCCAGCATGTGGGTCAGCAGGGCGTAGGAGGCAATGTTGAACGGCACGCCGAGGAAAAGGTCGGCGCTGCGCTGATAGAGCTGGAGGTTGAGGCGGCCCGCCGCAACCTGGGTTTGGAACAGGCAGTGGCACGGCGCCAGCGCCATCTGGCCGATCTCGCCGGGGTTCCAGGCGGTGACGATCTGGCGCCGCGACGTCGGGTCCTTGCGGATGGTCTCGACCAAGCCTGCGATCTGGTCGATCTCGCGCCCGTCGGCGGCTTCCCAGCGCCGCCACTGCTTGCCGTAGACCGGACCGAGGTCGCCCGCTTCGTCGGCCCATTCGTCCCAGATGCTGACCTTGTTCTCCTGCAGCCAGCGGACGTTGGTGTCGCCCTTCAGGAACCACAGCAATTCGACGATGATCGACCGCAAGTGCAGCTTCTTGGTCGTTACCAGCGGGAAGCCGTCGGCGAGGTCGAAGCGCATCTGCGCCCCGAACAGGCTCAGCGTTCCGGTGCCGGTGCGGTCGGCCTGCGGGACGCCCTCGGCGAGCACCCGCGCCATCAGATCGAGATATTGACGCATCGCTTCAGCCTAGCCGCCCGACCGGCGCGGGCAAGCGGCATTGCGCCGTTTTGGACAGAGTCTCGCCGGTAAGGGATTCGTCTCCGCTCGCCGCGGCACCGGTCTGAGGCCTAGCTTGCGGCGATGTTCTATCAGCGTGCCGAATCGCTGCGGTTGGACGGGCTTGAGGCGGCCCGGCGGTTCTTCGCCGGGCTTCTCGCCGAGAGCGACCCGATGCGCGAGCATCTGTGGATCGCCCACGTCGACGATGCGGCGCGCTGCGTCCACCTCAGCCGCCATGACGGGGCCGAGACCGGCGCAACCGTTCCGCTCCGGCAGATCCTGGTCGACGCTGCGCTCCACGGCAGCAGCGGCCTGCTGCTCGCGCACAACCACCCCTCCGGCGACGCCACGCCGAGCGCGGAGGATTGCGCGGTCACGCGGCGGCTCTCGCTGGTCGGCGAGGCGATGGACCTCACGGTGGTCGACCATCTGGTGATCGCCGGGACCGACTACCGGTCGATGCGGGCGATGGGGCTGCTTTAAAGCCGCGCCGTCACTTGCAAGGTGTGATCGCCGCCGGCCGCGGTCGCGGGCGAGCGGCACGATAAGCCGCCATGTAGCTGTCCGTCCCGACCACCGGCGCGCGGGCGACTCGTTCGAGCCCGATCGAACCGAGTTCGCAATCGAGCTGGGCCGGCGGCATGCCGTGGCGTTCGACCGGTCGGTCGGCGTCGACCACCACCACCAGCCCGCCCGGCTTGAGCCCGGCGACGAGGTGCCAAAGGAAGGCGTAGGGCTCGGTCACCTCATGGTACATGTGGACGAGGAAGATCCGATCGAAGCTGGCGGGCGGAAGCCGCGGGTCGGCGGGCAGGCCGAGGCGCACCGACACATTGTCGAGCCCTTCGCGCTGGACCCGGAGCGCGAGACGGTCGCGGGTATCGGCGTCGATGTCCTGCGCCAATACGCGCCCGCGCGGTCCGACCACGGGCGACAGGCGCACGGTGTAATAGCCCTCGCCGGCGCCGATGTCGGCGACCGACATGCCCGGCTTCACCCCGGCAAAGGCGATCACCGCATCCGCCTCGCCGACCCGGTCACGCGCATCCTCGGTCGAGAAGGCGTCGGATATGATCGGTGCGACCGGGCGGTGGGCTTCCGGAAAGACGTCCGGCTCCTCGCCGCGGCACGCGCCGAGCGCGGCTGCCGCGAAGAGGAAGAGGACGAGCCTAGTCGACATCTTCGACGTCGACCTTTTCGCCGGTCACCCGCTGCGACAGCGCGGCGGCCATGAACCGGTCGAGATCGCCGTCGAGCACGTCGCCTGGCGCGGTCGAGGTGACTCCGGTCCTAAGGTCCTTGACCAGCTGATAGGGCTGCAGGACGTAGGAACGGATCTGGTGGCCCCAGCCGATGTCCGTCTTGTTGGCCGCGCTGGCGTCGGCCTCCGCTTCGCGCCGCTGAAGCTCGACCTCGTAAAGGCGGGCCTTGAGCTGCTTCATCGCCTCCGCGCGGTTCTTGTGCTGGCTGCGCTGGTTCTGACACTGGACGACGATGTTGGTGGGGATGTGGGTGATCCGCACCGCGCTGTCCGTCGTGTTGACGTGCTGGCCACCGGCGCCGCTGGCGCGATAGGTGTCGACCCTGAGCTCGCTCTCGTTGATCTCGATGTCGATGTCGTCGTCGACCTCGGGATAGACCCACACGCTGGCAAAGCTGGTGTGGCGCCGCGCCGAGCTGTCGTAGGGGCTGATCCGGACCAGCCGGTGGACTCCGCCCTCGACCTTGAGATTGCCATAGGCGTTCTCGCCCTTGATCAGGATCGTGGCCGACTTGATCCCGGCCTGCTCGCCCGAATGATGGTCGACCATCTCGACCTTCATGCCGTGGCGCTCGCCCCAGCGCGTGTACATACGCAGCAACATCGAAGCCCAGTCGTTGGATTCGGTCCCGCCGGCGCCGCTGTTGATCTCGACATAGCTGTTGTTGGCGTCGGCTTCGCCGGCGAGCAGGGCGGCGACCTTGTCACGCTCGGCCCGCTCGGCAAGCTCGGCCAACGCCTGGACGCCATCGTCGACCAGCCCGTCGTCCCCTTCCGCGTCGGCCATCTCGATCAGCTCGACGGTATCCTTGAGCTCGCTCTCGGTCTTGGCGGTCGCGCCGATCGCTTCCTCGAGCCGGCGGCGCTCGCGCATCACCTCCTGCGCGGCCTTGGGATCGTCCCACAGGCTGGGGTCCTCGACCTTGGCGTTGAGCTCGGCCAGCCTTTTGTGGGCGACGTCCCAGTCGAGGAAGCGGCGCAGCAATTGCACCGCCGCCTTGATCTGGTCGATATGGGCTTGCGCTTCAGCGCGCATGGTTATCCTTCCCAAATCCGTTCGCGGGAAGAACGGGGTTCCTGCGGGCCTCTAGTAAATCCCGTCTTGCCTTTGCAAGAAGTCGTCCCTCGGCGGCGCCGGCCGCTGCGCCCGCTCGGCGCGCGCCGGGCGCGGGCGCCGTACGGCGGCGGCGGACCGGCGATCGACCTCGGCGCGCTCCTCGCGGCGGAACGAGCGGCGCGGTTCGGTTTCGGGCTTGAACGCCTCCCAGATCACCGACGACTTGGGATCTTCGACGGTCGGAAAGGCGCCGAAGACGCGCTTGCCGGTGACCCGGTCGATGCGCACCATGCGGATGCCTTCGGGCGCGACGAACGGAAGCTTGGGCATGTCCTTCAAGGACGCCTCGGCCCATTGCTTGAACACCGGCGCCGCGACGCGCCCGCCCTGCGCCGCATGGCCCATCGGGCGCGGCTGGTCGTAGCCGAGATAGACTCCGGCGACGACCTCGGGCGTTCCACCGATGAACCACACGTTGGTCGGTCCGCTGGTCGTCCCGGTCTTGCCGAACAGCGGCCGGTCGAGGCTGCGCAGCGTGGTCGCGGTGCCGCGCTCGACCACGCCTTCGAGGATGTGGACCATCTGGTAGGCGGCCTGCGGATCGAGCAGCTGGCGCTGGCGCGAAGGCGGACGCGGCATCGCCTGGCCGTTCCAGTCGCGCGCCTTGCAGCCCTGCATCACCTGGCAACGGTTGTCGGTGCGGAAGATGACCTTGCCGTTGCGGTCCTGGACGAAGTCGATGATCGACGGCCGCACCTCGCGGCCCTGGTTGGCGAGGACGGCGTAGGAATTCACGATGTTGAGCATGGTGGTGTCGCCGGCGCCGAGCGCGATCGACAGATAATTGGGATAATCGCCGACCCCGAGCTTCTTGGCGTTCTCGATGACCTTCGGCATTCCGGCCTGCGAGGCGGCGCGCACGGTCATCAGGTTGCGCGATTGCTCGACCCCCCAGCGCATCGTCTTGGGACCGGCATAGCGGCCGTCGAAATTACGGAAGCATTTGTTGCCGAGGCCGGCGCCCTGCCACACGCAAAACGGCGAATCGACCAAGATCGAGGCCGGCGTCATGCCGTTCTCGAGCGCGGTGACGTAAACGATCGGCTTGAACGCCGAGCCCGGCTGGCGCTTGGCCTGGGTGGCGCGATTGTAGGACGATCCGACCACGTCGAACCCGCCCTGCATCGCCAGCACGCGGCCGGTGTTGACTTCCTGCGCCAGGAACGCGCCGCCGATCTCCGGGATCGAGCGCAGCGCATAGGTCTCGCCGCCGACCTTCTTGGCGATTACGATCATGCCCGGCCGAAGGTTGGAGAAGGCGCTCCCGCCCCCGCCCTTCTTTGGCTGCTGGGCGTTGCCCGCCGGGATGGTGCCGCGCTCGCCGTTGGCGAAGCCGATCGTCGCCGAGCCGGAGGCTTTCGCGAGGACCACTGCCTTGCGCCAATCGGGAAAGCCGGTGCCAAGCGCCGCGCTGCGAAGCTGCGCCGCCCAGTCGCCGTCGATCGGGATCGTCAGCCCGGTGTCGCGCCAGCCGCGGCCGCCGTCGAACCGCGCGAGACCCTCTCGCAGCGCCTCTGCGGCGGCATCCTGCATCACCGGGACCATGGAGCTGCGCACCCACAGGCCGCCGGCATAGACGCTGTTGGGACCGTCCTCGGCCTTTTCGCCGAAGCGGCGGATGAGGTCGCGCCGCACCTCCTCCATGAAATAGCCGCCCATCTGGCGGAATTTCTCGTTGCTTCCATAGGGAATGGTGCCGAGCGGGGCAGCAGCGGCGGCAACGCGCTGGGAGTCGCTGATGAACTCGTTCTTGGCCATCTCGCCGAGCACGTAGTTGCGGCGGGCGAGTGCGCGGCTGGTGGCGCGGATCGGATCGTAGTTCGACGGCGCCTTGGGCAGGATCGCCAGATAGGCCGCTTCGGGCAGGGTAAGCTCGCTGACGTCCTTGTCGAAATAGGCGCGGCTGGCGGCTTGGATGCCGTAGGCGTTGCGGCCGAGGAAGATGGAGTTGAGATAAAGCTCGAAAATCTGTTCCTTCGACAGCGTATCCTCGAGCCGGAAGGCGAGGATCATCTCGCGGATCTTGCGGCTGACGGCATATTCGTCGTCCTGGAGCAGATATTTGGCGACCTGCTGGGTGATCGTCGATCCGCCCGGCACGCGCCCGCCCTGGCCGACGTTGAGGGTGTAGTTGAACACCGCCTTGGTCAGCCCCGGATAGTCGAGCCCGCCGTGGCTGAAGAAGGTCTTGTCCTCGGCCGAGATGAAGGCGTTGACGATCAGCGGGGGGTATTCGTCGAACGACAGCTCGACCCGGCGCTCGCGAGCGAAGGTCTGGACGGGATTGCCGTCGTAGCCGCGGACGTTGCTCGGCAGCGGCGGCTGATAGGCGAGCAGCGTCTGCGCACTCGGCAGCGTGGCCGAGAAGTAGACGAAGGTGACGATGCCGATGAGAAAGGCCGCGACCGCCGCCCAGGTCAGCCGGCGCAGCCAGGTGCGCCGCCACAGCGGATCGAGCCGGTCGCGGATCCGCTGGTTGAAGGCGACGAGATCGGGCAGGCGGTTGCCGATCGCGGTCAACGGGGCAGTGAGGCTTGGCATGGTCGCTCGCTCGTCTAGCCGCTTCCCCCGGCCCGGCAAAGGCGCTTTAGCGGCCGCGTGCGATGAGCGCGCCCTCGATCTCTATCGCCCGTGCCAACGCTGCGACGATCGGCGCGCGGCCTTCGGGCGTGAGCAGCACGGCCTCGTCCTCGGCGTTGCTGATGTAGCCGGCCTCGAACAATACGCCCGGCACTTCCGAGCGGCGCAGGACGTGGAAGGCGGCGAAGCGGTGGGGCTCGGGGCGAAGCAGGACCCGTCCTCGGCTCGAGCGGATCAGCCGCTCGGCAAGCGCCGCCGAGGCCGCCATCTGGTCGCGTAGCGCGAGATCGGACAGAATGTAGCGGACGCTGGAGCCGGCTTCGCTGGTCAGCGCCCCGCCGGCGGCGTTTTCGACCCGGGCGAAGCGCGCTGCCTCGCTGTCGGACGCGACATCGGAGAGGGAGTAGACACTGGCGCCGCGGGCGAGCGGGTTGGGCGCGCTGTCCATGTGCACCGAGATGAACAAAGCAGCGCCGATGCGACGGGCGAGCTCGGCGCGCTGCTCGAGCGACAAAGTGCGGTCGGTGTCGCGGGTCAGCGCGACGCGCACCCGGCCGCCTTCAACCAGGCGGGCGCGAAGCTCGCGCGCGAAGGCGAGGGTCAGCTCCTTCTCGCTGGCGGTGCCCGACAGGCCGCTCGCGCCGGGATCGGTGCCGCCGTGGCCCGGGTCGATCAGCACGATCGGGCGGCCCGGAATGCGCGCCTCGCTGATCGCCACGTCGCGTACCGGTTCGCCGAGGGCGACGGTGACCCCGCCGCGCCGCGCTTCGCCGAGCAGCGCGTCGTCACTGCCCTCGCTGCCGCTACATGCAGCAAGCGAAAAGGCCATTGCGAGCGTGGCGCACAAGTGAAGGCGGCCCGGGTTCATCGCCTTCCTATCGGGCACCCTTGGCCTAGCGGGCAAGGGGCCGCGTGTTTCGATTGCTCCCCGGCCCCCCGGGTGCTAACCCGCTATCGCCCGCCGGCGACGCGCGGGCCTGCGCTGCTCCGCGGCGCGGACTTCACGAGGTTGACGCTGCATGATGCCACAGGATGCCACCCGACCGTGCCTTAAGGGCCGGGTGATGGCGTCCGCTCCGGATATGTCCGGATTGGCGCGCGCAGCAGACGCATATCCCGCAAATCACGCCGGCGTTGTATCGCCGGCTGCAACAATCGCGCGCCCGGCCCTCACAAGGCGGCGGCGCGCCCGGAGAATATTCAATGTCCATGCGCATGCTGATCGATGCGCGCCACCCGGAGGAAACTCGGGTCGCGGTCGTCAAGGGAAGCCGGATCGAGGAGCTTGACTTCGAATCCGCCGAGCACAAGCAGCTCAAAGGAAATATCTATCTCGCCAAGGTGACACGGGTCGAACCGTCGCTGCAGGCGGCGTTCATCGAATATGGCGGCAATCGCCATGGGTTCCTCGCGTTCAGCGAGATTCACCCCGATTATTACCAAATCCCCAAGGCCGACCGCGAAGCGCTGCTACGCGAGGAAGCGGAGCACGCCGCCGAGGAAGAGCGGCTGCGCTACGAATCCGACGACGAGAGCCTCGATCCGCACCACGAGGACGACGGCACCGACGATCGCCCCGAGGAGGTCGGCGAGGACGACGATCACGGCGAGAACGGCGAGGGCTCCAACGGCTCGACCGTCGGCACCGGGAGCAGCCGCTCGCCGGTCGACGAAAGCGCCGCCGACGAGTTGCGCAAGAAGCGCCAGGCGCTGCGCCGCCGCTACAAGATCCAGGACGTCATTCAGCGCCGCCAGGTGCTTCTGGTCCAGGTCGTCAAGGAGGAGCGGGGCAACAAGGGCGCGGCGCTGACCACCTACCTCAGCCTCGCCGGACGCTATTGCGTGCTGATGCCCAACACCAGCCACGGCGGCGGCATTTCGCGCAAGATCTCCAACGGCGCCGACCGCAAGCGGCTGAAGTCGATCATGAGCGACCTCAAGCTGCCGTCGACGATGGGGCTGATCGTGCGCACCGCCGGGCTCGAGCGGACCAAGGTCGAGATCAAACGCGACTTCGACTATCTCGCCCGGCTGTGGGACGAAATCCGCGAGAAGACGCTGACGAGCAGCGCGCCGGCGTTGATCTACCGCGACAGCGACCTCGTCAAACGCGCCATCCGCGACCTCTACAACAAGGAGATCGACGAGGTCATCGTCGAGGGCGAGGACGGCTACAAGGCGGCGCGCGGCTTCATGAAGCTGCTGATGCCGAGCCACGTCAAGCGCGTGCGCTCCTACGCCGAGGCGACTCCGATCTTCCAACGCTACGGCGTCGAGGACCAATTGTCGGCGATGTACCAGCCGGTCGTCCAGCTGAAGAGCGGCGGCTACCTGGTGATCAACCCGACCGAGGCGCTGGTGTCGATCGACATCAACTCCGGCCGGGCTACGCGCGAGCATAATATCGAGCAGACCGCGTTTGCCACCAACCTCGAGGCGGCAGCCGAAATCGCGCGTCAACTGAGGCTGCGCGACATGGCCGGACTGGTCGTCATCGACTTCATCGACATGGAGCAGAACAGCCACGTCCGTAAGGTCGAGAAGGCGATGAAGGACGCGCTGAAGAACGACCGCGCGCGCATCCAGGTCGGCCGCATTTCGAGCTTCGGGCTGATGGAGATGAGCCGCCAGCGCCTGCGCACCGGCGTGCTCGAGGCATCGACCAAGGCTTGCCCGCATTGCGAGGGCACCGGCCTCATGCGCACCGCCAGCTCGGCCGGCCTCAGCGCACTGCGCATCATCGAGGACGAAGCGGCGCGCGGCCGCGGCGACCGGATCACGCTGCGCGCCGGGCGCGAGGCGGCGGTCTATCTGCTCAACCGCAAGCGCGCCGAACTGGCCGAGATCGAGACCCGCTACGGCGTCATGGTCGAGGTGCTGATCGACGAGTCGATGGAAGGCGCCCGGATGAGCGTCGACAGCAGCGGCGCTCGGCCGGTTCCCGCGCCGCGCCCGACCGCTCAGCCCGAAGTCGACATCGACGAGGACGACGACATCGAGGAATTCGACGAGCCGGTCGAGGACGAGGAAGAGGTCGACGAGCGGGGCGATTCCGACCGTCGTCCGAGCCGAGACACCTCCAGCGATGACGATCGCGACGGCCGCAAGCGCCGGCGGCGGCGTCGCGGCGGACGCGGCCGCAACCGCAATCGCTCCGACGAGGATGGCGAGCGCGGCGAGACGGGTGCCGATCGCGCCGCGGACGAGCCGGCCGAGGAAGCTGCGTCGCCAACCGACCGCGAGAACCTACCTGAAGAGGGCGGCGCCAAGCGCCGTGGACGCCGTGGCGGCCGCTCGCGCGGTGCCGGCGCCGATCGCGCCGAGGGCGCAGAGCAGGCGATCGCTACGGACGAGCAGCCGATGGTCGAGCCGGTCGTCGCCGACGCCGAACCGCTCGAGCCTGCGGCCGAGCAGAGCGCGCCCAAGACCCGCCGCCGTCCGCGCGCGAAGGGACCGACCACGCCCGCTGCCCAGGCTTCGGAGGTGCCGAGTGAGGCTCCCGCTGCGGTTGAGGCGGAGGCCGAGAAGCCGAAGCGCCGCAGCCGGGCCAAAGCCGTCGCCGAAGCGCCGAGCGTAAGCCCAGAGCCGGTCGAGGCCGCGGCTGCACTCGAGACTGCGCGCCCCAAGGCCCGCCGCTCGCGCGCCAAGGCGAGCGACGAGGCGCCGCCGCCCGCGGAACCTGCGCCGGCCGCCGCCGCGGCGGATGAGGTGACCGACGAGTCGGGTAGCGAAACCCGTCGCGGCTGGTGGCAGAGGACGTTTGGCTAGCGCCAGCCGGTTTCATCGACGGTTCAGGCCGGGAGTGGGACAGCGCGCCATGCGCCCGCGCCCCTCCCGCCTTGCCGGCCTCCTCATGCTGTGGCTGGCCGTGGTGTGCACCGCGGTCCAGCCGGCAGCGGCCCAGCAGATCCTACGCGACAGCGAGACCGAACTGCTGTTCCGCGACCTGTCCAAGCCATTGATCGAAGCAGCCGGGCTCAGGCCCGAGAACGTCAAGATTGTCCTCATCCATGATAACGACATCAACGCGTTCGTCGCCCAGGGCCAGGTGGTCTATGTCCACACCGGGCTGATCGAGAAGGCCGACAACGCCAATCAGCTCCAGGGCGTCATCGCTCACGAGCTCGGCCACGTCGTCCAGGGCGTCCAGATCCGCATGGGCGAGGGCGTCCGCTCGGCGACCGCGATCACCTTGCTGTCGGTCCTGCTCGGGATCGCTGCCGCGGCGGCCGGCGCTCCGGATGCGGGGATGGGGGTGATGATGGCCGGCCAGCGCGCCGCGATGGGCAATCTGATGTCCTTCACCCGAGCCCAGGAGAGCTCGGCCGACTCCGCCGGTGCCGCCTATCTCGCAAAGTCCGCGATCAGCGGCCGCGGGAGTATCGATTTCTTCAAGAAGCTGCAGACCCAGGAATATCGCCTCGCGGTCTATGCCAAGGACAGTTACGACCGGACTCACCCGCTGAGCCAGGAGCGGATCCAGGCGCTGTCCGAAATCTACCAGCGCGATCCGGCGTGGAACCGGCCGACTGACCCGGCGCTCGAGGCACGCTTCCAGCGGGTCAAGGCCAAGCTGGTCGGCTACGTCAATTCGAAGAATGCGCCGACGCTCTATCCCGAATCCGACCGCAGCGTTCCGGGGCATTATGCCCGCGCTTACGCCTATCACCTCGGCGCCTATCCGGAGAAAGCGCTGAGCGAAGCCAATGCGCTGATCGCGACCGCGCCGAACGATCCCTTCTTCCTCGAGCTCAAGGGCCAGATCCTGCTCGAAAGCGGCCGCCCGAGCGAGGCGCTGCCGCTCTTGCGCAAGGCGGTCGCACTGGCACCTGACCAGCCGATGATCGCGGTCACGCTCGGCCATGCGCTGGTCGCCACCGAGCAGTCGAAAAACCTCGCCGAGGCGCTCGACGTGCTCAAGGCGGCGGTCGGGCGCGACAATGAGAATCCGTTCGCCTGGCTCCAGCTCGGCATGATTTACGAGCGGCTCGGCGACCGCGCGCGTGCCGCGCTGGCGATGGCCGAGAGCCGCAACCTCGAAGGCAAGCCGAAGCTTGCGCTGGCCAGCGCGCGCATGGCGATGGCCGGCATTCCCTCGGGAACGCCCGATTATCTGCGCGCGCAGGACATCGCGCTCGTCAGCCAGGCCGAGCTCGACAAGGACAAGAAGAAGGGCAAGTCGGACAAATGAGCGACCGCGCGCGTGCGCCCTGGAAGGCCGGGCTGATCGGCGGACTGGTCGGCGCCGTGCTGACCGCCGTCCTGCTGATCGCGATCCTTCCGCAATGGCTTGGCCCGCGCATCGTCCGCGAGGGGCTTATGCGCGATCCGGAAGCGCTGGTCGCAGCGAGCGACGCGCTGAAGGCCAAGCAGGCGAGTGCGGCAATCGGCCCGATCCGGGCGGCGCTCGAAACGCCGTTTGCTTCATCGTGGAAGGGCGCCGCCAAGCCGACCGCGACGATGACCTATTTCTACGATTACGCGTGCGGATATTGCCGCAAGTCCAATCCCGACATCGAGCGGCTTCTCGCCGAGGACAAGGGGCTTCGCGTGGTCTATCGCGAGCTACCGATCCTCGGGCCCGACAGCATTGCCGCTGCGCGGGTTGCGCTGGCCGCCTCGCGCGCCGGCAAGTTCGCCGCATTCCACGACGCTCTGTCCGAAGCCGGGCGCCCGACGCCTGGCGCCATTTCACGCGTCGCCAACGCCCTCGCCTTGTCGCCCGCCGACGCGCAATCTTCCGATGTCGAGGCCGAGATCCGCAAAAACATGGCGCTGGCCGGCCAGCTTGGAGCGACCGGAACGCCGTTGTTCGTGGTCGGCGACACCGTCATCAATTCGGCCGCCGGCTACGATGCGCTCAAGCAGGCAATCGCCGCAGCGCGGGGTCGCGCCGGCTAGGCCTGCGCGGGGCCCTTGAAGCCCTGGGCCACGACATACCATTCGCTCGAGCCCTTCCGGCTGGCCGGCGGCTTGGCGTGCTTCACGGTGGTGAAATGGCGCTTGAGCTCGGCAACGAGATGGTTGTCGGCGCCGCCTGCCAGCACCTTGGCAACGAATGCGCCGCCCGGACGCAGGATCTGCGTCGCGAACTCCAGCCCGGCCTCGACCAGCCCCATCGTGCGCAGATGATCGGTCTGCGGGTGGCCTACGGTGTTGGCCGCCATATCGCTCATCACCAGATCGGCCTGATCGTGGCCGAGCGCTTCGCGCAGTCGGGCGGGCGCGTCATCGTCCATAAAGTCCATCTGCAGAATCGCGACGCCGTCGAGCGGGTCGGTGGCTAGCAGGTCGATGCCCGCGATTGCCGCCTTGGGCGAGCGGCGGCGCACGACCTGGCTCCAGCCGCCCGGAGCGATGCCGAGATCGACCACTGCGCCGACCCCTTTGAGCAGACCGAACCGCTCGTCGAGCTCGATCAGCTTGTAGGCGGCACGGCTGCGGTAGCCGTCGGCCTTGGCGCGCTTCACATAGGGGTCGTTGAGCTGGCGCTCGAGCCAGCGGGTCGAGCTGACCTTGCGCCCCTTGGCGGTCTTGACGCGGGTGTGCGGTCCGCCGCCGGCGCGGCTCATACCGGATAGCCGTCGTTGGCCATCATCGAGCGTAAGATGCCCTCGCGGATGCCGCGATCGGCCACGCCTAGCCGGTCGGCCGGCCAGATGTCGAGGATCGCCTCGAGGATGGCGCAGCCGGCGACCACCAGGTCGGCGCGCTCGGCGCCGATGCACGGCACGCTCGAACGACCGCCGAAATCCATCTCGGCGATCATCGTCGAGATCCGCCGCATGTCGTCGATCGGCACATGCAGCCCGTCGACCGCGCGCCGATCGTAGCTCGGCAGCGCAAGGTGCACGCTCGCCAGCGTGGTGACCGTGCCAGACGTCCCGAGCAGCCGGATGCCGTCGCGGTCGGCGGGGAGGATCTCGGCAAAGCGCGAGAAGCTGTCCTTGGCCCGCGCTTTCATCCGCGCATAGGCCTCGAACCGATTGTCGCCGTCGCTTGCGCCGACGCTCTCGCTTTCGGTCAGCGACACCACGCCCCACGGCGCCGACCACCAGGCGCGGATGCGCGGCGGGCGGTCGTCCTCACCCGGCTCGACCAGCACCAGTTCGGTCGAGCCGCCGCCGATGTCGAAGATCAGCGCCGGCCCGTCGCCCGGCTCGAGCAGCTTGTGGCAGCCGAGGACGGCCAGCCGCGCTTCCTCCTGCGGCGCGATAATCTCCATCGCGATCCCGGTTTCGCGGCGCACCCGCTCGGCGAACTCGCGTCCGTTCGCAGCGCGGCGGCAGGCCTCGGTCGCGACCGAGCGAGCCAGAGTGACATGGCGGCGGCGGAGCTTGTCGGCACAAATGGCTAGCGCCGCAACCGCGCGGTCCATCGCGTCCTGCCCAAGTCGTCCCGTGACGCTCAAGCCCTCGCCCAGGCGGACAACCCTGGAAAAAGCATCCACGACGGTGAAATTGTCGCCGGTCGGCCGGGCGATCAGCAGGCGGCAATTATTGGTGCCGAGGTCGATCGCGCCATAGGTGTGACGCGAGTCCTGGCGGCGCGGCGGTGACCTGGGGTCCGCCGCAGGCTCGGCCGGGCGAGGCGGCGGCGAAGCGGCGAGTGGGTTCGCCATTGCCGGAATTCCATTCTATCCTTGGCCGGCCGCTTGAGGCGACCGGCTGACTTGGCTCCAGCATAATTCAGATTATCCCCGCCGCGCAACCTCGCCCTTGAACGCGGCCCGGCGCGGCGTTGACAGGCCGGGGTCTGCTTCCTATGCCGCGCGCCGGCAGCACTGCCCGATCGTCTAATGGTAAGACTACGGACTCTGACTCCGTCAATCGTGGTTCGAATCCACGTCGGGCATCCACGCTGCCGCGACCAAGCCGCTAGAGCGCGTTCACCGGTATCTTGATGTAGCGCACGCCGTTCGCCTCCGGCTCCGGAAGTCGGCCGCCGCGGATATTAACCTGGACCGAGGGCATGATCAGCTCGGGCATCGCCAACGTACGGTCGCGCCCAGTGCGCATTTCGAAGAATGCGTCCTCGGTCACGCCGTCGCGGACGTGAACGTTGCCGGCGCGCTGCTCCGCGACCGTCGTCTCCCAGCGATAGTCCTCTCGGCCCGGCGCCTTGTAGTCGTGGCACAGGAAGATGCGCGTTTCGGCCGGAAGCTCGAGCAGGCGGCGGATCGAGCGGTACAATTGCCGCGCGCAGCCGCCCGGAAAGTCGGTTCGGGCCGTGCCGTAGTCGGGCATGAACAGGGTGTCGCCGACGAACGCGGCGTCGCCGACGACATAGGCCATATCGGCCGGCGTATGGCCTGGTACGTGGAGCGCGACGCCCTCGAGCTGGCCGATGGTGAAGCTGTCGCCGTCATCGAACAATCGGTCGAATTGCGAGCCGTCACGCTCGAACTCAGTGCCGGCGTTGAACAGCTTGCCGAACACCTCCTGCACGCGAATGATGTCGCGGCCGATGGCGAGCTTGCCGCCGAACTTCTCCTGGAGCAGCGGCGCGGCGGACAGATGATCGGCATGGGCGTGCGTTTCGAGCACCCATTCGACCTTCAGTCCGTGCTGTTCGACATGGGCAATGATGCGCTCGACCGAAGTCGAGCCGGTGCGGCCCGACGCCGGGTCGTAGTCCAATACGCTGTCGACGATAGCTGCATGTCTGGTCGCGGGGTCGGCGACGACGTGGCTCACGGTGTGGGTCGCGTCGTCGAAGAAGCTGGCGACGTCCGGGCGGGCGGACTCGCCGCGAACGGCTCGCTCGACTACCGCCCGCGCCTTCGCCAGCGCCACATCCTCGGCCATCGCAGATGCTCCTCAGCGGTCATTTTGGACCCCGCGAAGCGCCCACGCAAGCGAAGGCTAATGCTGGGTCCCGGCGATCCAGTGCTCGAGACGGGTCTTGAGCGAGCGGCGCGAAGGGATGAAGCCGGGCTCGTCAGGCTCCGCCGCCATCTCCGCAGGTTCGTCCATGCCGTCGTAGATCAGCAAGTTGGGCGGCAGCTTGGGGCGAAGCGTGGCCCGGCCGCGCATCACGTCCTCGGCCATCGCCAGGCTGCGGTGAACGTCCTCGGCGGTGAATGGCTTGAGCAGGCAGCCAAGCGCGAGGTCGGGCATCGGGAAGGCCGGCGCCTTGCCGGTGACGAACAGGCAGGGAATGTCGAAATCGCCGAGCCGGACGGCGACCGAGAAGCCGGTCGAGCCGCGCGCCAACTGGAGGTCGACCAGCGCCAAGTCGGGATCATATTGCCGTGCCGCCTCGACTGCTCCGTCGAGATCGTCGACGCGAGCGACGACGCGATAGCGCGGATTGTCCTCGACGAGATATTTGAGGGTCGTCGCCAGTTGTGCATCGTCTTCGACGATCAGGATCTTCAGCACGCCTCGCCTCCCCTGCGGCAGAGAAAGTCGTTTCGCCGCAAATGGATGCTGCGCCGATCAACGCGGCGTGCGAATCCCGCGTTTGACGGGTTATCGGCGAGCCGAGTCAGCGGCGCGACGAATGGAGCCTTAGGTGCGATAAAAGATGTGCGTGCCAATCTTGTTGGCACGTGTGAGCCGGCGGCCCCACGACGGGGCGACATAGTCGGCATGATACCACAGCACGTCGGTTGAGAGCACCGGGATCGCATTGGCGGTCGCCAGTCGGGTCACGCCGAGCGCCTTGCGCCAAGCGGCGGACGCCTGGTCGACGGCAGGGTAGCGGCCGCTGCGCGGATCGACGAACGAGAACTGCCAGGGCTGCTTGACGGTGGCGCACCAGCTGGACGGATATTTGCCCGAGGCGGCGCGGTTCATGATGACACGGGCGACCGCGAGCTGACCTTCGAGCGATTCGCCGCGCGCTTCGTGGTAGACCGCGACGGCGATGCAATGTGCTTCCGCGTCGAGCTCGGCGCCGGCGCTGTACTTGTCGACCAGCGCGTAGAGGCCCCAGCCGTTCTGGGCGAGCCACGCGGCCTCGCGGGCGATCGCTTCGGGAGTCTTGGCGGCGGTCGCCGCAGTGGCGCCCGAAGCGCCGGAGGCCTGCTGGCCGAACGCTTCGCTCGACCCGCCGACGAGGGCAATACAAAGGGCGGCCGCCGCGGCGACGCCGCGGCTACGTAGCTTGCTGAACAATCCTAATTCCCGCTTGTGCGGACAGGCTTTCCGCCACGCCCGGCCGACCCTACCTGGCCGGCCTCCCCGTGGGGTCCACCTGTCCGTCTAGCTCCGGAGTTCCGGCGACAACGCGCTCGTGGAACTCTCTCGCTTTCCAAATTGCTGCGCTGCACATACGTGAGCCGGCGCAGGGCGCAAGGCGAGTCCGGACGAGTCGAGCCGATCGTCCGGTGAGTTGCGTCAAACCAGGGAACCCTGAACGAACGTTCAGTTTTTGCGAGGAAAATCATGGCCTTCTGGCTCTTGCGCTCCGAACCTGAAGTCTATGGCTGGCCCGAGCTCGTGCGCGACGGCGAAACCGAGTGGGACGGCGTGCGCAATTACACCGCGCGCAACTTCCTCAAGGCGATGGCGGTCGGCGACCGGGCCCTGTTCTACCACAGCAACACCGCCAAGGCGGCGGTCGGCGTAATGGAGGTGGTCCGCGCGTGGCGGCCCGACGGGGCCGACGGCCAGTGGGCCAGCGTCGCGGTGCGGCCGGTGGCGGAGCTGAAGCGGCCGGTGACGCTGGCGGCGATCAAGGCCGAGCCGCGCCTCGCGGCCCTCGAGATGCTGCGCCAGTCGCGACTCAGCGTGACCCCGGTGCGCGACGAGGAATGGGCGGTGCTACTGGAAATGGGCGGCCAGTAAAATTCACGACTTTCACGCAGCATCGACCGTTTTGGGGACCGTTTCGCGAAGTTAAGAAGGCGGCGGCCGAGCGCGGCGACGATGGTTTGGCCAAGGCGGATGCGAGGTGGAAAGAGCCGCGAGCAGCGTCGCATGATCAGGGGGCTGTAGGACAGCCATTTGTCGACCGACAAAGCCGCGTAGGCTCATTTCGTGGCATAAAGCCGCAATGGTTGACGCCGACTCCGCCTGGCAGATCGATCCGCAGGCTTATCCGGCCAAGGGGACAGCGCAGGAACGGCTGCGGTTCCTGCTGCGCTACGCCGTCCTGGCGCCGTCGAGCCACAACAGCCAGCCCTGGCGCTTTCGCCTCGCCGGCGACACGCTCGAGGTCCGTGCCGACCGCAGCCGGCGCCTGCCCGCGGTCGATCCCGACGACCGCGCGTTGACCATTTCGTGCGGAGCGGCGATCGGCATGCTCGTCACGGCCATGCGCCGCTTCGGCAACAGCGGGACGCTCGCCCTGCTCCCCGAGCCGCGCGAAGGTGACTTGATGGCGCGGGTGACACTCGGCGCGCCGCGCGCACCGGATCAAGCAGACGAAGCCCGCTGCGACGCCATCACGCGGCGCCGGACGACCCGCCGGGCGCTCTCCGGCACATTGCCCGGGGGCCTTGCCGAGAGGTTGAGCGAGATAGCCGAGGCGGCGGGCGTCGAACTGGCGATCATCGCCGAGGCGGAGCGGCGCGAGGTGATCGGCGAGCTCATCGCGCAGGGCGATCGCGCTCAGTTCGCCGACCCCGCCTTCCGCCGCGAGCTGGGTCACTGGGTGCGATCGCGCCGCTCGCGCCGCGGCGACGGCATGTCCGGCGCCAATTTCGGCCTGCCCGATCGGCTGTCGCGGGCGGGCGGACTGGTGGTTCGGCTGGTCGACATGGGCAAGGGCATTGCCGCCAAGGACCGGACGCTGGCCGCCCAGGCTCCGGCTCTACTGGCAATCGCGACGCCCGGCGACACGGCGCGGGACTGGCTTGTTGCGGGCATCACCCATGCCGAGCTGCTGCTGGAAGTGACGGCCGCCGGCCTCACCGCGGCCTACATGAACCAGCCGATCGAGGTGCCGGCGCTGCGGCCGCGCCTGCGGCACTCCGCCGGGCTGCGCGGCATTCCGCAATTGCTGCTCCGGATCGGCTCGGGTCCAACCGTTCCGCCCGCTGCTCGGCGGCCGTTGGAGGCGGTGCTGGAGTGAGCCCGCGACCATGATCTTCCTGATCCTTCAAGCTGTTCTGCCGCTCATACTGATTGCGCTATTGATCTGGCGGCCGGGCGGGCGGGTGCGCGTGATTATCGGCGCCGTCGCGGTCGGCGCATATCTTGCCGCGATCCAGCTGGCGGGATTGTGGCTCGACGTGCCGTGGTGGACGGCGTGGCTGTGGTGGGCCCTGCTTGCCGCGGCACTGGTGGCCGCAGTCCGCCGGAGCAGCCCGCCGGAGGGCCGTGGCCGCTGGCTTGCACTGGCAGGCTGGAGTCTGCTGGCGCTCGGCTCCGGCTGGCTGGCGGTCACTGCCTTGCTCGGGCGACGACCGCCACCCGCTCCGCCTGTCGCCTTGGCCAATCCCTTGCCCGCAGGAAACGTGATGGTCGTCAATGGCGGCAGCCGCGAGCTGATCAACGCGCACCTCGAGACGCTGCACCCCAGGACGGCGCGGCAGGCTGCCCACCGCGGGCAGAGCTATGGCGTCGACCTGGTGCGCCTGTTCCCGAGCGGACGCCATGTGCGCGGCTGGCAGCCGAGCGATCCAGCGCGCTACGCGATCTGGGGCACGCCGGTGCTCGCGCCGTGCGCGGGCGAGGTCGTCGCCCGGCTCGACGGACGGCCCGACATGCCGGTGCCGCGCACCGACCCCGCGGTGATGGGCGGCAACCACGTCATCCTGCGGTGCGGCACGGCGCTGGTTGTCCTCGCCCATCTGCGCCGCGGGAGTGTGGCCGTCGCCGTCGCACAACGCGTGCGCACCGGCGAGCGCGTGGGCGAGGTCGGCAACAGCGGCAACAGCGATCTGCCGCACCTCCACGTGCACGCCCAGCGGCCCGGACCACCAGGCGCGCCGTGGGCCGGCGATCCGCTGCCGATCACTATCGACGGGCGCTATGCGGCGCGCGGAGACTGGTTGTGAGCGCGGCGCTGCGGGCCGGTGCGGCTTACTTCGTCGCGGCGTTCGCGCTCGGTTCCGTGCTGGGGACGGTGCGGGTGGTGCTACTCGAGCAAGCGTTTGGCCCGTGGACGGCGGTGGCGATCGAACTGCCGGTGATGCTCGCGGCGTCGTGGTGGCTGTGCGGTTGGGCGATCCGGCGCTGGCGAGTGCCGTGGGGGGCGAGCCCGCGCGCGGCGATGGGCGCGCTCGCCTTCGCGCTGCTGATCGCCGCGGAGATCGCGCTGGGCATCGGCCTGTTCGGGCGCAGCCTGGGCGAGCAGATCGGCGAGATGACGGCCGGCACGGGCCTCGCCGGCCTCATCTCGCAACTGGCGTTCGCGCTGTTCCCGCTGGTCCGGCACCGAGACAAGACGGATACGCCCGGATAGCTCCTACTTCGCAAGGCCGTCACTCAATCGTCCGTGACGTCGCCCGTGCCGGGCTGTCCGGCGGGCGTCCGGCCCTTGGCGCTTGCTCAGCAGAAGGCCGCCGGCGCTTGCGCGCCGACGGCCCTGTTGCTTGTCCGGCTTGGGTTTAGAACCGGATTCCGGCGCGGATGCCGGCGCCGCGGGTGTCGCCGAGGTCGACCCAGCCGGCAACATTCATGCCGTAGGTGCCCTTGCCGCCGGCAAGACCGCCCTCGAGCCGGGCCCAGGTGCCCTTGCCGGTCGACGACAGGCTGTCCGAGAACGCGCCCTGAGTGATGGTGACGTCACCGTCGCCGCTGAACTCATGGTAGACGGCACCGCTCAGATACGGGTTGTACAGCCCGCCGAAGTTGCCGCGCACGCCGAGCCGGCCGCGGGTCGAGGTCATGTCGTCGAAGTCGTAGTCGAAGCCGAACGCCGACACCCCGTCCATGTCGCTCCACACGTGGCTGAGGCCAGCGTAGATGTCGATCGACGGCACCACTCCGACCGGCAGGCGGTAGCCGATCGAGCCGTCGACGCCGGTGCTCGAGGCATCGCCGTCATTGCCGTCGAACAGGCCATCGAAGCTCATGTCGTAGCTGTCGTGCTTGAACAGCGCCTCGGCATGGAAGCCGGTCAGCGCGCCGTAACGGCCGTAAAGACCGATGTTCCAGCCGTCGGCATTGAACTCGCCGTCGCCATTGGCCTGGGCGTTGGCATAGCCGCCGGTCAGCCCGACCTCGGCCACGCCGAAGCCGTAGCCGACTCCGCCCTGGAAACCGTAACGGTCGATCTCGATGTTGTTGTCGGCGTCATACTGCACACCGTTGACGACCTGGTTGTTGGTCATGCCGGTGCGGCGCTGGCTGCCATAGGCCTGGGCCCAGACGCTCAGCCCGAGCTTGGCGGTCGGAGCAAGCGTGTGGGCGAACACCTCGTCGGCGCTCTGGTACCACATCTCGCGCACCAGGCCGGTCGCGGCGAGCGGAACGAACGCCGTCTCCGGATCGAGCAGGGTGACGAGGAAGTAGTCGTTGCCGATCTGGGCGACGTCGAAGTTGATCAGCGGGTTGGCAATCTCCTCGCCGATCGCGAACGCGCCGCTGCTGGCGCCGGTCGCATCGACCACCAGGATGCCGTCCGGATCGAACACGCCGAGGCCGACGGTGTTGACGTCGATCAGCGTCTGGCCGGTCGGCGCGCCGACGATCACCAGCGTGTCGGCCGTCGTTCCCGACACGTCGACCTGAAGCCGCGAACCGTTACCGCCGACATAGTTCGAGTTGACCGTCAGCGTGTCGCCGATGGCACCGTCGCTAAGGTCGATCGTGCCGTTGTTGGCGAAGCTGGTCTGGCCGGTGATCGTGGTCGCACCCTCATCGGCGATGACGATGCCGGTCGCGGTGTTGGTCAGAACGCCCGCCGGAACCGTGAAGGTCCCCGCCGCAAGATCGATCGTGCCCGAGTTGGTCAGGCTGGTGAAGCCCGCGATCGTCGCCGCTCCCGCAGTGTCGATGAAGCTTCCCGGACCGTTGACGAACGCAATCGCCGGACCGGTCAGCGTGGTCGCCGCCGAAAAGTTGATCCGACCCGTCTGGGTGAAGGTCTCAAGGTTGGCGAAGGTGGTGTTGCCGAGGATGTTGATCACGCCGCCGGTGAGGTTGGCCAACGTGTCGGCGCCGGCGCCGAAGTCGGTCGTTCCCTGCGTGTTGAACACCGCCCGGTTGGTCAGCGAGTCAGCCCCCGCACCGAGGGTCAGGCGGCCATTGAGGATCGCCGCCGAGTTGCTTGCCGAACCGTTGGTGAGAGTGACCGCGCCGGTGGCGGGGCCGAGCACTGCCAGTCCGGTCGCCGCCGCGCCGATCCGCCCGAGATTGGTAATCGTGGTCGCACCGTTGTTGACCAGCTCGATCGATTGGGTCGCGCCGGTGACGATGCCGGCGGTGCCGATGTTGATCACGCGCGCGCCGTCGCTCAAGGCGCGAACGCCGCTGTTGGTGGTGCCCGTGACCGTGCCGTTGACGATCACCGTTTGAGTCCCCGGGGTCGCGCCGAGGCTGACCGCCTGGATGCCGAACGACCCGCCGGTCGCACCGCCAGCGCCGACGGTGACGTTCAACACGCCGCCATTGGTGCTTCCCACGATGCCGTCGAAGCCGCCGCTGACGAGGCCGGCACCGGTGGTGACGGAGACCGTGCTGGCGCCACTGGCGGTGGCGTCGATACCGCGCCCGGTGGGCGCCGAGCCGGAGACCGCGCCGGCGCCGGTCACGATGGTGATGTTGCCGGTGGTCGTGCTCGCCTCGATGCCATCGCTGAGGCCGCTGACCGCCCCGGCCCCGGTAGTCACGTTGACGGCGCCGGTCGTCGCCGAAGCGTCGATACCGATCCCGGTGGTGGAACTGACCGCGGCGGCACTGTTGATCAGGATTGCGCCGGTGCCCGTCGAGCTAACGTCAATGCCGTCACCGTTGATCGCCGCGATCGTCCGGCCGGCGGTAGTGGTAACGGTGCTCAGCCCGCTACTTCCGCTATTGAGGAGGATGGCCGTGCCGTTGTCGGCGCGGACATTGCCGCCGACGTTGGCGGTGGAGGTGCCCGTCGTGGAGAAATTCTGGATCTCGAGCCCGTTGCCGTTGCCGAGGTTCTCAATGTTGCCGGGACCCTGATAGAGTCCGCTGCCGGCCGCGTCATAGAAGTCGATGTACATCGCGGCGCCCGACGGCGAGACGGCGGGGGTGTTGCCGGCATTGACGCGGATCGTGCCATTGTTGGTGACCGTCAGAAGGCCGGGCGCGAAAGTGCCGATGGCGAGGCCGAAGTTATCGACCAGCGCTCCGCTGCTGACGGTGAGGTCGGTCCACACGCCGGGCGGGTAGCCGCGGTCGTTGGGAACGTTGCTCGAATAGCCGGTGTTCGAGGTCGTGGTGTTGCCGCACACGATCGAAGCGCCGGTCACAACGCACGCGGCCTGGGCCGGAGCGGAAACCGCGAGAATGGCGCCGGTGAAGGCGGTCGTGAGAAGTGCCGCGCGAGTGCCGTTGGTCATGAGTGATGCCTTCCATTGGCCGGCCCCCCTGCGGGCCGGTTCGAACGCAAAGGCACCCGCCAAGACTGGGGAGCCGCTGCCACATTTGAAGCGCCCGCGGGGTCGTTTGGCAAGCGTAACGGCAGCTCTGGGTGTGGAAATCGCGACCACTGTGGCGCGCCCGTCACGCTACAGCGCGCCCGCCGCTGCCGCCGCGCTGACCCAGGCCCACTGGAAATTGTAGCCGCCGAGCCAGCCGGTGACGTCGACCGCCTCGCCGATGGCGTGGAGGCCGGGGACCTTGCGCGCTTCCATCGTCTGGGAGGAAAGCTCCGCGGTGCTGATCCCGCCGACCGTGACCTCCGCCTTGGCGAAGCCCTCGCTGCCATTCGGGCGGAAGGTCCAGGCGGCGAGGCGGCGCTCGGCACTATCGAGCGCCCGGTCGGGCTGGTTGGCGAGCTCGGCGCTGAGGTCGAGCTGGGCGGCGAGGGTGTCGGCGAGGCGCTCGGGGAGGTGGCGGGCGAGCAGGCGGCGGACGGTCGAGCGCGGCTCGGCGCGCTTGGCCGCAATGAGCCAGCCGGGCGCGAGATCGGGCAGGAAGTTGACCGTCACCTCCTCGCCATTGCGCCAGTAAGACGAGGCCTGGAGGATCGCCGGGCCGGAGAGGCCGCGGTGGGTGAACAACGCCGCCTCGCGGAACGCCGGGCCGGTGCGGGCCGAGGCGGCGACCGGGGCGGCGACTCCGCTGAGGCTGGTGAACAGCGCCTCGCCGCCGGCGAGGGTCAGCGGGACGAGCGCCGGGCGCGGCTCGACAATCTTGAGGCCGAAGCGGCGCGCGGTGTCGTAGGCGAAGCCGGTCGCGCCCAATTTGGGAATCGACAGGCCGCCGGTGGCGAGCACCAGCCGCGGCGCGCTGGCCGTGCCGGCGTGGAAGCGACCGTCGCGGTGCGCGATGTCGACCGCGGCGCCGAACGCGGTGGTGACCCCGCCGGCGGCGCATTCGTCGAGCAGCATGGCGACGATCTGCCGCGCCGAGCCGTCGCAGAACAATTGGCCGAGGGTCTTTTCGTGCCAGGCGATGCGATGCTTGTCGACCAAGGCGAGGAAGTCGGCAGGGGTGTAGCGGGCCAGCGCCGAGCGCGCGAAATGCGGGTTGGCGGAAAGGAAATTGTCGGGCCCGGCGCCGATGTTGGTGAAATTGCACCGGCCGCCGCCGGAGATGAGAATCTTGCGGCCGGGCTCGGGCGAATGGTCGACCAGCAGGATGCGGCGGCCGCGCTGGCCGGCGAGCGCGGCGCACAGAAGGCCGGCCGCGCCGGCGCCGACGATGATGGCGTCGTAGTCAGGGGGAGTGATGCTCATGCCGAGGTCGTCACGGGAGTAAATCCCGTGACGTCAGTCCTGTCCGCTAGCGCGGCAGGCTGGCCGGCGCGCCCCGTCTCTCGACGGAACGACGCTCGCTTCGCTCCGCTTACGTTCCGCTCGGCGGGGCGGCGGCTTATGCCGCCTCAAGTTTGCGCGACTCGCGCTTGCGTTCGTGCGGATCCAGGAAGCGCTTGCGGATGCGGATCGCCTTGGGGGTGACTTCGACCAGCTCGTCGTCCTGGATGTAGGCGATCGCCTGCTCGAGGCTCATCCGGCGCGGGGGGATGAGGCGGATGCCTTCGTCCTTGGGGCCCGAGGCGCGGAAGTTGGTGAGCTGCTTGGACTTCAGCGGGTTGACCTCGAGGTCCTGCGGCTTGGCGTTCTCGCCGATCACCATGCCCTCGTAGAGCATCTCGCCGGGCGAGATGAACAGCACGCCGCGATCCTCGAGCGCGCTCAGCGCGTAGGCGACGGCGGCGCCCTTCTCCATCGAGATGAGGACGCCGTTCTGGCGGCCCTCGATCTTGCCCTTATAGGGGCCGTATCTCTCGAACAGGCGGTTCATGATGCCGGTGCCGCGGGTGTCGGACAGGAACTCGCCGTGATAGCCGATGAGGCCGCGCGACGGAGCCGAGAAGGTCAGCCGGGTCTTGCCGCCGCCGCTGGGGCGCATGTCGGTCATCTCGGCCTTGCGCATCGCCATCTTGTCGATGACCGTGCCGGAGAATTCGTCGTCGACGTCGACCACGACCGTTTCGTAGGGTTCTTCGCGGCCGTCGGGGCCGTCGCGGTAGAGTACGCGCGGGCGCGAAATGCCGAGCTCGAAGCCCTCGCGGCGAAGCGTCTCGATCAGCACGCCGAGCTGGAGCTCGCCGCGCCCGGCGACCTCATAGGCGTCGCCGCCGGCGGTCTCGGTGACCCGGATCGCGACATTGCCCTCGGCCTCGCGCAGCAGGCGGTCGCGGATGACCCGGCTCTGCACCTTGTCGCCGTCCTTGCCGGCGAACGGCGAATCGTTGACCGCGAAGGTCATGCTGAGCGTCGGCGGATCGATCTCGCGCGCCGGCAGCGGGGTGGCGATGGCGGGCGTGCCGATGGTATTGGAGACGGTCGCCTTCATCAGCCCGGCGAGCGCGATGATGTCGCCCGCCTCGGCGGTCTCGACCGCGACCCGCTCGAGCCCGCGGAAGGCGAAGATTTTGGTCGCTCGGCCGTCCTCGACGATGTTGCCGTTGACGTCCATCGCGCGAATGGGATCGTTGACGTTGATCGTGCCGCTCTCGATCCGGCCGGTCAGGATTCGGCCGAGGAACGGATCGCGGTCGAGCAGGGTGGCGAGCATCTTGAACTCGCCGTCGGTCGGCAGGCCGGGCGCGGGCACGTGGCTGACGATGGTCTCGAACAACGGCGTAAGGTCGCCGTCGCGGACGCTGTCGTCCTTGCCCGCATAGCCGGCGCGGCCCGAGGCGTAGAGCGTCGGGAAGTCGAGCTGCTCGTCATTGGCCTCGAGGTTGAGGAACAGTTCGAACACCTCGTCCAGCACTTCGGCGGCGCGGGCGTCGGGGCGGTCGATCTTGTTGACGACGACGATCGGCTTGAGGCCAAGGCCGAGCGCCTTGCCGGTGACGAACTTGGTCTGCGGCATCGGCCCTTCGGCGGCGTCGACCAGCAGGATCACCCCGTCGACCATCGACAGGATACGCTCGACCTCGGCGCCGAAATCGGCGTGGCCGGGGGTGTCGACGATGTTGATGTGGGTGGTCTCGCTGTCATGTTCCCACTCGACCGAGGTGCATTTGGCGAGGATGGTGATCCCGCGCTCTTTCTCGAGGTCGTTGGAGTCCATCGCCCGCTCCTCGACCCGCTGGTTGTCGCGGAAGGTGCCGGATTGGCGGAACAGTTGGTCGACGAGCGTGGTCTTGCCGTGGTCGACGTGGGCGATGATCGCCACGTTGCGGGAGGTCATTATCGATGTCCGTAAGAAGTGAGGCGCGCCCCTAGCGCAATTGCTGCATTGCGGCAATGGCGCGGCGGCGCGAACTTGCTAGCGCGGCAGGCGCTCGAGGATTTCGAAAGCACGCTCGAGGGCGCGCAGTTCGCTCTGGGCGAGGCGGGTCAGGCGCGCTTCGAGGCCGCGCTCGGCGGCCGGCGGGCGTTCGAGGAATTGCTGGCCGGCCTCGGCGAGGCGAAGCGCGAGGCGGCGGCGATTGGCGGGATCGGGAGCGCGGTCGACCATCCCGGCGCGGACCAGCGAATCGATCGCTCGGCTGACCGCGGGCTCGCCGCGTCCGACCGCTGCGGCGACCGACTTGAGCGTCGCTGGAGCATGGTTGCGCACCGCCTCGAGCAAGTCGCGCTGCTGGCGCGTCGTGCGGGCCGAGGCGGTGTCGCCGCCGAGCCGCTCGACGAGGAGCGCGAAGCGTTCGGCGAGACGGGTCGGGGATCCGGACGAGAGCATTGCTTCACACTATCAAACATTTTCCCGTTGGCAACTTTGCCTGTAGGCAAGGGTGATGCGCCCCGCCCGCCCCCGCCTGCCCCGGACCGTGTGGGTGCTCGGCTTTGTCAGCCTGCTGATGGACCTGTCGAGCGAAATCTACCACGCGCTGCTGCCGGCGTTCCTGACCGTGACGCTCGGCCTGCCGGCGGTGGCAATGGGCGCGATCGACGGGGTGGCCGAGGCGACCGCGAGCATGGCCAAGCTGGTCAGCGGGCGGCTGAGCGACCGGCAGCGCCGGCGCAAGCCGTGGATCCTGCTCGGCTATGGGCTGGCCGCTCTGTCCAAGCCGCTGTTCCCGCTGGCGGCGAGCGCGCTACCGGTGATGGGCGCGCGATTCGTCGACCGGGTCGGCAAGGGCATCCGCGTGGCGCCGCGCGACGCGATGATCGCTGACGAGACCCCGAGCGAACTGCGCGGTCGGGCGTTCGGCCTGCGGCAATCGCTCGACACGGTCGGAGCGTTCCTGGCGCCGCTGGTGGCGATCGGACTGATGGCGTGGCTGGCGGGCGACATCCGAGCGGTGTTCTGGATCGCCGCCATCCCTGCCGCGCTGTCGTTCCTGGTCGCCTGGCTCGTGCTGCGCGAGAGCCGGGCCCATGCCGAGACCGGGAGCGCGGTCGCCTTCGCCGGCTTCCGCGACATCACCCCCGCGACCCGCCGGCTGATCCTGGTCGGCTTCCTGTTCACTCTCGCGCGGTTCAGCGAGGGTTTCCTGATCCTGCGCGCGCTCGACATCGGCGTGTCGGCGACATTGAGCCCGCTGGTGCTGGTGGTGTTCAACCTCGCCTTCGGGGCGCTGGCCTACCCGGCCGGAGCGCTCGGCGATCGGCTCGGGGCGCGGCCGATCCTGCTCGGCGGGATCGTGCTGCTAGTTGCCGCAAACCTAGTCCTGGCGCAGCCGCTGGGCATTGCCGGACTTATCGTCGGAACGCTGCTGTGGGGCGCGCACATGGCGCTGACCCAGGGACAGTTCGCGCGGATGATCGCCGACGCCGCGCCAGAGCGATTGCGTGCCACCAGCTTCGGCGCGTTTCATTTCGCGAGCGGCATCGCGACCCTCGTCGCCAGCGTAGCCGCCGGCCTGATCTGGGACATGCACGGCGCTCCGGCGACGTTCGTCGCCGCGGCGGGAATGGCCGCGGTCGCCGGTGTCTTGCTGCTGGTGGTGCGGACCGGTCGCTAGGCGTCGGCCGGCGGGCCGGCGGGCCGGGTCTGACGGAACGGCGGCATCCGGCTGGCGACCGGGCCGCGATCCATGAACTGGTTCTTGAGCGCGGCGCCGACGTGCAGCACGACCAGCGCGATGGTCGTGTAGACCAGCCACTCGTGGGCGTCGCCGAAGCCGTTTTCCTTGGGGATGCCGGGGATCGCCGGGATGGCGAAGCCGCCGAGCAGCTTGACCGTGCCGTCGGCTGCGCGGCCCGATACGGCGGCGAGGCCGGTCAGTGGGAGCGCGAACAGCAGGACGTAGAAGATGCGGTGGTTCCAGACTGCAAGCGCACGTTCCCAGCGCGGGAAATCCTGCGGGTAAGGCGGCGGCGGGTTGGTGAAGCGGACGACCAGGCGGACCACGGCGAGCAGCAGGATGACCGCGCCGAGCGTCTTGTGCCAATCGAACAACAGGCTTCGTTCGGGGCTTCCGCGCGGATAATCGCCGAAGGTAAAGCCGATCCAGATCTGGGCGACCACCACCGCCGCGGTGAGCCAGTGGATGGCGACGACGATCGCGCGGTAGCGGATCGCGTTCGGCCCGCTGTTCTCGGTCACCATATAGTCGCTCATTGCACAGCTCCTCGCCTCAGAGTGTGGCGGAAGATGCGCGGCGAAAGCAAGCCGGCCGATCAGGCCATCGGCTTGACCGTGACGGCCAGGTGCGGGTCGAAGCCGAGCCCGTGGTCACGGCGCCGCGGCAAGCGGGTGAGGTAGAGGTTCCAGCGACCCTTGGGCTGGGCGGCGGTGCGGCCAATCGCGAGACGCGCGGCATCGGCGACCTCGCTGCGCAGCATCTGGCCGACCAGCCGGTGGAAGCGCGCATTGTCGGACGGATCGACGAGCTCGAGCGCGAGTCCGGTGAGGCGGAGTGGGCCGTCATCGGCGAGCAGCGGCTCGGCGGCGGGAGTCAGCGCGGCGATGCAGCCGAGGCGGTCAAGCAGGATGGTCGCGCCGTGAAGCGCCTCCATGTCGCCGACCATCAATTCGGCGGCCTCCCCGTCGAGCGCGATCTGCATGCGCACGGCGCGCGCCATGTGGAGCCGGAGATCGGCAAACACCGCCAGGGTGTCGGCATGACATGGTCCGTCGCGGCGGCCGCGATGGACCGCAATGCCGATCATCGAATGCCGATCGAACAGCAGGGCCGACTGGCAGCCGAACGGGATGTCCATGTCGCTGGCGACATCGTCATACAAAGCGGTGTCGTGGTGATGACGATAAGCGGCGTAGTCCGCCTCATGCTGGATCGCCATCGCTACGGTCGCCGAGCCGATCCGCCAGTTGCACGGGCCGTACAAGTCCGGGCAATCGATATGATGGCGATAGGCCGCGGGCGGGCCGACGAACACGTTGAGCGGGAGCAGCAGCGGACCGCCAATGCCGAGCAGCTGGGCGGAATGGCTGCGGGTCGCGTCGGCGATCGACTGGACGGCCCCTTCCCACCCGCGCTCGTCGAACGGCGCGTTGAGGATAGCCAATTCGGACCGACGCAACGCCTTCAAGCCAACGCCCCTGTTACGCCGCGCTTGTCACTCGAAACGCGCAGAACTCCAAGGATTTTCGAGTCAGCGCGCGGGCGCCGGGCGGTAACCGCTGGCGGCGAGGATCGCCTTCGGGTCCGCGACCACGAGCAAGGCGTCGAGCACGGCATAGGGGTCGCGGGCTTTCGCGACATATTGCTCGGCGATCCGCATGCCGACCCAATAGCCGAGTTCGTCGGGCCAGCCGGCGGGCGGGTCGCCGGCGTTGCCGAACCAGCGCCGCGACGCGGCCTGGGCGGCGGCGTTCATCTGGCCGTCGGCGGCGGTGCCGGCCTGGACGATCTTGGCGTCGGACTGGAATTCGCTCCAGATCCATGCCTCCCGCTCGCGCGCCCAGCGGTCGCGCTCGGGGCTTGGCACACCCCCGGTGATCATCATGGTGACGAGGTCGGGGACGCCCTCGGACAGCGCCATGGTCAGCAGCATGTTGGCGATCGCGGCGGGCGAGTCGATGCGCTGGAGCGTATGCACCGTCTCGTGCGCGAAGAACTGGCGCATGCGCTCCTCGAAGGCGGCGCGGGTCGGCGACAGGCGGCAGATCACCTCGAGGCCGATGACCTGCATGCCGTTGCCAGCCGTCCCGCCGCTGTTGTCGCGGCCGACCACGACGGCGATCTTGGGCAGGGGCTTGGCCGGGAACAGGCCCTTGAGGCCGAGATAGGCGGCGCGCAGCTGGGCGTTGGTGCCCGCGACCCACGGCAGGCAGCGCTCGACCGCGTCGCCGTAGAGTTCGGGCTTCTCGGCGATTTTCGCGGCGAGCCGTTCGGCGCTGTTGATCCGGCCCGGTGTGAAGACCGCGATCGCCGGCCCGCCGTTGGCGAGATAGTCGGACTGGAGCTGTGCTGCGGTCGGCTTGCCGCCGGTCTTGCGCCACAGCGCCGCGAACCGGTCCGCCGCGCTCGAATCGACGCGCGCGGTCAGCGGGTCGATCGGCGGCTGCTGGGTAGCGGCCGGGGCGGCGAGCGCCAGCGCCGCCAGCATGACAATCACCAAGCGCATCGCCTGCCCCCCTTAGTCGCTCCTAGCGCCCGGCGATTTTCTCGCCTTTGGCAGCCTTGTCTACCAGCAAGTTCGAGAAGGAGAAGTCGCTACCCATGCGCTCCTCCTGCGCCTTGAGGCCGTCGACGATTTTCTGCAGCCCCTCGCTGTCGGCCCAGAACATCGGGCCGCCGCGATAGACCGGCCAGCCGTAGCCGTAGACCCACACCACATCGATGTCGGACGCGCGCTGGGCCATGCCTTCCTCGAGGATTTTCGCGCCCTCGTTGACCATCGTGTAGAGCGTGCGCTGAACGATCTCCTCGTCGCTGATCTCGCGCCGGGTGACGCCCTGTTTCGCGGCGAACTCCTCGATGATCGACTGGACCTTGGGGCTCGGGCTCGGGCGGCGCTTGTCGTCATAGTCGTAGAAGCCGGCACCTTTCTTCTGGCCCCAGCGGTCGATCGCGCACAGCGCGTCGCGGACGTTCTCGATGCGGTTGGGATCGCGGTGCCAGCCGATGTCGACCCCGGCGAGGTCGGCCATCTGGAACGGGCCCATCGGCATGCCGAACTCGACATGGACTCGGTCGACCTGTTCGGGCGTGGCGCCCTCGAGCAGCAGCTTGGTCGCCTCGACCTGGCGCGGCATCAGCATGCGGTTGCCGATAAAGCCGTGGCACACGCCGGCGACGACCGCGACCTTGCCGATCTTCTTGGCCAGCGCCATCGCCGTCACCAGCACGTCGTCGGCGGTCTTCGCCCCGCGCACCACCTCGAGCAGCTTCATGACGTTGGCGGGCGAGAAGAAGTGCAGTCCGACCACGTCCTGCGGCCGCTTGGTCGCGGCGGCGATGTCGTCGATGTTGAGGTAGGACGTGTTCGACGCCAGGATCGCGCCCGGCTTCACCGTCGCATCGAGGCGGGCGAAGATGTCCTGCTTGATCTCCATCTGCTCGAACACCGCCTCGATGACGAGGTCGCAGTCGGCCAGCGCGGCAAAGTCGAGCGTCGGGGTGAGCAGGCCCATCGCCTGCTCGACCTGTTCGCCGGTCATCCGGCCCTTGGCGGCGGTCGCCTCGTAATTCTTGCGCATCACGCCGGTGCCGCGGTCGAGCGCCTCCTGCGCGGTCTCGACGATCGTGACGGGAATTCCGGCCGAGAGGAAGTTCATCGAGATTCCGCCGCCCATCGTGCCGGCGCCGATCACCCCGACCTTGCGGATGTCGCGCGGACGGACGTCGTCGGCGACGCCCTCGATCTTCGCCGCCTTGCGCTCGGCGAAGAAGAAATATTGCTGCGCCTTGGCCTGGGTGCCGCTCATCAGCTCCATGAACTTGGTGCGCTCGACGATCACGCCTTCCGCGAACGGCTTACTGACCGCGGCCTCGATGCACTGGATGTTGGCCTCGGGCGCCTCGAAGCCGCGGAACTTGCGGGCATTGGCCTTGCGATAGTCGTCGAACAGGCCGGGGTTGGCGCGCGCCTCAGCCAACTTGTCGTCGCGCTCGGACGATTTGGGGAGCGGGCGGATGTCCTTGACCTCGTCGGCGTAGGCGACGGCGTGGGGGATGAGGTCGCCCTCGATCAGCCGGTCGACGAGGCCGCAATCGTGCGCCGCCTTGGCCGAGATCATCTTGCCGGTGGTCGCCATTTCCAGCGCGCGCTCGACCCCGGCGACCCGCGGCAGGCGCTGGGTCCCGCCGGCGCCGGGCAGCAGGCCGAGTTTGACCTCGGGCACGCCGAGCTTGGCCGAGGGGACGGCGACCCGGTAATGACAGCCGAGCGCGATCTCGAGCCCGCCGCCCAATGCGGTACCGTGGATCGCGGCGACTACCGGTTTGGAGCAATTCTCGATCGTGTCGACCACGGTCGGGAGCCACGGCATGACCGGCGGCTTGCCGAACTCGGTGATGTCGGCGCCGGCGAAGAAGGTCTGGCCTTCGCAGGCGATGACCACCGCCTTGACGCTGTCATCGCCCTCCGCCTGCTCGATCGCCGCGACCAGCCCCTGGCGGACTGCCGCGCCGAGCGCGTTAACCGGCGGGTTGTTCGACTTGACGATGAGGATGTCGCCGTGGCGGCTGGTGGAAATCGGGCTGTCGCTCATGTGCTGGTTCGTCCGTAGCTTTGATGGTTGAAGGGGTGGCTGGCGCTAAGGCCGCCATCGACGACGATCGCCTGGCCGTTGACGTAGCTGGCCTCGGCGGAGGCGAGGAACAGGGCGGCGGCGGCAATCTCGGCCGGCTCGCCGCCGCGCTTGAGCGGATTGAGTCGGCCGATCTGGCTTTCCTGGCCGCGCTCGCGGGCGCGGGCGTAGATGAAGTCGGTCATGCCGGTCTCGATCAGGCCGGGGCAGATGGCGTTGACCCGGATGTTGGAGCCCGCCAGCTGGGTCGCGGCGACTTTGACCAGGTTGATGACGCCCGCCTTGGATGCCGAATAGGCCGGGCCGCCCGCCCCCGAGCGCAGTCCGGCGACCGAGGCCGTGGCGACGATCGATCCGCCGCCGCGCGCTTTCATCGCCGGCGCGCCATATTTGATCGCCAGGAACGGACCGATCAGATTGACCCGCAGGATCTCCGCCCAATCGGCCGCATCCTGGTCGAACAGGCCGTCGATCCCGCCCGAAATGCCGGCGTTGGCGAACATGATGTCGAGGCCGCCATGACCGGCGACGGTGCGCTCGACGAGATCACGGACCTGCGCTTCGTCGCCCGCGTCGCAGGCGACGTCCGCGCCCTGGAGATCGGCGCCGATGACGGTCGCGCCCTCGCTGCGGAACAAATCGACGCTCGCCGCGCCGATGCCCGAGGCGGCACCGGTGACGATCGCGACCTTGCCGGCGAGGCGGCCGGTCACAGCCCGACCCCGATCGTGCTTCCGCCGTCGACGATCAGTGCCTGGCCGGTCATGAAGGTCGAGGCGCCGCTGGCGAGGTAGACGGCGGCGCCGGCGATCTCGCGCGGCTCGCCGATCCGGCGCAGCGGGGTGTGGCGGGTGACCGCCTTTAGGGTGTCGGGATCCTCCCACAGCGCCCGCGCGAAGTCGGTACGGACGAGGCCGGGCGCGATGCAGTTGACGCGCACTTGGCTGGGCCCGAACTCGGCGGCGAGGTTGCGCGCGAGCTGGAAGTCGGCCGCCTTGGAGACATTGTAGGCGCCGATGGTGGTCGAGCTGGTCAGCCCGCCGATCGAGCTGACGATGACGATCGAGCCGGCCCCGCGCTCGAGCATTTCGGGCGCGGCCATCTGCACCAGCCAGTGGTTCGACAGCACATTGTTGTCGAGTATCTTGCGGAACTGGTCGTCGCTGATCCCGCCCATCGGCCCGTAATAGGGATTGGAGGCGGCGTTGCAGACAAGCACGTCGATCCGGCCGAGCTGGCGGCGAGTTTCGTCGACCAAATGCTGGAGCGCGGCCTTGTCAGAGATGGAGGCGGCGACGGCGATCGCGGTGCCCGCGCCATGCGCGGCATTGAGCGCCGCGGCGACCTCGTCGCACGCGTCCTGCTTGCGGCTCGAGATGACGACCTTCGCGCCATGATCGGCAAGAGCTTCGGCGATCGCCCGCCCGATCCCGCGCGACGAGCCGGTGACGATGGCGACCTTGCCGGTAAGATCGAACAGGGAGGTCACGCCGGCACCGGCGCGTGCTTCGCGTATTCGATCAGGGCGATGGCGCGGTTGTGGACCTCATCGGGGCCGTCGGCGAGGCGGAGCGTGCGGATGCCGGCCCAGCTGTGGGCCAATGGCGTGTCCTGGCTCACCCCGGCGCCGCCGAACGCCTGGATCGCGTCGTCGATGATCTTCAAGGCCATGCGCGGCGCCTTGACCTTGATCATCGCGATCTCGGCCTTGGCCGCCTTGTTGCCTGCCTTGTCCATCAGATCGGCCGCCTTGAGGCACAGCAGGCGCGTGCAGTCGATCTCGATCCGCGCCTCGGCGACCCGCTGCTCCCATACGCTATGCTCGGCGATGGTCTTGCCGAAGGCGGTGCGCGACTGGAGGCGGCGGCACATCAGCTCGAGCGCTTCCTCGGCAGCGCCGATGGTGCGCATGCAATGGTGGATTCGGCCCGGGCCGAGCCGGCCCTGCGCGATCTCGAACCCCCGCCCCTCGCCGAGCAGCAGATTGGCGGCAGGCACGCGCACGTCCTCGAGGCTGATCTCCATGTGGCCGTGCGGCGCGTCGTCATAGCCGTAGACCGAAAGCGCGCGGTGGACGGTGATCCCGGGTGCGTCCATCGGCACCAGGATCATCGATTGCTGGGCGTGCTTGCGCGCTTCACGGTCGGTCTTGCCCATCAGGATGGCGACCTTGCAGCGCGGGTCGCCGGCGCCCGACGACCACCATTTGCGGCCGTTGACGACGTACTCGCCGCCGTCCTTGTCGATGCGGCATTCGATGTTGGTCGCGTCGGAGCTCGCCACCCCCGGCTCGGTCATCAGGAAGGCGCTGCGGATTTCGCCGCGCATCAGTGGGCCAAGCCACTGCTCCTTCTGCTCGCGGGTGCCGTAGCGGTGGAGCACCTCCATATTGCCGGTGTCGGGGGCCGAGCAGTTGAACACTTCGGCCGACCACAGGATTCGCCCCATCTCCTCGGCGCACAGGGCATATTCGAGGTTAGTCAGCTGCTCGCCTTCGAACGCGAAGCTCTCGTCGACATGCTGCAACGCGCCGCCAGGCGGCATGAACAAGTTCCACAGACCGGCAGATTGCGCCCGCGGCTTGAGCTCCTCGATCACCTGCAGCGGCTGCCAGCGGTCGCCGGCTGCGATCTCGCGATGATAGTCGGCGACTCGCGGGCGGACGTGCGCGGCGATGAACTCCCTGACCCGGTCGCGGAAGAAAGCCTGCCGTTCCGTAAGGTCAAAATCCACGCGGCGCTCCCTGGCTTGCGCTTCGCATCACTCTCGCCCCAGAACGGCTAGGACCGCGCGCCGAGAAGGGCAAGATAATGACCGACCTGGAGACGTTTCGAAGCGAGACCCGAGCCTGGCTGGAGGCCAATTGCCCGGCCGAGATGCGAGCGCCGATGCGCGGCGAGAATGACATCTGCTGGGGCGGGCGCAACTGGCAATTCCAGTCCGATGCCCAACGCCGGTGGCTGCAAGCAATGGCCGCGCGGGGCTGGACCGTGCCCGACTGGCCGAGCGACTATGGCGGTGGCGGCCTGTCGCCGGCCGAGGCCAAGGTGCTGAAGGAGGAGATGGCGGCGACAGGCGCGCGGCCGCCGCTGACCAGCTTCGGCATCTCGATGCTCGGCCCGGCGCTGCTGAAATATGGCAGCGAGGAGCAGAAACGGCGCTTCCTGCCGGAGATTGCGCGCGGCGAAATCCGCTGGTGCCAGGGCTATTCTGAGCCGGGCGCGGGGAGCGACCTGGCCGGACTCCAGACCAAGGCCGAGGACCGCGGCGACCATTGGCTGGTCAATGGCCAGAAGGTGTGGACCAGCTATGCCGACGAGGCCGACTGGATCTTCTGCCTGGTGCGCACGTCGAGCGAGAGCAAGCATGGCGGGATCAGCTTCCTGCTGTTCGAAATGGCCTCGCCGGGCGTGTCGACCAAGCCGATCCTGCTGATCAGCGGCAATTCGCCGTTCTGCGAGACGTTCTTCGACGATGTGAAGGTGCCCAAGGACCAGGTGGTCGGCGAGGTCAATCGCGGCTGGGACGTCGCCAAATATCTGCTCGGCCACGAGCGCGAGATGATCAGCGGCATGGGGCTTGGTGGCCAGGGCTCGCTCGGCGCCGCGGTTGCTCCGGTCGCCGACCCGCTGCTGCGCGCCGAGATCGCCGCGTTCGACGTCGACTCGCTGGCGTTCGCGGCGATGAGCGAGCAGTTCCTTGACGAACTGAAGGCCGGCGCGGCGCATCCGGCCATGCCGAGCCTGATGAAATATGCCGGCACCGAGCTCAACAAGCGCCGCCACGAACTGGTGATGGCGGCCGGCGGATCGGACACGCTGGAATGGGACAGCGAGCGCTCGGGCGGCGGCAAGGCGGCGCGCGAGTGGCTGCGCACCAAGGCCAATTCGATCGAGGGCGGGACGAGCGAGATCCAGCTCGGGATCGTCGCCAAGCACATCCTGGGACTGCCGGGAGCATGAGCGCGCTGCTGACCGACGACCAGCGGATGCTGGTGGACAGCGTCGCGGCGTTCATGGCCGACGAGGGCGCGATCGCGCGGCAGTTGCGGCACTGGCGCGACAGCGGGTGCAAGGACGGCTTCGGCCATGCGCTGTGGAAGCAATTCGCCGAGCTCGGGCTCACCGGAATCCTGATCCCCGAGCCGCAGGGCGGCGCCGGGCTCGGCCAGGCCGAAGCGGGGCTGGTGCTCGAGGAGATCGGGCGCAACCTCACCCCCTCACCCTTCCTCACCACCGCGGTGGTGGCGGTGCGCGCGCTTGACGGGAGCGTGCAGGCCGAGCGCTGGTTTCCGGGCATTGCAGCGGGCGACACGGTCGCCGCGCTGGCGATCGACGAGGGGAGCAGCCACGACCCGGCGGCGACCGCTCTCCGTGCCGAGCGACAGGGCAACGGCTTCGTGCTCGACGGCGCCAAACAGTTCGTCGTCCACGGCGCCTCGGCCGACGTCATCCTGGTCGCCGCGCGGACTGGCGGCTCGCCGGGCGAGCACGACGGAATCACATTGTTCGCGGTGGAGCGCGGCGCGGCCGGTCTCGAGGTCGAGAACGTCACGCTGGCGGATTCGAGCAAGGCGGCGCGGCTGACCTTCGCTCGCATGGCGGTCGATGGCGACGCGGTGGTCGGCGAGGTCGACGGCGGCTGGGCGCCCTTGTCGCGCGCGCTCGCCGCCGGACGCGCCGGGGCGGCCGCCGAGCTCACCGGGGTCGCCGCGGGCGCTTCGGCGATGACGCTCGACTATCTCAAGCAGCGCAAGCAGTTCGGCCGGCTCATCGGCGAGTTCCAGGCGCTTCAGCACCGCGCCGCGCACCTCTATGGCGAGATCAAGATCGCCCGCGCGGCGGCGCGCAAGGCGGCGCGGCTGCTCGATTCGGGCGCGGCGGAGGCCGAGCTGATGGTCGCGGTGGCCAAGGCCAAGGCGGGCAGCGCGGCACGGCTGGCGGTGCAGGAAGGCGTCCAGATGCACGGCGGCATCGGCATGACCGACGAGCACGATATCGGCCTCTACATGAAGCGCCAAGCGGTACTCGACGAACTGTTCGGCGGCCCACGCTTCCACGCCGCCGAGGTCGCTCGGCTAAGCGGCTACTAGCCCCGCTCGATCAGGAAGTTGATCCGCGCGGTGGCGACCGGGCGGGCGCGGTCGGTCTGCCATGCGGTCGCCTCGACATTGGCGATTCGCTTGCCGAGCCGTTCGATCAGCGCGTCGGCGTGGGTCGGCCCGCGCGATGCGCCGGCACCGCGCAGGAATTCGATCGTCACCGTCACCGGCTTGAGCGTTGCGGAGACGTCGCCGAGCGCCTGGCGAAGGGTCGCGAAAGCAGCGAATTCGAGCAGTCCGGCAATGGCGCCGCCGTGGAGATAGCCGGGGCGGCCGACGACATCCTCGTGGAATGGCATGGTGAAGCCGCCGTCGCCGGTCGGCTCGAGCCGGAGCAATCGGCCGTAAGGGGGAAGCTCGGTCATCGCCGCGCCCTAGCGCGGCGGCGGCGCCGGGTCAGCCCCGCGCCTTGTAGCTCGCGACGCAGCCCAGCACGAAGCTGGTGATCAGCGCCAATTGGACCTTGCCGCTGGGATCGGACCAGCCGAAGTAATTCGAGCCGAAGCCGACCAGCGCCACGAACATCGCCAGTGCCAGCGCTGCCGCCATTTTCCTGCCCTCCCCAGAACCAGCCGGGATTTTCGCGCCGCTTGGTTAAGACAAGGTAAAAATCTTGCCCGGCGCGGCGCCAGCAGTCATAGCGCCGGCGACCGCCAGCGACGGGAGCCAGGCAGATGAAAGCGCGCGTGTTCGTCACCCTCAAGCCTGGCGTGCTCGACCCGCAGGGCAAGGCGATCCACCATGCGCTGGACGGACTCGGCTTTGCCGGAGTCAACGACGTGCGCGCCGGCAAGCTGATCGAGCTCGACCTCGCCGAGGGCACCAGCGACGAGACGATCGCCGAGATGTGCCGCAAACTGCTCGCCAACACGGTGATCGAGAATTTCCGCATCGAGCGGTCGGAGGCCGCGGCATGAAAACCGCGGTGATCGTCTTCCCCGGCTCCAATTGCGACCGCGACCTCGCCAGCGCGATCACGCTCGTGACCGGCCGGGCGCCCGACATGGTGTGGCATCGCGATACCGAACTGCCGGCCGGAACCGGGCTGGTCACGATCCCCGGCGGCTTTTCCTACGGCGACTATCTGCGCTCCGGCGCGATGGCGGCGCGCAGCCCGATCATGGGCGCGGTCGCCGCCGCGGCCGAGCGCGGCGTGCCGGTGCTGGGCGTGTGCAACGGCTTCCAGGTGCTGACCGAGGCGGGGCTGCTCCCGGGCGCGCTGATGCGCAACGCCGGGCTCCACTTCGTCTGCCGGACGGTCGGGCTCAAGGTCGAGAACAGCCAGTCGCTGTTCACCGCCGCCTACCGCTCGGGCGAGGAGATCGCGGTTCCGGTCGCCCACCATGACGGCAATTTCCAGGCCGACGCCGACACGCTCGACCGAATCGAGGGCGAAGGCCGGGTGGCATTCCGCTACACCGGCGAGGTCAATGGCTCGGCGCGCTCGATCGCCGGGATCCTCAACGATCGCGGCAATGTGCTGGGCATGATGCCGCACCCCGAGCGGGTCGTCGAGGAGGCGCACGGTGGCACCGACGGGCGCCGCCTGTTCGAAGGTTTGCTGGACGCCGTCGCCTAGCGCGCGCGGCGCAGCGAGATCTTCTGGCAGCCGAGGCTGCTCGGCGGAAGGAAGCAGTGGTAGGCGCGGTCGGGGCCGCCGGTCTCGGTCACCACCACCTTGCGCTCGAGGGTCATCGGGTCGGTGTAGACGATCACCGTCTCCGCCCCGGCGCTGGCCGAAAGGGTTGCGAGCGCAAGCGCTCCGCAGATTGCCACTTTACGCATCATCGCCACCATCATTTCCCCCCGATTCGACAAATGTAGCGCCAATCGAACTGAATTGTCGATGAATGGCGCGCCCGGCTGGATTCGAACCAGCGACCTCATGCTTAGAAGGCACGTGCTCTATCCAACTGAGCTACGGGCGCGCGGCGGGCGAGCAGTGCGGATTGCGATGCCCAGCGTCAATGCCGGATGGGGACCTTTCGGTCCCTGTTCGCGGGCGGGCGCGGCTGCTAGGCAGCGCCGGTCACGACGGGAGCAGCGGATGGTTGGCATGGTCGGACTCAAGGCGCTTGATGCAGCATAACCACGTCCCGTCGGCGACCGAGGGCTGGCTCAACTGGCTGCTCGGGCGCGGCAATGACCTCACCCCGCACGGCTATTGCCTGTTGTGGGACCCGGCGTTGGTGTGGACCCACGTGCTGAGCGACGCGCTGATCGCCGCCGCCTATTTCTCGATCCCCGTGATGCTGGTGCGGATCGTGCGCAAGCGGGGCGACATCGCCTTCAGCTGGATCTTCTGGCTGTTCGCCTTGTTCATCCTCGCCTGCGGCACTACCCACCTCGTCAAGATCTACAACCTCTGGTACTCCGCCTACGAGCTCGAGGCGGCGATCAAGGTCGTCACCGCGATCGCCTCGGTCGGCACGGCGATCGTGCTGTGGCCGCTCATTCCCAAGATCCTCGCCATCCCCTCGCCGCTGCTGCTCGAGGAAAAGAACCAGGAGCTGCAGACCGCGCTCGACCGGATCCAGTTCGAGACCGGCGAGCGTCTGAAGGCCGAGGAGGCGCTGCGCCAGTCGCAGAAGATGGAGGCGGTCGGCCAGCTGACCGGCGGAATTGCGCACGATTTCAACAATCTGCTGCAGGTGCTGAGCGGGACCGCGTCGCTGATCGCCAAGGATCCGACCTCGCCGAAGGTCCAGAAATGGGCCGAGATGGCGCGCGATGCGGCCGACCGCGGGGCCCGGCTGACCGGGCAATTGCTGGCCTTTTCGCGGGTCCAGAAGCTCGAGCTCAAGCCGGTGCTGGTGTCGCCGCTGATCGAGGACATGTCGGACCTGTTGCGCTCGACGCTCGGGCCGCAGTTCAACCTCGAGCTCGACCTCCTCGCCAGGGAGGACCAGGTCCACGTTCTTTGCGACGCGACCCAGCTCGAGCTGGCGATCATGAACCTCGCGATCAACGCCCGCGACGCCATGCCGGACGGCGGCACGATCACCATCTCGACGACCAGGGAACAGGTCGAGGACGGCGAGCTGGCGCACGGCGAATATCTGCGGGTTAGCGTTGCCGACAACGGCACCGGCATGGACGAGGACGTGCTGGCGCGCGCGTTCGAGCCGTTCTTTACCACCAAGGATGTCGGGAAGGGCACCGGCCTCGGTCTGTCGATGGTCTATGGGGTCGCCAAGCAGTCGGGCGGCCGCGCCGAGATCGCCTCGGTCAAGGGCCAGGGGACGACGGTCTCGTTCCTGCTGCCGGTGGTCGAACGCCACGCGGCGGGCGAGACCGGCGGCGAGCGCGTGCCGGAGGCCCGCGACGCGACCATCTTGCTCGTCGATGACGACGACGACGTGCGCCACATCGCCGCCGGGATGCTCGAGGCGCTGGGCCACCGCGTGCTGTCGGCGAGCAGCGGGGCGGAGGCCCTCGAGCTGCTCGGCAAGGAGCAGCCCGATCTCGCCATCCTCGATTACGCCATGCCGGAAATGACCGGCGCCGAGCTTGCGCGGGAGATGAAAGCGCGCGGCTTCGGCGACCTGCCGATCCTGTTCGCGACGGGCTACGCCGATACCGACTCGATGCGCCGAGCGGTTGGCGGCGATCCGGTATTCCTCGCCAAGCCGTTCAGCTTCGACGAATTGGAAGCGATCGTCGGCAAGACTCTGGCCGGCCGCTAGGCGGCGCCGGTCACACCAATTTCCCGGGGTTCATCAGCCCGGCGGGATCGAGCCCGGACTTGATCGCGCGGATCGCCGCGACCCGTCCGGGCGACAGGCGCGCGAGCTCGGCGCGCTTCATCTGGCCGATGCCATGTTCGGCGCTGATCGATCCGCCCGCGGCGGTGACCAGGTCGTGGACCATGCGGCTGACCGCCCCGCCCTCGCGATCGAGCCAGCCGTCGTCGCCGCGGCCCATGGCGCGGACGTGGAAGTGGATGTTGCCGTCACCGAGATGGCCGAAGCCGCTGGCGCGAACGCCGGGAAAGGCGCGCTCCAGAGCGGCCGAGGCCTCGTCGAGAAAGGCCGGCATGGCGTCGACGGGAACGCTGATGTCATGCTGAGTGGCCGGCCCGAACGCTTTCTTCTCGGCCTCCGACAGGCCGTCGCGCAGCCGCCAGAAGGCGTCGGCCTGCGCCTCGTTCGCGGCAATGGTCGCGTCGCCGACCAGGCCGCGCTCGAGCAGCGGCGCGAGCAGGCGCTCGAGCAAAGCGGTCGGGTTCTCCTCGCCGGTGCTCCCGGCCGTCGCCTCGACCAAGGCGTGCCACGGGTGCGGGCCGGCCAGCGGCGGCCTGGCGCCGGGCAAATGGGCCACGGCTGCGTCGAGCGACTCCGCGGGCAGGATCTCGAACCCTTCCACCGCGTCGGTCGCCGATTGGAGCGCGCGCAGCACGTCGAGCGCGGCGACCGGGCTGGCGAGCCCGAGCCAGGCGACGCCGCGGGCATGGATCGCGGGGACCAGCCGGAGCCGGGCGGCGGTGACGATGCCGAGCGTACCCTCCGCGCCGATCAGCATCTGATCGAGGCTGGGACCGCGATTGTCCTTCTTGAGCCCGGCCAGCCCACTGTGGATCGCGCCGTCGGGAAGCACCGCCTCGATGCCCTCGACCAGCCCGCGCATCGGGCCGAAGCGCAGCACCTGCGTGCCTCCGGCGTTGGTCGAGACCAGCCCGCCGATGGTCGCCGAGCCGCGCGCGCCGAGCGTCAAGGGAAAGCGCAGCCCTTGGGCCGCGACCGCGTCGTGCAATGTCTCGAGGATGACGCCCGCTTCGGCGACGCAGCGCTGCGCTGTCCGGTCGACGGCGCGAATGCGGTTCATTCGGCGGAGCGACAGGATCAGCGCCGATCCGTCGGCCGGCGGGGTCGCGCCGCCAACCATCGAGGTGTTGCCGCCTTGGGGCACCAGCGGCACGCCATGTTCGCGGGCCAGCGCCACCATCGCCGCCACTTCCTCGGTCGAGCTCGGCTGGAGGATCGCATCGGCAGCGCCGCGCCAGCGGCCGCGCCAGTCGGTCAGCCACGGCGCGACATCGGCCGGGTCGGTCAGCGCCGCCGCCGCGCCGAACCGCCGGCGGACCTCGTCGATCAGTGCGGCCTTGCCCATCGCCGCCCGAGATAGGCGCGGCGGGCGGGCTAGGGAAGCTCGTAGCCGACCACTGCGACCTGGAGCGCGCCCGAGCGCGGGTCGGCCTTGAACATCAGCCCGCCGCGCGCCTGCGAGCGGCCGGGCACATAGTCGAGCGTCGCGCTCGCCTCCTCATCGCCGAGCTTGCCCTCGACCTGGACCGCGGCGGCGGTCTGGCGCGAGGCATTCTCGACCACCACGTCGGCGACGAAACCGGCCGGGGTCGCGGTGACCCGCTCGACCCGCGCCGACAGCATTGGCACGTCGCGGTCGTTGCCGGCACCGACCTCGCGCAGCAGGATCGCGCACAGCGTGACGAGCAGGATCAGGCCGAGCGCGGCGGCCACCCATTCGAGCGCCGGGACCGGCTCGGACGCCGCGGCCTTATGTTCCTTGCGCACGGTCATACGACGATCCTCGCAATGCCGGCGCCGATCGACGCCGGGAAGCCGAGCACGGCGATCGCCGCCGCGGCATTGCCGAGCCCGAGGCCGTCGAGCCGGCCGAAGCTCCACAGGATATAGACCACCGCGGCGATGGTCACCGCATAGCCGGGCAGCGTCTGGGTGATGAACGAGCGCGCGTGGCCGGCGGTAAAGCGCTGCTCCTGCCCGTGGAAATGGACGATGTAGAGGATGGCGTGAAGCAGCAGCACCGACAGCGCCACCAAGAGCAGCGACTGCGCCGGGTCCATCTGCAGGGCGATCAGCAGGATCTCCTCAGTCGGGGCGACGGTGAAGCTGAGGAACAAAGCGCCGGCGAGGAACAGGAACAGCTGCCCGCCATAGGTGTCGCGCCACTCCTCCGCCTCTTCGATCTCCTCGCCTTCGCCGAGCAGCTTGGCGCCGATCATCGCCCCGAAGCTGGCCGGGACCGCCTGGATCGCGACCATTCCGGCCATCTCGCCGATGGTCATCGCCGGTCGGATCGCGCCGATCAGCCAGAGGATTGCGGCGGCGGTGACGACGGCGACGAAGTAGGCCGCGAAGGCATCGAGGATGTCATCGGTCCAATTGTGCGATTCCTCAAAGCCGGAAACCTTCGACAGGCCATAAAGGATGAGGATATTGACGGCGGTGAACAACGCCACGCGCCACGGCTCGAGGTAGAAGCCAAGCCACCACATCTCCATCGTCATCAGCAGCGGCAGGCAGAACAGCAGCGCCCCGGCGAAGGCGCGCGACAGGGCCACGGCATAGGCGTGGTTGGTGGTCGCGACATGGTTGGCGCTGTTCGCGGCGGTCACTTGGGGCCCCTCTTGTTGGCGGGTGAACGAGGGCGGTTTGCCCGCGGTTCCGGATCGGCCTAAGGCAAGAGAATGGCCCGGCCGCCGATCACCATCGTCCTCGCGCGCGCGATCAACGGCGTGATCGGCAAGGACGGTACGCTGCCGTGGCACATCCCGGCCGATCTCAAGCGATTCAAGCAGCTGACCATGGGCAGCGCGATGATCATGGGCCGCAAGACTTTCGACAGCCTGCCCGGAGTACTCCCCGGCCGGCGCCACATCGTCCTCACCCGCGATCCCGACTGGCGGGTCGACGGGGTCGACACCGTGCATTCGCTCGAAGATGCGGTGGCGGCGGCGGGCGAAACGGACATTTCGGTGATCGGCGGAGCGGCGGTGTTCGCGATGTTCGAGCCGATTGCCGACCGCATCGAGCTCACCGAAGTGCTGGCCGAGGTCGACGGCGACGTCACCATGCCCGACCTGCGCTCGAGCGAGCAGTGGGTCGAGGTCGCTGCCGAGGACCATCCGCCAACCAGCGACACGCCGGCGTTCCGCTACACGACCCTGGTCCGACCCTAGCGGACCGCGCGCGCGCCGTAGCGGCGCACCTGCTCGCCGATCACCTGGTCGACCAGCGGCGCGAGCCGGGCCGCACCGCCGCCGGCAAACCCCGCCACGCGATATTCCACCGTCACCCGCGAGCCGCCAGGCGTGCGCGCGATCTTCCAGTCCATCACGCCCGCCGTCGCCTCGAACAACAGCGGTCCGAGCGAGCCGGTGAGCACGACGCGCTCGTTCGGCTGGACCAGGGTCACGCGCAGATGTTCGATCCCGCCGCTGCCCAGCTTCTCGCAAAAGCAGCCGCCGGGCCGCAGCGCGAAGCTGAGGTTGGCGCTGTCGCCCGAATAGCTGTGATCCTTGTTCCACCAGCGCGGCAAGTCGCCGATCGCGGCGAAGGCGCGCTCGGGCGGAACGCTCAGTTCCAGCGCGTGGCGCAAGACGAAGCCGTTGGGGCCGGAGCTGACCACTTCGGCCGAGGCCGGGGCGGCGAGCAGCGCTGAAGCGGCGATCACGCAGGTCTTCATCGTCCCCTCCCCGTCCCCGGGGATGGTGACTCGCTGGCGCGGCGAAGTCTAGCCGTCGAGGATCGAGTCGATCGCCGCGGCGACAGTCTCGACGCTGGCCATGCCGTCGACCGGGCGGAGGATCCCGCGTTCCGCGTAGAACGGCAGGATCGGCTGGGTCTTGGCGTGATATTCGGCGAGGCGGCGGCGCACCGTCTGCTCGTTGTCGTCGTCGCGGCGGCGGAAGGCATGGCCGCCGCACACGTCGCACTGGTCGTCGACCTTGGGCAGCTTGAAGCGGTCGTGATAGGGCGCGCCGCATGTGCCGCACGAGAAGCGGCCGCCGATGCGCTCCACAAGCGCCTCCTCGTCGACCTCGAGCTCGATCACATGGGCCAGCTTGCGCCCGCGCTCGGCGAGCAGCAGGTCGAGCGCCTCGGCCTGCGGAAGGGTGCGCGGAAAGCCGTCGAAGATCGCGCCGCGAGTCTCGATCCGGTCGAGGTTCTCGCCGATCAGCGCGCTGACGATGGCGTCGCTTACCAGCGCGCCCGAATCCATCACCGCCTTGGCCTCGCGGCCGACCGCGCTGCCCTCGGCGACCGCGGCGCGGAGCATGTCGCCGGTCGACAGCTGGACCATGCCGCGATTGGTCACCAGCCGCTCGGCCTGGGTTCCCTTGCCCGCGCCCGGCGGCCCTAACAGGATGATGTCCAACGCTTCCCCCACACCCGACGGCGACCCGGCCTAGTCAAAGGGCCGCCGCGCTTCTGTCAAGCGCGACGCGCGGATTTAGCGGCGGCGCGCGCCCTTCAGCTTCGCCTTCTTGATGAGGTCGCCATATTGATGCGCGATCAGGTGGCTCTGGATCTGGCTGACCGTATCCATCGTCACGTTGACGACGATCAGCAGGCTCGTCCCGCCAAGCGCGAAGGCGAGCCCCATCTGCGACGCCAGCACCTCGGGGATGAGGCAGATGACGACCAGATAGGCCGACCCGATCACCGTCAGCCGGCTGATCAGATAGTCGAAATAATGTTCGGTCGCCTTGCCCGGGCGGATGCCGGGGATGAAGCCGCCGTGGCGCTTGAGGCCGTCGGCGGTCTCCTCGCTGTTGAACTGCACCGCGGCGTAGAAGAAGCAGAAGAAAACGATGCCCGCCGCGTAGAGGCCGAGATAGAGCGGCGCGCCGTGCTGGAGCAGCGTGCTGATGGTGATCAGCCAGTCGCTCGCGTTGGGATTGTTCTGGGCGCCCGACATCTGGATGACGGTCAAGGGCATCAGCAGCAGCGAGGAGGCGAAGATCGGCGGGATGACGCCCGCGATATTGACCTTCATCGGCAGATGGCTGCGCTCCTGCTGGACCATGCCGCGCGCCGACTGGCGCTTGGGATATTGGATCAGCACGCGGCGCTGGGCGCGCTCGACGAAGCAGATGAACAGCACCAGCGCGACCACCAGCAGGACGATGCCGACGACCATCGCCGGGTCCATCGCGCCGGTCCGGCCGCCCTCGAGCAATTGGGCGATGGCGCGCGGCAGGCCCGCGACGATGCCGGCCATGATGATCAGCGAGATGCCGTTGCCGATTCCGCGGCTGGTGATCTGCTCGCCGATCCACATCAGGAACAGGGTCCCGCCGACCAGGCTGATCGTCGCGGTCACCCGGAACAGCATGCCCGGATCGACCACCGCGCCGATATTGTTGTTGGCGCCCAGCCCCTCGAGACCGACGGCGATGAAATAGCCCTGGACGGTGGTCAGCAGGACGGTGAGGTAGCGCGTATACTGGTTAAGCTTCTTGCGCCCGGTCTCGCCTTCCTTGCGCAGCGCCTGCCACGGCGGATAGAGCGCGGCCATCAGCTGAACGACGATCGACGCGGTGATGTAGGGCATGACGCCCAGCGCGATGATCGACGCACGCTCGAGCGCGCCGCCGGAAAAGGTGTTGAAGACGCTGAGGATGCCGCCCGCCTGGGTGGCGTAGAGCTGCTGCATGGCGACCGGGTCGATGCCGGGGATCGGCACGAACGACAGCATCCGGAACAGCACCAGCGCGCCCAGCGTGAACCACAGACGCTTCTTGAGCTCGGTCGCCTTCGAGAAATTCGAAAACGAGATGTTCGATGCCATTTGCTCGGCTGCGGATGCCATGTTTGTCTAAATCCCCTCGACCGTCCCGGTCATATAGGCCGCCCGCTCGTCATTGCGAGGAGCAAAGCGACGAAGCAATCCACTGGCGATCCGCCTGGATTGCTTCGCTCCGCTCGCAATCACGACCGTTAGGGCTTGGCCTTCTCGGACTTGGCCGCCTTGTCGGCGATGCGCGCCTCGCGGGCCTTGCCCTTCTTGGCGGCGGCGAGTTCGGCCGGGTCCTTGCGCTCGATGATCTCGAGCGAACCGCCGAGCTTCTCGACCGCCTCGCGCGCGCCCTTCGACGCGCCGGCGACCTTGAAGCTGACCTTGGTGGTGAGTTCACCCTTGCCGAGCAGGCGCACGCCGTCCTTGCCGCCGCGTGCCAGGCCGGCGGCCTTGAGCGCGTCATGGTCGAGCGTGCCCTTGGCGTCGAGCTTGCCGGCGTCGATCAGCTTCTGGATCGCGCCCAGGTTCACCTCGGCGTAATCGCGCGCGAAGATGTTGTTGAAGCCGCGCTTCGGGAGCCGCATGTGGAGCGGCATCTGACCGCCCTCGAAGCCCTTGATCGAGACGCCCGAGCGGCTCTTCTGGCCCTTCTGGCCGCGCCCGGCGGTCTTGCCCAGGCCCGAGCCGATGCCGCGTCCGACACGGACCCGGCCCTTGCGGGCGCCTTCATTGTCGCGGATTTCGTTCAGTTTCATATCGTGCACTCGCTGTAGCGAACCCCTGCGTAGGCAGGGGTCCAGTTGTTCGCTTTGGCCGCATGCCTCGTCGCGCTAGAAAGGCACGGATCCCGGCCTTCGCCGGGATGACGGAAGAACTAGCGTTCGACCGTCACCAGGTGCTGGACCTTCTTGACCTGGCCCATCACTTCCGGGGTCGCCTCGACCTCGACCGTGCGCCGCATCTTGTTGAGGCCGAGACCGACCAGCGTCGCGCGCTGGGTCTTGTCGCGGCGGATCGGCGAGCCGGTCTGCGTGATTTTGATCTTCGCCATGATGCTTACTCCGTCACCGCTTCAGCGGTGGCTTCGGCTTCGGCCGCCGCCATCCCGCCGCGACCGAGCAGGTCGGCGACCTTCTTGCCACGACGCTGCGCAACGCTGCGCGGGCTCGACTGGTCCTTCAGCGCCTCGAAGGTCGCGCGGATCATGTTGTAGGGGTTCGAGGTGCCGACCGACTTGGTCACCACATCGGCGACGCCGAGGCTCTCGAACACTGCGCGCATCGGGCCGCCGGCGATAATCCCGGTCCCCGCCGGAGCGGCGCGGACCGCGACCTTGCCGGCGCCGAAATGGCCCTTGCCGTCATGGTGCAGCGTGCGGCCGTCGCGCAGCGGAACGCGGACCATCGCCTTCTTGGCGGCGGCGGTCGCCTTGCTGATCGCTTCCGGCACTTCGCGCGCCTTGCCGTGACCGAAACCGGCGCGGCCCTTGCCGTCGCCGACCACGACCAGCGCGGCAAAGCCGAAGCGCTTGCCGCCCTTCACGGTCTTAGAAACGCGGTTGATGTGGACGAGCTTCTCGATCAGCTCCTCGCCGCCATCGTCGTCACCGCCACGGCCGCCACGGCGATCGTCGCGCCGGCCACGGTTGCCGCCGCCGCGATTGTCGCGACCGCCGCCACCGCCACGGCCGCCACGCGGACCGCGCGGGCCACGGCCCTCGGGCCGCTGGAATTCGGCCGGAGCGGCCTCGGGCAAAGCCGCTTCGGGAGCGGCCTGCGCCTCGACGGCCGGAGCCTCGGTCGCCGGAGCGTCGGTCACCGGCGCGTCGGGGGTCTGGTTCTCGTCAGCCATTTAAAACTCCAATCCGCCTTCGCGGGCGGCATCGGCCAGGGCCTTGACCCGGCCATGGAACAGGAAGCCGCCACGGTCGAACACGACCTTGCCGACACCGGCCTCTTTGGCGCGCTGCGCCAGCGTGCGGCCGACTTCGGCAGCGCCGTCGCAGGTCGCCTTGGCCTTGCCCTTGATGTCCTTGTCGAGGGTCGAAGCGGCGACCAGCGTCTTGCCCGCGGCATCGTCGATGACCTGGGCATAGATGTGGCGGCCCGAGCGGTGGACCGACAGGCGCGGCTTGCCGGCGGCGCGAGCGCGAAGCGCACTGCGCACCCGGCGGCGGCGACGATCGAAGAGAGAGAGTTTCGCCATGGCTTACTTCTTCTTGCCTTCTTTGCGGAAGATAAACTCGCCGCGATATTTGATGCCCTTGCCCTTGTAGGGCTCCGGCTTGCGCCAGCGGCGGATTTCGGCCGCGACCTGGCCGACCTTCTGCTTGTCGATGCCGCTGATCTCGACGGTGTTGGCGTCGGGAGTCTTGACCTCGACGCCCTCGGGCACCGCGAAATTGACGTCGTGGCTGTAGCCGAGCTGGAGCTTCAGGTTCTTGCCCTGGGCCTGCGCGCGGTAGCCGACGCCGTTGATCTCGAGCACCTTGGTGAACCCTTCGGTGACACCGGTGACAAGGTTCTGGACGTTGGTGCGCTGCATACCCCACGCGGCGCGGTTGCGCTGCGCGTCGGTCACCGGAGTAACCCGGATCTCGCCCTCGCCGACCTCATACTTCACGAGATCGTCGAGCATCGGCATGCTGAGGGCGCCCTTCGGGCCCTTGACGGTCAGGGTCTGGCCCTGGACCTCGGCGCTGACGCCCGACGGCATCGGCACCGGCTTCTTTCCAATGCGGCTCATCTTAGAACACCTCCGCCAGCACTTCGCCGCCGACATTCTGCTCGCGCGCCTCGGCGTCGCTGAGCACGCCGCGCGGGGTCGAGACGATGGTGATGCCGAGCCCGTTGCGGATACGCGGCAGCTCCTTCGAGCCCGAATAGACCCGGCGGCCCGGCTTGGACACGCGGGCGACATGCTGGATCGCCGGCTGGCCCTCGAAATACTTCAGCTCGATGCGCAGGCCCTTCTGGCCCGACAGCTCTTCCTCGGCGTAGCCGCGGATATAGCCTTCGCGCTGAAGCACGTCGAGCACATGGGCGCGAAGCTTTGACGCCGGCGTCAGGATCGAATCCTTGCGCGCCTGCTGGCCATTGCGAATGCGGGTGAGCATATCACCCAGGGGATCGGTCATCGCCATGCTTTAAGCCCTTACCAGCTCGACTTGGTGACGCCGGGAATGAGGCCCTTGTTGGCCAATTCCCGAAGCATGATCCGCGACAGGCGGAACTTGCGATAGAAACCGCGGCTGCGGCCGGTCAGCTCGCAGCGGTTGCGGATGCGGGTCGGATTGCCGTTGCGCGGAAGCTCGGCCATCTTGAGGCGCGCGATCAGCCGCTCGGTCTCGTCGAGCGACTTGTCGTTTGCCTGTTCCTTCAGCCGCGCCAGCTTGGGCGCGGTCTGCTTGACGAGCTTCCTGCGACGCTCGTTCTTGTTCACGGAACTCAGTTTCGCCATGACTTAAGTTCTCCAACGGCCGCTTACGCGGCCTCTTTTTCTTGCTCGGCCGGGAACGGGAAGTTGAACAGGCGCAGCAGCTCGCGCGCCTCATCGTCCGTCCTGGCGGTGGTGGTGACGATCACGTCCATGCCCCGGACCTTGTCGATCTGGTCATAGTTGATCTCGGGGAACACGATCTGCTCCTTGAGGCCCATCGCATAATTGCCGCGCCCGTCGAACGACTTCGGGTTGAGGCCGCGGAAATCGCGGACCCGGGGCAGCGCAACGGTGATCAGCCGGTCGAGGAACTCGTACATCCGCTCGCGGCGCAAGGTCACCTTGCAGCCGATCGGCATGCCCTCGCGCAGCTTGAACTGGGCGATCGAGGTCTTGGCCTTGGTAATCACCGGCTTCTGGCCGGCAATCGCCTCCATCTCGGCCGCAGCGGCCTCGACCTTCTTCTTGTCCTGGGTCGCCTCGCCGACGCCCATGTTGATCACGATCTTGTCGAGCCGCGGCACTTCGAGGCGGTTCTTGTAACCGAACTTCTCGGTCATCGCCTTGACGATGCGCTCGTCGTAATCCTTCTTCAAGCGCGGCGTGTAGCCCGCGTCCTGCTGCTTTTCGTCAGCCATTGATCAGCTCCCCGGACTTGACGGCCACGCGGACCTTCTTGCCGTCGCGCTCCTCGAAGCGGACGCGGGTCGCCTTGCCGCTCTTGGGGTCGGCAATCGCGACCTTGGAGACGTGCAGCGGCGCTTCGCGGCGCTCGAGGCCACCCTGCGGGTTGACCTGCGACGGCTTCTTGTGACGGACGGCGACGTTGACTCCGGCGACGACGACCTTGCCGTCCTTCGGCATCGACTTGGTGACTTCACCGGTCTTGCCCTTGTCCTTGCCGGACAGGATCACGACCGTGTCGCCCTTGCGGATCTTCTGCGCAGCCATGGTTAGAGCACCTCCGGCGCAAGGCTGATGATCTTCATGTGCTTGCGGGCGCGCAGCTCGCGCACCACCGGGCCGAAGATACGGGTGCCGATCGGCTCCTCGTTCTTGTTGACCAGCACCGCGGCGTTGGTGTCGAAGCGGATCACCGAACCGTCGGGACGGCGGATGTCCTTGGCGGTGCGGACGATGACGGCGCGATGCACGTCACCCTTCTTCACCTTGCCGCGCGGAGCGGCTTCCTTGACCGACACGACGATGATGTCGCCGACTCCGGCGACCCGGCGCTTCGACCCGCCCAGCACCTTGATGCACTGGACGCGCTTCGCACCGCTGTTGTCGGCGACCTCGAGGTTGGACTGCATCTGGATCATGGTTCAGTCCTCCCCTTACGCTTCGGCCGCCGCGGGCTCGGCCTTCTTGGCCTTGCCCTTGGTCGCCTTTTCCGGAGCAGCGGGCTGCTCGGCGTTGGCCGCCGCGATGTCGAGATCGGTGACCGCCGCGCCGACGCGCTCGATCACGGTCCAGTTCTTCTGCTTCGAGATCGGCGCGCACTCTTCGATGCGCACCATCTCGCCCGAGCGATACTGGTTGGTATCGTCGTGCGCATGATACTTCTTCGACAGCTTGATGATCTTGCCGTACAGCGGGTGCTTGACCCGCCGCTCGACGCGGACGACCACCGTCTTGTCGGCCTTGTCCGACACCACGGTGCCGGTGAGGACGCGCTTGGGCATCTCTTTTCTACTCCCTACGCCTGCGCCGACGCGGCATCGCGCGAGCGGGCGGTCTGAATCGTCTTGATGCGGGCGATGGTGCGGCGCACCTCGCGCACCCGCGACGGCTTCTCGAGCTGGTTGGTCGCCGATTGGAAGCGCAGGTTGAACTGCTCGCGCTTCAGATCGCCCAGCTGGGTCGCCAGCTGATCGTCGGTCTTGACCGTCAGATCGTCCTTCTTGGCCATCACTCAGTCCTCCTCGACCAGCGACTCGCCGAGGCGGGCCACGACCTTGGTCTTGATCGGCAGTTTCTCCGCGGCGCGCTCGAACGCGGTCTTGGCGAGCGGTCCGGGAACGCCGTCCAGCTCGAACAGGATGCGGCCCGGCTTGACCCGCGCCACCCAATATTCCGGCGCGCCCTTGCCCGAGCCCATGCGGACTTCGGCAGGCTTCGACGACACCGGCAGATCCGGGAAGATCCGGATCCACAAGCGGCCGGCGCGCTTGATGTGACGGGTGATCGCGCGGCGCGCCGCCTCGATCTGGCGAGCGGTGATCCGCTCCGGCTCCATGGCTTTCAGGCCATAGGCGCCGAAGTTCAGCTCGGTGCCGCCCTTGGCGTTGCCGTGGATTCGGCCCTTGAAGGCCTTGCGAAACTTGGTGCGCTTGGGTTGCAGCATCTCAAATGATCCTTAGCGCCGGTCGTCGCGCATCGGGCGGACGCCCGAGGTCTGCGCTTCCATCATCAGGCGGTCCTGGGCGAGCGGGTCGTGACCCAGGATCTCACCCTTGAACACCCACACCTTGACCCCGCACACGCCGTAAGCGGTGTGCGCCTGGGCTTCGGCGTAATCGACGTTGCCGCGCAGCGTGTGCAGCGGCACGCGGCCCTCGCGGTACCATTCGGTGCGCGCGATCTCGGCCCCGCCGAGACGGCCCGAACAGGTGATCCGGATGCCTTCCGCGCCGAGTCGAAGCGCCGACTGAACCGCGCGCTTCATCGCGCGGCGGAACGCGATCCGGCGCTCGAGCTGATCGGCGACGCCCTGGGCGACGAGCTTGGCGTCGATCTCGGGCTTCCTGATCTCGACGATGTTGAGGCTGACGTCGCTCGACGTCATCGCCGACAGCGTCTTCTTCAACTTCTCGATGTCCGAGCCCTTCTTGCCGATGATGACGCCCGGGCGGGCGGCATAAACGGAGACGCGGCACAGCTTGGCCGGACGCTCAATGACGACCTTGGAGATCGCCGCCTGCGGCAGGCTCTTGATGATGTACTCGCGGATCTTGAGGTCCTCGAGCAGCAGCCGGCCGTAATCCTGGCCTTCCGCGAACCAGCGGCTGTCCCAGGTACGATTGATCTGCAGCCGAAGGCCGACCGGAGAGGATTTCTGACCCATTACGCTTCTTCCTGCTCGCGCACGACGACGCGGATTCGGCTGAACGGCTTTACGATCCGGCTCGACCGGCCGCGGGCGCGGGTGGCGAACCGTTTCATCGAGATCGACTTGCCGACGCTGGCCTCGGCGACGACGAGGGCGTCGACGTCGAGGTTGTGGTTGTTCTCGGCATTGGCGACGGCCGAGGCGAGCACCTTGTAGACGTCCTCGCTCATCCCCTTCGGGCTGAACTTGAGGATGTTCAAAGCTTCCTCGACCTTGCGGCCACGGATCAGGCCGGCGACCAGGTTGAGCTTCTGCGCCGAGCCACGGATCATCGTGCCGACGGCGAGCGCTTCCTTGTCACCAACCTTGCGGGGGGCGGATTGCTTGCTCATCAGCGCTTGCCCTTCTTGTCGGCGGCGTGGCCAGGGAAGAAGCGCGTCGGCGCGAACTCACCCAGCTTCATGCCGACCATTTCCTCGTTGACCGAGACCGGCACGAACTTGCGGCCGTTGTAGACATTGAACGTCAGGCCGACGAACTGCGGCAGGATCGTCGAGCGGCGCGACCAGGTCTTGATCGGCGCACGGCCACCCTTGTCCTGAGCGGCCTCGGCCTTCTTCAGGAGCGACAGTTCGACGAACGGACCTTTCCAGACGGAACGAGCCATGTTCGGTTAGCCCTTCTTCTTGGCGTGGCGCGAGCGGATGATGAACTTGTCCGTCGCCTTGTTGCTGCGGGTGCGGGCGCCCTTGGTCGGCTTGCCCCACGGAGTGACCGGATGGCGGCCGCCCGAGGTGCGGCCTTCGCCGCCGCCGTGCGGGTGGTCGACCGGGTTCTTGGCGACGCCGCGGGTCAGCGGGCGCTTGCCCAGCCAGCGCGTGCGGCCGGCCTTGGCCAGGGTCTGGTTCGAATTGTCGGGGTTCGACACCGCTCCGACCGTCGCCATGCAATCGGCGCGGACATAGCGCTGCTCGCCCGAGTTCAAGCGGACGATGACCATCCCCTTGTCGCGTCCGACGACCTGCACATAGGTGCCGGCGGCGCGCGCGATCTGGCCGCCCTTGCCGGGCTTCAACTCGACATTGTGGACGATCGTGCCGACCGGCATCTGGCCCACTTCCATGGCGTTGCCCGGCTTCACGTCGACCTTCTTGCCGGCGATCACGCTGTCGCCCGGGGCAAGGCGCTGCGGCGCCAGGATATAGGCCTGCTCGCCGCCCTCGTAGGTGATCAGCGCGATGAACGCCGACCGGTTCGGATCATATTCGATCCGCTCGACCGTCGCGGCCTTGTCCCAGGTGCGGCGCTTGAAGTCGACGATGCGATACTTCTGCTTGTGGCCGCCGGCGATCCCGCGCGACGTCACATGGCCCTTGTTGTTGCGGCCGCCGGTCTTGCGCTTGCCTTCGGTCAGCGCCTTGACGGGCTTGCCCTTCCACAGCGCCGACTTGTCGACGAGGATCAGGCCGCGGCGGGCCGGGCTCGTCGGCTTATATGCTTTGAGTGCCATCGGTTAGATCCCGCTCGTGATGTCGATCGAGTTGCCCTCGGCGAGGGTGACGATCGCCTTCTTCTCGTCACTGCGCTGATAGGGCTTGCCCTTCCAGCGCTTCGACTTGCCCTTGGTGACCATCGTGTTGACGCCGGTCACCTTGACGTTGAACAGCGCCTCGACGGCGGCCTTGATCTCGGGCTTGGAGGCGGTTCCGGCGACCTTGAACACGACCGCATTGTTCTCCGAAAGAAGAGTCGTCTTCTCGGTGATGTGCGGCGCCAGGACGACGTCGTAGTGGCGGTTGTCGACCGCGCTCGGGGCTTGCTTCTTGGCCATTACTTAGCCTCTCCCGGCACGGCGAAGCGCGCCTCCAGCTTCTCGACCGCGGCGCGGGTCAGGACCAGCGTTTCGTGGCGCAGGATGTCGTAGACGTTGGCGCCGGCCGCCGGCATCAAATTGATGTCGCCGAGGTTCGAGCTGGCGCGGGCGAAACCGACGTTGAGCGCATCGCCGTCGATCACCAGCGCGGTCTTGCCGAAGCTCAGCTTGCCGAGCTGTTCGCGCAGCGCCTTGGTCTTCGATTCCTTGACGTCGAGATTGTCGAGGATGATCAGCTTGCCGTCCATCGCCTTGGAGCTCAGCGCCATCTTGAGGCCGAGCGCGCGGACCTTCTTGTTGAGGCTCGAGCTGAACACCCGGGCGCGCGGGCCGTGGGCCTTGCCGCCGCCGATGAAGATCGGGGCGCGGCGATCGCCGTGACGGGCGGTGCCGCCGCCCTTCTGCTTGCCGAACTTCTTGCCGGTGCGGGCGACATCGCTGCGCTCGCGGGCGGCACGCGCCGGGGCGCGGCGGTTGGTCAGCTGCCACGTCACGACACGGTGGAGGATGTCGGCGCGCGGCTCGACGCCGAACACGGCGTCGTCGAGCTGCAAATCGCCGCCCGACTTGGCAGCGCTGTCACCGCCGAGGGTCTGAACCTTGACCTTCATGGCTTAGCCTTCCTTGCTCTCGTCGGCCTTGGCAGCATCGCCGCCCTCGGCCGAACCGGCATCGTTGTTATCGTCCGCGGCAGCCGCTTCGGCCTCGGCCGCTCCGGCTTCCTGCTCGGCCGCGATGGCGGCGACTTCGTCGTCACCGGGCAGCGCCGGAATTTCGTGGACCGCGGCGTCGTCGACCAGGCCGGCGGGGGCCTCTTCGACGTGCTTGGCCTTCGGATCGAACAGGCCGGCCGGATAAGGCGCTTCGTCGTGGCGCGCGAGCTTGATCGCGTCGGCGATCGTCACCCAGCTGCCCTTGTGGCCCGGAACCGAACCCTTGACGAAGATCAGGCCGCGCGCGGCGTCGGTGCGGACCACCTCGAGGTTCTGCTGGGTGCGGTTCTTCGCGCCCATGTGACCGGCCATCTTCTTGTTCTTGAACACGCGGCCCGGGTCCTGGCGGTTGCCGGTCGAGCCGTGCGAGCGGTGCGAGACCGACACGCCGTGGGTCGCGCGCAGACCGCCGAAGCCCCAGCGCTTCATCGCGCCGGCAAAGCCCTTGCCCTGGGTGACGCCCTGGATGTCGACCAGCTGGCCGGCGACGAAATGGTCGGCCGACAGCGTCGCGCCAACATCGAGCAGCGCATCCTCGGCCACCCGGAATTCGACGACCTTGGCCTTGGGCTCGACCTCGGCCTTGCCGAACGCGCCGCGCTGCGGCTTGGCGACGTTCTTGGCCTTGGCCGTTCCGGCGCCAAGGGCGACGGCGGTGTAGCCGTCCCGATCTGTTTCGCGACGAGCGACGACCTGCACATTGTCCAGCTGAAGGACGGTCACCGGCACATGCCGTCCGTCCGCCTGGAACAGGCGGGTCATCCCCATTTTCTTCGCGATCACGCCAGTGCGCATGATCCATGCTCCTCACAGAGGCACACGGGAAATTCCGAGTGCTTGCAGCCCGTTGAAATGATGCGTGGCCCCCGCTGGGCTATTCCCGCCGGAAGGCGGAAGCGGAGGACGCAGACCGGGTGCCCCAAGGGGCGCCCGCGGTATCCGATTTCCTTGCGCTGGCAGGATCGCTGAAGAAGCGATTCAACCGCCGCGCGCTGGCCCTTAGGCCAGTTTGATCTCCACGTCCACACCCGCGGCGAGATCGAGCTTCATCAAGGCATCGACGGTCTGCGGGGTGGGCTGAACGATATCGAGAAGGCGCTTGTAGGTGCGCACCTCGAACTGCTCGCGCGACTTCTTGTCGACGTGCGGCGAGCGGTTGACGGTGAACTTCTCGATCCGGGTCGGAAGCGGGATGGGACCGCGAATAAGGGCACCGGTGCGCCGAGCGGTGTCGGCGATGTCACCCGTGGCCTGGTCGAGCACACGATGATCGAACGCCTTCAGGCGAATCCGGATATTCTGCGTTTCCATGTCCACTTACCGATTTGAAAGAGCCACCGGACTGTTGCCAGCCCGAAAACAAAGAGGCCGAACCCGATTAGCCCCGGTTTCCCGGGTCGGACGACCCCAACTCTAAACTTGATTGGCGGGGACGAATCCCCGCCGGTGAGGGCCATCTACATAGGAGCGCCGGTCAGATCAACCCCCGTGTGGCGGGCCTGTGGTGCCGGTGTCTGCTTTGGGTGGAAAGCGAACTCTGCGTCCGATAATGGAAGTTCGATGTTCGCCTTCCTTTTGATTAGTGGTTTCACAGCGGATGCCCCAGAGCCATATTTAACTTTTTCCCGTGCGCCTGCATTCGATCGGCGTCTTACAACCGTAGAGGTCGGCACGCTTCAAACCAAAGGTAAGGGATGGGGATATTGGTTTCGGAGAACGGTAAAAGACAGGGCCCGCCAGAGCATTTGGTGGACGGACACCCAACGCTGTCCAAATGCAAGGTGGGTTGTTCAGGCCGTGGTTGAAGTAAATCCCCCGAAGATCTGGATCCCAGGGGTGGACATTCCTTCGATGGGGGACAGCGTCACCGTCACCGCGGATGGCGTGGCATACTCGATCACGGGCGGAGCGCACTATGATGGAAAAGTGAACTCCGACATTCGCTTCACCTCGAATCAAGGTACCCCATTAGCCATCTGGGTAGATGAAAGCCTCCGCAGGTTAGAGTCTTGTTGGTCGCGAAAGGTCCCTGCCGCACCCATGCTTTGAACCGGACTTGGGTCCGAAGGTGGCATTCGCCTTCACTCGACACGGGACCGCCAAAAGAAAAGGCCCGGCGCTTCGGGTGAAGCACCGGGCCCTTCATGTTCCAGCGCCCGCAGGCGCCAAGACTTACTTGGTGATGTTGCCCACCACGCCGGCGCCGACCGTGCGGCCGCCTTCGCGGATGGCGAAGCGCAGGCCCTGGTCCATGGCGATCGGAGCGATCAGCTTGACCTGAAGCGACACGTTGTCGCCCGGCATCACCATTTCCGTGCCTTCCGGCAGCACCACTTCGCCCGTCACGTCGGTCGTGCGGAAGTAGAACTGCGGACGGTAGTTGGCGAAGAACGGCGTGTGACGGCCACCCTCGTCCTTCGACAGCACATAGACTTCCGCCTGGAAGTCGGTGTGCGGGGTGATCGAGCCCGGCTTGCACAGCACCTGGCCGCGCTCGACGTCCTCGCGGCCGATGCCGCGGATCAGCGCGCCGATGTTGTCGCCCGCGCGGCCCTCGTCGAGCAGCTTGCGGAACATCTCGACGCCCGTGACGGTGGTCTTCTGGGTGTCCTTGATACCGACGATCTCGACTTCCTCGCCGACCTTGATGATGCCGGTCTCGACGCGGCCGGTGACGACCGTGCCGCGGCCCGAGATCGAGAACACGTCCTCGATCGGCATCAGGAACGGCTTGTCGAGCGGACGCTCGGGCTGCGGGATCCAGTCGTCGACCGCCTTCATCAGCTTGAGGATGGCTTCCTCGCCGATTTCGGGGTTCTTGTCCTCGAGCACGGCCAGCGCCGAACCCGAGACGATCGGAATGTTGTCGCCGTCGAAGCCGCGCTTCGAAAGCTCCTCGCGGATTTCCAGCTCGACCAGCTCTAAGAGCTCGGGATCGTCGACCTGGTCGACCTTGTTGAGGAACACCACCATCGTCGGAACGCCGACCTGGGCCGCGAGCAGGATGTGCTCCTTGGTCTGCGGCATCGGGCCGTCGGCGGCCGATACGACGAGGATCGCGCCGTCCATCTGGGCGGCACCGGTGATCATGTTCTTGACGTAGTCGGCGTGGCCCGGGCAGTCGACGTGGGCGTAGTGGCGCCCCTCGGTCTCATACTCGACGTGGGCGGTCGAGATGGTGATCCCGCGCTCGCGCTCTTCCGGCGCCTTGTCGATGTTGGCGAAGTCGACGGCTTCGCCGCCGCCGTGCTTGGCCAGCACCTTGGTGATCGCCGCGGTCAGCGAGGTCTTGCCATGGTCGACGTGACCGATGGTGCCGATGTTGCAGTGCGGCTTGTTCCGCTCAAACTTTGCCTTCGCCATTTTAAGCCTCTTCTACGTTGAATTGCGGGCGGCCCGCCCACGTGCGAGCGCGCCCATAGCCATAAAAAACCGGTTACGCCAGCTTCGCCTTCACTTCGTCGGCGACGTTCTGCGGCACTTCTTCATAGTGCGAGAACTGCATGGTGTACTGCGCGCGACCCTGGGTGAACGAGCGCAGCTGGTTGACGTAGCCGAACATGTTGGCCAGCGGCACCATCGCCTCGACGACCTGGGCGTTGCCGCGGCTGTCGGTGCCCTGGATCTGGCCGCGGCGGCTGTTGAGGTCGCCGATCACGTCGCCCAGGTAATCCTCGGGGGTCACGATCTCCACCTTCATCACCGGCTCGAGCAGCGTGATGCCCGACTTCTGGGCCGCTTCGCGCATCGCTCCGCGGGCACAGATTTCGAACGCCAGCGCCGATGAATCGACGTCGTGGTAGGCGCCGTCATAGAGGTTGATTTCGAAATCGATGATCGGGAAGCCGACCAGCGAGCCGGTCGCCGCAGTCTCGCGGAAGCCCTTCTCGATCGCCGGGATATATTCCTTGGGAATATTGCCGCCCTTGATCTCGTCGGTGAAGATGATCCCCGAGCCGCGCTCGCCCGGGGTCAGCTTGACCTTGACCCGGCCGAACTGACCGGTGCCGCCCGACTGCTTCTTGTGGGTGTAGTCGATGTCGACCGGCTTCTTGAGATACTCGCGATAGGCGACCTGCGGAGCGCCGACATTGGCTTCGACCTTGAACTCGCGCTTCATGCGGTCGACCAGGATCTCGAGGTGGAGTTCGCCCATCCCCTTGATGATCGTCTGGCCGCTTTCATGGTCGCTGGTCACCCGGAACGACGGGTCCTCGCGCGCCAGGCGGTTGAGCGCGACGCCCATCTTCTCCTGGTCGGCCTTGGTCTTCGGCTCGACGCTGAGCTCGATCACCGGATCCGGGAATTCCATCCGCTCGAGGATGATCGGCGCGTTGGTCGCGCACAGCGTATCCCCGGTGGTGGTGTCCTTCAGGCCGGCCAGCGCGACGATGTCGCCGGCGTAGGCGACCTGGATGTCCTCGCGGTCGTTGGCATGCATCAGCAGCATGCGACCGACCTTTTCCTTCTTGTCCTTGACCGAGTTGAGGACCTGCGACGAGGTCTCCAGCTTGCCCGAATAGATGCGCGCGAAGGTCAGCGTTCCGACGAACGGGTCGTTCATGATCTTGAATGCCAGCGCCGAGAATGGCGCGCTGTCGTCCGACGCGCGCGAATCTTCGCTTCCGTCCGGCAGGACGCCCTTGATCGCCGGCACGTCGAGCGGGCTCGGCAGATAGTCGACCACCGCGTCGAGCAGCGGCTGGACGCCCTTGTTCTTGAACGCCGAGCCGCACACGACCGGCACGAAGGCCATCGCCAGCGTGCCCTTGCGGATCAGCTTCTTGAGCGTCGCCGTGTCCGGCTCGTTGCCCTCGAGATAGGCTTCCATCGCGTCGTCGTCCTGGTCGATGACCAGCTCGATCAGGTCCATGCGCGCCTTGGCCGCCTGGTCCTTCATGTCGTCGGGGATGTCCTGATATTCGAACTTCGCGCCAAGGCTCTCCTCGAGCCAGATGATGGCGCGGTTCTCGACCAAGTCGACGAGGCCCTTGAAGCCGCTCTCGATGCCGATTGGGAGATACAGCACGGCCGGCTTGGCGCCGAGGCGATCGATGATCGACTGCACGCAATATTCGAAATTGGCGCCGGTGCGGTCGAGCTTATTGACGAAGCACATCCGCGGCACGCCATATTTGTCGGCCTGGCGCCACACCGTCTCCGACTGCGGCTCGACCCCGGCGACGCCGTCGAAGCAGGCGACCGCGCCGTCGAGCACGCGCAAGCTGCGTTCGACCTCGATGGTGAAGTCGACGTGGCCCGGCGTGTCGATGATGTTGATGCGGTGCTCTTCGCCCTTGCCCTCGGCGGCCCGCCAGACGCAGGTCGTCGCAGCGCTGGTGATGGTGATCCCGCGCTCCTGCTCCTGCTCCATCCAGTCCATCGTCGCGGTGCCCTCGTGGACCTCGCCGATCTTGTAGGACTTGCCGGTGTAATAGAGGATTCGCTCGGTGGTCGTCGTCTTGCCGGCGTCGATGTGCGCCATGATGCCGATGTTGCGATAGCGTTCGAGCGGATGGCTGCGGGCCATTTGATTACTCCAATCGTTCCCCTGCGAAGGCAGGGGCCCAGTCAATCTTGAAAAAGCCGGGCTCCTGCGGGTGCAGGAGCGCAGCGGCTACCAGCGATAGTGCGAGAAGGCGCGGTTGGCCTCGGCCATGCGGTGCGTGTCCTCGCGCTTCTTCACCGCATTGCCGCGGTTCTGCGATGCGTCCATCAGCTCGCCCGACAGGCGGCCCGACATGGTCTTCTCGCTGCGCGCGCGGGCGGCGGTGATCAGCCAGCGGATGGCCAGCGCCTGGGCGCGCACGTCGCGCACCTCGACCGGCACCTGGTAGGTCGCACCGCCGACCCGGCGGCTGCGGACCTCGATGCCCGGCTTCACATTGGCGAGCGCCTCGTGGAACACCGCCAGCGGGTCCTTCTTGAGGCGCGATTCGACATTGTCGAGCGCGGTGTAGACGATGCTCTCGGCGACCGACTTCTTGCCGTCGAGCATGACCGAATTCATGAACTTGGAGAGGATGAGATCGCCGAACTTGGGGTCCGGCAGGATCACGCGCTTCTCTGGGCGGCGGCGACGGGACATGGAATTTCCTTTCTCTTCAGCCTGGTCCGGCACCGCCTGCGATGAACAGGAGGCCGGGGCTTACTCGCTGCGGGATTATTTGGGGCGCTTGGCGCCGTACTTCGAACGCGACTGGCGGCGGTCCTTGACACCCTGGGTGTCGAGCACGCCGCGAAGCACGTGGTAGCGCACGCCCGGAAGGTCGCGCACACGCCCGCCGCGGATCAGCACGACGCTGTGCTCCTGCAGGTTGTGGCCCTCGCCGGGGATGTAGCTGATCACTTCGCGCTGGTTGGTCAGGCGGACCTTGGCCACCTTGCGCAGCGCCGAGTTCGGCTTCTTCGGGGTCGTGGTATAGACACGCGTGCAGACTCCGCGCTTTTGCGGGTTCTGCTCCATCGCAGGGACCTTCGACTTGGCCTTCTGCGGTTCGCGACCCTTGCGGATCAGCTGGTTAATCGTCGGCATGAAGCCTTCACCTTTCGTTGCGAGGCACATCCCCGCGGTTACTTTGCCCAACGCAAAAGCGCGAATTGCCGGACGACCCGTGGGGTCACCGGCCTTCGCGTTGCTCGAGCAATGTTCAGCTCTTGTCGTCGAGGATGCGAGGAATCGCGGGAGCCCGTCGGACGAGGGGGCCCATAATCGAGGCGCGCCCCCCGGTCAACGGCGCTGCGCCGGCCGCAAGTGATTTCAAAGTTCGGCGAACAGCAACCCGATGTAAATTGCCAGCCCGGCCGCAGCGAGAAGCGCGATGGCCAGTTGCACGCGGCGGTCGGCAATGACCATGCCGACAACGGCGAGCCCTGCCGCAATCAGCTGCCCGACCAGATTGCGCGGCTCGGGCAGGCTTCCGTCGAGCATCACATCCTTCAGCAAGCTGGCAGCGATCGTACCGAGCAGGAACCCAAAGAAGGCGCGGCGATGCGCTTCGTGGTGCGCGTCGAGGTCGATCGCCTCGGCGGTGGTCGACGGGTCGGGCAGGACGATCGCCGACTGCATGTAAAGCAGGATCATCTGCAGCAGGATGACGGCGAAGGTGGCGAAGCTCCATTCCAAATGGTCGCGAAGCCCGAAGCTGGCCCACCACGCCTGGACCGCCGAGACCAGGATAACCGCGCTCCAGATCAGCGCGGTCGGCGCCAGTTTGACCCGCCCCCGGGCGAGGATCAGCGCGCGATAGCCCTGCAGTACCTGGGTGATCGCCAGGCCCAGAATGATCGACAGCAGGACCGACAGATAGGAAAAAGCGTCCATTCTCAGCGCTCGACGATCACCTCACCTCGGGACATCACAAAATCGACCCGGCGTCGGTCCCAAACGCGATCTTGACCCCGGCCGGATAGGCCTTGCGCAGCGCTTGGCCGGTAATGCCGATGCGCCAGTCGATCTTGGCCCGGACCTCGGGCGGATACGCGTTGGGATTGGCGGCAATCCGCTCCAGATAGCCGTTCACGGTCGACAAAGTCGGCACATAATAAGCGCCGGTCCGCCTGAACAATTTGATGCCCTCCTCGTCTAGCATGGTGCCATGCTCGATGGACGACACGCCGGCGCGAAGCGCGGAGACGATGCCGTCGGCGCCGTGGGCGTGGGCAGCAACCTTCTTGCCGTAGAGCCGCGCAGTCTCGACGATTGCGCGCGTCTCGTCGTCGAACATCTGCTTGCCAAGGCCGGCCGCGATGCGGCTGTTGACGCCGCCGGTAGTGGCGATCTTGATGACGTCGGCACCGCGGCCGATCTGTCGGCGAGTCATCTTGCGGCACTCGTCGATGCCGTCGCAGATGTTTTCAGGCGGCGGGCGATTTTCGAATAATTCCTCGTTGATCCCAAGCCGACCGTCACCGTGGCCCGAGGTGGTGGCGATGCCCGAAGCGGCGTCGACGATGCGCGGCGCCTGCACCCATTTGCGCGAACTGGCCTCCTTGAGCGCCGCGATGGCCGGGGTGCCGCCAAGGTTGCGAACGGTGGTGAAGCCGGCCTCGAGCGTTTTTCGACCATTCACCACCGCTTCGAGCGTGCGCAGCTGGACGCTCTCGGTGACCAAGGAAATGGCGCCCTCCTGGCCGGCACGGTCGCTGTTGAGGTGGACGTGAGAATCGATCAGGCCGGGCAGCACCATCTTGTCACGCAGATCGACCAGCGCCGCCCCGGCCGGCGGATCGACGTGGCCGGCCTGAACCGACACGATCCGCCCGGCATCGACCACGATTGTCGATGCGCCGCGCACCGGCTTGCCGGGAACGTCCATCAGCCGCCCGGCGTGGATGTAGGTCGGCGCGGCAAGTGCGGCAGCGTGCAGGCTCCCGGCGGCCACCAGAAACAAGCTTCTCAACATCGCCGTCGCTCCCTGAGAAATGTGGACGACGCGTTGTTGGCGGGCCTCAGGCGAAAGGCAAGAGTGCCGCTAGAGCTTCATCTTGTTGAGTTCGTCGAGATGCTTCTGGACCACCGGCGCAGCCTTGCCGGCGAAGGCCTTGAGCGGCTCTACGTCGCCGTTTGCCGAATAGCTCTTAAGAGCCTCGAGCGCCTTGCCGTGCGCTTCCTTCTGCTGCTCGACGAACAGGCGGTCGAACTCGGCGCCCTTGGCGCTGCCCAGCGCATCGAGCTTGGCGCGCTGGTCGGCGGTCAGTTCGGGCATCACCGCCACCGCCGGGCGGGCCTGGGACGCCGCGGCTTTCAGTTCCGTGCTCGACTTCTGGTGGTCGGCGACCAGCATCGCCGCAAAGGATTTCACCGCCGGCGAGACGCCGTTCTTCTCGGCCAGCCGGCCGCTTTCGATCTCGAACATGTCGCCCGCTGCCATCGTCGCGGCAAATTCGGTCGCGGCCAGCGCCGTGCCCGAGCCGCTGGCGTTGGCGGCGTCGTCGGCGACCGCATTCTCGCTGTTGAGGGCCGTCGCGCTGTCGTTGGCAGTGTCGGTGGTCTCGTCGCCGCGGCCGCAGGCGGCAAGGGCTAGGGCGGCGACGGCGGGCAAGAGGATCAGGCGGTTCATGGCTTTACGCTCCCTGGCTTGAACCCTCATCCAACCCCGCGCCGCCGACCTCGTTCCAGCGTCACTGACAAAGGTTATGCGGCTGCGTGCGGTCAGGGTATCGCGTTGCCGTCATGCGCCGCCGCAGGCACCAGCATGGGAATCCGGCCGTCCGCCGCCAGGCCGGCAAGCGTCCGCTGCAACTGCCGCGCAAAACGCGCTAGGCGGGGTAATCCGCCCGCAATCTGGCGCGGCCAGACGGCAATCGTGTAATAGTCGTCCGGGCTCTCCCCGAAGATGTCGCGTTGCACGACGTAACCGCCACCCGATCCGATCGTAGCGGCCGACGACTGGCCCTCCGCCCCAGCGGGCTGGGCGATGTGGATTGCTAGCCAGAACGGTGGCGTCCAGCCGGTCGAGCCGTTGGTGCGCCAGGGCGGGATCGGATTTCGGCGATGCAATGCAACGCCGATCACCCGTTGCCAGTCGATGATTTCCGCCTTGCCGCCGTCCTCATGCAGCAATCCCTCCTCAGTAATGGCCAGCAGCGGTTTGTGGTTCGCCCATTCCTCGACGTGATGCCCCCAGCGCGACACGAATTCGCAAAGGAAGCACAGATTGATCCGCAGGCTGATCGCCGCCGCAGCGGGCCACAGCTTGGTCGCCGCGAGCCCGGCGGCGAACGCCGGCACGTAGAAGATGCGCACGAAGCCCCAGTCGCCGCGGATTTGAAGCTGGTCGACCGGCCGCACGCCGCCGCCCTCAGATATGGATGGCGCGCCCCTCCGCGCCGAGGACGCTTTCGTGCATCATCTCGCTCAGCGTCGGGTGGGGGAAGACGGTGCGGATGAAGTCGTCCTCGACCAGCTCGGCCTGTTTGCCGATGGTGTAGCCCTGGATCAGCTCGGTCACTTCGGCGCCGATCATGTGCGCGCCCAGCAATTCGCCGGTCGCCGCGTCAAACACCGTCTTGATGAAGCCCTCCGCCTCGCCCAGCGCGATCGCCTTGCCGTTGCCTATGAACGGGAACATGCCGGTCTTGACCTTGCGCCCCGCTTCCTTGGCCTTGGCCTCGGTCAGCCCGACGCTGGCGACTTGCGGGTGACAATAGGTGCAGCCCGGGATGTTGCTCTTGTCGAGGCCGTGCGGGTGGACGTCCTTGTTGCCGAGCGCCTGGGCGATCGCCTCGGCCGCGGTGACGCCTTCGTGGCTCGCCTTGTGCGCCAGCCACGGGCCGGGCGCGCAATCGCCGATCGCCCAGATGCCGGGCACGTTGGTCCGGCCGAGCGGGTCGATCTCGATGAACCCGCGGTCCATTTTGACGCCAAGCGTGTCGAGACCGACGTTTTCCGTGTTCGGAACGATGCCGATCGCGACGATGACGTGCGAAAAGCGTTGCTCGGCGACTTTGCCGTCCTTGGTCTTGATGCGCGCCGCGACGCCCTTGCCGTCCGCTTTGAGCGCCTCGACCCCGGCGCCGGTGAGGATCGTCATACCCTGCTTGGTCAGGCTCTTTTCAAGGAACGCCGAGACGTCGGCGTCCTCGACGGGGACGATCCGGTCGAGCATTTCGACGACCGTCACCTTACTGCCCATGTCGTTGTAGAAGCTCGCGAATTCGATCCCGATCGCGCCGGAGCCGATGACCAGCAGCTCACTCGGCAGCTCGTTCGGGGTCATTGCGTGCCGGTACGTCCATACCCGCTTGCCGTCGGCCGGGGCGAACGGCAGGTCCCGCGCCCGGGCCCCCGTCGCGACGATGATGTGCTTGGCGGCAAGGTCGATCTTGGAATCTTTTGCAGTGACCACCAATTTGCCCGGCGCGGTCAGTTTGCCCTCGCCCATCACCACCGCGATTTTGTTCTTCTTCATCAGGTGCGTGACGCCCTGGTTGAGCTGTTTCGCGACCCCGCGGCTGCGCGCCACGACCGCGGCGAGGTCGGCGCTGACCCCGGTCGCCGCCAGGCCATAGGCCTTCGCATTCTGCATCTGGTGGAACACCTCTGCCGAGCGCAGCAGCGCCTTGGTCGGGATGCACCCCCAGTTGAGACAGATGCCGCCGAGGTTCTCCCGCTCGACGATCGCCGTCTTGAGGCCCAGCTGCGCCGCGCGGATCGCCGCGACATAGCCGCCGGGCCCCGAGCCGAGGACGATGAGGTCGTAACTGTCAGCCATTTTGTTCCTCTAGCGCCGGAACCGCGCGCGGCCGGTCGTTGTCGTCGAGCGCGACGAAGGTGAAGGTGCCGCTCGCCACCGCAAAGGTTCGCGCCCCGTCGCGCTCGCGGCATTCTGCCTCGGTGCGGATGGTGAGGCTGGTCCGCCCCTGCCGAGCTATTTCGGCATAGACCGAAATCTCGTCGCCGACCGCCGGAGCGCCGGGAAAGGCGAGATCGGTCGCGGCGACCACCACGCACTTGCCGCGCGCGGTGCGCGAAGCGAGGCTTCCGGCGGCGAGCGCCATCTGACTCATCAGCCAGCCGCCGAACACTCCGCCATAAGGGTTGGTATCGGCCGGCATGGCGGTGACCCGGATAAGGGGAATGCGTTCGCTCACGCTCCGGTCAATTGCGGTGCCAGTTAAAGAACAGGCGGAGCGCGATCGCCGAGCCGAGGAAGATCGGGATCGAGAACAGCAGGCCGGGCGACTGCGGGAACGGACGCACAGTGCCGTACTTGACCCACGTCTCGAGCCAGATGCCGCCCTGCCCGCCGAACAATAGCGGCACGACAAAGCCGAGGATCGCGCCCATCAGCAGCGCCGTCAGCCAGCGCATTTTAGGCGACCAATCCCATCGGCCGCTCGCACAGCGCTCGGAACGCCTGCATCAGGCGCGCCCCGTCGGCGCCGTCGATGGCGCGATGGTCGAAGCTCCCGGTCGCCGACATAACAGTCGCGATCTGGAGCGAATCGGCGATCACGAACGGCCGCTTTTCGCCGGCTCCGATGGCCATGATCATGCCCTGCGGCGGATTGATCACCGCTTCGAACTGCTTGATCCCAAACATTCCCATGTTGCTGAGGGACGCGGTGCCGCCCTGATATTCGTGTGGCTGGAGCTTTCCCTCCTTGGCGCGACCGGCGAGCTCGCCCATTTCGGTCGAGATCTTGCTCAGCGTCTTGTCGTTCGCTCCCGCGATGATCGGCGTGATCAGTCCTCCGGGGATGCTCACCGCGACAGAGATGTCGGCCCGGCTATACTTGATCAAAGTGTCGCCCGCGAAGCTGACGTTGCATTCCGGGACCTCGATCAGCGCCAGCGCCAGCGCCTTGATCAGCATGTCGTTGACGCTGAGTTTGACGCCGCGGCTGGCGAGCCCATCGTTGAGCTCGGCGCGGAGCTTCAAGAGCCGGTCGAGCTGCACGTCGACGGTCAGATAGATGTGCGGGACCTGCTGCTTCGACTCGGTCAGCCGCCGCGCGATGGTCTTGCGCATGTTGCTGAGCTTCACCGCCTCATGCGGGATCTCGCCGGGGTCGACCTGGGAGGCCTGCGGCTGGAGTGCCGGGGCAGGAGCAGCGGCGGGCTGCACCTGGCTTGGCCGACCGCCGCCCTTGTCGCCAAGGTCAGCACGGACGATACGCCCGCCTGGTCCGCTGCCGGTGATCGTCGAGAGATCAATGCCCTGCGCCTCGGCAAGCCGCCGCGCGAGCGGCGATGCCTTGATCCGCGCGCTGTCATTCGCCCGTGCGGCGGGTTCGCCCTTGGGGATGGGCGGCGGTCGGTAACCGGTGTCGCCGTCCCCGCCGCCGGACTGCGCCGGGGACGCAGGGGCAGTGGGCGTCTCGCCACCGCCGGGTGCGGGCGGAGCGGCGGTGGGTGCATAGGAACCGCCGGCCGCTGGCTGCCCCGGCGATGGCTGCTCCTTGTCCGTGTCGGCCGGAGCGGGGGCCTGGGCGGGAGCGGTGGCGGCGCCCGCCACACCGCCCTCTTCGCCTTCCTCGCCGATCATTGCGATCGGGGTTCCGACCTTCACTCCGTCGCTGCCCTCGGCGACGAGGATTTTGAGCACCTTGCCCTCGTCGACCGCTTCGAACTCCATCGTCGCCTTGTCGGTCTCGATCTCGGCCAGGATGTCGCCGCTGGCGACCGTGTCGCCCTCCTTGATCAGCCATTTGGCGAGCGTGCCTTCCTCCATCGTCGGCGACAGAGCGGGCATCTTCAGTTCGATCGGCATGGCGCGCCTTTTAGCAGCGGGAATTGGCCCGGCACAAACGCCAAAGCGGATAGCCGGTCAAGCCTTGCCAGAGGCGCTTTTTGGGCGCAGCACCGCACCCCATGGGCGGGGCTCCAGGCGACAAGCGCACCTATCTGGTGGTGATCGACGACAGCGACGAGGCGCGCGTCGCGCTGCAGTTCGCCGCGCGGCGGGCGGCCAAGACCAAGGGCGCGGTCGAGGTGCTCGCGGTGGTCGAACCGCAGGACTTCGTCCAGTGGGGAGGGGTGCAGGCGGCGATCGAAGAAGAGCAGCGGCTGCGGATCGAGGCCAGCGTCGCCTCGTCGGTCGGCGAGATCATGGACGCCGCGGGCATCCAGCCGACAATCGTCGTCCGCCAGGGCGAGCCGGTGCCTGTGGTGCGCAGCCTGATCGGCACCCGCCAGGACATCGCCGCGCTGGTGCTCGGCGCGGCGCCGTCGGGCAGCCCGGGGCCGATGGTCGCGCATTTCACCGGCAACGACGCCGGGAAGCTGCCCTGCCCGGTGATGATCATCCCCGGCGCGCTGAGCGCCGCCGATCTCGAGCGCCTGAGCTAGATCGCAGCCGCGAGGATCGCCGCGAGGCGGCGACAGCCCGCTTCGTCCGCTTCCGTGAAGCGGGCTTTCCGCGGACTGTCGAGATCGAGCACTGCGAGCAGCTTCCCGTCGCGCAGGATTGGCACCACCAGCTCGCTTTCACTGGCGCTGTCGCAGGCGATGTGGCCGTCGAACGCATGCACGTCGTCGATTCGCTGCAGCTCCAGCGTCGCGGCGGCGACTCCGCACACACCGCGCCCGAACGGGATCCGGATGCACGCCGGACGCCCCTGGAACGGTCCGAGCACGAGCTCCTCGCCCAAGTTACGATAAAAACCGGTCCAGTTGAGATCCGGCAGCGTCTCCCAGATCAGGCCGGCAGCATTGGCCATGTTGGCGATTCCGTCCGGCTCGCCAGCCACCAGCGCCTCGAGCGCCGCCGCCAGCTCGTCGTACATCGCGGGCACATTGCTGCTGTCGATCTTGAAGTCGTAGCTCAATCCAGCCTCACCTTGCCGCGCCCGGCCTTGACCGCGCTCCGGCTCTTCTTGCTGTCGACCCGCCGCGCCTTGGCCGCGCGCGATGGCCGCGTCGGACGCCTTTTGGTCTGCACGACATGGGCCTCGGCGATCAGTTCGGCAAGGCGGCGCCGAGCATCCTCGCGATTGGCGTCCTGGGTGCGGAAGCGCCGCGCGGTGATGATGAGCTCTCCGCCCGCGGTCATCCGGCTCCCGGCCAGCTCCTTGAGCCGGGCGAAAGCGTGCGGCGCGAGGCCGAGCTTGTAGATGTCGGCGCGCAATTGGCAGGCAGTCGCGACCTTGTTGACGTTCTGTCCACCGGGTCCCGTCGCCGCCAGGAACTTCTCGCTCAGTGCGTCCTCGGGGATGTCGTCAGGCGTCATCGAGGAAGTCGTGCCACAGGCCGAACCGGTCGGGCAGCGGCGCGGTGACCGCGATCGCCGCCTTGCCCGCGCGCGGCACCGCCAGTTTCCACGAATGGAGCAGCATCCCCTCGCCCGCCCTCGGCTGTGCATTGTAGACCGGGTCGCCGATGATCGCCGCTCCAAGCCCGCGCGCCGCATGGACCCGGAGCTGGTGCGTACGGCCGGTCAGCGGATGGAATTCGACCAGCGAGTGGCCGCCGCGCTCGGCGATCAGCCGCCAGCCGGTGCGCGCCGGCTTGCCGCTTTGGTCGGGCACCATGCGCCAGCCGTCGGCCGCGCTGGACACCTTGGACAGCGGCAATTCGATCACCCCCTCGGCTCCGTCGGGCACGCCGTCGAGCGCGGCGAGATAGGTCTTGGCCACTTCGCCCGCTTCGAACGCCGCCTGAAAGCGCTTCACCGCCTTGGGATTGCGGGCCAGCAGCAAGCAGCCCGACGTGTCACGGTCCAAGCGATGCATGATCACCGGCTCGCGCTTGAAGCCGAGCGTCAATTCGCCGAGCCGTGCGGTGACGCTGTCGCCCCCCGCGCGCGGCGGATCGACCGCCAGCCCGGCCGGCTTGTCGATGACGATCGCCTCGGCGTCGACGAACAGGATGCGTTCTTCCAACACCCAACAGTCATTGCGAGGAGCGAAGCGACGAAGCAATCCAGAACTCGGCCACGATGCCGTCGTGCCACACCATCATTGTGACTCCCGCGCAACGATTCCCAATGATTCCACCGTTTTAGGACTTATTAACCTTTTCGCTTCAGACATGGCATGGTTAATGACCGCTTCAGGGCCGTTAAGCGGGGCTTACCGCGCGGCCTTCGAACCAGGGGATACGGACCATGCGCGTACTGCTGATCGAGGATGAGGCGACCATCGCCAAGAGCATCGAGCTGATGCTCGGCACCGAGGGCTTCAACGTCTATACGACCGACCTGGGCGAGGAAGGCCTCGATCTCGGCAAGCTCTACGATTACGACATCATCCTGCTCGATCTTAACCTGCCCGACATGCACGGCTATGACGTGCTGAAGAAGCTGCGCACCGCCAAGGTCGGCACTCCGGTGCTCATCCTGTCAGGCTTGAACGAAATGGATTCGAAGGTCCGTGCGCTTGGTTTCGGCGCCGACGATTATGTCACCAAGCCGTTCCACCGCGATGAACTGGTGGCGCGAATTCACGCCATCGTCCGCCGCTCCAAGGGCCATTCGCAATCGGTCATCCGCACCGGCAAGCTGGCGGTCAATCTTGACGCCAAGACGGTCGAGGTCGACGGCAATCGCGTGCATCTGACCGGCAAGGAATATGCGATGCTCGAGCTCTTGTCGCTGCGCAAGGGCACCACGCTGACCAAGGAAATGTTCCTCAACCACCTCTACGGCGGGATGGACGAGCCGGAACTCAAGATCATCGACGTTTTCATCTGCAAGCTGCGCAAGAAATTGTCGCTGGCGTGCGGCGGCGACAATTATATCGAGACGGTGTGGGGCCGCGGCTACGTGCTGCGCGACGCCGAAACCGACTCGGCCAGCGTCGCCGCCTAATTCAGAATTCCAGAGCGGGGCCAAGGCGGCGGAGCGGGAACGCTCCGCCGTTTCGCTATGCGTCGATCAGGATCCGGCTCGGGCGGCGCGCCGGGAGCTGGTCGGCGATGACAGGCTCGGTCACCAGCTCGGGCTGGTCGATCCGGCGCCAGCCGTCGCGGCCGAGCTTCTCCATCGGCTTGAAGCTCGCCTTGTAGGCCATGCGGTCCGAGCCCTCGACCCAATAGCCGAGATAGACATAGGGCAGTCCGGCGCGGGCGGCGCGGATGATGTGGTCGAGGATGATGTAGGTGCCCAACCCGCGGCGAGCGCCGGGATCGGCGTCGTAGAAGCTGTAGATCATTGAAAGGCCGTCGGACTGCTGGTCGCTAAGGCAGGCGCCGACCAACTTTCCGGGCCGGCCGTCGACCGAAGGCTCGCGATATTCGACGACATAGGTCCGGACCGGCGTCTGCTCGACCATGTCGGCAAAGTCGTGCTCGTCCATTTCGGCCATTCCGCCGCCGGGGTGGCGCGCCGCGAGATAGCGGCGAAGCAGCGCATATTGCTCCTCGGTGGTCCACGGCCGGCAGGCGCCGATCTCGAGGTCGCCGTGGCGGCGGATCAGCTTGCGCTGAGTTGCGCTGGGCACGAAATCCTGGGCGCGCACGCGAACCGAAACGCACGCAGAGCAGTCGACACAGCTCGGTCGGTAGGCGACGGACTGCGAGCGGCGGAAGCCGATCCGGCCGAGCGCTTCGTTGAGTTCGGCGGCATTGTGCCCCGATAACTCCGTGAACACCTTCCGCTCGACCTTGCCCGGCAGATAGGGACAGGGCGCCGGGTTGGTGACGAAGAATTTGGGAAAGCGAAACGGTGCGCTCACCAGCCGGGACTCCGAAAGGTTACCGAAACCTTTATGCGTGCCCTTAACGCGCTTGAAAAGCTTTTGGTCGCGTCGGCGAACGCGCTCCGGCCAACCTGTCCCGAAACGGCGCAGCTATTCCAGGCTGTTGCGCTCGACCTTGAAGCCAGCCTTCTCGAGCCGCGCGATCAGCCGGGCGACCGCCTCGGCATCGCGCGCCTCACATTCGACCTCGATCATCGTGTCCTTGGCGGGAAGCGCGGTGAACACCCGGTGGTGATTGGTCTCGATGATGTTGACGCCGCATTCGTGGAAGATGGCGGTGATGCTGGCGAGCGCGCCCGGCCGGTCCTCGGCGGCGATCTTGAGCCGCGCGATGCGCCCGCAGCGCACCAGCTCGCGGACCAGCACATTGGCCAGCAGATGGGTGTCGATATTGCCGCCGCACAGCACGGTACCGACTTTGCGCCCGCGATACTTCTCCGGCTCGGCGAGCAGCGCCGCGAGCCCGGCCGCGCCGGCGCCCTCGACCACGGTCTTCTCGATTGCGACGAGCAAGGCGACGGCATGCTCGATCGCGGCTTCGGGCACCAGGTCGATACGATCGACGAGATCGGCGATGATCGCCCGGGTCAGCTGGCCCGGATGCTTGACGGCAATGCCCTCGGCCAGCGTGTCGCCGCCGATCACCAGTTCCTTGCCCTCAAGGATGTTCTTCATCGCCGGGAACATCTCGGCCTCGACCCCGACGATCTCGATGTCGGGCTTGATGGTCTTGGCGGCGATCGCGATGCCGCTGATCAGCCCGCCGCCACCGATCGGGACGACCAGTGTGTCGAGCTCGGGCGCGGCGGCCAGCATCTCGAGCGCCAGAGTGCCGGTGCCGGCGACGATCGCCGGGTCGTCGAACGGGTGGACGAACGTCAGCCCGCGTTCCTTCTCAAGCACGCGCGCATGGGTGTAGGCGTCGTCGAACACGCGGCCGTGGAGGATCACGCTGGCGCCGTGGCCCTCGGTCTGGACGACCTTGATGGTCGGGGTCGGCTCCGGCATCACGATCGTGACCGGAATGCCGAGCCGCGCACCGTGATAGGCGACTGCCTGGGCATGGTTGCCGGCCGAGGCTGCAATCACGCCGCGGCGCTGCTCCTCGTTGCTCAGTTGCAACAATTTGTTGAGCGCGCCGCGCTCCTTGTAGGCGGCAGTGAACTGGAGGTTCTCGAACTTCAGCCATACCTCGGCAACGATGATCGCGCTCAGCGTGCGGCTCATCAGCATCGGCGTCTGGATCACCGCGCCCCGCACGCGGTTTGCGGCGGCCTCGATGTCGGCGAAGGTCGGGCGGGCGTCGGTCATTGGGCGCAGTCGCTAGCCCTTCCCGGGCGGTCAAACAATGCTATCGCTACGCCCATGAGAACCCCTGCCCTGCTGATCGCCGCCGCGATCTTCGCCGTTCCTACCGCCGCAAAGGCCGACACGCTGATCGTCAACGTCAACGGCATACAGGCCGACGGCAAGGGCGGGCTCGACCGCTTCACCGGCCTGCTGGTCGGCGACGACGGCCGGGTGAAACGCGTCCTGCGCGACGGCGACGCGCAGCCCAAGGCCGACCGCGTGCTCGACCGCAAGGGCATGACTATGCTTCCCGGCCTGATCGATGCGCACGGCCATGTCATGGGCCTCGGCCTCGCCGCGCTGCAGCTCGATCTCACCGGCACGTCCTCGCTCGACGATTTCAAGGCGCGCATCGGCGCCTATGCCAAGACCAATCCGGGCGGCGGCTGGATCACGGGGCGAGGCTGGAACCAGGAACTGTGGCCGGACAAGAGGATGCCCACCGCTGCGGACATCGATGCGGTCGTCAGCGACCGCCCGGTGTGGCTCGAGCGGGTCGACGGGCACGCCAGCGTCGGCAATTCGATGGCGATGCGTCTGGCCGGCATCGGGGCCGCCTCCAAGTCACCGGCGGGCGGCAAGATCGAGCGCGATCCGACCGGCCGGGCGACCGGGCTGTTCATAGATTCGGCGGCAGGGTTGGTCAGCTCAAAGGTGCCGCCCGTCACGCCGGGTCAGCGCGATCGCGCGCTGGTCGAAGCCCAGCGCATGATGCTCCGCCACGGCCTCACCGCGGTCGCCGACATGGGCACCAGCGTGGCGGAATGGGCGGCAATGCGGCGCGCCGCCGCGCGCGGAAAGCTGTTCGTGCGGGTCATGAGCTATGCCGCGGGCGTCGAGCCGCTCGGCGCGCTGCCCCGCCCGAGCGGGTGGTTGCACGGCGACCGGCTGTGGTTCGGTGGGGTCAAGCTCTATGCCGACGGAGCGCTCGGCTCGCGCGGTGCGTGGCTCAAGCGGCCCTATGCCGATGCGCCGACCACCGGCCTCAAGTTCCACAGCGACGCTCAGTTGCTGGCGATGGCCCGCCGCGCCTGCAGCGCCGGCTTCCAGCTCGCCATCCACGCCATCGGCGACGCCGCCAACGACCAGGTCATCGGGACCTACGAGCATCTCCGGCCGACCTGCCCCCGCTCGAGTCGCTGGCGCATCGAGCACGCCCAGGTGGTCGATCCCGCGGACATCCCGCGCATCGCCCGTGCTGGCCTCATCGCCTCGATGCAGCCGACCCACCAGACCAGCGACCGGACCATGGCCGAGGCACGCCTCGACGAGCCGCGGTTGAAGGGTGCCTACGCCTGGTCGACCATCGCCCGCAGCGGCGCCCGGCTGGCGTTCGGCTCTGACTTCCCGGTCGAGCACCCCAACCCCTTCCCCGGACTCGCCGCGGCAGTCAGCCGCCAGGACCCGAAGGGCGCTCCCCCCGGCGGTTGGCGCCCGGAGGAACGCGTTCCGCTTGGTCTCGCCTTGGCCGGCTTCACCCGCGGCGCCGCCTATGCCGGGTTCGCCGAGCAGCGCATCGGCAGCCTCGAGCCGGGCAAATGGGCCGACTTCATCTTCGTCGACCAGGACATCGCCAGCGCCGATCCGGTCGCGCTGGCGGCGACCAAGGTGATCGAGACGTGGGTCGCGGGCGACAAGGTCTACGCCTGGCGCGAAGGGTCGCCGGGCCTCAGCGACAACCGTTAGCTGTCGAGATTGGGCCGTAGCCAGCGCTCGGCGGTGTCGAGGTCGACCCCGCGCCGTCCGGCATAGTCGGCAAGCTGGTCGCTGCCGATCTTGGCCACTCCGAAATATTCCGCGGCGCGATGGCCGAAATAAAAACCGCTCACCGCCGCTGTCGGCAGCATCGCGAAATTCTCGGTCAAGCTAAGCCCGGCCGGCTCGCCGCCGAGGAGGTCGAACAGCAACGGCTTCAGGCTGTGATCGGGCGACGCCGGATAGCCGGGCGCGGGACGAATTCCGGCATAGCTCTCGCGAATGAGGTCGAGGTTCGACAGATGCTCGTCGGCGCCATAGCCCCAGATGCGCTTGCGCACATGCTCGTGAAGCCGCTCGGCGAACGCCTCGGCCAGCCGGTCGGCGAGTGCCTTCAGCATGATGTCCGAATAATCGTCATTGGCTTCGCGGAACCGCTCGAGGTGCGGCTCGATGCCGTGGATCGCAACCGCGAACCCGCCCATCCAGTCCTGGCCGTCGGGGTCGATGAAGTCGGCCAGGCATAGGTTTGCCCGCCCTGTCCGTTTGCGGATCTGCTGGCGCAGAAACGGAAAACGGACGCCGTCGACGACGACGTCGTCGCCCTCGCGCCGGCACGGCCACAGCCCGACCACGCCGCTCGGCCGAAGCCAATGCTCGGTAATGATCTTGTCGAGCATCGCCTCCGCGTCGGCGAACAGACTGCGCGCGCTTTCGCCGACGATCGGATCTTCGAGGATCGCGGGATAATTGCCGGCCAACTCCCACGCGCGGAAGAAGGGCGTCCAGTCGATATGCGCCTTGAGGTCGCGCAGCGGCCACTCGCCGAACGCGTGCAGGCCGGGCTTGAGCGGCGGCGGCGCCTTGCCCGCCGGGTCGAACGCGAGACCATTGGCGCGGGCCTCGTCGATCGGCACCAAATCCTGGGTCCCGCGCCCGGCCCGCGCGATCCGCAGCGCCTCGTAATCCGCGGCGGTGCCGTCGATCAGTTCGGCGCGCTGCGGGCCGTCGCTGACCAGCGCCGACGCCACCCCGACCGCGCGGCTGGCGTCAAGCACGTGCAGCACCGGCCCCTCGTACGCCGGCGCGATCCTCAGCGCGGTGTGCGCCCGGCTAGTGGTGGCGCCACCGATGAGCAGCGGCATCGCCATTCCGGCGCGCTGCATCTCGCTCGCCACCGTCACCATCTCGTCGAGGGACGGGGTGATAAGGCCGCTGAGCCCGATCATGTCGGCGTCGTTCTCGTTCGCCGCTGCCAGGATGCTGGTCCACGGCGTCATGACCCCGAGATCAACCACCTCAAAGCCGTTGCACTGTAGCACGACGCCGACGATGTTCTTGCCGATGTCGTGGACGTCGCCCTTGACGGTGGCCATGACGATCCGGCCCTTGCCGCGCGCGCCGGGCAGCTTCTCGGCCTCGATGAACGGTAGCAAATGCGCCACTGCCTTCTTCATCACCCGCGCCGATTTCACCACCTGCGGCAGGAACATCTTGCCCGCCCCGAACAGGTCGCCGACGACATTCATGCCGTCCATCAGCGGGCCCTCGATGACGTCGATCGGGCGCACCGCGACGAGCCGCGCTTCCTCGGTGTCGTCGACGATATGCGCGTCGATGCCCTTGACCAGCGCGTGGCTCAGCCGCTCGCGGACCGGCAGCGACCGCCACTCGGCCTCCGCCTTCTCGGTTTCGGCGTCGGTCCCGCGGAACCGCTCGGCCAGCGTCACCAGCCGCTCGGTGGCGTCGTCGCGCCGGTCGAGAATGACGTCCTCGACCGCCTCGCGCAGCTCGGGGTCGATCGCGTCGTAGACGTCGAGCTGGCCGGCGTTGACGATGGCCATGTCCATGCCCGCCGGGATGGCGTGATAGAGGAAGACGCTGTGCATCGCCCGGCGCACCGGCTCGTTACCGCGGAAGCTGAACGACAGGTTCGACAAACCGCCCGAAATGTGGACGTGCGGGCAGGCGGCGCGGATGTCGCGGGTCGCCTCGATGAAGTCGATCGCGTAGCGCCGGTGCTCGTCGATCCCGGTGGCGACCGCGAACACATTGGGGTCGAAGATGATGTCCTCGGCCGGGAAGCCGCTATCGACCAACAGCCGGTAGGCGCGCTTGCAGATTTCGACCTTGCGTTCCCTGGTATCGGCCTGGCCGACCTCGTCGAACGCCATCACCACCACCGCCGCGCCGTAGGAGCGCACTTTGTCGGCGACCTCGAGGAACGCCTCCTCGCCCTCCTTCAGGCTGATCGAATTGACGATCGGCTTGCCCGACACGCACTGCAGCCCTGCCTCGATCACGCTCCACTTCGACGAGTCGACCATCACCGGCACGCGCGCGATGTCCGGCTCGGCGGCGATCCTCAGCAGGAAGGTGCGCATCGCAGCCTCGCCGTCGAGCAGCGCCTCGTCCATGTTGACGTCGATCACCTGCGCCCCGGCTTCGACCTGCTGGCGGGCGACCTCGACCGCGGCGTCATAGTCGCCCGCCAACACGAGCTTCTTGAACCGCGCCGAGCCGGTGACATTGGTCCGCTCGCCGACATTGACGAAGCGCGCTCCGGCGCCGTCCGCATTGGTCACGCGGCAATCACCATCGGCTCGAGGCCGGCCAGGGTCGTCACGTGCCGGGCATCCGGAATGGTGCGCGGAGCCGCTCCGGCAACCGTTCCAGCGATCGCGGCGATGTGCGCCGGCGTGGTCCCGCAGCAACCGCCGACGACATTGACCAGCTTGTCCGCGATCCACTCGCCGACCTGCGCCGCGGTCTCCTCGGCGGCTTCGTCGTAGGCGCCGAGATCGTTCGGCAGGCCGGCGTTGGGATAGGCCATCACCAGGGTCTCGGCCTGCGCCGCGAGGACCGCGAGGTGCGGGCGCAATTGCTGCGCGCCGAACGAGCAGTTGAGGCCGATGGTCAGGGGCCGGGCGTGGCGAACGCTAGCCCAGAACGCCTCGACCGTGTGGCCGGAGAGGTTGCGGCCGCTGAGGTCGGTGAGCGTCATCGACAGCATCATCGGTAGCGGCCGGCCGAGCGCGCGCTCGGCCTCGAGCACCGCCATGATCGCCGCTTTCGCGTTCAGCGTGTCGAACACCGTCTCGATCAGGATGAAGTCGACTCCGCCCTCGGCGAGCGCCTCGACCTGCTGGCGGTAGACCGCCTTCACCTCGGCGAAGGTGACCTCGCGAAAACCCGGATCGTTGACGTCCGGCGACAGCGACAGCGTCTTGTTGGTCGGCCCGAGCGCCCCCGCGACCCAGCGCCCGCCATGCGCATCCGCGACCTCCCGCGTGATCCGCGCGGCGGCGCGGTTGATGTCGCCGACCAGACCCGCGGCATCCTCGCCATAGTCCCCCAAACTGATGGCGTTGGCGTTGAAGGTGTTGGTCGCCAGCACATCTGCGCCGGCCTCGGCGAACGCACGGCAGATACCGGCGACGACGTCAGGCCGGGTCAGGTTGAGCAGATCGTTGTTGCCCTTTTGATCGGCCGCCAGCCCGAGCTCGCCGCCATAATCGGTTACGCCCGCGGCTTGGATCATGGTCCCGTAGGCGCCGTCCTTGACCAGCACGCGGCGCCCTGCCTCGGCGCGAAAGGCGTCGGCGTCAGGCATTCGGCCGCACCCCCAACAGGTGGCAGATGGCGTAGGCCAGTTCGGCGCGATTGAGCGTGTAGAAGTGGAAGTGGCGCACGCCGCCGGCGTATAATTGCCCGCACAATTCCCCGGCGATGGTTGCGGCAACCAGCTGGCGCGCTGCCGGAAGCTCGTCGAGCCCCTCGAAAATGCCGTCCATCCAACCCGGGATCGAAGCGCCGCACTGGCCGGCGAACCGCCGCGCCTGGGCGACGTTCGTCACCGGCAAAATGCCGGGCACGATCTCGACCTCCGGCCGAAGCGCGGCGACCTTATCGCGAAAGCGGAAGAAGGCGTCGGCGGAGAAAAAGAACTGGCTGATCGCGCGGCTCGCCCCGGCATCGATCTTGCCGAGCAAATTGGCGATGTCGCTGTCCGGGCAGTCGGCCTCGGGATGGACCTCGGGATAGCAGGCGACCGAAATGTCGAAGTCCGCGACCCGCCTGAGACCGGCCACCAGCTCGGCGGCACTGGCATAGCCCGCATCGTGCGCCACAAAGCCGCGTGCCGGGTCGCTCGGGTCGCCGCGCAGCGCCACCACATGGCGCACGCCGGCGTCCCAATAGCCCTGCGCGACGGCATCGACCTCGTCGCGGCTGGCGTCGACGCAGGTGAGGTGCGCAGCGGCGGTCAGCGGCGTCTCGTCGACGATCCGTTTGACCGTCGCGTGGGTCCGCTCGCGGGTCGAGCCGCCGGCGCCATAGGTCACGCTGACGAAGCGCGGATCGAGCGGCGCAAGCGTTTCGATCGCCCGCCACAGCGTTTCGGCCGCGGCGTCCGACTTTGGCGGAAAGAATTCGAAGCTGACGTCGATGTCGCCGCGCGCGGCGGCGAACAAGGGCGCATGTTCGGCCAGCGCGGCCGCGCTCTGGCGATTCATGCCGCCATCCGCTTGGCTGTCGGAGCCCGCGCCGCGCGCCACAGAGTGACCGTCAGCTCACCGCCCTCGAGCCGCCGCGTGAGGTCGGCCTCGAGCCCCGCCAACGCGAACCAGCCGTGGATCGCCTCGTCGGCAAAGCCAAGCCGGGCGTGGGCGTCGCGCTCGCGCAATTCCTCGCGCTGGTGGGCGGCGAAATCGACGATCAGCAGCCGACCGCCCGGCGCCAGGATGCGCGCCGCCTCGGCCACCGCCGCCTCGGGCGAATGGGCGTAGTGAAGCACCTGGTGGAGGATCACGGTGTCAGCGCTGTCGTCGGCCAGCGGCAGGGCATACATGTCGCCTTGGCGAAGCGACACGCCGGCGATCCCTGAGCGGTCGAGCTTGACCCGGGCGACGCGCAGCATCTCCGACGAACGGTCGATCCCGATTGCCTCCGTCGCCCGCTGCGCCAGCAGTTCGATCATCCGCCCGGTGCCCGTGCCGATGTCGACCAGCCGGCCGAGCGAACCGCGGTCAAGCGCGGCCTCGATCGCCTGCTCGACCTTGGCTTCGGGCACGTGCAGCGAGCGGATCGAATCCCATCGATCGGCGAGCGCGGCGAAATAGCGTTCCGCGGCCGCGGCGCGGGCAGCGCGAATTTCGGCAAGACGGATCGCGTCCGCCGCGAACACGGCCCGGCTGGCATCATCGGCATGGTCTTCGAGAACGCCGAGCAGTCCTTCGCCGGCCCCAATCGCGTTCAGCTTCAGGAACACCCAGCTGCCTTCCTTGTGCCGTTCGACCAGCGCGGCCTCGCACAAGATTCGCACGTGCCGCGACACCCTCGGCTGGCTCTGGCCGAGCACCAGCGCCAGCTCGCCGACCGACAATTCCATCGATTTGAGCAGCATCAGCACACGCAACCGCGAAGCGTCGGCAACCGCTTGGAATAGGTCGGCGGCAGGCAAGGGCGGGGCGACGGCTTCACTCACATCAGGAAGATATAAAGAAATCTTTATATCCGTCAACGCGCTAGGGCGTCCCTCAACTCGGCGCATTTTCCATTGCGCGGCTGGTCAGGCCCCATTACATCCGCGCGCTGGCCTGACCGATATATGCGACAGGCCGAGCCCCCGTGCCTCGAAAGTGGCACATTTGAAGGAATGGAACGATCATGAAGAAAGTTGCCCTGACCGTTGCGGTCCTCGCGCTCGGCCTCGCCGCGTGCGAAGACAATGCGCCTGACAACGAAGCCAGCACCGTCAACACCATCGAGATGGAAGCCAATGCGGATACCGCCGCGGCTGCCAACTCGGTCGACAATGCGCTCGACGCCACCGAGAACGCGGCCGACAACGCCGTCGTCACGGACGACGAGGCTGCTGCCAACAACACCGCGACCAACAACGCGATGTAATCCCGGCGTCGCAAGGCGCTGAAAAGAAGGGCCGTCCGGGCGACCGGGCGGCCCTTTTTTATTTCGATCGAACTGGTACTTCGATCGACATGCGAAACGCCGCGGCCTTCTTGCTTCTGCTCGCCGCCTGCGACGAGCAGCCCCCAGCGCCGAGCGCGGCTCAGAATGTGGGGCTCGACGAGGCCGAGGCGATGCTCGACGAGGATGCCGGCAACGAAAAAGGGCCGGCGGTGGAAACCGCCGACCCCTCTTCGAACTGACGTCCGGGTGAATAGGCTGGACTAGAAGTCCATTCCGCCCATTCCGCCCATCCCGCCGCCGCCCATCGGCATGGCCGGCTTGTCTTCCGGCATTTCCGCAACGGTGGCTTCGGTGGTAATTAGCAGGCCGGCGACCGACGCAGCGTCCTGAAGCGCGATGCGCACCACCTTGGTCGGATCGACGACACCGGCCGACACCAAATTCTCATAGGTGTCGGTGGCGGCGTTGAAGCCCATCGTCTGGTCGGCCTCGCGCAGCAGATTGCCGGCCACGACCGCGCCGTCGACGCCCGCGTTCTGGGCGATCTGGCGAAGCGGGGCCTCGATCGCCTTGCGGACGATGTCGACACCGCGAGTCTGGTCGTCATTGCTGCCCTTGAGGCCTTCGAGCGCCTTGGTCGCATAGAGCAACGCGGTGCCCCCGCCCGGGACAATGCCTTCTTCGACCGCGGCGCGGGTCGCATGGAGCGCGTCGTCGACGCGGTCCTTGCGCTCCTTGACCTCGACCTCGGTAGCGCCGCCGACCTTGATCACGGCCACGCCGCCGGCGAGCTTGGCGAGACGCTCCTGGAGCTTCTCGCGGTCGTAGTCGCTGGTGGTGGCGTCGATTTGCTGGCGGATCGCGGCGGTGCGGCCCTGGATGGCGTCGCTCGTGCCGGCGCCGTCAACGATTGTCGTATTATCCTTGTCGATGACGACCTTCTTGGCGGTGCCGAGCATGGCGGTGGTGACGTTCTCGAGCTTGATGCCGAGATCCTCGGAGATCATCTCTCCGCCGGTCAGGATGGCGATATCCTCGAGCATCGCCTTGCGGCGATCGCCGAAGCCCGGCGCCTTGACCGCCGCGACCTTGAGGCCGCCGCGCAGCTTGTTGACGACTAGGGTCGCCAGCGCTTCGCCCTCGATATCCTCGGCGATGATCAGCAGCGGACGTCCGCTCTGGACCACGGCCTCGAGGATCGGAAGCATCGCCTGGAGGTTGCTGAGCTTCTTCTCGTGGATGAGGATGTAGGGGTCGCTGAGCTCGACCTGCATCTTTTCCGGGTTGGTGATGAAGTAGGGCGACAAATAGCCGCGGTCGAACTGCATGCCCTCGACCACGTCGAGCTCGAACTCGAGGCCTTTGGCCTCCTCGACGGTGATCACGCCTTCCTTGCCGACCTTGTCCATCGCCTCGGCGATCTTCTCGCCGACTTCCTTGTCGCCATTGGCCGAGATGATTCCGACCTGGGCAATCTCCTGGCTGCCCGAAACCGGCTTGGAGCGGCCCTTCAGGTCCTCGACCACCTTGGTGACGGCGAGATCGATGCCGCGCTTGAGGTCCATCGGGTTCATTCCGGCCGCGACCGACTTCATGCCCTCGCGGACGATCGCCTGGGCGAGAACGGTGGCGGTGGTGGTGCCGTCGCCGGCGATGTCGTTGGTCTTCGAGGCGACCTCGCGGACCATCTGCGCGCCCATATTCTCGAACTTGTCCTTGAGCTCGATCTCCTTGGCGACGGTGACGCCGTCCTTGGTGATGCGCGGCGCGCCGAAGCTCTTGTCGATGACCACGTTGCGGCCCTTGGGACCGAGCGTGACCTTGACCGCGTCGGCAAGGATGTCGACGCCCTTCATGATGCGCTCGCGCGCGTCACGGCTGAATTTCACGTCCTTGGCTGCCATCTGGCTACCCTTTCTTCTGCTTGTCGCCCCGGCTGGGGCCCAAATTGGTCAAAGCAAATCCCGGAGGTGGCTCAGCCAACAATTCCGAGGATGTCGCTTTCCTTCATGATGATGAGGTCCTCGCCGTCGAGCTTGACCTCGGTGCCCGACCATTTGCCGAACAGGATCTTGTCGCCCGCCTTGACGTCGAGCGGGGTGATCGTGCCGTCGTCGGCGCGGGCGCCGGTGCCGACCGAGACGACTTCGCCTTCCTGCGGCTTTTCCTTGGCGCTGTCGGGGATGATGATCCCGCCGGCGGTCTTTTCCTCAGCCTCGACCCGGCGGACGAGGACGCGGTCATGAAGCGGCCTGAAACCCATGTCTGGTTTACCCTTGTTGAGCGTTGAAAGTGATCGGCTGGCACTTAGTCGCGCCGAGTGCCAGCGACGCCGCCCATCTGGGTTCGCGGGTCCTACATGTCAACACCCGCGCCACAGCGCGGGATTAACCTATCATTAAATCATTACGGTTAATGCTTGTTCGCGTTCGAGGGCGGGGGCTCTCCAGCCGGTGCGTATCGGACCCCTTATCGGGGCTAGTGGAGGGCTTTCGAAATGAACATGCAATCGAACCTGACCTTGTCGAGCGACGATTCGATCTCCGCGCTGCGCGACCTGCTGCAAACCACGCTCGCGATCGTCGACGAGCTCAAGCTGCCCGGCGACATCGGCGCGCATCTCGATCTGGTGATTTGCCGGGTCGACGCACTGCTGCCCGCTCCGCGCGAGGATTGACGCCCGCCCCGGACGGCTTGGCTTTTGCCGCGGCATCGGCCAAGCTTAACCTTGGTTAACCAGCCAAGGTTCTGATTCCACATGAAGAAATTGATAATGGCGAGCTTCGCGCTGGCGCTTGCGGGTTGCGCCACAGCGCCCGCCCCGATCGCTCCGGTCGCGCCCCCCAAGCCGGTCGTGATCGACAACCCGCTGACCGTGTCGGCCGAGCGCGAGGCGACCCTGAAGTTCGGCGGGACCGGCCTGAAGCCCGGCGATTATCGGATGCTCCCGGCCAACGCGATCCCGGTCAAGGGCACGGTGAACGTGCTGGTCAGCCTCAGGAACCAGCGTACCTATGTCTACAAGGCCGGCCAGTTGGTTGCCTTCTCGACCCACAGCCACGGCACCGCCGATCACCCGACCGATCCCGGCGAGTTCAAGATCCTCGCCAAGAAGGTCTTCCACCGCTCCAACAAATATTCCAACGCGCCGATGCCGCACATGCAGCGCCTCGACAAATGGGGCCGGGCATTCCACGGCGGCGTGGTCCCGGGCTATCCCGCCAGCCACGGCTGCATCCGCTTGCCCCCGAAAATGGCCAAAGCGCTTTACGGCCTGACCAAGGTCGGCGACGTGGTGACGATCGAAAGCTAGGTGCGGAGCGGCGCGACCAGCCCGAGCCGGTCGCGCCGCGCCCACCGCCGGATCATCAGCGCGGCGACGAACGCCAGGCCGACCGCAAGCCCGGTCCAGATCCCCGCGCCCTGCCAGCCGCGCCCGAACGCCAGCCACACGCCGACCCCCAGCCCGACGACCCAATAGCCGACCAGCGCGTAGATCATCGGCACGCGCGTATCGTGCAGCCCGCGCAGCATCCCGGCGGCGACGACCTGCGCCCCGTCGACCAACTGGAAGGCGGCGGCGATCAGCAGGAACGACGTGCCGAGCGCGATCGCCGCGGCATTGGCCGGCGTGTCGTCGAGGAACAGGGCGATCAGCGGCCGCGGCGCCGCCCACATCAGGACCGCCATCAGCGCCATGAACCCCACTCCAAGCGCAAACGCCGTCCAGCCGGCGCGCGTGATCCCGTCACCGTCGCCGCGGCCGAGCGCCAGACCAACGCGCACCGTCGCCGCCTGCGCCAGGCCCATCGGCACCATGAAGGTGGTCGCCGCGATTTGCAGCGCGATCTGGTGGCCGGCGACCGACGCCGCCCCGAACAACCCCATCAGATAGGCCGCCGCGCTGAACACCGCGCCCTCGAACCCCATCGTCAGCCCGATCGGCAGGCCGAGCTTGAACAGCCCTGCGAAGCGCTTCGCGTCGCCGCGCCAAAATCGGCCGAACAGATGGAAGCGGCGGAACTGCCGGTCGGTGACCAGCACCGCCGCCAGCGCCAACGCCATCGCGGTCCACGTGATCGCGCTCGCCAGCCCGCCGCCGAACAGGCCCAGCGCGGGCAGCCCCAGCTTGCCGAAGATCAGCGCATAGCCCGCGCCGAGATTAACCAGGATCCCGGCCGTGCTGATCGTCAGCACCCAGCCCGGCCGCTCCATCACTGACAGGAAGTTGCGCATCACCTGGAACGCCATCCACGGCGGCAGTGCCCACAGATAGCCGCGCAGGAATTCGCCCGCCCCCGCCGCCAGCCGCGGCTCCTGGCCGAGCGCTACGATCAGCGGTTCGGCGCTGGCCAGCAGCGCCATGATCGGCAGGCTCATCAGCAGCGCCGCCCACATCGCGACACGGAAGGTGCGCCGCACGTCGCGCACGGCGTTAAATCGGGCGCCCAGGGCCGTCGCCATCATCGGCGCCGAAGCCGTCAGCAGCCCGAGCGCGAACAAGGTGATGGCGAAGGTCAGCCCAAGCGCCAGCGCGACCGACGCCAGCGCCTCCGCCCCCAGCCGCCCGATCAGCACCGCGTCGGTGGCCTGGATGATCTGCGTGGTAAGGTTGGCGAGGATCAGCGGCCAAGCCAGGCTTAACGTCGCCCGAAGCTCGCTCCGCCACTCGCCTTTGTTGTCGCTCGCCATCGCCACGGCAAGCGCCTAGCCGTCCTCGCCGGCCCCGCCAACCGCTGGTCGGTCGCAGCGCCTCGGCCCCCGGCTCGTCGAAATTCCGTGGCCGCGGCCCGCCCGCTCGGCTAGTCGCCGGAAAAGTCAGGCAAGGACAAGTGCATGCGCTTCGTGGCGGCGATCTGGAAATTGCTCGTTGGGATCAAGGACGCGCTCGTCCTCCTGCTGATGCTGCTGTTCTTCGGAGCGCTCTACGCCGCACTCTCGTCACGCCCGGCGCCGATCACCGACGGCGTGCTCGCGCTCGATCTCAAGGGTGTGCTGGTTGAGCAGCCGTCCGAAGTGGATGCGCTCGCCGCGCTTGCCGGAATGGGCGGGGCGGCCAAGGAGCATCGCCTCAGCACGCTCGTCGCGATGCTGCGCGAGGCCAAGGACGACGACCGCGTCAAGGCCGTGGCGCTCGACCTCGACGGCTTCCTCGGCGGCGGCCAGGCCAGCCTCAACTCGCTCGGCCAGGCGCTCGACGAAGTACGCAAGTCGGGCAAGACCGTCGCCGCCTTCGCCACCGGCTACACCAACGACGGCTATCAGCTCGCCGCCCACGCCTCGGAAATTTGGCTGCCCGAGCTCGGCGCGGTCGCGGTCGCCGGACCGGGCGGCGACAACCTCTATTACAAGGGGCTGCTCGACAAGCTGGGGGTGAGCGTCAACACCTATCGGGTCGGCGAGTTCAAGTCGGCGGTAGAACCGTTCACCCGCTCCGACATGTCGCCCGAGGCGCGCGCCAACGCGCAGGCGCTCGCCGACGCTTTGCTGGAGACGTGGAAGGACGGCATTCGCCGCGCCCGCCCGGCCGCAGCTCCGGGTCTCGACCAGATGCTCGGCGATCCGGTCGCCGCGCTCGCCGGCGGCAACGATCTGTCGCGCGCCGCGCTGCGCCTGAAGCTGGTCGATCGCATCGGCGAGCGTCAGGCCTTTTACGCGCGGCTTGCCGAGCTTGGCGGCGAAGATTCTGACTCGGCCGGCGGTTTCAGCCGGATCACCCTGGCAGCCTATCAGCGCGGGCTCGAAGAGGGCAGTGGCCCGATCGGCGTCGTCACCGTCGCCGGCGAGATCGTCGACGGTCAGGCTGGCCCCGGATTGGCCGGCGGCGAGACGATCGCCCGGGCGATCGAAAAGGGCCTCGCGGTCGGCAATCTCAAGGCGCTGGTGGTGCGAATCGACAGCCCCGGCGGCTCGGTCCTCGCATCCGAGCGGATCCGCCAGGCCGTCCTCGCCGCGCGCAAGCAGGGCCTGCCGGTGGTCGCCTCGATGGGCGACGTCGCCGCGTCGGGCGGCTACTGGGTCGCGACCGCCGCAAACACCATCATCGCCGAGCCCGCGACCATCACCGGCTCGATCGGCGTGTTCGGAATCCTCCCGAGCTTCCAGGGCACGCTCGACAAGCTCGGCCTCGCCGCCGACGGCATTCGCACCACGCCGCTGTCAGGTGAGCCGGACGTGCTCAACGGCCCCTCGCCCGCCGCCAATGCGCTGATCCAGGCCGGCGTCGAACAGGTCTACGCCAAATTCCTCGCGATCGCCGCCGCCAGCCGCAAGAAGACTCCCGCCGAGATCGACCGGATCGCTCAAGGCCGGGTGTGGGACGGCGGCACCGCGCGCCAATTGGGGCTAGTCGACAGCTTCGGCGATCTCGACGAGGCGATCGCCAAAGCCGGCGAACTGGCCAAGCTCGGCGAGGACGAGCGCGGGATTACCTTGCTGGAGGAAAGCCCGGACGGGTGGGAAGGCTTCCTTGCCGGTCTCGCCGAGGACGACGAGCAGGACCAGGCCCCGACCGACGCGTTCGCCACGCTCGGCCCGGCCCCGCAGGCGCTGGTCGCGCGGGCGCTCGACGACGTGCGGCGGATTGTGAGCGGCCCGACCATCCAGGTCCGTTGCCTCGATTGCCCGCCAAGCGTCACCGTCTCCCGCACTCGAACCGAACTCGGCTGGCGCGACTGGCTGATGGCGCTGCTGAGCTAGCGGGGCGCCGATCCGTCAGACGTGGATCGGCTTGCCCTGGACCGCCATCGCCGCTTCCTTGATCGCTTCGCTGTGCGTCGGGTGGGCGTGGCAGGTGTAGGCGATGTCCTCGCTGGTCGCGCCAAACTCCATCGCCTGCGCCGCCTGGGCGATCATTGTGCCGGCCGGTACCGCGATCGCCCACACGCCAAGCACTCGGTCGCTCCTGGCCTCGGCGACGACCTTCACGAAGCCGTCGGGCTCGTGGTTGGTCTTCGCCCGTGAATTGCCGAGCATCGGGAACTTGCCGACCTTGATCTCGCCGTATTTCGCCCGCGCATCCTCCTCGGTGAGTCCGACCCCGGCGATCTCCGGCCAGGTGTAGACCACGCTCGGAATGATGTCGTGATTGACGATCCCGGTGAGCCCGGCGATGTTCTCGGCCACCGCGATGCCCTCGTCCTCGGCCTTGTGCGCGAGCATCGGCCCGGGGATCACGTCGCCGATCGCCCACACGCCGTCCGCCTTGGTGCGAAACTCGTGATCGGTCTCGATCTGACCGCGATTGTTGACCGTCAGCCCAATCTTCTCGAGCCCGAGCCCGTCGGTGTTCGGCCGCCGGCCGATCGACACCAGCACGCAGTCGGCCTCCAGCGTTTCCGCCGCGCCGCCCTTGGCCGGCTCCATCGTGAGAGTCGCCTTCGCGCCATTGACCTTCACGCCCGTCACCTTGGTGCCGAGCTTGAACTCGAACCCCTGCTTCTTGAAGATCTTGTTGGCTTCCTTGCGCACGTCGGCATCCATTCCGGGCAGGATCTGGTCGAGATATTCAACGCACGTTACCTTCGCGCCAAGCCGGCGCCAGACGCTGCCGAGCTCGAGTCCGATCACTCCGCCGCCGATCACCACCATATGCTCCGGCACGCGCTCCAGCTCGAGCGCGCCGGTTGAGGAGACGACGATCTTCTCGTCGATCTCGACGCCCGGAAGCGGGGTCACCGACGAGCCGGTGGCGATGACGATATTCTTCGCCGTCACCTTCTGCCCCGCGACCGACACCGAATGCGCGTCCTCGAACGTCGCCAGGCCCTTGAGCCACGTCACCTTATTCTTCTTGAACAAGAATTCGATTCCCCCGGTGAGCTGCTTGACCGCGTCGAGCCGCTGGCCGTGCATCGCCGGCAGGTCGAGCCTGGGCTCGACGATCACGCCCATCTTGGCCATCGCGCCATTGGCGGCCGCGTCGAAATATTCCGACGCGTGGAGCATCGCCTTGGACGGGATGCAGCCGACGTTGAGGCACGTGCCGCCGAGTGTTTCGCGGCTCTCCGCGCAGGCGGTCTTCAGCCCCAGCTGGGCCGCCCGGATCGCCGCCACATAGCCGCCCGGCCCGGCGCCGATCACCAGAACGTCATAGTCGAAATCAGACATTGGCAAATTTCCTTTTCGTCATGCCAGCGAAGGCTGGCATCCATGTTCTTCGGTGACATGGGCCCCAGCCTTCGCTGGGGCGACGGTTGGTGTTGCGTCGCCGCGCGACATAGGCGGGCGACCCCAGCGAATCCACCCCGCCGGACCGCCATTGCCCGATCGCTCCGCGCCTGCGAGGAGCGCGGCGATGAAAATGCGCGAACTGATCGGCACCGCGCGCGTGCCCGGCGGCGGCGAAGACCTGCGCCTGTTCCGCCGCGACCGCGACTATATGATCGTGCTCGATCGCAACGAGCTGATGAACAGCCGCATGAGCGGGTCGGAGGAGCAGCTCGCTACCCTCGCCTGCGCCCGTCTCGCCAGCCGCGCGACCCCGCGCTTCCTGATCGGCGGCTACGGAATGGGCTTTACCCTTCGCGCCGCCTTGGCCGTGCTTCCCGCCAAAGCCTCGGTCGTCGTTGCCGAACTGGTGCCCGAGATCATCGCCTGGGCACGCGGGCCGATGGTCGAACTCACCGCCAACTGCCTCGACGACCCGCGCGTCAGCGTGATCGAAGGCGACGTCGCGACGGTCATCGCGGCAGCGCGCGGCGAGTACGACGCGATCCTGCTCGACGTCGACAATGGCCCCGACGGGCTCACCCGCGCCGAAAACGACGGCCTCTATTCGGCGTCCGGACTAGCCGCGGCCAAAGCGGCGCTGACCCCCGGCGGAATCCTCGCCATCTGGTCCGCCGCCGACGACCCCGCCTTCACCAGGCGCCTCGGCACCGCCGGCTTCAACGTCACCACCGAAAAAGTCCGCGCCCGCGCCAACGGCAAGGGCCCACACCACACGATCTGGCTGGCGGCACGCGCCTAGGCGCTTAGTGTTGCAAGCGCTGGTCGCGCCTCCTAGCGAGAGGTTCTCGCCAGGGAGATCGCCATGCCGGACAGTCCGACCATCTTCGGAGCACGTGGGACCGAGGTGTTCGCCGGAATACCGGTGCGCGACTTCCAGGTCTCTCTCGACTGGTACCAGCGCCTGTTCGGCTGCGCGCCGGCTTTCTTCCCCAATGATCGCGAGGCCGTCTGGGCCATTGGCGAGCGTCGCTGGATCTACATCATCGTCGAGCCCGAGCGTGCCGGCGGAACGATCCAGACTATCATGTGCGACGGGCTAGAGAAGGTAATCGCGGAGATCGCCGCTCGCGGCCTGCGGTTCAGCAAGGAAGAGATGCCCGACGCCGGAGTACGCAAGGTGATGTACTACGATCCCGACGGCAATGAGGTTGGGATCGGCCGCATCCCCGCCGAGTGAATCTTTACAGATCGATCAGCAGCCGCGTCGGGTCCTCGATCGCTTCCTTGATCCGCACCAGAAAGGTGACCGCCTCGCGGCCGTCGACCAGGCGGTGGTCGTAGGTCAAAGCGAGGTACATCATCGGCCGCGCCACGATCGCGCCGTCCCTCACCACCGGCCGCTCCTCGATCCGGTGCAGCCCGAGCACCGCCGACTGCGGCGGGTTGACGATCGGGGTGGAGAGCAGGCTTCCGAACACCCCGCCGTTGGAGATGGTGAAGGTGCCCCCCTTCATCTCGTCCATCGTCAGCGTGCCGTCCTTGGCCTTCTTGCCGAAACCGGCGATCGCAGCCTCGATCTCGGCGAAGCTCATCGCATTGGCATTGCGGATCACCGGCACCACCAGCCCCTTGGGCGCCGAGACCGCGACCGACACGTCGAGGAAGTTCGAATAGACGATTTCGTCGCCCTCGATCCGCGCATTTACCGACGGCACGTCGCGCGCGGCGAGCGCCGCGGCCTTCACGAAAAAGCTCATGAAGCCGAGCCGGATGCCGTGCTTCTTCTCGAACAGATCCTTGTAGCGGGCGCGCGCGGCGATCACCTCGCTCATGTCGACGTCGTTGAACGTCGTTAAGAGCGCCGCCGTCTCCTGGGCGTCCTTGAGCCGGGTGGCGATGGTCTGGCGAAGCCGGGTCATCTTGACCCGTTCCTCGCTGCGCTGCGCACCACCCTGCGCTCCCGCGAAGGCCGGAGCCTTGGCGTCCTGAGCGTCGGATGGCGCTTTCGCTTCCACCGTTCCGGCCTGCGCCGGAGCACTCTTCGCCCCGGCCGCGGCAATCACATCGTCCTTGGTGATCCGACCGTCCTTGCCGGTCCCCCTGATCGCGGAGGGATCGAGATGATGCTCGAGCACCGCTCGGCGAACCGCCGGCGAAAGCGTCAGCGCGCTGTCGTGCTGGGGAGTGGAGGACACCGGCTCGTCGGCCTTGGGCGCGGCGGGTGCCTCGGGCTGAACTTTTTCCTGTGCCGGAGCGCTTGCGGCCGCACTGGACGCCGCCACCGCGCCCCCTTCGCCGATCCGCGCAATCACCGCGCCAACCTCGACCGTGGCTCCTTCGGAGACCAGCTGCTCGGCCAGCGTACCCGCCACCGGTGCATTGACCTCGACGCTGACCTTGTCGGTCTCGAGCGCAGCGATCGGCTCGTCGGCCGCGACCGCATCGCCCGGCTTCTTCAGCCACTGGCCGACCGTCGCTTCGGTGATCGATTCGCCCAGCGTCGGCACTTTGACATCGGTCGCCATTTGAATTCCTAACTCCCCGCCTTGCCGGCCTTCTGAACCGTCTCGACCGCCGCCTCGGCCGCCGCCGGCGTGGCCTCGCCGGTGCCGAGCGCGCTCGCCACCAGCGCCGCTTGCTCGGCGACGTGGCGCTTGGCAAGCCCGGTCGCCGGCGACGCGCTCGCCTTGCGCCCGGCATAGCGCGGCCGAAGCGATGCGAAGCCGGCCTCCTTGAGGCACTCCTCGAGATAGGGCTCGACGAAGGACCAAGCGCCGTTGTTCCGCGGTTCCTCCTGGCACCACACCAGCTCATTGAGCTTCGGCATCGCCTTGAGCCGCTTGACCAGCGGCTCGGACGGGAACGGATAGAGCTGCTCGACGCGGACGATCTCGGTCGCCCCGTCGCCCGCCGCATCGCGCGCCTCCATCAGTTCGTAGCCGATCTTGCCCGAGCACAGCACCAGCCGCTCGGTCGCGCCGTCGGCCGGCGGCTTGAGATCGCTCAACAACCGCTTGAAATGCCCCTCGCCGGTGAAGTCGCCACGCGCCGACACCGCCAATTTGTGGCGCAGCAGCGACTTGGGCGTCATAATCACCAGCGGCTTCCTGAAATTGCGGTGCAGCTGGCGGCGCAAGATGTGGAAATAGTTCGCCGGGGTGGTGCAATTGGCGACCTGGATATTATCCTCGGCACACAGTTGCAGGAAGCGCTCCAGCCGCGCCGAGCTATGCTCGGGCCCCTGCCCCTCGAAGCCGTGCGGAAGCAGCAGCACCAGCCCGCAGGCGCGCAGCCACTTGGCCTCGCCGGCGGCGATGAACTGGTCGATGATCGTCTGCGCGCCGTTGGCGAAATCGCCGAACTGCGCCTCCCACAGCACCAGCGTCTTCGGGTCGGCGATGGCATAGCCATATTCGAAGCCGAGGACGCCGAATTCGCTCAAGGGACTGTCGCGCACCTCGAAGCGCGGGGTCGCCGCACCGTCGTTGATCTGCCGCAGCGGGATGTATTTCTCGCCGGTCGACTGGTCGACCCACACCGCGTGGCGCTGCGAGAAGGTGCCGCGGCCGCTGTCCTGCCCCGACAGGCGCACGCCATAGCCGTCCTCGACCAGGCTCCCGAACGCCAGCGCTTCGGCCGTCGCCCAGTCGATCCCGGCGCCTCCGCCAAGCGCGGCCTTGCGCCCTTCGATCACCCGGCCGAGCGTCTTGTGGATCGCGAGGCCCTCGGGGACGGTCGTCAGCAGCCCGGCCAGCTTGTCGTACAGCGCATCGGGGATGGCGGTGTTGACGTTGCGCCGTGCATCGACCGGCTCGCCCGGCCGTCCGAGCCCCGCCCAGCGCCCCTCGAACCAGTCAGCCTTATTCGGAAGGTAAGAAGCCCCCGCCTCGAACTCCTGTTCGAGCAAGGCGGTGAAGTCGGCGGTCCGCGCGTCGATCCAGGCCTGGTCGACCACGCCCTCGGCGATCAGCTTGGCGCCGTAGATCGCGCTGACCGGGGGCTTCTTGCGGATCTCGGCGTACATCAACGGCTGGGTGAAGCTCGGCTCGTCGCCCTCGTTGTGGCCGAACCGGCGATAGCACCACATGTCGATGACGATGTCGCGGTTGAACTCCTGACGGAACTCGATCGCCAGCTTGCAGCAGAACGTGACCGCTTCCGGGTCGTCGCCGTTGACGTGCAGGATCGGCGCCTGGATGCCCTTGGCGACGTCGCTCGGATAGGGCGAGGAGCGCGCGAATTGCGGGCTTGTCGTGAATCCGACCTGGTTGTTGATGACGAAATGGACGCAGCCGCCGGTGCCGTATCCCGGCAGGCCCGAGAACCCCAGACATTCCCACACGATGCCTTGCCCTGCGAACGCGGCGTCGCCGTGGATCAGCATCGGCAGGACGCTGTCGCCTTCCTTGTCGCCCTTGATGGTCATCGACGCGCGGCTCTTGCCGAGCACCACCGGGTTGACCGCTTCGAGATGCGACGGGTTGGGCACCAGGCTGAGGTGCACCTGGATGCCGTCGAACTCGCGGTCGCTCGACGTGCCGAGGTGATACTTCACGTCGCCCGAGCCGCCGACGTCGACCGGATTGGCGGCGCCCCCGGCGAATTCATGGAAGATCGCGCGGTACGGCTTGCCCATCACGTTGGCGAGCACGTTCAGCCGCCCGCGGTGCGCCATGCCGAGCGTGATCTCGTCGACGCCCATCTGGCCGCCATATTTGATCACCGCTTCCAGCGCCGGGATCGCGCTTTCGCCGCCGTCGAGCCCGAACCGCTTGGTCCCGACATATTTCTTGGCGAGAAACTTCTCCCACTGCTCGCCGTGGATGACCTTTTCCAGGATCGACTTCTTGCCCTCGGGCGTGAAGCTGATCGCGGCGTCCTTGCCCTCCATCCGGTCCTGGAGGAATTTGCGCTCCTCGAGGTCGTTGATGTGCATATATTCCAGCCCGACGTGGCCGCAGTAATTGGCCTGCAGGACGGCGACGATCTGGCGCACGCTGGCGGTCTCGAAGCCGAGCGTCCCGCCGAGCCACACCGGCCGGTCGAGATCGGCGTCGGTGAAGCCGTGATAGGCCGGCGTCAGGTCGGCCGGGATCTCGCTGCGGTGGAGCCCGAGCGGATCGAGCTTGGCCGCGAGATGCCCGCGCACGCGGTAGGTGCGCACCAGCATCATCGCGCGGATGCTGTCCTCGGCCGCCCGCCGAATGTCGGCTTCGTTGCCGGTCCCCGTCGCTGCCTTGGCCGCCTTGGTCGCGACCGCGATCACCGCCTCGGTCGGGTCGAGCCCGGCGTTCACCTCGTCGAGCGCCACCACCGGCCAATTGGCCCGCGCCCAGCTCGGCCCCTGCTCGTGATCGATGGCTATCGAGTCCATGTGCGTGCTCAGCCCTTCAGCAGCTCCGACAGCGTGGTGCCCAACTCCGACGGGCTCGGCGACACGCGGATGCCGGCAGCCTCCATCGCCGCGATCTTGCTTGCCGCGTCGCCCTTGCCACCCGAGACGATCGCCCCGGCATGGCCCATCCGCCGCCCCGGCGGAGCGGTGCGCCCGGCGATGAATCCGACGGTCGGCTTCTTTCGCCCGCGCCGCGCTTCGTCGGCGAGGAATTGCGCGGCGTCCTCCTCGGCGCTGCCGCCGATCTCGCCGATCATGATGATGCTCTTGGTCTCGTCATCGGCGAGGAACATCTCGAGCATGTCGATGAATTCGGTGCCCTTGACCGGGTCGCCGCCGATCCCGACCGCGGTGGTCTGGCCGAGCCCCTCGTTGGTGGTCTGGAACACCGCCTCATAGGTCAGCGTGCCCGAGCGCGACACGACGCCGACGCTGCCCTTGCGGAAGATATTGCCGGGCATGATCCCGATCTTGCACTCGTCCGGGGTCAGCACGCCCGGGCAATTGGGCCCGATCAGCCGCGACTTCGAGCCGACCATCGCGCGCTTCACCCGCACCATGTCGAGCACCGGAATGCCCTCGGTAATGCAGACGATCAGCGGCACCTCGGCATCGACCGCCTCGAGGATCGAATCCGCGGCGAACGGCGGCGGCACGTAGATCACGCTCGCATCCGCGCCGGTCGTCTCGACCGCCTCGCGCACGGTGTCGAACACCGGCAGCCCGATATGGCTCGTGCCGCCCTTGCCCGGGGTCACGCCCCCGACCATCTGCGTGCCGTAGGCCAGCGCCTGCTCGGTATGGAACGTGCCGGTCTCGCCGGTCATCCCCTGGGTGATGACCTTGGTGTTCCTGTCGACGAGAATGCTCATGCGCCGAGACCCGGATCGATCGCCTTGCACGCCACCAGCAGCTCTTTCACCGCATCGACGCTGATCTGGAAATTGCCCTTGGCTTCGTCGTCGAGCGCAATCTCGATGACTTCCTCCGCGCCGCCCGCGCCGATCACCGTCGGCACGCCCACGTAAAGCCCGTCGAGCCCGTACTTGCCCTCGACATAGACCGCGCACGGCAAAATCCGCTTCTGGTCGCGCAGAAAGGCCTCGGCCATCGCGATCGCGCTGGTCGCCGGCGCGTAATAGGCGCTTCCGGTCTTGAGCAGCGCGACGATCTCGCCGCCGCCGCCGCGCGTGCGCTTGACGATCGCGTCGATCGCCTCCTTCGACGAGCGGCCCATCTTGACCAGATCGTCGACCGGAATGCCGCTCACCGTCGTATAGCTGGTCACCGGCACCATCGTGTCGCCATGCCCACCGAGCACGAACGCGTTGACGTCGCGCACGCTGACCTCGAACTCCTCCGCCAGGAAGGTCGCGAACCGCGCCGAATCCAGCACGCCGGCCATGCCCACCACTTGGCTGTGCGGCAGCCCCGAATATTCCCGCAGCGCCCACACCATCGCGTCCAATGGATTGGTGATGCAGATCACGAACGCGTCCGGCGCATTGGCCTTGATGCCCGCGCCGACCGCCTTCATCACGTTGAGGTTGATGCCGAGCAGGTCGTCGCGGCTCATGCCCGGCTTGCGCGGCACGCCGGCAGTGACGATCACCACGTCGGCGCCGGCGATGTCGGCATAGTCGTTGGTGCCGGTGATCCGCGCATCGAAACCCTCGACCGGCCCGCATTGCGAGAGGTCCAGCGCCTTGCCCTGCGGCACGCCCTCGGCGATGTCGAACAGGACGATGTCGCCGAGCTCTTTCTTGGCCGCGAGGTGGGCTAAGGTTCCGCCGATCATTCCGGCGCCGATGAGGGCAATCTTCTTGCGAGCCATAAGGGGGTCAGTCACTCCGGCGAAGGTTGGGAAATCGCCCGCGGCTCTAGACCGCGCCGCCCGCCCTCGCAACCGCCCTCAAGCCCGGGATAGTGCTGGGGGCGGTGATGAACGGGAGCATCAGCGCTAGTTCATGCGTTGGCGCTAGGATCGATCGAATTCCACGAAAGGAACCGTATGTACAAGCTTCTCCTCGCCGCGGGCGCAGCTGCGCTGGCCGTCGCCGCTCCGGCCGCCGCCGAGCCCGGCAAGCACAAGGGCCATGGCGCCAAGGCCAAGCACGGCCAGGTCAGCCACAAGGGCAAGATCAATCATCCGCGCGAGCTGTCGGCCCAGACCCGGCGCGCGATCTACGAAGCCCACCTCGGCGCCAACTATTGGGGCAACCGCAACTGCCCGCCGGGCCTCCTCAAGAAAAACAATGGTTGCCTGCCGCCAGGCATCGCCAAGCAGACCTACAATATCGGCGATCGCTGGAACGGCAATTACGGCCTGTGGCAGTACAATCAGGTGCCGCAGGACTGGCGCACCCAGTACAATCTCGATCCGTACAACCGTTACTATTACCGCGACGGCTACCTCTACAGCGTCGACCCGCGCACCCGCCTGGTCGAGAGCATCATCCGCGCCCTGATCCACTAAGCGGACCAGTCTGCGCGACAAACAGGAGGGCCGTCCCTGTTGGGGCGGCCCTTTTGCTTGCTCAGTCGCGCCGCCGCATCAGCGGCCGGAGCAAGCCCACCGCCGCCTTCGGATCGACGCAGGACCCGCGCATTCCGATCTGGCTGGCGAAATTCTCCCGGCTACCCTCGATCACCTCGATCGGTAGCCGACCTTCGAGGCTCTTTGCGGCCTCGGCCTGCTGCCTCGCGATCAGCACCATCAGCGCATTATAGCTGTCGAGCGCCGCGACCCGCGCCAGTGCCCGCTCGCGCATCGCCGGATCGAGCGGCCCGTCGAACGCCAGCACCGCCAGCTCGGGAATGACCTTCCACTCCTCTTTGTTGGTCGCGGCCAGATCGGTGATGGCGGAGTAGATTTCCGAATAGGCCGCCACTTCGTCGGGGTCCATGTGGAGCAGCAACCCGGTGGATTTGGCCTGCTCCCAGGAATCGCTCAGGAACGACCGCAGCGGCGCGCGATAAACCAGCGGCATCGTCCGCTCTGCCGTTTGCGCCGCTCGGCCCGTGCCCAGCCGATACGGATTCGCCGTCCACTGGCCATCGCTCTTGGCGAGCGTCGTGGCGAGTTCGTCAAGGCGCGCACTAAGGCAAGGATTGAGTGCGACGCGCTCGGCTCCGAGCGCGACGTTGGCAAGGATCTCGGCATCGAGATCGGCCTTGGTCCGCTCGACCTCCTTGCTCCAGCGCCACTCTTCGACCGCCTGCTGCGCCGCCAGCGCGATCAGCACGCCAAGCACGATCACCCCGACCTCGCCCGCCAGCTTGGCCCACCCCTCGCGCGGACCTGAAATCAGTCGCTTCATCGGCCACCCCCTTGCAGCGGCGCGATCAGCCTCAGCGTTGCGGCGCGGTCGACGCACCGCCCGCGCAGGCGGCGCTGGATGTCGAGATTGTTGAACAGCAGTTTCTCGGCAACGGGCGTCAGCGACGAGCCGACCGCTTGGGCGCTCTTCACCAGCTGGTTCGCCGTGTTCAGCGTGTCGCGGTTGATCACGTCCAGCCGCGCAATCGTCGACAGCGCGCGGGCGCGCTCAGTGGAATTCAGCGGGCCGTCGAACGCCAGGAAGGAGAGTTCGGCCTGGAGCTCCTGCTCGGGCGCCTTCAACGACTGCAACATCGCGATATGGGCGAACACCTCGGCATATTGCACCATCTCCGCCGGATCCATTCGCGTCAGTACGCCGCCAGCCTTCGATTGTTGCCACGCATCGTCCGAATAGAATCGCTGCGGGGTGCGATAGACGCGCGGGACCGCATAGCGCACAGCTTCCTTCACGCTGCGCTCGCCTGGCAGGATGTAGGGATCGCCGGTCCAATCGCCCCGGCTCGCCGCAACCTTGCCGGCCAGCTCCGACAATCGCTGCGACAGGCACGCGTCGACCGCCGTCCGCTCCGCGCTGCTGGCCACCGCGAGGGAAATCTGGGCGTTGAGGTCGGCCTTGGTACGCTCGACCGTCTGGCTCCACTGCCAGTTCTCGGCGGCCTGCTGCGCGACCAGCGCGATCAGTACGCCGAGCACGATCACCCCGACCTCGCCGGCAAACACCCGCCACCCCTCGCGCGGCCGAAACCTGCCAACCGCCATGACGCCTTACCCCCCGGGGCCGACGCTAGGGGGCACTGTTTATTGCTACAAGAGGAAGGACATTGTCAGTCGCCAGGATAAAGGGAGCTCTTACTCCACAAAATTTTCCTCCGGATCGACTTCGACCGGCATTTCGGTGAATTCACCTTCGTCGTATCTCTCGGCGGGCTCGAGGCTCTCGTTGGCCGGGTTTGGTTCTTCAGGAGACTTAAACAAATTGAACCAGTCTCCGGGGTCGATACCCGATGTGACTTGTCCTTCCGTCACCTTAACTACAATTGGCTCATGATCCTCACAGTATAGGCTCAGTCCACAGGACACGGCAGGAGTGTAGTAAGCTCTAATCTTGTTCTGCTTGGAACGTGCGAACACGAGATAATTCCCAGGCGCCAAAGGTAAGCTGAACTTCGAACCGGCGTCGGCTGGGACGCATAACACTTGCCGTCGGTCTTTTGACGTTTCCGCACATACCTCGATATCTTCAGGCGGGACGTCGCTCGGGTAGCTGACTGTACCCGTGATGCTTGAGGGCAGATCGGGGAGCGTCGTATCCACCCCGCGTTCCGGAGACCGCTCTTCGGCACAAGCGCTGACCGTCACTAACGCCGCGAGCGCGAATTTACGCATCTTCGACAGCCCGTTTGACGTGGACGAGGCGGGTGTTGCGTTCCATCCGCACAAAAAGGAAAACAAACGCCACCAGTATGAAAGTCATAAAGGCCACCAATGCCGCCCACGTTCTGTATCGGAAGGCTGCGTCGGCATCCGCTTTCTCAAGAACCTTGGCTTGCCAGTCACTGGTAAATCTTTGCTCGTGCCATGCGAGCATGTCGAACACTCTAGTTTCAGACAGGGGCTTCCCCTTTGATGCCTTCAACTCTGTCGCAAGATTTGCCGTGCTCGCGTAATATTCATTGCGATTGGACAGCGGTATCTGCTCTCCGCTCTTCTGCAATATTGTTGCAAGCTCCTTCCGGCTAACAGTAGCGCGCTTTCCTAAATATTCATGGATCGCGGCCGCTGCGTCCGCCACTTCTGGCGCAATCAGAACATCAGCTATGTCCACTTTCTCCCCACCTAGATCGGCGCTGACCATCTTTTGCTCGCTAACGAATTTTGCGAGAGTCAGGCCGCTTGTGTCGGCTTTAGGAGTTCCCAATCTCTCGATCAAAGAGGGAATAGCCGACATTCCTAGGAAGAGCGCAGCAACCAGCGCGCACGTAGCTAATAGTAGAATGAATCCGCGCAAGAGATTCAGGTATAGCGCCTCTAGGCGATCAAGCATCGTGCACCCCTCTTTGCTCGACCTTCGTCTATCGTCGTGGTTAGACTAGAGCAAGAATTAGGGCGCCCCATGCCCCTCGGCAAGGTAATCGGCGCTCTGCATTTCCTCGAGCCGGCTGACCGTGCGCTGGAACTCGAAACTGCCGTCGCCCGCCGGATACAGGCTCGCGGGCTCGGCGTCGGCGGCGGCGAGCAGCTTGACCTTATGCTCGTACAATTGGTCGATCAGAGTCACGAAGCGCGCCGCCTCGTTGCGCATCTCGCGGGTCATCACCGGCACCCCAACCAGGATCACGGTGTGGAAGCGCCGAGCGATCGCCAGATAGTCCGCCGCTCCGCGCGCGGCGCCGCACAGCCGCTTGAAGCTGAACACCGCGACGCCCTTGAGGCTTTTTGGAACGTGCAAGGTCCGGCCGCCGCCGACCTCCAACTCCTCGCTCGGCACGTTGGCGCGGTCCTCGACCGGATAGTCGGTCATCCGGAAGAACGCCTCGCTCAGCCGCGCCGTCGCCTCCGGCCCGTTGGGCACCAGCCAGGTGTCGAGCCCCTGCAGCCGGTCGAGCCGGTAGTCGGTCGGGCCGTTGAGGCCGACCACCGCCAGCCGCGCTTCGATCAGCCGGATGAACGGCACGAACAGCGCGCGGTTGAGGCCGTCCTTGTAAAGGTCCGCGGGCGGCCGGTTGCTGGTGGTGACGACGCCCACGCCGCCGTCGAGCAGCGCGGTGAACAGCCGGCTCATGATCATCGCGTCGGCCGGGTTGGTGACCATCATCTCGTCGAAGAACAAGGCGTCGATTTCGTCGGCGATGTCCTCCGCGACGCGGATCACCGGGTCGCCCTCCTCGCTCTGGCGCGCGGCGCGCAGCCGCTCGTGAACCTCGATCATGAAGGCGTGGAAATGGACCCGCCGTTTCCGCTCAGAGGGGTGGGCGCTGTAGAACAGATCCAACAGCATCGACTTGCCCCGCCCGACCCCGCCCCAAAGGTACATCCCGCCGCCGGTCCGCTCCTTGCCGAGCAATCTCGCAAGGAAACCCGATCGCCGCTCTCCGGCGGCAACAAAGCGGTCGAGCGCCGCCACCGCCGCGGCCTGGTCGGGGTCGGGCTTGAGCTCGCCCGCATCGACCAGCGCGGCATAAGCCTCAACGACGCGGCCGGTCATCGTCGGCCGGCGGCCGGATCCGCTTCAGGGTCCCGGTGAAGTCGTAGCAGGCCTCGCCCTCCTGCAGGCATTCGCCGGCGAGGAACACCAGCCCGCCCGCAGTCTGCCGCACCAGCCGCACATGCGCATCGAGCGGCACCCCGATCCGCCCGCGCGCGAGAAAGCGGGTGGCGCAGTCGAGCGTCACATAATGGCCCTCGGCCATCCCGGCGCAGCGCCCGCCGGCGAACAGGCTCATATCGATGAAGCTCATCACCGCCCCCCCGTGGATCGACCCGCCCATGTTGAGGTGGGTCTCGTCGGGGAACATCCGGCACACCGCCCGCCCCTCGCCGTCGGGCCGGAACAGCAGCCGCCCGGTCCGGCTCGCGAACGACCCCCGCGGAAACTCGCCCCAACTATACCAGCCGTCATGCTCGGGGTCGGGCTCGGCGCCGGTCGGAAGGCGGGTCTCGCTCATCGGGCGCTGGCTATTGGACCGACCGCCCGCGCGCAAGCCGCCGGCTTAGACCTTAGTCCAGGTCAGCGGGTCGCAGAAGGTCTCATTTGGATTGAGGTTCCCGTCACTCCACGGGCGGATCTTTTGCTGCTTCGCGCGGCGTGCGAGCGTCCGCCAATTTCCTTCCGTCAGCCGCGAATACAGGCGGCCGCGCTCGATCAGTCCGCGCAGGCGGAGCATGTCCCGGCGATCGAGGCTGTCGGCGCCTTCGAAATCGAGCAACTCGCCCCATGTATCGCGCTCAAAGTCACCGATCCTTCGATAAAGCACGAACAGATCGTACATCGCGGCGTAGGCGAGCCGGTTGTCGAGTCCGAGGTGGGCCGTCACATCCGGCGTTCGTGACTCCCACACGCTGATCCGCAGCTGGGTGGTGGTCGGCCGCCCGATCCGGCTGGTCAGCCGCAATCGCCCGCCCGCCTGGAGTTCCTTGTGCCAACGGTCGAGCTGGTCGAGGCGGCGGTCGATGCACGCAGTTTGGGCGCGCCGACCAATGTAGGCCGCGAGGTTGTAGCCAAGCTCGTTGTCGACCGCGGCGCGGAATTCGCGCACATCGTTTTTCCAGCGCCACATGTCGACCGCTTGCTGGGCGGCCAGCGCGATGAGGATGCCGACGACGACGATGGTCAGTTCGGTCAAGAACCCCGCCCAGCCGTTGACCGGCCGAAGCAATTGAAAACGCATACCCCACCCCCGCACCGCCAGCCTAAAGACCGGCGGTCGAAAGGCAATGCGCCCCTATGCCGCGCGTTCCGCCACCAGCTTCTTGGTCTCGGCGATCGCCTTGGCCGGGTTCAGCCCCTTGGGGCAGACGTTGGCGCAGTTCATGATCGTGTGGCAGCGGTAGAGGCGGAACGGGTCCTCCAGCTGGTCGAGCCGCTCGCCGGTATATTCGTCGCGGCTGTCGGCCAGCCAGCGATAGGCCTGGAGCAGGATCGCCGGCCCGAGGAAGCGGTCGCCGTTCCACCAATAGCTCGGGCAGCTGGTCGTGCAGCAGAAGCACAGGATGCATTCGTACAGGCCGTCGAGCTTGGCGCGGTCCTCGGGCGATTGCAGCCGCTCCTTGCCCGACGGGTCGGGCGTCTTGGCCTTGAGCCACGGCTCAATCGAAGCAAGCTGGGCATATTGGTGGGTGAGGTCGGGGACGAGGTCCTTGACCACGTCGAGGTGCGGCAAGGGCGTGATCCGCACCTCGCCCTTGTAATCCTCGATTGCAGCCGTGCAGGCGAGCGTGTTGCGGCCGTCGAGGTTCATCGAGCACGACCCGCAAATCCCCTCGCGGCACGAGCGGCGGAAGGTCAGCGTCGGGTCGACCTCGTTCTTGATCTTGATCAGCGCGTCGAGGACCATCGGTCCGCACTTGTCGAGATCGATGGTGTAGCTGTCGTAGCGCGGGTTCTGGCCGCTGTCGGGGTCGTAGCGGTAGATCTTGAAGCGCTTGGTCCGCTTCGCCCCGGTCGGCGCCGGATGCTCCTTGCCGCGGCCCTTGATCCGGCTGGCTTTGGGAAGAAGGAATTCGGCCAAGGCTACGCTCCGATGAAGATGCGGATGATGTGGGGCCGCTACCATGCGCCGCAAGGCCGTTCAACGCCGCCTCTGGCCCGCATCGCTGGCGGACCGGCGAAAAGTCATTACAGTCCGCCGCGGGGGGCGTTGTAGCCATGAGTAATACGGTCGAACGGATCGATTCCACCGACGGCGTCGATCTCGCGCTTGGGGCCATGAGCGGAAGCGCCGAAGCGAGCTCGCTGCTCGAGCGCCAGTCCCTCTTGATCCAGGCGCAGGAAACGCTCGCCCGCGCCGACTTGCGCCATCGCGGCTGGCAGATCATTTCCGAACGCGTCGGGGCGGTGCTCAAGGCGCTCGGTGCGCTCGCCGGAATCCTCATTCTCGTCGGCCTCGCGAGCTTCCTGTGGTCGGCCAGCCGGGCGAGCGGAATGGTCGTCGACTCCTTTTCGGTCCCGCCGGATTTCGAGCGCCAGGGCTACAACGGCACGGTCGTCGCCGAACAATTGCTCGACAAGGTGGTCGCGCTCGAAGCCGCGACCCAGTCGGCGCGCGCACCATCGAGCTACGAGGACAGTTTCAGCGACAGCAACGGCGTGGTCGTGCCCTATGCCGGCGTGTCGCTCGGCCAGCTCCGCCGCGAAATGCGCGACTGGCTCGGCTCGGAAACCCGCCTGAGCGGCGAGCTGGTGCGCCTGCCGGGCGGTCGGCTGGCGGTCTCGTTCCGCACCACCAGCGGCCTGTCCGGGCGGGTCGAGGGCACGGCCGGCAAGCCTGACAGATTGCTCGACGCCGCGGCGATGGCGATGTTCAAGGCGACCCAGCCCTATCGCTATTCGGTCTACCAGGGCCGCGCCGGCAACGACTCCGAATCCGCCGCAACGCTCGAGGCCTTGTCGCAGGCCAGCGACGGGCGCGAGCGGCTGTGGGCGCTGCATGGCCTCGCGCTCAACGGCAAGACCCAGGCGGAAACGGTCGCCGTCTACAATCAGCTGCTGGCGATCGATCCCAATTTCGTCGCTGCGGTCGGCAACATCTACCTCTTTCTGCTGAATGACGGCCGGGAGGAGCTAGGCTTTGAATGGGCCAAGCGCGCGGCCGAGCTGTATGCTCGAGGGGCGCCCGATTACAACGTCGCGCACGGCCGCGCCTATGGACTGGACGTCGAATCGACCGTCGCCTCGCTTCAGGGGGACCGTCTCGGCGCCGTGCGCCTTGCCGCTGCCGCCGAACGGACCCGCGGCGGAATCCCGCAGCGTGTCGCCGGCCGCCCGTTCGAGACTGCCTTCGCCCATGCCGGAGTCTACGACTTCGCTTCTGCCCGCGACGCCCTCGCCGCCGCTGGCTACCTCGACCCCAAGCGCCGCGCCGAGGCCGAGAAGCTGGCTGGCCCCTATCTCGACTTCGCTGGCCTTCGCGCGCTTGCCACCGGCGACGATGCCGGTGTTGTCGCGGCCCAATCGCGTTTCCTCGCCGCCCTCAATGCGGCCGACCCGACGGCTCGGCTCACCGGGCCGCTTTCGGGAACCAACGGGGCTTACTCGGCTCAATCGCTGCGGCTGGCGATGGCGAGGCGCCTGATCCGCCTTGGCCAGCTCGACGAGGCCGAAACCGCACTCGCCGGACTGCGGAGCAGCCATGACGGGGTTCTTCGCGCGCAAGCCGCTTTAACCGCGGCCCGCGGCGACGACCGGCGCAGCGATGCGCTGTTCCGCCGAGTCGTCGCGCGCGCGCCGTCCCTCCCCGCCGCGCATTACGCCTGGGCCGAGGCCAGGATGCAGCGCCGCGACTTTGCCGCCGCCATCGCCTATGCCGGTGAAGCGCACCGCAAGGGCCCGCGCTGGGCCGAGCCGCTCAAGCTGTGGGGCGACGCGCTCTACGCTCAAGGGAAGTCCGGCGCGGCGGCGGAACGCTACGCCATGGCCGCCGAGCGCGCGCCGCGCTGGGGCCGGCTGCGCATGCGCTGGGCCGCCGCCTTGTGGCAGGCCGGGGACCGCGCCAAGGCGCTCGACCAGCTTGGCGCGGCGGCGACGATGGACCTCACCTCGGCCGACCGCCAGCGCCTGCGCGCGCTGTTCGCCGCGGCCGGCAAGGCAATCGGCTGCTAGAGCGCGCGCACCGCCGCGAGCACCTCCTCGGCGTGCCCGGCGACCTTGACCTTGGGCCACACCCGGCGGACCGTGCCCTCGCGGTCGATCAGGAACGTCGCGCGCATCATTCCCATATATTTGCGCCCGTAGAGCGACTTCTCGCCCCACGTCCCGAAGGCCGTGCTGATCGCGCCGTCCTCGTCGGCCGCGAGCGGCACCTTCAGCCCATATTTCGTCGCGAACTTGACGTGTTTCGCCATCGGGTCGCGCGACACGCCGACCACCCGCGCCCCGGCCTCCCGAAAGGCATCGCCGAGCGCGGTGAAATCGACCGCCTCGCGGGTGCAGCCCGGCGTATCGTCCTTGGGATAGAAATAGAGCACCAGCGGCCCGCCCGGAGCCGCCGGGTCGATCGTCTCGCCCGCGCTGGTCGCGATCGCCAGCGACGGCGCGCTCTGTCCTTCCTCGATCATCCTGCCTTCACCCTCTGCCACAATGTGCCGATCCTCTGCCGGGCCGCGTCATGTTCGGCAATCAGCGCCGGCCAGTCTGCCGCGCCGCACACCCGCGCGACCAGCGGCCGCGCCTGCTCCTCCGGCTCGCAGCGGTCGGGCGCGACCAGCCGCGAGGTGACCAGGATGCGGCTCAGCAAGCGCAGGTCAGCATCGGCCGAAGGATCGATCAGGCCCTGCTTCGCCAGCTGCGCGATGGCATCCTCGAGCCGCGGCGCGAACGCCGTGCGATGCGTCAGCTGAAGCGTGTGCACGGCGAACTCGAGGTCGACCAGCCCGCCTGGCCCAAGCTTGACGTCGAGCGGCCCGCACGCCCGCTTGTGCTGCGCCAGTTGCTCCCGCATCTCGGCTGCGTCCGCGCGCACCTTCCCGCCGTCGCGCTCCATCGCCAGCAACTCGCCGACCAGGCCCGCCAGCCGCTCGCGCCCCCCGATCGAGCCGAACACCGGCCGGGCGCGCAGCAGCGCCATATGCTCCCACGTCCACGCCTCGCCGCGCTGATAGGCGGCGAACGCGTCGACATGGACCGCCAGCATGCCCTTCTCACCCTCGGGCCGGAGCCGCGTGTCGACCTCGTACAGCGGCCCGGCGGCGGTGGCGACGCTCAGCGCCGCGATCACCCGCCGCGCCAGCCGGTTGAAATAGTCGGCCGGTCCAAGCGGCCGGGCGCCGTCCGACACCGCGTCCTGCGGGCCGTCGTAGAGGAAGATGAGATCGAGATCGCTGGCATGGGTCAGCGCCATCCCGCCCAATCGCCCGAGCGCCAGGACCAGCAGCTCGCCGCCGGCAATCCGTCCGTGCACCGCCTGAAACTCGCCCGTCGCTGCCTCAGCCAGTGTGACGATCGCCCCCTCCGCCAGCGCGGCGTAGCCCTCGGCCAGCTCGAGCGGGTCGCGGTGTCCCGCGATCAATTGCACCCCCAAGGCAAAGCGCCGCTCGCCGATCGTCCGGCGCACCCGGTCGAGCAGCGCGTCGTAGCTCTCGTCCGGCCGCCGGGCGAGCAGCTTGGCCGCCCCCGCCGGATCGAGCGGCGCGGCGAAGCTCGATGCGTCGATCAGTCCGTCGAGCAGCTCCGGCCGCCGCGCCAATTGGTCGCCGAGCGCCGGCGCGTAGGACAGAATCAGGCTCGTCACCTCTGCCAGTTGCGGCTGCGCCTCGAGAAGCCGGAACAGGTTGATCCCGCTTGACAGCCGCTCGACGATGTCGGCGAAGCGATTGAGCGCGCGGTCGGGCTCCGGCCCCGCGGCGATCGCCTTCAGCATCACCGGAAGCATCGCCTCGAACGCGCCCCGCGCCGCCGGCGAGCGTAGCGCACGCAGCCGCCCCGAACGCCACGTCGCGACCAGCCGCGCAGCCGATTCCGGCTCGCCGAACCCAAGATCGTCGAGCTGCGCGCGCAGCCGATCCGGGTCGCCGCTCAGCCCGCCCTCGCGCACCGGCAGCAGGCTGTCGAACCGTCCGGCGACGAAGGCCACCTGCGGCTCGAGCGAGGCCAGCAGTTCGTCCGCACCGCCCAAACCGTCGAGCGCCGCGACATTCGCCAGCTCTGCCGGATCTTCTGGCAGCCGATGGGTCTGCTGGTCGGCGACCATCTGCAAGCGGTGCTCGACGGTGCGCAGCCGCCGATAGGCCTCCGCCAGCCGCCCGGCCTCCTCCGCCTCGAGCCGCCCCGCGGCGGCCAGGACCGGTAACGCATCCAGCACCGCCGGCGCGCGCAGCGCCGGGTCGCGCCCGCCGTGGATCAGCTGCTGCACCTGCGTGTAGAATTCGACTTCGCGGATGCCGCCGATACCGCGCTTTAGGTCGTAGCCCGGGCCGAGCCGCTGCCCGCGCGCATAATGGTCGCGGATTCGAAGGCTGATCTCGCGGATTTCCTCGACCGCCCCGAAATCCACTGCCCGGCGCCAGATGAACGGCTGGATCTCGGCCAGGAACCGCTCGCCCAGCGTTCGGTCGCCGGCCGCTGCCCGGGCCCGGATGAACGCCGCCCGCTCCCACGGCAGCGCCTCGCTTTCGTAATAGGAAATCGCCGCCTCGACCGGCAGCACGATCGGGGTCGCCTCGGGCGACGGGCGGAGCCGGAGGTCGACCCGAGCGACATAGCCGTCGGCGCTGCGCTGCTGCAGCAGATCGACCATCGCGCGCGCGATCCGGAGCGCCGAATCCTCCGGAGATTCGCGCTCGCGCCGGGCGATCGTTTCCCGGTCGAACAGCAGAATGAGGTCGACATCGGATGAATAATTGAGCTCGCGGCTGCCGAGCTTGCCGAGCGCAATGACTGCGAACCCCGCGCTGCACGCCCCCGGCACGCGCTGCTCGACCGCAGCGCCGAGCGCCAGGTCGATCGCCCGGTCGGCAAAGTCGGACAGGGCCGCCGTTACCTGCTCGAGCGACAACTCCCCGGCGAGATCACCCAGTGCGACCGCCAGCGCCAGCGCACGGCGCTCGAGCCGGAGCCGCCGGGCGACGTCGCCGTCCCCCGCGTTTGCCGACATCGCCAGCGCCGCACCGCTTCCCTCGGCGACGAAACAGTCTGCCAGATCGGGTAGCGCTTCGCCCGCCGAACGCAGGAACGGTGCATGCTCGCGCGCCCGCTCCAACGCCCCTGCGCGCTGCTCTCGACGAGACGTGTCCGTCATGGTCCAAGCTGTGGCGTAATCTGCGCCCGGGCGAAACCCGATGCGCTTTAGGACGTTGGCTTTTCTACAATGCGCGACTCACAGGATCAGGATTTGCAGCGGATGGGCGATCGCCGGATCATCCAGTTGGACAGCTTCCTCGACCAGGCGGGGATCGCCGCCGCGCTGCGTCGCGCGTTCAGCGCCGGGCGCAAGGACGAGTGCGACCGCGACTTCGCCGACCTGCTGGCGCGGCTCAACTAATCTCGGATCACAGGTCCTCGCCCTCGTCGGGGGCGGGCATCATGTCACGGCTGAGGTGATCGACCTCGCCCATGATCGACTGCAAGGCGGTCTTGTTGGGGTCGGTCTTGTGCTGCCGCCGCGAGCTCATTTGGCTGCCCGCCAACAGATTCTCCAGCGCCACCCGGCCGCGCGCCACCCGGCTCTTGATCGTGCCGACCGCGCAACCGCAGATCTGCGCCGCTTCCTCATAGGCAAAGCCCCCGGCGCCGACCAGGATCAGCGCCTCGCGCTGCGGCTGCGGCAGGTGCAGCAGCGCGCGCTGCATGTCGCCCAGCTCGATGTGGCGGTCCTGGCTCGCAGGCGCGGCAAGGATCTTGGCCGCGGTGACATCGTCCCATTCGCCCTTGAAGCGGGCGCGGCGCATCTGGCTGAGGAACAGGTTGCGCAGGATGATGAAGGTCCACGCCCGCATGTTGGTGCCGGCCTGGAAGCGCTTTCGCGCCGCCCACGCCTTGAGCAGCGTTTCCTGAACGAGGTCGTCCGCGAGGTCGCGGCTGCCCGACAGCGAGCGGCCGAACGCGCGCAAGTGCGGGATTACCGCGGCGAGATGTTCCTTGAACTCGTCGTCCGGCAGCGGCACCGGCTCGGGCGCGACTTCAGGCGCTTCTTGATCGGTCTGCTCGGACAAATTTCCCACCCGCTGAATCGACCGGCGCCGGACTCGCTCGAATCCGCGGCGCCACTGGGCCGTAATACTCTAGATAGTGGCTTAGCCGGCGACCAACAAGATTACGGCAAAGGCGACGATGACCAGCAGCAGGCCGACCACCAGCACCACTCGGGTGACATGAGGGGTCGATCCGGCGCGGGCTTCGGTCGTGGTCACATGTTCGGTCGGTTCAGCCATCGGTCTCTCGAATTCCTTGGTTCGCACGGCCAACGCGGCGCTCGGGGCGCCGGTTCCGTTACGCCGCCGGAGCGGTCGCGGCGTCGAAGAACAGGGCCTGGCTGATCGCCGCCTTGACCGTCGCGCGCTGGAACGGCTTGGTGATCAGGAAGGTCGGCTCCGGCCGCGTTCCGGTCAGCAACCGCTCGGGGAAGGCGGTGATGAAGATCACCGGCACGCTGAATTCCGCGAGGATGTCTTTCACCGCGTCGATCCCGCTCGAATCGTCGGCCAGCTGGATGTCGGCCAGCACCAGGCTCGGCGGTGAGGAGCGCGCCTGCGCCACCGCTTCCGAACGGGTCACCGCAACGCCGGTCACGTTGTGGCCGAGGTCGCGCACGATCATTTCGATGTCCATCGCGATGATCGGCTCGTCCTCGATGATCAGCACGTCGGCATGCGTCTGGCGCTCGATCTCCTCGAGCGCCTCGGCGACCAGCGTCTCGACATCGGCCGCATCGACCCCGATCAGGAACGCGGCATCGTCGTTGGAGAAGCCCTCGAGGCTGGTCAGCAGCAGCGCCTGGCGGCTCATCGGCGTAATGCGCGACAGCCGCGCCTGGGCAATGCCCTCGGGCCCGAGCGAGCCATTGCCGCCGGGCTCCTCGCCTTCCTCGATATTGGCGGTCGACCAGATCGCGTGGAACGTGCGGTAGAGGCCGAGCCGCGGGTCGACGTCCTTGGGAAAATCTTCCGGCGAAGCGACGATCGCCTCGAGGGTCGCGCGGACGAAGGCGTCGCCGTGGGTCTGGCTTCCGGTCAGTGCGCGGGCATAGCGCCGCAGGAACGGCAGATGGGGGGCGAGTTCCTGGCCAAGCGACATAGATGAAAGACTCCGTGGTAAGCGCCGGCCCTATTGGGCTGGGGTTTCATTCGTTGCAACCCCGGACCTTGTGGCGCGTGGCCGCATGGTGACAGCCGCCCCGGGATCGCTCGTCAGGCTGGAACAAAGCTTTGCTGTTTTGGTTTCCAAGCCAGCCGGGGGAATGCTGCGGGACTGATTGACGGAGCATTTCCGGCGCTTTAGGTGCGCGGCCAGCCTCGACGATCCGGCGGGCTTTCGAACGGCACAGGCGTGGTTGAAAGAGCGAATTTCGGACGACCCGTTCGAAGGGGGACGTGAGGTTGAGTGAAGCGAAGCGCACTTCGAATTCCGGCAAGGACGGCAAGTCCCGGCCCGCCGATGCGCGGGGCGGCGGCGAGCGCCGCGCGGGTGCTCCGCGCAAGAACCAGGGCGATGTCGGCCGGGTCCTGCGCTCAGTCTACGACACCACCCTCAACGAAGACATTCCCGACGACTTTCTCGACCTCCTCGGCAAGCTCGACTGATCCCTTACACACCGCGGACGCCGGCGCGTGAGGGCTGTCCTGCGCCGCTTCGACGACTGGGCCACCGGCACCAAGGTTCTGCTGCTGCTGTCGGCAGCATTGCTTCCGCTCGGCATCGCCCTCGCCTGGACCACCCGCAACGGCCTTGAAGCATCCGAGCAGGCGGTCGTCGACCTTGCCCAGCGCAAGGGCTTCAGCGCGGCGACCGGGATCAACGCGCTGATCGCCCGCAACGCCCTTGCCCTCCGGATCGCGGCGAACAGCGTGGCCGGCTCGCCCGGCGATCCGTGCGCCGCAATCAGCCGCTCGCTTGCCCTCACCCCCGCCGTCGCCCAACGTTTCACCTTCCGCCGTCCCGACGGCGCGGTGATCTGCCGCAACGGCGAGATGCAGGCGAGCACCGACGAGCGCCTCGTCGCGCCCGGCGCGATCGACCTGTGGGTTGCTCCGCAGGAGCGCGCTTTGTTCTACCGCGTCGGCGTGATCGACGGCATGGCCACCGGCCGCTTGACCCAGGACGAGCTCGCGGCCGCGGTGCGCGACACCGAGCCGACCGTCCGCGCCGTGCAATTGCGCGACTCGCAGGGCGCGACCCTCGACGTCATCGGCCCGCAGTCCGAACGCTCCGGCGAGCGCTCCTTCGCCTCGAGCTTCCCGATCGCCGACGGCCGGATGCAGGTCGCGCTGCGCACCGCCGCGCGGGTTCCCGGCCCGAGCGAGCAATTCGCCGTGCTCCTTCCGATCCTGATGTTCTTTGTCGCCGCGCTCGGCAGCTGGCTGCTCGTCAAGCTGCTGCTCACCCGCCCGCTGTCCAAGCTCCAGCGCGCGGTCAACGAATATCGTCCGGGCGAAAGCCTTGTCCTTCCCGAACGGCTCGGCTCGGCCGAGGAGATCCGCTCGCTCGGCCGCTCGTTCGAGCGCGCGGTCGATCGGATTGAAGCCTCAGAGCGGACCATGGTCGAGGCCCTCGAAGGCCAGCGCCGGCTGGTCCGCGAGGTCCATCACCGGGTCAAGAACAACCTCCAGGTGATCGCCTCGATGCTCAGCATCCACGGCCGCAGCGCCGCCACTCCGGAATCGCGCGACGCCTATGCCGCCATCGGCCGCCGGGTCGACGCGCTGTCGGTCGTCCACCGCAACCATTTCGCCGAGGTCGAGGAGAGCGTTGGCATCCCGCTCCGCCCACTGCTGGTCGAGCTTGCCGCGATCCTGCGCGCCTCGGTTCCCGACAAGGCCCACGCCATCGCCATCCAGCTCGATGCCGAGCCCCTGTTCACCACCCAGGACGCGGCGGTGGCGGTGTCCTTCTTCGTCACCGAAGTGGTCGAATATGCCATGCTCAGCGCGCCCGGCACGTCGATCGAGGTCGAGCTTCACCGCCTCAGCGAACTGGCCGCCATGCTGACCGTGTCGAGCCCGGCGCTGGTCGAGAACGAGGCCGACGAGGGCAGCCGCGCGCGCGAGCAATTCACCCGCGTGATCGGCGGCCTCGCCCGCCAGTTGCGTTCGCCGCTGGAATCAAAGATGGGCCGGCTCGGGGTCAACTTGCCGGTCTTTCCCGAGCGCTCCTGAAAAAAAACTTCCACTTTGGTGAAATTATTTTCGCCGGGGCCGGAACCGCGGAACAGGGACGGCGTTTTGATTGACGGATAGTGACCTTTTTGCCCCCCCGCTCTCGCTATCCGCTCAAATGGGCCCGGAACCGCCAACCCCTCCCCCCCCCGGTGGCGATTTCGGGCCCAAATTGCGTCCGCCGGGGTTTTCCGCACCGCTGACCGACTCCTCCGCCGACGCCGCCTTGCGCGCCGCGCGCCAGTGGGTCAGCCGGATCGCCAGGATCGCGAATTCGTATAGCGCGTAGAGCGGCACCGCGAGCATGAACTGGCTGACCGCGTCGGGCGGGGTCAGCACCGCGGCGATCGCGAACGCCGCGACGATCGCATAGCGCCGGCCCTTGACCAGCTGCTCGCGGGTGACCAGCCCGGCCCGCTCAAGGATCATCAGCAGCACCGGCGCCAGGAACGCCACTCCGAAGCCGAACAGGAAGCGGGTGACGAAGCTTAGATAATTGCCGACGCCCGGAAGCGCGTGCTGCTCGACCCCGCCGACCGTGCCCTCGAAGCCCAGCAGGAAATGCAGCGCCCACGGCATGGCGACGAAATACGCAAAGGCTGCGCCGCCGCCGAAGAACAATGGCGTCATCAGCAGGAACGGCAGGAACGCCTTCTTCTCCTTGGCATAGAGCCCCGGCGCGGTGAACCGCCACAGCTGCGTCGCGAGGATCGGAAAGGTCACCATCAGCGCCGCGAAGAACGCCACCTTCACCTCGACGAAGAACGCCTCGAACACGTCGGTGAAAATCAGCGTCCCCTGCCCCGCCTGGAGCAGTGGCTGAACCAGCACGGCAAAAATCGGCTTGGCGAAATAGAGGCACACGAAGAACGCGCCGAGCAGGCTCGCCACCACCCACAGCAGCCGCTTTCTCAATTCGACCAGATGGTCGAGCAGCGGCGCCTTGCTGTCGTCGATGTCGGCGATCACGGCAGTTCGCGCTCCGCCGGCGGCCGCGGGTCAGGATCGGGCGCGGCCGGCGCCTCGAGCGGCAAATCGGGCTGGTCGAGGGTCGGCACGGAGGGCACGTCAGACTCGGGATAGACCGCATCGCTCGGGTAGCGCGCCATGATCCGCGCATTCTCCTCGCGCCAGGTCCGCTCCATCTCCTCCAGCTCGGCCTCGCGCATCATGTTCTCGATGCCCGAGGTGAAGTGCCGCGCCATGCCGCGCACCTTGCCGACCCAGCGGCCGACCGCGCGCATCGCGCCCGGCAGCTCCTTGGGGCCGATGAAGATCAGCGCGGCGATCGCGACGATCAGGAACTCGATGGAATCGACGCCGAACATCTGCCTTGCCCGGCTTCTGGCAGCCTAGCGCTGCTGGTCGTCGCGCGGCGCGGGGTCGGCGCTCGGGCGCGCTTCGAGGTCGATCGGCTGCTGCCCCGCCATCGGGCCGGCGGCCGGCGGGATCTGGCGCTGGTCCTGCTGCGCGCGGAACTCGGCCTGCTTCTTCTCGTCCTCCTCGCTCAACCCCTGCTTGAAGCTTTTCAGGCCGTGGGCAACGTCCTTCATCATCGCCGAGAAGCGATTGCCGCCAAACAGCAGCAGGATGACGATGCCGAGGATGATCCAATGGATGAGGCTGAACGAGCCCATGGGCTGGCACTCCGTTGATTGGGCGTTGCTGCCTACCTAGTCGCTCTCGTCCGGGCTTTCCAGTTCCAGCTCGCCCAATTGCTCGGCCAGCGCCTCCTCGTCGAGCGGGTCGAGCAGCCCGGCGGCCTTGAGGTCGTCGATCCCCGGCAGGTCGCGCCGCGAGCCCAGCCCGAAGTGCGTCAGGAAGTCGGGCGTGGTCGCGTAGAGCAACGGCCGCCCCGGGCTTTCCCGCCGCCCCGCGGTCCTCACCCACCCCGCCTCCATCAGCACGTCGAGCGTGCCCTTGGAAATCTGCACCCCGCGGATCGCCTCGATCTCGGCGCGGCTGACCGGCTCGTGATAGGCGATGATCGCCAGGCACTCGGTCGCCGCGCGCGACAGCCGCCGCGGCTCCTCGCGGGTCCGCCGCAGCAAATGCGCGAGGTCGGGCGCGGTCTGGAAATGCCAGCGACCGCCGCGCTCGACCAGTTCCACCCCGTGCCCCTCGTAGATCGCCGCCAGTTCGCCCAGCGCGACCTCGATCCCCTCCCCGCCGACGTAGAGCGCCAATTCGTCGACGCTCATCGGCTCGGCCGCGGCGAACAAGGCCGCTTCCACCGCGCGGGTCGTCTCGTTCATGGTCAGGCCGCCGCCTTCTTGACCAGCAGCTCGGCGAACGCCTGCTCCTGCGCCAGCATCAGCCGGCCCTGGCGCGCGAGCTCGAGCGCGGCGACGAACGAGCTTGCCAGCGCCGACTTGCGATATGCGCCATCGGCGGTGTCGGGCAGGAACGCCTCGAGCGCGGTCCAGTCGAGCGCCCGCCCGAGCATTGCCGCGACGCGCTGGATCGCATCCTCGAGCGTCATCACCGCACGATGGGCGACGACGTGCATCGCCGGCTGGGTCCGCGCCCGCACCCGCCCATAGGCCGCGTAGAGGTCGAACGCCGACGCCTGCCACTGCGCGGTCCTGATCACCTTCAGCCCCTCGGGCGCGCCGCGCGCGAACACGTCGCGGCCAAGCCGGTCGCGGCCCATCAGCCGCGCCCCCGCCTCGCGCATCGCGTCGAGCCGCTGGAGGCGCAGCTGGAGCCGCAGCGCAAGCTCCTCCGGGCTCGGGTCGGCCTGCTCTTCCTTGGGCAGCAGCAGGCAGGATTTGAGGTAAGCGAGCCACGCGGCCATCACCAGATAATCGGCCGCGATCTCCAGCTTCAGCGCCCGCGCCCCGGCGATGTAGGCGAGATATTGCTCGGTCAGCGCGAGGATCGAGATCTGCCGAAGATCGACTTTTTGCCCGCGCGCCATCGTCAGCAGCAGATCGAGCGGCCCCTCCCACCCGTCGAGGCTGAGATTGAGCGAGTCGTCCTCGCGCGCCGGCCGGTCGAAGAACTCATCGCTGTCCACGTCATTGCGAGCGTAGCGAAGCAATCCAGCCGGCGCCACTGCAATGCCGCGCAGCTTCGCCGCTCGCAGAAACCGCTAGACCAAAGCCAGCAACTCGTCCCGCTTGGCCACGGCCTCGGCGAAATCCATCTCGTCGTCGATCGTGAAGGTCCCCGCCATCGCCCGCGCCAGCCGCTCGGCCCCCTCGGCGCTCAGCTCCGGCACCAGCCGCGCGACATCGGCATTGTCGGCCATCACGCCACTGCACGGCAGCGCCACGTCGCAGCCCGCGGCGACGCACGCCGCCGCCCGCTCGCCCGGCGAACCGACGAGCGCGTTCATGTTGCTGTCGTCGCTCATCAGGAAATTGTCGAAGCCGATGCGCCCGCGGATGATGTCGCGGATGACGGTCTCGGACTGGCTCGCCGGCCGCTCCGCATCCCACGCGGTGTAGACGACGTGCGCGACCATCCCCATCGGCGCGTCGCGCAGCCGCTCGAACGGCTCAAGGTCGATTTCCAGCTCCTCCTCGCTCGCGGTCACCACCGGGAGCTCGTGATGGCTGTCGACCAGCGCGCGGCCATGCCCGGGAATATGTTTCATCACTCCCACCACGCCGGCCGAGGCGAGCCCCTCGAGCATTGCGCGGCCGAGGCTTGCGACCTGCATCGGGCAGGCGCCCAGCGCGCGGTCGCCGACGATCTCGCTGGCGCCCTCCTGGCGCACGTCGATCATCGGCAGGCAGTCGACATTGATCCCGCATTCGCGCAGCATCAGCCCCAATGCCCGGGCATTGACCCGCGCCGCCTCGAGCGCGCTCGACGGCGCCAATTGATACAGTCGGTCGAACGCCGCGCCGCTCGGGAACGCCTGCCATTCGGGCGGGCGCATGCGCGCCACCCGGCCACCCTCCTGGTCGATCAGGATCGGCACCTGGTCGTGGCCCTCGAGCTCGCGCAGCGAATCCGTCAGCGCCTTCAGTTGCGCGCGGTTCTCGATGTTGCGGCGAAACAAGATGTACCCCGCCGGCTTGCAGTCGCGGAAGAAGGCGGTCTCGTCGGCAGTCAGCGTCGGCCCGGCAAATCCGTAGATCGCGGCCTGGGTCATCTCACCACGAAGCAATTCTCGCCGCCGGCGCTCACCGCCCTGCACGCCGCGCGCGCCTGGTCGGGCGATCCGGCAGATGCCCGCAGCCGGAAGCCGCCATTATACGGCACGACCTGCTTGGAGAGTGCGGCGACCTCGGGGAAGCGCGCCGACAGCATCTTCCACGCCGTCTCGGCCTTGGCGGTCGATCCGTACGCGCCGAGCTGCACCGTCGCGCCCGGCGCTCCAGCCACTAGCGGGGTCGGCGCCGGCTCGGGCTTGGGCTTGGGCGGCGGCGCGACAGTCGGTGTCTCACCCGCCGGTTCGGCCGGTGGGGGCGGCGGTTCGGCCATCCGATCGACATCGAGCCGGGCGTCGGTATCGACTCCCGCGCCGGTCGCGAACGCGGTTCCGCTCTCGCCGCTGACATCGAGCCCGCCGGGGTTCTCCGGCCTGACCTTGTACGGCCCCTCGGGCGCGCGGATCAGCTCGGGCGGGCCCGATCCGCCCTGCTCGCGGCCGATGTAGAACAAGGTCCCGACGACGATCGCGACGCCGAGCAGCACCAGCGCCAGCGCCGCCAGCATCTTCCTCGCCGACAGCCCGCGCGGCTCGTCCTCATCGTCGACCGCCTCGAGCCACGGCAGCGCTTCACCCTGGGATTGCATGCGCTTCTCGTCCTCTAGCCGATGACCAGGCAATGATCGCCGCTGCGCCGCAAATTGCGGCACACGATGTGCGATTGTTGGCGCGACTGGGTGCCGAGGCGCAAGACATAAAGCAGCTGGCCGCGCGGCCGGATCGGAACGATCACCGTCGGCATCCGGCTCAGCAGCGGATAGCGCGCGACCCGCTGGCGATAGGCCGCCTCGGCGCGGCTGCGATTGCTGAACGCGCCGAGCTGGATCACCTGCCCCGCGGGCCCCGGCGACGGCATCTTCGGCCACGCCTGGACCGGAGCGCGCGGCTTGGGTGGAGTAGCCGCCCGCTGCTTGGCGACCACCCGCTCATAACTCGACCGCCGCGTATCGGCCGAGCGCACCTTGGGCTTGCGCGGCGGCTTTGGCGCGACCTTCGGCTTGGGCGCCGCGGCCACCGGCTTCGCTTCTACCGCCTGAGGTTCGGCAGTCGGCGTCGGCTCGGCAACCACTGGCGCCGGCACAGGCGCAGCCTCCTCGGCCACCGGCTTCACCGGCGCGACCACCGGCGCTGGCCTAACCACCTCTGCCGTACGCGGCGCGGGCCCATCCTCGCGCTGCCCGAGCCAATAGCCACCGCCACCGACCGCGATCAGTGCCAGCAAGCCGGCGACCGGCCACCATCTGCCGCGCGTCTTTTCCCGCGGCGGGGCGGCGCGCGCCGCGGCGAGCTTGGCCGACGGCTCGCGATAGGGCTCGAGCCACGGCAGTCGCTCGCCACTCGCCTCCTGCGAAGCCGGCCGGTCGCTCACATTTCCTCCGCTGCCGCGACCCCCATGATCGCCAGGCCGTTCTTGATGACCTGCCCGACGCAGCGCGCCAATTCCAGCCGAGCGCGGGAAAGTTGTGGATTATTTTCAAGCAGAAAGCGTCGCTCGGGGTCGTCGTTGCCGCGGTTCCATAGCGCGTGCAGCGCCGCCGCGAGGTCGTACAGATAGAAGGCGATCCGGTGCGGCTCGTGGGCCAGCGCGGCGCCCTCTACCACGCGCGGATATTGCGCCGCCGCCTTGACCAGCGCCAGCTCCTCGTCGTCGAGCAAACTGAGGTCCGCCGCCGCCTCGAGCGCAACCCCGGCCGCTGCCGCCTTGCGCTGCAGCGAGCTGATCCGCGCGTGCGCGTATTGGACGTAGAATACCGGGTTGTCCTTCGACGCCTCGACCACCCGGGCGAAGTCGAACTCCAGCATCGTGTCGGCGCGCTTGGTCAGCATGATGAACCGCACGACGTCCTTGCCGACCTCGCGCACGACATCCGCCAGCGTCACGAAATTGCCGGCCCGCTTCGACATCTTCACCGGCTCGCCGCCGCGCAGCAGCTTGACCATCTGGACGATCTTGACGTCGAGATCGACGCGCCCGTCGGTCAGCGCGGTCACCGCCGCCTGGATCCTTTTGACCGTCCCCGCATGATCGGCGCCCCAGATGTTGACCAGGTGGTCGGCCGCCTGCGCTTTCTGCAGGTGATAGGCGGCGTCCGCTCCGAAATAGGTCCAACTGCCGTCCGATTTCTTGAGCGGCCGGTCCTGGTCGTCGCCGAACTCGGTGGACTTGAACAGGGTCAGCTCGACCGGCTCCCAATCGTCCGGGGTCTCGCCCTTCGGCGCCTCGAGCACGCCCTGGTAGACCAGGCCTTTCGCGCTCAACGTCGCCAGCGCCTCGTCGACCTTGCCCGACGCCTGCAGCGCCGCTTCCGACGCGAAATGGTCGTGATGGATCCCCAGCAGCGCGAGGTCGGAGCGGATGAGGTCGAGCATCGCCGCCACCGTGCGCCGCTTGAACACATCAAGCCACTCGCTCTCGTCCGCCCCGACGAACCGCTCGCCAAACTCCGCCGCCAGCGTTTCGCCCACCGGCTTCAGATAGTCCCCCGGATAGAGCCCCTCCGGGATCTCGCCGATGTCCTCGCCGAGCGCCTCGCGGTACCGAAGGTGCGCCGAGCGCGCGAGCGTGTCGACCTGGCTCCCGGCGTCGTTGACATAATATTCCTTGGTGACCGCGAACCCCGCCGCCTCGAGCAGCCGCGCCAGCGCGTCGCCGACCACCGCGCCGCGGCAATGGCCCATGTGCATCGGCCCCGTCGGGTTGGCCGAGACATATTCGACATTGACCCGCTCGCCGCCGCCGACCGCGCTCAGCCCGTAGCGCTCGCCCTCGCTGAGGATCGTCACCAATTCGTCGCGCCACACCTGCGGCTCGAGCGTCACGTTGATGAACCCCGGCCCGGCGATCGCCACCGACTTGACCCCGGGCAGGGCCGCCAGCCGCGGCTCGAGTAGCCCAGCCAGCGCCCGCGGATTGCTGCCCGCCGCCTTGGCCAGCACCATCGCCGCGTTGAGCGCGAGGTCGCCATGCGCCGCATCGCGCGGCGGCTCGACCGCAATCGCCCGCCGCGACGCCTCGGCCGGAAGCTCACCGGCGGCAACGAGATCGTCGAGCACTCCATCGAGAAGCGCGGCGTAACGGGCATGAACGGACATGCCGCGCCTCTAGCGAAGCGCCGGGCGCCGCGCCACCCTCGCGCCCGCGACCGAGCCGCTCCCCGAAGATTCGGGGTATGCCGGACCGCCCCCGCGAGCGCATAGTCAAGCGCGAACAAGGAGTGCGCGTGATGCTGACGATCGGACTGTTGATGCTCGCCGCCGCCCCGGACGCGCCCGCCGCCACGACGCTCGAAGCGATGAACGCCACCGTCCGCTATTATGAAGTCGCCGGACGCGACGTCACCACGATCAACCGCGCGATCACCCGGCAGCGCCCGCGCAATGCAGCTGGCAGGCCGATCCCGGCCTCGACCGACTGGTCGGTGCGCACCGACTTCAAGCGCAGCACGGTCGGCGGCACCTGCCGGATCACCGCCGCCCGCGCCGAGCTCGCCGCAACCGCCGACCTGCCGCGGCTGCTGAACGAGGCCGAGCTCGATCGCGACCTGCGCCAGCGCTGGCGCGCCTATGTCGGCGAGCTCGAGCAGATGTCGGCGCAGACCCTGCTGTTCGTCCGCCAGAACCTGCCGGCGATCGAGGCCGCGGTCGCTAGTGCCAGCTGCGCCGAGGCCAAGGCGGTCGCCGTCGCCGCCGTCGAGCGGCTCCGCCAGCGCTCCGCCTTGCTCGAGGCCGAGCGCGAGAAGCGCCTCGCCAAGACGGCCGGCTCGCTCGCCGAATTCGCGCCCCGAGCCGCGCGCGCCCAGCCCGGCCTGTGCAAGGATCTCGCCGCCACCGGCAGCCGCCTGCGGACGTTCCGCATCTGCCTCCCGAAGCGCGAGTGGGAGCGGATGAACGCCGAGGGCGAAGCGTTCACCAAGGAGGTCCAGAACAAGTCGATCAGCGGCCGCGTCTTCTAGGCCGCTTCTCCCAATCTTTCCCCCCGGCGGCAATCGCCCGGATGCCGCGATTGTGATGGACGAAAACGCCCTCCCCCGCCTCTCCCGCAAGGGCCGAGATCGCGCGCGCCACGACAGCGGCATCGATCGCCGCGAAACGGTCGAGCGGGCCGCGCAGCACGAGGTTGGTCAGCGGACTGAGCAGGATCGCGATCCGCTCGCCGAGACGCCGGTCATCGCTGCGTGCCCCGCGCAGCAGGCCGGGTCGCACCAGGTCTGTTCGCTCGAAATCCAGCGCGGAGAGGTCGCGCTCGACCCGCCCCTTCAAGGCGAGATAGGCGGCGCGCGAGTCGGCATTCGCCCCGCTCGAGCTTACCGCGATGACCTGTCTTGCGCCCGCGCTTCGCGCCGCGCGCGCGAAACCGAGTACCGCACGGTGGTCGACAGCGGCGAAGGCCTCCCACGACCCGGCCTTGCGCCAGGTGGTTCCGAGCGTCGAAATGGCAATGTCGAGCTGGCGTCCGGCGAGCGCGCCCGGCCAGGCCGCGATCTCGCCAACGAACTCCTCGACCCCCGCCACGCCGGCGGGACGACGCCCGACGATCAACAAGCGGTGACCCGCTTCGACCAGCAGCGGCGCCAGCGAGCGGCCGATCAGTCCGGTCGCGCCGATCATCGCGATCCGCGCCACCTTCAGAACTTCTCCGGCAGGGTCACCGGCCCGACCAGCTCCTCGTGCCGCGCAATCGCATAGCGGTCGGTCATTCCGGCGATAAAGTCGGCGATCCCGCGCAGCCGGTCGGTTTCCGACTCGCCGCGCGCCCACCCGTCGGGCAGCAGCGCCGGATCGGCTCGGTACGCCCCGGCGAGATTGGCGATCACGCGTTGCGCCTCGTCGCGTACCGGACGCAGCGGCGGGCTGTCGTACAGCTTCGCATAGAGAAACGCCTTGAGTGCCCGCTCCTCGGCCGCCATCGCCTCCGAGAAGCCGGCCAGCGCCCGCCCCGCGCCGCGCACGTCCGCCGCCGTCTCCGCCCCCGCCTCGGCGACCCGGCGCCGGGTCTCGCCGAGCACGTCGGCGACCATCGTTCCGATCCCGTCGCGCACCAGCGCCTTCACCATCCGCTCGCGCTCCAGCCCCGGATGGCGCCGCTCGATCGCCCGCCACAGCCGCGCCACCAGCGGCACTTCGAGCAACTCGTCGAGCTCGAGTATTCCGGCCCGAAGCCCGTCGTCGATGTCGTGATTGTCGTAGGCGATATCATCGGCGATCGCCGCCACCTGCGCCTCCAGCCCCGGCCACTCGTCCAGGGCGACTCCAGCACCTGCCGCCGCCTCCGCCAGCGCCCAGCCCAACGCACCCACCGGCCCATTATGCTTGGCCAGTCCGTCGAGCATGTCGCGAGTCAAATTAAGCCCGGCAAAGTTGGGATAGGGCCGCTCGATCAGCGTCACGACGCGAAGCGTGTGGCCATTGTGGTCAAACCCGCCGGCATCGGCCAGCGCCGCCGACAGCGCATCCTCGCCGGCATGGCCGAACGGCGGATGGCCGAGGTCGTGGGCCAGGCACAGCGCCTCGGTCAGATCCTCGTTGAGGCCGAGCGCCCGGGCCATCGTGCGGCCGATCTGCGCCACTTCCAGGCTGTGCGTCAGGCGGACCCGGAAATGGTCGCCGTCAGGCGCGACGAACACCTGGGTCTTGGAGCGCAGGCGGCGGAAGGAGGCCGAATGGACGATCCGGTCGCGGTCGCGCTGGAAGGCGTCGCGCGGGCCGCGCGGGCCGTCATCGTCTTCGGGGTGGAGCCGCCCGAGCGACCGGTCGGGGCGGGCGGCGAGCCCCGGGAATGCCGTCATCGGCTGGCGAGTTTCTCGATCTTGATCTGCGCCGGGTTGCGGGTCCAGGCGAAGCTGTCGATGCCCGCCTTGTCGAGCTTGGTAACGAAGGCGTGCGCCTCGGCGCTGTCGTCGAAGGGGCCGATCAGCAGCCGAAAATAGTCTTTGCCGACCGTGACATGGCCCGGCTGGCCCTTGAACAGATCGGGCTTTTTGGCGCGGATCTTGCGGAACTCCGCGGCCATGTTCTCCTTGCTACCGCTGCCAGCCAGCTGGACCCAGAAGGTGCCCTTGGCGCCAACATCCGGCTCGGCCGGCTTGGACGTTTTCGCCTTGTCCTTCGCCGCCGACCGGCTCTTGCCGATCTCGCGGGAGGCCAGCTCGACCTTGGGCCGCGACGGCGGCGGGGTCTCGATCTCAAGCTTGGGGGTCGGCGCCGGCGGCGGGCTGTCGGTGACGGCGAACGACGGCTGGCGCACATCCTGGTCGGCATTGTCGGCCGGCCGCAACGGATCGGACGGCAGGTCGATCGTCGCCGTTTCCACCTTGCGCTCGGTCTCCGCGTTGCCCACGACGTCGCGCTCGCTTGGGGTCGCCGGGACGATCTCGACCAATTCGACCGTCGGCTCCGTTGCGATGCTGCTTTGCGCGGCGGGTGGCGGCGCTGGCGGCGGCGCTGACGGACGCAGCACAACGGGATCGGCGGACGGCACAGTGGGTGCGCCGGACGGGGTGGCCACCTGATCCTTCGGCCTCGACCTCCGTGACGCGGGATTCTCTGCCGGGTTAAGCGACGGACGCACCGACGCGAGCCAAGTATTGATCGACTCGACTTCACGCTCTGCGCGGTGCGCAGGTTGCGGTTGGCGCTTGCCGGCCTGGGGCAGACGTTGCGGGGCGGCCCTGGCGACGCGCGGCGGAGACACCAGCAGCGATTCGACCGTCCTGCCGCTTGTTGCGGCCCCAGGATCGCCCGTCCGGCCGACGCTTACCACCGGCGAAAGCGGAATGGACTGCGCCGAGGCGTAGCGCTGCGCGGCATCCTTGGGGAATTCGCCAAGATGGACTGCCGCCGCTTTCTCGTTGGGGCGAAGCACCGGCAGAAGCCGGAAGAACGGCTCGAATTCTGCGCCTTTGCCGGGCATCGCCGCATCGATCGTCCGCCGAGCGCCCTCGCGGTCGCCGGCCAGCGCGAGGATGAAGGCGTTGACCCGCACCGCCTCGCGGTCGCCGCGCCGAAGCAGCGGCTCGATCGTTGCCGCCGCACCCTTGATGTCGCGCCCGATCGCCAGGCTCAGCGCCAGCCGACGCCGCGCTTCGTCGGCCGCCACCCCGACCATCGCCAGCCGATATTCGATTTGCGCCTGCGGCTGCTGGCCGAGCAGATCATAGGCCATGCCGCGGTCGAGCGCGAGCATCGACGGCGGTGCGCCGAGCGCCGCGGCGCGTGCGAAATAGGTCAGCGCCGAGGACGGCTGGCCGCTCATCGTCATCGCCGCGCCCATGCCGATCTTGGGCATCGGGCTGCGCGGATAGGCCTCCTCGGCGCGCCCGAAGAAGCCCGCCGCGGCCTGCAAATCGCCGAGCTCGAGGCTGGCCCGCCCGGCGGCGATCAGCGCGTCCATGTTGCGCGGCTCGCGCGCCAGCGTGCGCATGCTCGCCGCGAGCGCGGCATTGGGGTCGGAAATCGTCGTCGCGCCGAATTGCGCGGCGGCAGGCGTCGCCGCGGCCATCGCCAGGATCAGCGCCGCAGCCGTCGCCCCGCGCAGGGAAAAAGTTCGCATTCTGCCACTGATCGCGAAGCCGACCTTGCTCCAAGCTTGCCGGGGCCGCGTAATCGCCAGACCGTGGTTCATCGGCGACGAGCCGACGGGATCGCTACTGATTGTTCTGGCGATTGAGGAAGCGCGGGATGTCGAGCGGTTCGCGGCGGAAGCTCGGCATCGGCTCGCCGCCGTCCGATTCCGCCTGGGCCGCGCCGCGCGCGATGTTGCTCATGCGCTCGAACAGCGTGCCTCCGCCGGTCGCCAGCTTGGGCCGCTCGTCCTCGCTCGACGCGGTCGGCTCGGCGGTTTCCTCGTCGCTTGGCGGCGGCACCGGGGCCGACGCGACCGGCTGGGTCAGGATATCGTCGCTGTCGAGCACCAGCTCGTCCGCCTCGTTCTCGCCGTCGGTCGTGTTGGACAATTCCAACAGGTCCTCGTCCGCCTCGTCACCCCCGTTTGAGGAAACCACTGCACTGTCCACAACCGGCGTCGCCGGAGCGCTGACAACGCCCCGCGGCGGGAAGCTAAACACCTTGCCGGCACCGCTCTGCTGGCCGGCCGGCATCGCCGACGCCTCGGCCTCGATCCCGGTTGCGACGACGCTGACCCGGATCTTGCCTTCCAGACCGTTGTTGAACGCCGAGCCCCAGATGATGTTGGCGTCGGCGTCGACCAGCTCCTTGATGTGGCTGGCGGCCTCGTCGACCTCCATCAGCTTCATGTCCTCGCCGCCGGTGATCGAGATGATCACGCCCTTGGCGCCCTTCATGCTGACGCCGTCGAGCAGCGGGTTCGAGATGGCCTTCTCGGCAGCCTCGATCGCGCGGTTCTCGCCCGACGCTTCGCCGGTGCCCATCATCGCCTTGCCCATCTCGCCCATCACCGAGCGAACGTCGGCGAAGTCGAGGTTGATGAGGCCCGGCATGACCATCAGGTCGGTGATCCCGCGAACGCCCTGCTGGAGCACCTCGTCGGCCATTTCGAACGCTTCCTTGAAGGTAGTGTCGGAGTTGGCGAGGCGGAACAGGTTCTGGTTGGGGATGACGATCAGCGTATCGACATGCTTCTGAAGCTCGTCGATGCCGCTGTCGGCCGAGCGCATCCGCCGCGCGCCCTCGAACGCGAACGGCTTGGTCACCACGCCGACGGTCAGGATGCCGCGATCACGCGCCGCCTTGGCGATCACCGGAGCTGCCCCGGTGCCGGTGCCGCCGCCCATGCCGGCGGCGATGAAGCACATGTGCGATCCGTCGAGCGCGCGCTCGATCTCCTCGATCGTCTCTTCCGCCGCGGCACGGCCGATCTCCGGCCGCGAGCCCGCACCGAGGCCCTGGGTGATCTTGAGCCCGAGCTGAAGCCGCTGGTCGGCGGTCGAGGAGTTGAGCGCCTGCGCGTCGGTGTTCGCGACGATGAAGTCGACTCCCTGGACATCGCGCTTGATCATGTTGGCGACGGCGTTGCCGCCCGCGCCGCCGACGCCGATCACGCTGATCCGCGGACGAAGCTCGTCGACTTCCGGTCGGATGAAATCGATGCTCATGGGCCGTGCTCCCCTGTCGCGCCAAGCGCTTTGAATCTACGGCACGAATCTTTGAATCATCGGGTCCCGCGTGCCAAGCAAAAACGACTGCGCAGGCCAAATTTTCTGTGAGCCGAGTGGCGCCCGGGACTCACCTGATTCAGATTGGGCAAGGCGCGCCGTGGAGCGCGGGCTCAATAACCCTGCTTGAGCGCGCTCACCAGGCGGCCGAACATGCCGGTCCCGCTTTTCTTCTCGACGCGGGTGCCGAGGATGATGTCGCGCAGATCGCCGCTGCCATCGGCGGCGAGCATCGCTAGCCCAACCAGCGTCGTGAAGGCCGGGCCACTATGCGCGTCGGGCAGGCCCGTGATGGTCCGCGGACGACCGATCCGCACCGCCCGACCGAGTACGCCTTGCATATAGTCGGCGATGTTCTTGAGGTCGGCGCCGCCGCCAGTCAGCACGACTTGGCGCCCGACCGGGCCGGTGAAGCCGAGGCTCTTGAGCGCGGCGTCGATCTCGCCGGTCAGCTGCTCTACCCGCTGACGGATCACGGTCATCAGCTGCGCGCGCGTGATGCGGGTCGGCTCGGCCCCGTCCTCGGCGCCGATCTGATTGGCCTCGATCATCTCGTGATTGTCGCGCGGGCTGGTCATCGCCGAGCCGTAAAAGCACTTCAGCCGCTCGGCATCGCGGCGCTGGACCGCGAATGCACAAGCGATGTCGTCGCTGATATCCTTGGCGCCCATCGGAATCGAGCGCAGCCCTACGAGCATTCCGCCGGCATGGAGTGAGACGTTGGTCACCTCCGCGCCGAGCTCGACCAGCGCGACCCCGAGCTCGCGCTCCTCCTGGGTCAGGCAGGCGAGCGCCGCGGCGACCGGGGAGGCGACGATCGCCTTCACCCCAAGATGGGCCGAGCGGATGACGTAATCGAGATTCTTCAGCGGCGCTGGGTCGGCGGCGACGACATGGATGTCGACGCCGAGCTTGCCGGCATGGAGCCCGATCGGGTTCTTGACGCCCTCAACCCCGTCGATCGTGAACAGCGCCGGATGGGCGTGGAGCACGAGCCGCTGGCCGCCGTCGATCGCGGTGCGGCCCTCGAGCAGCAATTGGTTGATGTCGGTCTGCTCGACTTGATGGCCGCCAAGTTCGACCTCGACGCTGATCACGTCGCTGCTGATTCCGCCGGCGCCGAAGCTTGCCCACACATCGTCAATCGTGACTCCGCTCATGCGCTCGGCGCTCTCGACCGCCTCGCGCACCGCGACCTCGCTGGCGTCCATGTCAGTGACATAGCCGCGCTTGACGCCGCGGCTTTCCCGCTGGCCCGAGCCCATCACGCGCAGCCGTCCGTCGTCGTCGCGCGCGACGATCAGGGCGCTGACCTTCGACGAGCCAATGTCGAGGGCGGCGATCGGCGTTTGGGGGGGCGGGACGGCCATGGACGCTGCTGAAACCCTAACCTTCCTGGGCGGGCTTGTCGCCCTGCGGAACCGCATCGGCAGGCAAGCGAACGATCATCTTGCCGGGCACGCGCAGGTCGAAGCGGACGATCCCGCGGCCAAGCAAGCCGGCCGATTTGTCGAGCCGGGCGAATTTGGCAAGCGCTTTGCGCGCGTCGGCGTTGCCCTCGGGCAAGGCGACCGTCTCGCCGGTCTGGAAATTGAGGTCCCATCTGCGGTGCGATACCCAGGTGGCCGACTCCAGCTGCGGCCGCAGATTGGGCGCTTCGCCGAGTAGCGACTGGAGCTCGCGGCTGCGGGCGTTGGCGCCGGGGCCGACAAGCAACGGCAGGTCGGGCATCTCCGTGACCTTGACCTTGTCGAGCACCACGCCGTCGTCGTCGATCAGCGACAGCTTGCTGTCGTCCTGCCACAATGCGGCCGGCTGGCGCTCGACGATATCGATCACCAGCGTGTCGGGCAGCCGCCGCGAGACCCGCGCATCCTTGACCCAGCCGTAGCGGAGCAGGCGCTGACGGATCCCTTCGACATCGACCAGCGGCATCGCCGTCGATTGCTGATCGAGCGCGATCTTGAAGACCGGCTTGCTGTCCATGTGCTTGACGCCGACGACGTCGACGCTGCGCACGCGAAAGCCGGCCGATCCCATCTGTTCGCCGAACGCGCTCCACGCCCGGCCCGGCAGGTCGACCGCCGCCGCCGCCACGCCCGCGATCGCCAGCGCGAACAGGCCGAACGCCAAGCGCGCGAGACGGTTGGCGCTGTCCTGTTCGACCGGAAGCTTGGAGACGATCTTGCGCGGCACCTTGACCCGCGCGCCGCCCTTGCGCGGCCGGATCGCCGCGCCGGAGCCGCGCCGGGTGCGAGCAGAGCTCACCGCGCCGCGGCGCTTTGCTCGAGCACCGGCGCGAGGTCTTCGCCAAGCGCCTCGGCGATCAGCCGCTCGACCAGCTCGCCATAGCCGATGCCGCGCTGGCGGGCCTGTTCCGGAGCAAGGCTTAGCGGCGTCATGCCCGGCTGGGTGTTGACCTCGAGCAGATAGACACCTGCTTCGCCCAGTTCGTCGTCCCAGCGAAAGTCGCTCCGCGAAATGCCACGGCAGCCGAGCAGCCGGTGCGCCGCGGCCGCCATGTCCATCATCGCTCGGGCGACATTGTCGGGCACTCGGGCCGGACAGATGTGCGTGGTCAAGCCGTCAGTATATTTGGCGTCGTAATCGTAAAAGCCGGCCTTGGGCTGCAGCTCGGTGACACACAGCGCCTCGCCGCCGAGCACCGCGATGGTCAATTCGCGGCCGCGGATGAACGGCTCGGCCAGAAGCCGCTCGAAATGCCGCCACGGCCCTTCGGCCTTGGCGCTAATCGGCTTGCCGTAATTGCCCTCGTCGGTGACGATCGCGACCCCGACCGATGAGCCTTCGTTGACCGGCTTCAGCACATAGGGCCGGGCCATCGGGTCGCCCTCGTAGAGGCTGTCGCTGCGCACGATCCGGCCGCCCGGCATGCGGATGCCGTGCGGGACCAGCACCGCCTTGGTCAGCTCCTTGTCGATCGCCACGGCCGACGCGGTAAGGCCGCTGTGGGTGTAGGGGATCTGCATCAGGTCGAGCAGGCCCTGGACCGTGCCGTCCTCGCCCGGCGTGCCGTGGAGCGCGTTGAACACCACGTCGGGACGGAGCTCGGTCAGCACCGCGGCAATGTTGCGGTCCATGTCTAGTGGCGTGACGTTGGACCAACCACGCTCTTCCAGGGCGGCGACGATGCCCTTGCCGCTGGTTAGTGACACCTCGCGCTCGGACGACCAGCCGCCCATCAGCACCACGACGTGCAGATCCTTGTTCAACCTTTCACTCCCACACATTCCTGGCTTGCGTCGTCGGCAAACATGCCGACACGCTGAATCTCCCATTCGAGTTCGATGCCGCTCTCTTTCCGCACCCGGCGCCGCACTTCCTCGCCCAATCCTTCGATGTCGGCGCTGGTCGCGCTTCCAAGGTTCAACAGGAAGTTGCAATGCTTTTCCGAGACTTGGGCGCCGCCCAGGGTCAGGCCGCGGCACCCGGCCCGGTCGATCGCCTGCCACGCCTTGAGCGGCAGCGGATTCTTGAAGGTCGAGCCGCCGGTCTTGCTGCGAAGGGGCTGCGATTCCTCGCGGCTGGCGGCGATGCGGTCCATCTCGGCCTGGATCGCGGCCGGTTCCCCCGGCATGCCGCGCAAGGTGGCGGAGACGACGATCGCCCCCTCGGGCAGGTCGCTATGGCGATAGGAGTAGGCAAGCGCTTCCTTGAGGAGCGTTTGACGTTCGCCGCTGCGCAGCACGACCTCGCAGTCGACCAATACGTCGCTCGTCTCGCGGCAGTAGGCACCGCCGTTCATCCGCACGAAGCCGCCGACCGTGCCGGGGATCGAGCGGAGGAATTCCAGGCCGGCGATTCCGGCGTCCCGGGCGGTCGACGACACCAGTATGCCACTTGCGCCACCGCCGCACTTCAGGGTCACCTCGTCAAGCCGCTCGGCCGTGGCAAAAGGTTTGCCGAGCCGCACGACCACGCCCGGCACGCCGCCGTCGCGGACGATGAGGTTTGATCCAAGGCCGAGCCCCATCACCGGGACGGCCGGATCGAGCCGACGCAGGAAATCCGCGAGGTCATCGGTATCGGCCGGCTCGAACAGCCATTGTGCCGCGCCGCCCGACTTGAACCACACCAACGGCGCGAGCGGCGCGTCGGGGGTGAGGCGTCCGCGCACGGCTGCGATCGTCTCCGCGTTCATTTGGTCGCCCGCGCCGCCTTGATCCCGTCGGCCAGGCCAGCCGCCCACTTGGTGATGTCGCCGGCGCCCATGCACACCACCAGATCGCCCTCGGCGGCGAGGTCGCGCAAGCAGCGCGCCAATTCCGCGGCGTCGGCGACGGTCTTGACCATGCGGTGGCCGCGGGCACGCAAGCCCTCGGCCAGGGCCTCGGCGTCGATGCCCTCGATCGGCTGCTCGCCGGCGGCGTAGACGGGGGTCACGAACACCGCGTCGGCGTCGTTGAAGGCCGCCTGGAACTCGTCCATCAGATCGCCGAGCCGCGAGTAACGATGGGGCTGGACGACTGCGATCACCCGCCCCTCGGCGCTCTCCCGAGCCGCCGACAGCACGGAGCGGATCTCGACCGGGTGGTGGGCGTAATCGTCGATGATTGTCGCGCCGTCGACTGCGCCGACTCGGCTGAAGCGGCGCTTGACTCCCCCGAACCGCTCGAAGCCGCGGGCGATGACATCGTCGGGCAACAGGAATTCGCGCGCTACCGCCACCGCGGCAAGCGCGTTCAGGACGTTGTGGCGTCCGGGCATGGGGACGAAGATGTCGGGGATCACCCTCCGCTCGCCGCTCCGCGCGATGATGCTCGCGTCGAAGCGGCTGCCGCCGCCCTCGGGACGGATGTTCTCAGCGCGAATGTCGGCCAGTGCTGACGTCCCGTAGGTGACGATGCGGCGGTCGCGAATGCGGCCGATGACGGACTGCACCTCGGGATGATCAACGCACATCACCGCCAGCCCGTAGAACGGCACGTTCTCGACGAACTCGACGAAGCAGTCCTTCACGCGCTCGAAGCTGCCATAATGGTCGAGATGCTCGGGATCGATGTTGGTCACCACCGCGATCGTCCCGTCGAGCCGGAGGAAGCTGCCGTCGCTTTCGTCGGCCTCGACGACCATCCAGTCGGACTTGCCGAGCCGGGCATTGGAGCCATAGCTATTGATGATTCCGCCGTTGATCACGGTCGGCTCGATCCCGCCGGCGTCAAGCATCGCCGCGATCATCGAGGTGGTGGTGGTTTTGCCATGCGTCCCGGCGACCGCGATGGTCGATTGCATGCGCATCAGCTCGGCGAGCATCTCGGCGCGTCGGACCCGCGGGATTCGGCGCTCAGCGGCGGCGCGAACCTCGGGGTTGTCGTCGCGGATGGCGGTCGAGCAGACCAGCACCGCCGCCTCGCCGAGATTGTCGGCGGACTGGCCGATCATCACCGGGATGCCCGCCTTGCGCAGGCCTTCGGTGACATAGCTTTCGTTCTGGTCGCTGCCCTGAACGTTGTAGCCGAGGTGGTGCATGACCTCGGCGATGCCCGACATGCCAATGCCGCCGATGCCGACGAAGTGGATCGTGCCGATCTCGCGGCCCATCGCCTTCATGCGCGCGCCGCCAAGGTCATCGCCGGCACGTTGGCGGGAGCGGAGATGGGCGGCCCGAGCGGGACCATCTTCTCCTTGTTCGCAATCCGCTCGACCAGGTCGGCCAGGTCGCTGGTGGCATGCGGTCGGCCGATCGACAGCGCGCGAGAGGCGGCATTGGCGAGCGCCTCGGGATCGCCGGCCAGCGCCGCGATCTGCGCCGCCAGCGTATCCGGCGTAAACTCGGACTGCGCAATCATCCGCGCCCCGCCCGCTCGCGCCATCTCGCGCGCATTGACCGTCTGGTGGTCGTCGGTGGCGCTCGGCAGCGGGATGAGGATCGCCGGACGACCGGCGGCGGTCAGCTCGGCGATGGTCGAGGCGCCAGCGCGGGCGATGACCAGATGGCAATCGGCGAGCTTGGCCGGCATGTCGGCGATGTAGGTCGACAGTTCGGCCGGAATGCCGAGCTCTGCGTATCGCGCGCGCACCGCTTCGATGTCGTCAGGCCGGCATTGCTGGACGATCTGCAACCGACGGCGGAGCGCGGGCTCAAGCGCGCCGAGGCCGGCCGGGACGACCTTGCCGAGCACGCTCGCGCCCTGGCTCCCGCCGGTCACCAGAATCTTGAGCGGCGCAAGCTCGTCGAAAGGTGGCAGCGGCGCCTCCCCGAGGCGGGCAACCGCCTCGCGCACCGGATTGCCGACCAGCACGGTCTTGTCCCGGTGCCTCGGCTTCAATCGCTCGACGTCGGCATAAGCGGTCGCAATCGCCGCCGCTTCGCCGGCAAGGAAGCGATTAACCCTGCCGAGCACGGCGTTCTGCTCGTGCAGGATGGTGGGGATATCGCGCGCGCTCGCCGCCAACAGCGCGGGCAGCGCCGGATAGCCGCCGAAGCCGACCACGACGTCGGGCGGGAAGGCGCGGTAGAGCCGCTTGGCCTGGCCCCGCCCCGAGGCGATGGCAAATGCCGCTCGGATCATTCCCAGCGGCCCGCCGCCAAGACGCCCGGCCGGCAGGATGTGGATCGGGACGCCGTCGAACAGCCCCGGGATTTTGGCTCCGCGCTCGTCGGTGATCAGCGCCACGCCGTGGCCGCGCCGCTTCAACTCGGCGGCCAGCGCATGGGCCGGGATCATATGTCCGCCGGTGCCTCCGGCGGCCAGGATGACGTTCATCGAACTGCGGTCTCCGCGCCCCATTTCACGACGTAGGGCGAGCGGGTCAGATAGGGATTTCGCCGGGTGAAGGCGAGCAGCAATCCGATCGCGATCGACAGCGCCAGCATCGAGCTTCCGCCATAGGAGATGAACGGCAGGGTCATGCCCTTGGACGGCGCGATCTGGACGTTGACCGCCATGTTGATCAGCGCCTGCAGACCGAACTGGATGGCGAGCCCGGCGGCGGCGAGGATCGCGAACGGGCTCTCCTCGTCGAGCAATTTCACCAGCACGCGCACGACGATGCCGAGATAGAGCAAGGCGATGGCGAGGCAGGCGATCAGCCCGAATTCCTCGCCGATCACGGAGAAGATGTAATCGGTGTGCGGCTCGGGCAGGCCGAACTTGCGCGTGCCCCCGCCCGGCCCCATCCCGAACAGGCCGCCGGCAGTCAGCGTGCGCATCGCGTTCTCGACCTGGAAATTGTCGCCCTCGCCGAACAGGAAGCCATCGATTCGGACCGTCGCGACGTCGTAGAAGAAATAGGCCAGCACGACGCCGACCACCGCCGCCGCGCCGAGGCCGAGCAGGATGCGCAGGTTGAGCCCGGCCAGCGCCAGCATCGCGATCCACACCACCGCATAGATGATCGTCGAGCCGAAATCGGGCTGCTTCATCAGCAGCACCGCAACCAGGCCGAGCAGCACGGCCGACACCGGGAACACTGGCAGGCTCTTGTCCTTCTCCCTGAGCGACAGCAGCCATGCCATCGACACGACGAAGAACGGCTTCAGGAATTCCGACGGCTGGAGCTGGCCGACTCCGAGTTCGATCCAGCGCACCGCGCCATTCTTCTCGGCGCCGATGAACGGCACCGCCGCCAGCAAGGCGAGGAATACCAGCGCGCCAACCACCGAGAAACGCTTGGCGCGCTCGCGCGGCATCATCGAGATGATGATCATCACCGGTACCGAGACCGCGATCCACATCAGCTGGCGATAAAAGAAGAATAGCTCGTTGATCCGCACATTGCCGCCCGAATAGCGCTCGGCGGCGGCCGGGCTGGCGGCGGCGACGGCGATCAGGCCGATGCCGATCAGCGCGGCGATCATCAGCAGCAGGACCTTGTCGATTTCCCAGAACCAGCGGCCGACCGGCGACCGGTCCGAGCGGCCATAGCGGCCGGGATCGACCAGTGCCGCCTTGGCCTTGATCGTGCCGGCCAAGGTGGCCGCTTGCGTTGCGCCGTTCATAGCCCCTCCACCAGCTCGCGAAAGTGGTCCCCGCGCGCCTCGAAATCGCGAAATTGGTCGAACGAGGCGGCTGCCGGCGAGAGTAGGACAGTCTCGCCCGGCTGTGAATCCCTCGCGGCACGATTCACCGCATTTTCAAGCGTTTCCGACTCGACCACGGCGACCCCGGCGGCGCGCAGCAAACGTGCGAACATCGGCCCCGCCTCGCCGATGGTATAGGCGGCAACGACATGGCTGAGATGGTTAGCGGTGTCGCCGAGGCTTTCGGTCTTGGCCTGTCCGCCGACGATCCAGCGAACGCGGGGGTAAGCGGCTAGCGCCGGTGCGGCGGCCTCGGCATTGGTCGCCTTGCTGTCGTTGACGAAAAGGATGCCGTCCTTGTCGCGAACGCGCTCCATGCGGTGCGGCAGACCGGGATAGGATTGAAAGCCCTTTTCGATCTGATCGTCGGTTATCCCGAGCCAACCGGAGGCTTGCCGAGCGGCATCGGCATTTTCGGCGTTATGCGGCCCTTGCAGCGCTGGCCAATTTTGCTGCTCGCCGACAATCAACGGGACAATCCCATTGAATCCGGCAAACTCCGGATTGATCAGGCCCGCCTCGAAAGCTGGCCAGTTTATCACCGATTTATGATCGGCACTCTGCATTTGCAGGAGCCTGCTTTTCGCCGCCGCATAGGCTTCGAAGCTGTCATATCGATCAAGATGGTCGGGGGTGATGTTGAGCAATACCGCGACATCACAATCGAGACTGTGCGTCAGGTCGATCTGGAAGCTCGACAGCTCGAGCACATAGACCCCACCTTCGGGCAGCGCGTCCTGCGCGAGGATCGGCAGGCCGATGTTGCCGCCCATCGTCGTCGGGACGCCGGCGGTCTTGAGGATGTGGTGAATGAGCGCGGTGGTCGTCGACTTGCCGTTGGTTCCGGTGATGCCGACGACCTTGTGCGGCGGCAGCTCGGGCCGGGCTCGAGCGAACAGCTCGATGTCGCCGATGATTTCGACCCCCGCCTCTCGCGCGCGCTGGGCGATGGGGTGGGTGTTGAGCGGGAGGCCTGGTGTGACGACGAGGCTGTCGAACTGGCTCAGGTCGAGCTCATCGAGGTTTTCGACAGACGCCCCCACAGGGGCTTTAGCCCGCGCCTCTTCCTTCGCATCCCACGCGGTGACCCGCGCGCCGCTCGCCAGCAGCGCTTGGACGGTCGCCAGCCCGGAGCGCGCCAGGCCGTAGACCGCATAATGTCTGCCGGCCCAGGCCCGTGCCGTGATCACCTGAGCTTCAGCGTACTCAGCCCGGCGAGGGCGAGCACGAAGGAAATGATCCAGAAGCGGATGACCACGGTCGGCTCGCTCCATCCCATATGCTCGAAATGGTGGTGGATCGGGGCCATCTTGAAGATACGCTTGCCGAAGCGCTTGAACCAGAACACCTGGACGATGACGCTGACCGCTTCGAGCACGAACAGCCCGCCGATGATCGCCAGCACGAATTCATGGTGGGTCGCCACTGCCACCGCGCCCAGCGCCCCGCCGAGCGCGAGGCTGCCGGTGTCGCCCATGAACACAGCCGCCGGGGGCGCGTTGAACCACAGGAAGGCGAGGCCCGCACCGACAATCGCAAGAAGCAGGACGGTGAGGTCGCCGACGCCGGGCACGTGCGGGATTCCGAGGTAGGGCGCGAAGCGGGCGTCGCCGACCAGATAGGCGATGAGGGTGAAGGCCATTGCGGCGATGATCACCGGCATCGTCGCCAGCCCGTCGAGCCCGTCGGTGAGGTTCACCGCATTGCCGAACGCGACGATCACGAAGGCGCCGAACACGACGTAAAACAGGCCGACGTCGGCGACCGATCCCTGTACAAACGGAAGATAGAATTGCGTGCCCGAATAACGCACCATCAGCCAGGTCGCGAAGCCGGCGATGAGGAATTCGAACAACAGCCGCGCCTTGCCCGACAGGCCGGCATGGTGCGCCTTTCGCACCTTGTCCCAATCGTCGAGGAAGCCGATCACGCCGAACGCCGCGGTGACCAGCAGGCAGGCCCAGACATAGGGATTGCTGAGGTCCATCCACAGCAGCACCGAAATGCCGACCGAAACCAGGATTAGCAGCCCGCCCATGGTCGGCGTGCCGCGCTTGGCGAGGTGGGTTTGCGGGCCGTCGGCGCGGATCGGCTGGCCCTTGCCCTGCTTGGCCCGCAACCAGCGGATGAAGGCGGGGCCGAGCAGCAGGCCGATCAGCAATGCGGTCGCGCTCGCCGCGCCTGCGCGGAAGCTGATGTAGCGGATAAGGTTGAGGATGCCGGGGAAGCCCAGCTGCTCGGCGATGACGTAGAGCATTAGCGGAGCGCTTCCTGGCCGGCGGGAGTGCGGCCCCCTGCCAGAGCATCGACGAGTCGGGCAAGGCCGATCGAGTTGGAGGCCTTGACGAGGACTGCATCGCCCGGCGCGATCGAGGCGGTCAGTCGCTCGGTGGCGGCGGAGACGTCTGCGACCTGATCGACTGCGATCCGCCCGGTCAGTTCGGCGGCGAGGCCGTCATATTCGGGACCGATCAGGATCAACCGGTCGACGCCCGCGACCAGCGCCGGCTCGGCGATCGCGCGGTGCTCGCGCTCGCTCTCGGCACCGAGCTCGCGCATGGCTCCGAGCACCGCGATCCGGCGGCCGGTGACGCGTTCTTCGCCGAGGCTCTTGAGAGTCGCGGCCATCGACGCCGGGTTGGCATTGTAGCTCTCGTCGATCAGCAGCGCCTCGCCGCCGGTCAAAGCGATCACGTGGCGCTCGCCGCGACCCTTGAGGCCACCGAGGTCGCCGAGCGCGAGGCCGGCGGCGGCGAGATCGGCACCGGCCGCCTCGACCGCAGCGAGCACCGCCAGCGCGTTTGAAATCCAGTGGTCGCCGCGCTGCGAGAGGGTGAAAGTCAGCTCGCTCGCCAGCAGGCGCGCGGTGACGAGGCTGCCGAGGCCGGTCGAATCGACCGCGTGGAGCGCGCTGATGTCGGCGTTATCGGAGCGGCCGAACGTGATCACCTCCTCGGCGTGGCCGCGGGCGGCGCGGACGAGGTTGTCGCGCTGCGGCGTGTCGTCGGGGATGATCGCAATGCGACGACCCTCGAGGCCCTCGAAGATCTCGCCCTTAGCGTCGGCGATCGCCTCGATCGAGCCAAGGTTCTCGATGTGGGCCGGGGCGATGGCGGTGATGAGTGCGATGTGGGGGCGGACCAAGCGAGTGAGCCCCGCGATCTCGCCGGCGTGGTTCATGCCCATTTCGAGCACCGCGAAGCAGGTGCCTCGGGGCATCCGGGCGAGGCTCAATGGAACGCCGGTGTGGTTGTTGTAGCTTTTGACCGAGCGGTGGACGTGGCCCTTGCGGCTGCGGGTCAAGGCGGCGGCCAATGCCTCCTTGGTCGAGGTCTTGCCGACCGAGCCGGTGACGCCGATCACGACTGCCTTCGGATCGAGCCGGTCGCGGGCTGCCTTGGCGAGGGATTCAAGGGCTTTGGCGACGTCGTCGACGACGATGTGTGGACAGTGCAGTGGTTTCCTAGAAAGGACTGCGCTGGCGCCGTTTTGTAACGCGGCCGTAATGAAATCGTGGCCGTCGTGGGCGGTTCCGGGCATGGCGACGAACAGGTCGCCGGGGCCGGCCTCGCGGCTGTCGAAGGTGATGCCGGTGACCTCGAACGGCGCGCTCGCGGTGCCGCCGGTCGCCGCCTCGATCTCGGCCGAGGTCCACAGGGCGGTCATGCGGCGCACTCGCGCGCAACCTCGGAATCGTCGAACGGATGCACGGTTTCGCCGACAATCTGACCGGTTTCGTGCCCTTTTCCGGCGAGCAGGACGATGTCGCCCGAACGCGCGACGCGGATCGCCTCGGCGATCGCCTCGCGGCGGCCGGCGATTTCGGTCGCGTGCGGAGCGCCTTCGAGGATGGCGCGGCGGATCGCGGCGGAATCCTCGCTGCGCGGATTGTCGTCGGTGACGATGACGAGATCGCTTCCGCACGCGGCGGCGGCGCCCATCGGCGCGCGCTTGCCGACGTCGCGGTCGCCGCCCGCGCCGAACACGGTGATCAGCCGCCCGCCCTCGCCGACATGGGGGCGCAGCGCGGCGATCGCGGCCTCGAGCGCGTCGGGGGTGTGGGCATAGTCGACATAGACCGGCGCACCGGCGCGCGTGATGACCGCGCGCTCGAGCCGGCCGCGCACCGGAGCGACCCGCGCCAGCCCGCCGAGCGTCGCCGCCCACTCGCCGCCGGTCGCGAGGACGAGTCCGGCGGCGGTCAGCACATTGTTGACCTGATAGGCGCCGATCAGCGGCAGCATCAGCCGATGCTCCCGGCCGTCGTAGCGCAGGACGAGCTGCTGGCCGAGCGGCGTGGGTGCTCGCGAGACGAGCGCGATGTCGGCCTCGCCCGGCCCGACGGTCACCAGCCCAAGGCCGCGCGCGCGGATATGATCGAGAACCTCGGCGGACTTGGGATCGCCGGTCCACACCACCGCGACAGTCCCGGCCCCCGCGACCTCGTCGAACAGCCGCATCTTGGCCGCGAAATAGGCCTCCATCGTGCCGTGATAGTCGAGGTGGTCGCGGCTGAAGTTGGTGAAGGCGACGGCGGCGAGCGGGACGCCCTCGGCGCGATACTGATCGAGGCCGTGGGATGAGGCTTCGTAGGCGACATGGCTGATGCCCATGCGCTCGAGCCCGGCGATGTTGCTGAGGAAGGTCACGATGTCGGGCGTCGTCAGGCCGGTCTTGACCTGGTCGTCGGCGGTGGTGACCCCGAGCGTTCCGATCGATGCCGAGCGGTGCCCGGCCATGCGCCACAATTGGCGCGTCATCTCGACGGTCGAGGTCTTGCCGTTGGTGCCGGTGACGGCGACGATCGTCTCCGGATAGGGGCCGAAGAATTTTGACGCGAGCTCGGCGAAGCGGCGGCGCGGCTCGGCGTCGGCGATGTGCAGCGCGCCGGCGACCGCCGCCTCGGGCCGGGCGACCACCGCGACCGCGCCGTGATCGACCGCCAAGGGGATGAAGTCCTCGCCGTTGAAGCGCTCGCCGCGAAAGGCGCCGAAGATGTTGCCGCGCACCACCTTGCGGTGGTCGAGCGCGAAGCCGGTGATGTCGACGTCTCCCTCGGCCGGCGCGAGGTCGCTGAGCTTCACCGCGGGTCAGTCTTTCGCGCGGATATGGGGCAGGACTTCGGACATGTTCGCATCACGTTTCTTGTCGGGGCGGACGCCGAGCATCGGCGCGATCCTGCTGATCGTCTTAGACACCACCGGCGCGACGTTCCAGCCCGCATAACGGAAGCCCATCGATTCGGCGGTCGCCTGCGGCTCGTCGAGCATCACCACCATCACGTAGCGCGGCTCGTCGACCGGGAACACGCCGGCGAAATTGGTGATCACCCGGCTGTGCGAATAGCCGCCGCCGACCGCCTTGTCGGCGGTGCCGGTCTTGCCGCCGACGCGGTAGCCCGGGGCGTCGGCCTTCTTGCCGGTGCCGTGGGTGACGACGAGGCGAAGCAAGGAGCGCATCTTGTAGCTGGTGTCTTCCGAGAACACCCGGCGGCCCTTGGGCGCGGGGTGGGTGCGGTCGACCTTGAGCAGGGTTGCGGGGCGGTAGATGCCGCCGTTCATCAGCGCCGCATAGCCGGTCGCAAGGTGCAACGGGGTGATGGCGATCGAGTGGCCGAAGCCGACGGTCATGACGTCGGTCCGGCTCCAGTCGCGCGGGGCCAGCGTCCGGCCACGCTCGGGCAACTCGGTCTGGAGCGGCGCAAGGAAGCCCATGTTGCCCAGGAACTGCTTGATCCGCGCCGCGCCGACCTGGTCGGCGATCTGGGCGGTGCCGACGTTCGAGCTTTCCTGCATGATTTCGGCCACCGAGCAGGCGCGGTTGAACGGGTGGGTGTCGCCGATCGAGCGACCCGAGACGTTGAGCTGGCCGGGGCACGGATACATCTGGCCGACCGATTTCACGACGCCCGAATCCAATCCCATGGCGACGGTGAACGCCTTGAACGTCGAGCCGAGCTCATAGACTCCGAGCGTGGCGCGGTTGAAGCGCGCCTCGAGCGAGCCCTGGCCGGCGATGTTGGGATTGAGCTGCGGCAGGCTGGTCATCGCCAGCACCTCGCCGGTGTGGATGTCCATGATGACGCCGGCCGCGCCGATCGCCGAGAAACGGGTCTTGGCGTCGAGCAGCTCATGTTCGAGCGCCTGCTGGATCCGGCTGGAAATCGACAGCACGACCGGAGTGCCGCGGGTGGCGGGATCGCTCAGCTGCTTGTCGAACGCGCGCTCGATCCCGGCCGTGCCGTGGCCGTCGGTGTCGGTGTAGCCCAGGACATGCGCGGCAAGGCTGGTCTGCGGGTAAAGCCGGTCGGGCTCGCGGTCGAGGCCGAGGCCGGGCTCGCCCAATGCGTTGATCGCTTCGACCACGTCCGGCGCGGCCCGGCGGCGGAGGTAGAAGAAGGTCTTGTCCGAGCGGAGCATGGCATAATAGGCCGCCTCGTCCCGCTCCGGCATGATCCGCGCCAGTGCGCGGGCGAGATCGAGCTTGTTGCCGATGACCTTGGAGGGATGGAGCGCGATGCTCCACGCGTCGATCGAGCGGGCGAGCATCTGGCCTTCGCGGTCGACGATGTCGCCGCGCGCCGGAACCAAAGTGGTAACCGCCGACTGGCGCCCGGCATGATCGCCGAACAGCGCGAGATAGATGATCCTGAGCGCGACGATGGCGATGATGCCGGCATAGACCAGCATGCCGATCATCAGCCGCTGATGCATCACCGCCAGCACCTTCTGGCGCTGGCCGACCAGCCTCAAGCGATCCGGGCGGGTGGCGAGGCCGGGCGATGGCGCGTTCATTGCGGCGTGGCGGAATCTTTGGCGGTGGCGGGCTTGGCGGCGGACTTGGCCGGCGTCTTGTCCCTGGCGCCGGGCAAGGGCGCGAGCGGATCGGACGAGGCGAGTTTCGGCTTGGCGGCCGGCTTGGCCTTGGCCGGACCCGAATCCTTCGCTGCTTCCTTGGCCTTGGGCTCGACCTTGGTCTTCGCCGAGCGATCCGGAAGCGCGTAATTGGCGACGTGCAGCAACTGGTCGGGGCGGGCAGCGCGCGGCGCGGAGTCGGCGGCGCGCGGCGCCGGCTGGGTGGCGACCGGAGCGCCGTCGCTGTCGAGTTGCGGCGCGGCGCGCTCGGCCTCGGGCGCGGACGCGAGCACCATCGGCGCGTCGAGCGTGTGCTTGGCCGGCGGGCGGACCATCGAGGCGAGCTGGAAGCTGCCTTCGAGGATCTGGTCGGCCGACGGCGCGCTGAGGCGAATGAAATTGGCGTTCCACCGCTCGAGCTGGGCGAGCCGGCCGCGGGTGCCGATCTCGGTCTGGAGCACGCGGATCTGGCGCTGGGTGTCGACGATCTCGGCCTCGACCGATTCGAGTTGCGCGCGTTCGGACGCGACGTTCAGCGACACCAGGTAGCAGCCGAGCGCCGCCCCGGCGACGCTGGCCGCCATCACCAGAGACCCGAAACCACGGCCGCTCATCGCACGCCTCCCTGTGCTTGCTGGTCCCACGCGGGCGCATCGGTGCGCACTGCCGTTCGCAGGCGTGCCGAGCGCGCGCGCGGGTTCGATCGAAGCTCGTCCTCGCTCGGCGAGACCGGCTTCATGACTTTGGCGAAGCTCGGCGGCGGGCCGCGCTTCACTTCGGGCAGATGGCGCGAGCCCGAGGGCGTGGCGCCGCTGCGATCCTTGAGGAAGCGCTTGACGATGCGATCCTCGAGGCTGTGGAAGGTGACCACCGCGAGGCGGCCGCCGGGGCGAAGCACGCGCTCGGCGGCGCGCAGACCCGCCTCGAGCTCGTCGAGCTCGGCGTTCAAATGAATGCGGATCGCCTGGAAGGTGCGGGTCGCGGGATCGCTCTTCATGCCCTTGTGGTGGCCGAGCGTCTTGCGGACGATTGCGGCGAGCTCGGCGGTATGGGTCAGCGGGCGGGCGGCGACGATGGCGCGGGCGACGGCGCGGGCGCGCGGCTCCTCGCCATAGTCCCTCAGTACGCGCGCGATCTCGGCCTCGTCGGCGGAATTGAGGAAGTCGGCGGCGGTCTCGCCGGCGCGGCTCATGCGCATGTCGAGCGGGCCGTCGCTGGAGAAGGCGAAGCCGCGGTCGGCCTGGTCGAGCTGCATCGAGCTGACGCCGATATCGAGCGCGACGCCGTCGACCGGCGCGAGGCCGCGCTCTTCGAGCGCGCGATCCATGTTGGAGAAGCGTTCGTGGATGAGCGTCAATCTGGGGTCCGGGACGAGCGATGCGCCCTGTTCGATCGCGTCAGGATCACGATCGAAGGCGATCACTCGTCCCGCCCCCGCCCCGAGCATGGCGCGCGAATAGCCGCCTGCTCCGAAGGTGCCGTCGACATGAGCTTCGCCGGATTGGATGGAGAGACTGGCGATCACCTGGTCGATCAACACCGGGACATGTGCCGCCTGGGGCTGGGACACGGCGGTCATTGCGCCACCCCCCTCTCCTCAAGGCGGAAACGGGCGATGTCCTTCATGTCCTCGGGGACATTCGGGTCATCGAGGAAGTGGCGCGGGTTCCAGATCTGGAAGGTCTCGCCGGCGCCGATGAACAGAGCCAGGTCTTCGAGTCCGCCCTTGCGGCGCATCATCGGCGGAAGGAGAATCCGGCCCGAACTGTCGTAGGGCACTTCCTCGGTCGCGCCGAACGCCATCAGCGCGCGGCGGGCATAGTCGAGCTCGCTCGAGGCGGCGGTCTCTTCCTTTTCGGCGAGGCGCTCGAGCTTGGCATATTTGAGCGCGGCATAAGCGGGGTCGTAGGCGGAGAGCGCGGGGAACACTTCGTGCTTGGCGAGGACGATGGTGCGCGCGTCCCCGCGCCGTTCGATCACCGAGCGCAGGAAAGCGGGAACGGAGACGCGGCCCTTGGCGTCGACCGCGTTCAGCGCGCTTCCCTGAAACAGATGCTCGAGTGCCACCCTTTGTACTCCCCGGGCGGCGCACGGCTTTCCCGTTCACAGGGTGCACGGCATCGCCGTCCGCCCGCGTCCTTCCGTCAAAGGTGAGGATCGCCCCGCGCCGGCAGTGTTGGTAACTCAAGCGGACTGGGGACACAATGGATTTCGATGCCATTTCATGGGATTTAGTGGGAAATGGACCGTTCTCCTTGGGAAAGTGCGGCGCCGGGGCAACAAATTTGCGCAACTGTTCTCGACTTGTTCTTGGTGGCAGGCTTGTGGATAAGTCTGTGCGCGGGGGTGGACGCGCGGCGACTCGGCTAGCGCGCGAGCGAGTCGATCAGGGAGTCGAGTTGCGCGGCATTGGCGTCGAATGCGGTGCCAGCGAGGTCTCGACTGAGCCAGTCGGCATCGGCGACGACGATCGCCCGGCCGGAACCGAGGCGGCAGCGCGCGACGGTCTGCGTTGTTACCGCGCACTGGCGGTTGGCGGCGATCAGCGCGCCTGGCGAGATGTAGCGCACGCCGCCGCGCTCGGCCGGGCCGGGCGCGTCGGGCAAGTCGAGGGTGAGGCCCCAGTGGGCGAGGAGGCCGGTGTCGGGAAACATCGGCGGCGGGCGCAGCGGGTCGCCGAGCGGGCGCTCGCTCGGCCATTCGAGGCGCGGGTCGGCGAGGAGGAGGAGGCGGCCGCCCGAGCGGACCCAGCGGTCGAGCGCGACCAGCTCCTCGGCGGGCAGCGCGCGCGGCTGGACCATCAGGAGGGTCGCATTCGGCGGCAGCTGGCTCGGCAGGTCGACGGCGGTGAGGCGGAAGCGGCGCTCGAGGTGGGCGACGATCGGCGGCGCCTCCGTCTCGAGCGAGAATTGCTCGCCGAACAGCAGCGGCAGCGAGGTGAGCAGGTGAATGTCGCGTTTCTCGGGCGCCGCCCTGGCGCAGGCGGCGAGCACGACCAGCGCGAGCGCCGCCAGCGCGGCCTTCACTGGCTGTTGGACTGCTGGTTGTCGCCGGCCGCGCTGCTGTCGCCGGGCGCAGCGCCGATCTCGGCGAGCGGATCGTTGGGCTCGCTCTCGGCATTGGCGGCGAGCGCGGCATTGGCCGCGTCGGGCTCGCTGCTGTAGCGGGTGATCGCGGCGCCGATCATCACGAGCAGGAACACCACGGCCAGCCCGGTCAGCCCGATCCTGATGCGTTGCCGGTGAACCGGCTCCTCCCCACTCATGGCCCAAGACTATGCACCGCGGCGGGGCAATGCAATGATCGCGCTTGACGAAGGCCGGTGCGGGCCCGAAAGCGCGCCGCCATGAAGCACATCCTGCCCCTGCTCGCTCTCGCTGCCGCCGCGCTCGCCGGCTGCAACCAGACCTCCGCCGAAGAAGCCGCCGCCGCCAATGCCGCGGCCGAGGCCAACGCCATCGCCAACGTCAAGCTGCCGCCGTCGATCGTCGCCAGCCACAAGTATCGCTGCGGCGACAACAGCGTGATCGCGGTCGACTGGAAGAGCGACGGCACGGTCAACAGCGCGCTGGTGACGCCCGAGGGCGGGACCGGCACGATCGTCACCCAGGCCGCGGCCGACGGCGACTATGCCGCCGAGGGCGCGACGCTGACGGGCGACCCGCAGGCGACCAGCGTCACCTACAACGGCAAGAGCTGCAAGCGCTAACAAACTGATCCGCTCGTCCTGAGCGGAGCGCAACGCGCGTAGTCGAAGGGCGCCCTTCGACTTCGGCCTTCGGCCTGCGCTCAGGACGAGCGAAGGGATCGGGATTTACTCCCGCAACCGCCCCGCTTACTGGCCGCGCCATGACCGCCGCCACTGCCGAAATCACGCCCGAGATGGTCGCCGAGCATGGGCTCAGCGATGAGGAATATCAGCGCATCCTGGCTGCGCTCGGGCGCGCGCCGAACCTGGTCGAGCTCGGCATCTTCTCGGTGATGTGGTCGGAGCATTGCTCCTACAAAAGCTCGCGCCGCCACCTCAAGAAGCTGCCGACCGAGGCGCCGTGGGTGATCTGCGGCCCGGGCGAGAACGCCGGGGTGATCGACATCGGGGACGGCGACGCCGCCATCTTCAAGATGGAGAGCCACAACCACCCCTCGTACATCGAGCCCTACCAGGGCGCGGCGACGGGCGTCGGCGGGATCCTGCGCGACGTGTTCACCATGGGCGCGCGGCCGATCGCCAACCTCAACGCGCTGCGCTTCGGGCGGCCCGACCACCCCAAGATGCGGCATTTAATCGGCGGCGTGGTCAGCGGAATCGGCGGCTACGGCAATTGCGTCGGCGTTCCGACGGTCGGCGGCGAGGTCAATTTCGACGCTGCCTACGACGGCAACATCCTGGTCAACGCAATGACCGTCGGGGTCGCCAAGCAGGACAAGATTTTTTACTCGGCCGCGACCGGGCTCGGCAATCCGATCGTCTATGTCGGAAGCAAGACCGGCCGCGACGGAATCCACGGCGCGACCATGGCCAGCGCCGACTTCGACGAGAATAGCGACGAAAAGCGCCCGACGGTCCAGGTCGGCGACCCGTTCACCGAAAAATTGCTGATCGAGGCGTGCCTCGAGCTGATGGCGACCGACGCGATCGTGGCGATCCAGGACATGGGCGCGGCCGGCCTCACCTCGTCGAGCGTCGAGATGGCGTCCAAGGGCGGCGCCGGGATCAAGCTCGTCATGGACCGCGTGCCGCAGCGCGAGGCGGGCATGACGCCCTATGAGATGATGCTGTCGGAATCGCAGGAGCGGATGCTGATGGTGCTGAAGCCCGGCCGCGAGGCCGAGGCCGAGGCGATCTTCCGCAAGTGGGAGCTCGACTTCGCGGTGATCGGCGAAGTCACCGGCACCGGGCGGATGGTGCTCGAATGGCGCGGCGACGTGGTGTGCGACATCCCGCTTGGACCGCTCGCCGACGATGCGCCGGAATATGACCGGCCGCACCTCACGCTCGACGAATATAAGGCGTGGGCGCAGGTGAGGCCGCTCGAGGACCTGCCCGAGAGCACGGACATCGCCGCGGATCTCTTGAAGCTGATGGCCTCGCCCAACCTCGCCTCGCGGCGCTGGATTTGGGAGCAATACGACAGCCAGGTCGGCGCCGACACGGTGCAGAAGCCCGGCGGCGACGCGGCGGTGGTGCGGGTTCATGGCACCGACAAAGCGCTGGCGATGACCACCGACTGCACCCCGCGCTACGTCTATGCCGACCCCTATGAGGGCGGCAAGCAGGCGATCGCAGAGGCTTATCGAAACCTGTGCGCCGTCGGGGCGCGTCCGCTGGCGGTGACCAATTGCCTCAACTTCGGCAACCCCCAGCGGCCCGAGATCATGGCGCAACTGGTCGAGGCGCTGCGCGGCATGGGCGATGCGTGCCGGGCCTTGGACTTCCCGATCGTGAGCGGGAATGTGAGCCTGTATAACGAGAGCAAGGCGACCGGTGGCGGGAGCGCGATTTTGCCGACGCCGGCGATCGGCGGAGTTGGGCTGCTCGAGGATTGGCGGAAGAGCGCGACGATCGGGTTCAAGGGTGAGGGTGAGGACATTGTCTTGATCGGCGACCCTTGGGGAGCTTGCGGACAGTCAATTTGGCTTCGCGAAATCTATGGCCGCACAGACGGAGAACCGCCGCGGGTCGATCTGGCTGAAGAACGTCGCCATGGTGAATTCATTCGGAAGGTCATCGGCAGAGGTCAGGCAACGGCAGTACACGACATCAGCGACGGCGGACTTATCGTGGCTTTGGCGGAAATGGCCTTGGCGGGGGGATTTGGAGCTAAGTTCGGAGGGATGATCAATGCCCTCGACCTCTTCAGTGAGGACCAAGGATGCTATGTTGTCACGACCGCTGACGCCGACCAACTACTTGCTGAAGCTTCAGACGCGGGCATATTAGCGAAGGTGATTGGCACCGTCGGTGGTGGGAATTTGGAAGCGGCGCATTGGCAGATCCCCCTCTCCGACCTGCGCGCCGCGCACGAGGGTTTTTTCCCGGCACTGATGTCGAACGAGCTGTGACCGCGAGCGCCGGCTATTCGGGGACTCCGCTGGCGCGCAAGCTCAGCCTCAAGACTGGCATGCGGCTGTTCTGGGATGGCGTGCCCGACTCCGTCGCCGATGAGATCCGCGCCGGACTTGCCGATGAGGACGCGACGGTCACCATGCTGCGCGAACCAACGGCTCCGCTCGACGCTGCCCACGTCTTCGTCACCGGCCGCGGAGCGCTGGAGTCGTGGCTCCACCGCCTGATGCCCTTGCTGTCCCCGGGTGGCTTCATCTGGGTCAGCTGGCCGAAAAAGGCGGCGAAGGTCGCGACCGATGTCACCGAGGACGTGATTCGCGATGTCTGCCTGCCGATGGGCCTGGTCGACGTGAAGGTCTGCGCGATCGACGCGACCTGGTCCGGCCTCAAGCTGATGCGGCGGCGCGCCTAGCCCGTCCCACTTGCGAATGGTTCTCATTATCGCTATTTTGCTTGGATGATCATCTGCTCCTGCAATGTGATTCGGGCGGCCGATATTCGGGCGGCGGCGGGGCGTGGGTGCCGGGACGCCGAGGCGGCCTATGCGGCGATGGGCTGCGAGTTCGAGTGCGGCGGCTGCCGCGAGCTGGCCGAGGAGATCGTCGAGCAGGCGCTGACCAATCCGGACACGGTCGACCAGCAGGCGGCCTGATCGCGCGCGGTTGCGAGTGACTCGCATTCGCAGATTTTTCTGACTTTTCCGCCGATTTTCCGCTTTCCAACCCGCCGTCATGCGCCTAGGGCTGTGGCCCAAGGAGACGGCGCATGAAGGGCGATCCCAAGGTCATCGAGCTCTTGAACGAGGCGCTCAAGGCGGAGCTGACCGCGATCAACCAGTACTGGCTCCACTACCGGCTGCTCGACAATTGGGGCGTCACCAAGCTGGCCGAATACGAGCGGCACGAATCGATCGACGAGATGAAGCATGCGGACCGGTTCACCGACCGCATCCTGTTCCTCGACGGCTTCCCCAACATGCAGGCGCTGAACCCGCTGCGGATCGGCGAAAGCGTCGAGGAGATCCTCAAGGCCGACCTGGCCGCCGAGCTCGAGGCGGTCGAAATGTACAAGGCCGGCGTGGCCTATTGCGAAAGCGTCAAGGATTACGTCAGCCGCGACCTGTTCGCCGAGGTGCTGCGCGACGAGGAAGGCCACGTCGACTTCATCGAGACCCAGTTCGACATGATCCGTGCCATGGGCCTGCCGAACTACGTCCAGCTGCAGAGCGAACCGGCGAAGGAATAGCCGTTCGTCGGCCGGTCGAATTGACTTGGCCGCGACTGTCTTAGCGAGTTAGGACACCCCCGCAGACGCAAGGGGGACGACTTTGGGCAGCATCGACACCGACACCGACCAGCGCATCGTCTCGCTCGACGTGGTCCGCGGGATCGCGGTGATGGGCATTTTGACGATGAACATCGCGGCGTTCGCACTGCCCTACCCCGCCTATCCCAATCCGGCGGCGTGGGGCGGGACCGGGCCGGCCGACCTTGTCAGCTGGGCGGTCAATTTCGTCGTCTTCGACAGCAAGATGCGCTCGCTGTTCTCGATCCTGTTCGGGGCCTCGACGCTGCTGGTGATCGAGCGCGCGACCGCCGCCGGCGGGAGCGGGGCGCGGGCCCATTTTGCGCGCATGGCGGTGCTGCTGGCGATCGGCCTCGCGCACTTCTATCTGCTGTGGTGGGGCGACATCCTGGCGCTGTACGCGATGTGCGGGATGCTGGTGTACTGGCTGCGCGGCGTGGGGGTGCGCAAGCTGGTCGGCTGGGGGCTGACGATGTTCCTGCTGTCGAACGCCTTCTTCGCCTTGGTCGGCTGGTCGGCGATGATGGCCGGGTCGCCGAGCCTTCCGCCGCACGCCGCGAGCGAGCTCTATGAGGCGCGCAACACCCTCGAGCAGGAAGTCGGCGCGACGAGCAAGAAGATCCCGGCCGACCTGGAGCTTTACCAAAGCGACTATCGCACGATCGCGGCCGACCGGATCGAGGAGCGGACATTCCAGCCTTTCACCGCGCTGGTCGGACTGGGGTTCGAGACGGTCGGGCTGATGATGATCGGCATGGCGCTGTTCCGGGTCGGCTTCCTGACCGGCGAATGGAGCTCGGAGCGCTATCGCAAATGGGCGGTTCTGGCGGCGGTCGGCGCGCTTCCGCCGCTGGCGCTGATGGCCTGGTGGCAATGGTCGTCGGGGTTCGATTCGGCGATCGTCTTCACCGCTTTCGCCGGCCTGTCGCAGCCGTTCGACCTGCTGCTCGCGCTCGGCTGGGCGGCGGCGATCATCCTGTGGCTGAAGAGCGGCGGCGCTCCGGCGCTGAAGGCGCGGGTGGCGGCGGCGGGGCGGATGGCGTTCACCAATTACCTCGCCACCTCGGCGGTGATGACGACGATCTTCTACGGCTATGGGCTGGGCCTGTTCGGCGAGGTCGGGCGAGCGGCGCTGTGGCTGTTCGTGATCGGCATGTGGGCGCTCATGCTGGCCTGGTCGAAGCCGTGGCTCGAGCGCTATCGCTACGGGCCGCTGGAGTGGCTGTGGCGCAGTTTGGCGCGCGGGCGGGTGGAGCCGATGCGGCGGGGGCAAAACGTGACCCCTCCGTCACGCCTTCGCTGACGCTTCGGCGCGCCACCTCCCCATGCTGCGCATAGGGAGGAGCGAAGGGTCAGATCCGGCCGAATTCCTGGTTGGCGACCTTGCGGCCGAAGGCGGCTGGCGCGGCGCGGGTGAGCAGGGGGTTGGTCGCCTGGTCGAACAAGGTAATGGTTCGGGCGAACATCTTCCTGAGCGCGACGACGTCGGGGATCAGCTCGTCGGGGAAGCGGTGGGTTTCGATGCACGAGCGGGCGACGGTCTCGATCTTCTCGGCGATCTCGGCCAGCGGCTCGGCGCCGAACTGGCGCGACTCGCCCTTGAGCGTGTGGGCGGGAATGACCAAAGCGACGGTATCCTGATCGCGCATCGCCTGCTCGATCGCGGCGACGCTCTTCTCGCCGTCCTCGCGGAAATAGCCGAGGATGCGGATGAAGCCGGGGCCGAGCTCGGCGCGCGAACGCTCGAAGAATACCCAATCGACCAGGCTGGCGTCGTCCAAATCCGTTCTCCGTCGGCGCCGGGCAGGCGCGGTTCCACGCCAACGGTGTCGCACGCCAAGGGTAAAGATTGGCTTTAAGCGCTCTTGTCGGCGAACGGGTTCTTGGACGAGCGCAGGTTGAGGCGCAGCGGGACCGGGCCGATGCCGAGGTCGCGGCGCATCGAATTGAGCAGATAGCGCTCGTAGCTGGCGGGCAGCTCGTCGAGGCGGTTGCCGAAGATGACGAAGGTCGGCGGGCGCGACTTCACCTGGGTGATGTAGCGTAATTTGATGCGCTTGCCGCCGGGCGCGGGCGGGGGATTGGCCTCGATCGCGCGGGCGAACCAGCGGTTGAGCTCGCCGGTGCCGACGCGCAGGCTCCACGCCTCGCGCAGCTCGAACGCCGCGCCGATCAGCTGGTCGATGCCCTTGCCGGTCGCGGCGCTGACGGTCAGCACGGTGACGCCCTTCAACTGGCTGAGCCCTTCCTCGAGCGCCGCCTTGACCCCGTTGAACAGGCTCGAGGCGTTCTCGGCGACGTCCCATTTGTTGAGCGCGATCATGAGGGCGCGGCCCTCGTCGAGCACCTGGGAGGCGATCTTGAGGTCCTGCACCTCGAGCCCGCGGGTGGCGTCGAGCAAGAGGACGACGACCTCGGCCATGTCGATCGCGCGGCGGGTGTCGGCGACGCTCAATTTCTCGAGCTTGTCGTCGACCTTGGCGCGTTTCCTGAGGCCGGCGGTGTCGACCAGCGTGACGTCGCGGAGCGTTCCGTCCCTGGCCTGCCACTGCCAGTCGATCGAGATGCTGTCGCGGGTGATCCCGGCTTCCGGACCGGTGATCATCCGCTCCTCGCCGAGCATGCGGTTGACCAGCGTCGACTTGCCGGCGTTGGGGCGGCCGACGATGGCCAGCTTGAGCGGGCCGAGCGGGCGTTCGTCGTCGTCGAGACCGGACTCGTCCTCCTGCTCACCGTCTTCGCGCTCGATGTGCGGGCGCAGCGCCTCGAACAGGTCGACCAGCCCCTCGCCATGCTCGGCCGACAGCGCGAACGGCTCGCCGAAGCCGAGCGCGAACGCCTCGAGCCGGCCGGTCTCGCCCGAGCGGCCCTCGGCCTTGTTGGCGGCGACGATCACCGGGGTGCGCTCGGCGCGCAGCCAGCGGCCGATCTCCTCGTCGAGCGGGGTCAGGCCCTCGCGCGCGTCGATCAGGAACAAAGCGACGTCGGCGGAGCGCACAGCGGCCTCGGTCTGGACCCGCATGCGGCCGGGCAAGGTGACCTTGTCCTCGTCTTCGAACCCCGCCGTGTCGATCACCTTGAACTTGAGCCCGAGCAACTCGCCCTCGCCCTCGCGGCGGTCGCGGGTCACGCCGGGGCGGTCGTCGACCAGCGCGACGCGCTTGCCGACGAGGCGGTTGAACAGGGTCGACTTGCCGACATTGGGCCGGCCGACGATGGCGACGGTGGGAAGCGGCATGGCGCGCGCCCTGCCCGCCCGCTCCCGCTTGGTCAATGGCGCGCGGTCAATGGCGGCCCCCTTGCGCGGCGCGGCGCGGCGGCTCAATCTGGCGGCCGCGACGTGGGGGAGAGACAAGATGATCGACGAACGCACTTCCGAGCGGCCAGGCTGGTTCCTGCCCGCCGCGCTGGCCGCCGTGGCATGGGAAATCCTCGGCTGCGCGATGTATCTGATGCAGGTGCGGGTCGACCCGGCCGCGCTTCCGGTCGACCAGCGGGCGATCTGGGACGCGACCCCGGCGTGGGTGACCGGCGCCTATGCCATCGCGGTGTGGGTCGGACTGGCTGGAGCGGTGCTGCTGGCGATGCGGCGCAAGCTTGCCGAGCCGCTGCTGCTGGTGTCGCTGATCGCAGTGGTGGTGCAATTCTCGGGACTGCTGCTGGTGCCCGAGCTGCGCGGGCTGATGTCGAGCGACCTGTTGCTGCTGCCGTTCGTCATCCTGGTGGTGTGCTTCGTGATCTGGAGCCTGGCGCGGCGGGCGCGGATGCGCGGCTGGCTCCGCTAGCGGTCCGCGGCTAGAAGGCGGCGATCATGTCGACCTTCACCATCGATACCGCGACCAGCCGGGCGACTCCTTCGCCGGTGCCGGGCAAGCGCATGACGGTGCCCGCGATCCGCGCGCGCAAGGTCGACGGGACGACCGCCGAGCCGCTGGTGATGCTGACCGCCTACACCATGCGCATGGCGCAATTGCTCGACCCGCATTGCGAGATGCTGCTGGTCGGGGACAGTCTGGGGCAGGTGATCTACGGCCTGCCCTCGACGGTTCCGGTGACGCTAGAGATGATGTGCGCCCACGGCGCGGCGGTGGTGCGCGGCAGCTGGCATGCGCTGGTCGCGGTCGACATGCCGTTCGGAAGCTATGAGGGCTCGCCCGAGCAGGCGTTCGCTTCGGCCAGCCGGGTGATGAAGGAAACCGGCTGCGCGGCGGTCAAGCTGGAGGGCGGCGAAGCGATGGCGCCGACCATCGCCTTCCTCGCCCAGCGCGGGATCCCGGTCATCGGCCACGTCGGGCTGACCCCGCAGGCGGTGAACACGCTCGGCGGCTATGGCGCGCGCGGCAAAAGCGAGGCGGAGGCGAAGAAGATCGTCGGTGACGCGTGCGCGGTGGCCGAGGCCGGAGCGTTCTGCGTGGTCGTCGAAGGGGTGATGGAGACCATCGCCGACGAGGTCACTGCCGCGATTGCCGTGCCGACCATCGGCATCGGCGCTTCGGCGCGGTGCGACGGCCAGGTACTGGTGACCGAGGACATGCTCGGATTGTTCGAGCGCACGCCGCGGTTCGTGAAGCGCTATGCCGATCTGGCGAGCGAGATCGGCGCGGCCGCCGCGCTCTATCGCGACGAGGTGCGCGGGCGGGCGTTTCCGACCGACGCGCAGACCTATCGGCCGAAGGGTTAAGCTCCTTCCTGCGCCGAAGGGGTGTGGAGGAGCGGCTCGCCCCTTTGCCTTTCGTAGCGGCGGCGGCTAGACGCGGCGGCGGCAAGCTTTCGTTCAGGCGGGGGAACGGAGCATGGCCGCACCGCTTCCTTCGCTCAACGAGGTATCATTGGCTCGCCCACCTTCGGACACCAACGAGGCGTTCCTGCGCGAAGTCGACGAGAATCTGCGTCGCGACCAGGCCGAACAATTCGTCAAGAACAACCTGCCGCTGATCCTCGCTGCGGTGCTGCTGCTGCTCGGAGCGGTGGCCGGCTTCCTCTACTGGCAGAACCGCCAGGCCGAGGCCGCGGCGCGCGACAGCGAGGCGCTGGTCGCGGCGATGGAAGGGCTCGGCACGCGCCAGCCGAACGCCGCCGCCAAGCTCGACCCGTTACTCGAGAGCTCGTCGGAGGGGATCGCCGCCCAGGCCGCGCTGACCAAGGCCGCCGCCGCGCTGATGAAGGGCGACAAGAGCGGCGCGATCGCCATCTATAAGTCGCTGGCGGAGGATGACGGCCAGGGCCAGCCGGTGCGCGACCTTGCCACCATCCGAATGACCGCGCTGGAGTTCGACACGATCGCGCCGGCGGCGGTGATCGCCCGCCTGGCGCCGCTCGCCAAGCCGGAGAGCGCGTGGTTCGGAAGCGCCGGCGAGATGACCGCGATGGCGCTGATCAAGCAGAACAAGACGGCCGAGGCCGGACGGCTGTTCGCGGCGATCGCCGCCAATAAGGACGTCCCGGTGTCGATCCGGAGCCGTGCCGTGCAGATCGCCGGGACGCTCGGAGTCGATGCGTCCGCGGCCATTCCCGAGCTTTCGAGAGGATAGTTCTTTTTATGTCGCTTCGTATCCGCAATCTTGCCCTGCTGCTCGCCGCCTCGGCGCTGGTCACGGCCTGCAACCCGTTCAAGAAGGACAAGCCGCAGACCCCGGTGGTCGGCGACCGGGTCGCGGTGCTGGTCGATTCGGTCGAGCTGGCGGTCGACCCGGAGACCGCGGCGATGCCGATGGTCCTGCCCGAGGCGGTGGCCAATGAGGATTGGGCGCAGTCGGGCGGCAACGCGTTCAAGTCGGTCGGCCATGCCGCGCTCGGCTCGGCGCTCGGGGTCGCGTGGACGGCGCGCATCGGCGAAGGCAGCAATAGCGGCGCGCGGCTGGTCACCGGACCGGTGGTCGGCGGCGGCCGGGTCTACACCATTGACACGCAAGGCACGGTGCGCGCGTTCGACGTGCGCAACGGCGCCGAAGTGTGGAGCGCGCGCTTCGGCGACGCCGGCAAGGACCGCAAGATCCTCTACGGCGGCGGAGTCGCGTTCGACAACGGCCGGGTCTACGCCACCAACGGCCTGGGCTATGTCGCCGCGCTCGACGCCGGGACGGGCGCCGCGGCATGGACGGTGAAGCCCGCTGGCCCCCTGCGGGGAGCGCCGACGGTGGCCGGAGACGCGCTCTATGTCGTCAGCCAGGACAACCAATTGTTCTCGCTCAAGACCGCCGACGGGGCGACCAACTGGACCAGCGCAGCGGCGCTCGAGATCGCCGGCGTATTCGGCGCCGGTGCGCCGGCGGTGGCGCGCGGAACGGTGATCGCCGGCTTCTCGTCGGGCGAGCTCAACGCCTACCGTTACGAGAACGGCCGGCTGGTGTGGCAGGACGCGCTCCAGCGCACGACGATGTCGACCAGCGTCGCGTCGCTGAGCGATGTCGACGCCGACCCGGTGATCGACGGCAACCAGGTGTTCGCGATGGGCAAGGGCGGACGCATGGTCGCGCTCGAGCTGACCAGCGGCAACCGCATCTGGGAGCAGAATGTCGGCGGCATCTCGACCCCGTGGGTGGCCGGCGAATGGGTGTTCGTGGCGACCGACGAGGGCAAGGTGGTGGCGATGAACCGCGCCTCGGGCAAGATCCGCTGGATCGCCGAGCTGCGCCGCTGGCGCGATGTCGGCGGCAAGCGCGGGCCGATCTTCTATGCCGGGCCGGTGCTTGCGGGCGGGCGGCTGATCGTCGCCGGATCGAACGGCACGCTGACCAACATCGACCCCGCGACCGGCGCGGTGCAGAGCCAGACCGGCGCCGGCGACAGCGTCAGCATGCAGCCGGTGGTGGCCGGATCGACGCTGTTTATCCTGACCGATGGCGGACGGCTGATCGCGTATCGGTAGGCGCCGGAGGCGCAGCCTTCTATTTCGTCGCCCCAGCGCAGGCTGGGGCCCATGCGTAACTTCTTCGCATTGATGGCGAGGCATGGATGCCAACCTCCGCCGACATTCCATCGGCACGAGTGCCGATGGAGCCTCGAAGTCGGCTCCGCCTTCGCTGGCATGACGAGTAAGGTTGTCGCGTGTTGCGACCGCCTCAGCTACGGGGCCCGACTTTCAACCCCTGGCGGTAGTTCATCACCACGCTGACCCGCGCCGGGGCGTTGCCGACCTTGATGGCGGTTTCCGTAAAGCTCGGCTTGCTGGTGAGGCCGAGGCGCGGGTTGCGGGAGAAGCCGGCGCCGTCGTTCCAGTCGGATTTCTTGTTGGCGTTGGCGTCGTGGCGGACGGCGAGCGCATAGCTTCCGGCAATGGGCAGCGGCAGGCAGATGTCGAGCGCGCGGCGGCCGGCGAGCGGCACGTCGACCCGGCCCGCCCACGCGCCCTTCTTGAGGAAGTCGCGCGCGCCATAGGCCTGGACGCGGACCTTGCCGGCGCCGTTCTTGAGGCCGGTGACCCGCACCAGCACTGCCGGCTTGCCGCCGACGCGACACGTCGGGTCGTTGGGCGACGCCTCGCGCGGATCGGCCGCGGCCGGGGCGGCGACCAGCGCCGCGAGGGCAAAAAAGGTGAGTTTCTTCATGCCGCGCCGACTAGCGCGCACGGCCTGAACGCCCACTGACAAGGGCGTTCAGGCGCGCGGGCGCTCACTTGGCCTTGAACAGCACCTGGCCGCGGCGGGAGACGAGCAGGGTCTTGAAGCTGACCGGGTGGAAATAGGCTTCGACGCTGCGGCCCTTGGGATCGGTGCCGTAGACCTCGTAGCAGCCGCCATCGACCTTGGCCTTGCGCACCTTCCAGCCGTCCTTCTTGAGCTTGCCCTGGAGCGCGTCGATGCTCTTCCAGCTGGCCTTGGGCGCGTCGCAGCTCATCTTGCCGGTGGCGGCCGCGGGCGAGGCGGCGAGGCCGACGGCGGCGACGACACTTAGCATCAACAATCGTTTCATGCGTAAATCCTTTGCGTAGTGAACATCTTGGCCAGCCGCGCCGCCTGGAGCAGCGCCAGCGGAGCGACATGAAGCAGGGCCTCGCTGAGCCCATCGTGAACCAGCGCCCAGTGCAGGATGGTCAGCAGCGCCGCGGGGTAGGCGAAGCGCTGAAGCCGCTTCCAGCCCGAGCCGAGCGCGCGCATCGCACCGTCGCTGCTGATCAGCGCCGGCACCGCCATCGCCGCGGCGGCGAGCCAGCCGGCGGCCATCGCCGGGGCCTGCGCCTCGTCGACGATCGCCGCCGCCGCGCCCATCTCGAGCACGTAAAGCGCGAGGTGGAGCAGCGTGTAGAGGAAGGCCGCGACGCCGATCGCGCGGCGGTGGCGGAGCAGCCATGCGAGCCATGCGCGGTGGCCGATCAGCGCCGCGAGCGGCGCGAGGCACAAAGCGAGGATCAGCAGCCGCGCCGACCACAGGCCGCTCGCCGCGACATAGTCGGCCAGCCACGGCTCGCTGGCGCCGAGCGAGTCGAGCGCCATCGCCAGCGCGGGCAGCGCGAGCGCGAACCACAGGATGAGCTTGGCGGGGGCGACGCGGGGCACGCGCCTTTCTAGCTAGTTGCGAGCGATTCGCAACAGTGCCGCTAGTCGAGCCCGACGCGGCGGCCGAGATGGCGGAAGAAGCGGCGCACCCGCTCGTGCTTCTTGGTGCGCTCGAGCCCGCTCAGATAATTGAGCTGGAGCGACTTGCGCTCGCCCTCGAACGGCTTGTGGCCGTGCCAGCAGTCGGGCGTCACCTTGAACACCAGCATGTTGCCGAGCAGCGGCGGGCATTCGGCGGCGTAATCGTCGAGGTCGCAGCTGTTGTTGAGGATCCTGAGGCCGGTGTCCGACGCCTCGGTGTCGCGGTTGAAGTAGAGCAGCACGGTGACCGCCTTGGTCGGCGTGTCGGTATGGATGTTGCCGTCGGTCTTGCGGGCGTGGCCGCGGACGTTGATCTTGGTGTCGAGCCCGGCGAGGTCGACGCCCATCTTCTCGGCGATGACGGCGCGGAAGTCTTCGCCCTCAAGCTCGTCGAGCAGCCGGGCGAAGGCCGGGCCGGGCGTTGTGTCGCGGCTGCTGACGACGCCGGCTCGGTCGATCGCCGGGAAGTCGGCCGCGACCTGATCGGCGGCGTCGGCGCGCAGCGCGCCCTCGACGACGAAGAACGGATAGGGCTGCTGCCGCACGTCGGCGGCGCGGATGCGGTCGAGGTCGAGAGTTGTGGCGGCGCTCATGCCGCTGCTTTTGCGTCAAAAAGTGGCCGCTTCAAGGCTTTTGCGGAAGGCCGACGGTGACCCCGCCGGACCCGTCCTCGACCACCGGCCGCTTGATCAGGCTGGGGTGCGCCAGCATCAGCGCAAGCGCCTTGGCGCGGTCGATGCCGGCCTTGTCGCTCTCGGCGAGGCCGCGGAAAGTCGTCCCGCGCCGGTTGAGCAATGCTTCCCAACCCACCGCATCGGCCCAGCGTTCGAGCTCGCCAGCGGTCGGCGGCTCTTTCTTGAAGTCGCGGAAGCGATGCTCGCCGAGCGCGGCGCGCGCCTTCTTGACGCTGTCGCAATTGGGGATGCCGTGGACGGTGATCATTCGCACTTCGTCTACGGATGTTGGTTGCAAAGGAAAGGCGCCCGTTGCCGAGCGCCTTCCTTCGTCCGGCAAACGCTCGCCCTAGTTGGCGCGCGCTTCGCGGACCGCGCGGGTCAGCGCGGCGGTATTGTTCCGCGCGGTGCAGGTCGAGCCTTCGGTCTTGCGCTGCCTGGCGAGAACATTAGCGTTGACGTCGCAAATCGCGGCGGCGAGGCCGATCGGCACCTGGACGTTGATGTTCTTCAGCGCCTCGATGTTGTTGTTGTTGATCTCGAGATTGAGATCGCGGGCGAGGTTGTTGAGCAGCTCGACGTTGGCTCCGGACAGGTCGACGACGACCAATCCGTTGTTGGTCTGGGCTGAAGCGGGAACGACGGCGAACGCCATCGAGGTCGCAAATAATGCGACGATTGCCTTACGCATGGTTACTCTCCTGGTCGAAGGGCGCAGGACCATGCTCGCGTTCATGCCTACGAGAAGCTGAAACTCTTCAAGGGCTTAATCGGCCCACGCAATGTTACGAACGGAGCCGGCGGCGCGCCAGTGCGAACATTCTTGAGTTGCCAGGCCATCCATGCGCGGCCCTGGTGCCGATCGCGACTGCCCTTGGCCTACCGGCAGTGGATAAGAGCGTCGTTCTGCCGCCTGGCCGGTGGTCCGCTTATTCCCACTCGATCGTTCCCGGAGGCTTGCTCGTATAATCGTAGACCACACGGTTGATGCCTTCGACCTCGTTGATGATGCGGGTCGCGACGGCGCTCAAGAAGGCGGCGTCGAACGGGTAGATGTCGGCGGTCATGCCGTCGACGCTGGTCACCGCGCGCAGGGCGAGGACGTGGTCGTAGGTGCGCGAATCGCCCATCACGCCGACGGTGCGGACCGGAAGCAGCACCGCGAACGCCTGCCAGATCGCGTCGTAGAGGCCGGCGCTGCGAATCTCGTCGAGGTAGATGGCGTCGGCCTTGCGCAATATGTCGCAGCGCTCCTTGGTCACTTCGCCGGGAATCCGGATGGCGAGGCCGGGGCCGGGGAACGGGTGGCGGCCGACGAAGGCGTCGGGCAGGCCGAGTTCGCGGCCGAGTTCGCGCACCTCGTCCTTGAACAGCTCGCGTAAGGGCTCGACCAGCTTCATGTTCATCCGCTCGGGCAGGCCGCCGACATTGTGGTGGCTCTTGATCGTCACGCTCGGCCCGCCGGTGAAGCTGACGCTTTCGATCACGTCGGGATAGAGCGTTCCCTGGGCGAGGAAGTCGGCGCCGCCGATGCGCTTGGCCTCGGCCTCGAACACGGTGATGAATTCGCCGCCGATGAACTTGCGCTTGGCCTCGGGGTCGGTGATGCCGGCCAGTCCGCCGAGGAAGTCGGCGGATGCGTCGACGTGGACCAGCGGGATGTTGTAGCTGGTGCGGAACAGCGAGACGACCTGCTCGGCCTCGCCGGCGCGCATCAGGCCGTGGTCGACGAACACGCAGGTCAACTGCTCGCCGATCGCCTCGTGGATCAGCACCGCGGCGACCGCGCTGTCGACTCCGCCGGACAGGCCGCAGATCACCTTGCCGTCGCCGACCTGGGCGCGGATCTCGGCGATCTTGCTGTCGCGATAGGCGGCCATCGTCCAGTCGCCCGAACAGCCGCAGATGTGCCGCACGAAATTGGCGATCAGCCGGGCGCCGTCGGGAGTGTGCGCGACTTCGGGGTGGAATTGCGTCCCGTAATAGCGGCGTGCCTCGTCGGCGATGACCGCGAACGGCGCGCCGTCGCTGGTCGCGACGATGCGGAAGCCGGGCGCGAAATCGGTGACCTTGTCGCCGTGGCTCATCCACACCTGGTGGCGTGTCCCGACCGCCCACAGCCCGTCGAACAGGGCGCATTCCTCGGTCACGGTGAGGAAGGCGCGGCCGAACTCGCCCGAACGCTCGCCCTCGGCGCCGCCGCGCTCGACCCGGCCGCCCAATTGGTGGCTCATGACCTGCTGGCCGTAGCAGATGCCGAGGATCGGCAGCCCGCTGTAGAACAGCGCCTGCGGAGCGCGCGGCGAACCTTCGTCGGGCACCCCGGCGGGCGAGCCCGACAGGATGATGCCCCGGGGGTTCATCCGCGCGAATGTCTCGGCGGCGGTGGTGAACGGAGCGATCTCGCAATAGACCCCGGCCTCGCGCACCCGCCGGGCGATAAGCTGGGTCACCTGGCTTCCGAAATCGACGATCAGGATGGTGTCGGCGGGGGTCATTCGGCGCTCGCATGAAGGCAAAAAGAATGCGCCGGAGCCCTAGGGCCCCGGCGCATCCTTGTCACCCGTGACGGGCGATCGGCTTAGTAGCGGCGGTACTGATTGTACCCGTAGCCACCGCGCGTGCGCTTGGCATCGATGTCGGTGATCCGCCCGTAACGGTCGATCGAACAGTCGAAGCGGGCGTCGGCCTGCATCTGGCCATAGCCGTACTGGCCGTAGCCCTGGCCATAACCCTGCTGGCCGTAGCCGTAGTTCGGGTCGCCATAGCCGTAGCCCTGGCCGCCGTAGCCCTGGTTGCCATAGGCGCCGTAGCCGCCCTGCTGGCCGGTGGTGGCGAGGCCGATGACCTTGAGCCCGCCGTTCGAGCGGCGGCGCACTTCGGTCACCTGGAGCACGCGCGCGCCCTGATAGTTGCGGTACTGGTTGTCGTAGCCATAACCGTACTGATACTGGCGATAGCGGCCCGGTTCATTGTCGAAACCGCGGGTGTTGATGCGATATTCGACGGCGCGCACGCACTGCTCGACCGCACGGCGATCGCCGCCGCCGTAGCTGCGGCCACCGAGGATGGTGTCGAGGATGGTGCCCAGGACATTGCCCTGGCCGTAACCGCCGCCATAGCCGGGCTGCGGATAACCGTACTGCGCCGCGGCCGGGGCTGCCACCGCTGCCAAAGCGGCAAAACCGGCGCCGCCGAGCAGGAATTTCGAAACGACCTTCATGGCCTCACTCCTCATCATCCACGCACCCACCCACTGGGACGTGTCTGATAACGCATATCGACCGTTACGGCTGCATCTCGACTGAATGGCGGCGTGACCGTTCGTTCAGGTTGGCAGGCCGCGCTAGCCGGCATGGAGCGCGGTTGCCGACAGGTCGAGCGCGATCTGCGCCGCCGCCAGATCCTGGCTACCGAAGCTCGATCCGTGCGCCAAAGCCGCGCCGACGTCTTCGCGCGCGCTGACCATCGCGCTTGCGGCTGCGCCCTCGAAAACGAAGTCGGACGAGTCGAGCGAGCGAGGCCGGACTCCGTCGAGCGTGATGGAATCGCTGGTGCCCCATTCGATTAGCGTGTCGCGGCCGAGCGCGCTGATGATGAGGTCGGAGAAATCGTCGACCCCGCTCAGCGCGTCGAAGAGGATGGTGTCGAGGTTGCCGAAGTCGGTGATCCGGTCGTCGCCCGAATCGGCCGAGAAGGCGAACGTGTCGCGACCCTGATCGCCAGTCAGGATGTCATTGCCCTGCCCGCCCCACAGCTGGTCATCGCCCTTGCCGCCGAGCAGCGTGTCGTTGCCCCCCGCTATTTCCTCGAGTGCCGTGACGTCGTTCCACAGCGTGATTGGCCCCGACCCGCCGGTGCCGTGACTGTCGATGTGGAGCCGACCGTCACCATAAAGCCGGTCGTCGCCATTGCCGCCGGACAAGATATCGTCGCCGCGATCGCCGAGGACGAGGTTGGCGCCATTGTCGCCGGTCAGCCCGTCGCCAAAGATCGAACCCGACAGATTTTCGAAGCCGGTGGCGGTGATGTTGCCCTGGGCGGTGGCCTGGGCGCCACCCTGGAGCGCCAGGCTGAACACAATACCGGCGGCGGTGATCTCGTTCTGTCCGCCGAGGAACGACAGGGCATCGACGCCCGCTCCGCCGTCGAGCAGATCGTCGCCGCCGCCGCTCTCGACGAGATCGTTGCCGCCGCCGGCGCTGATCGTGTCATTGCCGGATCCGCCGCCGGCGATCCCGTCGCTTCCGTCCCACAACCAATTGACGTTGGCATCGCCGGTCAGCGTATCGTTGAGGATCGTGCCGGAGGCGTGCTCGATGCCGATCAGCGTATCCATTCCGTAATTGGTGTTCTGCGCCACCCCCTGGACGTTGAGGTTGATGGTGACCCCGACGGTCGGCGCGGCGAGGTAATTGGAGACCCGGTCCCAGCCGGTCCCGCCGTTCAGCATATCGTCGCCGTCGCTGCCGCGCAGGAAGTCGTCGTCCGCGCCGCCGATCAGCGTGTCGGCGCCACCGCGACCGAACAGCAGATCGTGGCCACCCTCGCCGCTCAGCACGTTGTCAAAATCGTTGCCGTTGAGCGAATCGTTGAATGCGCTGCCGGAGAGATTCTCGACACTTACGAGCGTGTCGGTTTCGGTCCCGGCCTCGTTGGACGCAAACCCGTTGCCGGACGGATTGAGCGAGGCGATCACCCGCTCGCCCCAGGACGCGAAGCTGGCCGTATCGCTGCCGCCGCCGCCGTCGATGAGGTCGTTTCCGGCGCCACCGTCGAGCCAGTCATTGCCCGCCGTCAGGGAGAAGCTGGCGGCGACATCGTTGTAGATGGTGATCGGACCGGAATAGCCGGTGCCGTTCGTGTCCGGCGCGATTCGACCGTCGCCGTAAAGCGCGTCGTCCCCGCCGCCGCCGAGCAGCGTGTCGTCGCCGAGATCGCCCGCGAGGAAATTGACGTCGCCGTCGCCGCTCAGCATATCGCCGTAGGCGGTTCCGGAAAGGCGCTCGAATCCGCTCGCGGTGACATTGCCCTGCCCGGTCGCCTGCGCTGCCCCCTGAAGCGCCAGGCTGAACGTCACCCCTGAGGTCGAGCCCACCTCGGCCGAGAAGAAGGACAGGGCGTCGATGTCGGCGCCGCCGTCGAGCGCATGATTGCCGGCCCCGACCTCGACCAGGTCGTTGCCGCCGCCGGCGCTGATGATCTCGTTGCCGCCCGGCCCGCCGAGCCCGCCGTTGGCGTCGGGATCGAACCCGCCCCACAGCCAATTGTCGCCCCCGTCGCCGGTCAGCACGTCGTCATGGATCGAGCCGGTGACATGCTGGATGTTGCTCAGCGTGTCGTTGCCCGCCCCGCCGGTCGCTTGCGCCATGCCCGGGGTCAGCAGCGTAACCGTCACTCCGCTGGCGATGGTGTCGCCGCCGGCGCCATAATAGCTGATCCGGTTATACCCGCTCCCGCCGTCGACGATGTCGTCGCCCGTGCCGGGACGGATCAGGTCGTCGCCGTCATCCCCGCTGATGGTGTCATTGCCCTGAAGTCCGTTGATCAGATCGTGGTCGCTGGTGCCGACGAGCGGATCGTTGCCGGTCGTGCCCTGGATGAATGCCATGCTGACCTCCCCTGTCCCGCGGAGGCGCCGATGCCCACCTCACGCGCAAGCGCGGCCCAGGCGAAGCCCGAGTCGCCGGACGGAAGTTTAACCCGCGTCAATGTCCGGGCCTAATGGAAAGACCGTCCCGGGCTGAAACGGAAATGGGGCGCCGGATCGCGCCGACGCCCCATTCGCCTGTGGCGCGGACTAGAATTCGCCGGACACACCGACCCGCACCGCGGTGTTCTTGCCGCCGGCGTGGCTGACTCCGACCCCGACCGCCATCGGCGCGCCGGTGTTAAGGCGATAGTTCATCGCCCCGCCAACCCCGACTTCGCCGCGGAACATCGACCCGTTGAGCGAATAGCTCACCCGGCCCGGCTCCGACGGCATCGACGGCTGGGCCATGGCGACCGCCGCGGCGATGCCCTGCTTCATGTCCTTGCGGTCCTCGCCGCGCAGCTCATAGAGTTCGTCGACGTCGCCCCGTAGCCCGGAGACGTCGCCCTGTAGCGCGCTGATCGCGGCGATGCTGCCCGAGGTCGCGGCATTGAGCTGGCCGAGGTTGACCGCGTCGCTCGCGGCGACACCGTTGGCGACTCCGCTGACCACCCGGCCGCCGACGTTGACCTGGTTGGCGGCGGTGTTGACGCTGCCCTGCCCAATCGCGACCGAATTGGCGAACGCGGCGTTGGACGCGCCATTGCCGATCGCCACGCCGCCAGTGCCATTGGCGAGCGCGAAGTCGCCGATCGCGACCGCGCCCTCGGTCAGGGCCTGGCTTTGGTTGCCGAGCGCGACCGCGCCTTGGCCGGTGGCGATATTGTCGTTGCCGAGCGCGACCGCGCCGACTCCGGTCGCGACGTTGGGATCACCGATCGCCACCGCGCCGATGCCGGTGGCGATATTGCCCTTGCCGATCGACACCGCGCCGGCCGACTGTGCCTGCGCGCCGCGGCCGAGCGCGACGCTGTCGGCGCCATTGGCCACCGCGCTGTCACCGATCGCGATCGCGCCCGATCCGGTCGCCACCGGGGTCGCGCCGCCAGCGCCGTTGATCCGCACATAGGTCGACGACCCGCTCGATTCGAGTGCGGTCAGGCGTCCGTTCTGGGCGGTGTCCGACGTCTGCAGGGCAGCGATCTGGCCCGACTGCGTGGTGTTGGTGGTCTCGACCGCCGTGAGACGTCCGTCCTGCGCGGTGTTGGTCGCCTCGACCGCGGTGAGACGTCCGTCCTGGGCGGTGTTGGTGGTCTCGACTGCCGTCAGACGGTTGTCCTGAGCGGTATTGGTCGTCTCGACCGCGGTAAGGCGGCCGTCCTGCACGGTATTGGTGGTCTCGACTGCCGTTAGCCGGCTGTTCTGGCTGGTATCGCTGCTCTCCAGCGCGTCGAGCCGGCCGTTCTGCGCGGTCTGCCCGCTCTCAATCGCCGACACGCGTCCGTCGAGCCCGCTGACCTGACCCTGCAAGGTCGTCACATTGCCCTCGAGCGTGCCAACCCGCCCGTCGAGCGCGGTGATGGCGTTGCTGTAGGTCGTGATCTGGTTCTGAAGCGCGGTGTCCCCCGCCACCCGCGCCTGCTGCTCGCTGAAGAGCTGCCCGCCGTTGACCGCTTCGGTCGAGCCGGAAGCGATGGATCCGTTGGCGACGCCGGCGATGGTGCGGCCGCCGACCTGAACCTGGTTGCTGGCCGTGTTCACGGAGCCACTGCCAAGTGCCACCGAATTGGCGAAACCGCCTGACGAAGCGAAGCTGCCGATGGCCACCGAATTGAGGGCATTCGCAATCGCGTCATTGCCGAGTGCCACCGAGCTGTCACCCGTGGCTTGAGCAAAGTTGCCGACTGCTGTCGCGCTGAGAACGGCGTTGGAACTGCGGCCGATCGCGACTGCATCGTTGCCGGTGGTCGTGGAGCCGCCGCCGATGGCAATGGTTTCCGTCCCGGTGGCGCTGGCGAGCGGGCCCGTGCTGTTGATGTCGACATACGGTTCGTCGCCGCTCGGCGCCGCCGAGATCAGCGCCTGGACCTGGCCCAAGGTCGCGGCATCATTGGCATCGATGCCATCGGCGACATTGACGATGCGCCGATACAGGCTCGAGCTCGAATTGCCGACCGAGACAGTGTCGACCTGATCGGCGCGCGAGAAGGCGCCGAGGGCAACCGCGCCCTGGGCCGTCGCCTGCGACTGGTAGCCGATCGCAACGTTCCACTGACCGCTGGTCGAGCTGGTCTCGCCGATCGCGACACTTTGCTGAGCAGCGGCCAGCGAACCAGGCCCGAAGGCGACCGCGCCAGCGCCGGTGGCGTCGGCATTGCGACCGATCGCAACTGAATAGGTGCCGAGCGCGTCGGCGTCGGTGCCGATGGCAATGGCGGCGTCGGCGCCAACCGACGTCAGACCATCGCCGATAACGATCGAGTCGACGAAACTTGCAGTCGTCAGGGAACCGATGGCGATGGAGTTGGCTGCGAGTGTATCCGCGCTGAAGCCCAATGCGGTTGAGAACGACGCGGCATTGGCGAACATGCCGAGCGCGACACCGCCTTCCCCGGCTTGCGCGTCCCGACCGATGGCGGTCGCGCCGGCGCCGAGCGCGTCCGCGTAGGCGCCGTAGACGGTCGCGTTGATGAACGCCGCCGTCGCCGACTGTCCGACCGCGGTGGCGAGCCCGGCAGCGGTGGCATTGTCGCCGACGACGACCGTCCCGGTTCCGGTCACCGTCGCTCCATCGCCGCAACGCACAAAGCCGGCAGCGGCGTCGTCGGTGCATTCCTGGGCCGCGGCCGGCGCGGCGCTCATTCCGATCGCCAGCGCGCTGGTGGCAAGAAGCAGCTTGTTCATCGATCGTTCTCCCGCAGCGGACCACGCACGGGGGCGCTGCGGGAAACGCGGCACACAGGCTGATAAAGAAAGCCCCCTGACCGGGAGAGACCGATCGGCGCCGACCCTGAACGAAGCTCGCTGCCGACAAAAGCGGCTTTTCTTATCGACTTAAATTCGCGCGTATTGCGATGCAGGTTGGCAACACTTGGCAAGGACTGGCACGCAAAAGGGCGCCGCAGTTTCCTGCGACGCCCCTGAATTACGACATTTGGAAGGCTTACGCCTCTTCGGCCTCGTCGGCCATCACTGGGCCGCTGTCTTGGCCCTTGGCGCTGACGTCGCGGTCGACCAGTTCGATGATCGCCATCGCGGCATTGTCGCTCATGCGGTTACCGGCCTTGATGATCCTTGTGTAGCCGCCGTCGCGCGCCGAATAGCGATCGCTCAGCACGTCGAACAGCTTGGTGAGCTGGGTGTCGTCCATCAGCCGGCTCATCGCCAGGCGGCGGTTGGAAAGCCCGCCGCGCTTGGCCAGCGTGATCAGCTTCTCGGTATAGGGGCGAAGCTCGCGCGCCTTAGCGAGGGTGGTGGTGATCTGCTCGTGCTTGATCAGCGCCGCTGCCATGTTGCGCAGGAGCGCGGTGCGGTGGGCAGCGGTCCGCTGCAGCTTACGATGTCCGACGCGATGTCGCATGGGTAATGATCCTTCGTTCGTTCGGGGCCCGTGTCAGGCAACCCCGGCCAGGCGGTGAAAAAGGGCACCGCCCAAACCCTTGCTTGTCATGCCCGCCCTTCGACGACGCCTGCGGCGTCGCTCGGGATAAACCTCACCCACCGGGTGAAGGCTGGCATCGATGCCGTTCGCCTACTCGCAAGCGAGAGACATGGGCCCCAGCCTGCGCTGGGGCGACGAGCATTAACCGAGAAGCTCTTGTTCCAGCTTCTTGGCCATTTCCTCAATGTTTTCCGGCGGCCAGCCGGGGATGTCCATGCCGAGGCGCAGACCCATCGAGGCGAGCACTTCCTTGATCTCGTTCAAGGACTTGCGGCCGAAGTTCGGGGTCCGAAGCATCTCGGCCTCGGTCTTCTGCACGAGATCGCCGATGTAGATGATGTTGTCGTTCTTGAGACAGTTGGCGCTGCGCACCGACAGTTCGAGCTCGTCGACCTTCTTGAGCAGGTAGCGGTTGAGCTGGTTGGTGTCGGTGGTAGTGGCGCCGCCCATGTCGCTTCCGCTCGACATCGGCATCGCCTGGCCGATCATGCCCGACGGCTGGCTCGAAACCATCGAATCGTCGAAGTGGACGAACAGCTGCAGCTGATCCTGGAGGATTCGCGCGGCATAGGCCAAGGCATCTTCCGGCTGGACGGTGCCGTCGGTTTCGATCGTCAGCGTGAGCTTGTCATAGTCGAGCTCCTGCCCGACGCGGGTGTTCTCGACCTTGTAGGCGACCTGGCGCACCGGCGAGTAGAGGGCGTCGACCGGGATGAGGCCGATCGGCGCGTCGGCCGGGCGGTTGGCGTTCGACGGGACATAGCCCTTCCCGATGTCGGCGGTGAGCTCCATGTTGAGCGTCGCGCCCTCGTCGAGGTGGCAGATGACGAGATTCGGGTTGGTGACCTCGATGTCGCCCGGGCAGCTGATCTGGCCGGCGGTGACTTCGCCCGGGCCGGTCGCCGAGAGGGTCAGGCGCTTGGGGCCCTCGCCCTCCATGCGGAGCGCGATCTGCTTGACGTTGAGGACGATGTCGGTGACGTCCTCGCGTACCCCGGTCAGGCTCGAGAATTCATGCAGCACGCCCTCGATCTTGATCGAGGTAACGGCGGCGCCCTGAAGCGAGGAGAGCAGCACGCGGCGCAGCGAGTTGCCCAGAGTCATCCCGAAGCCGCGCTCGAGCGGCTCGGCGACGAACGACGCCTTACGGCGCGAATCGCCCATCTGCGCCTTCTTCTCGAGCGCGTTGGGCTTCTTCAGTTCCTGCCAGTTCTTTGCGTTGACGGCCATGTTTCTTCCTTGGCAGTGGGAGGTGCGGCGTCCCGCGGCTCCCGGATTTCAAACGTTTGATCATCCCGGCGAAGGGCCGGGACCGGCGCTCGGCCGTTAGACGCGGCGGCGCTTGCTGGGCCGCACGCCATTGTGCGGAATGGCGGTGACGTCGCGGATCGAGGTGATCTGGAAGCCGACCGCCTGAAGCGCACGAAGCGCGCTTTCGCGGCCCGAGCCGGGGCCCTTGACCTCGACCTCGAGCGTGCGCACGCCATGTTCGGCGGCTTTCCGGCCAGCGTCCTCGGCGGCGACCTGGGCGGCATAGGGGGTCGACTTGCGGCTGCCCTTGAAGCCCATCATGCCGGCCGAAGACCAGGCAATCGCATTGCCCTGCGCGTCGGTGATGGTGATCATCGTGTTGTTGAAGCTGGCGTTCACATGGGCGACGCCGGCGGTGATGTTCTTGCGCTCGCGGCGGCGGATGCGCTGGGGTGCTTGTGCCATTGGGAATTCCTAGAAGCTGGAAGGAAGCTGGCCGCGACGGGCGCGGCCCGGGCTTACTTCTTTTTACCGGCGATCGGCTTGGCCTTGCCCTTGCGGGTGCGCGCATTGGTGTGCGTGCGCTGGCCGCGGACCGGAAGGCCCTTGCGGTGGCGCAGGCCACGGTAGCAGGCGAGGTCCATCAGGCGCTTGATGTTCATCGCCGTCTGGCGGCGAAGATCACCCTCGACGCTGTGGTCGGCGTCGATCGTCTCGCGGATCTGAAGCACTTCCTGGTCGGTCAGGTCCTGGACCCGGCGTTCCGGCGCGATGCTCAGCTTTTCGGTGATTTCCTTGGCCTTGGTGCGCCCAATGCCGTGGATGTAGGTCAGCGCGATCTCGACGCGCTTGTTGGTGGGGATGTTGACCCCGGCAATACGTGCCATGCTTGCTCGTTCTCCGTTTTGCTCCACAGGCCGGCAGAGGCTCCGGCCTATCTCGTCGCAAGGGCCCCAAACAACGGAAAAACGGCGCGCGCACGAATGCGCCGCCGGTATGCCGGTGTCACGGGATGGCGTGCATTTATGGTCGCGCCCGGCGCGAGTCAAGCAGCCAGCGCGCCATTGGGAGCGGAGCGAAGCAATCCAGCCTTCCGCCACGAAAACTGGATTGCTTCGTCGCTCCGCTCCTCGCAATGACGAGGTCATGCGCCGCCTGACCCTCGACCAGCCCGTTCCGCCCGAGCTTCGCGGCGCGATCCTCGCGCTCGGCAATTTCGACGGCTTCCACCTTGGCCACCAGGCGGTCGTCGGCCGAGCGATCCAGCGCGGCGCGCACGAGCGCCGGCCGGTGATCGTCGCAACCTTCGACCCGCATCCGGTAACGTTGTTCCGTCCGGACTTGCCGCCGTTCCGCCTCACCACCCTCGACCAGCGCGAAACGTTGTTCGCCCATGCCGGGGCAGACGCCATGCTGGTGTTCCGTTTCGACGCCGACCTCGCCGCCACCACCGCGGAGGAGTTCGTTGCCGGCCTGCTGTCGGAGCGGATCGGCGCGGCGGGCGTGGTGACCGGCGAGGACTTCACCTTCGGCCACGGCCGCGGCGGTAATGCGGCTTTGCTTGCCGAAATGGGCGCCGAGCACGGCATCGCCGCCGAGACGGTCGGCGCGGTGCTGGTCGACGGCCAGCGGGTGTCGTCGGGCCTGGTCCGCGAGGCGCTTGCCGCCGGGGCGCCCGAAGTCGCGACGCGGCTGCTCACCCGCCCGTTCGCCATCGCCGGGACGGTCGAACGCGGCGACCGGCGCGGGCGCGAACTCGGCTGGCCGACCGCCAACGTCGCGCTCGGCGACTATCAGCGCCCGGCCTACGGAATCTACGCGGTGCGCGCGACGCTCGATGACGGGAGCGAGCATGCCGGGGTCGCCAATCTCGGCATCCGCCCGATGTTCAGCCCGCCCAAGGAGCTGCTCGAGGTCCATCTGTTCGATTTCGCCGGCGATCTCTACGATCGCACGATCGAGACCGCGCTGATCGCCTATTTGCGCCCCGAGGCCGATCTTTCCGGCCTCGACGAATTGAAGGCGCAAATGGCACGCGACGCGGCGGCGGCCCGGGCAATCCTTGCCGCCGGTGGGGCGACCGCCTAAGGCCCGCCCGCCCATGTCCGAAAAACCCGACTACCGAGCCACGGTTTTCCTGCCGAAGACCGACTTTCCGATGAAGGCCGGCCTTCCGCAGAAGGAGCCGGCGATCCTTGCGCGCTGGGAAGCGGACGGGCTCTACCGGCAGCTGCGCGCCGCCCGCTCGGGCCGCGAGAAATTCATCCTCCACGACGGCCCGCCCTACGCCAACGGCGACATCCACATCGGCCATGCGCTCAACAAGACGCTGAAGGACATGGTGGTGCGCACCCAGTCACTGCTCGGCAAGGACGCGCCCTACGTCCCCGGCTGGGACTGCCACGGGCTTCCGATCGAGTGGAAGATCGAGGAGCAGTATCGCAAGAAGAAGCTCAACAAGGACGAGGTGCCGGCGAGCGAGTTCCGCGCCGAATGCCGCGCCTATGCGGCGCATTGGGTCGGCGTTCAGCGCGAGCAGTTCAAGCGGCTCGGAATCGGCGGCGCGTGGGACAAGCCGTATTTGACGATGGACTTCAACGCGGAAGCGACGATCGTCGCCGAGCTGATGAAGTTCGCGGAAAGCGGCCAGCTCTATCGCGGCGCCAAGCCGGTGATGTGGAGCCCGGTCGAGAAGACCGCGCTGGCCGAGGCCGAGATCGAGTACGAAGACATCACCTCGACCCAGATCGACGTCGCGTTCGAGATCATCGAAAGCCCGATCGAGGAATTGGTCGGCGCCCATGCGGTGGTGTGGACGACGACGCCGTGGACGATCCCGGTCAACCAAGCGATCGCCTATGGGCCTGAAATTGAATATTCACTGGTAGGAGTTAGTAAGAAACGACGGCTTGGCGATCAGACATTTGAACTGGCGCAAGACTTCCCAACTATGCAACCAGAAAGCATTTTTCTGGGAAATTTTCTAATCGCCTCTGAATTGATTCCGGTCCTCGCAAAAAGAGCCGCGCTCCCTGACGGCCCCGGTCTGTTCATTCAAAAGCCCGTTATCACGATTACAGGCTCCAACCTCGCCGGCACCATCGCCCGCCACCCGATGCACCGTCTCGGTGGCTTCTTCGCGGCGCCCCGCCCGTTCCTCCCCGGCGAGTTTGTTACGACCGACAGCGGCACCGGGCTGGTGCACATGGCGCCCGACCACGGCGAGGACGATTTCGAGCTGTGCAAGGCCAACGGCATCGGCCCGGTGTTCGCGGTCGAGGGCGACGGCAAGTATCGCGCGGACTGGGCGTGGCTCGGCGGCCAGGGATCGGTCATCAACCCCAAGTTCAACGCCCCCGACGGGCCGATCTGCAGCGACCTGCGCGACGCCGGGGCGCTGCTCGCGGCTTCGGTCGATTACCAGCACAGCTACCCGCATTCGTGGCGCTCCAAGGCCAAGGTCATCTATCGCTGCACCCCGCAATGGTTCGTGGCGATGGACCGGGCCTTGGCCGCCGATCGCTTCACGCGCAGTGCGAAGTCGCGGTGGGAGAATGAGGGAGGCGCCCTGCCCCTCCCGCTTGCGGGAGGGGAAGAGCCGCGACGCGGCGAAGGGGCGGGCCCACCCCCAGCCCCTCCCGTAAGCGGGAGGGGAGGAACGCTCCGCCATCTCGCCCTCAACGCCATCGCCGCGACGCGCTTCGTACCGGACAAGGGGCGCAACCGGATCGGGTCGATGGTCGAGGGGCGGCCCGACTGGGTGCTGTCGCGCCAGCGCGCGTGGGGGGTGCCGATCGCCTTGTTCGTCGATCGCAAGACGGGCGAGCCGCTGGTCGACACGGAGGTCAATGCGAGCATCGTCGCGGCCGTCCGAGCCGAGGGCGTCGACGCGTGGGACGAGGCCAATGCCGCCGCCTTCCTCGGGCCAGAGCGCGACCCGGCCGACTACGAGATGGTGCGCGACATCCTCGACGTGTGGTTCGACAGCGGCTGCACCCACGCTTTCGTGCTCGAGAGCGGCGAATGGCCCGACCTGGCGTGGCCCGCCGATCTCTATCTCGAGGGCTCGGACCAGCACCGCGGCTGGTTCCAGTCTTCGCTGCTGCAAAGCTGCGGAACGCGCGGCCGGGCGCCTTACAAGGCGGTGCTGACCCACGGCTTCACGATGGATTCCAAGGGCATGAAAATGTCCAAGAGCCTCGGCAACACGGTCGATCCGCTGAAGGTCATGGAAACCTATGGCGCGGACATCATCCGCCTGTGGGCGCTGAGCGTCGACTACACCGAGGACCATCGTATCGGCGACGAGATCCTGAAGGGCGTCGCCGACCAGTATCGCAAGCTCCGCAACACCTTCCGCTATCTGCTCGGCGCGCTCGACGGCTTCGGCGAGGAGGAGCGGGTCGCGGTCGCCGAAATGCCCGAGCTGGAGCGCTACATGCTCGGCCTGCTCGGCCAGCTCGACCAGCGGCTGCGCGCCGCAACAGAGGCGTTCGACTTCAACGACTACACCCGCGCGCTGGCCGACTTCTGCAACGAGGATTTGAGCGCCTTCTACTTCGATATCCGCAAGGACTGCCTCTATTGCGACATCGGCCCGGCGCTGCCCGGTGGGACATTGAAGCGCCGCGCCTATCGCACCGTGCTCGACACCCTGTTCCACGCCCTCGTCCGCTACGCCGCCCCGGTGCTGGTGTTCACCGCCGAGGAGGTGTGGGGGACGCGTTACCCCGACGGGGGGAGCGTGCATCTGCTGGAGTGGCCGGACGTTGCGGGTCGCCCAGACGCGTTCGATGGTGCCCCGTCGGCTGGCTTGGATCCCAGCCTTCGCTGGGATGACGAACAGTGGGGTGCCCTCCGCGCGTTGCGCACCCAGGTGACGGAGGCGATCGAACCGCTGCGCCGCGACAAGGTCATCGGATCGAGCCTCGAGGCCGAGGTCGCCGCCCCGGGCGAGGCCGATCCGGCGCTGCTTGCCGAGCTGTTCATCACCTCGACTGTCCGCCGCGGCGAGGCGATCGCGGTCAGCAAGACCGATAACCACAAATGCGGCCGCTGCTGGCGGCATCTGCCCGAGGTCGCCGAGGACGGCGCGCTGTGCGGCCGCTGCGAGGAGATGGTGCATGGTTGACCGCAAGCATGCCTGGCTGACGGCGCTTACCATTTTCGTGGTCGACCAGATCACCAAGTGGATCGTCATCTCTCCGCTCCAGCTGAAAGACCGATTCCAGATCGAGCTGCTGCCGATCTTCAACCTGACCTGGACCGAGAATCGCGGGATCAGCCTCGGGCTCGGCCAGGCCGAGACCGATTTCCAGCGCTGGCTGCTGGTCGGCGGGACGGCGCTGGTCGCTGCCCTGGTCGGCTTCTGGATCACCCGCGAGAAGGCGCGCGGCGACCAGTTCGCGCTGGCGCTGGTGTTCGGGGGAGCGCTCGGCAATATCGTCGACCGCATCCGCTTCGGCTATGTGGTCGATTTCCTCGACCTGCATTTCGGGGACTTCAGACCGTTTTTGGTCTTCAATGTCGCCGACGCCGCGATTAGCATCGGCGTCGTTGTCCTGCTATTGCGCGCGCTATTCGTGAAGCCCGCCAAGGAAGAAAGTGTCGAACATGCTTAAGGCCCTGCCCCTCGCCCTCGTCCTGCCGGCGTTCGCGCTCGGCGGCTGCGCGCTCCTCCAGGGCAAGCAGGCCCCGCTCGACGAGTTCGCCGTCGCGCGCAACGCGCCGCTGGTGATCCCGCCGGACTACACGCTGACCCCGCCGGTCGCAGGCACCGTGTCGACCACCACCGAAAGCGCCCAGCAACAGGCGATCGAGGCGCTGTTCGGCGGCCCGAGCCCGCGCTCGCAGACCGAAACGACGCTGCTCCAGGAGGCCGGCCGGGACCGCGCGCTGATCGGCGCCCGCTCGGTTGCCGGCGATCCCGCGACGCGAGTGGTCGACAAGGGCAATACGACGCGCGCGATCCTTGCGGCGGGCGAAACCCAGTCGCCCGACGCCGCCGCCCAGCCGCCGCAATAAGCGAACCCACGCCGATGGCATCCGAATCGCTGTCTTCCCGCCTCGCCGAGCTCGAATCGGTGCTCGACCGCGCCCGCCGCCGGTTCGAGGAGGGGCTGAGGATCGTCGAAGAAGCGCATTCGACGTTCGGCGAATTGCAGCAGGCGCTGCTCGGGGCGCCCGGCTCGCTGTCGCCCGAGGAGAGCGAGGAGGCCGCCTCCAAGCTGCTGACCAAGCTCAAAGCGAGCGGCGCCGACATGCCCGAGACGCTGTGCGGCGGACGCCTCGCGGTCGATCCCGTCCAGCGCCTGATCCGCATCGACGGCCACCCGATCGGCATTACCGAGATGGAATATCGGGTGCTTGAGCTGCTCGCGTTCGCACGCAACAACGTCGTTACGCGCACGATGCTCCTGAAGCATCTCTACCGCCGCTCGGACGACCAGCCGCAGCCCAAGATCATCGACGTGTTCATCTCCAAGCTGCGCAAGAAACTGCGCCTCGCGAGCGACGGGCAGGAATTCATCGAGACCATCCCCCAGCGCGGCTGGATCCTGCGCGACGTCGATTCCGAGGGCCGGCCCGCGTCCTGAGGGCGCAGGCGATCATCATTCGTTAAGCGCGGCCTGCTAGCCTCGCCCGCATGATCCACTTCCTGCCCGATCCCGATTGCGCCGAGGCGCTGAGCCCGTCGACCGCCGAGCTTCGTGCCGGCGGCCTCGCCCGCGCCCTCGCGGTCATCGCCGAGCTCGGCGGCGAAGCGCCCGGCTTCCAGCCCGCCGCCTTTGCGCTCGCCGCCGACGATCCGCGGCTCGATCATTTCTCGGAACGTGCGGTCGCCGCCTCCGCCGCCGGGCTCGAAGCGATCGCCGCGCTGGCCTCGGCCGGCGGGAGCGCCAATCCGGCCGCCGCGCGCCTGCTCGCCGACACCATCCGCGACGCGCTCGACGGCATGGGCGCGCGCCTCAGCCTCTAGGCCGGGCCGGTTGCCTTCGGGGTGTCGGGATCGGCACCCCATTCCGACCAGCTGCCGTCGTACAGCTTCTGCCCGCGTCCGCCGAGCCGGCGTGCGGCGAAGATCAGCGAATTGGCGGTGATCCCCGACCCGCAGGTGGCGACGAACGGCGCTTCGGGATCGACCCCGGCCGCCGCAAACAATGCGCGCAGCTCGTCGTCGCTCTTGAGCGTCCCGTCCTCGCGATAGAGGTCGGCATAAGGGATGTTGCGCGCTCCGGGCATGTGCCCCGGCCTCACGCTCGGTCGCGGCTCCGGCACTTGCCCCTCGAAACGGGTCCGCCCGCGCGCGTCGACTACCGGCAGTCCGGGGCCGGCAAGGAGCGCGGACTTTTCGATCAACTCGTCCTCGCGCGGCTTTGCCGCGAAGGTCGCGCTGCGCGGCCGCTCCGGGCCGCTTTCCACCGGCCGCCCCTCGGCCAGCCATTTTTCCAGCCCGCCGTCGAGGATCGCCACCCGCTCGGCGCCGAAATGGCGCAGCATGAACCAGCCGCGCGCCGAGCTTCGATACGGCGAATGATCGTAGACCACGATGCGGTCGCCGCTGCCGACCCCGATCGCTTCCATCGCCGCCGCGAACTGTTCAGGGCCTGGGAGCGTATGCGGGAGCGGGCTCGTCGTGTCGGCCACCGTCTCGATGTCGAGGAAGCGTGCGCCGGGGATGTGCCGCTCGCGAAACTCTGCCGCCGCGTCGCGCCCGTCGATCTTCATGTGGAAGCTGCAGTCGACCACCGCCAGATCGTCCGCGCCGAGATTGTCCGCCAGCCAGGCGGTGCTCACCAGTTCATCCATCGGCGAAGTCTATGCTAAGCGCGCGGCCCATGGAAACCACGCATCTCGGCAAGACCAGCGCGCTGCCCGCTTCGCCTGACGTCGCGGCGCTCGACTATGTGCCCAATCCGCGGCCCGGCGAGCTCTACATGGTGCGCTTCGCCGCGCCGGAATTCACGTCGCTCTGCCCGGTCACGGGCCAGCCCGACTTCGCCCATCTGGTGATCGATTATTCGCCGGGCGAGACGATCGTCGAATCCAAGAGCCTCAAGCTGTTGCTCGGCAGCTTCCGAAACCATGCCGGCTTCCACGAGGACGTCACCGTCGGCATCGGCAAGCGGCTGGCCGACGAGATGGCACCGCGCTGGCTGCGCATCGGCGGCTATTGGTATCCGCGCGGCGGAATCCCGATCGACGTCTTCTGGCAGTCGGGTCCGCCGCCGGCCGGCCTGTGGCTGCCCGACCAGGGCGTCGCGCCCTATCGCGGGCGCGGCTAGCGGGTCACTTCCTGTCGAGCTTGCTGTTGCGATTGGGCGGCACCGCCAGCTCGCCCTCGCGCTGGAACAGGATCGCCCGGCCGTGCCGCTCGAGCCGGAGCGTGGTCCCCGCGATCGCCAGCGGCGTGCTCGCCAGGCTCGGCCCCGGCCCCGCACCCTGGCTCTTGTCGATGGTCAGCACGACCGTCTCGCCGGTCACCTTCCAGCTGCCCTCGGCGGTTTCCGACACCGCGCCGTAATCGAGCGCATAGGCGAAGCGGCCGTCGGGCTCGAGCTCGATCGCCGCCGCCAGCTCCATTTGGTTGCCGACGTAGAAGCCGGGCAGCGCGGCGGGGTCGGCGAGCGCGAACAGCAGGGACAGGATCATTCGATATTCACTCCAGGGGGCACGGGGCTCGAGTGGCGGCGGACCACCTGCCACTTGCCATCATTCTCGATCCACACGTCGGTCAGCAGCACGCGCTCGTCGATCGGGTGGCCCATGAAGCGGACCTTCCACTGCGCATCGACCGTGGCGACGATCGCGGAGTCACAGGCGATGGCGTCGATCACGCGCACCTCGAGGCTGGCGATATCCATTTTCTGAAGCGCCGAGAGCCAGTCCTCAAGCCCGACCCCAACGGTGCCGGTCGAGCGAATGCCGACCAGCTTGAACTTGGGGTGGATGAGGTCGCGCAGCGCCGCCTCGTCCTTGGCGAACAAGGCGTCGCGCCAGGCCTGCTCGAGCTCACTGATCCGCTTAGCGGCCACGCAACAGTCCGCCGAAGATGCCGCGGAGCAACTGGTTGCCGATCTGGCGGCCGACCGAGGAAGCGACGGCGCGGCCGGCCGACTGCATCATCTTGTCGGTCATGGAGGGCTTGGCGGCTTCGCGCACGCGGCGGGCTTCCTCACGCTCGGCCGCGCGCGCCAGGCGGTCGGCTTCGCGCTGCTCAGCGGCGCGCACGCGGGCCGCCTCTTTCTCCTCTCGAGCACGCACCTTGGCGTCCTCGGCCGCCTGCTTCTCCTGCTCGCTCGCCGCCTTCGACGCCGCAGCCGCGGCCGCCGCCTCGTCGGCCTTGGCCTTGAGGATTTCCTCGGCGCTGTCGCGGTCGAGCTTGGAATCGTAGCGCGTGCCGATGGCGTCGGTAGTCAGCATGATCGCCCGTTCCTGCGCGCTCAGCGGCCCGACCCGTGAGCGCGGCGGCTGGATCAGGGTCCGTTCGACCGGCGTGGGCGCGCCATCTGGCTGGAGCAAGGAAACCAGCGCCTCGCCCACCTTCAACTGGGTGATCGCCGAGGCGACATCGACATTGGGGTTGGGCCGAAAGGTCTCGGCGGCCGATTTCACCGCCGCCTCGTCGCGCGGGGTGAAGGCGCGCAGCGCGTGCTGGATCCGGTTGCTGAGCTGGCCCGCGACCTTGTCGGGAATGTCGATCGGATTCTGGGTGATGAAATAAACGCCGACGCCCTTGGAGCGGATCAGCCGCACGACCTGCTCGACCTTTTCGAGCAGCGCCGGCGGGGCGTCGTCGAAGAGGAGATGCGCCTCGTCGAAGAAGAAGGCGAGCTTGGGCTTGTCGGGGTCGCCGACCTCGGGAAGCGCCTCGAACAATTCGCTCAAAAGCCACAGCAGGAAGGTCGAATAGAGCCGCGGGGAAGCCATCAACCGGTCGGCGGCGAGGATGTTGACCACCCCGCGGCCGTTCTCATCGAGCTTGAGGAAGTCCTCGAGCTCGAGCGCCGGCTCGCCGAAGAAATGATCACCGCCCTGGGCGCGAAGCTGGAGCAGCGATCGCTGGATCGCGCCGACGCTCATCTTCGACACATTGCCATATTCGAGCGTCAGCTCATCGGCCCGCTCGCCGATGTTGACGAGCATCGCCTGCAGATCGTCGAGGTCGAGCAGCATCAGCCCGTCCTTGTCGGCGACGTGGAAGGCGATGGTCATTACGCCTTCCTGGACCTCGTTGAGGTTCATCAGCCGCGACAGCAGCAGCGGTCCCATCTCGCTGACCGTCGTGCGCACCGGATGGCCCTGCTCGCCGAACAGGTCCCACAATTGCACCGGGCAGGCCTCATAGCTCCAGTCGGTGAGGGCAATGTCGGCCGCGCGCTGCTGGAAGGCCGCGTGGTTCTTGGCCATCGCATCGCCGGGCATCGCCAGCCCGCCGAGATCGCCCTTCACGTCGGCGACGAAGGTCGGCACGCCGGCCCGGCACAGGCCCTCGACCAGCACCTGCAGGCTGACGGTCTTACCGGTTCCGGTCGCTCCGGCGATCAACCCATGGCGATTGGCGCGCTTCAGCTCGAGCCGCTGCGGCGCCGCGCCGCCCGGCCCTGCGCCGATGAGAATGCTGGTCACTTGCTCCGCCATTCCGCCGCGCTCCCCTAGCCTGGCGGCAAGCCTAGGCTAGGGCGAGCGCCGCGGGCAAGCGCGCTGATCTAGCGCGGCAGATCGATCCCGACGAACGCCTCGGTGCCGTCGGGCAGCCGGACCAGCAGCAGCACGCTCGAGCGCCGCGCCCGGCGAGCCGTCTCGACCGCCGCCACGACGTCGGCCGGGGTGGCGACCGGCAGCTGGTTGACCGACAAAATGACATAGCCGGGCCGGATACCCTCTTCGGCCGCCGGACTGGCCGAATCGACCGCGGTGATCAGTACGCCGCGAACGCCCGGCGGAACGTTGCCGCGCCGGGCCGCGTCCGGAGTCAGCGCCTGGAGCGTCAGGCCAAGGCTCTGCGCGCCCTGCGCCACTGGCGGCGTGCTGCCCGGGGCGTCATTGTTGTTGCCGCTGCCGAGCAGCTGCGCGAGCTGTTCCTCGGTCGGCCGCTGGGCAACCACGACGGTCAGCGTCTGGCGCCGACCCTGGCGGATGATCTCGACCGGCACCCGCGCACCGACCGACGTGTTGGCGATCAGGTAAGACACCGTTTCGTCGGGGGTCACGTCGCGGCCGTTGACGCGAATGATGACGTCGCCCTGGCGGATCCCGGCGCGGCTCGCGGCCTGACCCTCGACCACCGAGCGAACCAGTTCGCCGCGGTCCTTGGGCAGGCCCAGCGCCGAGGCGATATTCTCGTCGAGCGGCTGGAGGCCGACACCGAGATAGCCGCGCTGCGGGCGCTGGCCGCGGCGCAGCGAATCGATTACCGGCCGGGCCAATTCCGCGGGAATGGCAAGGCCGATGCCGACGCTCGCCCCGGTCGGCGAGATGAGCGCCGAATTGATGCCGATGACGTTGCCGGCCATGTCGAACATCGGACCGCCGGAGTTCCCCATGTTGATGCTGGCGTCGGTCTGGATGTAGCGGTCGTAGGCGCCCTGGCCGGTAATCCCACGGTGGAGCGCGGAGATGATCCCGGCGGTGACCGTCCCGCCAAGCCCGTAGGGATTGCCGATCGCGACGATCCAGTCGCCAACCCGGACCCGCTGCGAATCGCCCCAGTTCACATAGGGCAGGTTGCTTGCGTCGATCTTGAGCAAAGCGAGATCGGACGGCGCGTCGCGGCCGATGATGCGCGCGGTATATTCGCGCTTGTCGGTCATGGTGACGATGACCGTGTCGACCGTGCCTTGGCCGCCGGCACCGACGATGAGGTGGTTGTTGGTGACGATGTAGCCGTCAGGCGAGATGATGAAGCCGGAGCCGAGCGATCCGGTCTCGCGGGTGCGGCCGCCTTCGCCGCCCTGCCCGCCGCCGGGCGGAACCGGGCTCTGGCCCTGCGGCCCGCCGGGGCCGCCAAAGCGGCGGAAGAATTCTTCGAACGGATCCGCCTGCGCGCGCACCGGCACGCGCTGCTTGGTCGAAATATTGACCACTGCCGGCTGGAGCCGGGCGGCGAGATCGGCGAAGGTTCCGGGCGCTCCGGCGCGCGGCACAATCTGGCTCGGCGCGTTCTGCGCAACCTGGGCGCCGGCCTCACCGGTGGCCAGCGAGAAGGCAGTTCCCCCGAGCAACAAGGCGGTGGCCACTCCATAGGCGTAACGCACTTTTCCGGACTCCTTCAAAACCATGTTCCTCTCGCTCGGGCCTACACGTTGATGGCGACGCTAGGTCGAGCGCATGAACGCGAATTGAACCTTCTTTGGTCGATCGACTAACGGTTGCCGTTGAACTCCCGCAGATATTCATTGTCCGGCGACATGATGATCGTGGTCGGCGCCGGCTGGCCCCGGCCGTCGCCCAGGAAGGTCGTCTGGTACGACTGCATGGCGCGGTAGAAATCGTAGAATTCGGGATCGCGGCCGAAGCTTGCAGCGTAGATCTGCGCCGCTTCGGCGTCGGCCTCGGCGCGGATGATCTGGGCGCGCTTGGCGCCCTCGGCACGGATCGATCGCGCCTCCTGCTCGCGTGCGCTGCGCATCCGCGCGAACAGGCTGTCGAGCGGGGCGCCGGTCGGCAAATCGGCCTTCTTGATCCGGACGTCGACGATTTCGACCCCATATTGCTCGGCGATGCGGTTGAGGCCGACGCGGATGTTCTCCATCGCGCCCTCGCGCTCGGGGCTCAGCAGTGAAGCGAACGGGCGCTTGCCGAGCTCGTTCCGGAGCTGCGAGCCCAGGATCGGACGGAGCGCCTGCTCGACCCGATCTTCCGAGCGCGCGGCGATGAACATGCGCAGCGGATCGACCACCCGGTAGCGCGCGAAGGCGTCGACCTCGAGTCGCCGCTGGTCGGTCGAGAGCACCTGTTGCGCATCCATGTCGAGGTCGCGCACGCGCTTGTCGATCCACACGATGCTTTCGACGAACGGGATCTTGGCGTTGAGGCCGGCGCCGGCCTCGCCGAACCGCTCGCCGGTCTCGAACCGGTTGACGATCCGGACCGGCTTGCCGAGCCTGGTGACGACGCCCTGCTGCGTCTCGCGGACGATCGAAACCGACTGGAAGAAGGTGAACAGCAACAGGAAGGAGAGCAGCCCCGTCATCAGCGGATGGGCGCGGACGAAGTCGATCATTGCCCGCTTCCCTGCTGTTGCTGCTGCGGTCGCGGCGCGCGCGGCTGCTGCATCTGGTTGATCGGCAGATAGGGCGTCACGCCAGGCGTCTCGACGATGGTCTTCTCGACGTTCCGCAGGATCCGCTCCATCGTCTCGTAATACATGCGCTTGCGGGTGACGTCCGGCGCCAGCGTATATTGCTCATACACCTTGGTGAAGGCGGTCGCCTCGCCCTGCGCCAATTGCCGCAGCTGGAGCGCATAGGCGTTGGCCTTGTTGATCTCGCTCTCGGCGTCCTGCTGGGCGGCAGTGACGTCCTTGAACGCCTCGTTGACCGAGCCCGGCGGGTCGGCCTGGCGGATCGACACGTTGCGGATGATCACCCCGCTTTGATAGCGCTCGAGCGTCCTTTGGATTTCGTCGCGAACCCGCGCTTCGATCTCGCCGCGGCGGATGCCGAGCACGTCGTTCAAGGACATCTGCGACACCACCTGCCGCATCGAGCTTTCGGCGACCTGGCTGATGGTGTCCTCGGGCGTGCGCAATTCGAACAGGAATTGCTCGGGATCGCGGATGCTCCACAGCACGCGATAGGCGATATCGACGAGATTCTGATCGCCGGTGAGCACCAGCGTCTCCTCGGTCGCCGAGCCGACGTCGACTCCGCGGATCTCGGCGACATTGACCTTTTGCACGCTACTGATTGGCGCCGGCAGGGTCATTCCGATGCCGGGCTCGAGCGTCGCGTGATAGCGTCCGAACATCGTCACCACGCCGCGCTCTTCGGGAGCGATCCGGTGGAAGGTGGTGAACAGTAGCCACAGCGTCACGAAGCCGATCGCGGCCCAGAAATAGATCGAGCGGTCGCCGATCGTCGGAACACCGCCGCCGCCACTACCACCGGGGCCGCCGCCGCCGAAGCGGCGCTTGTTGCGCTCGAGGAATTCCTCGAGGCTCGACACGCCCCCGCCGAGGCCGTCGCCGCGCGGCCGCTTCGGCGGCGCGTTCTTGCCCCATGGGCCTGGGGTCGGCTCGTCGGATCCGCCGCCACCGGACGGCGGCGATCCCCACGGGCCCTTGTTGTCAGCGAAGAGGCCGCGGGAGCGGGCGACCCAGCCGAAAAGGAAGCTCATGCCAGCCACTATAGGAAGGCGCGGGTGCGAAAAACAGTGGCGCTGGTCGAAATCCCGCCTATCCGCCGCCGATATGGCCGAGCCGATCCTGACCAGCGCCAATTTCCCACAGGCCGAGCGCCTGCGCAGCCAGAGGCTGGCCGGCGGCGTGCTGACCGTCGTTGCCGACGTGGGCGGGCTCAACGAGGCTGGCCGGGCAGCGTTCGAGCGCGACCTTCGCTCGGCGGCCCTTGCCCACCCCGAAGTGCGCGACGTGCGCGTGGCGATGACCGCTGCGAAAAGCGGCCCGCTGCTGGTCGCGGTCGGTTCGGGCAAGGGCGGGGTCGGCAAGTCGACCGTGGCCGCCAACCTCGCGGTCGCGCTCGCCCGCAGCGGCCTGAAGGTCGGGATGATCGACGCCGACATCTACGGCCCGTCACAGCCGACCCTGCTCGGCGCGCCACGGCGGCCGGAAGCGATCGACAAGGTGCTTCAGCCGGTCGCCACCCCGTTCGGAGTCTCCTTGCTGTCGCTCGGCCAGCTGGTCCCGGCCGGCCAGGCACTGGCGTGGCGCGGGCCGATGGCGTCGGGCGCGCTGACGCAGTTGACCGAGGGCAATTGGGCCGACCGCGACCTCGTGGTGGTCGACCTTCCGCCCGGCACCGGCGACGTCCAGCTGTCGCTGATCCAGAAGTCGCGCCCGGCCGGAGCGGTGATCGTCTCGACCCCGCAGGACCTGTCGCTGATCGACGCGGAGCGCGCCGTCGATCTGTTCCGCCGCACGGACGTGCCGATCCTCGGGCTGATTGAGAACATGTCGGGCTATCAGTGCCCGTCGTGCGGGACGGTCAGCGACCCGTTCGGCCAAGGCGGCGCCGAGGCAGGTGCGGCACGGATGCACATCCCATTCCTCGGCCGACTGCCGCTGTCCGCCAGCCTGCGCGAAGCCTCCGATGCGGGCAGTCCGCCGGCCGCCGGCGATGGTCCAGCGGCCGAGGCCTTCGCCGCAATCGCCGCCGCGGCCCGCGCGCAATTGGAGAAAATACGCGGTTGAGCCGTATTGTCAGGCAAAGGAGCCACTCATGCCGCTGACCCGCGACGAGGACATCGCCCACCTGTTGACCCACGCCCGCACCATCGCCCTCGTCGGGGCGAGCGACACTCCGTCGCGCGCCAGCTTCGGGGTGATGAAATTCCTGCAGGATCACGGCTATCGCGTGATCCCGGTCAACCCGCGCATTACCGGCGAGCATGTCCACGGCGAATTTGTGTGGCGGGAGCTCGGCCAGATCGGCGAGCCGATCGACATCGTCGACATCTTCCGCAATTCCGACGCCGCCGGCGAGATCGTCGACCAGGCGATTGCGGCGGGCGCCAAAGCGGTGTGGATGCAATTGGGCGTGATCGACCAGGCGGCTGCCCAGCGCGCCGAAGCGGCCGGCCTCAAGGTCGTCATGGACCATTGCCCCAAAATCGAGATCGCCCGCCTGCGGCTGCCGAAGATCGCAGAGCAACCCGCTGGCTAAGCGCTGCCGACCATCATTTCGGGCACCAGCACGCTCGGGCTGTCGACCCCGCGCTTGAGCTCGAGGTCGCTCGCCGGCTCAAGGCTCGCGAACATCGCCAGCAGGTTCGACGCGACGGTAATCTCGCTCACCGTTCCGATCCGCTCGCCGCGCTCGTAGAGGAAGCCGACGGCACCGCGCGAGTAGTCGCCGGTCACGCCATTGACCCCCTGTCCGATCAGTTCGGTGACGAGCAGCAAGCGCGGATAACCCGCGAGCATCTCTTCGACGCTGCGCGCGCCTGCTTCGAGATAAAGGTTCGACGGTCCCGCCCCGGGCGCTCCGCCGACCCCGCGATGCGCATGGCCGGTCGGCGCAATGCCGAGCTGGCGGGCCGACGCCGCCTCCGCGAGCCAGCTTGTCAGCACCCCATCCTCGGCCAGCGCCATGCGCCGCACCGGCAGGCCCTCGCCGTCGAATGCCCGGCTTCTGAGCCCGCGTGGCCGAAGCGGATCGTCGATGATGTTGACCCCTGCCCCGAACACCCGTTGCCCGAGCTTGTCCTGGAGAAAGCTCGACTTGCGCGCGATCACCGAACCGGAAATCGCCGGGGAGAAATGGCCCAGCAGTGTGGCCGCGACGCGCGGCTCGAACACCACCGGCATGGGGCCCGGCGCGATGCGCGCGGTCTGAAGCCTGGCCGCCGCCCGCTCACCGGCGCGGCGTCCGATCGCCTCCGGATCATCGAGGTCGTTGAAATGGCGCGCTCCGCTCCATTCATAGTCGCGCTGCATCGCCGAGCCTTCGCCGGCGACGACGGAGGCCGACAGGCTGTGCCCGGTCGAGCGATAGCCGCCGGAAAAGCCGTGACTGGTCGCCAGGCCGATGACCGAAGCGCTCGCCGACGCGCCGCAGCCCATGCTGTTGGCGACGCCGGTCACGCCGAGCGCCGCCGCTTCCGCCTCGAGCACGCGCGCCTGCATCGCCGCCATGTCGGGCTCGTGCGCGTCCCAGCCGTCGATGTCGGGATGCGGCCCGCCAGCCAGCAGCTCGGCCGGGGCAAGTCCGGCATACGAGTCCTCTGGCGCCTCGCGCGCCATTTCCAGTGCCCGCGCGACCAGCTCGCCCAACGCCTCCGACGCGAAGTCCGAGGTGGAAGCCGTCGCGCTGCGCTGGCCAACGAACAGCCGTACGCCGACCGCCTCATGCTCGGAGCGCTTGACGTCCTCGAGCTCGCCGTTGCGCACCTGGACCGAGGTCGAGCGACCACCGGCATAGATCGCATCGGCGGCGTCGGCCCCGGCCGCGACCGCCTGCTCCACCGCTTGCTCGGCCAGGAAGCGGGCCTGTTGCTCGTCACGCATGGCAGGCCGCCTAGAGGGTCAGGTCGAGGCCGACAAGCCGACGGTCAGGAAGGCGAGGAAGGCGAGCAGGCCGGTAAAGCGATTGGAGCGGAACAGCGCCAGCGCCCCGGCGCCGTCTGCCGGATCCACCCGCATCGCCTGCCAGCCAAGCTGCGCCGCGACCGGCAGCAAGGCGAGTAGCGCCACCGGATCGGGGAACACCAACCATACCGCCGCGAACCATCCGGCCAGCGCCAGCACGTAAAGGATTGCAACGCCCCGCCTCACTCCACCGCTAAGCCGCCGGGCCGACGACTTCACTCCTGCCAGCGCATCGTCCTCGATATCCTGGATGGCGTAAATCGTGTCGTAGCCGACGACCCACGCCACGCTGCCCAGCCACAGCGCAAGCGCCGGCCAGTCACGCGCGTGCTCCGCCGCGGCCCAGCCGACCAGCGCGCCCCACGAGAAGACGAGCCCGAGCCACGCCTGCGGCCACCACGTCCAGCGCTTCATGAACGGATAGGCCGCGACCAGCATCAGGCTGATCAGCGCGACCACTTGTGCGGTCCGTGGCAGCTGCAGAAGTACCGCCAGCCCAATCAGCGAGAGCGCCACCAGCAGCGTCCACGCCGAGCGCACCCCCACCCGCCCGGACGCCAGCGGCCGAAGCCGGGTCCGCTCGACCCGCCGGTCGAGGTCGCGGTCGACGATGTCGTTATAGACGCACCCCGCGCTGCGCATCGCGAACGCACCGATCGCGAACAGCAGCAGCAAGCGCCAGTCGAAGCCTTCGCCGGCCAGCGCCGTCCCCCAGGCGCACGGCCAGAACAGCAACCACGTCCCGATCGGCCGGTCGAGCCGGATCAGCGACGCGTAGGGCCGAAGCGGCGCTGGCAGCGCCCCGATCAGCCCAACCCGCTCGCTGTCCGGGACGGTCTCGCTCACCGACGCCCGCGCAGCCGCCGGATCCGCTCGCGCCCCATGCGCCAGCTCTTGGCCAGCGTCCCGCTGGAGATCGGATCGAGCATATCGTCGACCGACTGCGGGTCGAGGATTTCGTTCGAGGCGATGAAATCCTCGGCCGCGCCCATGCCCTCGAGGTCGAGCAGGTCGAGCGACTTGCCCTCGCCCCGAAGCGCTTCGATCGCCGCGATCATTGATCCGCGCGCTTGCTCCTCGATTGCGAACCGCTCGGGCGCGACATCCAAATGCTCGGCGATCAGCCGGTGTCGAAGTCGGGTGATAACGGGCGGCGTGTGGGCGTTGGCCCGCAGGCCGGAGTCGATCACCACGTCGCACTCGCTGTCGAGTCCCTGGCTGCGGTTATTGAGATTGGACGAGCCGACCCGCAGCAGCCGATCGTCGACCACCGCCACTTTGGCGTGGACGTAGATGTCCTTGCGTTCGCCGGTCACCGGCACATAGACCCGGAAGCGGTCGTCGCGGTCGGTCTCGCCGATCGCCGCCACCAGCTTGACGCGCGCGGCGTCCATTGCCTTCTGCTCGAGCCAACCGTCCGCCGTGCGCGGCATCACCAGCACGATCTCGGGCGGGTTCTCCTCCTTCATCCGCTCGGCAATGGCAGCGGCGATCTTCCCGCTCGTGAAATATTGGTTCTCGAAGTAGATGAAGCGCTTGGCCGCCGCGATCATGTCGAGATACAGCGCCTCGATCTCTCGGATCTCCGGCGCGTCCTCATACGGCGCGCGGGTCCGGGCGATCGCCACGTCGACATTCTCGAAGTCGGCCTCGAGCCCGTCGGGCCATTCGTCGCCGCACGGCTCGATCTCGTCCAGCTCGGCCTTGGTCGCAGTCTTCCACCGCTCGCGCGCCAAGACGCCCAGCGCTCCAGCAACCGCGCCGCTCATCAGCATCGTCGTGTCGTGCCACGGGCCGAACAATTCGCCGTCGGGGCTGGCTCGACGCGTATCGCGGTCGCGGTGCTCGCTGGTGTCCCAGCGCCGGTTGGAGATGTCGATCCCGCCGCACGCCGCCAGACATTCGTCGATGATCACGATCTTCTGATGGTGGCTGCAGCCAACCGGGTGCGAGCTGTCGAAGCGGAAGTCGATGTTATCGGTCCGCCACCAACGCCACAGCCAGCCCACCGCCGACGGCCGAGTGAATTGCTTGAGCGCCCCGAAATTCCACTTGAGCACGTCGATTTGAAGGTCCGGCTTGCTGCGCGCCAGCCGAAGGAACAGCGCCCCTAATTTCTCGCCCTTGCCATGCTCGTCGGGATCGAGCGGGATGCGCGTGTCGAAATCCCAGCCGGCGATGAAGATCATCTGCTCGGCATTTTCGAACGCCCGTGCGATCCAGTGGTAATAGGTCGCCGCGTCGATCAGCAGCCGCGCCTTGTCGGCCCGCTCGATCCGCCAGCAATTGCGCCCCGCGGCGACGATCGGCTGCAATATGTCGCTCATCCTCGCCCCTGCTTCGCGCCCGCCTTAGCCCGCGCTTTAGCTCGACAAAAGGCGTCCGGGCATTAGGCTCGGCCCAAGGGGGTCGCCGATGTTCCGATTGTTGCGCGTTAGGCCGCCCAACGGCTGGGCGGCGGTCGGCTGGGAGCTGGGAATCGTCATCGCCGGGGTGCTGATCGCGCTCGCCGTCCAGCAATGGGCGGACGGGCGCGCCTGGGCCGACCGCGCGGCCAAGGCGCGCGCCGCGATCGACGAGCAATTCAGCGAGCATATCGTCAACGCCATCGAATGGCGGCTGGTCGAGCCATGCGTCGCGGCGCAGCTCGATCGACTCGCCGACCGGGTCGACGACCCCGGCGACACGCTTCGGCCGGTGCGGATCATCGATCAGGGCTTCGGCCGGGTCATCCGAGCGCCGTCGCGAAGCAATCTCACCGAACATTATGAGGCGTCGACAGCCGACGGCGCGGTCAGCCATTTTCCGGCGGCGCTGCGCAACGCTTTTGCCAGCACGGTCAATCAGGCGCGCCTTGTCAACGCCTTTGGCGACGAGTTCCAGCAGCTGGCGGGCGAACTCACCGTCATGGCCGGGCCGCTGAGGCTCGACCCCGGCGTCCGCTTCGAGCTTCTGAAGCGGATCGAGCGCGGCCGCCAGCTCAACAATGCGCTCGGCGTGATCCACCGCCAGATCGCCAACCGACTGTTCCGCGCCGGTGTGCGGCCGACCGCCGAACAGATCGAGGCAAGGATTCGCGAGGCCGGTTCGATCGCCGTCTGCCGTGCCCTCGGCCTGCCGCTTCGGCCATCCGACGAACTCTTCGCCAACACCCCGATCGCGGCGCCGCTCATCCGCTGACTCGCCCCTCCTCGCCGATTGACCCGCGCGCCGCCACTGTTCACACCCGCCTTCGAGGGGCGGCGTAATGATCTTTCGCAAATGGGTACCGGTTCAGGGCTGGCGCGGCTTCGTCGGCGAAGTGCTGATCGTCGTGCTCGGAGTCGGCATCGCGCTGCTTGCCCAGCAATGGGTTGAGAACCGCAGCTGGACCGCTCGGGTCGAGCGGGCGGAACGGCAGCTCGCGAACGAGACGTCGGGAAATTTTTTCTTCGGGGCGGAGCGGATCACGGTGCGGCCCTGCGTCGATGCCCAGCTCGACCGGCTGATCGCCGCGGCGATGGAGCCAGCAGCGCGGAACGTGCCGCAACCGGCGGTTGTTTCTGGTCTCGGCACCTACGCCCTTCGCCAGCCAAACCGGCCGTTCGATACAACCGCCTGGCGGGGGATCGTCGGAGATGGCGTCGCGGCGCACTTCGACGAAGATCGCCGCGATCTGTTCTCGGAAGCCTACAACCAGATTGCCGGTCTCGATCCGATGACAGAGCAAAGCCAGATCCTGGCGACGGGCCTCAGCGGACTGCTCTTCCCGATCGAGATGACGGCCGACATTCGCGAGCGAATGATCGAGCGGGCGATGGCGCTCAAGGCCAATAACAATCTGATGGCGCTGATGTCCGCGCAATTGATGGTCAATCTCGATGCTCTCGGAGCTGCGCCTTCGAAGGCGGAGATCGACGCCCAGATCGCTCGCGGCAATTCACGCACCGTGACCTTTTGCCGGGAACGCGGTTTGCCGCTGGGGGATTGGCATCGGGAATTGATGAAAGAGCGGGCCGAGGCGATCCGCACGGGCGACCTCGTCGGCCGCTACCGCAATCCCCGGGCGCAATGATCGCCACTCCCGCCTGGCCGCCGCGCTCGCTGCCGCGGCTGTTCGTCCGGACTGCGCTCGGCGACGGGGCGGCGATCGAGCTCGATCCCGGCCAGGCCAACTATCTCGGCAGCGTCTTACGCCTCGGCATCGGCGCCGAGGTGCTCTTGTTCGATGGACAAAGCGGCGAATGGCTGGCGCGCATCGCCGAGGTGGGCAAGAAACGCATGACCCTTGCGGTCGAGCGCCGCACTCGAGCGCTCGACACCGACCCCGACCTCACCCTTGCTTTCGCGCCGGTGAAGCGCGCGCAAACCGACTGGCTGGTCGAAAAAGCGACCGAGCTTGGCGTCGCCCGCCTCCAGCCGGTTATCACCGCGCGCACCATCGTCGAGCGGGTCAAGCGCGAGCGGCTAGAGGCGATCGCAATGGAGGCGGCCGAGCAGTGCCATCGCACGACCGTCCCCGCGATCGCCGAGCCGTTGTCCCTCGCGCGGTTGCTCGCGGACCATGCGCCCGACCGGACACTCTATTTCGCCGACGAGACCGGCGGCGAGCCGGCCGCTGCTGCCTTTCGCCCCGGCCCGGCGACCATCCTCATCGGCCCGGAGGGCGGGTTTACCGGCGATGAGCGCACCGCGATCCGCGCCCTGCCCAACGCACGGCCGATCGGCCTCGGCCCGCGCATCCTGCGCGCCGAGACTGCCGCCCTCGCCGCGCTCACATGCTATATGGCGCTGGCGGGGGACTGGCGTTAGGGCCGGTTGCCAATGACAACCCGTACCGACTTGTCGGCGAGCCCGCCGATCGAAAGCCGAGCCGATCTTCTCTCGGTATTCGAAAAGGGCGAGAAGTCGCGGGCCGACTGGCGCATCGGTACCGAGCACGAGAAGTTCGTCTACCGCCTTGACGATCACCGCGCGCCGTCGTGGGAGGAGCCGGGCGGAATTCGCGATCTGCTGCTCGGCCTCACCGAGTTCGGCTGGCGGCCGGTCGAGGAGAACGGCAAGGTCATCGCCCTCACGGGTGACGACGGCACTATCAGCCTCGAGCCCGCCGGCCAGCTCGAGCTTAGTGGCGCGCCGCTCGAGAACCTCCACGAAAGCTGCGCCGAAAGCGGACGGCATCTCACGCAGGTCAAGGCGGTCGGCGACCGGCTCGGGCTCGGTTTCCTCGGCCTCGGCATGTGGCCGGACAAGGCGCGGTCGGACCTCTCGATGATGCCCAAAGGGCGCTACGCGATCATGGCCCGGCACATGCCGCGGGTCGGCAGCCTTGGCCTCGACATGATGCTTCGCACCTGCACCATCCAGGTCAACCTCGACTATCAAAGCGAGGCCGACATGGTGCAAAAATTCCGAGTCGGGCTGGCGCTTCAGCCGGTTGCCACCGCCCTGTTCGCCAATTCGCCATTCACCGAAGGCAAGCCCAACGGCTTCAAGAGCTTCCGCAGCCATGTCTGGGAGGACACCGACGCGGCGCGCACCGGCATGCTGCCGTTCGTGTTCGACGACGGGTTCGGATACGAACGCTGGTGCGACTACGCGCTCGACGTGCCGATGTATTTCGTGTTCCGCGACGGCAAGTATATCGACGCCGCCGGCCTCAGCTTCCGGGATTTCCTTGATGGCCGACTGTCGATCTTGCCCGGCGAAAAGCCGACGCTGGCCGACTGGACGGACCATCTGTCGACCGCCTTTCCCGAAGTGCGCCTGAAGAGCTTCCTCGAGATGCGCGGCGCGGACGGCGGACGCTGGGGTCGGATTTGCGCGCTTCCCGCTCTGTGGGTCGGCCTCCTGTACGACCAGCAGTCGCTCGACGCAGCATGGGACCTGGCCAAGCACTGGTCGATGGAAGAGCGCGAGGCGATGCGCCACGCCGTTCCCCGCGACGCCCTCGCCGCCCCCGCGCCCGGCGGCCGGACGGTCGGCGATCTTGCCGCCGAAGTTCTCGAGATCGCCACGGGTGGATTAGCTCGCCGCGCCCGGCTCAATGCCAGCGGCGACAACGAGAGCGGTTTCCTCGATCCGCTGCGCGATGTCGTCGCGACCGGCATGACGTTCGCCGACCGGCTGCTCGAACGCTATCACGGCGAGTGGAACGACGATGTTGCCCACGTCTATGAGGAGTTCAGCTTCTGATGAGCGAGCGCCGCACCCTTTACCCGCCGATCGAGCCGTTCGAGACCGGGATGCTCGACGTCGGCGACGGTCATTCGCTCTATTGGGAGCGCTGCGGCACCAAGGGCGCCAAGCCGGCGGTGTTCCTGCATGGCGGCCCGGGCTCCGGCTGCAGCCCGAAACAGCGCCAGCAGTTCGACCCGGTACGCTACGACGTCTTGTTGTTCGACCAACGCGGCTGCGGCCGTTCGACGCCCTATGCCAGCCTCGAAGCCAACACCACCTGGCACCTCGTCGCCGACATCGAGCGGCTGCGGGAAATGGCCGGCCATGAGCGCTGGCTGGTGTTCGGCGGAAGCTGGGGCTCGACGCTGTCGCTGGCCTATGCCCAGACCCACCCCGAGCGAGTCACCGAGCTGGTGCTGCGCGGCATCTTCCTGGCCCGCCAGAACGAATTCGACTGGCTCTACCGCTATGGCGCGAGCGAGCTTTATCCCGAGGAGTGGGAGCGGTTCGTCGAGCATATTCCCGAGGGCGAGCGGGGCGATTTGATCGAAGCGTATCGCGCCCGGTTGACCAGCGACGACCCCGCGGTCCAGCTCGCTGCCGCCAAGGCGTGGAGCCGGTGGGAGGGGATGACGGTGACGCTGCTGCCCGACGCCGAGATGCTGGCCGACTTCACCGACGACCATCACGCCGTGCCGGTGGCCCGGATCGAGAACCACTACTTCCTCAACCGCTGCTGGCTCGACGAGGGGCAGCTGCTGGCCAATGCGGGGAAGCTCCGCGGCATTCCGGGGACGATCGTCCAGGGGCGGCATGATTGCTGTACCCCGCCGAGCGCGGCGTGGGCGCTGAAGCAGGCGTGGCCCGAGGTCGAGCTCGAGATCGTGGCCGACGGGGGTCACTTGTTCACCGAGCCCGGCATCACCGACGGATTGGTGCGGGCTAGCGACCGATATGCGGAGGGAGCAGTGGTTTCCTAGAGGGCGTTGCGGGTCGGCAAGAAGTCACTGGATTTGTTGGAAAAACGCCTTACTGAGGCGTAATGAATCTAAGCTGGGGAATCCTACACGCCGGGCTTCAGTCCGTCCTCGACACGGCGCTCGACGCGGTCGTGGTGATGGACACCGGCGGCCGCATCATCGGCTGGAACGACCGCTCGACCGAGGCCTTCGGCTGGACCTGGGACGAGGCCAAGGGCCAGCAACTGAGCGAGATGCTGATCCCCGAGGCGCTGCGCGCCGGCCATGAGGGCGGGCTCAAACATTATCTCGCGACCGGCGAGGGCCCGGTGCTCGACCGGCGCATCGAAGTCACCGCGCTTCACCGCGACGGCCGCGAAATGCCGATCGAATTGTCGGTCACGGCCTGCGACCAGTTCGGCGACAAATTGTTCATCGGCTTCCTGCGCGACATTTCCGAACGCCGCGCCGTGGCCGAGCGCCAGCAGCGAATCCTCCAGGAATCCGAGCACCGGGTGAAGAACATGCTGACGGTGGTCGCCGCCATCGCCCAGCAGACCGCCCGCGCGTCGAGCGACATCGCCAGCTTCAGCGAAGCGTTTTCGGGCCGACTGCAATCCTTGGCGAGAGCGCATCAACTGCTGGTCGGCCAGGTGTGGAACGACGTCGCTTTGTCGGCGCTGGCCGAGCAGGTGCTCGGCGGCGACGTCGCCGAAGGCCGGGCGCGCTTCGGCGGGCCGGAAATCCTGCTCGGCCCGCGCCAGCTGATGGGCGTGTCGATGATCCTCCACGAACTCTACACCAACGCCATTAAATATGGCTCGCTGTGCGCCGAGGGCGGCCGCGTCGAGCTCGACTGGAGCGTCGACGGCGACACGGTCGAGCTGGTGTGGACCGAGGTCGGCGGCAGCTGCACCGCCGAAGTGCCGAGCAGCGGCTTCGGCCAGCGGATGATCGCGCTCACCGTCCAATCCGACCTCGGCGGGACGATCGAGCGCGACTGGCGGCCCGAGGGCCTCAGCGCGACGATCCGCTTCCCGGCCGCCAATCAGTAGCCGGGCAGCACCTGCTTGGCCTGGCCCCAGCCGGCCAGTGCCCTTGCTTCCGACCGCTCGATCAACTCGGCCGCATCGCGAATGGTGAAGGCGTTTGCGCCACTGAAGCCGTCGAGCTCGTCCCACGACACCGGTGCCGCCACCGGAGCACCTTCGCGGGCCCGCGCCGAATAAGGCATCACCGCGGTCGCCCCGCGCTGGTTGCGCAGCCAGTCGAGGAAGATGCGGCCCTTGCGCTCCTTCTTGCGGATGTTGGCAGTGAAGATCTCGGGTTCGGCCTGCGCGATGGCGCGGGTGAAGCGCTCGGCGAAGCTCTTGACGTCCGGCCACTCGGCCTTGGGCGTCAAGGGCGCGATGACGTGGATGCCCTTGCCGCCCGACAGCAAGGGGAAGGTGACCAGGCCGAGATCGGCGAGCAGATCCTTGAGGCGTACCGCGGCCGACTTCACCGCATCGAAATCGAGCCCGACATCGGGATCGAGATCGAACACCAGCCGGTCGGGCTTTTCGAGCGGCTTGATCGGGCTGCCCCAGCCGTGGAATTCGATGGTGCCCATCTGCACGCAGGCCAGCACGCCCTTGGCATCGCGGACGTAGAGATAATCCTCGACCGAGCCGTCGCTCTCGGTGATCGGCACGTGGAGCACATGATCGCCCATCGCGCCGCTGTCGTGCTTCTGGAAGAAGCAATGCTTGGCGCGGCCCTGGGGACAGCGGATCAGCGTCATCGGCCGGTCCTTGAGCGTCGCCAGCAGCAGCGGCGCGACCGCGGCGTAATAATCGGCGAGCTGGCCCTTGGTGAGATCGTCGCCGGGGAAGATCACGCGGTCCGGGTTGGTGATTCGCGCGCCGAGGCTTTCCGCGGTGGCGAGGCCCTTCCGGGTCTTGGCGGTCGCCTTAGCGGAGACCTTGGCCGGAACCTCGCGCACGACCTGCTCGGCCATCTTGTCCTCACGCAGCGCGATGAAGCTGGGATGGCGAAGGATCCCGTCGTTGGTGAATTCGGTGAAGGCGACCTCGGCGACCAGCCGCGGCTCGATCCAGGTCGAACCGCGCAGCACGGTGCGCGGCACGTCGAGCGCCGGCGTGGCGGCCTTCAACGGCGCCATGCGCGCGCTCAAATCCTCGATCATCGCCGTGTCGAAGCCGGTCCCGACCTTGCCGACATAGGTCAGCTTGCGGCCTTCGCGCACGGCGAGATGGAGCGAGCGGAAGCCGCGGCGCTTGTCGCTCGCCTGCCAGCCGACGATGACGAATTCCTGGCGCTGGGTGCACTTGACCTTGAGCCAGGACTTGGCGCGTTCGGAGCGGTAGGGCGCGCTCGCCTTCTTGGCGATGATCCCCTCCCCCTTCTCGGCGCAGATCGCATCGAACAACGCCTCGCCCTTGCCCAGCACATGGTCACCGAAAATGATCGGCGGCGGCACGGCCTTGAGCAAGGCGGCGAGGCGCTGCTTGCGCTCGAGGTTGCCGAGCTTCGAAATGTCCTCGCCCTGGTCGACGATGAGGTCGAAGGCGTAGAAAGCGAGCGGCGCCTCGCCGCCCTTGAGGGTGGATTGCAGTAGCTGAAAGCTGGGCTTGCCGTCGGGCCCGAGCGCGACCGCCTCGCCGTCGATCAGGCAGCCGGCGGGCAGCTCGGCCGCGGCCTTGGCAAGGGTGCGGAACTTGTCGGTCCAGTCCTTGCCGTTGCGCGTCCAGGCGGTCGCCGCTCCGCCGCCGGTGGCGAGCAGCAGGCGGTAGCCGTCATATTTGTACTCGAACAGCCAGTCGGACCCGGTCGGCACGCGGTCGACCAGCGTCGCCAGCTGCGGCGGCCGGAACGTCGGCGGCGGGGTTGCGGCCTTGCGCTTCTGGCGCCCCCCTTTCTGGCCGCCACGGTTCGAGCGCCAGACGTCGCCGCCGGCGGCGATCTCGGCCATCGAGCGGCCGGTGGTGACGCTGGTGACGCATTGCTCGACCAACGCGTCGCCATCATCGGGGTCGGCGAAGGCGTCGGTGACCTTCTTGAGCATCCACGGCTCGGCCTTTTCGCCCGGCTTGGGCTTGAGGCGGAACATCACCCATTCGCCCTTCATCCGCTCGCCCTCGAGCGAGAAGTGAAGGTGACCTTCCTCGATCGTCTTCCTGGGGTCCTTGCCGGGCTCGGGGATCCAGCGGCCCTGATCCCACAGCATCACCGTGCCGCCGCCATATTCGCCCTTGGGGATGGTGCCTTCGAAATCGGCATAATCGAGCGGATGGTCCTCGGTGCGCATGGCGAGGCGGTTCTGGCCGGGATCGAGGCTCGGCCCCTTGGGCACCGCCCAGCTCTTGAGCACGCCGTCCATCTCGAGCCGGAAATCCCAGTGGAGGCGCGAGGCGTCGTGCTTCTGGACGACGAAGCTGTCGCCCTTGCCCTTGAGCTTGCGGCCCTTGGGTTCGCCGGTCTTCTTGAAGTCGCGCTTCTTGTTGTAGGTGGCGATGTCGAGCTTGCGGGCAGGCATTAGGCTAACTCGTCATTGCGAGCGAAGCGCGGCAATCCAGTCTCGCGCCGCTGGATTGCCGCGGCGCTGCGCGCCTCGCAATGACGAGGGGCTCACGCCCGCTTCCTTGCCGGGGCGGGCTTTTTGGCCGGTGCTTTCTTGGCCGCCGGCTTGGCCGCCGCTTTCTTGGCGCCGGCGCCGCGCTCGCCGGTTTCGAGGCTTTTCTTGAGCGCAGCCATCAGGTCGACGACGTTCGACCCCTTGCTCGGCCCGTCGTCCGAGCGGTCCTGGATGATACGCTTGCCCTTCTTCCTGATCTTCTCGTCGATCAGCGCCTTCAGAGCGTCGATATAGCGGTTCTCGAACTCGCTTGCGTCGAACTCGCCGGTCTTCTTGGCGATCAGCGTCTCGGCCATGTCGAGCAAATCGGTGTCGGGCTTCACGTCGCCGATTTCGCGGAAATAGGACGAGGCGCGGTGAACCTCGTCGGCGTAGCGCAAGGTCTCGAGCACCATGCCCTTGCCGCACGGCTTCAGGCTGACGACATATTCCTGGCCGCGCATGGCGAGCTGGCCGATGCCGACCTTTTTGGTGCGCTTGAGCGCGTCCCGAACGACGACGAACGCCTCCTCGGCGAGGTCGTCGGCGGGGACGACGTAATAGGGCTTGTCGAAGTAGATTGGGTCGATGTCGGACAAGTCGACGAACTGGGTAAGCTCGAGGGTCTTGCGGCTCTCGAGCTTGACCTTCTCGATCTCCTCGGGGTCGAGCAGGACATATTCGCCCTTCTCGACCTCATAGCCCTTGAGGATCTCGTCGCGGTCGACCGGGCCGATGCCGGGCACGACCTTTTCATATTTGACGCGCTGGCCGGACGGCTCGTGGACCTGGTGGAAGGCGATCGACTTGCCGGCCTTGGTCGCGGGGTAGATCTCGACCGGAATCGAGACCAAAGCCAGCTTGATATGGCCGCGCCAGGTGGGACGTGCCGGCATGAATTGGACCCCTCAGCATTGATACGGAGCCGATTCAATTCGCCGGTCGCGGAGTCGTTCCGCCGGGAGGGCATTGACCGGGAGCGCTATTCGCGATTTATTCCGGCTTCGGGGATGGACGGCAGCTAATGCGCGGCCGGAGCGGGAGAAATCGCGATGTTCGTGACGGCGTTGATGTTCCAGATCATGATCGGCAATTCGGGACCGCTCAAGCCGCCGCGCGACAGCGGCATCCGGATCATGAGCAACCAGAGCCTGCTCGACCTGCAGGCATGTACCATCCGCCAGATGGCGCGCGACGGGACGGTGGTGCTGGTGCCGGTGCCGAACGGCGTGGCGATCGACTACACGCGGCCCAACGGGACCGGCAAGGCGCAGGCGGCGCGCTTCTCGCTGCATGTCCGCGACCTTGGCCAGCAGCGCGAGATCTCGGCCTATTACCGCCATCCGTTCTCGCGCAAGTCGGCGTGGCAGCACACCAAGATCATCGGCAAGCGGTGCTTCCCGGGCGAGCTCAACGGAACCAACGAAGCGCCGCAGGCCGAGAAGAAGCGCAAGAAGCTGTTCGGGATCTTCTAGCGGCTTGACCGGCCCGGCGGCCGGTGCCAGTCAGCCGCGCCGGAAGCCGATCGGCGCCCGAGCGGGTGTAGCTCAATGGTAGAGCAGAAGCCTTCCAAGCTTACGACGAGGGTTCGATTCCCTTCACCCGCTCCATTCTCAGCTGTTGGCTGAGAATGGAAGCGCCGGACCGTAGCGCAGGGGTGACCGGCTCGACTGCCGCGCACTCCCCAAGCCTCCCGGTTGACACCGCCCCGGCCCGCCGCCATTTGGCCCGCCTGCCGACATCTGGACAGGTGGCCGAGTGGTTAAAGGCAGCAGACTGTAAATCTGCCCGCGCAAGCGTACGCTGGTTCGAATCCAGCCCTGTCCACCACCCGCCCGGGCGAATGGCGACCCCGATTAACTAATCATTTAAGCCATTCAGGCGGCAGGCTTTGCGCTAAACGGGCGAAAGGCTTACAAGGCGCGCGATGCTGCTCGACATCGGACATCGGCTGGACGTGGGGAATGGCGGCGTGACTAGCGAGTGCGACCCGGCGCCCGAGGGGGATGCGGAAGCGCGGATCGCGCGCCTCAGCCGGGGGCAGCTCGACTGCCTGCTGCTGGTCGACCAGCACCTTAATTCGAAGGAGATTGCGGTCGAGCTCGGCATCTCGCCGCACACCGTCGAACAGCGCATCCGCCAGTCGCTGCAAATCCTCGGCGTCGAGCGGCGCAACCAGGCGGCGCGGCTGGTCGCCCGCCACCGCGCGCCATATCAGCGCTTGATACATCAATCGCCGCACATTGAGCCACGCCGCCCCGCCGACCAATCGGAAGGGGCGGTCGGTTTTCAGATTCGGCACGCTGACCGTGCAGGGAAGGCTGGCGATGCCGGGGTCGAAACCGAGCAGATCCGGGTGCTTTCCGGTCCTTCCCTGCCTCTGCCGTTCGCAACGAGGAGTCAGCCCAGGAACGAGATGAGCGCCGGTTTCCGGCTGGTCTGGATTTTCCTCATCGCGATTGGCGCAACCTTCTCGGCCGGCATGTATCTCGCCGGCCTGGAAAGCCTGATGAGGATGCTCGGCCGCTAGGTCGCCCGGTCTTCCAATCGATCCTCCGGCATCCCGAAATTCCGCTTGCTGGCGCAGGCGGCAAGGAGAGGTCATGCGCAAAGTTGAGATCGAACACGCCGCCCACGAAATCGCCACCCAGGTGCGCGCCGTCGAGGACATCATCGACCAAGCGATCGCCGAGATCGCCGAACTGCAGGTGCGGATGGTAAGCGTGCGCAACGTCGCCCCGGTCGGGGTCGCCGCCGGCCAGCCGGCCTTCGAGCAATTGGGCGGCGCGGTGCAGGCGCTGATCGCGGCGCGCGGCGGAGTGGCCAATTGCCACGGCGCATTGGTCGAGGCCAAGCAGTTCGTGCCGGGCCTGCGCACCACCGGCTTCGGCGATGTCGGCGAATGCCCGCCGAAGGTCGCCCACGCCGACCTGCGCGTCGTCGCCTAGGCCAAGTGCGTGCCGGGCGGTGGTTGCCGCCGCCCGGCGCCGCAGTAGAAACCAGCCCAGTGGCCCCGAAACTGTTCTTCCTGCTCTTGATCCTGGTCGCGGCCTACGCCTTCTGGCGCGGCAGCCGCGACGAGCGGATCGTCGCCGCGGTGTGCGTCGGCGGGGCCGCGGCCAGCCTGATGGTGCTGAGCCCGCTCGCCATTCGCTGGCAATCGCTCGAGCTCGGCACATTGCTGGTCGACCTCGCGGTGCTCGCCGGGTTCGTCACCGTGGCGATGAGGTCGCAGCGCTTCTGGCCGCTGTGGGTCGCGGGCCTGCAGCTGACCACCACCATCGGCCATGTGCTAAAGGGCGTGGACCCGAACCTGCTGCCGCAGGCCTATGGCGCGGCGCTGCAATTCTGGAGCTACCCGATCCTGCTGATTCTCGCCGTCGGCACGTGGCGCAGCTACGGCCGGCGCAAGGCCGAGCGGCACGTCGCGCTGCCGGCCTGAGCCGCGGGGCCTAGGAACCGCCGCGCCGCGCTGGTAGGCGCGCCCGGCAATGTCCGCCGCGCCCCCTGCCCGCGCCCTGCTCGACGCGCTCGACGAACCGGCGCTGATCGTCGCCGCCGGCCGGATTGAGGCTGCGAACCGCGCCGCGCTGGCGATGTTGGGACCGGGCATCGTCGGCCGCGACCACCGAATCGGCCTCAGGCACCCGCAGCTGCTTGCGACGATTGCCGCCGGCAAGCGCGCCGACGTGGCAATCGTCGGGGTCGGCGGGCCAGAGCGGCCGTGGCTGGTGGCGGTGCGCCCGCTCGGCCAGCGCGGCGGCTGCCTAATCCGCTTCATCGACCGCGCCGAGGCGCTTGCGGCGGAGCGCATGCGGGTCGATTTCGTTGCCAACGCAAGCCACGAGCTGCGCACCCCGCTGGCGACCATCTCGGGCTATGCCGAGACGCTTGCCGAGCCCGAAATCCCGGACCAGCTGCGGCGCAACTTCGCCACCACCATCGCCGGCGAGGCGGCGCGGATGCTGCGCATCATCGAGGATTTGATGAGCCTGTCGCGGATCGAAGCGAGCCGCTTCGTCGCCCCGGGCGACCGCTGCAATCTGGTCAGCCTGGCGCGGCAGGCGGAGGCCCAGGTCGGGCCGCTGGCCGAGCGGCGCAATTGCCCGGTCGAAACCGACCTTCCGGCCGAGCCGGTGACTGTCGCGGCCGATTGCGGGCAGATGCTTCAGGTGATCGACAATCTGCTGTCCAACGCCATCCGCTACGGCGGCAGCGGCGTGCGGCTGACCGTCGCGACCGAACGCGGCCGGCCGTTCGTCCGGGTCAGCGACAGCGGGCCGGGGATCGCGCCGCTGCACCTGCCGCGGCTGACCGAGCGCTTCTACCGAATCGACGACGCGCGCAGCCGCGGATCGGGCGGAACCGGCCTGGGCCTGGCGATCGTCAAGCATATCGTCGAGCGCCATCGCGGCACGCTCGATATCCGTTCGCGCCCCGGCGAGGGGACCAGCGTGACGGTGGCCCTGCCGGCGGCGGATTTGTCATGAGACTGCAACATAAGTCCCGCAAGGCCGCGCCGAAGCCGGGCGACCGGCCCAACACGGCCCGCTGGGCCCGGGGAGTAGCGACATGAAGAAGATGATGGTTGCGCTGCCGATGGCGGCGCTGGTCACGGCCTGTGGCGGTGGCGGCGGAAGCGAATCGGGCGGCAAGGGCAGCGAAATCCGAATCGTCGGATCGTCGACCGTCTATCCGTTCACGACCGCCGTCGCCGAGGAATTCCAGCGCGCCAACGCGGGATCGTCGGTGATCGTCGAATCGACCGGCACCGGCGCCGGAATCAAGCTGTTCTGCGGCGGCGTGGGCGAGCAATTCCCCGACGCGGTCAATGCCTCGCGCCCGATGAAAGCGGCCGAATATGCCGATTGCGAGAAGAACGGCGCCAAGAACATCATCGAGCTTCCGGTCGGGATCGACGGGCTGACGCTGATCGAGGCCAAGGGCCAGAAGCCGATGAACCTCACCGTCGCGCAAATCTACCAGGCGCTCGCCGCGACCCCGTTCGGCAAGCCGCAGACCGCGCAGACCTGGGCCGACATCGACCCGTCGCTGCCGGCCACCAAGATCCGCGTGCTCGGCCCGCCGCCGACCTCGGGCACCCGCGACAGCCTGGCCGAGCTGATCCTCGAGAAGGGCTGCGACAGCGACCCGGCGATGAAGGCGCTCAAGGAGAAGGACAAGGACGCCCACAAGACCACCTGCACCAAGGTGCGTGAGGACGGCGCCTATGTCGAAGCCGGCGAGAACGACAATCTGCTGGTACAGAAGGTCAGCGCCGCTCCCGGAACGCTCGGCGTGCTCGGCTACAGCTTCCTCGAGGAGAACCTCGACAAGGTGATGCCGGTGACGATCGCCGGGATCGCGCCGACCGAGGCGACGATCAGCGATCTGAGCTACCCCGGAGCGCGCAAGCTGTTCGTCTATTTCAAAGGCGAGCACATGACCGCCAAGCCGGCGATTAAGCAGTTCATCGCCGCCTTCGCCAAGGCGTGGGGACCGGGCGGAATGCTGTCCGGCCGCGGCCTGGTGCCGCTCGGCGCGGCCGACCTCGGCGCCGCCAACGCCCAGGCGACGGCGCTCAAGCCGCTCGACAAAGCGTCCCTGAAGTAAGCGCAGGCGGCGAGCGCCATGTCCTTCCTGACCGCGCTCGCCGCCGTCCTGCTGCTGGCCGCGGCCGCCGGCTGGTTTGCCTTCACCCGCGCCCGTGCGCTGCGCGGCGGCGGCAAGCGGCTGCACAGCCTGCCGGTCTATCACGGCATCCACGCGGGCCTGTGGACGGCGCTTCCGGCACTGCTGTTCCTGCTCGCCTGGCAACCGGTGCAGAGCGGGCTGGTCGACCAGGCGGTGCTCGCCAGCCCGGCCGGCCAGGCGCTGCCCGACTTCGAAATGCAGCGCGACTCAATCCTCAGCGAGGCGCGCGAGATCGCGTCCGGCCAGCGCGAGGCGGGATTCAATCCCGAATCCGCCGCGCTTGCCCCGTTGTTCAAGGAAGCGAACGCGCGCTACGCCTGGTCGGGCACGCTCGTCGCCCTGTTCGTCGCGCTGGTCGGGGCGTTCCTCGCGCTTCGCCGCCAGGGGGTCGATTTCCGCGCGCGGCTGTCGGTCGAGCGCTGGGTCATGGTGCTGCTGGTCGGCGCCTCACTGATCGCCATCCTGACCACGCTCGGGATCGTCCTGTCGCTTCTGTTCGAAAGCCTGATGTTCTTCACCAAGGTGAACGTCGGCGAATTCCTGTTCGGCACGACGTGGAGCCCGCAGATGGCGATCCGCGCCGACCAGGCCGGATCTTCGGGCGCGTTCGGATCGGTGCCGCTGTTCTGGGGGACGATCTTCATCGGCGCGATCATCGCCATGATCGTTGCCATCCCGCTCGGCCTGATGAGCGCGATCTTCCTGACGCAATATGCGCCGCAGCGGCTGCGCGCGTGGCTCAAGCCGATCCTCGAGATCCTCGCCGGCGTGCCGACCGTGGTCTACGGCTATTTCGCCGCGCTGACGGTAGCGCCGATGGTGCGCGACCTGGGCCTCGCCATCGGAGTCGGCTCGGCGAGCAGCGAGAGCGCGCTCGCCGCGGGCCTGGTGATGGGCATCATGATCATCCCGTTCGTCAGCTCGATGGCCGACGACAGCATCGCCGCCGTTCCGCAGGCGATGCGTGACGGCAGCCTGGCGCTCGGCGCGACCCGGTCGGAGACGATCAAGCGGGTCGTGCTTCCCGCCGCTCTGCCCGGCGTGGTCGGCGGAATCCTGCTGGCGGTGAGCCGGGCGATCGGCGAGACGATGATCGTGGTGATGGCCGCCGGGCTTGCCGCCAATCTGACGCTCAACCCGTTCGAGAGCGTGACCACCGTCACCACCCAGATCGTGCAATTGCTGACCGGCGACCAGGAGTTCGACAGCGCCAAGACGCTCGCCGCCTTCGCGCTCGGCCTGCTGCTGTTCATCATCACGCTGATCCTCAACCTCATCGCGCTTCACGTCGTGCGCAGATACCGGGAAGCTTATGAGTAGCGTCATCCAGTCGCGCTGGACCGACGGGTCGATGCACAAGCATCTGAAGGGCCGCTACGCCGCCGAGCGCCGCTTCCGCGCGTTCGGCTTCCTCGCCGTGGCGCTGTCGGTCGCGTTCCTTGCGTTCCTGCTGGTGACGATGCTGGCCAAGGGCGTCGGCGGGCTCGACATGGCGTTCCTGACCGGAAGCGATTCGACCGAAGCCGAGCGGGCCGGCGTGTGGGGCGCGCTCAAGGGCAGCTTCCTGACCATCGTCGTGACCATGGCGCTGGCCTTCCCGATCGGCGTGCTGGCCGCGCTCTACCTCGAGGAATTCGCGCCGCGGAACCGCTGGACCGACCTCATCGAGGTTAGCATCAACAATCTCGCCGCGGTGCCGTCGATCATCTTCGGGCTGCTTGGCCTCGCGGTGTTCCTGAACTTCATGCATCTGCCGCGCTCCGCGCCGCTGGTCGGCGGACTGACCCTGGCGCTGATGACCATGCCGGTGATCGTCATCGCCGGCCGCAACGCGATCCAGGCGGTGCCGCCGTCGATCCGCGACGCGGCGCTGGGAGTGGGCGCGTCGAAGATGCAGGTGGTGTTCCACCATGTCCTGCCGCTGGCGCTGCCGGGGGTTCTGACCGGCACGATCATCGGCATGGCACGCGCGCTGGGCGAGACCGCGCCGCTCTTGATGATCGGCATGCGCGCCTTCATCGTCACGCCGCCGCAGGGCTTCACCGAGCCGGCAAGCGTGCTTCCGGTGCAGATCTTCCTGTGGTCGGACGAGGTCGACGGCGCCTTCGTCGAGAAGACCAGCGCGGCGATCATCGTCCTGTTGCTGTTCATGCTAGCGATGAACGGGCTGGCGATCTTTTTGCGCAACAAATTCGAACGCCGCTGGTAGGCCCATGATCATGACCAAAGAAAAGCAGCCGATCGTCACCAACTCGAGCGTCCCCTTCCCGTCGACCGCGATCGCGGCCGAGGCGGCCCGGGACGAGGGGGCGGTGAACAATGCGGCCGACCGCGACGTCGTGCCCGAGCCGCAATCGGCGCCGGCGATCGACACCGGAAGCGCGCTTCCCGACGAAGACCCGGCGGACCTGCGCGACAGCAACCGGGCGCCGAAGATGACGGCGCGCGGGATCGACGTGTTCTACGGCGACAAGCAGGCGATCAAGGGCGTCGACATCGACATCCACGACGACAAGGTCACCGCCTTCATCGGCCCGTCGGGGTGCGGCAAGTCGACCTTCCTGCGCTGCCTCAACCGGATGAACGACACCATCCCGGGGGCGCGGGTGACGGGCGACATCACGCTCGACGGCGAGGACGTCTATTCGCCGGCGATGGACGTGGTCCAGCTGCGCGCGCGGGTCGGGATGGTGTTCCAGAAGCCCAACCCGTTCCCCAAGTCGATCTACGAGAATGTCGCCTACGGGCCGCGCATCCATGGCCTCGCTAGCGGCAAGACCGAGATGGACGCGATGGTCGAGAATGCGCTGAAGCGCGCCGGCTTGTGGGACGAGGTCAAGGACCGGCTTCAGGAGAGCGGCACGGCGCTGTCGGGCGGGCAGCAGCAGCGGCTGTGCATCGCGCGCGCGATCGCCGTCGACCCCGAGGTGATCCTGATGGACGAGCCGTGCTCGGCGCTCGACCCGATCGCCACCGCGCGGATCGAGGAGCTGATCCACGAACTGCGTGGGCGTTATGCGATCGCCATCGTCACCCACAACATGCAGCAGGCGGCGCGGGTCAGCCAGCGCACCGCCTTCTTCCACCTTGGCGAGCTGATCGAATACGGCCGCACCAAGGACATCTTCACCAATCCGCGCGAGCAGCGCACCCAAGACTATATCACCGGCCGCTATGGCTGATCGGAGCAGACCCATGGCCACCACCGGACATACGCTCAAAGCGTTCGACGAGGATCTCGACCGGCTGCGCGCGCTGATCAGCCAGATGGGCGGAATGGCGGAATATGCCATCCGCGAATCGATGCGCTGCCTGGTCGAGCGCGACGTCGACGGCGCCTCGGCGATCGTCGAGGACGACAAGAAGATCGACGCGCTCGAGATCGAGACCGAAAAGCGCGCGGTGCAGCTGATCGCGTTGCGCGCGCCGATGGCGGCGGATTTGCGCGACATCGTCGCCGCGCTGAAGATCTCGAGCGTGGTCGAGCGGATCGGCGACTATGCCAAGAACATCGCCCGGCGGGTGCCGCTGCTCGACAATCTCGGCAACGTCGAGCCCTTGTCGCTGATGCCGGAGATGGCGCGGATCGCGACCGAGATGGTGCACAATGTGCTGGTCGCGTTCGTCGAGCGCGACGCCGAGGCGGCGATCCGGGTGATCGAGCGCGACCGCGCGGTCGACGACTTCTACAACAGCATCTTCCGCACCCTGCTGACGTTCATGATGGAGAACCCGCAGAACATCGGCCAGTCGACCCACCTGCTGTTCGTCGCCAAGAACATCGAGCGGGTCGGCGACCATTCGACCAACATCGCGGAAATGGTGTTCTACGCCGCGACCGGCCAATATTACGGCGACCGCACCAAGGGCGCGGACCCACTGGGCCAGGGGTAGGACGATGGCCGAGCGGCGCCTGCTGCTGGTCGAGGACGACGCCGCGCTGGCCGAGCTGGTCCGCTTCCACTTCGAGCGCGACGGCTGGTCGGTCGAGCAGACCGGCGACGGTGAGGAGGCGCTGGTGCTGGCGGCCGAGGCGCGGCCCGACCTGGTGGTGCTCGACTGGATGATAGAGGGGGTGAGCGGGATCGAGGTGTGCCGCCGACTGCGCCGCCGCGAGGCGACCCGGGACGTGCCGATCATCATGCTTACCGCGCGCGGGCAGGAGGAGGACCGGATCCGCGGGCTCGAGACCGGCGCCGACGATTACCTCACCAAGCCTTTCTCGCCCAAGGAATTGCTGGCCCGCGCGGCGGCGGTGCTGCGCCGCGCCCAGCCCAGCCTGGTCGGCGACCGGCTGGTCCACGGCGGGCTGGAGATGGACCTGGGCGCGCACCGCGTTCGGCGCGACGGCCAGGCGGTCCACCTCGGGCCGACCGAATATCGCCTGCTGCGCCATTTCCTCGAGCGGCCCGGCCGGGTGCTGTCGCGCCAGCAATTGCTCGAGGCGGTGTGGCCGCACAGCGAGGACATCGAATTGAGGACAGTCGACGTCCACATCCGCCGGCTTCGGCTGGCGCTGGGCGAACCGGACCCGATCCGGACGGTCCGCTCGGCCGGTTATTCGCTCGACGCCGAGGGCCTTGCCTAAGCGCCTGGGCCGCCGCATGGGCCGCTGATGGCCCGGAAGAACAAGAGCCGCGGGGGGCACAACCCCAATCGCCCCCGATTGTGGGGCAAGCATGCGGTCGCCGCAGCGCTCGACAATCCCGAGCGGCGGGTGCTGAAGGCGTGGGCGACGCGCGACGCGGCCGGATTTATGCAATTCCCGCCCGGGCTGCCGCTGGTCATCGCCGAGGCGCCCGACCTGGGGCGGATGGTGCCGGCCGACGCGCCGCACCAGGGCGTGGTGATCGAGGTCGAGCCGCTCGAGGATCTATGGCTCGGCGACGTGCTCGCCGAGGCACCCGAACGCGCCGTGCTGCTGGTTCTCGACCAGGTCACCGACCCGCACAATGTCGGCGCGATCCTGCGCTCGGCGGCGGCGTTTGGGGCAATCGGGATCGTCACCCAGGACCGCCATTCGCCGCCCGAGAGCGGGGCGCTGGCCAAGGCCGCATCGGGCGCGCTCGAGCGCATGCCGTGGGTGCGCGTGGTCAACCTCGCCCGGGCGCTGGAGGAGATCGCCGAGGCCGGCTTCTGGCGGATCGGCCTGGCCGGCGAGGCCAAGGACGACCTCAAGACCGCGCTCGGCCCGCCGCGGGTCGCCCTGGTGCTCGGCGCGGAAGGACCGGGCATGCGCAGCAACACCCGCGAGCATTGCGACGCACTGGCGCGGCTGCCGATCGGCGGCGGGATGGAGAGTCTCAACGTGTCCAACGCCGCGGCGGTCGCGCTCTACGCGGCCAGCATCGCCTGATGGTGCGCACCGCCGCATCGATCCGCGCCGCGGTCGATGAACTGGCGCGGCGCGAGCGGGCGTTCGCCGGGGTGGTCGAGCGGCTCGGCCATCCCGAGCCGCGGGTCAGCGAGACCGGCGCGCAGACATTGCTGCGGACGATCGTCGGCCAGCAGGTCAGCGTCGCCGCGGCGCGATCGATGTGGGGCAAGCTCACCGCCCGCTACGGCGACCCGGTCGACCTGGCGGCGCTGATCGACGCCGACGACACGGATTTGCGCGAGGCCGGCCTGTCGCGGCAGAAGGCGGGCTATGCGCGCAGCCTCGCCGGGCTGGTGCGATCGGGCGAGCTCGACCTCGCCGAGCTCCCGGCCGACGACGAGGAGGCGATCGCCCATCTCACCCGGATCAAGGGCATCGGCCGGTGGTCGGCGGAGATCTATTTGCTGTTCGCGGAAGGTCGGCCCGACGCCTTTCCGGCCGGCGACCTGGCGGTGCAGATCGAGCTCGGCCGGCTGCTCGGCCTCGCCGAACGGCCGTCGGAACAGGCAATGCGCGAGCGGGCCGAGGCGTGGCGCCCGCATCGCGGAGCGGCCGCGATCCTCGCCTGGCACAGCTATAATTCGGTCGGCACCGCGCTTTAGCGGCGAAGGCCCTTTTCGTAGCGGCGGGCGCCGAGCCCGGCCCACGAGCGCGCACCCTGGTCGACGCGCAGCGGAGCGAGCCGCTCGGCCTCCTCCTGGCCCTTGCCGACGAGGAAGCTGGCGCCGGTCTGGCCCTCGCCGCTCGACCAGCGGTAGCGGGTCGAGACCGCGACCATCGGCATGAACAATTTGCGCCCCTCGACCTCATATTCGTGGATCATGTCGCGCGGGATGCGGACCGCGGTGCGCAGCGGCACGCGGGCGAGCGGGGCGATGACCGGGATGGTGTCGTTGCCGCTCTTGGGCTGCTGGTAGAAATCGCTGAGCTCGGAATCCTGGCGCGCGCCGGCATTGAGCAGCCGCGCTTCGATCGACACGTCGCGCGCCGGGGCGGTGCCGTTGTTGACGAGGGTGACGTTGAAGGCGATCGCCGCGCCCTTGTCGTCGACCAGTGCGCGGTCCGGCACGAGCTCGACGTCGATCCACGGCCTGAGCCCGCTGGCGACGATCCCGACCGGCTTGGTCGGAGCGGCGGTGACCGGACGCGACGAGACCGGTGCGTCGGGCTTCGGACCGCTCGGGGCGGGGGCCGGCGGCGGGGTGGCGGCGCGCGGTGCGGGCGCAGGAGCTGGCGCTGGCCTTGCCGCGGGGGCGGGCGGCGGCGCTGGTTCGAGCGAGTCGAGCGGGCTTGCGGTGCGCGCGGCACGATAGCCACCGGCCAGCGCCGGAGCGTCGCGCCGCGAGCGCAGGAACCAATAGACCGCACCGGCACCGGCAGCCACGAGCAAGGCAGCAAGCCACATCAGCAGCGACGAGCCCTCCCCTTGCGGCGCAGCGTCGGTGACCAGCGCCGGGCGCGGCGGGGCGGGCGGCGGAGCGGTCGCGGCGGTCGGCTGGTCCGGCTGCGGGCGGGTCGGCGGACGGCTCAGCAAATCCTCGGCGGGGCGCGTCGGAGCCGGCCGGTCCTGCACCTCCGCAGGGGCCGACGGGCGCGGGTCCGGGCGCGGAGCCTGTGCCGTTTCGCGCGGACGCTCGGGAGTGGTCGCGACCGGTTGCGGAGCCGGGCTCGGCGCCTGCTCGGCGGGCCGGGTGACCCGCCCGTCGAGGCTGAAATTCTCGAGCTCGCGCGGGCCGACGGTCTCGGCCGGCGGCGGCGCTGCGGCCTGGCTATTGTCCTGGGCGAGCGCCGGCGCCGCGGCCAATGCCACGCCCGCCATCACCAATCGCAACGCATTCAAAACCGTCAACATCCTGCCCTTCGCGGCCCAAGGCGCGGCTAATGACGCCCCGCGCCTGCGAGTTCAAGCACGGGCCGGGCTAGCGCGCGTCGATCAGCACCAGCTCGGCCGCGGCATCCCCCGCCGTCACGTCGATCCGCGACTCGCCGCCGATCGCGACTCCGTCGCGCGCTCCGGCGGCGACGCCGTTGACCGTGACCGGCGCGCTGGCGACCAGATAGAGGTGCCGCTTCGGATCGCAATCGAGCGCGATGGTCTCGCCCGGGCGCAGCGTTGCGCCGAGCAGCCTTGCGTCGGCGTGAATGGTCGGGGTGCCGTCGTCCGGATCGCCGCTGGCGAGGGTGACGAAGCGTCCGTCGCGCGCATCCTTGGGGAAGGGCATCGCCGCCCAGCCCGGAGCGGCGCCCGGACGGTCGCTTTCGATCCAGATCTGGAACAGCGTCGTTTCCTCGTCCTCGAGGTTGAACTCGCTGTGGACGACCCCGGTGCCGGCGCTCATCACCTGGACGTCGCCGGCGGCGGTGCGGCCCTCGTTGCCGAGCGAATCGCGGTGGCTGATCGCGCCCGAGCGGACGTAGGTGATGATCTCCATGTCGCGGTGCGGGTGGGGCGGAAAGCCGCTTTTCGCCGCGATCCTATCGTCGTTCCACACGCGGATTCGGCCCCAGCCCATGCGGTCGGGATCGTGATAGCTGGCGAAGCTGAAATGGTGGCGGGCGTCGAGCCAGCCATGGTCGGCGTGGCCGAGCGAGGCGAAGGAGCGGATGCTGATCATGCCGCCAAGATGGCGGCGGCCGGGCCACGCTTTCAAGTGTCAGCGCTGTAACCTGAGCTCGGCGGCATAATGCGCGGCCTTGTCGGCGTAATGGAGGGCCGACAGCTCGAGCCCGGCGAGCTCGCCGGCGGTGAGCGGCCGGATGGCGCGCGCCGGGGAGCCGACGATCAGCATGCCGGGTTCGAAGTTCTTGCCCTCGGTGACCAGCGCCCCGGCGCCGACCAGGCAGCGCGCACCGATCACCGCGCCGTTGAGGATCTTGGCGCCCATGCCGACCAGCGCGCCGTCGTGCACCGTGCAGCCGTGGAGGATCGCCTGGTGGCCGACGGTGACGTTGGCGCCGACGGTGAGCGGGAAGCCGGGATCGCTGTGGCCGATGGCCCCGTCCTGGATGTTGCTTCCGGCGCCGATGAGGATCGGGGTGTTGTCGGCGCGGATCACCGCCCCGAACCACACGCTCGCCCGCGCGCCGAGGCGGACGTCGCCGATGAGGTCGGCGCTCGGCGCGGCCCAGGCGCCTTCGCCAAAGGTGGGCGCGGCGCCGTCGATCGCGAAACATGCCATTATGGCGCTTTACCCGCGCCAGAGCGGCACGTCATCCGCGGCGCCATCTTTACCATTCGTTAGCCAGGCCGAAGCACAATCGCGGGCGATGAGCGTTCGCCGCCTCCTCGTCCTGCTGTGCGTTGCCGCCGCGGCCATGCCGCTGCCGGCGGCGAGCATCGGCGATTCGGCGTTCGCCGAGCGTATCCTCGCGCTGCACAATCGCGAGCGGGCCGCGGTCGGCGCGCCGCCGCTGCAATGGGACCCGCTGCTGGCCGAATCCGCCGCGTCCTACGGGCCGACGCTGATGAGCCTCGGCCGGCTGGTCCATTCGCCGCGTGCGACCCGCCCGGGCCAGCGCGAGAACCTCGCCATGGCCTCGACCGGCTATCTGAGCGACCAGCAATTGGCCGGAATGTGGGTGGCGGAGAAGCACCATTTCGCGCCCGGACTGTTTCCACACGTCAGCCGCACCGGCAATTGGGAGGACGTCGCCCACTATACCCAGATGGTGTGGAAGGGCACGACCCATGTCGGCTGCGCGCTCTATCGCGGTGGCGGCAACGATTACCTGATCTGCCGCTACTCGCCCCCCGGCAACGCCGACGGCAAGCCGGTTTACTAGGGAAGTCCGTCGGGCCGGGAGCGATCGCCGCGCCATGGCGCGGTCCGTGGTGCCAGGAGAGGACTAACATCTGGACCCTAGCGTACTGATTTGATTGTATTCTCCTGATTCGGTCGAGAGAGTGGCCCCCAAAATGGCCCCCAGAGCCATATTCATGCAAATTTCGAACGTTCATTTAAAGCTAAGGCTGGTATTGAAGCTGTCAATGACGCAGCCTGATTAGCCTCGCCTAATAGACTTCGACAGTCTGTGGCCTGCCACTCCGTATCGGCGCCAGCGTAATTTCATTGGATAAGCGTGTCATCCATCAGCTTACAGTCCGACCACCGAGACTTGACGTTGAAGCAGTTGGATTGACGCCAAAGTCGCACGGAGATCATGCCATGAGCCAGACGGACGGACCCTTGCCAGCCCACCCGGGATCACTTCTCCGAGCAACGCTCAAAGACCTCGATTGTCCGAAAGCGGTAGCAGCTCGGCTCCTCAAGATTTCTCGCCAAACGCTCTATGAAATTATCGGAGAGAAGCAGGCGATTACGCCCAGCGTAGCGCTAAGAGTGGCTAAACTGACAGGGACAAGACCCCAGATGTGGCTAGATATGCAGCAGGTGCATGATTTGGCACTTGCCCGGACCCAAAGCCGCAATTTGCTCAAAAATGTGCCCCAACTTGAAGAACGTTGGTGAAAATGATGTTTTTTTGGGAAGGGGCGCAGGACACTCTCGGTGGGCCGCGAGTTCTAGGTTTAAAACACCCGATTTGCGCCCTTCGCGGTCATTCAGAGCCAAAAATTGCTTTTCGGAAAGCAGACATTCGATCCCGATGCTGCGGAAAGGGGTTTGAACCAACCGGAGGTCCAGTTCCACGCAAACTGGCACAAGATTCGATTTCCGGTCTGAAGAATAAGCGAGTTTCGCAAGCCCCGCCGTCCCATCAAAGATGTTTTAGAGACCGCGTTGCACGCCGCGACGAAGCAAAGGGAAGGCAGAATCATTATTCGAGGCTAGGAATTGCGATGTATCCATGTTCGCAATATCATCAGCGCGCCGGCAGCTGCGCTGCAAACAGCCAAAACTGGCCAATCAGATGAGAGAATCGCAGCCGAAATCAACAGTGCTGCCGGTATCACGCCTGGATTGCTCGCTGGCTTTTTTTCAAAGGCCCGCGAAAGGATTTGAAGATCGGTCGCGGAAATGGTCACGGGTATTTTTCCAGTGCGAGCGAATTTATCGATTTGCCCGATGATTTCCGGAGTGCTCAGCGTTGCACGCGCTAAGGCCACTCCGATCTTCTTTGCTTCCTTCTTGAGCGTGATAAGGCTCGTTCGTTCGGCGATCAGCTCTCGTGCGACCGGCGCCAGTTCATCAGCGATATTGAACGCCGGGTCCAGTCGACGAACGAACCCTTCGGCGGTCAATAACGTTCGTAGTACGAGAGCAAGATCTGGCGGCAATGCCAGCTGAAACTCCCGCAGCAGACGGAAGACCTGCTCGAAGATTTTGGAAAGATCGACGTTCGAGAGCACAACATCCTTGAAGCTATCGATCAATTCGCCCAGCGCGAACTCCAGCCGGTCCCGATCCACTTCAGGATCCCCCGCCCAGATCATCAGGATGTCTGCTACCCCGGCAACATCGTCGGACGCGATAGAAAGGGCGAGCTGGACCAGTTGATCACGCCGCCGCGGCAAAAGCGTACCAACCGCGCCAAAATCGATGAAACCAAGCGACCCGTCTTGCAGCAAAATCACATTGCCCGGATGCGGGTCGGCATGGAACTGCCCGTGGAAGATGATCGACCGCAAGATCGCCTGTGCGTAAGTGCGCGCTACGGCCTGTAAATCGACCCCGGCCTCACGCGCACGATCAAGATCTGTCGCAGGCGTACCGATCAATCGCTGCTGGACGTTGACGCGCCTTCCACTCAACTCCCATTCAAAAGAAGCCGTACGGACGCCTAAGGGGGCGAGAAATGCGCCAATGGAATCGCTTGATCGCCCTTCGGCCGACAGGTCCATTTCGCGGTCCAGGCTCTCAGCGAATTGACTGAGTAGTTCATCGGGCTTGAGCCTGGCGAGTTCGGGGATGCGGTTTGCGGCCGTTCGGGCAAACCTGCGCAACAGCCGGAGGTCGGCGTCGACGATCGCGCCGATGCCGGGACGGCGAATTTTGACGATGACCGATCGCCCGTCGAGCATCGTCGCGGCATGAACCTGTGCGATTGACGCGGCGGCAAGCGGCTCCCGGTCGAAGCTCGAGAAGTAGCTGTCCAGATCACCGCCGATCGCATCCTCAACCGCCGGAGCGATCTCCTCAAAGGGAACGGCCGGAACGCGGTCCTGCAAGGTTGACAGGGCGTTGATCCACTGAGGGCCGAGCAAATCGCTGCGCATGGCGAGGATTTGTCCAAACTTGACGCCAACCGGTCCGATATCCCTGAGCAGCGCGACGACCGCATCGGGGCGGGCATCGACGAACTGCCCATCGTCTGGTGAGCCAAAACCTAGTTTTGCGCTCAGACCGCGCATCCCGTGCCGCCCGAGAAGTGTGACGAGCTGCGCGAAGCGATCACGCTCCCGCATGCGTTCTGCTTCTTGCCGTCGAGAGCCGGTTGAAGGATTCCGGCTCACTTCGAGGCAGGTTCAATCAGGTCGACCGCCGCTTCGACCTTGGTCAGCATATCAGCAAATTTATTGAGCTCGTCCTCCGACAGTGCGCCCATGGTCCGCGAAAGTATCGCTTCGTAGAGCGGCTGGGCCCGCCCGAGCATGGCTCGACCCTCTGCCGTCAGCTCGAGAAGTTTGGTGCGGCGGTCGCCGGGAACCGGCATACGCCGTAAGTGTCCGGCAGCTTCGAGAGCGTCAATCGCCTGCGTCACGGTGCGGGGCGCCTGGCCGAAGAATGACGCAATGTCCGTTGAGCGCTTCGGGCCATCTTCGAGGAATGCAAGGAGACGGATCTTGGCCAGCGAAGCGCCGTGTCGAGAAAGGTTGCGGTCGATGAGGCGCTGCAGGCGCAGATAAACCCAAGCGAACTGTTTCGAAACGGAAATTAGTTTGTGAGGTTCCATATCATATGCTCTTGCTTCATTTGCGAGGATGGGGCAAGCGGCCCTTTTTCTGCAGAAACCTGCGACTCCCAATCCTTCCGAGAACGAATGATGGCCACACAAGTGATGGATGCGAACGAAAATTCTGCCGCCGGGTCTGAGCGCAAGTCTCCGCTGCGCTCGAGAAATGTCCGGATCGCGCTGCTGGTTGTGGCTTTGGCAGCCATCGCTTTCGGAATCTGGTGGTATCTCGACTACGAATCTCGCGGAAAGTATCTGCAAAGCACCAACGATGCGTTTGTTCAGGCGGATTCGGTCGTCGTCGCTCCCAAGATAGGTGGCTATATCGATCGCGTCTTTGTCGACGAGAACCAGACCGTCCGCGCCGGCCAGCCCCTCGCGCTGCTCGATGCGCGCGATTACCGGGCCCAGTCGTCGCAGATCCAGGCCCAAATCGAAGCGTCGCGCGCGACCGCTGACACTGTTCGCGCTCAGGTTGGGGAGCAGCAGGCAGCCTTGTCTCAGGCGCAGGCGCAGTTGAATGCAGCGCAATCGGACGTCGCCTTCGCGAGCGAACAGGTCGCGCGCTTCGAGCCGTTGGCTCGGACCGGCGCGGAGTCGCGCGAGCGGCTTAGCCAGCTGCGAAATCAGCTCCGGCAGGCCCAGGCGCAGGCAGCGACGCGCCGGGCGGCTGTTTTGGCGGCGCAACGCCGCTTCGGCACGCTCGACGCCCAGATCGAGCAGGCGCTCTCGCAGGCCCGGGCGGGCGAGGCGCAGCTGAGGGCCGCCGATGTCAATGTGCAGAGTACGACGATCCGGGCCAGCATCGCCGGCCGGGTCGGGGACCTGGCTGTGCGCGTGGGTCAATTTGTTCAGCCAGGCACGCGGCTGATGACCTTGGTGCCGGTCGACAAAATCTACGTCGAAGCCAACTTCAAGGAGACGCAGGTCGGGCTCATGCGGGTCGGGCAGCCGGTGACCATCAAGGTCGATGCCCTTCCAGGCATTGAGCTGACCGGAAAAATTGCAAGCTTCGCGCCGGGAACGGGGGCTCAGTTCTCAATTCTCCCGCCGCAAAACGCGACCGGCAACTTCACCAAGATCGTGCAGCGGATCCCGGTTCGGGTGGCCATCGACGCCTCGCCTGAAGTCCGGCGGCTGCTGGCGCCCGGCATGTCGGTGCACGTCACTGCCGATACTCGTTCGGCTCGCGGCGAGTTGGATCGGATCCGTAAGGCGCAAGAAGCGAGAAGGTAAGCGAAGTTGGCGGCCTCCATCCCCATCGGCAAGACTGCAGCTCGGGAGGAACGGGCTGATCTAAGCGCTTGGTTGGCAGTGGCAGCTGGCAGCCTAGGTGCCTTGCTTGCTACGCTCGACGTCTCGATCGTCAACTCAGCCTTGCCGACCATCCAGGGTGAGATCGGCGCGACAGGCACCGAAGGCACCTGGATCGCGACCTCGTTCCTCGTTGCCGAAATCATTATTATCCCGCTCAGCGCGTGGCTGGAGCGCTTGCTCGGACTGCGAACGCTGCTGTTCGTCGCGGTGACACTGTTCACCGGTTTTTCAATCCTGTGCGGAGTCGCGGACGATCTCACCACGATGATCATCGGCCGTGCAGGGCAAGGCATCACCGCCGGCGCCTTGATCCCCACCGCCATGACGATCGTTGCGACCCGACTCCCGCCCCATCAGCAACCGATCGGCATGGCGCTGTTCGGCGTGACCGTCATCTTGGGGCCTGTCCTGGGTCCGCTGATCGGGGGCTGGCTGACGGAAAATCTCAGCTGGCATTACGCATTCTTTGTCAACGTTCCGGTGTGCATCGTTTTGCTTCTGCTGTTGTGGCTTGGCCTCCCCCATCAACGTCCGGACTGGAGTTATGTGCGCGAGGGCGACTGGTTTGGCATAGCCGGGCTCATTCTGGGTCTGGGTGGCCTCACCGTCGTGCTAGAGGAAGGCCATCGCGAAGAATGGTTTGAATCGCCTCTCATCATTCAATTGACGCTGATGACGCTCGTCGGATTCGCGCTTCTGCTGGTTGGCCAGAAATATGCGCGACGACCGGTCCTCAAGCTCAGTCTCATCTTCACCAGGCAATTCGGCAGTATCGTGATCATGGCGCTGGTGGTCGGCATGGCGCTCTACGGCACCATCTACGTCATCCCGCAATTCCTTGCCCTCATCTCCGACTACAACGCCCTACAGACCGGGTACGTAATCGCGCTGATGGGCTTGCCGGCGCTGTTCCTGATGCCGATCGTGCCTTTCCTCATCACCCGGATCGATATTCGGCTCGCGGTGGGCAGTGGTTTGCTGCTGATGGCGATCAGCTGCTGGATCACCACCAATCTGACGACCGAGGCCGGCGGCGGCGCATTCACGGCCGGTCAGATCCTGCGCGGAGTCGGCATGATCTTCACCATGCTGTTTCTCAATCAGGGGGCGATCGCGGCGGTGTCGAAGGAAGATGCCGGGGACGCATCGGGCATCTTCAACGCCGCCCGAAACCTTGGCGGTTCCTTTGCGCTGGCAGCGCTTGCGACCATTCAGGATCAGCGTCTCTGGCATCATAGCCGCCGGATGGAGGAATCTCTCTCCGCCAACAGCTGGTCCGTGCAGGACTATCTGACGGGTATTCAGGCCGGTCTCGGCAGTGCCGAAGCCGCTATTCGGACACTCGCGGGTTCCATCCAGCAGCAGGCCTTCGTCATGACCTACAATGACATATTTTTTGTCATGACCGTCGTCATCGTCCTGTCCATTCCACTCGTCCTTTTCCTGCGTCCGCTGCCCAAGGGCATGTCGCTTTCCATGCACTGAGGTTTCATGCGCACCGCCTACCTCCCCATCCTCGCCGTGCTGGCCCTTGGCGGCTGCACTGTCGGTCCAAACTACAAAGGTCCCGTGCCCCTTCCTGCCATCGCGAAACCGGGCGAGACTTTCGTTCGCGCCTCCCAGTCCACTTCGTCGAACCAGCCGGCACTGGCGCAATGGTGGACTGCGCTCAACGATCCCGTCCTCAATACACTTGAGGCTAGGGCGCTGGCCGGCAATCCGGGACTGGAAGCCGCTCGCGCGAGAATTGCGCAGGCTCGGCAAAACGTCCGTTTCGAGCGCGCGGATCGACTCCCGGCGGGCTCTGTACAGGGAAGATATGTCTACGCCGACTTGCCGGGTCTCGATCTCGAGCAGGGTGGCGGCTCGACGTCGGGACCGCCAACCTCGCCACCGACCGGCGACGAGGATTCGGAAGCAGGAACAACGATCGACTTTTTCAATCTCGGCCTCAACGCAAATTGGGAAATCGACGTTTGGGGTGGCAAGCGGCGATCGGCCGAGGCAGCGTCCGCCCAGCTTGGCGCGGCCGTCGCCAATGAGGCCGACGCCCAGGTCCAGCTAACTGCTGAAATCGCCCAAGCCTACACGAACGTTCGCGAACGACAGCATCGTCTGGCTTCGTTGAGACTGGCCTCCGATGCTGATCGGACGCTTCTCGATCTGGCCGAGCAACGGTTTCGTCGAGGCGCGACCACCGCATTTGAAGTCGAAAAAACCAAAACTCAACTCAGGGCGACCAACGCCGACATCGAGAAGGTTCAGGGCGAACTCGAGGTCTATCTCAACGCGCTTTCGGCGCTGACCGGCGCAGCACCCGGCGTTGTGGATCCTTTGCTGGCTCCACTCGGCTCGATCCCTCTGCCCCCGGCCTCGGTCGAAATAGGAGACCCCGCGTCGCTGATCGCCCGTCGGCCGGACATTCGTGCTGCCGAGCGCAACCTTGCAGCCGCGACTGCCAGGATTGGCGTTGTCGAGGCTGCACGGCTTCCAAAGATCAGCTTTATGGGAATTTTGGGAATAGGCGGAGCTTCACCGGGCGACCTCTTCGACTTGGGTAACATGAGCAAGATAGCCTTGCCGCAAATTGAGTGGGGATTGCTGGATTTCGGCCGCAGCCTGGCGCGTCTTCGACAAACCCGATCAGCGCGGGACGAAGCTGAGGCCCAGTATCGACAAGCCGTCTTGACCGCGCTCCAGGACGCGGAATCGTCGCTCTCGCGGTTCGGGCGCCAGCGGCAGTCGGTTGCCGAGTTGGCAGAAATCAAAGCGTCCGCCGACCGAAGCGCTGCTTTGATGCGACAACGGTACAACGTTGGAGCTGCCTCGCTCCGCGAAGCGCTCGAGGCGGACCGGCAGAGCCTCGAGGCCGGGCGCAATCTTGTCGCAGCAACGGCTGCGCTCACCGGTAGCTTCATTGCTGTTCAGAAATCACTGGGCCTTGGCTGGCAGCAGCCGCCATCCCCCGGCAGAGGCGACACAGGACGGTAATGGAGACGCGATCCAACTTCCGGTTGGTACTGGCGGTCGTGGCAATACTGTTTCTCGGCCTCGCGTTTTTCGCTTTTTATATTTCGGGCGAATCGCGGTCGCTTGACGCGCGCTATCATGTCCATTTTACGAAGAGCGTATCAGGCCTGGATGTCGGATCCGGTGTCACCTTGTCAGGCGTTCCAGTGGGTCGAATTGAAGCAATCTCAATCGACCCGCTCAATCCAGAAATAGTTTTGATCACGCTGGCGCTGAATGAAAAGGTGCCGATACGACGCGGTGTTCGAGCCGACATCAGCCGATCCTTGATGAGCGGAGATGCGACGCTCGTACTTATTCCGTCTTCTGAGGGGCCGCTAATCAATCCGGTAGGCCGCGATGATATCGGGCGAATATTAGCGGTCAGCAAACGGAGTAGTGGCGACCCCGCGCAGGAAGCTATGAGTGTCGCCCGTAAGCTCGACGGAGTCGTCGACAGTCTCGACGCCGAAGGTCAGCAGAAAATCTCGGCGACGCTTGAGGGGGTGGTGGAGCAGACCGCTGAATGGGAAAAGACCGCCTCACGCCTGACAAGGTCAATCAAACCTCGCAGCATTCGAATGGTGGCGGACGGAATCTCGGGCGCCGGACGAACAGCCGAGCGACTTAGCAGGTCAATTGAATCCGCTGACGGCGATGTCGCCCGCGCACGAGCAAGAATTCGCAGTTTTGGGGAAGGTGCTGACAATTTTTCCCGATCGTTGGAAGAGGCCCGTCCGTCGATCCAGCAGACGTCCCGGCAGTTGCGCCAATCAGAGAAAACTATTCGCGGCATCCGAGCCAACGTCGCGACCGGAAAGGACACCATCGAGGATATTCTGCCAGATGGAAAATGACCGATCACGCGGAGATGGAGTTTGTGCCAGCCAGAAAATCTCCCGTGCCAATTCTGCGATATCAGTCGGCAAGAATGGCTCCTGAGCTATCGCAAAGCAGACGGTCAGCTAACGGCCAGGTCCAGCCGTTCGGATGAGCACCCATATCCGACGCTGGGCCGCTCCGACGCCTCCCCGTAATCGCATGGTGACCTAGGGAGCGTTCCGTTGTGACGGATCACGCGTGAACGGGCTCGTACCGGTTCCCATGCGCTTGCGCTGACTAGCGGCGGCCTCTGCCCACCAGGCAAGCTGGTTGAGTCCGCGTCGGAAGTAGCCGTTCCACCGAACACCATCGATCCCGTCGAGGTAGTCGCCATTTTCATCGAAGACAGTGTGAGCCTCTGGAACATGCACCATCGCTGACACTGGAAGGCACCCCAGTTCCGAAAGGAAGGGTCGCATGGCGACTGCTGCGCGTGTGCCGCCCCACTGGCCGGCCGAGTAGGTAACGATCAGGCTCGGCTTCCAGGAGAATAAGGACGAGCCGAAGTGGTTGAGCAGGTTGGCAAGAGCCGGGCTCATGGAGTGATTATACTCCGGGCTGACCATGACATAGCCGTCGGCAGACTGGATCTTGGCGGCAAGCGCCTCCAGGTCGTCAGGTGCCTTGCCCTGAGCATACGAGAAGTGCGGCTTGAACGGTTGAGCCAGGGGCCACTCCAATGCGTCAATGAGGTCGGCTTGGGCGCGTTCCTGCATCAGCCGCATGCAGGCTCTTGCCACCCGGAGACCAAGCCGAGCTGGACGTGGCGGCGTGCTGTCTCGGGTCGAGCCGAGGAATGTAAGATAGGTGAAAGCCATCTTTCCTCCCTACGGCCCTTGAGCCTGTCGATCCAAGGCAATTCGATGTTTCTCGAATAGTCGTTGACACGTCCCCAATGCTGTGTGATTTCGAAATTCGTCGAAGTGAGGAGATGCCGGTGAATACTGAAAATGCCGTGGCAGCCCTTGCTGCCCTTGCCCAGGAGCATCGCCTCACCTTGTTCCGCTTGCTGGTGAAGGCCGGGGAGAGCGGCATGCCGGCAGGGGCAATCGCTCAGGCACTGGGTGTTCCGAACAGCTCTCTGTCGTTCCACCTGGCTCAGCTGCGCAACGCTGGTCTCATCCTGCAGGAGCGTCAGCATCGCTCGCTCATTTACCGGGCGAACTATCAGGCAATGAATGGCCTGGTCGGCTTCCTGCTCGAGAATTGCTGCGCCGGAGCAGACTGCGCGCCGGCAGCGACCTGCGTGACCGCACAACCCGAAAGGAAATCTGCATGAAGCGTCTGCATGTGCACGTCGGAGTGACTGACCTCCCTAGCTCGATCCGCTTCTACTCGACCCTGTTCGGCGCCGACCCGACGGTCACCAAGGACGATTATGCCAAGTGGATGGTGGACGACCCGCGCGTTAACTTCGCCATCTCCAGCGGCAACCCCCACAAGGGCATCGAGCATCTGGGGATCCAGGTTGATGACCGGGCCGAGCTGGCGGACGTCTATGCGCGGCTGAAGGCCGCGGATCGGCCGGTTCTGGAAGAGGGCTGCACCACCTGCTGCTACGCAAAGTCGGAGAAGAGCTGGATCGCCGATCCGGACGGGGTGCTGTGGGAAGCCTTCCAGACCACCGGAAGCGCCACGGTCTACGGCGACAGTCCGGAGCTTGCCTCGCTGAGCTCATCCTCTGAGCCGGTCAACTGCTGCGCTCCGGCAGTCGCTGCATGAGCAGGGCCTACAATGTTCTGTTCCTCTGCACAGGAAATTCGGCCCGCTCGATTCTGGGCGAGGCTCTCCTGAACCAGATGGGTCGAGGCAACTTTCGAGCCTACAGCGCTGGCAGCCAACCCAAGGGCGAGGTTCACCAGATGGCTCTTCAGGTGCTTCGCGGCGTCGGGATCGGTACGGATGGGCTTCGCTCCAAGAGCTGGGACGAATTCGCGACTGCTGGCGCGCCCGAGTTCGACTTCATCTTCACCGTTTGCGACAATGCGGCCGGCGAGAGCTGCCCGGTTTGGCCAGGCCGGCCCACCAGCGCGCATTGGGGCATCGAGGATCCAGCGGGGGTCGAGGGACCGGAGCAGGAGGCCGCCTTCTTGAAGGCCCTGCATTATCTGCGCAATCGCATTTCCATGTTCCTTGCCTTGCCGCTCGACAGCCTCGAGGAGATGAGCGTGCGGGACGAACTGAGCGCCATCGGTCGCAGCGAAGGCGCCACCGGCCCGGCGGAGGTTCGCTGATGGCGACGGTCCCTGCGCGGGAAGAGCTTCGGGCGGCTAGGCTCGGACTGTTCGAGAAGTGGCTGTCCGTATGGGTGGCCCTGGCGATCGTGGCGGGCGTGTTCCTTGGCATCGTGAGCCCGGGTCTGTTCCGGTGGCTAGCGAGCCTCGAATATGCGGCGGTCAACCTGCCGGTCGCCATGCTGATCTGGGCGATGATCTACCCGATGATGGTGGCGGTCGATTTCGGCAGCCTTCGCAAGGTTGGAGACAAACCGAAGGGGCTGATCCTGACCGTGGTGGTGAACTGGATGGTCAAGCCTTTCACCATGGCGGGCCTTGCGGTGCTGTTCTTCGAGGTCTTGTTCGCCGACCTCGTCAGCCCCGCCGATGCGCAGCAATATATTGCCGGCCTCATCCTGCTCGGCGCAGCGCCCTGCACGGCCATGGTCTTCGTCTGGTCGCAGATGACCCGGGGCGATCCCAATTACACGCTGGTGCAGGTGTCGGTGAACGACATCATCATGGTGTTCGCCTTCGCGCCGATCGTCGCCTTCCTGCTCGGGGTGACGGACATCACCGTGCCCTGGGAGACGCTGCTGCTGTCGGCGGTGCTTTACGTCGTCATTCCGTTGGCACTTGGCTACATCACGCGCCGGCTGCTGTTGGCGCGGGCCAGCGCCGATGCAACCGCAATCGGTAACTTCACTGCTGCGCTGAAGCCCATGTCGGTCATGGGCCTGCTCGCGACCGTGGTGCTGCTGTTCGGCTTCCAGGCGGAGGTGGTGGTGAGCCGTCCCGGCCTGATCGCGCTCTTGGCCGTCCCTATCATCATCCAAAGCTACGGTATCTTCCTGCTAACCTATGCCGCAGCCTACGCTTGGCGGGTGCCATTCCCGGTGGCGGCGCCCTGCGCGCTGATCGGCACGTCCAACTTCTTCGAGTTGGCGGTCGCGGTCGCAATCGGCCTTTTTGGGCTTGGCAGCGGAGCGGCGCTGGCGACGGTCGTCGGCGTTCTTGTCGAGGTCCCGGTCATGCTCTCGCTGGTGGCTTTCGCGAACAGGACGCGGGGGAAATTCGAAGCTCGAGCGACTTTCTGAATGTCCGCTCTTCAACATTTCTGAGCCAGAACCTGCCGTTCTTCATTCGGCCAGCTGCGGTCATTCTAAGGTGACCTTGGTCCCCACAAGATGATCGCTGCTCCAAGGAGGCATACTACCGCCCCTATCGTGTCCCATCTATCCGGCTTGATGCCTTCAGCAAGCCAGAGCCAAACAAGCGCGGAGCCAATGTAGACCCCGCCATAAGCTGCGTAGGTGCGCCCTGCGTGTTCGGCGTCGACGAGGGTGAGAAGATAAGCAAAAAGGCACAATGAAGCTACGCCTGGGACTAGCCACCAAATAGATTTGTCCAGACGCAGCCACGCCCAGAAGGCAAAGCATCCGGCGATCTCCGCCAGCGCGGCTCCGATGTAGGCGAGAGCAGTCATCCCGATCTACCTCGCAGGCAGGATTCGATAGGGCAAATTTTTACAGCGGATCGTCCTAAGGCCTTCCTCAACAACGTCCGCTAGTTGGCCTATCTCCGAGAAACAGACGGTACGGCACTGGCCATGTCCAGCCATTCAGCACAGCGCTCACTCCGGTTGCAACGGGGTGGATGCTGGGCGTCTGCAAGCAGACGCACACTGCATTTCCGCCGGATAGTCCCGAGCCAACCGGCGGAGCGCCCGAGGCGTGGCACGGATCAGGTCGCCGTCGAGCAGCAGGTCGCCACCGTAATACATGTTCCGGAGGAGAGCCTTGAAGCCGCGACTCGCTTCCAACTTCTCTCGAACACACTGAACCCCCTGCATTGCGGCTAAGAGCTCCTGTCGGGTGCAGCTGCCGCCATGCACGCCAAGATGGCGGCGCACGAAGTCCGACATCGAGCCACGGACGCCACAGGTTGGCGGGCCGACACGGCCGCCTGTGGGTAATCGCTTGATCGTTCCCTCGCTCACACAACATCCTCTCGCGTCAGGGCGCACCGACCATCCGGCTCGAATTCAGTCTGCAGGGTTGTGTGCTCGGTGCCGAGGCGGTGCTGCAGATCAATTGCCAAATCGGCACGGAAGAGGTCGGCTCGATGTCCCATTGGCGTCACTGTCATCGCTGTATCCGTAGTGCTCATCGATGAGACGTGAAGGTCATTCGCTCCGCTGACATCCGGCAAGGCCGCGAGCTGCTTGGCGACTTGGACGAGAGTGAAACCGGCGCAGAGAACGGCGACGAGCGACGGCGCCGCGAGGTCTCCGCAAGGGGCCACGTTCCCAGTGGCGCACTGGCGACCACCGCAAGATTGACGACGAGCTCGATCCATGAGGGCGGTGACCAGGCACAAGAACTCTCCTAGTGCTTCGCCTCATGGTGCGCATCGTGGAGGATTTCGATGCCGCCTTTGAATGCGATGATTGCGATGCCCACTGCCACAACCAGGTCGGGCCAGTTCTGCCCTAACCAGAGCACAAGACCTCCTCCGACCAGGATGCCGCCGTTCGAGATGAAATCATTGAAGCTGAAGGTGGTAGCGGCGCGCATGTTCACGTCGGGTTGCCGGACCCGCTTTAGCAGGATCAAACACCAGAGGTTCACCCCTGCGGCAATCACCGCCATGACCATCATGGTCGTGCCAATGGGGTCGGAGCCGGCGACATACCTTCTTCCGGCGTCCACAAGAACGCCGACCGCGAAGATTAGCAGCAGGATGCCGGATACCCTCGCCGCGCCCCGCTTCCACACTGGGCCACGAGTGAGCGCGAGAAGGCTTAGAGCATAGACCAGCGCGTCGGATGAATTGTCCAGACCATTCGCGATCAGCGCGCTTGAGCTGGCGAAGACACCCGTGGCGAAGAAGCCCACAGCGATCGCGACGTTGAGTGCGAGGACAATCCATAGCGTCCTGCGCTTGTCGGCACTGCCAAGTTCAAGTTTGCCCTCGCTCATGGCCGCCTCCTCCACATGGCTCGGTCGCTCAAACTTTCGTCCGGCATGCTCTTTTCCTTTTCTCGCGGGGTCATCCAGCGGGCACCATCGCCACGGAGCCGGCTTCCTTCTCCGGGGAACGCGCCGGACTAATTCTAAGAAGCAGCTTGGTGATGGCGGGCAGCACCAGCAGCGTCAGCACCGTGGACGTGATGAGCCCGCCGATCACCACGGTGGCGAGAGGCTTCTGGACCTCAGAACCCTGACCGGTCGCAAGCGCCATGGGAACGAAGCCGAACGACGCGACAAGTGCCGTCATTAGCACGGGGCGAAGCCGGGTAAGGGCGCTCTCTCGGATTGCCGCTTCGAGCGGCCTGCCAGCCGCTTGCATGTCCACGACCGAGCTCATCAGCACCAGTCCGTTGAGGACGGCGATGCCGGACAGAGCAATGAAGCCCACGGCCGCTGAGATCGAGAAAGGCAGGCCTGCAAGAGCCAGCGCGAACGCGCCGCCGGCGAGCGCCAGCGGGATGGCCGAGTAGATGGCCAGCGCCGGCCTTACCTTGCCCAGTGCCAGGTAGAGGAGCAGGAAGATGAGCGCGAATACCGCTGGCACCACGAGCATCAGGCGGCGCGAGGCGGCCTGCAAATTCTCATACTGGCCTCCCCACTCGACGAACGATCCCGCAGGAAGCTTGACCTGATCAGCGATCTTCTCCCGTGCATCGGCCACGAAGGAGCCGAGGTCGGTGCCCCGCACATTTGCCTGCACGATGACCCGTCGCTTGCCATTCTCGCGGCTGACCTGGTTCAGACCATCTGACAGGCTGAAGCGGGCAAGTTGCCGAAGCGGCACGGCGAAGCCGCTCTCGCCATTTTCGACGACGACCGGGAGCGCGCCGATCGCCTCCAGATCGTTGCGGGCCGTGTTGGGCATCCGGACGACGACGTCGAAGCGGCGGTCGCCCTCAAAGACGATCCCGGCATCACGGCCGCCAAGGGCCGCCGCCACTGTGTCCGACACCTCTTGGAGCGTCAGGCCGTAGCGAGCGATCGCGTCACGGTCGAACTGGACGTCGAGGGTGGGGAAACCCTCCGTCTGCTCGACCTTCACGTCGGCAGCCCCCGGCACCGTGCGCAAGACGCCAGCGACCTGCTGCCCGACGCGTCCCAGGGCCTCGACGTCGTCGCCGTAGATCTTCACCGCGACGTCGCTGCGAACCCCGGCGATCAGCTCGTTGAAGCGAAGCTCGATCGGCTGGCTCATCTCATAGGCGTTGCCGACGAGCGGCTTCAGCTTGGCCTCGACCCGCTCGATCACGTCCTCCTTGCTGTTCACGCCAGCCGGCCACTGATCCTTGGGCTTCAGGATGATGAACGAGTCCGAGATGTTCTGAGGCATCGGGTCGAGGGCGGCCTCGGCCGTTCCGGTCTTGGCAAACATGTGCTCGACCTCCGGTAGGCTGGCCACGGCCCGCTCGATGCGGCGCTGGAACTCGAGCGACTGGTTCAAGGAGGTGGACGGAACCCGAGCGGAAAGGACGGCGATGTCACCTTCGTCGAGCTGTGGGACAAATTCGCGGCCGAGCTGGGTGAACAGCAGGGCTGCCGCCGCGAAGACTCCGACCCCGGCACCGATCACCGGCCAGGGCCGCGCGAGGGCGCGGTCGAGCAATGGCGCGTAGCGCTGCTTGGTCCAGGTGATCGCCCGCACCTCTTTTTCATCCACCTTGCCCCGGACAAGGATGGCCACCATCGCCGGCACGAAGGTCAGGGACAGGATGAAGGCGCCCGCCAGCGCCAGCATAACCGTGGTGGCCATGGGCGAGAACATCTTGCCCTCGACCCCGGTGAAGGTCAGCAGCGGCGCAAAGACGAGGAAGATGATTGCCTGACCGTAGATGGTTGGTCGGATCATCTCGCGCGACGCCTGGAATACCTCCTCCATGCGCTCGACGAGCGTGAGAAGTCGCCCTTCTGCATGCTGTCGCTGGGCCAGACGTCGCAAGGAATTCTCGATGATGATGATCGACCCATCGACGATCAATCCGAAGTCGAGGGCGCCGAGGCTCATGAGGTTCCCGGACGTGCCGGTTGCGTTCATCCCGATTGCCATCAGCAGGAAGGACAGCGGGATGACGAGCGTGGCGATGATTGCCGCGCGGATGTTGCCGAGCAGCCAGAACAGAATGGCGATGACCAGCAAGGCACCGATCAGCAGATTCTCTTCCACCGTGCTGATCGTCGCATCGACGAGCTTCGAGCGGTCCAGCACCCGGTGCACCACGATGCCCGGCGGCAGCGAGCGCGTGAGTTCTTCGAGGCGTTCGCCCACCGCAGCGGCGACGGTCCTGCTGTTGCCGCCGGCACGCATGAGGGCGGTGCCGACGACGATCTCCTCCCCGTCTTCGGTTGCAGCGCCCGTGCGGAGGTCGCCGCCGATACGGACGTCAGCGATGTCACCGACAGCGATGGGCACTCCGGCCCGCGTCGTCACGGTCGCGCGGGCGACCTCGTCGAGTGTGCGGATGCGCCCATCGGCGCGAACCAGGAAAGCTTCCCCGCCTCGCTCGTAGAAGTTCGCGCCGACGGACACGTTCGCCCGTTCGAGCGCCTCGGCAAGCTCGGTGAAAGAGACTCCCAGCGTCGCCATCCGCGATGGATCCGGTTGAACCACATACTGCTTCTCATAGCCGCCGATGGAATCCACCCCGGCGATGCCCTCGACGGACGTCAGCTGCGGTCGCAGGATCCAGTCCTGGACGGTGCGGAGATAAGCGAGCTTCGCGGTCTCATCGGTGAGCCGCTCACCCTCGGGCGTGAGGTAACTCCCATCCGGCTGCGGTCCGGGCCGTCCGGCGATCCGGGGAACGTCGCGAGTTCCTGCGGGCGCATACTCCACCACATACATGAAGACCTCGCCGAGTCCGGTCGTGACCGGTCCCATGCGGGGTTCGACGCTCTCCGGCAGGCTTTCGGACGCGGCGGTAAGGCGCTCCGCAACCTGCTGGCGGGCGAAATACAGGTCCGTGCCGTCCTCGAAGATTGCGGTGACTTGGGAAAAGCCGTTGCGGGAGATGGACCGTGTGCTCTCGAGTCCGGGAATTCCGGCCATGGCGGTTTCGACCGGAAAGGTGACCAGCCGCTCCATGTCGAGCGGGCCGAGCGCCGGGGCGACCGTGTTGATCTGCACCTGCTTGTTGGTGATGTCGGGAACCGCATCGATGGGCACTTTGAGCAGCTGGCTGACGCCAAAGACGGCAACCAGCGCCGTCAGCAGCACCACTGCCCAGCGGAAGCGGATGGAGGTCCGAAGGAGGCGTTCGATCATGACTGTTTCCTGCGACGTTGTGCGTCGGCCTGTGCGAGGGTGAGCTGAGCGGCGTGAGTCCGGATCAATGATCGTCCGCTTCGGCGCCGAGCTGCGACTTCAGGGCGAAGGCGTTGCGGGTTACGACCATCTGACCGGCTTCGAGCCCGTCGACGATCTCGACCCTTCCTCCGCTCCGAGTGCCAAGCGTGACCGGAACCGCCTGGACGCCGCCCTTCACCGTGACGAACACCATGTCGCGGCCTTCGATCTGCTGGACAGCTTCCTCAGGCAGGATGATGCCGCGCTGCTGGCTCCCGCGTGGGACAATGCGAACCCGAACGCCTTGACCCTGGGTCAGCCCGCCTGGGGCGCCGCTGAGCTGAAGCACGACGGTGGCGGTGCGGCTTTCAGCATCAAGGGCCGGGGTCACGGACCGGACCCGCGCTTCGACCACGCCGCCGGTGGGCAGCTCTACCTGGGCCCGGTCGCCGGGCTGAATGCGCTGCGCATCGCTCACCGGAACGGAGGCATCGATCTGAAGCCGTCGGGGGTCGGCCACCTTGAACAACTCGGCTCCGGCTGAAACGTAGGCGCCAAGCTGGGTGTCGACCTCGGTGATCCGCCCGCCGATCGGACTGCGAACGGCCAGGTAGCGCCCGCCGCCGGTCACGCCGGCGGCACTGACGGCCGCTTCGGCCCGCTGCAGTTCGGCCTCTGCGGTGCGCCTGGCGGCAACGACTGCCTCCAGATCCTGCCTTGCCGTGATCTTGGCATCGAACAGGCGCTGCTCGCGGGCCGCAGCGGCTCGCGCAGCCTGGGCCCGGGCCGCTGCCGCATTCCGCTCCGCCACAAAGGCAGCCGCCTCTCGGCTTTCCAAAAGCGCCACCGTTTCGCCGGCCCCGACCGAATCGCCAAGGCGCTTGTTGATCCGGACCACCGCACCATCAGCCCGTGCGGTCAGGAGCGCTTGGCCTTCGGGCGGAGCGGCGACCGTGGCCTGCGCAATGACTTCGCTCTGGAGCGAGCCGGGCTCGACCCGCTCGAGGGCGATACCGCTGGCCGAGAGGCGCTCGGGCGCCAGCGGAACGAAGCCCTCAGGCCCATGCTCCTCGTCTGTCTCGTCGGCCGGTTCGGCACTGGTTTCCACCGTGGGAGCGGGGTCGCTCATTGAGCGCCCGATCAGCACTCCTCCCACTCCAGCAACCAAGGCTGTGGCGGCAATGCCGGCGAGCAGGCGGGTCCTGTCGGTCAGGTTGATGATCTTAAGATCGCGAAGGGTCGGCATGTGGTGTGTTCCTATCGAGCAGCGATGCGGCCGAGTTCGGCCGTCGTCAGCGCGAGGGCGAGCCGGGCATCGGTTAGCGCGGTGCGGGTGGCGGTGTAGGCGTTCTGGGCGTCGAGGAGTTCGAGCAGGGACGCCCGCCCTTCAGCATAGGATCGCTCGGTGAGGCGCAACGCTTCCGCTGCTTCCGGCACGGCCGTGGACCCGAGTGCATCCACGCGCCGTTGCGCCGCCTGCACATTGGCGATGGCGTTCCTGGCCCGTGCGGTCGTGGCTGCGATCGCCGTGGCCCGGCGAGCCTCGGCTGCGGCAATCCCGGCCCGCGCTGCATCGATGTTGCCGCGATTGCGGTCGAACACTTGGAGGGGCATCGACACACCCGCGACCAGTCCGAAGTCGCCGGTCTCGCGGACGTGGCGCACGCCCACCCCGACTGCCGGGTCCAAGCGCCGTTCTGCGAGTTGCTGGCGTAGAACAGCTTCGGCGGCGGTGCGCTCCGCATCGGCAAGGCGCACTTCGAGGCTGGTTTCCGCGTTGATCGTCTGTGGCTTGAGGTCGAGCAACTGTCCGCTGACCTCCGTGACAGGTTCACGCACACCGAACAGGGCGGCGAGCGAGGAGCGGGCGGCCAGCTCATCGGCTTCCGCGACTTCCCGTTCGGCTTCGGCCTGCGCGAGAGCCGACCGCGCCCGTAGCGCTCGAAGTGGCGGATCGCGGCCCGCATCCACCAGGATTTGTGCCACGCGGGCGAACCGCCGAGCCCGCTCCACATTCTCGGTCGCCTGAGCAAGCCGCTCACGGGCAGTCAGGGCCCGGGCGAACTGCTCCCGCACCTGCTGCGACAGGTCGGCCCTGGCGATCGCCAGGCGCAACTGCTGAACGGTCAGCTCGGCTTGAGCCGCACTGACCCGGGCGGAGCGGCGACCCCCGAGGTCCAGCCGCTGGTTGACCGCAAGGGTCGCTTCGGTCGAGCGGAGACCGCGTAACTCCCCCGTTCCGGCGAAGTTCTCGACCTCGAAGCTGAGCTCGGGATTGCTTCGGATGCCGGCCTGACGGGTTCGGGCTTCCGCCGCCGCCAGATCGGCCTGAGCGGCAACGATCGCCGGCGACCGGGCATTCGCCTCCTCCAACGCCTGAGCGAGGCTGAGGCTGCCTGGAAGCGGCCCAGTGCGCGGTGCGGCTGGCGGCGGCACTACAGGTGATGGTGGACCCGCCGGCGCCGTGGACACAGGTCGGCCGACGGTCGGGCTGGCGGAATTGCCAACCTGAGCGGAAGCGGACGAGAACGCCCCTCCCACCGCCACGACCAGGGTCGCGGCTGCAACAAATTTCATTGTGGAGTACTCCTGACATCTGCAGTCGAGCCCGGGGTGCCGGGCTTGGGTCAGTGTCAGGCGATCGGAGGCCTCAGCTGGTTCTCGGGCTCGCGGCCCGGCACGCCGGCAGCGGGGTCACCGAACAGGTGGGTGCGCCGGACCGGAGCCAGCGCAGCGCCTGGAACATCCGTTGGCGCGGCAAGCTGGTGGCCGCCGCAAGAGGTATGATGGTGGGCGACGCCCTTGTCCGAGCTGGCCGGGGTCTGGTCGGGGTCGCCGCCGTAGTGCCCGGTTGTCTCGGCCCCCACTTCGATGCAATCGAGCCGTTCGGCCGCGTGCACCGTCGTTCCCGTCCACAGTATGAGGACGAGGAGAATGGCGCTGACGATGGCAGTCAGGCGGGGCATGGGTCGGCGCCATAGCAGCCGCGAGCGTGATTGGGAAGGCGCCGCTACAGCCATCGCCTCACCTGCTGCTTGTAAGACCGATATTCGCCGCCGAAGCGGCGCTGGAGATAGGCTTCTCCCGCCGGATGACGAAGCGGTCGATCAAGGCTGCTGCCACTAGGGACAGGCCCACGGCACCAAGGCTCTGGCAGAAGATTGCGACGCTCAGGGACAGCAGGGTCATGCCCAGATACATCGGATTGCGGGTGAACCGGTAGACGCCCGTCACCACCAGCGCGCTTGCGGGCTGCCACGGCTCGGGCCGGGTCCGCTGCCGCCGAAAGAGGTTCAGCGCCGCGCCGATCAGACCGAGCGCCGCCACCAGCAGCAGGATGGCGAAGACCTGCGGCACCCCGAATTCGTGGAGGTGCATGTCGATGGCGAGGCCAGCTGCGACCGAGCTCGCGAAGATCAGGGGTGGCGGCACGAAAACCCGAGGGCTGTCCGTCTGACCAGAGGTGCCCTGACGATCGCCGCCGCTCCGAACTTCGTTCATGTCGTCTTCCCCGTTCTGGCGCGCTAGTCCGATTGATGATCGTCAAGCTGGGCCGCAGGAGCCGCCAACTGGAAGTATGCGGCCAGCAGCAAGCCTGTCAGCAGGAAGCCGAGTGCGCCCCACATGAGAGCCCCGAGCAATGGGCGATCAGGACGCATGAGCAGGCCGGTGGGCGAGTTCGCCCCTCGCTTGAGCCATGATCTGCAGGCCGCCCCAGATGCCCAGCGTCGCCATGATGCCTGCGACGATGAGGTCCGGCCAGGCGGTGCCGGTGCCGAACACGCCGGCTGCGGCCGCGATCACGGCCAAATTGCCGATCGCATCATTGCGCGAGCAGATCCAGACCGATCGCATGTTGGAGTCGCCCGAGCGAAAGCGAAACAGCAGCAGGGCGACACCGACGTTTGCCAAGAGCGCAAGGACGCCGATGATCCCCATCGTCTCCGGCTGCGGGCTTGAGCCATTCCAGGCGGCCCAGCTGGCACTGACGAGGATGTAGGCGCCCAGCAGCACCAGCGTGGCGCCCTTGAAGAACGCTGCGCGGGCTCGCCACGTCAGCGCCAAGCCGGCGACCAGCAGCGAAATTGCGTAGTTTGCGGCATCACTGAAGAAGTCGAGCGCGTCGGCCTTGAGCGCGTGGCTGTCTGCGGCCGAGCCGGCATACAGCTCTACCGCAAACATCCCGGCGTTGACGATTAGGGCGATCCACAAGGCCTGGCGCCAACGCGGGTCGACCATGGTCTTCGGAGTGTCGGATACGCAGCTGTTACAGTCCATTTGTCACCTCGACCGAATCGGAGCGACCCGTATATGGTCCCTGTAGCGGCTACAGGGTCAAGGCTTGCACGGCGATGAAGATCGGAGAGCTTGGTCGGGCAACCGGCACCAACATCGAAACCATTCGCTACTACGAACGGATCGGACTTCTTCCCAAACCCGCCCGCACGGACGGGAACTATCGCGATTACGGACCCCAGCATGTTGAACGGCTCACCTTCGTCCGTCACGCGCGAGGGTTGGGGTTCGACCTCAGCGACATTCGCTCGCTACTGGCCTTGACCGAGAACCCTGACCAAGATTGCGCCGAAGCTGACCGGATCGCCAGCGGTCACCTTGACGCCGTGGAGCGCAAGATCGCACGCCTGCAGAGCCTAAGAGGCGAGCTGTCGCGAATGGTCGCCCAGTGCCGAGGCGGCCAGATCGGCAGATGTCAAATCATGCAATCCCTGGCGGACCATACTCTATGTGCAAAGGAGCACACTTAACCGGCTGGGAGAAGCGTCTGCTCTTAGACATGCCAAGCCGACAGTCCGATTGCGGCCAACTGCAGCCCTTCAGTGCTCACAAACCGCGTCCAATCCCCTAGCGCGATGGGCCGGAAACGATTGGTGGCTAAATAGCATTTTCCCCACAAATCGTGTCGTCGGCAGCTGGCACTCCTGCCTTTACGCCTGTCTCAATTGCGATCTTTTGCAACCGAGCTCGCAGTAAAAAACTCACTTCCAAGTCTTTGCGCCCAGCTCGTTTCTTGTCATGATTCCAGCGCTGAACCTGCCCAACAGCAGTGAGCGCCGCTGCTTTGTTTGAAGGCGCGGGAGGCGCTCCTGACCGACGACCCAAACAGTCCTGCCAAAGCATACAACGCCACCCCGCAACCAAGCCAATGGACGGCCCATGACGGCGGCGAGATGCCGGTAAACCCGGAACGAATAGTCTGCGTCCGCTATCGGAACGGGATCGAGTCTGAGCCTTTTCCCGCGCACAAAAGGCGATGGAAGGCTTGGCCTCCCGATGTGGGCGAAAGCGATTGGGACATTGTGGTGTGGAGGTATGCAGACCCGGCAAGATGAAGTGATTTCAGTACCTCAAATGAAGGTCGGGTAATGCATCTGAGGATGCTCAATTCTTGCTACCAAGGGATAACGCGATTGCGCTTGTTGTTGGGATTTGATGGAGCCGGTTCGAGCGTGGGTGAGATATGCCGACGTTGCCCAACGAAACCCATTTAAATCCGTGACTGTCAAAGAGAACGAGCCTTTGTTGCGTGATTGCGGCCGCTACGGTGCAATGGTCATACGCCCCATGCAAAAGCATCAATACCGGGTGCCCGTACCTGAGAGCGCGTTTGATCCGGTCGAGCGCAACACGGGTCGAAGGTTTTGGCCAACTATCGAGCAGGAAGGTCAACTTGATCGTGATCCCGGTAAGTCGGCTGGCTTCGCTGGCCAGGGAAATGCAAAGATCGATCCACAAGGCCTCTTCCATCCCCTCTTCCAGGACGCTGAGCAGCGCTCCGCGTTCGTCAATCAGTCGCGCGCCATGGAGGAATAGTGCTTTTGTTTGCGCGCGCCCCAATTGGCGGACGGGAAACAGGACGAGGCGGATCGCATTAATGGCCGCGTAAAGGCAGCAAAGATTGTCGTGCGGTCCCTGTCTAAGTGGTTCGAGTTGGGATGCGGCTGCGAGGGCGCTGACGGCACTCATGATTAGTACTCACTTGCCAACATCACGGTGAGCACGCGCGTGGTCACGGCGGGGTTGGAAGGGTCAGGGGATCCGGACTCTAACGCCGTGTCGTAGTAATCGATCTTCCAGATTATGCGTTCGCTGCCGACCTTGATCACGCCGAAGTCATGTTCTCCGTAAGGATCATTGTCAGGCGTGAAAGCCTCAAACTCATTCACGGCTTCGAAGATTTCGATAACGGCATCCAAGCCAAGCTGTTCGACGCCTGCCGACATCGCGACCCTTCCGCCGACCCAATCGCGTCGAAGCCTGTCGTTAAGCTCAGATATCGAGGGTTGAACACACGTGCTGTTTTGCCCCGTGTCGAAAGCACAGTTGTCCTGATCGCCGCTGGTCATAGCCGCGTTCCCTTTCCAATGATGTTGTGAGAGTTCAGTTAGATGAGGTTGATGAGCCGCCGCTGTGCGGCACGGTCGCCTTCGATGTAGCGCTCAGTGGTTGTCAGGGCGCGATGTCCGGCTAACTCCTGAATGTCGCGCAATGATCCGCCTGTTTTGGCTAGTACCCGAGCCGAGGTCGTGATGAAGGTCCGACGCCCCGAGTGCGACGAGCATCCGACTAGGCCTAATTCGCGGTACGTGGATCCGAACCAGTTTACGACGCTGGCCGCCGTAAGAGGCTGGCCGCGCTGTGAACGTAGAAGAGCACCGGTCTGCGGTCTCCCTTCGACGTCATGGTAACGCTGAAGCGCTCGCTTCAGGTCGCTGTGAAGCGGAATCCTTCTCGCTGATCCGCGCTTGGCGATGGTCCTCGCAATGGCCAGTTGATCGCTAATCTTGCCATTGCTTGCCAACACCATTGACCAATCTAGGCCGGATATCTCGCAAGCTCTCAGGCCCGCTTTGAAGCTCAATAGGACCATTACTCGGTTGCGGTGTTTGTGGCGCCGATGCCCGACGTGCGTTAGGAGTCTTCGCACGTCTTTTGGCACCACAACCTTGGCAGGTTGCCGTTCCATAATTGTCTCGCTTTTTTGGGATTGGACGCGCAGCTGCCCAAATGCAGCGCACTAAATTAACTTACCAGTTTGCAATCAAACTGTCAATTCGTTACTTTTACGGAACGATTCGATAACAATGTCTTCGTTGACTATGCCGAGACCTCTTAATCAGCGGGTCCTAGGTTCGAGCCCTAGTGCGTCCACCACCTTTTCAACGACTTAGATGCGAGAGCCGCAGGCGTGATCCTGCGCGGGGTCCCATATGGGTACCAGATTGGAGGCTCCGTTCGATCACGGCTCTGAAGGACGAGCAGCATCCAGCCTCCGATGTATCAACGACACAATGGTCAGCAGGTCCTCGGCATCTTCCTTGGTCATGATCCAATGAATTCGCGCCTCGTGCGCGGTCGGATTACGGAACATGCCGAAAGCGCCCTTCACGAGATTGGCGAAGCCGCTCTGTTCGCCTTTCTCGCTGAGCGTTTGCCAAGGGTTGATCATCAGCATCGGTTGTCCGCCAAAGGCTCGATCGACTAGCGCGCCGCCATCATCAGTGAGGCCTGTCAGGTGGCGTATTTTGTCCGCGACACTCTTCACCGCTTCCTGCACCGCATGAAAATAGTTGTCGGCGAGCAGCTCTACACGGCAAAACGCGAGGACATCGGGATGCACGCCACGCCCTTCAAGGTCAGCACGTAGCTCGCGTGAGCGCCGCTGTGCCTCCGGCAGCGTAGTCGCAGCGGAAACGGGGGTGAGTTGGCCCGTCTCGTCAACGACCAGCCCAGCGAAGGCGAGCGCCTGATTTAACGCGGCACGCATAGGCTCGAAGCGCTCTGGTTCACGACTATACCGCGCTGGGCTCATCGCCAACCGGATGAATTGCAGAACGTGGGTCCGATTTCGCTTGGTGTTCTGACTCTCAGCGAAAGCGTTGTAGATGCGCACTCGCTTAGTAGTCTTGCCGGGATCAATCATCTTGGCCGACTGCAATAGAAACTCGATCTCCGGGTTTGTCAGGCCGTAGGTTGTGTCCCCGAGCGCTCCCGCTATTGCTTCGAGCTGATCCTGCGAGAAAAGCTTCATCGGTTCTACGTGCCTTCTCACTCTGCCTCGAAGGCGGCGACAACGTCGGCGTGCCGAATACGTTCGCGGGTGTCGTCAAATGACTCTGTGGGGTTGCCGGGAGGAATATGCGCCTTGATTGTCTCGAAGTGCGCTCGCGCGGCGACCCGGGACACTGAGCGGCCCTGATTTAAGCGGTTAGCTAGCGTCTCGGGACTGTCGCAGCCTTCACGAACAATGCTGCCGAGCGTGGAAAGCGTAATCGGAATCGGTGATTCATCATTTGCAGCCCTCAGCCGAGCCGCCATGAGCCGGCCCGGCAGCGCCGCGAGGAACGCAAGATCCGGCACAATACGTGACACGAAGTGACGCGCATTCTTGCATTGCCCGAGGCCTGTCTTCTTGCCCAAAAATGCCGCTTCGAGCTGGCACAACGGCACGCCAGACATCCAGAGCGGCCATAGCTTCCGAAGTGCCTCGAGGGCCTGTTTCGAACGCGCCTCATCGTCAGGAAGGGCTTTGTACTTGCCGTCGAACAGTCCCTCGAGACTCTCGGGCCGAATCAAATCCATGACGAAGGTCGGGCTGGCGTCCAACCAGTCTAGCAGAGCTTTGACAATCTCGATGGCGCTACCATTGAAGGCGCCGTCATCAAGCCGCGTCAGAATCTGCTGGAGCAACATGATTGAGAGTCCTGTTGATCCGGCCACCTGCTCTATCCATCGTTCAGGTTCAGCAAGTTCGATGGTGGAGCGGGCTGCGACTGCCGCTGCAATCCGGCTGTCGAGCCATTCCGTCTGGTTAGTGAGCCTCGCCCGGTAAGCGGTGAAGCTGCGCTTCAATAGCACGCCGGCCGGATCCTCCTCGGCGCCGTTTACCGCAAGAGGAAGTTTGCTCAGCAAGTAGGAGGGCGTTCCTGTTTTGGTGATCCCGTCATGAATTTGATCGAGGATCGCTTTCAACGGATCATCGATAATCAAGCATTGGTCAGCTTGCTCGAAAATCGCCTGCAATTCCATCCAGTGGCCATTGATCTGATTATTCTGGTCATCGAAGTCGATCACCTTGCTCGGAACCAGCAGGACGAAGCCTTGCGATCCTTCGCCCGCGCGTCCTGCCCGGCCCGCCGCGTTGAGCAATTCATGGGCCTCGAGCTTTTGAATCTTGTCAGCGCCGGGATCGAAGCGACTGTCGCCCGAAATGATCACCACTTCGCTTGGCAAGTTCATCCCTTGAGCAAGAGTGGAAGTTGCGAAAAGGACGCGCACGCCATCGGGTCGGCGGAACAAGCTTTCATGAAGTTCGCGTTCCTCGCGCAACAGGAGCGCGTGGTGGCTAGCCGCGCCGGTCTGCAGAACCCCGGCATCATCGAGCTTCAGATAGCAATAATCAGGTCCGCCCATTTCCTCGACCGCAAGGGTGCGCCACGCGCGCTCTTCGTCGGTCAGCTCCACCGGGCTCGCTGGTACACGCGCCGGGAAGGCCTTGACGCAGCTTTCGCAGAAGACGGTGGTCTGCACGAAGACGAGAGTCTTCATGCCTGCCGCTGACGCGGCGGCGGCAATCGCACCACTGGTCTCATTTCCGTTCGGAGTCAGGTACCATCCCCCGCCCCGTGCCTTGCCGGTCGAAAGTGGATGGGCATCCGCCAAGAGCTGCAGAAGAGCGTAGTCATTCCGGTCAGTTGTGCTCCAAGTCTGGAGCAGGCTGAACAAGCCATAGGGTTGGGCCAACAATTCCCGCTTCACTGACATCGGCGTCGCTGCTTGGCCGGGATAGGCGATGCGAGCCGCTGCTAGCTTGGCATTCAGACCTTTAATCTGCTCGGCCGAATACACGACGCATCCACGGACTTGACGAGTTGGCTTCCAAGACAAATCAAGAGTGAGACATGGGCGTCCGGTCAAGTGAGCGACCCAACCGGCAATTTCCTCGCCGTTCTTCATCATCGCTGAAAGCAGCAGCAAATCGGCCGCTGGCGCCACCTGAGTGAGGTTGAGAATCGCCAGCATTGCGTCCAGCCCGCGTCGGCTACGATCGTCCTCACGCGGATGCATGAGATGACATTCGTCGAAAACCACCAGCCCGAGACCAGCGAAGGCCTCAGGTTGGACAGAGAGAAGCATGAGGCAGCGCTCAGGCGTCATCACGGTGACTTCGCCCAGTACGACGAGTTCGCCGATGCCCACATCCTCATCGACATCGGCAAAGATGCTGTAATCTTCGAAGGTACGCTTGAGCGCGCGCTGAGTCTGTCCGACCAACGCATGAGTCGGGGCTAGGAAGATGACCCGCTCCCCGCGCAGCAGGGCGGTCGCGATCTTCAACTCGGCGAGGGTCGACTTGCCGCCGCCAGTGGGGAAGCTGATCGCGGATGATACACCCTGCTCCAGATAGCCTTTCTCGATGGCCTCCCGATGGTTGCGCCAAAGATACGGACGCCCACGCGCCATTCGGCGCAAAATCTGCCACCAGCCCGCTTCCTCAACCCCGCCCGGTGTCGGAATGCGGGTCAGCGCCGTGCCAATGAGATCGCCTTCAAGGCCGCCGAGCAAATTAGCGAGGTGCAGTGGGCCGGGGTAAAGACTCAGCAGCTCCTCCGCCTCGCCACCTGCACTTTCAATTGGCTCGGCAGCAAGTGCGCGCACCTGAGCAAAGATCGTGCTGGCTGGAATTGTCCCGCCAGCGTCAGGCAAAAGATCAACGCGCAAGCGCAACTGCGCCGCGAGCCGGGTGACACCACGCAAAAGCAATAGGCGTAGGGCATCAAGAGCGCGGAGACCTAAATCGTCAGACGCGAGTTCCGGAGCGGGCTCTTCGGCATTTACGATGTCACGAAGCCGCCCCTGAGCGAGATTTCGGATCGCCACGACCAACGCCTGTTCAACCGCGCTCGAATCTGGATTGGCTTCGATCCGTTTTGCAGCCTCGGCAGCATCGGCATGAGCTTCAGCAATTAGAAAGAGTAAGGTAGCGGAGATGTCCGGACTAACGGCGGCTATCTCAACGTAACTTGTCGGACGCGTGCGGCGCAGTGCGAGCGAGACTGCTTGGTGTGCCGACGCTGTGACAAACGCTGCCGCTGCTCGGTTATCTCGATCGGGCAGCAAAGCCGCATATGCTTCGTGTGCCGCAGCAAGGCGCCGTAGCTCCGCGATCGTTTCCATGAGCGCAGGGTCATCGTCCTCACCACCGCTTCCACGGAGACGGATGCGAGCCGAGACAATATCAGCGAAGGCCTCGGTCAAGCGCTTGGGCAGGCCGTCGAGGTCGAGACCATTGAGCGGCGGCGCGGCCCGGATCAGTGCTGCCGTCGTTGGATCAAACATGTGCGATCGCCTCAATTTGAACGATCACACGATCTGCGAAGCTGGACATCCAATTGCGCAGGGTGGGAAGATAGATTGTATCGGCACGACGACGCTCGACAGCGCCCGGCGCGGAATCATCGAATCCCTTGAATAGCTTGGCGCGTGCGCTTTCCGCGTTGTGAGTGTCCCCGATTGTGATGCTGACCCTGTAGCGGCGAGCGTCGTGCCACAATGTGTTAGCGATCGCCGTGTCGACATCGAAGCCAGCATCGGCATGAGCGCGGACGTCAAGCATCGCACTCACCTCGTGCGTTAGTTCATTGAGGCGTTGACCGCTTTCCAGCGCGACGATCCCCGGAAAAACGTCATCTCTAATCGTATCGCGGGGATGGTCGGTGGCTTTATCCTCGAACACGATCACTGCGGTGATCGCCGTGCCATCTTCGCTCAACTGCAACTGCAGCCCATCGAATCCTTTGTCGGATTTGCGGATATGGGGAGCACGCGTGAGCGCGCCCGATGGCGCCTGTTGAGCCGCGATCCATGAAATCGCTTGGAACAGCCATCCATCGCGTTGCCAAGGGTCTTCGCCTTCGGCGAGAGTCAGCTGCTCGATGGCGGCCTTCGCCTGTTCTTCCGTAGCGATAGGGCCGGGCAATCCCGCGCCTTGAAGGATCTTGGCGACGTGCCGGTACTGCCCAAGGACAATGCGTGCGACCCGTTCCGCGAGAACATCCTCATCGGTGACCACCCATGACCACCCATGGCACAGGTCGCCATGACCAATTGGAGAGACCGTCAAGGTCATAGTTGGGCCGCCAACGCAGGCGATTGTTTTGCGGCCATCCCAACTGGATTGAGGTTACAGTTTGTCACTTATCCGATCACACCTGCTATACGCCGACCCGAGAAGCCCTTGACCGGCGGATAAGTTAGCGCACACTGGGTTAGCAAAGACTTATGTTTGCGGACCATTTTGTGGCTTAATCATACAATCACCACGAAACGCGGCGAGAGCGATCGAGCGACGTACCGCATTACTCGATCGCTCCGTCCGCCTATCACATGCGGACCTTAGTGACCTCTTCAGGCAACAAGAAAGAGTAGAACCGGTCATCCGGCGACCCTTTAATCAGCTCGCGCTTTGGGCCCCGGTGCCGGCCGTCTCGAAGCCTCAATGCGCTGACTTCGGGATCTTTTAGTAACGTCTTGTGGTCGGGGAATGCGGCTTTGAAGACCCGAGGGTGAACATGAAATTCGCGGCGTCCTTTGCGGTCGAGCCGGAACACGCCCGGCACCGCCCGTAGCTGAGCTTCAGTGACGTGTTTAAGTCTGCATTCTTCCATATCGACGACCCTTGCATCGGCCGCATACGCCCTCAGCCTCTGATGGGCGCTCAGTCGTTGGGCAGACGCGAGGTGAAGTCGGTAGGCGGCGAGACCCACGGCCTTGTAATCGATTTCCTTTGGAAGCGTCCCATAGTGTCGCGCGAGTGAAGCAGCTGCCACCACAAGGCCAAATGCTTCGGCAACGCGGCTCGAAGACCCGTCATTCCGATTCGCGCCGGTACTGTTGATGAAATCTTCCACCCGCTTCGCGATACCGGCCTTGAGTCCTTCCTCATCAGAAGCTCGATGTTCGACGAGGGCCTGCAAAAAGTGTGGCATTGCCGTGCCGTACTCAGTCGCCATCCCCGCTATCAGGGCATCAGCATAGCTTTTGATGTCGGGGTATCCCGCAGGAACGATGTCGAAGGTGTTGTACGCTGGAATATCAGTGTTGAAGGAAATGTGGCGATCTTGAGTGGCGCCCCGTTCGTCCTCGGCAACTTCGGCAATCACGTCAGCCAGCGAAAGGTTCGAGGTGATACAGTAGACGAGGCGAAACCAACGCTGCTGCTGATTATCGAAGCGGTGCTTTGTTTCACCCTGCGCCAAGTCGAAAACAAACTGCTTGAAAAGCCGCCCGCGCGGACCGCCACTCTCCGTTCCCGCGAATGATGTCGCATCGTCGAGAAGCATGGGAAGGTCGGAATGCGCTTCGGCCTTCTTTTCGAGCGCGTTCACCGTCGTTTTGCACGTGTTCCAGTATCGGGTTGGCGCGTCATCAGTAGCGCCTCCGACGACGGAAGCCATAAGCTTCAAGAGCATCGACTTACCTTTGCCGCCTGCACCGACAAGCTCGAAACCGAAATTGCCCGCCCGGTTCGTAAGTTTGAGGATTGGTGCGACGAACATCACCATTAGCATGAACAGCGCCAAGCGCTGCCCCATCAAGGGGGCTACGACGCGCTCCAACCAGCCTTGCAGGGTTCCAGATTGAACGCACTTCAGAGGATTCGGGTCGAAGACACAGATCCCGCGGGCGCCATCTGGAGCAAACACTTGGCCACTTTGAAGGGCGAAGCATTTGCCGCTCCATCCGGACTGCTCAACCAGCGAGCGATTTGGGAATTCGCTGACGGCTGCGACTTGGGCCATGAATTCGTTCCAGTTGGATGCGCCCAGAATGATGATGCCGGCTCGCGCCAATCGGCTTTTCACGCTCGACACGTCAGTCATAAAATCGGCTTGCTTTATCCAGATTCGTTTCTTGCCTTTGCGCACCTCCACCCAAGTGGTCCGTGATGGGGCCGTGCCGCCCTGAACGCGAATGCGAAGGTTGCGGCTCTGACGACCTTTCGGTGATTTCTTTGACATTGGCGTGCTCCAGTCTGTGGGAGTGGGGAGATACGAAGGGCGCGATCCGCCAGCGGCCCCGACAGCATGCCGGACTCCCCACTCCCCACTTGATTGTTATTTGTTTGGCGGCTCCGCTTTCGGCTCGCCTGTGAGCGTTGGGTGTGTTTCACACCAACATGTGCAAAACCTGCGTTTCGACCGTCAGGGACAGTCTAAGAAAGTGCGTACCTCTGCTTTCGGCGTCCCGTTCGTGAAGAAAAAGCCATCCGAACCTACTCGCATTCCAATGAGCTGGCACAAGTCGTTCACTGGGTGACTGTGCAACCACAGGAGCGCCTGCGAATGGCGATGCCCCGGGACGCGCCTCTTGCGGCTTCGGACACGCTTCCCCTCAATCGTACCCTCCCAGCGACCGTAGATGCTGCCCTTCAAGAGATAGGATAGATGATACTCCAGATTGGTAATGCTGCGGATGATCCTGACCCGGGGAGTCCGTCTGTGGTTACTTGCTTGGAGTCTCGGCTCGTAATTGCGGGTCTTCCGAAGCGCATTGAAGGCCTCAACCTTCTCGCCAATAACGATTCCATGCCGACCACCTCTCCAAACATCGGTTCGCGCCTCATGTTCGACGTCTTGAAAGAGAATTGCTGCGCCCTCGAGATCAGCGATGCCCTTTTCACGAAGCGCTGCCCTTAGAATATCGCTCTCGTTACGCGGGTTTAGATCGCCAAGGCACGAACCAGGTAGTTCCTGACGGAGTGGCTCAAGATGGACCGTCGCGATGCTAGCCGCACTATTAGCGAGGAAGGTGCTTAGGTGCCCCAGCAGCCGCTCCCGCACGCTTCGCATATAAAGCTTACTCGCAGTCGTTTGGGGCGGATCGCCATCGCCATAGTCGAGAAGGTCAGCGAGCTCTCCGGCGGCGTCACGGTTCGCCGAAATTTTCGCTTGCCCTGCGCTAAGTCGCAATAGCTCAACGCGACGAACATCTTCGCTGCGGGCGTCCGCTGCGGTTTCGCATGTGCGCCCTTTTCCTGACACCTGACCTAACCGGAATCCTGGCACCGGTGCCAAATCGCAGATTGAGAGGCCGGTCATCAGTCCGCCCCCATTTCGCTTGTCGCGTCAACATTGCTCGCAATCCATGCCTTTAGACTGTCGGTCGTTACCAGGCGTCGGCGACCAACGAATACGCACGCTAAAGGCACACCCTTGCGAAGCATGTCATAAAACGTGGTTTTGGAGATGGAGAGCGCCTCGCACGCCTCTTTAACTGTCACAGTAAGTTTTTGCATTTTAATCCTCCGGTTAAGGGCGCCCGGCGGATGACGACTAGGCCTTCGATGAGCGCCGCTAAGGGGTCTTTTAAGACGGCACTAAAAACGCGTTTCGCGAGCTGCATCGAGATGCAGGTTCCATGGCAAGCATTCAGCCGCGGAATGGCTCGGCTTGACCTCGGGAAGTCATTCGAGTGAAAAATGACTGCATCAAGATGCAGGAGGCAGGTCTAATGTCGAAGTCTGGCAGCACCACAGCACGAAGTAAGCGGAAACCGATTCGTCGGAATTCGTCGAGGAAACCAGTGGTCCACGTGGCCAGCACTCGCGAATTTCGGGACGAGGAAGAACGCTGGGAAGAATTTGTGGAGCGGTTGCAGCGCGGAGTGCATACACGGAAGGTTAGCGACCAGACCTTATGTCAGTACGACAAACCCCGCTCCTATCTGAAGCGCGAGACGTATCGCTATGTGCTAGAGCGATTTGAGGATGGCAGATCGAGGCAGCTCCAAAGGTGTATCGAGCGTGCTCGGGAAGGCTTCGTGCCCGCGATCCCGTCTTTTGAGCAAAATCCATTTCACTGGACGCTTCTGGGTGTGCAGCGGAACGAAGGATTGGAGCTAGGGTCCGACGACGTATCAAGGTTTGGGCGGCAATTGGCCTATGCCGCGAAACACAATGTCCCACCGCAGCTCTTGATTGGGTTTCTAGCTCAGACCGGCAGCCCCGGGCTAATCAGTCGGAAATGGGATAGCGGCGAAGTAGAGGAGTGGCACGCCACTCTGCCTGCGCCGCGAGTGGTGAGACTTTAATTTAGTCGCATCGACAGGCCGCCGACGCCGCCTATTGAATGCGGAACTGGCTAATTCGATGCAGGTCTAGCTCGCAGTTCATCAAGATAGTCACTCCACCACTGGGCCATGCGCACTCTTTCCTCCCAGTGCGCGCCTCGATGATAAGTTCCCCGGATTGAATTAGCGTCGCGGTGCGCCAAAGCGCGCTCGATTGCGTCGGGACTCCACTTTCCAGACTCGTTGAGCAACGAGCTAGCTGTTGCTCTGAAGCCGTGCGCAGTCATCTCGTCACTTGTATATCCCAACCGTCGGAGCGCCGCGTTGATCGTGTTTTCGGACATCGGCCGATTTCCTGGATAGAGCGAAGAGAATACGTACTTCTGACCGCCGCTCAAAGTCTGGGCTGCCTGAAGAAGAGCTATTGACTGCTTAGAAAGCGGTACGCGGTGCGGTTCGCGCATTTTCATTTTAGACGCGGGTATCGTCCAGAGCGCACTACTCAGGTCAAACTCCGCCCATTCGGCTTGGCGGAGCTCGCCCGGTCGGACAAACAGGTGTGGAGTTAGTTTTAGGGCGATAGCCGTCAGCGGCTGGCCCTCGTAACCTTCGATGGCACGGAGAAGCGCTCCTACAGAACCTTCGTCGAACAGCGCGCTATGGTGCCTCACCCGCGGCGCTGTTAGAGCCCCGCGGAGTTGTGCTGAAGGGTCATTTTCGGCGCGGGCGGTAGCAATTGCATGGCGGAAGATGCGGCCGGCGAGTGATCTCATTCGCCGCGCTGTTTCGAGATGGCCTTTCGCCTCAACCTTCTTCAACACGCCCAAGAGTTCTGGAGCTTTGATGTCGGCAATCGGCCGGTGCCCGAGGGCGGGCGTCATCAGAGACAATAACCAGCGGCTCTTCTTGATCGTGACTGCTTCACGCCCTTCCAATGAGGCCTTCGCGAGATACTCTTCTCCAACGATGGAAAAGGTTGTCGCGGCGCTCTGACGCTCCGCCTCTTTCACGAGACGCTTCTGCTCCGCCGGATCAAGCCCAGAGGCGAGCACCGCACGGGCTTGATCACGGCGACGCCGGGCCTCCTTAAGCCCAACCTCCGGATACTTTCCGACACTTAGCTTCTTTTCCTTGCCAGCAAAGCGATACTTCACTCGCCAGAGCTTCCCTCCAGATGGCTGTAACAGGAGGAAAAGCCCATCCGTGTCGAAGAGCTTGATTGGCTTGGGGCCATGTTTGGCAGCTTTGATTGTCGTGTCGGATAACGCCATTTGGGGGCCACTTTCCAAGACCGAATCGAAGTGGCCCCCAAAGTGGCCCCATTTTCGGCGCGGATGCACACGAACAGAGGCGAACAACGACGGCCAAGGTCCCGCTAGAATGGCGGATTTCCGGCCATTTTTCAACTTTTCTTGTAAAGGTGATGGTGCCCAGGAGAGGACTCGAACCTCCACGCCCTTGCGAGCGCCAGCACCTGAAGCTGGTGCGTCTACCAATTCCGCCACCTGGGCACAGGGACTGATCGTGGTGGTAGGCGGCGGCGCTTAGAAGCCGCTCCGCCGGTCTGTCAACCGCGCCGGGCCGAGCGCGCTCAATCGGGCTCGAAATCGAGCAGATCGCCGGGCTTGCAGTCGAGCTCGCGGCAGATCGCGTCGAGGGTGGCGAAGCGCACGCCCTTGACCTTGCCGGACTTGAGCAGCGACAAATTGGCCTCGGTCACGCCGATCGCCTCGGCCAGCTCCTTCGAGCGCATCTTGCGCAGCGCGAGCATCACGTCGAGGCGGACGATGATCGCCATGGTCAGACGATCTCGCGCAGCTCGAGGTCGATCCGAGCCGCCTCCTCAAGCATCCGCGCGACGAGGAACAGGACCAAAGCGGCGATGACTGCGAAGGCTTCGCGCAGGTCAAACACCATCGCCACCCGGCCGCCGCTGCCGCCGCCGGCCACGGCCACGACCAGCGGGACGAGGATCTGGGCAAGCGCGGCGAGCAGTAGCCACAAGGCGAACGAGCGGAAGGCGGCGGCGACCGGAGCGGTGAAGCGCTCGCCGGAGGCAAGCAGGCCGAGCATCGCGGAGAGGCGCCACAAAGCGATGGCGAACAGCGCCACCGCGACGTCGCTGGCGAGGGTCGCGGCGAAACCGGTCGGCGATCCGCCCGCGCGCTCGACCCGGATCTGCGGTCCGAGATCGATGCCGAGTCGAACCGTCGCGTAGGCGGCGACCAGGATGGCGAGCACCACCAGTACGGCGACCCGCAGGCGGCGCGCACTCAATTGTAATCGATCCATAATTCCGCCTCTTGACTAATTATCGTTTTATGATAATTGATATACCTCTCGCAGATATTTCTAGAGGAAACGATGATGGCCCGCAAGCTTTTCCACATGGCGTTCGCAATGGCCCTGGCGGCCGCTCCGCTGACCGGCGCGGCGTGCCAGCAGATCCCGCGCGCCGAGGTGGCGTGGGCGAAAGAAAGCACGACGATGAAGTTCGAGCTGTTCCGCGGCAACCGGATCATCGCCGACGGGCGGATCAACGGGCACAAGGTCGACTTCCTGCTCGATACCGGCGCCGGGGTGACCACGGTCGATCGCGCCTTCGCCCGGCAGATCGGGCTGCCCAAGGGCCAGTCGATTCCTGCTCAGGGCTCCGGCGGGACGGTCGAGGCCGAGCTGGTGACAGGCGTGACGCTCGAGCTTGGGGGCCTGACGCTCAAGAATGCGCCGGTGGTGGTGATCGACCTGGCGTCGGTGGCGCGCGGGCTCGGCCGGCCGATGACCGTGGTGTTGGGCCGCGAGCTGTTCGACAATGCGGTCGTCGGGGTCGACTGGCAGCAGACGACGCTAAGCATCGCCAGGCAAGACTCGTTCGCACCGCCTCCCAACGCGACGATGATCGAGCTGGGCAAGGGCGACGACCGGCTCAACACCATCCCGGTCGCGGTCGCCGGAGCGGCGCCGGTCAAGGCGCATTTCGACGTCGGCAACGGTTCGACCCTGTCGCTTCCCAAGAGCTATTGGGAAAAGCGGCCGGAGCTTGCCAGCCTGCCCTATGCGATGTCGGAAGCGGGCGGGGTCGGCGGGATGCACCCGGTCCGGCTGGTGACCGTCGATCGGATCGCGTTCGGCGGGCAAACCTTCCGCAACGTGCCGGTCACGTTGAGCGAGACCAAGCCGAGCGGCGCGGTCGACGAGGTCAACGCCGGGATCGGCCTGCTCAAGCCGTTCCGGGTGACGATGGATCTCGGCCGCAACCGGCTCTACCTCGAACCGCTCGCCAAGCCGCCGGTGTTCGTGCGCGACCGGGCGGGGCTGCGCAGCGAATTCGACGGCGAGCAGCTGACGCTGGCGTTCGTGTCGCCCGGTCCGCCGGCGGCCAGAGCCGGGCTCAGGAAGGGCGACCGGCTGGTCGCGGTCGATGGCCAGCGCGTCGGCAAGGACTATTTCCAGAGCGCGGCGAGCGGCTGGAACCAGCGCGCCGCGGGCGAGACCGTCAGACTCGAGCTCGGCGATGGCCGCAAGGTGGTCGTGACGCTGGCCGATTATTATTGAGGCGAGCCGCGCCCGGCTTGCCTGCGGGCGCGTCTTGGCCCTAGGACGCGCCCGCACGTGCAACCGGACGAGGACATGCCGCTCAAGTCCCTACCCCCTCTCATCACCGTGTTCGGCGGCGGCGGTTTCGTCGGCCGCTACGTGGTCGAGGAACTGCTTCGCGCCGGGGCCCGGGTGCGCGTCGCCCAGCGCTTCCCGCGCCAGGCGTTCTTCCTCCAGCCGCTCGGTCAGGTAGGGCAGATCGACTTTGCCGCGGCCGACGTGACCCGGCCGGATTCGGTTGCCGCGGCGTGCGCCGGCGCGGAGGCGGTGATCAACTTGGTCGCGGTCATGGGCCGCGGGTTGGGGGCGATCAACGCGGAGGGCGCGGGACATGTCGCGCGCGCCGCCGCGAAGGCCGGGGCGAGCGCGCTGGTCCACGTCTCGGCCATCGGCGCGGATGCCGGGGGCGCCGCCGAATATGCCCAGTCGAAAGGCCGCGGCGAGGCGGCGGTCAAGGACGCGTTTCCAGCCGCGACCATCGTCCGACCGAGCCTGGTGTTCGGCCCCGAGGACCAGCTCACCAACCGTTTCGCCGGTTTGATGGCGGCACTGCCCTTCTACCCCGTCATCGCGCCCAAGACCCGCTTCCAGCCGGTCTATGTGCGCGATTTGGGCAAAGCGATCGCCGCCGCCGCGCTCGAGCCCGGCAAGCATGCCGGCAAGACCTACGAGATCGGCGGGCTCGAGGTGATGACGATGCGAGCGCTGACCGAGCGGATTGCCGCGCTGGCGAGCCAACGGCGCGAGCTGATCGACGTGCCCGACTTCGCCGCCGCCGGCCTCGCCCGGCTCGGCTTCCTGCCCGGCGCGCCGATTACCTGGGACCAGTGGCTGATGCTCCAGCAGGACAATGTCGCGGCGCCCAAGTCGCGCGGCCTGAAGGAGCTGGGCATCACTCCGACACCGCTCGAGGCGGTCGCCGGCGAATGGCTCGGCCGGTTCCGCGAGGGCGGTCGCTTCGCCGCCCGCTCGACCCCGCTCGGCACCTAGGGCACGGCGATGCCGATCCTGTGGCTGGTGATCATCCTAGGCGTGGTCGAGGGGCTGACCGAATATCTGCCGGTCAGCTCGACCGGCCACCTCATCCTCGCCACCGAGCTGATGGGCTTCGACGCCGACAAGTGGGCGCTGTTCAACATCGCCATCCAGCCCGGCGCGATCCTCGCCATAGTCGTACTCTACTGGCGCACCTTCCGCGACGTGCTGGTCGGTATGTTCAAAAGCGACCCCGACAGCTGGCGCTTCGTGCGCAACCTGGCGGTCGCGTTTGTCCCCGCGGTGATCCTTGGCCTGGCGATCGGCGACTACATCGAGCTGCTGCTCGGCAATGCGCTGGTCGTCGCCTGGGCGCTGATCATCGGCGGCATCGCCATCCTGCTGATTGAGCGCTGGGCGCGGCCGACCGATTGCGGCGGAGTGGCCAAGGTCCAGCTCAACCATTCAGTCGGTATCGGCCTGATCCAATGCCTGGCGATGATCCCCGGCGTCAGCCGCTCGGGCGCGACGATCATCGGCGCGATGGCGATGGGGGTCGACCGCAAGACCGCCGCCGAATTCAGCTTCTTCCTTGCCGTCCCGACCCTGTCGGGCGCGACCGCGCTCCAGCTCTACAAGCATGGCGCCGGGATGGAGCAGGGGATGGTCGGCTGGATCCTGCTCGGCAGCGCGGTGTCGTTCGTGGTCGCGGTGGTGGTGGTCAAAGCGTTCGTGGCGATCATCCAGCGCTTCGGCTTCGCGCCGTTCGCCTGGTACCGGATCATCGCCGGGATCGCCGCTTTGGCCTGGCTCAGCCTTCGATAAAAGTTGCAAATTCAGTTATTTGCGGCACATTGTCGGGCGATTCGAAGGAGTTTCGCCGATGCGTGCCCTGTTTGCCCTCCCGCTCGTCATGCTCGCGGTCCCGGCCGCGGCCCAGCCGCGCGCGCCGCAATCGACCGCCCAAGCGATGCAGATCCCGCCCGAGCTGACCAGCCCGGAGACGGCCAAGAAGCTTGGCAAGATGGCCGCCCCGCTGGCGCGCGCGCTGATGAGCCTGCCGGTCGGAGAGATCGAGGCGATCGCTGAGGGACGCGAGCCGACCGCCGCCGACAAGCGCCGGACGGTGCGCGACATGGCCGCCGCCGACGGCCGCGACATCGAGCGCGAGCTGGCCAATGCCGGGCCGATGATCGAGCAGAGCGCGCAGCGGCTGACCGCGCTGCTGCCGGTGCTGATGCGCTCGCTTGCCGGGCTCGGCGCCGAGCTCGAGAAGGCGACCGCCAACCTGCCGCAGCCGGGCTATCCGAAGCGCTAGCCTAATCCGCCACGCGCGCTAAAGCTGCCGCCCCATGTGGCAGCTGTTTCAATTTCCGCTCTGTCCTTTCTCGCGCAAGGTCCGGCTCGTGCTGGGCGAGAAGGGCGTGGCGCACGAGCTGGTGCGCGAGAATCCGTGGGAGCGGCGCGATGAATTCCTCGACCTCAACCCGGCCGGCGAGACTCCGGTGCTGGTCGACAGCAGCGCCGGCACGGTGCTGATCGGAAGCCAGCCGATCTGCGAATATTTTGACGAGACGGTCGACCGCATGCCGATGATCCACGGCAATGCGGTGGTCCGCGCCGAGATCCGGCGGCTGACCGCCTGGTTCGACGAAAAGCTGTTCCGCGAGGTGGTCGAGCCCCTGATGCATGAGCGGATGAGGAAGCGGCTGGTCAGCAACGGCTCGCCGGACACCCGCGTGCTGCGCGAGGCGATGCGGGTCGCCAACGGCCACCTCGACTATCTCGACTATCTGCTCGACCACCGCCGCTGGATCGCCGGGGCCGGGCTGAGTCTGGCCGATTTCACCGCGGCAGCGCATTTGAGCGTGGTCGATTATCTCGGCGCGCTCGACTGGCGCGGGCACAAGCAGACCAAGGATTGGTATGCGGTGATGAAGAGCCGGCCCGCTTTCCGCCCGCTGCTCGGTGAGCGGATGGAGGTGATCGTGCCGCCGTCGCATTACGACAAGGTCGATTTCTGAGCGCTGCCGCCGTCCTTGATTGGGCGCAGCGCAGGGCCATCTAGCGCGCATGGAGCCGTTTTCGCCCTACCCCGAGCTGACCGAGCGAATGACGTCGCTGTGGGAGCGGGCAATGCGCATCGCGGCGCGCTTCGCGCTCGCCTTCGGGCTTGCCGCGGTCAGCGCGATCGCCGTCGCCATCGCGGTCGCCGACAATCTGTTCGGCCAGATCTTCCTGGTGCTGTTCACGACGCTGGCGCTGTGGATCCCCTATGTGCTGGTTCTGACCATGTTCGACCAGTGGCGCGCTCGGCCGCGGCGGGTGAAGGCGTCGGAGGCGGTAGTGACGGTGAGCGCCAAGCCGGACGTGAGCGCGTTCGAGCGCGACTGGCAGCGGCTGGTCGCGCTGGCTCCGCAGCAAGGCGAACGGCTGGCGGCGATCAAATCCTCCATCGACCGAAGCCGCGCCTCCCTCGGCGATGCGGCGCTGGACCCGGATGCACACGATCTGTGCGTGCTGATCGACCGCCGATTGCCCGAGCTGGTCGCGCACGAGCTGCATGACCTGCCGCCCGACGATCACGGCCGGCGCAAGCAGGTCGATGGGCTGATCGATCTGGTTGAGCAGTTTGCGCGCCACTGCGGCCGCCAGCGCGAGGGCGCTTCGGGCGAACGCTCGCGAGAGGCCGAGATCCTGCGCCGCCGCTTCGAAGCACGGCTGGCGGAGCATTCGCCCGAACTCTAGCGCGGCTTGGCCGGGCGCTTGGGTCCGGCCTTGCCTGGGGCCTTTTTCGGCCAGCGCGGCTGGGGCCGCATGTCCGTCGGCTGGTGCCGTGCCGGGCGCGGCGGCGGGCGGCGCTCGCCGGGCGCTGCAGCGGGCGTATCGCGCGGCTCGGCCGGCTCGATCACGAGCCCCTCGTCCTCGGGCGCGATGCGGGCGCGCTTCAGGGCGGCAAGGAACCCCGGAGCGGCGCGCGCGGCAACCTCGAAATAGCTTTCGCCGGCGGCAATCCGGATCGCGCCGATGTCCCCGCGATTGACGTGGCCATAGCGGCAGATCAGCGGCAGCAGCCAGCGCGGGTCGGCATTGTGCCGCCGCCCGGCGTTCAAGCGGAACCACATCGACCCGTCGAACCCCGGCCGCGGGCCGGGATCGTGCTGGGCCGAGCGTTCCGAAGCGGGCAGGATGTCTTCGGGCGCGGGAAGATCGGTTCGCGCCAGCCGGACCAAAGCGGCGGCGATCTGTTCGGGCGGCAATTGCGCCTGGATCGCCGCGGCCAGCTCGACATCGCCTTCGTCCAGCTCGCCCGGCGCCGACAACCGCTCGAGCAGGCGTTGGCGGTCACGCTCGAGGATCGCCTCGGCAGTCGGCGGAGCGACCCATTCGGCGTCGATTCGCGCGTTGCGCAGCATCGTCTCGACCGTTCGGCGGCGGCGGAACGGAACAATCAGCACGGCGATGCCCTTGCGCCCGGCGCGGCCGGTCCTACCCGAGCGGTGCTGGAGCCCCTCGGCGTCGCGCGGAAGCTCGACATGGACGACCAGGCTGACGGACGGCAGGTCGATCCCGCGCGCCGCGACGTCGGTCGCCACGCACACCCGCGCGCGCTGGTCACGCAGTGCCTGGAGCGCATGGTTGCGCTCGCTCTGGCTGTGCTCGCCCGACAAGGCGACGGCGTGGAAGCCGCGCTCGACCAAACTCGAGTGAAGCCGCCGCACCGCCTCACGCGTGGCGCAGAACAGGATCGCGGTCTCCGGCTCGTGGAAGCGCAGCAGATTGACCACGGCGTGCTCGATGTCGGTCGGCGACACGGCCACCGCCTGATAGGCGATGTCGGCATGGGCCTCGCGGTCGCCGAGCGTCTCGATCCTGAGCGCGTCCTTCTGGTAGCGCTTGGCGAGCGCGACGATCGGCCGCGGCATGGTCGCCGAGAACAGCAGGGTGCGTCGCTCGGCCGGGGTCGCGTCGAGGATCTCCTCGAGCTCCTCGCGAAAGCCCATGTCGAGCATCTCGTCGGCCTCGTCGAGCACCGCCACCTTGAGCGTCGACAGGTCGAGCGCGCCGCGCTCGAGGTGGTCGCGCAGGCGGCCCGGCGTGCCGACGACGATGTGCGCGCCGCCCTGGAGCGCGCGGCGCTCCTTCATCGGGTCCATCCCGCCGACGCAGGTCACGACCCGAGCGCCGGTCTCGGCATAGAGCCATTCGAGCTCCTTGCTGACCTGGATAGCGAGTTCGCGGGTCGGGGCGATGATCAGGCCCAGCGGCTCGCGGCTCCACGGCGCGCGCTCGCCGTCGAGCAGCTGGCCGGCAATGGCGATTCCGAAGGCGACGGTCTTGCCCGAGCCGGTGCGCGCCGAGACGATCAGGTCGCGGCCGTCGGCGTCGGGCTCAGCGACGGCGGCCTGGACCGGGGTCAGCGTGGCATAGCCGCGCGCCGCCAGCGCCCTGGCCAGCGCAGGATTGAGATTGGGATGAGGCATGGCGCGCCGCCTACGCGCAAATGCGGCGCGGCGATAGGGTGCTAGCGGTGGTGAGCGGCGACGAGGTAGTTGAGGTTGGTGTCGTCGCTGAGATGAAGGCCCTTGGTCGGCGAGACGGCGATGCCCTCGACGTCGTCGACCGCCAGCCCTGCCTCCGCCATCATCGCGCTCATCTCCTCGGGCGTGATGAAGTCCTCATAGCGATGGGTGCCGCGCGGGATCCAGCCTAAGCCCTCGGCGAGCGTGATGGTCAGCAGCCGCGACCAGGCGGTACGGTTGGGAGTGGACAGGATCAGCAACCCGCCCGGCGCGAGCCGCTGCGCGAGGTCGCGGACGAACGCGCGCGGATCGGCGACATGTTCGACCACTTCCATCGCGGTCACCAAGTCGAACCGGCCGTCGAGCGCCTCGACCCCGACCGCGCGGTAATCGATGTCGAGGCCCGAGCCTGCGGCATGATCTTTCGCAGCGGCGATCAGCTCGGGCGCGGCGTCGATGGCGGTGACCTTGGCGCCAAGGCGCGCCAACGGCTCGGCCAGCAAGCCGGCGCCGCAGCCGACATCGAGCGCGCTCTTGCCTGCCAGCGGCCGGAAGCCGCTCTCGTCGGACTGCCAATGCTGATCGATTCGGTCGCGAATGTAGGCCAGGCGCACCGGATTAAGCTTGTGCAGCATCGCAGACGCGCCGTCCGGGTCCCACCAGTCGCCGGCCATCGCCCCGAAGTGCGCGGCTTCACCCGCCCGAATACTTGTCGTCGCCATGGCGCCCTCCTAACAGGGCGGCGCTGCAACGGCCAGAACAGGACCAGCCTTGACCCGCATCGTGATGAAATTCGGCGGGACGTCGATGGCCGGGATCGAGCGCATCCGAAGCGTCGCCGCCCGGGTCAAGCGCGAGGCCGAGGCCGGCTCGCAAGTGCTGGTGGTGGTGAGCGCGATGGCCGGCGAGACCGACCGGCTGGTGCAATTCTGCCGCGAGGCGGCGGCGGTCCACGACCCGCAGGAATATGACGTGGTGGTCGCCTCGGGCGAACAGGTCACCGCAGGGCTGCTGGCGATGACGCTCCAAAACATGGGCCTCAAGGCGCGCAGCTTCATGGGCTGGCAGCTGGTCCGCGCCAGCGGAGTCCACGGCAACGCGCGGGTCGAGAAGGTCGAGGGTGCGCTGCTCGGCGAGGCGCTGGCGGCGGGCACGGTGTGCGTCATCCCCGGCTTCCAGGGCGTCAGCGAGGACGGCCGCGTGGCGACTCTCGGCCGCGGCGGGTCGGACACCAGCGCGGTGGCCATCGCCGCCGGGGTCGGCGCCGACCGATGCGACATCTATACCGACGTCGACGGCGTCTACACCACCGACCCGAGGATCGTGCCCAACGCGCGCAAGCTGACCCAAGTGACGTTCGAGGAGATGCTCGAGCTGGCCGGGGTCGGCGCCAAGGTGCTGCAGGTGCGCAGCGTCGGCCTGGCCATGCGCGAGAAATTGCCGCTGCGTGTGCTGAGCGCATTCGAGGATTTGCCGGGGACCGAGATCGTCGCCGAACTTGGAGAGGATATGGAGAGGAACGCCATCGCCGGAATCGCCGCCGACCGCGGCGAGGCACGGATCACGCTGACCGCCATCGCCGACCGGCCGGGGACGGTTGCGCGGGCCATTGCCCCGCTTGCCGAGGCCGGCATTCCGGTCGACATGATCGTCCACGCCGCGACCGCCGGGGAAGGACGCAGCGACCTCAATTTCACCGTCCCCCGCGCCAGCCTCGCACAGGCCAAGGCGGCGCTCGCGGCGGCGCGCGACAGCATCGGGTTCGAGACGTTGCTGACCGACGATGCCGTCGCCAAGGTCAGCATCGTCGGCGTCGGCATCCGCTCCAACCCCGAGCTTGCCGCGCGGATGTTCGACACGCTCGCCGAGCGCGGCATCAATCTGCTGGCGGTGACGACCAGCGAGATCAAGGTCAGCGCCTTGCTCAAGGAGGATGAGATGGAGCTTGCGGTGCGGCTGCTTCACGACGCCTTCGGGCTCGACCGCGACGGCGGCGCCCGATGAGCGGCGAGGGCCTGATCGCCGAAACCCGAACCATGCCCGGAGCGGGAAGCGGGCACAGCCGGCTGGCCGAGCTTATGCGGCGCGGCACCGACTTCCTCGGCTGCGACACCGCCATCATGGGCGGCGCGATGAGCTGGATCTCCGAGCGCAATCTGGTCAGCGCGATCAGCAACGCCGGCGGGTTCGGCGTGATCGCCTGCGGGGCGATGGGCCCCGACCTGCTCGACACCGAAATCGCCGAGACCAAGAAGCGCACCCCGCGGCCATTCGGCGTCAACCTCATCACCATGCACCCGCAACTCGCCGAGTTGGTCGACGTCTGCACGCGGCACGGGGTCGGCCATGTGGTGCTCGCCGGCGGCCTTCCTCCGGGCGGCGCGATCGAGCGGATCAAGGCCGGCGGCGCTCGGCTGGTCGCCTTTGCCCCGGCACTGGCGCTGGCGAAGAAGATGATCCGCTCGGGCGCCGATGCGCTGGTGATCGAGGGGATGGAAGCCGGCGGCCACATCGGCCCGGTGTCGACCAGCGTGCTGGCGCAAGAAATCCTGCCCGAGGTGGCGCGCGACGTGCCGGTGTTCGTCGCCGGCGGAATCGGCCGGGGCGAGGCGATCGCGGCCTATCTCGAAATGGGCGCGGTCGGGGTCCAGCTCGGCACCCGCTTCGTCTGCGCCACCGAATGCATCGCCCACGCCAATTTCAAACGCGCCTTCATCCGCGCGAGCGCGCGCGACGCCATACCGTCGGTCCAGATCGACCCGCGGCTGCCGGTGATCCCGGTGCGCGCGCTCAAGAACCGCGAGATGGAACGCTTCGCCGCCAAGCAGCGCGAAGTCGCCGGATCGCTCGATTCGGGCGCGATCGAGATGGCCGAGGCGCAGCTCCAGATCGAACATTATTGGGCCGGGGCGCTGAAACGCGCGGTGATCGACGGCGATGTCGAGAGCGGCAGCGTGATGGCCGGCCAGTCGGTCGGCATGGTCAAGCGCGAGGAGCCGGTCGCCGATATCCTGCGCGAACTGATCGACGAAGCGGCCGCCGCCCTCTCCAGCCGCGGCTAGGCAACGCTCGGTCGGCGGTTCAGGCTACCGGCGCCCATGCGTTCGTCGATCATCGCCAGGAAGCGGCGGCTGTCGCGCGCGAACAGGTCGAACCGGCCGCCGATCACCGCCGAGCTGTTCCACCGCCGCTCGAAATCCTCGAGCTCGGTGGCCAGCCACAGATCGTGGTGGAGGTCGCGCCGCGGCCCGGTAGCGAGGCAGCGGCGAACGGTGCCGACCAATTGCGCCGAGCGAAACGCCAGGGTGACCGGATCCTCGTCCGGCCGGTGGGTCTCGATCGCCTCGATCAGCTTGAGCATGGCGACCGAGATCGCCGGGTCGGGGCAGTCGAGCGGCCGGTCGATGGTCATCATGTCTGCGCTCCCGCGATCGAGGGTCGATCGAAGGACAATGCGCGGAACGCAAGCAAGTTACGTGACGACTCCGTAATGGAGTCGATTGGGCGGGCTAATTGCTGCCGACCGTCGCGGCGGTGCCGAACGAGCGGGTGAAGGGCGCGGCCACCGGCGCGAGGAAGGTGCGCGCGAATCCGTCGTAGATCGTGCGCGCGGCCATCGCGATCGTCGCCGGGCGGTTTGCTCCACCGCGGGCGAAAAAGGCGACCGCCAGCCGCCGCCCGTCGGGCAAGGTGATGAAGCCGACGTCGCTGGTGTAATTGTTGAGCGTGCCGGTCTTGTGCTGGACCTGGGCGCTGGCCGGGAGCAAAGCGCGCATCCGGTTCCGGCCCGTCTTGCAGCGCGCCATCAGGTCGAGGAGGTAGGCGCGGCTCGACGGGCGCAGCAGTTCGCCCTTGTCGATCCGCCGAAGCAATTCGACCATCGCCCGCGGCGTGGCGCTGTCGCGCACGTCCCACAGATCCCGCTTGGCGGCGAGCAATTGCGCGATCGTGCGGTCGACCCGCATACCGCTGACGTGACGCTCGCGCAGCCATTGCTGGAGCTTGGCCGGACCGCCGAGGTTGGCGAGCAGCAGGTCGGTCGCGACATTGTCGCTCTTGATCATCATCGCTTCCATCAGCGCCCGCGCCGAGCGCCCGCCGATGCGATCGTCGAGGCTGCGGCGGCCGAACTCGACCTGGGCAAGATAGTTGGCTGCGACCGCGATCTTCATCGTGCTCGCCATCGGGAAGGCGGTATCGCCGCGCAGGCTGACCATCTCGCCGGTCGCGAGGTCGAGCGCGGCAATGCCGTAATTGCCCGAGCGGCCGTCGACCATGTAGGCGAGCTGCCGCTCGAGGCTGGTGAGCGACGGCGACGAGGCGGCCATTGCCGGCGCCGCAACCAGCGCCAACAGCCACATCAGGATCCCCGCCACTCGAGTCATCGTCATCCCCTCGCCCGTTCCGCGGGCCGCACCCGGCGAAACACAAAGCCTAACCTACTGACCTTCCACGAATCCATCTCAAGGTTAATTTTCTCCTAAAGCCGTGCGATGAACCGAGTCTGACACGCGACGAACTGCCGGGGTCGGGACAGTCGGCCGCATTTCCTCGCCAGCTCGAGCGTCGCTTGGCCCGTCCGGCCAAAGCCTGCTAGCCAATCGCGCGATGTCCGAGCTCACCGTCCAGCCCGTTGCCGGCAAGGCCGACCGCCGCGCCTTCGTCGACTTTGCCTGGACCGCTTATGCTGGCGATCCGGCGTGGATTCCGCCCTTGAAGAGCGAGGTCCATGCGCTGCTCGACCCGCGCGAGAACCCGTGGTTCGGCCACGGCCGCGCGCAATTGTTCCTCGCCCGGCGCGACGGCGCGGTAGTCGGCCGGATTAGCGCCCAGGTCGACGAGCTGGTCCAGGAGCGGATGCCGGCCACCGGCCAGTGGGGCTTTTTCGACGCGCTCGACGGCGAGGCCGCCGCCGCGCTGATCGTCGCCGCCGAGGACTGGCTTCGCGGCCAGGGCATGGCCCGCGCACTCGGCCCGATCAGCCTGTCGATCTGGGACGAGCCGGGCCTCTTGATCGAGGGTTTCGACGAGCCGCCGATGGTGATGATGGGCCACCACCGCCCGGAGTATCGCGCATGGATCGAGGCCGCCGGCTACGCCAAGGCGCGCGACCTGCTGACCTTCGCGCTCGACATTCGAATCGACATGGTGCCGCTGATCGACCGGCTGATCCAGGCCGGCGCGCGCAATCCCCGGATCCGCATCCGCGATGTCGACAAGGCGCGGTTCGATGCCGAGGCGGCAATCATCCTCGACATCCTCAACGACGCTTGGTCCGACAATTGGGGCTTCGTTCCGCTGACCCCGGCCGAGATCGCCTACGCCGGCAAGAAATTGAAGCCGATCATCATCGCGGATCTGGTCAAGATCGCCGAATATGACGACGGCGCGGGGTTCAAGCCCGCCGCGTTCATGATCACCATTCCTGACGTCAACAGCATGATCGCCGACCTCGACGGGCGCCTGCTACCGTTCGGCTGGGCCAAATTGCTGTGGCGCATCCGCAAGGTCGCCACGACGCGCGTGCGCGTGCCGCTGATGGGCGTGCGCAAGGCCTATCAATCCAGCCGGCTGGCGAGCCAGTTCGCGTTTATGCTGATCGAATACACCCGCCGCGTGTGCGTCGGGAAATATGGCATCCACCACGGCGAGTTCGGCTGGGTGCTCGAGGACAATCAGGGCATGATGTCGATCGCCGAGCTGCCCGGCGCGGGCATCAACCACCGCTACCGGGTGTTCGAGAAGACGCTCTAAGCGAGCTCCACCATCACCGGGGCGTGGTCGCTGGCCTTCTCCTCGCCGCGCGCCCATTTGTGGACGTCGGCGGCGAGCAGCCGGTCGGCGGCGCGCGGCGAGCACAGCAGATGATCGATGCGGAAGCCCGCATCGCGCTGCCATGCCCCGGCCGTATAATCCCAGAAGGTGAACAGCTTGGGCTCGTCGGGGTGGAAGGCGCGCAGCGCGTCGGTCCAGCCCTGGTTGACCAGCCGACGGAAGGCCTGCTGGCTTTCCGGCTGGAACAAAGCGTCATTGGCCATCGCCCGGCGGCTGAACGTGTCGCGGTCCTCGGGGATGACGTTGTAGTCGCCCGCCAGCACCACCGGCCGCTCGCTCGCTAGCAGCTCGGCGGCGTGGGCGTTGAGTCGCTCCATCCAGCGGAGCTTGTAATCGAACTTCTCGGTCCCCACCGGATTGCCGTTGGGCAGATAGATCGAGCCGACGACGACACCCTCGACCTCCGCTTCGATAAAGCGGCTGTGACTATCGTCCGGATCGCCTGGAAGCCCGATCCCGCGAAGCATCGGAGCGGCGCCGCGAGACAGGATCGCCACCCCGTTGAAGCCCTTCTGGCCGTGCCACACCGCCTGGTAGCCCGCCGCCTCGATATCGCCGACCGGTAGCAATTCGTCGGCGCACTTCAATTCCTGCAGGCAGACCACGTCGGGCGCCTCGCGCGCGAGATATTCGAGCAAGCGCGGCAGCCGCGCGCGAATGCCGTTGAGGTTGTAGGTGACGAGCTTCATTGGCCGTGCCTAGCGCGGCCGATGAAGCTCGTCATCCCGGCGAAGGCCGGGATCCAGGTCAGACCGAGAAGCTCGTCCCGCACCCGCAGCCGGAGGCGGCATTGGGGTTGGTCACCTTGAACGCCGCTCCGCCGAGATCCTCGACGAAATCGACCTGGCTTCCGGCGAGGAGGTCGAGGCTGACCGGATCGACCACCAGCGTCGCGCCCTCGCCCTGCGCCACGGCATCGCCCTCCTCGGGCTCGCCGAGCTCGAACTTGTAGGTGAAACCGGCGCAGCCGCCGCCATCCACCGCAAGGCGCAGCACGGCCGGCTTGCCTTGGCGCTCGGCAATCAGGCGCACGCGGTTCGCCGCGGATGGGGTCAAAGAGATGGAAGGCTCGCTCACGCCCGCGAGATAGGGGCGCGGCGGAGCGGCGACAATGGCCTTAGCGCTTCGGCGCGGCCTTCGGGCCGCCCTGCGCGATGTGACCGTCCATCGGCGCACCGCCACCGGCCTTCATCGCCAGCAAATAATCGGTCGACTTCATGAACGGCACCGGATTGACGGCGCGGCCCTCGATGCGGACCTCGTAATGGAGGTGGCTTCCGGTCGAACGGCCGGTCGAGCCCATCAGGCCGATCAGTTGGCCGCGGCGAACGCGGGTGCCGGCGGCGACATTGAGCTTGGAAAGGTGGCCGTAGCGGGTCTCGATACCGCGGCCGTGGTCGATCTTGATCAGGTTGCCGTAGCCGCCGCTGTTCCAGCCGCTTTCGGTGACCACGCCGTCGGCGGTGGCATAGATCGGCGTGCCGACCGGGCCGGCCAGATCGATGCCCATGTGGCGCGCGGCGCCGGCGCCGAACGGGTCGGAGCGAACGCCGTAGCCCGAGGTGAAGGCAGCCGACTTGACCGGCTTGTCGGACGGCACCGCGATGGCGCCGCTCGACAGGCTGTCGAGCTTCTTCCAGCTGGTGAACAATTGCTTGAAGGTCGAATCGCTGGTGGCGTTGACCGGCTCATAGGGACCGCCCTGGCCGGTAGCGTCGGTCGAGGTTGAAACGGTGACGATGTGCTTGAGCACCGCCGGATCGATCTTCTCGCCCGACAGCATCGCGGCCAGCTGCTGCTGGCGATATTCGAGTTCGAGGACGCGGCGCTCGGTGACGGCCGCGAGGCGGGCGATGTCGGCGGGGACCTGGGTCGAGATGGCGGGGGCGGTGGCGGGGGTCAGGAAGCGGACGGTCGAGAAGGTCGACCAGGCGACGAACAGGCCGACAACGAGCGCGGCAAGCATCTGGACGTAGGCGGGAACGGTGAACCGGCGCAGCTTGCTGCCGTCATGGACGAAGAAATCGCGGTCGCGAAACAAGCCGCCCGTCTTGACGCTGGTGCTGATCATCGGTCCCACGCTCCAAAAATCCCCGTGCCGGCGCAGCCCCGCTGCGTCGCTGTCTCGTCATCAATGTGTCGGAGCCCCCGGCCCCAACCGAGAGAAGGTTTGCCCACCCGCTCTCGGAAGCATGGAACTGGCCGCAAATGGTTAAGCAAAACAACAGTCTGTTCCGGGGTTAAGGACGAATGGCGTTCGTCGCGGGATGAATGGAGCGTTTTTCTTGCTCCAGGTTAACGCAAAGCGGCATTCTGCGCGCTTCATCGCAAGTCGCTTGCCACGCGGGCGCTTGCCGCTAGGCGTTGGCGCGGGCCACGCCGTCCCACCGCGGCGCGCGCTCTCTGCAAGGAGAGTTTACGGTGTCGAATGCCAGGCCGCCGCTTCCCAAGCGGCCATTCTTCTCGTCCGGCCCGTGCGCCAAGCCGCCCGGCTGGAGCGCCGCCAAGCTCGCCACCGAAAGCCTCGGCCGGTCGCACCGCTCGCCGCTCGGCAAGGCGCGGCTGGCGCATTGCATCGATCTGATGCGCAGCACGCTCGAGCTGCCCGAGAGCCACCGGATCGCCATCGTCCCGGGCTCCGACACCGGCGCGTTCGAGCTGGCGATGTGGGCGATGCTCGGCGAACGCCCCGTCACCTGCCTTGCCTGGGAAAGCTTCGGCGAGGGCTGGGTGACCGACGCGGTCAAGCAGTTGAAGCTCGACCCGGCGATCCTTCGCGCGGATTACGGCGCCCTGCCCGATCTGTCAGCGGTCGACTGGTCGAGCGACGTGCTGTTCACTTGGAACGGCACGACGAGCGGCGTGCGCGTTTCCGATGCGGAGTGGATCCCCGCCGACCGCACCGGGCTCAACTTTGCCGACGCGACCAGCGCGGTGTTTTGCTACCCGATCGACTGGGCGAAAGTGGATGTCGCGACCTTCAGCTGGCAAAAGGCGCTCGGGGGCGAGGGCGGCCACGGCGTGCTGGTTCTCGGCCCGCGCGCCGTCGAGCGGCTCGAGAGCTTCGCCCCCGATCGCCCGTTGCCCAAGCTGTTCCGTCTCACCAAGGGCGGCGAACTCAACGAGGGCGTCTTCCGCGGCGAGACGATCAACACGCCCTCCATGCTGGCGGTCGAGGACGCGATCTTCGCGCTCGAATGGGCGCAGTCGCTCGGCGGCTTGCCCGCCCTGATCGCGCGCACCGACGCCAACGCCGCAGCGCTCGATCGGATCGTTGCGACACGCGACTGGCTCGGCCATCTCGCCGCCGACCCCGCCAGCCGCTCCCAGACCAGCGTCTGCCTGACGGTCGCCGGCGCCGACCCCAAGGCCATCGCGGCACTGCTCGAAGCGGAGGGCGCGGCCTATGACATCGCCGCCTACCGCGACGCGCCGCCGGGCCTCCGCATCTGGTGCGGCCCGACAGTCGACACCGCCGACATCGAAGCGCTCGGCCCGTGGCTCGATTATGCACTGGAGAAGACACGATGATGTTTGAATTTCTCGTTCTCGCGGCGGCCGCGTCGGTCGCCCCAGCGGTGCCGTCCGGCGCCCGCCAGCAAGCCCTGGTGGTGATGCCGGAAAACGCTCGGCAGCGGCAATTCCAGCAGACCTGGGGCTATGCCGACGCGGTCGTCTCCAACGGCGTCGTCTACATGTCGGGCGTGCCGGTATTCCATGCGCCCGGCGAAAGCGACATGGACAAGGCGTTCACGCGTGCCTTCGAGACAATGGGCAAAACGCTGGCCCGCGCCGGTGCGAGCTGGGACGATGTGGTCGAGGTGCGCAGCGTTCACACCGATCCTGCCGCCCAGATCGAAGCGATGGTGCGGGTCAAGAACCGGTTCATGACTGGCAAGGCGCCGGCGTGGACGGCGGTCGGGACCAATGGCTTGCTGCAGCCGGGCGGGATCGCCGAGATCACGCTCGTCGCGCACTTGTCGAAAAAGCCACGCAAAAAATGATCCCTAAAGTCCTCATTTCGGACTCGATGGACCCGCGCGCCGCGGCCATCTTCCGCGAGCGCGGGCTGGCGGTCGACGAGCGGGCCGGCCTCGCGCCTGACGAACTAAAGACGATCATCGCCGACTACGACGGCCTCGCCATCCGCAGCGCGACGAAGGTCACCGCCGACCTGCTTGCCGCGGCGCCGCGGCTAAAGGTCGTCGGACGCGCCGGGATCGGGGTCGACAATGTCGACATCGCCGCCGCCACCGCCGCCGGCGTGGTGGTGATGAACACCCCGTTCGGCAACGCCATCACCACCGCCGAGCACGCGATCGCCCTCATGTTCGCGCTCGCCCGCCAGCTGCCCGAGGCCGACGCCTCGACCCAGGCCGGCAAGTGGGAAAAGAACCGCTTCATGGGGGTCGAGCTGACCGGCAAGACGCTCGGCCTGATCGGCGCCGGCAATATCGGCTCGATCGTCGCCGCGCGCGCGCTCGGGCTCAAGATGAAGGTGGTCGCCTACGACCCATTCCTGACCCCGGAGCGCGCGATTGAGCTCGGCATCGAGAAGGCCGAGCTCGACGAGCTTTTGCGCCGCGCCGACTTCATCACGCTGCACACCCCGCTCACCGACCAGACCCGCGGGATCCTCGGCCGCGACGCGCTGGCCCGAACCAAGCCCGGCGTGCGGATCGTCAATTGCGCGCGCGGCGGGCTGATCGACGAGGCAGCGCTGAAGGACGCGCTCGACAGCGGCCACGTCGCCGGAGCGGCGCTCGATGTGTTCGAGACCGAGCCGGCCAAGAGTTCTCCACTGTTCGGGACCCCCGGTTTCATCTCCACGCCCCACCTCGGCGCGTCGACCAGCGAGGCACAGGTCAATGTCGCCATCCAGGTCGCCGAGCAGATCGCCGACTTCCTGACCAGCGGCGCGGTCGCCAATGCGATCAACATGCCGTCGCTGAGCGCCGAGGAAGCGCCGCGCCTCAAGCCCTATATGGCGCTCGCCGAGAAGCTCGGGCGGCTGGTCGGCCAGGTCGTCGGCGAGGAGGTGCGCGGCGTGTCGATCGAGGTCGAGGGCGCGGCCGCCGAGCTTAATCCCAAGCCGATCACCGGCGCCGTTTTGGCCGGGCTGATGGGCACCTATTCGGATAGCGTGAACATGGTTAATGCGCCGGTCCTCGCCCGCCAGCGCGGCCTCGACGTGCGCGAGATCCGCCACGATCGCGAAGGCGCCTATCACACTTTGGTGGCGGTCGAGGTTGCGACGCCGGGCGGCCCGCGCCGGGTCGCCGGGACGCTGTTCGGCAACCACCCGCGGCTGGTCGAATTGTTCGGCATCGACATCGAGGCCGAACTCGCCGGCGCCATGCTTTACATCGTCAACACCGACACGCCCGGCTTCATCGGCAAGCTCGGCACCGCGCTCGGCGACAATGGAATCAACATCGCCACCTTCAACCTCGGCCGCCGCCAGGCCCACAGCGACGCGGCATCATTGGTCGCGGTCGACGGCGACATCGGTCCCGAGGTGGTCAAATCCCTGTGCCGCCTCGAAGGCGTCCGCGAAGTCGTGCCGCTGCGGTTCTAGCGCAAGCTGGCGAGGAACCGTTCGACGTCGGCGGTGGCGTTGTTGGTGGGTTCGCCGAGACTGCGGTTCAGGGTCATGTGGGTTTCCTGCGGCACAGCCTTTACGACCACCCGCGCCCCTGCTTTCGACAGCGCATCGGCCAGCCCCTGCGCCTGCGAACGGCTGTCCGCGCGGCTTGCAACCGGCAGGATCAGCCAGTTTGCGGCGTTGGGCGCGACGGCGTGGCTGAGCGGCGACAGGGCCGCCTGTCGCTTGGGATCGCCGGAGAACGCCGCCTCGTAGCGTCCCTTGACAATCGCCGGCCCCGAATTGGCCTGGCGCGCGACATCGTAGCCGGCGCCATCGAGCAGCACCACGCCGCGCACCGCCGACAGCGGCACCCGAGCGGCGGCGAGATACTGCGGGTCCGTCCCAAGCAGCGCGGCGAGATGCGCCCCGGCGCTGTGCCCCATCAGCACGATCCGGTTCGGGTCGAGCCCCTCCTTCGCGGCATTGGCGCGCAGGAACCCGATCGCGTTCGCCAGATCCGCTGCCTGCTGCTCGACCGTCGCCTTCGGCACCAGCCGGTAGTTGGCGCTGGCGAACGCCCAGCCGTTGCGGTTGGCCCAGGCCGCCTTGCCGCCGGCGCCCGACCTTTTGTCGCCGATCGCCCAGCCGCCGCCGTGGATGAACAGCAGCAGCGGCGCGTTCCTGGCGCCCGGCGGAGTGGTGAGGTCGAGCTTGTGCCGCGCATCGGAACCATAAGCGAGCTCACGGGCCCCGGCCGGAACCGCCCGTTGCGCGGCGCGCTCGCTCACGGCCTTGCGGCAAGGGTCGCTGAGCTTCGGCAGGGCCTGGCGGACGCATGCCCGCATCCCCCCGCCCATGCGGTCCGCGCACAGCGCCATGATTTGCTGGCGGCACTCGGCCGGCAAGGGCGCGCGCTGCGCCGCCGCCACGCCCGCCACCATCACCGCCGCAGCCGCTCCCGCCGCCAACCATCCGTGCCGCATCGCTCGTCTCCATCGCTGGACGCTTCGGGGCCAAATCAATAGGAGGCGCGCTGAACCCCGGCTGAGCGGTTACGGTTAAGGAACGACCATTGGGCAATGTTACCGTCATCGGCGCGCAGTGGGGCGATGAGGGCAAGGGCAAGATCGTCGATTGGCTCGCCAGCCGCGCCGACGTCGTGGTCCGCTTCCAGGGCGGCCACAATGCCGGCCACACGCTCGTCGTCGGCGACAATGTCTACAAGCTGAGCCTGCTGCCGTCGGGCATCGTCACCGGCACTTTGTCGGTGATCGGCAACGGCGTCGTGCTCGACCCGTGGGCGCTCGAGGCCGAGGTCGGCAAGCTCCGCGCCCAGGGCGTCGCCATCACGCCCGAAGTGCTGCGCATCGCCGAGACCTGCCCGCTGATCCTGCCGATCCACCGCGATCTCGACGCGATGCGCGAGGACGCTTCGGGCGCCGGCAAGATCGGCACCACCCGGCGCGGCATCGGCCCGGCCTATGAGGACAAGGTCGGCCGCCGCGCGATCCGCGTGTGCGACCTCGCCCATCTCGGCGAGCTCGACCCGCTGCTCGACCGGCTGTGCGCCCACCACGATCACCTGCGCGCCGGCTTCGGCCAGCTGCCGGTCGACCGCGACCGCCTGCGCCGCGACCTCGAGGGCATCGCCGACTTCGTCCTCGAGTTCGCCCGCCCCGTATGGCGCGACCTCGACGAGGCGCGGCGCACCGGCAAGCGCATCCTGTTCGAGGGCGCGCAGGGCGTGCTGCTCGATGTCGACCACGGCACATATCCGTTCGTCACCTCGTCCAACACCGTCGCCGGCACCACCGGCAGCGGCAGCGGCATGGGCCCCGGCGCGGCCGGCTTCGTGCTCGGCATCGTCAAGGCCTACACCACCCGCGTCGGCTCGGGCCCGTTCCCGACCGAGCTCGACGACGACATTGGCCAGCGGCTGGGCGAGCGGGGCCACGAATTCGGCACCGTCACCGGCCGCCAGCGCCGCTGCGGCTGGTTCGATTCGGTGCTGGTGCGGCAGTCGGTCGCGGTCAGCGGAGTCACCGGCATCGCGCTCACCAAGATCGACGTGCTCGATGGCCTGGAGACGGTGAAGATCTGCACCGGCTACCGGATCGGCCATCGCGAATTCGACTATCTCCCGCCGCACGCCGCCGACCAGGCCCGAGCCACCCCGATCTACGAGAGCATGCCCGGCTGGGGCGAAACCACGGCCGGCGCGCGCAGCTGGGCCGACTTGCCCGCGCAAGCGATCAAGTACGTCCGCCGCATCGAAGAATTGATCCGTTGCCCGGTCGCACTGGTGTCGACCTCGCCGCAGCGCGACGACACCATCCTCGTCCGCGACCCGTTCACCGCCTAGCACCGGCGCGATGCTCGCCTGGCGAGCGCGCGCGCCGCTGGCGGAAGGCGGCAAGGTCGCGTGCCATGTGCGCGCGCTTGAGCCCGGCGCCGGTCAACAGCCGCTTGAGGTCGGCGCGATTGTCGAAATGCTGCAACTGGCGGTGATAATAATTGGCATATTCGAGGGCCGCGAGCACCGTCAGCAACGCCGCCGCAATGGCTGACCGGGACGCCCCTTCGAGGGCGAACGCGGCGCCGGTCGCGACAGTCGCGAGCGCGACGAGTGCGAGGCCCGGCCGCTCGGCCCGGTCGGCCAGCGCCAGCGCGAGGTCGAGCGAGTGCCGGTCGCCGCGCACGAGCCGCCGCGCGAGGGCGCGCCAGTAAACCGTGCCGATGATCAGGAACAACGCCGATGCGGCGGTCGCGCCGAGCATCGCCGCCCATTCGACCCGGCTCGCCGGCGGAGCGAAGAACCACGCGACACCGGGCATCAGGACCACGTTGAGCGCTTCTATCGCGGCATATGCGCCGAACCGGCGCGGCGTCTTGCGCGGCCTCGGCGCCACTTCCCGCCTCACACCGTGGCGATATCGGGCGCGTCCTCGGCTTTCATACCGACCACATTGTAGCCCGCATCGACATGGTGGATTTCGCCGGTCACCCCGCTCGCAAGGTCGCTGAGCAGGTACAGCCCGGCCCCGCCGACATCCTCGATCGTCACGTTGCGGCGCAGCGGCGCGTTATATTCGTTCCACTTCATGATGTAGCGGAAGTCGCCGATGCCGCTCGCCGCAAGCGTCTTGATCGGCCCGGCGCTGATCGCGTTGACCCGCAGGCCTTCCGGCCCAAGGTCGGCGGCGAGATATTTGACCGACGTCTCGAGCGCGGCCTTGGCGACGCCCATGACGTTATAGTGGGGGATGACCTTCTCGGCGCCGTAATAGCTCAAGGTCAGCATCGACCCGCCCGGCTTCATCATCCGCCGCGCGCGCTGCGCCACGGCGCAGAACGAATAGACCGAGATGTTCATGGTCATCAGGAAATTGTCGAGGCTGGTGTCGACATAGCCGCCGCGCAGCTCATTCTTGTCGGAAAAGCCGATCGCATGGACGATGAAGTCGAGCCCTTCCCAGCGCTCGCGAACCGTCTCGAACGTGCGGTCGAGCGCGGCCATGTCGCTTACGTCGCAATCGAAGCAGAAATCGCTTCCGACGCTCTCGGCAAGCGGCCGCACGCGCTTCTCCAGCGCCTCGCCCTGGAAGCTGAACGCCAGCTCGGCGCCGGCCTCGCCAAGCTTCTGCGAAATGCCCCAGGCGAGCGACTTGTCGTTGGCCAGGCCCATCACCAGGCCGCGCTTGCCGGCCATCAATCCGTTCATGTTCCAACCCCCTGTTGGCTGATGTCGATGTCCTCGCCCGGCTCGGGCTCCTCGACCTCGAGCTTGTCGGCATAGGGCCCGACGTAGATCTCCCCCTTTAGCGCCTTGCCGCCGTAATCGGCCAGCGCCGCGTTGAGTTCGGCCCCGGTGACCACGCCAAGCCCGACGAGGAAGAAGAAGATCAGCGCGATCATCACGCCGGCCAGGCTGCCGTAGGTGATCTCGTAGCCGCCGATCATCGCCAGCGCCGAGGGCAAAGATTCCGCGCACACGATCCACCAGCCGGTGACCAGCAGCGCGCCCGGCCATTTGCGGCAGCCAAGCTTGCGGTAGCGCTTGGGGGTCAGCACGACGAAGATCGCGTAGAAGGTCGCGTAGAGCGTCAGCGCCGGCGCGAAACGGTACCAGCCGAGGCTCGTCGCCAGCCCGTCCGAGGCAGGCAGCCGGTCGACCACGAAATGTTCGATCGAGGTGCCGATGACGGTGAGGCCGAACGCCAGCATCAGCAGCAGCACCATGATCAGGATGAGGCCGAGCGAGCCCAGCCGGTAGGTCCAGAACGGCGCGCTATATGGCACGCCATAGGCGCGGCGCAGGATGTCGCGAATGGTTTCGATGAAGCTCGCCGCGGTCCACAGGCCGACGATCGCGCCGAGCCACAGCAGCGGCCCGGTGCGGGCCGTCAGCACTTCCTGGATCGGCTCGGCAAGCACGTCCGAAACATTGGGTGGCAATCGCGAAAGGATCGTCGCCACCGTCTTCTGCCCATCGGCCGACTGGCCGAGCAAGCGCGCCATGGCGGCAGCCAGGATGAAGAACGGGAACAGCGCCAGCAGCGACAGATAAGCGAGGTTGCCGGCGTGGATGAAGCCGTCATTATAGACCCCGATCGCGACCCGTTTGGTCACTTCCCACGCATTGGGCGGCGGATGGCGCGCCTCGGCCGCCTTGGGGCCGAGCACCGCCGCATCGGCCGCCTGCTCCTTGCGCCGCTCCTCGGGCGAAAGCGGATGCTGGTCCTGCACGCCTGGTTAGACGCCCAGCGCGGCCCGCGGGTTGCCGCCGCCGCTCCAGCCCTCGACGAAGCTTTTCAGCGCCGCATCGTCGGCCGGCAGGTCGACGCTCAGCATGACCTTGAGGTCGCCGCGCTTGCCGGCCTTGTCGGTGAAGCCCTTGCCCTTGAGCCGAAGCACCTTGCCCGAGCTCGATCCCTTGGGCACCGTCAGCATCACCGGCCCGTCGGGCGTCGGCGCGCGTACCTTGGCGCCGAGCACCGCTTCCTTGAGCGTCACCGGCAAAGTGAGACGAATGTCATTTCCTTCGCGCGCGAAGAATGGATGGGCTGCAATCTCGATCGCCACGATCGCATCGCCATTGCCGCCCGGCCCCGGCTGGCCCTGGCCGGCGAGGCGGATCTTGGCGCCGTCCTCGAGTCCCTTGGGCAGCTTGAGGTCGATCGTCTTGCCGCCGCCGAGCGTCACCCGCTGCGGCTTCAGCGCGGCGGCATCGAGGAACGGCACCTTGAGTCGATAGGCGACATCGGCCCCCTTGGGCGGCGGAGCGCTGCGCCGGCCGAACCCGCCGCCGCTCTTCGTCCCGCTCGACCGGAACAGCCCCTCGAACAGATCGCTGAGGTCGGCCGCGTCGGCGTTGAACCCGCCCGGGAAGCCGTCGAATCCGCCAGGGCCCGCGCCACCACCTCCGCCCGGCCGCCCGGACCGCGCGCCGCCGCCGCCGAACCCGCCGCCGAACGGCATCCTGGGGTTGCCGTCCTCGTCGATCTCGCCGCGGTCGTAGCGCGCGCGTTTGTCCTTGTCGGACAGGATGTCGTACGCTTGGGTCACCTTGGCGAACCGCTCGTTGGCTTTCGGATTGTCCTTGTTGCGGTCGGGGTGAAGCTGCTTGGCGAGGCTGCGATAGGCCTTCTTGATGTCGGCGTCGCTCGCGCCCCGGGCAATTCCGAGCTGCTGGTATAAGTCCATAGGACACCTCTGCCCCAGCAGCGCCTTGCAGGGCAAGGGGCGCGGGCCTAGACGCGCCTCCCGATGGCCGACGACCCGATCGCCCTGTTCAGCGCCTGGCTCGCCGAAGCGCGGGGAACCGAGCCCAACGATCCCGAGGCGATGGCGCTCGCTACCGCCGATGCCGCCGGCAACCCCAGCGTGCGCATGGTCCTGCTCAAGGACCACGGCGCCGGCGGATTCACCTTCTTCACCAATGGCGAGAGCGCCAAGGGCGGCCAGCTTGCCGCCAATCCGCGCGCGGCCCTGCTGTTCCACTGGAAGTCGCTGCGCCGCCAGGTCCGCGTCGAGGGCCCGGTCGCCGAAGTCACCCCGGCCGAGGCCGACGCCTACTTCGCCACCCGCGGTCGCGATTCGCAACTTGGCGCCTGGGCCTCCGACCAGTCCCGCCCGCTCGACACCCGAGCCACCTTCGAGCAGCGCTTCGCCGAGGCGGCTCGGCGGTTCGACGGTGCCACCGTCCCGCGCCCGCCTTATTGGACCGGCTTTCGCGTGACGCCCGAGCGGGTCGAGCTGTGGGAAGACCGCCCCCACCGGCTCCACCATCGCCGACTGTTCGTGCGCACCGCCGGCGGCTGGGACGAAGGCCTGCTCTACCCGTGAGCGCCAACCGCGCCCGCCTCACCCAGCGCGCGGCGATCGCCAGCGTCTCGCTCGCCGCGGCCCTCGTCGGCCTCAAGACCTGGGCGGCGATCGAGACCGACAGCGTCGCCATGCTCGGCAGCCTCGCCGACACCGCGCTCGATCTCGTCGCCAGCCTGCTCACCTACATCGGCGTGCGCTGGGCCGCGGTCCCCGCCGATGACGACCACCGCTTCGGCCACGGCAAGGCCGAGGCGCTCGCCGCGCTCGTCCAGATCGTGCTGATCAGCGTCTCGGCCTTGCTGATCGCCTGGCGCGCGTTCGGCCAGCTGATGAGCGGCGCGCGCACCGAGGGGCTCGAGCTCGGCCTCGGCGTGTCGCTCGCCGCCATCGCTGCGACCCTGGCCCTCCTTGCCTACCAGCGCCACGTCATCCGCTCGACCGGCTCGGTGGCGATCGAGACCGACCACGTCCACTATCAGTCCGACCTGCTGCTCAACCTGTCGGTCATCGCCGCGCTCGCGCTCGACCAGCTCGGCGGGTTCGCGTTGGCCGATCCTTTGTTCGGCTTCGCCATCGCCGCCTGGCTGCTCTACGGTGCCGGCCGCGCCGCCAGCCGCTCGGTCGACCAGTTGATGGACCGCGAGTGGCCGGCGCACGAGCGCGCGGCGTTCCTCGCCGCGGCGCGCGACTTCCCCGAGCTGGCCGGCTTGCACGACCTGCGCACCCGCCACGCCGGTACTAACCGCTTCGTCCAGTTCCACGTCTGGGTCCCGGCCGACTGGACGGTGCGCGAGGCCCACGACCGCATGGACGCCGTCGAGCAGAAGCTGCGCGCCCGCTTCCCCGGCACCGAATTCCTGATCCACCTCGACCCCGAGGGCCAGGTCGACCGCGAGACCATCCTCCCCCACGCCATCACCGAGCAGCGCCCGTGACCACTCTCCCCTTCTTCCAGGTCGACGCCTTCGCCACCCGCCCGTTCGAGGGCAATCCGGCCGCGGTCATGCCGCTCGAGCAATGGCTGCCCGACGGAGTGATGCAGGCCATCGCCGCCGAGAACAACCTCGCCGAAACCGCCTTCCTCGTGCCGTCCAAGCGCGCCGACGCGGACTACGACCTGCGCTGGTTCACCCCCACGGTGGAGGTCGACCTGTGCGGCCACGCCACCCTCGCCAGCGCCCACGTCGTGCCGTTCGAGCGCAACATCCGCTTCGCCACCCGAAGCGGCATCCTCACCGTCGAGCGCCGCGACGGGAAGCTGTGGCTCGACCTGCCCGCCGGCAAGGTCGAACCCGGCACCGAGCCCGGCCTGCTCGAAGCGCTCGCCCTGCCCGACACTACCCCCTGTTTCCTGGGCCGCGGTGGCAACGGCGCGGCGATCGCTTTGCTCGAAGACGAAGCCGCGGTCCGCACCGTCGATCCCGACTTCCGCGCGCTCAAGGCCTACGACCGCCTGGTCATGGTCACCGCACCCGGCGCGACCACCGACGTCGCCAGCCGAGTCTTCGCCGCCTACCACGGCATCGACGAGGACCCCGTCACCGGAAGCGCCCACGGCTCGCTCGTCCCGTTCTGGGCTGAGCGCCTCGGCCGAACCCGCCTCACCGCCTTCCAGGCGAGCAAACGCGGCGGCCGGCTGGATTGCGAACATCGCGGCGATCGGGTGCTGCTCGGCGGTACGTGCGTCACCGTGATCGAGGGGACTTTCAAATTTAGCTAGAGTCAGCTTTCAACCCAATGCTGACATTTTAGCGTTGGATGAAAGACTTTCGATGCGTACCACCCGGACCTGCCTTGTTGCCGTCGGATTGCTTTCCGCGTGCAGCAATAGGGACATTCCGCCCGACCGACTGCTGACGCAGAACGACCTCTGCCTAGAGCGGGCTGAATGGGCGGCAGTCATCGATTACACTCGAGAGTTCGGCGCTAGACATGGCTTTCGGCTGGAAGGTGGAGCGGAAAGTTTCGAGGGTGAGGGCCTCAATGTTGCCCTTCTGAAGGGCGGCAGTTGGTTTGGCCGACCGGAACTAGCCCTATGGGTGACAAGCGACCCATTCAAAGATCGCGCGGCCAGCTTCTCAGCGATTTCCAAGGCAGTGATGACGGACAGCGAGCGCGCGCTGGCGCGAACCTACCTGCAAGGTATCGTGAGATTGGGGTGCCAGTCCTCGCGCTCCTGAGGTCAGCTTTCCACCCAAGCTTACTCCTGCTCAGGCCGCGACGGACTCTTTCCTCATCGCCGCCTCGGTCGCGACGATCGCCCCGCCGCCGAGCAACCGCTCGCCGTCGTAGAACACCGCCGACTGGCCCGGCGCGACGCCATATTCGGGCGTATCGAACGTCACGTTCGCACCATCCCAACACGCCGCCACCGGCTGAGCCAGGCTGCGCACCTTGGCCTCGACCCGGGTCTGCCTCTCGCCAAGCCAGTTGATCCCGGTCACCCGCGCACCCGCCACCGCCAGCGCGCTGCGCGGCCCGACGACCACCCGCCGCTCGGCCGGCTCGAGCCGCACCACGTAAAGCGGCTCGGCCTGGCCGCCGATTTCGAGCCCGCGGCGCTGGCCGATGGTGTAATGCACCACGCCGCCGTGGCGGCCGAGCACGCGGCCGTCGACATGGACGATGTCGCCCGGCGCCGCCGTTTCCGGCCGCAACCTCTTCACCAGCGAGGCATAGTCGCCGTCGGGGACGAAGCAGATGTCCTGGCTGTCGGGCTTGTCGGCGACGATGAGGCCGCCCTCCTGAGCCAGCCGCCGCACCTCGGCCTTGGGCAAGTCGCCCAGCGGAAACCGCACGAAGTCGAGTTGCTCGCGCGTCGTGCCGTAGAGAAAATAGCTCTGGTCGCGCGCCGGATCGCGGCCCTTCCACAGCTCGACGCGCCCCTCCCGCGCCACGCGCCGCACATAGTGCCCCGTCGCCAGGCAATCGGCGCCAAGCTCGCGCGCGAACGCGATCAGATCGGTGAACTTCACCCCCTGGTTGCAGCTCGAACAGGGGATCGGGGTCTGCCCCGCGGCATAGGCGTCGGCGAACTCCGCGATCACACTGTCGCGAAAGCGGCTTTCGTAATCGAGCACGTAATGCGCAATCCCGAGCCGGTCGCACACCGTCCGCGCGTCATAAATGTCCTGCCCGGCGCAGCACGCCCCGCTTTTCTTCACCGCTTCGCCATGATCGTAGAGCTGCATGGTGACCCCGATCACCTCGGCCCCGCTTGCCGCGGCGAGCAAAGCCACGACGCTGCTGTCGACCCCGCCCGACATGGCGACGACGATTCGGCTGGCGCTGGCGCCGCTGGGAAGATCGAACCTGTCCGGCATGGGCGCCGCCTTTACCTGAAATTCACCCTGTCCGGCTAGGGATGGGCAACCACGGGCGGAAACAAGGGCAATGATTTGGCGCGTCACGACGGGGAATTGATCGCTGCGGGGGAGGTCGCGTTCGACCTTGGCGATCTTGCGCGCGCCTTCGCCGGCGCGTCCGATTCGGAGCGCGCCAAGCGGCTCGCCATGGCGCGCCTGCTCTCGGCGACGGAGGGGTGGAAGTCGGCCGCCGCAGCGCTCGACGGGGCGTTCGCCCGGTCGCTCGGGGCGGCAGGGTTAACGGGCGAAGAACAAAGATGAGGATCGGCTTTACCAGCGCGTTTCAGAATATCTTCAACCGGCGCGGGTTTAATGGCGCCGTCACATGCTTTCAGGTGAGTTGAGAAGAATGCTCGAGAACCAGACCATCCGGCCCGCTCAGGTCATCGGCCCGCTCGGCGAGCCGCTGACGCTCGATTCGCTGCCCCCGCCCGCCACCACCCGCTGGGTCGTTCGGCGCAAGGCGGAAGTGGTCGCGGCCGTCGCCGGTGGCCTGCTCAGCGTCGACGAGGCGTGCCAGCGCTACACGCTCAGCCTGGAAGAGTTCACCAGCTGGCAGCGCGCGGTCGACCGCTCGGGCATGCCGGGCCTGCGGGTGACCCGCATCAAGCATTACCGCGACCAGTACGAGCGCCAGCAGCGCTACTGATCGTCCCGTTTCGCGCCATTCGAACGGCCGTGTCCCGAAGGGGGCGCGGCCGTTTCGTTACGCCCCCGGCTGGACAGGTCGTTCATTATCCGGAACAAGTATCGTGCATCAGGCGTCTTGATGCCGGAAGGCGGCTCGCACCGAATGAGCCGCCGCGAACAGGAGGGAATGCGTAATGGAATGGATTCTCATTATCGTCATCGGCGGCATTCTGGGCTGGCTTGCCAGCATCATCATGCGCACCGATGCCCAGCAGGGCATCATCTTGAATGTCGTCGTCGGCATCATCGGCGCGCTGCTTGGCCGCTTCCTTCTGGCCCCGCTGCTCGGCGGTGGCTCGATCACGGACGATCCTTTGTCGATCCCCAACATGCTGGTCTCGCTGCTCGGCGCGGTGATCCTGCTGGCGATCGTCAACCTCGTCCGCCGCGGTTCGGTCCGCTAAGCGACGCGATCCCAGTCAAGTTGAGGGCCGTCCGGGCAACCGGGCGGCCCTTTCTCGTCGGAGCCGCCGAGCGCAGCGAAGCGATTGCACGGCAATCGTTAGCAGCGCGAAGAGACGGCGACGGGCGGCCAGCCTGCCCCCGAACGGGGGACAGGACTGACGTCACGGGATTTACTCCCGTGACGGCCCCGCCGATTGCCCTACGCTCGGCCGCTCGGCTCTACTGAAGCTCGAAACTCATCGACACGCTGACCGACAGGTCCTGCGTGCCCGCGTCGATCTTGGTCACCGCCTGCGCCGAATCCATCGCCACCCCGCGCGCATAGGGCATCGGCGGCGGGGCATAGACCGCGCCGCCCTCGCTCACCGTCAGCAGCCGGACGACCCGCATGCCCAGTGCCCGGGCGTAGAGCTCGGCGCGGGCGCGGCCGTTGGCGATCGCCTTGACCCGCGCCTCGTCATAGGCGCTTTCCGGCTTGTCGATGGTCAGGCTCGGCCCGTTGATCTGGTTCGCTCCCTCGCGCACCAGCGCGTCGAGGATCGCCCCGGTGCGCTTCAGGTCGCGGAACTTGACCGACAGCGTGTTCGACGCGCGATAACCGGTCAGCACCGGCGGCTGGTTTTCGGCATAGCGATATTCGGGATTGAGGTTGATCGACGCGGTCTGGATGTCCTTGTCGGCGATCCCCGCCCGCTTGAGCGCCGCGCGCACCCGCTCCATCCGCGCCGCATTCTCCTCGATCGCCGCGGTTGCGCTCGGGCGCAGGGTCTGGACCCCGGCCGAAATGATCGCGAGGTCGGGCACCCGCGTCACTTCGCCGGTCGCGCTGATGTCGAGCCGGGTGCCGGCGATCATTCCTGCGCCCGCGACCTGAGCGCTCGCCGCCACGGGCACCGCCAGCAGCGCTGCTGCAAGCGCCAGTTTCCATTCCCTCATGCGTGCCTCCTCAGGCTCGTTTCGCTTCGGCATCGAGCCTGGGCTTGCGCCGGTTTCTGCCGCCTGAACGAGGGTCCTAGCGGCGGCGGCTGAGCACCAGCCGGTAAAGCAGCAGGATCAGGAACGCCCCGACGATCGCGCCGATGAAGCCGGCACCGTTTGCCGCGCTGTTGAAGCCCAGCGCCTGGCCGACGAATCCCGCCAGCAGCGCTCCGGCGATGCCCAGCAGGACGGTGATGATGCACCCGCCCGGGTCCTTGCCCGGCATCAGCAGCTTGGCGATCGCGCCGGCGATCCCGCCGATGATGATCCAGGCGATCCAGCCATGTTCCTCGAGGTAGCCCATCGCGAATTTCCTCCCTGTGCGCGCCTCGACTCGGGCGCCTTGATGTCGAGGCGGCATCCAACACCATCGTCCGGCGGCGGAGCAAGCCTTACCGTTGGTCGAAAAGCGCATTACAATGCCGGCCGCGTGGGGCCATTGGCCATATTGCAGCCGGTGTGATATTCGCGTAACACACTGGCAGGATCAATATGGGCAGGCCGGGATGAACAAGGAAACTCGAGTGCACGGATCGGACACGCTGATCGTCGTCGACCGGCCCAGCCGCCGCCGCTGGATCATCATCGCGGCCTTGGTCGTGGCGGCGCTTGCCGCGGCCTACTTCCTGTTCGGCGGCAAGGACGAGCCGGCCGCCGGCGGCCCAGGCGGGCCGGGCGGACGCGCGGCGACCGCCGTCTCGGTTACCGTGCCGGGCCGGTCCGACGTCGCGCGGACCATCACCGCCTCCGGCCCGCTCGCGGCGCGCCGCGACCAGCCGGTCGGAGTCGCCGGTGAGGGCGGCCTCGTGCGCGCCGTTCACGTCGATGCCGGAAGCTGGGTCCGCCAGGGCCAGGTGCTGGCCTCGGTCGACCGCTCGGTCCAGTCGCAGACCGCGGCCCAGCTCGCCGCGTCGATCCAGGTCGCGCGCGCCGACGCCGCGCTTGCGCAGAACGAATATGAGCGCAGCGCCGCGCTGGTCGAGCGCGGCTTCGTCTCCAAGGCCGACCTCGACCGCAAGCGCGCCGCCCGCGACGCCGCTCAGGCCCGAGTCCGGGTTGCCCAGGCCCAGCTCGGCGCGACCCGCGCCCAGATCGGCCGGCTTGATATCCGCGCCCCCACCTCGGGCATGGTCCTCGCCCGCAACGTCGAGGTCGGCCAGGTCGTCAGCCCCGGCAGCGGCGCCCTGTTCCGCCTCGCCAGCGGCGGCGACATGGAAATGCGCGCCCAGATGTCGCAGCAGGACCTCGCCGCGATCAGCGTCGGACTGCCTGCCTCGGTCACCCCGGTCGGCTCGACCCGCAGCTATGCCGGCCGCGTGTGGCAGGTGTCGCCGGTGATCGATCCCCAGAGCCGGCTCGGCGAAGTGCGCATCTCGGTGCCGTTCGACCGCTCGATCCGCCCCGGCGGTTTCGCCGAGGCGCGGATCACTTCGGGCACCACCACCGCGCCGTTGCTGCCGCAAAGCGCGGTGCTCGCCGACTCGAAGGGCAATTACGTCTACATCGTCAACGCCAAGAACGAGGTCGAGCGCCGCGCGGTCGAGGTCGGCTCGGTCGACGACAGCGGCGTGACCATTGCGTCGGGCCTCAGCGGCAATGAGCAGGTCGTGGTTTCGGCCGGCCCGTTCCTCAACCCGGGGCAGAAGGTCCGCCCGCGCAAGATGGCGCTCGGCGCGGCTCTCGCCCGCTAGGCTCGTTCAGGAAGGCCTGCACCGCTCATGAATTTCCGCAATATCTCGTCCTGGTGCATCCAGAACCCGGTCCCGCCGATCGTGCTGTTCGTCGGGCTGCTGCTGGCCGGCCTGTTCGCGTTCATGCGGATGGACGTCAACAACAACCCCGACATCGATTTCCCGGCGGTCGAGGTCAGCATCTCGCAGCCCGGCGCGGTGCCGACCGAGATCGAGAACCAGATTACCCAGAAGGTCGAGGCCGCGGTGCGCGGGGTCAATGGCGTCGAGGAGATCAACTCGACCATCCGCGAGGGCTTCAGCTCGACCGGCGTGCAGTTCGTCATCGGCACCGACACCGACCGCGCGGTCAACGACATCCGCAACGCGCTGTCGCAGATCCGCGGCGACCTGCCCGAAGGCATCCTCGAGCCGCAGGTCACCCGAATCGACATCGCCGGCGAGCCGATCATCTTCGCCGCCGCCGAGACCACCGACATGAGCCTGGAAGAGCTCAGCTGGTACGTCGACAATACCGTGTCGCGCCGGCTGCTTTCGGTCGAGGGCGTCGCCTCGGTCGCGCGCGAGGGCGGGGTCGACCGCAACATCCGCGTGATCCTCGATCCCGCCGCGCTCAACGCCCAGGGCATCAGCGCCGCCCAGGTCAACGCCCAGCTTCGCCAGACCAACCTCAACGCCACCGGCGGCCGCGCCGAGATCGCCGGCTCCGAACAGGCGGTGCGGGTCGTCGGCAATGCCCGCGATGCCTACGCTTTGTCGCAGACCCAGATCGCCGTCCCCGGCGGCCGGGTCGTCCGCCTCGCCGACCTCGGCGAGGTTCGCGACGCCTATTCCGAGCAGCGCTCGATCGCCCGCATGAACGGCCGCCAAGTGATCAGCTTCAACGTCTCGCGCGCCAAGGGCTCGTCCGAAGTGACGGTCTACGACGCCGCGTGGGAGGAGCTGAAACAGATCGAGAAGGACGATCCGCGGATCAAGTTCGTCGAGATCAACAACAGCGTCGACTACACCAAGTCGCAATACGAAAGCTCGATGCACGCGCTGGTCGAGGGCGCGATCCTCGCCGTGCTCGTCGTGTTCCTGTTCCTGCGCGACTTCCGCGCGACGATGATCTCGGCCATCGCCATTCCGCTCTCGGCCATCCCCGCCTTCTTCTTCATGGATCTGATGGGGATCACGCTGAACGGCCTGTCGCTGCTCGCACTGAGCCTGGTCGCCGGCGTGCTGGTCGACGATGCGATCGTCGAGATCGAGAACATCGTGCGCCACATGCGCATGGGCAAGACCGCCTACCAGGCGTCGATGGACGCCGCCGACGAGATCGGCCTCGCGGTCGTCGCCACCACCATGGCGATCGTCGCGGTGTTCCTGCCGGTCGCGCTGATGCCCGGCATCTCCGGCCAGTTCTTCCAGAGCTTCGGCTACACCGTCGTCATCTCGGTGCTGATGAGCCTGTTCGTGGCGCGCATGATCACGCCGCTCATCGCCGCCTATTTCCTCAAGGCGCACGGCCCGGCGCCGCATGCCTCGGGCCCGCTGATGGAGCGCTATCTCAGCGTTCTCAACTGGTCGCTCGACACGTCCAAGGCCGAGGCCTATCGGCGCGAGCGGCCGGGCAAGGGCGCGCTCGTCTGGTCGTGGCTTCGCCATGACCACCGCTGGCGCATGGTCTATGCCGGCCTTGCCGCCTTCGTCCTCCAGATCTTCCTGTTCACGACGCTCTCGATGTCGTTCCAGCCGCCGCTGAACCTCGACTTCAGCCGGGTCCGGATCGGCATGCCGCCGGGCTCGACCGTCGCCCAGGCGTCCGACCTCGCCAACCGCACCGCGCAGATCTTCGAGGAGCATCCCGACGTCGACCGCGTGTTCCAGCGCGTGTTCACCGGCGCCGCTTTCCTCAACATCGTGCTCAAGAAGGAACGCGAGGTCACCTCGACCGAGTTCGAGCGCAGCCTCGCGCCCAAGCTCGCCCAGATCCCCGACGCGCAGGTCAATTTCATGAGCCAGGGCGGCGGCGGGCCGGGCAGCGGCGGCCGCGACGTCACCTTGTTCCTCGGCAGCGCCAACCCCGAGCTGCTCCAGCAGACCGCCGACAAGATCGCCGAGGAGATGGAGGGCATTCCCCAGCTCGTCGCGCCGCGCGTCGCCGGCGATCTCGTCCGGCCGGAGATCATCATCAAGCCGCGCTTCGATCTCGCCGCTGATCTCGGCGTGACCACCAGCGCGCTCGGCCAGACGATCCGCATCGCCACGCTCGGCGACATCGCCCAGAACAGCGCCAAGTTCAGCCTCGCCGACCGCCAAGTTCCGATCACCGTCTCGCTGTCCGAGGAATCGCGGCGCGACCTGTCGATCCTCGAGAATTTGCCGGTGCCGACCTCGAGCGGCGGTTCGGTGCCGCTGAAATCGGTCGCCGAAATCGGCTTCGGCTCGGGCCCGACGACCGTCCAGCGCACCAACCAGGTGCGGCGCATCGCGATCGGCGCCGATCTCGCGCCGGGGCTCGTGTCGGGCGACGTGTGGCCGCTGATCAACAAGCTGCCGACCGTCGCCAAGCTGCCCGACGGGGTCCAGACGCTCGAGCTCGGCGACAGCAAGTGGCAGGCCGAATTGCTGTTCTACTTCTTCATCGCGCTCGGCGCCGGCATCCTTCTGGTGTTCGCGGTGCTGGTGCTGCTCTACCGCCGCTTCCTGTCGCCGTTCGTCAACATGGGCTCGCTGCTCCTTGCCCCGCTTGGCGCGGGCATCGGCCTTCACATTGCCGGCCAGCCGGTCTCGCTACCGGTGTTCATCGGCATCCTGATGCTGTTCGGGATCGTCGCCAAGAACTCGATCCTGCTGATCGATTTCGCGGTCGAGATGATGGACCACGGGATGGAGAAGAACAAAGCGATCTACGAAGCCGGACACAAGCGTGCCCAGCCGATCGTCATGACCACCGTGGCGATGGTCGCCGGCATGATCCCGATCGCACTGTCGCTGACCGGCGACGGCAGCTGGCGCGCGCCGATGGGGGTCACCGTCATCGGCGGCCTGATCTTCTCGACCATCCTCACGTTGCTTCTCGTGCCCGCCTATTTCTCGATCGCGGTCGACATCGAGCGCTGGATCGGGGCGCGCTTCCAGAAGCTGGTCGACAATGGCGAGGAACATGCGCCGATGCGCGGGCCGGTCCCTGCCGAGTGAATTGCGCCGGGCGTGACATGCGCCCGGAGCTGCCTGATCGGCCGGGCGTGACAAGCGCCCGGTGGGCGCTACGGTAATCGCGTGACCCGCGCCGCGCCCCTCGCCCGCTTCAACCCGGCGCAGCCCGGCGCGCGCGGCATGAAGATCGCCGCCACCGGACTGCTCGTGGCAATGGCCGCGACCTATTTTACCGCTCGCGCGTTCGAGCCGGCCTATCCCTGGCTCGCCTGGGTCAAGGCGTTCGCCGAAGCTGGGATGGTCGGCGGCCTGGCCGACTGGTTCGCCGTCACCGCGCTGTTCCGCCACCCGCTCGGCCTGCCGATCCCGCACACCGCGATCATCCCCAGGAACAAGGACCGCATCGGCGAGGCGCTAGCCAATTTCCTCAAGTCCAATTTCCTCATCGCCCCGGTCGTCGCGCGGCGCATGCGCAAGCTCGATCTCGCCGCCGCCGCCGGCCGTTTCCTGCAGGCGCCGCAGGGCGAGGAGAACCGCATCCGCCAGGGCGCCAGCCGGCTTATCGCCGACATCTTCGAAGGGCTCGACGACGAGCGATTGGGCGGCCTGGTCAAGACCTCGATCGCCACCCGCGTGCGCAAGATGGAGGTCGCGCCGGTGCTCGGCGGCGCGCTCGCCTCGGCGATCAACGAGGAGCGGCACGTGCCGATGCTCGAGGCGGCGATCCGCTGGACCGCGCGCGCGCTCGACGCCAACGAGGGCCTCATTCGCGACATGGTCAAGAAGCGCACCAATTGGGTGCTCAAGCTGGCCGGGGTCGATACGCGCATCGGCGATTCGGTGATCGAGGGGATGCGCAAGCTGACGGTCGAGATGCACACCGATCCGGCGCATCCGGTGCGGGTCAAGATCGAGCAGGCGCTGGCCGATCTCGCCAACGATCTCCAGCGCAATCCGGAGACCCAGGCGCGGGTCGAGGAGTGGAAGAACCAATTGCTCGATAACCGCTCGGTCGGGCTGTGGATGGACGCCTTGTGGGAACGCGCGCGCGAGGCGGTGATCAAGGCCGCGCGCAATCCCGACGCGGCGCTTGCCGGAAAGCTCGGCGAGGTCCTCAAGTCGATGGGCCAGAGCCTCGAGAAGGACGAGCGGATCCGCGCCGCGATCAATCAGTTCGCGCGCCGCGCCGTCGCCGGCCTCGCCGCCAGCTACGGCAGCTCGATCGTCACGCTGGTCAGCGATACCATCAGGAGCTGGGACGCGCAGACCATCACCGACCGCCTCGAAAGCGCGGTCGGCCGCGACCTCCAGTACATCCGCATCAACGGCACGCTGGTCGGCGGCAGCGTCGGCCTCCTCCTTCACGCTTTCGATACGCTCTGATTACCGGGAGAACATTGATGAAGTCGGTCCTTGCCTCCGCCCTCGCACTTGCCCTCGCCACCCCCGCCGCCGCCCAGGACGCGGTCACCGTCATCCATGCCGGAACGCTGATCGCCGACCCCGCCCGGGCGCCGCTGCGCGGGGCGACCGTGGTCGTCCGCGGCAAGACCATCGAGTCGGTGCAAAGCGGCTTCGTCGACGTGCCCGGCGCGCGCGTCGTCGACCTGCGCTCGGCGACCGTCATGCCCGGCTTGATCGACAGCCACGTCCACCTCAACGGCAACCCCGACGACCGGCTTCAGGCGCGGCTTCAGGCAAGCTCCCGCGACCATGAGGATTACGCCTTTACGGCCTTGATCCAGGCGCGGCGGACGCTCCTGGCCGGCTTCACCACGGTCCGCGACCTCGGCAACGATCCACGGCTCATCTTTTCCCTACGTGACTCGATCAATGCCGGTGAGCTGGCGGGGCCGACCATCGTCGCCGCCGGCCGGGGCATCGCCATCTCCGGCGGTCATCATGATCAACGCACCGGGCGAAACCGCGACCTCACCGCGATGGCCTACAAGCAGGATATCAACAACACGTGCGACGGCGCCGATGATTGTCGCCGCGCGGTCCGCGAGCAGGTCGCGCTCGGTGCCGATGTCATCAAGTTCGCCGCCAGCGGCGGGGTGCTCAGCAACGTCGCCGCCGGGCTCGCCCAGCAGATGATGCCCGACGAGATGAAGGCGATCGTCGACACGGCAAGGATGTTCAATCGCCGCGTCGCCTCGCACGCCCACGGAGTCGACGGGGTCAATGCCGCGCTTCGCGCCGGGGTCGATTCGGTCGAGCACGGCACCTTCACCAACGACGAGAGCTTTCGCCTCTACCGCCAGACCGGCGCGTGGTATGTGCCGACCCTGCTCGCCCCCGCCGCCGCCCTCGCTGACGGCCAGCGCGGGGCGCTCACCCCGGCCCAGTTCGAAAAAGCGCGCGCCGCCGCCGGCAATGCCGAGAAGAGCTTCGCCCGCGCCATTCGCGAAGGCGTCAAGATCGCCTTCGGCACCGACACCAGCGTCAGCCCGCACGGCCGCAACGCCGAGGAATTCGCGCTGATGGTCAGGAACGGCATGCAGCCCGCCGCGGCGATCAAGTCGGCGACCATCGACGCCGCGACCCTGCTCGGCCTCGAATCGCGCGCCGGCTCGATCGCGCCCGGCAAGGACGCCGACATCATCGCCGTCGACGGCGATCCGTTCGCCAACATCCGCGAGCTCGAGAGCGTCGACTTCGTGATGAAGCACGGCCGGGTCCACAAGCTCGCCGGCAAGCGCCAGCTGACCGAAGTCGACTAGCCCGCCGAGACCCGCTCGATCGTCGCCCCGACCGCGCTCAATTTGTCCTCGAGCCGCTCGTAGCCGCGGTCGAGGTGATAGACCCGCATCACCTCGGTCTCGCCCTCCGCCGCGAGCCCCGCCAGGATCAGGCTCATCGACGCGCGCAGATCGGTCGCCATGACTTGCGCCCCGGTCAGCCGCGACGGCCCCTTGACGATCGCCGAGCGCCCGTGGACCTCGATCTCCGCGCCCATCCGCCGCAATTCCGGGACGTGCATGTAGCGGTTCTCGAAGATCGTCTCCTCGAGGAAGCTCTGCCCCTCGGCCACCGTCAGCATGGCCATGAACTGCGCCTGCATGTCGGTCGGAAAGCCCGGGAACGGCGCGGTCGAGATCGCCAGCGGCCGAAGCGGCTTGTCGGCCGTGACCCGCATGCCGTCACCCGTCATCTCGATCATCAGCCCGGCCGCCGCCAGCCCGTTGGTGATCGCCAGCATGTCCTCGGGCCGCGCCCCGGCGAGCTCGATCGACCCGCCGGTAATCCCCGCCGCGCAGGCATAGCTGCCGGCCTCGATGCGGTCGGGCATCACGTCATAGTCGCAGCCGTCCAGCCCCTCGACCCCGTCGATCACCAGATGCGCGCTGCCGATCCCCGCGATCCGCGCGCCCATCGCCACCAGGAGGTTGCACAGGTCGCCGATCTCGGGCTCGCGCGCGGCGTTGAACAATTCGCTCCGGCCCTTGGCCAGCACCGCCGCCATCAGCGCATTTTCGGTCGCGCCGACCGACACCACCGGGAAGCTGAAGTCGCCGCCGCTCAACCGCCCGCCGGGCGCGACCGCCTTCACATAGCCCGCGGCCAGCTCGATCTCCGCCCCGATCGCCTCCAAGGCCTTCAGGTGCAGATCGATCGGCCGGTCGCCGATCGCGCAGCCGCCGGGCAGCGAGACGGTCGATTCGCCCATCCGCGCTAGCATCGGCCCCAGCACCAGGATCGACGCGCGCATCTTGCGCACCATGTCGTAGGGCGCGACGGTCGACGCGATCTCGTCGGCCTGCAGAGTCATCCGCCGCTTGGCGCCGCCGCCGCGCTTGGCCCCCGACACCTTGGTCGACACCCCAAGCTCGTTGAGCAGATGGCCGAAGCTGTCGACATCGGCCAGCCGCGGCAGGTTGCCGAGCGTCAGCTTGCCGGCGGTGAGCAGCGCGCACGGAAGTAGCGTCAGGGCGCTGTTCTTGGCGCCCGAAATGGGGATCTTCCCCTCGAGCCTCTTGCCGCCGGTAATGCGAATGGAATCCATGCCGCGCTTTAGCGCGTCATTTCGGACTCACAAGGTTTACGCCTTCTCCAGCGTACACTGCAGCGGATGCTGGTTCTCGCGCGCGAAGTCGATCACCTGCGAAACCTTGGTTTCCGCCACCTCATAGGTGAACACCCCGCACACCGCGACGCCCTGCTGGTGGACCTGCAGCATGGTCCGCGTCGCATCCTCGATGCTCATCGTGAAATAGCGCTGGAGAACGAGCACGACGAATTCCATCGGCGTGTAGTCGTCGTTCAGCATCAGCACCTTGTAGTTCGACGGCTTCTTGGTCTTGGGCCGGGTGCGCGTGACGACCCCGGTCTCGAAGCCGTCGTCGCCGTCCTCGCGGCCGGGAACATGGCCCGTGGGATGGAATCGCGTGATCATCGCTGCCCGACAAATATGGCACGCCGGCAACGCGCTGCAAGACGCAAGCGCTCCGTGATGCCGCTCAAAAAGATGCGGCCGCCCCAACAAGGGACGGCCGCACGCACTGCCTAAACGTTTAGGAGGGGAGGTTTAGGCAGCGAATTCGCCCATGCGCTCGGCATTGACCGTCGCGCGGTTGCTGAGCGGCTGGAACGCTTCGCCGGCGAGCTTGACGAACGCTTCCGCGAACTTCGAGCTCTCGGCCACGGCGCGGTCGAAATTGCCGCGCACCAGCTCGGTCTGGAGCTGGATGAACTCGGTCGGCGACTTGGCGTCGGCCAGGGTCTTCATCCCGCCCGAAGCCTGCTCGAAGCCCTCGCGGCCGCTCTCGAGCATGTCCTGGCCGAGCTGCTTGACGCCCTTGGCGGCAATGCGGCTGGCTTCGGTCAGCGCCTCGACATTGGCCTTGGCCAGCTCGGCCATGCCCTCGACGGTCTGCTGCGAGCGGCGGACGAGGTCCTGGCCGCGGTCGCCGGCGCCCGAGAACATCTCGGTGAAGCGGTCGGCGGCGGGGATTTCGAAGCCGGCGAACAGCTTGGTGAAGTCGTTGGTCATGTTTTCCATCCGATCGAATTGACCCGAAGCGGCCGACGTCGCGGCCTTGGCCGAAGCGTTGGCGGCGCGGTTGGCGCTGCGGGCGGTCTTGTTGACGGTGCGCTTGGCGGCGCGGCGAGCCTTAGTCGCGCGGGCCTTGCGGGCCGGGGCGCGCTTGGCATCGGCCTTGGCGGCGTTTCCGGCGGCCTTGATCGGCGCGGTCGTGGCCTTGGTCGCCTCGGTGGTGGCGGTCTCGGTCTTGGTGGTGGTGTTGGTATCGGCCATGGTCGAATACTCCTTTGCTGCAGCGCAACATAGTGCAGTGCAGCATGGCGTTCAAGCATTTTTTGTGCAGTGCAGCAAACGATCGCTCGCGCGCCCGCCCGCGCCCCTTGACGCCGCCGCCCCCCGCGCGGCAAGGGCAGTCATGGACCGAGCCAGCTTGAGCGAGACCAGCCCGATCGATCGCCGCCGCCGCGGCCTGCTGATCGTCCTCTCCTCCCCCTCGGGCGCCGGCAAGTCGACCATCAGCCGCAACCTCATGGCCGACGATCCGACCATCACCATGTCGATCAGCGCGACTACCCGCCCCAAGCGGCCGGGCGAGGTCGACGACGTCGATTATCATTTCGTCGACGAGACGCGCTTCCAGCAATTGGTCGAGGCCGACGAGCTGGCCGAATGGGCCTATGTCTTCGACCACCGCTACGGCAGCCCCAAGGAGCCGATCAAGGAGGCGCTGCGCGACGGTCGCGACACCTTGTTCGACATCGACTGGCAGGGCACCCAGCAGCTCGAATACGCCTTCCGCACCGATCTCGTGCGGATCTTCATCCTTCCCCCGTCGATGGCCGAGCTTCGCCGCCGCCTCGAGGAGCGCGGCACCGACAGCCAGGAGGTGATCGACTTCCGCATGCGCCGCGCCGCGGCCGAGATCGGCCATTGGGCCGAATATGACTATGTCCTGATCAACGATGACGTCGACCAATGCACCGCGTCCGTGCGCGCCATCGTAGTAGCCGAACGCCAACGCCGCGAACGCCAGCCATATCTGCTGAACTTCGTGAGAGAACTCGTCGAACGCCCGAACTGACCAGCTCCTCCCCCAGAGTGGCGAAGCCACCGCGGGGGAGGTGCCCCGAAGGGGCGGAGGGGGCATCGCGCCTCTCGCCTGGTTTAAGCTTCCACCAGCTCCAGCATTCGCGCTCCGGTGAGAAAATCCGCGCGCCGCGCGTCGAGCGCCGCGGCCGCTTCGGCATCCGCGCCCCATTGCTCGGCCTGCCATTGCTCGTCGAGGCTGACCGCCTCCCACGCCGCCTCGGCCGGAAGCGCCTGCTCGAGCACCGCCAGCGCCGCCACCAGCGATCCGCCAATCGTCACCAGCGGCGACAGCGCGGCCAGCTGGAACGGGTTCAGCACCGCCACCGCATGCGCCAGCCGGGCAACCGTCGCCGGCGGCTGCGGCACGTGCATCACGCCAGCCACGCAGGCGAAATCGACGTCGTAGCGCCGTCGTGCCCAGTCGAGCAGCACGTCCCAGCTCTCGGCCTGGCGCCGGACCAGCGCGTCGGGTCCCTCGGCGCGGTAGCAGACCAAATCGCTCTCGGCATATTTGGCGAGCCCCGCAGCGAAGGCCTCGGGATCGGGCGCGACGTGGTCGATCGCCGCATTGGCCATTCCGGTCAGCTTCATCGCGCGCGGGTCGACTTCCTCGCCGCACGCCGCCCATTCCGCCGCGATCGCCTCCGCCAGCCCTTCGCTCGGCACGACCAGATCGGCGCGCTTCGGCGTGCGCACGCGCCGGCCGTCGAGCGCAATGGCGAAGCCGCCGTCCGCCGGCGCGACCGTCACCTCCGTCCAGAAGCGCTTCACCGGTCTTCATTCTCCCACGCCCGCCGAAGCAGTTTGGGCGCGAATATCGCGTCGACCACGCCGCATAGCGCGAGGATTCCGCCGACCAGCGGCCAGCCGCCGGGCCGCAGCAAATCGCTGTAGGCGATCGCCATTCCGAGCAGGAACATGGCCACCCCGGCCAGCCGCACCAGCGCGAACATGTGGAATCGGCGGCGCCACAGGGCCTCGTCGTCGCTCACGCCATCGCCTCCTTCAGCGCGGCGGCGATCACAGCCACCTCGGACGGCCGCTCGGCGACATGGTCGGCCCCGTCGGCGATCAATTCGGCGACGCTGTGATAGCCCCACGCCGCGCCGATCGCAGTGCAGCCGGCGGCGCGCGCGCAGCCCATGTCCCAGGCGGTGTCGCCGATGAAGAAACTGGTCGAGGGCTCGGCGCCCGCCTCGGCCATTGCCGCCAGCGCCATCGCTGGATGCGGCTTGGACGGGTTGCCGTCGGCGGTCTGGAGCGTGACGAAGCGCCGCTCGAGCCCGTGACTCGCCAGGCAATACTTGAGTCCGCGCAAGCTTTTCCCTGTTGCAATCCCGAGCAGCCAGCCGTCCGCCTCGAGCGTATCGAGCAGTTCGGCGATGCCGTTGAACAGCGGCTCCTCGACCGTGCCCGCGCCGCGCATGGCGATGAACGCATCCTTGTAGGTCGCGGCCAGCGCGCCGTGGTCGGCGTCGGGCGCGAGCTCGGCCATCGCCTGCTCGAGGCTCAGCCCGATCACCCGCTGTGCCTGCGCACGCGGCGGGCAGTCGAGGGCGTGGGCGTTGAACGTCTCGTCGAGCGCGCGGTGGATGGTCGCACCGCTGTCGACCAGCGTGCCGTCGCAGTCGAACAGCGCCAGCCGGTTCACTTGCGTCCCCGCGGCCGTGCGCCGCCGCCGCTTCCGCCCGATCCGCGCGAGCGGCGCTCGCCCTTGCGCGATCGGCGCGCCGCCTTGGCCGCCGCCGCCGCGCGCCGCGCCTTGACCTCGGGCGAACGCGCCGGGTCGACCGGCGTCGGCAGCGCCTTGCCGGCCTCGATGTCGAATCCGAGCTGGGCAAGGCTCTCGGAAAAGTGCGCCGGCGGCTCGGCACTGACGTCGATCTTCTTGCCGTCGGGCGCGGAGATGCGCAGCCGCCGTGCATGCAAGTGCATCTTGCGGCTGATCCCGCCGGTCAGAAACGCCTCGGCCCCGCCATATTTCGCATCGCCGACGATCGGGTGGCCGATCGCCGCCATGTGCGCGCGCAGCTGGTGGGTCCTCCCGGTCAGCGGCCTGAGCTCGAGCCAGGCGGTGCGGTTGCCGGCGCGGTCGATCGTCCGGTAGCGGCTCTTCGACGGCTGGCCGCTCGCCTCGTCGACGTGCATCTTCTCGCCGCCGGTGCCGGGCTGCTTGGCGAGGGGCAAGTCGACCAGCCCGTCGTCGATCGACGGCACGCCGTTGACCAGCGCCCAATAGACCTTCTTCGCCCCGCGGCCGGCGAATTCCTTGGCGAAATGGGCCGCCGCGCGCGCGCTTCGCGCCACCAGCAGCACACCGCTGGTGTCCTTGTCGAGGCGGTGAACCAGCTTGGGTCGGTTGCCCGCCTCGTCGGCGAGCCCGTCGAGCAGCCGGTCGAGATGGTGGCTGGTCTTGGTCCCGCCCTGGGTCGCCAGGCCCGGCGGCTTGTCGAGCGCGATCCAGTCCGGACCTTGCGCGATCACCATCGCGCGCACGAACGCAATCTCGTCCGGATCCAATGGGTGAGCCTTCGGCCGCACCGGCTTCGAGGAAACCACTGCACTGTCCACCGGCGGCACTACCAGCACCTGCCCCGCCGCGATCCGGTCGCCCGGGCTGGCCTTGTTGCCGTCGAGCCTCAGCTGCCCGGTCCGCGCCCAGCGCGACACCTGGTTGAAGCTCACCTCGGCCATATGTCGCTTGAACCAGCGGTCGAGGCGGATCCCGTCGTCGTCCTCGGCGACGGTGAAGCTGCGGTGGTTCTCGGGTTCGGCCATCGCGGCGCCCTTACCCCGCAATCAGCCTTCCGACCAATAGGCGAACGCCGCGCCTTGCAGCCGCTCGATCCGCCGCCGCGCCTCAGGTCCCTCCCACCGGCCGTCCTGCCCGATCCACCACCCCTGCCCCGGCAGGCCGTCCGACTGGCGCACGACCAGTACCGCAAGCTCCGGCTCGCCGCGCCCCGCCGCCTCGGCATCGACCGCCTCGAGCGTCTTGCACAGCGACCGCATCCGTGGCCTCGAGAACGGATAGCCAAGCTGGCCGAGCAGTTCGGAATAGGTCACCGCCGTCCCCGCCCGCGCCGCCGCGATCAGGTGCGCGCGCACCTCGCCGGCGTCGGCCAGCCTCATTCCGGCTGGTTGGGCACCGGTGTCAGCTCGAACACCTGCAGCTTGGCGCCGTCGCGCGGCCACGGGATCACCAGCCGCCAGCGCAGCGGGCCGATGCGCTCGAAGATGCCGGCCATGTCGCGCTTCGGGTCGTCGCCATAGGCCCGCACCTCGTCCTCGCTGCCCAGCGCCAGGCTCCCGAGAAACACCATGCGGCGCCGATTGTCATCGTCCCACAACCGCCCGGCGGGCCGCTGGCTGCCGGTCTGTTTGACGATCGTCAGCACCTCGCCCTCGGTCTGGACGTAGCAGAAGAATGGCTTGAACCGCTCAAGCGCGGGCTTGCCGCGGCCGGGTTGGCCAAGCGTCACCAGCCGACAGCTGTAGCTCCCCGGAGTGGGAGCCGGGCGGACCAGCGCGGCATCCTCCTTGAGCAGCGCGTCCTCCTCGCGGATCGCGGTAGCAAAGCGCGGGCGCGCCGCCGCCAGCCCGGCCGCCCAGGCGCCCGACACATTGGCGATGCGCTCGCGGTCCGCCGAATTGGCGATGCCCTGCCACACGTCCGCCTTGGTCGGCGGGGCGATCGTCACCACCGGAGCCGGCTTCTTGGGTACCGGCACGCAGCCGGCCAGCGCGAGCAGCGCGGCGGTCACGGACAGGGCGATGGCGATGCGGCGGGTCATGGGGTCGCTTTCATGGCGCAGAGTGGCAAAGGCGGCAGGCAAACTCAACCAACGCGTTCGCAACCAATTGCGTTGACTTGGCAATGGCCTGCTCTAGGCCAACCGGCGATGAACGACCGACCCGTGGCCCGTGAGGCGGCGCCGCTCAGCCGCACCGGCCTCGCCTACGGTCTCGCCGCCTACGTCCTGTGGGGCGTGATGCCCGTTTATTTCAAGCAGATCGACGAGGTGCCGGCGGTCGACATCGTTGCCCACCGGATCGTCTGGTCGCTGCTGGTGCTCGCTGCATTGCTGACCGTAGCCCGCGCCTGGCACGAGGTGCGCAAGGCTGTCGCCGCACCACGCACGCTGGCGCTGCTGACGCTCACCGCAGTGCTGATCGGGGTCAATTGGCTGCTCTACGTCTATTCGGTCACCAGCGGCCACATGCTCGCCGGCAGCCTCGGCTATTACCTCAACCCTTTGGCCAACATCCTGCTCGGTCGGTTTATCCTCGGCGAGCAGCTGAGCCGGCGCCAATGGTGGGCGGTCGCGCTCGCCGCAGCCGGCGTTGCGGCCTTAGCAGCCGGCGCCCTCCAAACGCTGTGGATTAGCCTCACATTGTGCTTCAGCTTCGCTACCTATGGGTTGTTGCGCAAAATCGCTCCAGTCGACTCGCTTGCCGGCCTGAGCATCGAGACGGCACTATTATTTCCCATCGCACTGGGCTGGCTGCTGCTCGGCGGGGCTAAGGGCATGATGATTACTGACTATCCCGCCGCGACCGGCTGGTTGCTGGCGGCCGCGGGCCTCGTCTCGACCGTGCCCCTGCTGTGCTTCACCGCCGCCGCCCGGCGGCTGCCCTATTCGACCGTCGGGATGCTCCAGTTCCTTGCGCCGACCCTGCAATTCCTGCTCGCCGTGGCGGTGTACGGCGAGCCGCTCAGCACCGCCCATCTGCTGGCGTTCGCCGCGATCTGGGTCGCGCTCGCACTTTACGCTTCGTCAATCCTAGGCCGCCGCCGCCCGCCCGGGCCCGAGCTGTGCGAGAGCTAGGACAGGGCGCGCGCGACCTGCTATGCGTCGCGAATGGCCAAAATCATCTCGCTCCTCATCGGCGTCGTCGCACTCCTGTGCGCGGTCGTCGCCTTCATCCCCCTCCTTGGCTGGGCCAACTGGCTGATCATCCCGCTCGCGGCGGTCGGCGCCGGCATCGGCCTCATCGGCCGGAGCAAAAGCGGCGCGGCGCTCAACATCTTCGTGATCTTGATCGGTGTGATGCGATTGAGCCTCGGCGGCGGAATCATCTGATCCAGTCTCGCCGGGCCATTTGTTCCGAAACGGACCAGATGGCCGCACCGAAATTGAGTTTTTCGTTCATCCTGTTGTAACGTCGCCGTTCCGACCCTGTTCGCGTGGGAAGAGACGACGGCCGGCCTCGATCATCGAGGGGGGACAGGATGGGCAGTGTGGAGCGGCAATCGGCGCGCGTGCCGATGAACTGCGACGTGGACTTCAAGCGCCACGGCGACGCGCGCTATCGCGTCGAATTGTTCGATTTGTCGCCCCAGGGCTGCTGCCTGTCGCCGCCGATCCGGGTCGACGAGGGCGATTCGATCAGCCTTAGGATTCCCGACATGGCGGCGATCCATGGCCACGTCGCCTGGGTCCAGGGATTCAAGGCCGGAGTGCGCTTCGACCAGCCGTTCCACCAGGCCGTGTTCGACAGTCTCGTCCGCCGCCTCGGCGCCGCCTAGCGCGTGCGCACGTAGCGCCCGGGCGCGTCCTCGATCGGCTTGAGCTTGCCCTCGCCGGGGATCCGCGCGCCCGCGGTCTTCACCGTCTTCGGGGCTTGCTCGCGCAGCCAGGCGATCCAGTCCGGCCACCAGCTGCCCTTGGTTTCACTCGCGGCCGCCTGGAATTCCTCGAGCGTCGCCGCCGGCTTGTCGCTGGTCCAATATTGGTATTTGCCGGCGCTCGGCGGGTTGACCACGCCGGCGATGTGCCCCGAGCCGGCGATCACGAAGCGGACCGGTCCGGCCAGCACCCGGCCCAGCTTCCACACGCTCGCGAGCGGCGCGATGTGGTCCTCGCGCCCCGCCTGGATGTAGGCCGGGATGGTGATCTTGCTGAGATCGAGCGGAACTCCGGCAATGCTGATGGCGCCCGGCTTGACCAGCAGATTGTCGCGATACAGCCGCTGCAGATAGTCGCGGTGCCAGCCGCCCGGCAGATTGGTGACGTCGCCATTCCAGTGCAGCAGGTCGAACGGCGGCGGGTCGTTGCCCATCAGGTAATTGTTGACGACATAGTTCCAGATAAGGTCGCGGCCGCGCAGCAGGTTGAACGTCGCGGCCATCACTCGCCCGTCGAGCACGCCGCTTTCCGCCGTCAACTGCTCAAGCGTCTTCATCGTATCGTCGCCGATGAACAATTTGAGGTCGCCGGCGTCCTCGAAGTCGACCTGGGCGGTGAAGAAGGTCGCGCTTGCGACCTTGTCCGCTTCGCCCTTGGCGGTGAGATAGGCCAGGGTCGCGGCGAGAGTCGTGCCCGCCACGCAATAGCCGATCGTGTGCACCGCCTTGACCCCGAGCAAGTCGCGCACCGCGTCGATCGCCTGCACTTGGGCTGCGACATAATCGTCCATCGTCACGTCGCGAATGCTCTCGTCGGCCGATTTCCAGCTGACCATAAACAGGCTGACGCCTTCCCCAACCGTCCAGCGGACGAAGCTCTTCTCCGGCGTCAGGTCGAGGATGTAGAAGCGGTTGATCCACGGCGGGAACACGATCAGCGGCGTTTCCAGCACCTCGTCGGTCACCGGCGCATAATGGATCAGCTGGAACAGCGGCGTTTCGAGGATCACCTTGCCCGGAGTCGTCGCCAGATTGCGGCCAAGCTCGAACGCGCCGTCGGGGCTTTGAGTCACCTGGCCGCGCTGGATGTCGGCGATCATGTTCTTGAGCCCGGCGAGCAGATTCTCGCCCTTGCTCTCGATCGTCCGCTTCATCACCTCGGGATTGGTCGCGAGATAATTGGCCGGGCTCATCGCATCGACGAAATTCCTGGTCGCGAACCGCAGCTTGCTGCGCGCGCCCTCGTCGATGCCCTCGATCTCCTCGACCGTTCCGAGCAGCCGCTCGGAGATCGCGAGATAGCTTTGCTTGACGGTGTCGAAGATCGGGTCGTTCCACGCCTCGCCGCCGAAGCGCCGGTCGCGCGCCTTGCCCGCATCGCTGACCTGGCCGAGCATCCGGCCCCAGGCGTCGAGGCCCTTCGACCACATTTCCGCGCCGGCGCTCATCCACGCCATCGGGTCCGCCGCCTGCGGCGCCGCGGCCGGTCCGAAGCCGAACCCGGGCAGCGCCGAGCCCTTGGCGAGATTGTCGGCCCACGCCTCCAGCATCATCTGGTTGGCGCGCGCCATGACCATCGCCCAATGCTGCCAGTCCTCGGCGCCGGGCGGCGGGGCGGTGGTGGTGGTGGTGTCGGACTTGTCCATGGCTGAGCTCAATACCCGTTCGTCCCGAGCGAAGTCGAGGGACGTGTCTCGACTTCGCTCGACACGAACGGTTAGGGCAGACCGATGCCGCCCGTCGAAGTCCTCCCCGATGCCCTGTTGTGGCTCGACTATGTCGGCATCGCGGTGTTCGCCATTTCCGGCGCTTTGCTCGCCGCGGAGAAGAAGCAGACGCTCGTCACCTTCATCTTTTTCGCCGTTGTCACCGGGGTCGGTGGCGGCACCATTCGCGACCTGTTGATCGGCGCCCCGGTGTTCTGGGTCGGGACCAATTCGACGCTCGCAATCTGCATCGGCGCGGCGCTTGCCGTATGGTTCCTGAGCCGGCGCATGATCCTCGAGCGCGCACTCTTGTGGTTCGATGCCATCGGCCTTGCCGCCTACGCCACCTACGGCGCGTCCAAGGCGCTGGCCTTTGGCGTCGCGCCGGTGCCCGCGTTCGCGATGGGCGTGATGACCGCCTGCGCCGGCGGGATCATCCGCGACGTCCTCGCCGGCGAGCCGTCGATCCTGATGCGGCCCGAGCTCTACGTCACCGCCGCGGCGCTCGCCTCAGGCCTCTTCGTGCTGCTCGCCTGGTTCGGAGCGCCTGCCCCGCTTGCCGCGCTGGTCGCCGGACTGTTCGGCTTCGCACTTCGCGGCGCCGCCATCGCCCGCGGCCTGTCGCTCCCCGCCTACGGCCGCTAGAGGGCGCTCGATGACCGACGATTTCTACCGCATCCAGCGCCTGCCGCCTTACGTGTTCGCCGAAGTCAACGCGATGAAGGCCGCCGCCCGGGCGCGCGGGCAGGACATCGTCGATCTCGGCATGGGCAATCCCGACGGCGCGCCGCCGCCGCATGTCATCGCCAAGCTCGCCGAGGTCGCCGCCAAGCCGACCGCGCACCGCTATTCGGCGTCCAAGGGCATTCCCGGGCTGCGCAAGGCCCAGGCGGCCTATTACCAGCGCCGCTTCGGGGTCGATCTTGATCCCGACAGCGAGGTCATCGTCACCCTCGGCTCCAAGGAAGGCCTCGCCAACCTCGCCCAAGCGATCACCGCGCCGGGCGACGTCGTGCTGACCCCGAACCCGAGCTACCCGATCCACCATTTCGGCTTCATCATCGCCGGCGCCGCGATCCGCTCGATCCCCGCGGTGCCCGGCCCCGACTTCTTCGACCGCCTCGAGAAAGCGATGCGCTACACCGTGCCGCGCCCCAAGGTGCTGGTCATCGGCTACCCCAGCAACCCAACCGCCCAGGTCGTCGGGCTCGACTTCTACGAGAAGCTGGTCGCCTTCGCGCGCGAGGCCGGGCTCATCCTCATCTCCGACCTCGCCTACGCCGAAATCTACTTCGGCGACATGCCGACCCCATCGCTGCTGCAGGTGCCCGGCGCGAAGGAGCTGGCGGTCGAGTTCACCTCGCTGTCCAAGACCTATTCGATGGCCGGCTGGCGGATCGGCTTCGCGGTCGGCAACGCGCGGCTGATCGGCGCGCTGACGAGGGTCAAGTCGTACCTCGATTACGGCGCCTTCACCCCGATTCAGGCCGCCGCCTGCGCCGCGTTGAACGGCCCGCAGGACTGTATCGATGCCAACCGGGCGCTCTATCGCAAGCGCCGCGACGTGATGGTCGAGAGCTTCGCTCGCGCCGGCTGGGACATCCCGGTACCCGAAGCCAGCATGTTCGCCTGGGCGCCGATTCCGGAAGCGTTCCGCGCGCTCGGCAGCATGGAGTTCGCCAAGCGGCTGCTGACCGAAGCCCATGTCGCGGTCGCCCCCGGGGTCGGTTTCGGCGAGGAAGGCGAAGGCTTCGTCCGCCTTGCTTTGGTGGAGAACGAGCAGCGCCTGCGGCAGGCGGCGCGCGGCGTGAAGGCGATGCTCGGCAAGGCGTGACGGCGCGGGTCGGGCTCTGCTACATGCGGTAGCATGACCGGCATCCCCAATGAGCGCTCGGACCTCGCCAGCCGCGCCAGATGGATCGGCGGGGCGGGCTGGCTGATCATCCTGATCGGCGCCGGGGCCGCGGCGCTGCCCTTGCTCGAGCGCCGCGACGGGGCGCTGGTGATTGGGCTGCTGCTCGTCGCCGCCGGCCTCATCGAATTGTTCGCCGGAACGCTGCGCCACTCGGCGCGGCCGCTGGCGATGGCGACCGGCCTCGTGACCATACTTGCCGGCGCCCTGTTCACGACCGAGGCTGCGACCCGCTTCTTCCTGCCCGCGATCACCATCATCATGGCCTGGAACGCGCTCCGGGCGGTGCTTTTGTTCTTCACCAGCCGGCGCACCGGCGACGGCGTCCGGCGCTGGACCCTGATCGCCGCCGCGACCGACCTGCTGCTCGCGCTCGTGCTCCTGGTCGGCCTGCAGATCGCCGCGCTGGTCGTCGCTTTGATCGGTGCCACCGCGCCGCTCGTCGCCAGCTTCTCGTGGATCCTCGCGCTGAGCTTTGTCGCCACCGGGCTGATGCTGCTCGAGGTTGCGAGCTGCGCGCGCGGCGACGCCGAGGATCTGTGAGCCCGCTCGCCGACGGCCTGATCGTCCCCGCGCGCGATCTTCCCCAGCTCGCCGAAATCATCCAGTTGGCGGTCGCCCCGGTGTTCCTGCTCGCCGGGCTCGGCGCTTTCCTCAACGTCTGCGCGGGTCGCCTGGCGCGGATCGTCGACCGCGCGCGCCGGGTCGAGGAGCGGATCCTTGCCACTCGCGGCAGCGAGCATGACCGCCACGTCGCCGAAGTGCGCGTGCTCGACCGCCGGATTCGCACCGTCAACGCGGCGATCTTCGCCACCGTGCTCGCCGCCTTGCTGATCTCTGCGGTGGTGATCCTGCTGTTCGCCGCCTTCCTCACCTCGGTCCCGCTCGGCGCGGCGATCGCGGTCCTGTTCATCGCCGCGATGCTCGCCACCGGCACCGGCTTCGCCATCTTCCTCCACGAGACCCGCATCGCCAGCCGCTCGGTGCGAATCCGCAACGCCATCCTCGACCACGAGGCCGAGGAAGAAGGTTAGACTCACATTAAGCTTGAAGGCCGAGCGGGCCGGGGATTACGACCGCAAGTCTTCGGGGGGAGACACAACGTGAAGCTCTATCTGTTCGCTGCCGCCGCGCTCGGCCTTGCCGTGCCGGCCCAGGCCAAGACGCCGGCCCGCCCGCCGGCCGCGAAGTCCGAGGCCAAGAAGCCTGTCGTCGACCCGATGCAGGCGATGTCCGCGATGCTGGTCATGTTCGACAAGCTGTTTCCGGCCGGCCCCGACCCCGATCCGGCTCGGCTGGCAATGGCGCGCGGGACGGCCGCAACGATGTTCCCCAGCGGCGCCTACGCCACCGCCGTGACGGGGTTCATGAACAAGACCTTGGACCGGGTGCTCAACATGAGCGAAGCCGACCTGATGGGCATGCTACCGGCCGAGCAGAATAAGGGCAAAAAAGCCAAGCCGCCGAGCACCGAGCCGTTGCGCCTCATGCTCGCCCGCAAGGAGCCCAATTTCGACTCCAAGCTGGCCGCGGTGAAGGCCTTCATGGGCAGCACGATGACCAAGCTCGGCAATGCCGCCGAGCCCAAGTTCCGCGAGGGCATGGCGCGGGCCATGGCGCGCAAGTTCGACGCCGCCCAGCTGGCCGAGATCAATGCCTTCCTCGCGACTCCGACCGGCCTCGCCTACGGCCGCCAGACGGTCGGCATGTGGTTCGAGCCGGACGTGATGCGCGGCATGTTCGAGATGTTCCCGGAGATGATCAAGCTGATGCCCGAGATGGCGGAGGACGCCGCAACCCTCGGCGCGCAACTGACCGAGAAACCGTCGACCGGCAAACCCGCCGCCAAAAAGCAAGACTAGTCCTTCAGCAACGCCTCGACGGCGGGCGGCCGAACGATGTCCGACGAGTGGGTGCGCTTGACGACCCACGCGCCATTGCGCCGAAACCCCGCCTCGAGCGCCAGCTGTGCCGGGTCGACGACCAGATATCCGGCATGGTCGCCGCCCGGCGTGACAGTCACCAACATGTCTCCGGCGCGCGCCAGCGGCCCGCCGCGCTGCTCGATCAGCGCGCGATAGGCGATCGCGTCCGGCCCGAGCAGCGCGTTGAGGTCGGTCACGATCGGCCCCTTGGTCAGCACCCCACTGTCGGCCGGCGTTCGCCCGATCGCATGGCGCAGCATGCCCCAGTCCTGGATCGGCGCCGTGACCATCTCGGCCGGCGGCACGTCCCCGGCATTGTCCAGCACCGATCCCTGGTCCCGGCAGGCGGCGAGCGGCACGGCGGCGAACAGGACAAGAGCGCGGATCATCCGCCCCTAACGCCGTGCCGCCCGCACGGCTCCGCCTCGACAAGTTTTCCGCCCCGCCCTACCAGCGCCGCACACCCTATCCGGAGCCATGTTCGAATGATCGCCGCTTCCTCCGTCCTCGACCGCGTCCTCGTCCTCGAAATGGTGCGGGTGACAGAAGCCGCCGCAATCGCCGCCTCGACCCTCACCGGCCGCGGCGACAACGACGCCGCCGACGCCGCCGCGGTCGAGGCGATGCGCGCCGCATTGAACGAGCTGCCGATGGACGGCACGGTGGTGATTGGCGAGGGCGAGCGCGACGAGGCGCCGATGCTCTACATCGGCGAGAAAGTCGGCAGCGCCCAGGGCAGCGGTCCGAAGATCGACATCGCGCTTGATCCGCTCGAAGGCACCACCATTACCGCCAAGGCCGGCCCCAATGCGCTCGCCGTGCTGGCCATCGCCGAGGCCGGCGGGCTGCTCAACGCGCCCGATGTCTACATGGACAAGATGGCGATCGGCCCCAACTATCCCGACGGGACGATCGACATCTCGCGCCCGGTCGCCGACAACATTCACGCCATCGCCGCCGCCAAGGGCGTCAAACCCAGCGAGATCGTCGCCTGCGTGCTCGACCGCGACCGTCACGCCGGCATCATCGCCGAGCTGCGCGCGCTCGGCTGCGGCATCCAGCTGATCCCGGACGGTGACGTGGCCGGGGTCATTTCGACCACCGATCCGGACACCGGCATCGACATCTACCTCGGCAGCGGCGGAGCGCCCGAAGGCGTGCTCGCGGCCGCCGCTTTGCGCTGCGTCGGCGGCCAGATGCAGACTCGCCTGCTGTTCCGCAACGACGACGAACGCGCCCGCGCCCATCGCTGGGGGATCGACGATCTCGACCGCATCTACACTCTCGACGATCTCGCCAAGGGCGATTGCATCTTCGCCGCCACCGGAGTCACCGACGGTTCGCTGCTCAAGGGCGTCAAGCGGCGCCAGGGCGGCGCGATCGAGACCGAAAGCATCGTCATGCGCGCCTCGAGCGGAACAGTCCGCCGAGTCTTTGCCGAACACCGCAAGGGCTTCGCCTGACGCTTGAAGCCTACTGCCGGGGGTGTATTGTCCGCATATGACTCCTGCCGTCATTCCTAACGACCTCCAGCCGGTGGAGCGCGGCTACCGCAATTCGCTGCGCGTCCAGGCGGCGATCTTCTGGCTCTTCCCGCTAGTCGGCGCGGTCGTGCTCGACCGCTTCGTGCTGGCCGAGACCTGGGCCGCCGGGCTTGTCCCGCTCGCCATCGCCTTTTTCGCCTTCGGCGGAGTGGTGCTCGGCCCCGACCGCATCTACCGCCGCCTCGGCTATGCGCTCGACGAACGGCTGATCCGGATCGTTCGCGGCTGGCTGTTTCACGTCGACACCGTCGTTCCGTTCGTGCGGGTCCAGCACATCGACGTTACGCGTGGCCCGTTCGACAAGATGTGCGGCACCGCCAGCCTCGTCGTCCATACCGCCGGCACTCACAACAGCGTCGTCACCTTGCCCGGCCTCGCGCCCGAGCGCGCAGCGTCGATCCGCGACCTGATCCGCGCCGAAATCCGCGCCGACGCGGAATGACCGACGCCGCCGTTCCCGCCGCCGCCGCCCCCGCCGGACGCGGTGAGCGCCTCCACCCGCTCTACCTGCTAACCAGCCTGCCCAAGGTCATCAAGGGCGCCTGGGGGATCATCGCCGGCGGCGCCTATCTCGCGTTCCAGGACAAGCTCGGGCTCGCGCTGCTGCTGCTCGGCGCCTTCCTGTTGTTCTCGATCGGCGGATCGTTGGTGCGCTGGCTGACCTTCCGGTTTCAGCTCGACGACGATGAGCTGCGCGTCGAGTCCGGGCTGATCAACCGCTCCAGCCGCTCGATCCCGTTCGACCGGGTAACCGATGTCGATATCGAGCAGGGTCCCCTGCATCGCCTGTTTGGCCTCGCCCGGGTGCGCATGGAAACCGGCGCCTCGTCGGCCGCCAAGGACAGCGAGGGCGTGCTCGACACGATCACCCTCGACCGCGCCGAGGCGATCCGCCAAATCGTCCGCGCCCACCGCTCGGGGACGGCACTGGCGCAGGCGGACCTCCCGCAGGAGGTTGCGGAAACAGACTCGGCGCCGCTGTTTGCGATGACCACCAGCCGAGTGCTGATCGCCGGACTGTTCAACTTCTCGCTCGCCATCATCGCCGCTTTGTTCGGCGCCAGCCAGACGCTCGGCGACGTGATCGGCTTCGACCCCTTTTCGCGCGCCTTCTGGCTCGAATTGGTCGCCAGCACCGGCCCGCTGCGCGACTATGTCGTGCAACATCGCTTCGTCGCCGCGCTCGGCGGGACGCTGGTCCTGGCCGCCATCGGCATCGGCACCGGCATGATCCGCACAATGCTGCGCGAACATGGTTTTCGCCTCGAACGCACCCACTCCGGCTTCCGCCGCCGCCGCGGCCTGCTGACCCTAACCGACGTCACCATTCCGGCGCGGCGGGTGCAGGCGTCGCTGCTCCAGACCGGCCCGGTGCGCCGCCGCTTCGGCTGGTTCGAGCTCAAGTTCCAGAGCCTCGCCAGCGATGGCGGCGAGGGCAGCCATGTCGTTGCCCCGCTGGCGCGCGAGTACGAAGCAGACGCGATCCAGCAGTCGCTTGATCGGCCGATGTCCCCGGCGCCGGATGACTGGCGCCCGGTCGCTCCGGGCCAGTTCCGAAGCGCCGCGACGCTCCTGGCGATCGGCATCGTCCTGTCCCTCGCCGCAGCCGCACTGCTGTCGCCATGGGCGCTGCTCGGCAGCGCCAGCTTCGCCGCACTGCTCGTCACCAGCTGGCTCGAGCATCGCCGCAGCCGCTACGCACTGAGCGGCGGCTATCTGTTCCTCGACGGCGGCTGGTGGAAACAGCGGCTGGCCGTCGTGCCGGTCGCCCGCATCCAGAGCATGGACATTGCCGAGAACAGCTGGACGCGGCTGTTCCGCTTCGTCCGAATGCGCTTCGGGGTCGCCGGCGGCTCGCTGCTGTCGAGCTTCGCCATCGACGCGCTCGATCGCGCCGACGCCGAGGCGCTGCGCGAGCAGCTGGTCGCGCAATGAGCAACGCGTGCAACGTCGAGCGGTCGGTGCTCGGCCAGCCGTGGCGCTGGCGGCGGACCGGCGGGGTCGATCTCGAGCATAGCCTGGTCGATCAACTGCTCCTCGCCCGCGGGGTCGCCGCCGACGATCTCGACCGCCACCGCGCGCCGACCATTCGCGACTTTCTCCCCGACCCGTCCGAGTTCGCCGACATGGACACCGCGGCCGCGCGCCTTGCCGACGCGGTCGAGCGCGGCGAGATCATCGCCATCTTCGGTGACTATGACGTCGACGGCGCCACCTCGGCGGCGCTGCTGACCCTGCTCCTGCGCCGCCTCGGCGTGGAGCCGATGATCTACATCCCCGACCGGCTGATGGAGGGCTACGGCCCGTCCGGCACCGCCCTCGTCGCACTGCGCGACCAGGGCGCGACGCTCGCCGTAACCGTGGATTGCGGCGCCCAGGCGTTCGACGCGCTCGATGCCGCCGCCGCCGCCGGGCTCGAGGTCATCGTCTGCGACCACCATCAATGCTCGACCCGCCACCCGGTCGCCGCCGCCTTCGTCAATCCCAACCGCCTCGACGAGAGCGCCACCGGCGCCGCGCACGGCCATGTCGCGGCGGTCGGGATGGCGTTCCTGCTCGGGGTCGCGCTGATCCGCGAGCTACGCCGCCGCGGGCGCTTCGTCGATGGCACGGCTGAGCCGCGCGTGCTCGACCTGCTCGACATCGTCGCGCTCGGCACCGTTGCCGATGTCGCCCGCCTGAAAAGCCTCAACCGGGCGTTCGTCACCCAGGGTCTCAAGGTGATGGCCGGCCGCGCCAACATCGGCCTCGCCGCGCTCGCCGACGCCGCGCGCCTCAGCAAAGCGCCGACCTGCCGCGACCTCGGCTTCGCGCTCGGCCCCCGCATCAACGCCGGCGGCCGGGTCGGCAAGTCCGATCTCGGCGTGCGCCTGCTGACCGCCACCGACCCCGAGGAGGCGCGCGCCATCGCCGAGGAGCTCGATCACCTAAACGAGGAGCGCCGCGCGATCGAGCAGGCCGTCACCGACGCCGCCCTGCTTCAGGCCGACCGGCACGCATCCGACCCGGTCGTGCTAGTCACGGCCCCCGGCTGGCACACCGGGGTCGTCGGCATCGTCGCCAGCCGCCTCAAGGAGCGCTTCGGCCGGCCGGCGATCGTCATCGGCGAGGATGAGGCCGGCCAGGGCAAGGGCAGCGGTCGCTCGATCGGCGGGGTCGATCTTGGCGCCGCGGTGCTCGCCGCCAAGGATAGCGGCCTCTTGATCGCCGGCGGCGGCCACGCGATGGCCGCCGGCCTCACCGTCGCGCCCGGCGGGGTCGAGCCCTTGCGCGCCTTCCTCAACGATCGCCTCGCCGCCGACGTCGAGCGCGCGCGCGGCGGCCAAGCACTGACCCTCGACGCCTCGCTCACACCCGGCGCGATCCACGCCGCCTTGTGTGACGAGCTCGACGGCGCCGGGCCGTACGGCGCCGGCTGGCCCAGTCCTCGAGTCGCCGCCGGACCGGCGCGGCTGCTGAAGGTTGGAATCGTCGGCAACGGCCACGTCCGCGGAATTGCCGCCGGCGATGACGGCAAGAGCTTCCGCTGGATCGCCTTTCGCTCGGCCGACACCGCCCTTGGGCAGGCCCTCCTCTCGGCCTCGACCGACGGCCGCTGGTGGCTTGCCGGATCGGTCCGCCGGGACGAGTGGCAGGGCGGCTGCGCGGCCGAGATGCACGTCGAGGACGCCGCGCCCACCTGACGCACCGCTTGACCCGTTCGCCCCCTTCGCCTAACCGCCCGCCACGCCTTTTTGGCCCCTTCGTCTAGCGGTTAGGACGCGGCCCTTTCACGGCTGAAACACGGGTTCGATTCCCGTAGGGGTCACCATCCGCAGGCTGACGCAACCCGCTGAAACACAACCGATTTTTAACGGCGTGCTGTGGCCCAAATGCCGCATCGCGGCCTTGCATTGCGCCCCCTCCCCCGTAAAGTCCGCCGCTGGTTTTCAAATTCCGTGCCGGGGCGATTGGGGAAGCTTGTTGAAGATTGCGCGTGGCCGTCTGGCCGGTTTCATCCTCACCCTATCCGCATTTTTTGCTGCCCCGTCCGCCGTGCGTGCGCAGGTGCCGTCGGTGGTCGAAGAGGTGAAGCTGGTCACCGCCGACGCCAGCCGCGCCTCGTTCATCGTCCGCTTCTCGCCCGCCGAGCCGCAATCGGCGCCCAACAATAGCAACCCGACCCGGCCCGAACTGCTGATGCGCGCAACGCTTCGGGCGCCCCGCATTCCGCAGCGCGAGGGCCATCGTGGCCTCGTTCGCGCGACGGTGTTCGAGAATAGCGACAGCGGCCTCCTCATGGCGTTCGAGACCAACGCCCCGGCCAAGGTCGCGGTCGAGCCGGCCGGCAACAAGTCGGTCCAGGTCGTCGTCACCAAGCTCAGCGAGGAGGAGGCTGCTGGCGCCCGCCCGCTCGGCTCGAGCGGCGAGCCCGTTTCGCCCGCCACCGCGCTGCCCGAATATGTCGACTACAACCCTGGCGATTCCTACGAGCTGGTGTTCCTCAAATATGCCGACGTGAGCGAGATCGTCGGCTTGCTCGCCGGCGGCGAGACGATCCAGCCGAACAACATCTTCATCCGCCGCGAGCCTGGCTTCGGCTCGCTCGCGACCACTTCGCAGCCCAATTACGTCAGCTCGCAAAACCAGGCGCAGCAGCAGCAGCTTCCGCTTGGCCAGACGGTCGGCAACGGCCTTGCCATCGACCGTCGCCTCAACGCCATCTGGATCACCGGCAGCCCCGAGCGAATCGCCCGCGTCAAGCAGCAGATCGCGCTGATCGATGTTCCCGTCGATTCGGTCATCCTCGAAACCCAGTTCGTCGAGCTGACCGAGACCGGCGCGCGCAACCTGGGCATCGACCTCAACAATTCGAGCGGCCAGATCGCGACCGGCACGATCAACACCGGCTCGACCCTGCCGTTCGGGCTCGACCCTAACCGCATCCTCCCGTCGGGCACGCTGCAGGCGGCGATCTACGCGCAGGTGTCGAAGGGCGAAGGCCGGATCGTTTCGCGCCCGCGCATCGCCGCGCAGTCGGGCTCGACCGCCAAGATCATCACCGGCGACGCGCTCCCGATCCTCACCTCGATCACCCTTTCGGGCGTCAATGGCGTTTCGCAGCAGGTGCAATACGTCAACGTCGGCGTGACCCTGCAGATCGCGCCGCGGGTCAGCTCCGACGGCTTCGTCACCTCGCAGATCTACGGCGTCGTCTCGTCGGTCACCGGCTACAGCCAGGGCTATCCGACGATCAGCCAGCGCGAGGCCGAGACCAGTGCCTCGGTGCGCGACGGCGAGACGTTCGTCATCGGCGGCCTGACCCAGGATAATGTGCTGACCACCAAGGGCCGCATTCCAATTCTCGGCGACATCCCAATTGCCGGCAATCTGTTCCGGGTGGAACGCTCGACCCGCTCCAAGACCGAGCTGTACATCGTCATCACGCCGCGCATCGTGCGCCACCGCCGGTTCGACCTGCCGGGACCTGCGACCCCCGCTCCGGCTCCGCCGCAGCCGGTCCAGTATCCGGCTGGGTCGCCGCTCGATCCGGGCCGCTGACCGGTTTTGCTAGATCGTCGTTAAATCGGCGGTAACCGACTGATTTTTCTTAGTAATAATTTCGTCATGTGTGGCTTTTGAGCACTCGACAAGGGGCGAATCGCCCCTAGCATCCTCCCCCTGCCCAATTGGCCGTCCGGCCGTCGCGCAGTTAAAAATCGGGGAGTATTCAGTAGATGAAGACTTTGCTTTTGGCGGCCGTTGCCGCTGTGCCGTTGTTCGCCGCCGCCTCGCCGGCGCTTGCCGAGCGCCCGGGCGACAAGATCGCGGGCTCCTACATCTGCGTGTTCAAGGACAATGTCGGTCGCGGCAACGCTACCGCCGAGGCCAATCGCTCGGCTCAGGCCGAAGCGGCCCAGCTGAAGCACGTCTATACCCACGCCATCCGCGGCTTCGCGGTCAACGCGTCGGAGCAGGGCGTCGCCAACATGAAGGCCAAGAACCCCAACATTGCTTATTGCGAGCAGGATCAGGTGATGGCCGCTCCGCCGGTGCAGATGATGGCACCGCCCGAGGGCGGCTTCACCGCCATGGCTCAGGAAACCCCGTGGGGCGTCGCCGACGTCGGCTACGGCAGCGGCGTGGGCAAGACCGCCTGGGTGATCGACAGCGGCATTCAGCCGGACCATCCCGACCTCAACGTCGACACGGGGCGCAGCCGCACCTTCCTTGGCGGCCGCACCACGCCGTGGGACCAGAACGGCCACGGCACTCACGTCGCCGGCACGATTGGCGCGCTCGATAACGGCATTGGTGTCGTTGGTGTCGCCGCTGGCGCCACTGTCGTCTCAGTGCGCGTGCTCGACCGCCGCGGCTCGGGTAGCAACTCGGGCGTCATCGCCGGCGTCGACTATGTCGCTCAGGTCGGACAGCCCGGCGATGTCGCCAACATGAGCTTGGGTGGCGGCGCCAGCAGCGCGCTCGATACCGCGGTTGCCAACGCGTCGGCGCGGGTCCGCTTCGCGCTCGCCGCCGGCAATGAGAGCACCAGCGCCACCACCAAGTCGCCGGCGCGCGTCAACGGTCCAAACATCTTCACCGTCTCGGCCTATTCGGTTGGCAAGAAGTGGGCCAGCTATTCGAACTTCGGCAATCCGCCGATCGACTACGCCGAGCCCGGTTCGGCGATCAAATCGACCTGGCTCAACGGCGGCTACAACACGATTAGTGGAACCTCGATGGCGACCCCGCATCTCGCCGGCCTGTTGCTGCTCGGCAGCGTCCGCAACGGCGGCGTAGTGAGCGGTGACCCGGACGGCAATCCGGACATCATCGGCGTCAAGTAAGCGCAATCGCGCGAATGGAAGGGGCGGTCCGGCAACGGGCCGCCCTTTTCACATATTGCGTCAAGCCCGGGGCGCGTTGTCAGTCGGTTATGCTAGTCCACCACACCGACGCGGACCAGGGTTCGGTGATTTCGCGAGGATGAGGGACGGTCATGGATCAGCCAATTTTCGCCAAGACAAATGCCAACCACAATAAGGGTTGGGCGCGCGACCTGTTCAGTGATGTCTGCATCGTCGATGCGCCGGCCGGGGCGAGGTTTCTGTTCCTCTCCGGAGTAGGCGCGGAAGACCCGGAGGCGACCGATCCGCAGTCTGCGGCAATCCTCGGCAAGGGCGATTTTCGAGCGCAAACGGAGATTGTGTTCGCGAAGATCAAGAAGGTGCTCGCGGCGCATGGCGCGAGCCTCGCCGACGTCGTAAGAATGACAGCCTACGTGATCGACCGATCCAACATCTCGACCTATTTCGAAGTGCAGGGCGAGCAATTAGGCGGCGCCCCGCGCCCGCCGCATACCTTTCTCGAGGTGTCGTCTCTGGCAGCCGCAGACATGCTGGTCGAAGTCGAAGTCACCGCCATGCTTGCGTCGAAGGCCGATTAAATCGACTCGTGCGACTGGGCCCACTGGTCACAAACCGTTGGGCGTGGCCTGCTCTGGGATCACGCAAAGCGCACAACCGGCATGCACATCTTCACATTCTCAGCCAGGCGATTCCCAAAGTCGCCGCCAGCACCAGCGTCGATGCGATTAGCACCCCGCCCGCCGCCGCGCCCTTGCGCCCGGCATTGGCGAAGGTCACCCCGATCTTGACCGCCATGTTGGCGATGATCGTCCCGCCGATGGCGATCGCCGCCAACCGCGCTTCGATCGCTTCTGGCGGCAATCCCCCGGCGGTGACGATCGAGGCGTCGACGTCCATCGTCCCCATCACGAACAACAGGACGGCAATGCCCTGCGCCCCGAATTCCCCTTCAGCCCAGCGCGCGACCACCGCCGCCGCGGCGAGGAAGGCGACGAAGAACAAGGCCGGCCCAAGCGCGATCGGATTGCCCGGCGGAACGCCCTCCTTGCTCGGCGGCGCCTTTCGGTACAGCCAGTAGCCGCCGGCCCAGGCGGTGATCAGCGCGGGCGCGATCAGCAATGCGAAATCGGCCAGCAGCCGGTTGGCGAGGATCGCCACCAGGATGATCACGCGCACGTACATGACGGCGCTGGCCAGCGCGATCCCGGCCGCTTCGGCGCCCGGCTTGTCGCTCTTGCCCAATTGCTGAGACAGCGACTGGGTCACCGCGGTCGAGCTGTAGGCGCCGCCGATCAGCGCCGTGGCAATGGTCCCGCGGCGCGCGCCGAACAGCCGGTTGGCGATGTAGCCGGCGAACGAAAAGCCGGTCACCAGGATCACCACCCACCACAGCGTCGCCGGGTTCCACGCATCGTATGGGCCCATCCGCCTGTCGGGCAGGAACGGCAGCACGGCGAGCGCGATCACCCCGAAGCGGGCGAGCGCATGCATGTCCTTGTCGTCCATCCCCTCGACGAAGTCGTGAAGGTCGTTCTTCATCGCCAGGATCAGCACGATCACCGCCGCCGCCGCCAGCGCCAGGCCGACGCTGCCAAATCCGGCGAGGAAGGCTGCTGCGATGGTCGCCGTCGCCGCGATCGGGCTTGTGGCGTCGCCCTTGGCGGTGAGCCGCGGCGCATAGGCGATGCCGAGATAGGCCAGCATCGCCGCGATCAGCGCCAGCGCCGCTGCCGGCTGCGCGGCGGCGATCAGGCCAGCGATGCCCGCGCCGAGCCCGAGCAGGCTGAACGTCCGCACGCCCGCGACCCGCGTGCCCTCCTGCATGTCCCTCAGCTTGAAGCCGCGCTCGAGCCCGACCAGCGCTCCGATCGCCAGCCCGGCGCCGACCCGAACCGCCTCGGCGGCCCACGGCTCGAGCCCGGCGATCACTGGGTCAGCCGCTCCGCATGCCAGCGCACATGGTCGGCCATGAAGGTCGAGATGAAATAATAGCTATGGTCATAGCCTTCGCGCCGGTTGAGCGTCAGCGCGATCCCCGCATCCGTGCACGCCGCCTCGAGCAGTTCGGGTTTCAGTTCCTTGTCGAGGAACGGGTCGGCCGTCCCGATGTCGACCAGCAGCTCGTCGATCCGCGCGCCGTCCTCGATCAGCGCCACCGTGTCGTGCGCACGCCACGCCGCCGGATCGTCGCCGAGATAATGGCGGAACGCCTTGCGCCCCCACGGCACCTGGCATGGCGCGACGATCGGAGCGAACGCGCTGACCGAGCGGAACCGCCCCGGCGAGGTCAGCGCGAAGGTCAGCGCGCCATGCCCACCCATCGAATGGCCGGTGATCCCCTGCCGCGCCATGTCCACCGGAAAGTGCGCCCCGACCAGCGCCGGCAGTTCCTCCAGGCAATAGAGCCGCATGTGGAAGTGCCGGTCCCACGGCGCGACGGTGGAATCGAGGTAGAAGCCGGCGCCCTGGCCGAAGTCCCACAGCCCCTCGGGATCGTCCGGCACGTCGGGTCCGCGCGGGGACGTGTCGGGCGCGACCAGGATAATTCCGGCCTCCGCGCAGGCGGCGCGATACTCGCCTTTCTCGGTGACGTTGGCGTGCGTGCAGGTCAGCCCCGACAAATACCAGAGCACCGGCATCGGCTCGTCGCGCTCGGGCACGAACACCGAAAACACCATGTCGGTCGACGTCGCCGCGCTGGCATGCCGGTACACCCCCTGCACGCCGCCATGCGAGCGGACTTCGCTGACCGTCTCCAGGCTCGTCATTGCTCCGGCCGGTACAGCCCGCAAAGCTTGTTGCCGTCGGGGTCGCGCAGATACGCGAGGTAAAGCTTGCCGAACGCATTCTCGCGCCAGCCCGGCGGGTCCTCGATCGGCGCGCCGCCCGCCGCGACCCCGCGCTGGTGCCACGCATCGACCTCTTCCGGCGTGTCGAACGCGAAGCCGATCGTCCCGCCGTTCGAGTGAGTCGCCGGCTGTCCGTCGATCGGCTTGCCGACCATGAACACCGCGCCCTTGCGGCCCCACGCGGCGCCGCCCTTTTCGTCGGTCCGGCCCGGCTTGCCGAACAGCGCGTCGTAGAATGCGCGGCTGCGCTCGAGGTCGTTCGATCCGACCACCATGTGGCTGTACATTGCGTCTCTCCTAGTAAACCACCACGCTGCGGATGCTCTCCCCGGCGTGCATCAGGTCGAATCCCTTGTTGATCTCGTCGAGCGTCAGCACATGCGTGATCATCGGGTCGATCGCGATCCGGCCGTCCATGTACATGTCGACGATCCCCGGCACGTCGCTGCGCCCCTTGGCGCCGCCGAACGCGGTCCCGCGCCAGTTGCGCCCGGTAACCAGTTGGAACGGGCGGGTGGCGATTTCCTTGCCCGCCTCGGCGACGCCGATGATGATAGACGTCCCCCACCCTCGGTGGCAGCATTCCAGAGCGGTGCGCATCACCTCGGTGTTCCCGGTGCAGTCGAAGCTGTAGTCGGCCCCGCCGTCGGTCACCTCGACCACCTTGGCGACAATCTCGTCGCGGCCCATCCCGCGCGTATTCAGAAAATCGGTCATGCCGAACTTGCGACCCCACTCCTCGCGGTCCGGGTTGATGTCGATCCCGACGATCCGGTTCGCCCCGGCCAGCCGCGCCCCCTGGATGACGTTGAGCCCGATCCCGCCGAGCCCGAACACCACGACATTGTCGCCCGCCGCGACCTTGGCCGTGTTGAGCACCGCGCCGACCCCTGTCGTCACCCCGCAGCCGATGTAGCAGCTGGTCTGGAACGGCGCATCCTTGCGGATCTTCGCCACCGCGATCTCGGGCAGCACGGTGAAGTTCGAAAAGGTCGAGCAGCCCATGTAGTGGAAGATGGTCTGCCCCTTGTAGGAGAAGCGGCTAGTCCCGTCGGGCATCACCCCCTTGCCTTGTGTCGCGCGGATCGCGGTGCAGAGGTTGGTCTTGCCGCTCAGGCACGATTTACACTGCCCGCATTCGGGTGTGTACAGCGGAATGACATGATCGCCGACCGCGACCGAAGTCACCCCCCCGCCAATCTCGCGCACCACCCCCGCACCCTCGTGCCCGAGCACGCTCGGAAACAGCCCCTCGCTGTCGAGCCCGTCGAGCGTGTAGGCGTCGGTGTGGCAGATGCCGGTCGCCATGATCTCGACCAGCACCTCGCCGGCCTTGGGCCCCTCGAGGTCGAGCTCGACGATCTCGAGCGGCCGTTTTGCTTCGAACGCCACCGCGGCGCGGGTCTTCATATGGCTACGCTCCCTGCGCGGCCGCGGCCGCCTCGTCGAACTGCCGCTCGATCGCTTCCGACGGCGCGGCGGTCGCCCGGCTGACCAGCCAGATCGCCAAGCTCGAGGCGATGAACCCCGGCACGATCTCGTACATCGCGTCCGACCAGCCGGCGAGGATCCACCCCACCACCACTAGCGCGCCGACCACCATTCCGGCCAGCACGCCCTGCCGCGTCGTCCGCTTCCACCGCAGCGAGAATAGCACCGCAGGCCCGAACGCCGCGCCGAAGCCGGCCCAAGCATTGCCGACGATCCCCAGCACCGTGCTGTCGGGATCGAGCGCGAGCAGCGCCGCGACCAGGGACACCAGCACCACCATCGCCCGCCCGATCGTCACCAACGTGCGCTCGCTCGCCTCGCGGTTCAAAAAGGTCTTGTAAATGTCCTCGGTCAGGCTCGACGAGGTGACCAGCAATTGGCTCGAGATGGTCGACATGATCGCCGCCAGCACCGCCGCCAGGACGAAGCCGGCGATGAACGGGTGGAAGAGGATTTTGGAGAGCAGCAGGAATACCGTCTCGCTATCCTCCGGCGCGCCGCCGTTCGCCGCAAAATAGGCCGCCCCGATCAGGCCGGTCGCGACCGCGCCCATCAAGCTTACCGCCATCCAGCCAATGTTGATCCGCCGCGCCGTCGGCATGTCGCGCACGTTCCTGATGGCCATGAAACGCACGATGATGTGCGGCTGGCCGAAATAGCCCAGCCCCCACGCCGCCGCGCTGACGATCGCGAGCAGCGTCACCTCGCCGCCGATCATCTGAGTCAGCGACAGCCCGCGCGATGCTTCCGCCGCGGCCAGCCCGGCGCCGAACCCGCCGCCCAGCTCGAGCCACGCCACCACCGGCACCAGCACCAGCGCGACGAACATGATGCAGCCCTGGACGAAGTCGGTCAGGCTCACCGCCAGAAACCCGCCCATCACCGTGTAGAGCACGACGATCCCGCCCATCACCGCGATGCCGGTGAGATAGTCCCAGCCGAGGGCGGACACCGCGAACTTGCCGCCGGCGACCATCCCCGCCGATGTGTACAGCGCGAAGAAGACGATGATCACCAGCGCCGACACCAGCCGCAGCGCATGGCTGCTGTCGTGGTACCGTTCCTCGAAGAAGTCGGGCACGGTGATCGCGTCGCCGGCGAGTTCGGTATAGGTCCGAAGCCGCGGCGCGACGAGGCGATAGTTGAGATAGGCGCCAATGATCAGCCCGACCGCGATCCACGCCTGGCCCAGTCCGCTGAGGAAGATCGCGCCCGGCAGGCCGAGCATCAGCCAGCCCGACATGTCCGACGCGCCCGCGCTCAGCGCGGTCACCCCCGGCCCCAGGTCGCGCCCGCCGAGCAGATAGCCTTCGCTGTCGGCGGTCGACTTGCGCCACGCGTAAAAGCCGATGCCGAGCATGGCGATGAAATAGATCGCCAGCGCGATCAGCGTCCCCGTTTGCATGGGCAAGGCGTAAGTCGGCTGCTCGTTTCTGGCAACCGGCTCGTCATTGCGAGGAGCGAAGCGACGAAGCAATCCAGTTTGCGCGGCTGAATTGCTTCGCTACGCTCGCAATGACGAAAGGGGCGCGGATGGGCTGGGCCACAAACAAGCACGCACTGATCACCGGCGGCGGAAGCGGCATCGGCGCCGCCACCGCGCGCGCGCTGGCCGCGGCTGGCGCACGCGTCTCGCTCGTCGGCCGCCGCCCCGAACCTCTCGAAGCGGTCGCAGAGAAAACCGGGGGCAGAGCCTTCGCCGCCGACATGACCGACCGCGCCGCAATGGAGACCGCCTTCGCCGCCGCGCGCACCGCGCACGGCCCGTTTGACTATGTCATTCTCAACGCCGGCATCGGCGACAGCGCTCCGTTCCTCAAGACCAAACGCGAGGCGTGGGACCGGATCATCGCCACTAATCTCACCGCCTTGTTCGACGGCGCGCAGCTCGTCCTCCCCGACCTGCTCGACGGCGCCGACAAACGCCTGATAGTCGTCGCCTCGGTCGCCGGCCTCAAGGGCGCCGCTTATGCCGCGCCCTATGTCGCATCCAAGCATGGCGCGATCGGCCTGACCAGGAGCCTCGCGCTCGAATATGCCCGCACCGGCCTTACCGTGAACGCGGTGTGTCCCGCATTCGTCGACACGCCGATGGTCGATAGCAGCGCCGAGCGGATCTCGCGCACCACCGGCCGCAGCGATTCCGAGGCGCGTGCGGCGCTCGCGGCGATGAACGCCAACGGCCGCCTGATCACCGCCGAGGAAGTCGCCGAAACGATCGCTTTCCTGTGCCGCCCGAGCAGCGGTTCGATTACCGGCGCGTGCCTGACAATTGACGGCGGCACGACCGCATGAGCCTCGATCCCGCCACGCTCGAGCCGACCCACTTCCGCTGGGCGTTCGAGCGCGGGGTCGCGACCATCACCCTCGACCGGCCGGACAAGAAGAATCCGCTGACGTTCGATTCCTATGCCGAGCTGCGCGACCTGTTTCGCGCCCTCGACTCCACCCCCGCCGTGGAAGCCGTCGTGCTGACCGGCGCCGGCGGCAATTTCTGCTCGGGCGGCGACGTCCACGAGATCATCGGCCCCCTGACCCACATGGACCGCGAAGGGCTGCTCGACTTCACCCAAATGACCGGCGATCTGGTGAAGGCGATGCGCGCCTGTCCCCAGCCGATCGTCGCCGCGGTTGAGGGCGTGTGCGCGGGTGCCGGGGCGATCCTCGCCATGGCCAGCGACCTGCGCCTAGCCGCGCCCGATGCGCGCACCGCCTTTCTGTTCGTCCGGGTCGGCCTCAGCGGTGCCGACATGGGCGCCTGCGCCATGCTTCCGCGCCTCATTGGCCACGGCCGCGCCGCCGAATTGCTGTTCACCGGCCGCACGATGAGCGCCGACGAAGCCCACGCCTGGGGCTTCTACAACCGCCTCAGCGAGCAAGTGCTGGCCGACGCCACCGCCCTCGCCCGATCGCTCGCCGACGGCCCGAGCGCGGCCCACGCCGTCACCAAACGCGGCCTCGACGACGAATGGCATGTGTCGATCTCGGAAGCGATCGACATGGAGGCCGAGGCCCAGGCCGACTGCATGCTGACCAACGACTTCAAGCGCGCCTACGAGGCCTTCGCCGCCAAACGCACCCCGGAGTTCAAGGGTGACTGACTCCGCCGACATCCCCTCCCCTTCAGGGGAGGGGCGACTCGGCGCAGCCGAGCGGGGGTGGGGCCGGTCCGACTGGCTCGACTGGCCGTTCTTCGCGCCCGAACACCGCGACCTCGCCAACCGCGTGCACAGCTGGTGCGGCGACCAGCCGATGACGCACCCGGTCGATCTTGACCCCCACTGCCGCTCCCTGGTCGCCAACCTCGGCGCCGCCGGGCTGCTCGACCATGCCGTTGCGCAGTACGGCCAGCCGCCCAGCGTCCGCGCCCTCGCCGTCACGCGCGCGGCGCTCGCCTACCACGACGGCCTCGCGGATTTCGCTTTCGCCATGCAGGGCCTCGGCTCGGGCGCGATCAGCCTCGCCGGAAGCCCCAACCAGCAGTCTGAATGGCTGCCGCAAGTCGCGCGCGGAACGGCGGTCGCCGCCTTCGCCTTGACCGAGCCCGACACCGGCAGCGACGCCGCGAACATCGCCATGCGCGCCGAGCGCGACGGTGACGGCTGGCGCCTGAGCGGCGAGAAAAGCTACATCTCCAACGGCACTATCGCCGACGTGCTGACGGTGTTCGCGCGAACCGGCGAGGATGGCTCGCGTGGGCTCTCCGCCTTCATCGTCCGCGGCGACGACCCCGGCTTGACCGTTGCCGAGCGGATCGACGTCATTGCCCCTCATCCGCTCGCCCGCCTCGCCTTCGCCAATGTCCGCGCGGAACCGCTCGGCGAGTCCGGCGACGGTTTTCGGATCGCCATGAAGACTCTGAACCTGTTCCGCGTGACGGTCGGCGCCGCGGCGCTCGGCTTCGCCCGCCGCGCGCTCGACGAGGCGCTCGCGTTCGCTCGTACCCGCAAGCTCGGCTCGGGCACGCTCGCCGACAATGCCGTCACCCAGGACCGGCTCGGCGACATGGGCACTCGCATCGACGCCTCCGCCTTGCTGATCGCCCGAGCCGCCTGGCTCCAGGACACCCAGGCCGGCGATCACCGCCGCGCCGCGGCGATGGCCAAGCTCGACGCGACCGAAGCCGCGAGCCGGGTGATCGACATGGCGGTGCAGATGCACGGCGGCCTCGGGGTCACCGTCGGCGCGACCGTCGAGAAGCTCTATCGCGAAATCCGCGCGCTGCGGATCTACGAGGGCGCCAGCGAAGTGCAGCGCCAGATCATCGCCCGCTCACTGCTCAAGGAGATTTCATGAACATACTTCAGCCGCCCGGCTGGCCGCGCCCCAAGGGCTATGCCAACGGCATTTCCGCTTCCGGGCGGATGGTATTCACCGCCGGGGTCATCGGCTGGGACGAGCGCGAGATGCTGGTTTCGCATCGCCTCGATCACCAGTTCGCCCAGGCGCTGAAGAACGTCGTTGCGATCCTCGCTGAGGGCGGCGCTCGTCCCGAACATATCGTGCGCATGACGATCTACGTCACCACGATCAAAGAGTATCTGCCGCTCCGCGATGAGTTGGTACCGATCTGGAAAAGCATCATGGGCTCCCATTATCCGGCCATCACCTTGGTCGAAGTCACCCGCCTCCTCGAACGCTCGGCCAAGGTCGAGATCGAAGCGACGGCCGTGGTGGAAGAGTGATGATGCGTTCCCCCGTCGCCCCAGCGAAGGCTGGGGCCCATGCCTTGCCATTGCGCTTGACGGTATGACCGACCCCTTCGTCCGTGACCGCCTGCCGCCGCCCGAGCAGCAGCCCGACTTCCTCCTGCTCGACTATCCCGAGCGCCTCAACGCCGCTGCCGAACTGCTGAAAGGCGGCAAGCCCGGCGACCTTGCCGTCACCAACGCCCAGGGCCGCTGGACCTATGCCGAGCTCGACGACCTGTCCGGCCGCATCGCGCGCCTGTTGGTCGAGGAGGAGGGGCTCGTCCCCGGCAACCGCGTGCTGCTGCGCGGCCCCAATGGCTACACCATGTTCGCCGCCTGGCTCGGCATCCTCAAGGCCGGCGGAGTAGCGGTCACCACCATGCCGCTGCTCCGCCCCGGCGAGCTGGCGACGATCATCGACAAGGCCGAGATTTCCCACGCGGTATGCGATAGCCGCTTTATCGGCGACCTTCGCGAGGGCGCCGAACAAACGCGGTTCCTGAAGAAAATCGTCAAATATGACGGCGACTACGGCCACGGAGCACTAGAAGACCGCTGCCGCGCCCTCGCTCCGCTGCCCCCCGTCGACACCGCGCAGGACGATCCCGCACTGATCGCCTTCACCAGCGGCACCACCGGAATCCCCAAAGGCTGCGTCCATTTCCACCGCGACATCCTCGCGCCGTGCGACACGTTCGCCAGGGCCCACTTTGCCCTCGAGCCCGGCGACATCGTCCTCACCTCGGCGCCGATCGCCTTCACCTTCGGCCTCGGCGCGAGCCTGATGTTTCCGCTGCGCTTCGGAGCCGCCGCCGCGACGGTCGAAAAGGCAACCCCGCCCGAGCTCGTCGAGGCGGTCGCGCGATTCGGGGTCACCCACCTCGCCACCGCCCCGACCGCCTACAAGGCGATGCTGTCCGCGCCGGCGCTCGACAACGCGCTCAAGTCGCTTCGCTCCTGCCTGTCCGCCGGTGAGCATCTGCCGACGGCGACGTGGCAGGCGTGGAAGGAGCGCACCGGCATCGCCATCGTCGACGGCATCGGCGCGACCGAGCTGATGCACATCTTCATCGCCGAGAGCGGCGCCGATATCCGCCCCGGCAGTACCGGCCGAGCGGTGCCCGGCTACGAAGCCACCATCCTCGATCCCGACTCGAACGGCGAGGGCCGGCTCGCGGTCAAGGGCCCGACCGGCTGCCGCTACGTCGCCGACGAGCGCCAGGCCAACTATGTCGAGGGCGGCTGGAACGTCACCGGCGACACCTATCGCAAGGACGAGGACGGCTACTTCTGGTACGTCGCGCGAAGCGACGACATGATCGTTTCGGCCGGCTACAACATCGGCGCTCCCGAGGTCGAGAACGCCCTGCTTGCGCACCCCGCGGTGGCCGAATGCGCGGTCGTCGGCGTGCCCTGTTCGGAACGCGGTCAGAAGGTGAAGGCATTCGTCGTCCTCGCCGCTTTCGCCGAGCCCAGCGACGAGCTCGCCGCCGGCCTGCAGGACTTCGTCAAGGACCGCATCGCCCCCTACAAATATCCGCGCGAAGTGGAGTTCGTCGACAGCCTGCCGAAGACCGCGACCGGCAAGCTCAGGCGCGTCGAGCTCCGCAACCGCTGATCACTCGAACTCGACGATCACCTGATCGACGCTGAGCGGCTCGCCGGCCGCGACCGGGGTCAGCTTCACCGTCGCCGCTTTCTCCGCCCGCAGGATGTTCTCCATCTTCATCGCCTCTACCACCGCCACCGGCTGGCCGGGCTCGACCTTGTCGCCCGCTTTGACCTCGAGCCGGGTCAGCAAGCCCGGCATCGGCGCAAGCAGGAAGCGCGACATGTCGGGCGGCACCTTGTCGATCATGTGCTTCGACAAGGCCGCGATGTGCGGCGCCATCACCGTCACCGAATGCCGCGCGCCGCGCGCTGTCAGCAGCCAGCCGCGGCCGCGCTTGGCGACCTGAACCACGCGCCGCCGGCCGTCCATGTCGGCAATCAGCAGCGGATCGCCCGGCGCCCAGTCGCCGATTACGTCGATCTCCTCGCCGTCATCGACGCTGACGAGATTGCCGCCGTCGTACGGCGTCACCGTCACCTCGAACTCGCGCTTCGCGATGCGCACGATCTGGGTCGCGTCGGGGAACATCGGTTCGCCCAATTGTCCGTCGATCAGCGCCGCGCGCGTATCGACCGTCAGCTCGACGATCGCCGCCAGCGCGGCGAGGTCGCTGAGCAGTTCGTCGTCCGCCGGAGCGCCGTGGAAGCCGTCGGGATATTCCTCGGCGATGAAGCCGGTGGTCAGCTCGCCCGAGCGAAAGCGCGGATGCTGCATCAGCGCGCTGAGGAAATCGACATTGTCGCCGACCCCGTCGAGCTGGAACGCGTCGAGCGCGGCGATCTGCTTGTCGGCCGCCTCGTCGCGGGTCGGTGCCCAGGTGATCAGCTTGGCGATCATCGGGTCGTAGAACATGCTGACCTCGCCGCCTTCGTAGACGCCGTCGTCGACCCGCACGCCGTCCAGCCCGCGCCGCCCGTTCGCCGCGCCGTCGTCCTCCCAGCCCTGCACCGGCGGCTGGTAGCGGATCAGCCGCCCCGTGCTCGGCAGGAAGCCGCGATAGGGATCCTCGGCATAAACGCGATTCTCGATCGCCCAGCCGTCGATGCCGATGTCGGCCTGCGTGAACGCCAGCTTCTCGCCCGCCGCCACGCGGATCATCTGCTCGACCAGGTCGATGCCCGTGATCGCCTCGGTCACCGGATGCTCGACCTGCAGCCGGGTGTTCATCTCGAGGAAGTAGAAGCCCTTGCCGCTCGGGTCGGCGCCATTGACGATCAGCTCGACCGTGCCTGCGCTATAGTAGCCGACGGCCCGCGCCAGAGCGACGCATTGCTCGCCCATCGCCCGGCGCATCTCCGGCGTGACGAACGGTGACGGCGCTTCCTCGACCACCTTCTGGTGGCGCCGCTGGATCGAGCATTCGCGCTCGTTGAGATAGAGGATGTTGCCGTGCTGGTCGCCGAGGATCTGGATCTCGATGTGGCGCGGGTCCTCGATGAATTTCTCGAGGAACACGCGGTCGTCGCCGAACGAACTCAGCCCTTCGCGCTTGACCGCCTCGAAGCCTTCGCGGACGTCCTTCTCGGAGTAGGCGAGGCGCATGCCCTTGCCGCCGCCGCCGGCCGAGGCCTTCATCATCACCGGATAGCCAATTTCGGACGCAATCCGCACCGCATGTTCGGTATCGTCGATCTCGCCGACGAAGCCGGGGACGACATTCACCCCCGCCTCGAGCGCCAGCTTCTTGGACTCGATCTTGTCGCCCATCGCCGCGATCGCTTTGACCGGCGGCCCGATGAACGCGATCCCCTCGGCCGCAAGCGCCTCGGCGAAGCTGGTGCGCTCGCTCAGGAACCCGTAACCCGGATGCACCGCCTCGGCCCCGGTCGCCTTGCACGCGTCGATGATCAGTTCGGCCTTGAGATAGCTCTCGCTCGCCGGCGGCGGACCGAGCCGAACGCGCTCGTCGGCCATTCGCACGAACGGCGCGCGGGCATCGGCGTCGGAATAGACCGCCACCGTCGCAATCCCCATCCGCCGTGCCGTCTTGATGACCCGGCAGGCGATTTCGCCGCGATTGGCAATCAGGATTTTACTGAACATCTCTATCTCCCCTCCCGCTTGCGGGAGGGGCCGGGGGTGGCCTGTCTATCATCGCGGCCCTCTTTGCCCACCCCTAACCCCTCCCGCAAGCGGGAGGGGTATCATTCGACCGCCTCGTCCACCGGTGGCTTGTTATGCCCAAGCAGCCGCAGCACTTCGTCCGCCGCGTCGGCCAGGTTCGTCCCCGGCCCGAAGATCGCCTGGACGCCGGCCTCGCGCAGCATGGCATAGTCCTGCGCCGGAATGACTCCGCCGGCGACGACCTTGATGTCGGGACGGCCCATGTCGCGAAGCGCTTCGATCAATTCGGGGATCAGCGTCTTGTGACCCGCCGCGAGCGAGCTTGCGCCGACCACGTCTACGTCTTTCGCGACCGCCAGCTCGGCGCTTTCGCGCGGCGTCTGGAACAGTGGCCCGGCGATGATCTCGAAGCCCAGGTCGCCAAATGCCGAGCTGACCAGGTTGGCGCCGCGATCATGCCCGTCCTGGCCCATCTTGGCGACCAGCATCCGGGGCTTGCGGCCCAACCGCTCAGCGACCGCCTCGGTCCCCGCCAATGCGCCCTTCCACCGCGCGTCATCGCGCTTGCCGTAAATCCCGCGCACGGGCTCCGGCGTCGTCGCATAACGCCCGAACGCCCGCTCGAGCGCGTCCGATATCTCGCCCAGCGACGCGCGTGCGCGCGCGGCTTCCACGGCCAAGCTCAAAAGATTGCGCTCGTCCTGAACGGATGCTGCTGTGGTCAACGCGTCGAGCGCCGCCCGAACCTTTGCCTCGTCCCGGCCAGCCCGCATTTTCTGCAAGCGCGCGATCTGGCCGCTCCTCACCCGCGCATTGTCGATCTCCAAAATGTCGAGCTCGCTTTCCTCCTCGAGCCGGTAGCGATTGACCCCGACGATCACCGTTTCGCCGGTGTCGACCTTGGCCGCGCGCTCCGCCGCCGCCTCCTCGATGCGCTGCTTGGGCAGGCCCTCGGCGACCGCTTTCACCATCCCGCCATGCGCCTCGACCTCGTCGATCAGCGCCTGCGCCTTCTCCTCCAGCTCGCGGGTCAGCGCCTCGACGTACCAGCTTCCGCCGAGCGGATCGGCGACCGCGGTCACCCCGCTTTCCTCGGCCAGGATGAGCTGCGTGTTGCGCGCGATCCGCGCCGAAAAATCGGTCGGCAGCGCAATCGCCTCGTCGAACGAATTGGTGTGCAGCGACTGCGTTCCGCCAAGCACCGCCGCCAGCGCCTCCACGGTGGTGCGTACGATATTATTGTACGGGTCCTGCTCGGTCAGCGACACGCCGCTGGTCTGGCAATGCGTGCGCAGCAGCTTCGACTTCTCCGATTGCGCGCCCAAACTGGTCATGATTCGTGCCCACAGCGTCCGCGCCGCGCGCAGCTTGGCGACTTCCATGAACAAATTCATGCCGATGCCGAAGAAGAAGGAGAGGCGCGGCGCGAACGCGTCGACGTCGAGCCCGGCGTCCTGCGCCGCGCGGACATAGGCCATGCCGTCGGCGAGCGTGTAGGCCAGCTCCTGGACCGCCGTCGCCCCGGCCTCGTGCATGTGATAGCCGCTGATCGAGATCGAGTTGAACCGCGGCATCTCCGCGGCGCAATATGCAATGATGTCGCTGACGATCCGCATCGATGGTTCGGGCGGGTAGATGTAGGTGTTGCGGACCGCGAACTCTTTGAGAATATCGTTCTGGATCGTGCCCGAAAGCTGCGCGCGCTCGACCCCCTGCTCCTCGCCGGCGACGATGTAGAACGCCATGATCGGCAGCACCGCGCCGTTCATGGTCATGCTGACCGACATTTCATCGAGCGGGATGCCGTCGAACAGCAATTTCATGTCCTCGACGCTGTCGATCGCCACGCCCGCCTTGCCGACATCGCCGGCCACGCGCGGGTGATCGGAATCATACCCGCGGTGGGTCGCCAGATCGAACGCGACGCTAAGGCCCTTCTGCCCCGCGGCAAGGTTGCGGCGGTAGAAGGCGTTCGATTCCTCGGCGGTCGAGAAGCCGGCATATTGGCGAATGGTCCACGGACGCCCGGCATACATCGTCGCATAGGGCCCGCGCGTGTAGGGCGGCACCCCCGGCCAGCCGCTGTCGATCCCCGCGACATCGTCGGGCCCGTAGACCGTCTTGAGCCGGATTCCCTCGGGCGTCTCGCGCGCCAGGTCGCGGCCCTTCGATTCCTTGTCGGCCAGGGATTTCCAAGACTGATGGTCGTTCGACAAACCCTGCTCCGCTCATCCTGAGTAGCCGCTGAGCTTGTCGAAGCGGCGTATCGAAGGACCGTGCTTCGATACGGGCCTTCGACTTCGCTCAGTCCCTACTCAGCATGAGCGGAAAGGGAAAGACCGTCAGCCCCGTAGCCCAAGCCCGAGCAGCAGGTCCGCCGCGATGACCAGCAGCAGCACCAGCGCCGCGGCGTTGAGCGCGACCAGCGCGTTGAACTTCGCGGCCCCCGCCTCTGCCCGCCGCACCCGCGCGCGATAAAGCGGCACCTCGCCGGTCCGCAGCGCCCCGACCACGCGCCAGCCGAGCGCCGCCGCCCCGAGCAATGCCACCGCGCCGACGAACAGATTCTCCCCGTTCATCGCGGCTCCACCACCACCTCGGCGGTGATCGAATTGGCGATGAAGCAGTTTTCGTGCGCTTGGTGGTGCAACTCGCCCAGCGCCGCCGCGTCAGGCGCGTCCCCGGCCCACGCGATCCGCGGCCGAAGCGTCACCCGAGTGATCCGCACCCTCCCGTCGGCGCACTTCTCGAGCGCGCCCTCCGCCGCGTCTTCGTAGGACGCGACCCCGTGCCCCGCCCGCCGCACAAGATCGAGGAACCACAGCATGTGGCACGACGAGACGGCGGCGATCAGCGCCTCCTCCGGATCGACCCCGAACGGATCGCTCAGCGGCGGACGCACCACCCCCGTGCTCGAGGACGCGCGCACCGTCTGCCCGCCGTCGAAAACCCAGTCATGGGCGCGAGCATAGCGGCCCTGCGCAAACTGTTCCGGCGCGTCATTCGACCAGCGGATCGTAGCGCTGTGGTGGGGCAAGTTTCTCTCCCTTTTTCCGTTCGGTTCGAGCGCAGGGTCGAGCTTGTCGAGACCCGAAGTCGAGAACGCTTCTCGACCGAAGCATCTCGGCTTCGCTCGATGCTGCTCGAAGCGAACGGATAGGTTAGTGCGCCTGCTTCGGGCTTTCCATGATCTCGGTCAGCACCCCGCCCATGTCCTTGGGGTGAAGAAAGAAGATCGGCGTCCCGTGCGCCCCGATCCGGGTCGGCCCGAGGATGCGCACCCCCTTGCCCTCGTACCACGTCCGAGCCTCCTCAATGTCCGCGACCTCAAAGCACAAATGATGCTGTCCGCCCTCCGGATTGCGCTCGAGGAACTTGACGATCGGCGAGTCCGCCCCGAGCGGCTCGATCAGCTCGATCTGGCTGTTGGCCGCATCGACAAAACACACCCGCACCCCCTGCGCCGGCAAATCGAACGGCTCGCGCACAACCGCCGCCCCCATCAACTCGCGATACGCCGCCACCGACCGCTCGATCGACGGCGTCGCGACACCGACATGATTCAATCGTCCGAGTTTCATGCCGGTCTCACAGCGGAATGTTGTCGTGTTTCTTCCACGGGTTCTCGAGCACCTTGTCGCGCAGCTTGCGCAGCCCCAGCGCCACCCGCTTCCGAGTCGAGTGCGGGTAGATCACCTCGTCGATGAAGCCCTTGCTCGCCGCCACGAACGGGTTGGCGAAACGCTCCTCATATTCCGCCGTGCGTGCCGCGATCTTGTCGGGGTCGCCCTTCTCGTCGCGGAAGATGATCTCGACCGCGCCCTTGGCCCCCATCACCGCGATCTCGGCCGTCGGCCAGGCATAGTTCAAGTCCCCGCGCAGATGCTTCGACGCCATCACGTCATAGGCCCCGCCATAGGCCTTGCGCGTGATCACCGTGATCTTCGGCACCGTCGCCTCGGCATAGGCGAACAGCAGCTTCGCGCCGTGCTTAATGATCCCGTTATGCTCCTGCCCGACGCCCGGCAGGAAGCCCGGCACGTCGACGAAGGTCACGATCGGAATGTCGAAGGCGTCGCAGAAACGGACGAACCGCGCGGCCTTCTTCGACGCGTTGATGTCGAGGCAGCCGGCGAGCACCATCGGCTGGTTGGCGACCACGCCGACCGTGCGCCCCTCGATCCGCGCGAAGCCGATGATGATGTTCGCGGCATGGCCCGGCTGGAGCTCGAAGAAGTCGCCCTCGTCCGCCACCTTCCGGATCAGTTCGTGCATGTCGTAGGGCGTCGCCGCGCTCGGCGGGATCAGGCTGTCGAGACTGTTCTCGATGCGGTCCCACGGGTCCTCGCTCGGCCGCTCCGGCACGTCGTGGCGGTTCGATAGCGGCAGGAAGTCGAAGAAGTCGCGCGCCGCGAGCAGCGCGTCGATGTCGTTCTCGAACGCCACGTCGGCGACGCCCGACTTGGTCGTGTGGGTGACCGCGCCGCCCAGATCCTCCTGCGTCACCACCTCGTTGGTCACCGTCTTCACCACGTCCGGCCCGGTGACGAACATGTAGGAGCTGTCCTTCACCATGAAGATGAAGTCGGTCATCGCCGGCGAATAGACTGCGCCGCCGGCGCACGGCCCCATGATCAGCGAGATCTGCGGGACGACGCCCGACGCCAGCACGTTGCGCTGGAACACCTCGGCATAGCCGCCGAGGCTGGCGACTCCCTCCTGGATCCGCGCGCCGCCGCTGTCGTTAAGCCCGATCACCGGCGCGCCGACCTTCAGCGCCGCGTCCATGATCTTGCAGATCTTCTGCGCATGGCGCTCGGACAGTGATCCGCCGAAGACGGTGAAATCCTGCGCGAAAACATAGACCAGCCGGCCGTTGATCGTGCCGCTCCCGGTGACCACCCCGTCGCCGGGAATCTTCTGCGTTTCCATGCCGAAGTCGACGCAATTATGCTCGACGTACATGTCGAGCTCCTCGAACGAATCCGGGTCGAGCAGCACGCTCAGCCGCTCGCGCGCGGTGAGCCGCCCCTTGGTGTGCTGCGCGGCGATGCGCTTTTCGCCGCCGCCCATCCGCGCCGCGGCGCGCCGTTGCTCGAGCTCGTCGATCGTCGTTGCCATAGGGTCGCCCGTCTGCCCCGCCCTCGCCGGAGGGTCAATCGCCCGCGCGGCTCCCGCGGGCCCACCGAAAAACTACATGATTTAGGTTAGGTGGCGGAACGAGCTCCGGCCCGCCGCTGTTAACGCCATAGTTTTCCACGCGTTAGGTCCAGTCCATCGATGATCCTGTTCCCCGAGAGCCAGCGCGAGCTGGCGGCCCGTTCCCGTTCTGCGTCCCGTCGAAACGACCTGCTCATCTGCTTTTCGCACCTGCGCTGGGATTTCGTCTTCCAGCGGCCGCAGCATCTCATGACTCGCTTCGGCAAGACCTATCGCGTGCTGTTCTTCGAGGAGCCGATCGAGCGGGCCGAGCTGCCCGAGCCCGAGCTCGATCGTCGCACCGTCGCTCCGGGGGTCGAGGTCGCCACCCCGCTTCTCCCGCCCGGCCTCGATGACGAGGCCCGCACCCGCGCCCTGCGCGCGTTGGTCGACCACGTCGTCGCCACCGACGGCCGCCCGGCGGTCGCCTGGTACTACACGCCGATGATGGTGCCCTTCTCGTTCCATCTCGGCGCCGGCTGCGTGGTCTACGATTGCATGGACGAGCTCGCCAACTTCCGTTTCGCCCCGCCCGAACTGCTCGCGCTCGAACAGCGCCTGCTCGACCGCGCCGACGTCGTCTTCACCGGCGGCTACAGCCTCTACGAGGCCAAGCGCCAGCGCCACGGCAACGTCCACCCCTTCCCCTCGTCGGTCGATCTCGCGCACTTCATGAAGGCGCGCTCGGTCGACGCGCAGCCCGCCGACCAGGCCGACATCCCCGGGCCGCGCTTCGGCTTCTACGGAGTGATCGACGAGCGCTTCGACACCGCTTTGCTCGATGCAGTCGCCGCCCAGCGGCCCGACTGGTCGTTCGTGATGCTCGGCCCGGTGGTCAAGATCAGCGAGGACGAGCTGCCTCGGCGCGACAACATCCATTACCTCGGCGGCAAGACCTATGAAGAGCTTCCAGCCTATCTAGGCGGCTGGGATGTCGCTTTGATGCCGTTCGCGATCAACGCCGCGACGCGCTTCATCTCGCCGACCAAGACCCCCGAATATCTTGCCGGCGGCCGGCCGGTGGTCTCGACCCCCATCGCCGACGTCAAGCGCCACTATGGCAACATCACCGGAGTCAGGATTGCCCGCACGCCCGAGCAATTCCTCGCCGCCTGCGATGCCGCGCTCGAGCTGTCGCGCGACACCGATCGCTGGCTGCCGGAGGTCGACCTGCTGCTTTCGGGCCAGAGCTGGGACATCACCCAGGCGCGCATGGCCGGCCTGATCGATCAGGTCCTCGCCGCCGACACCCGTCGCCTTCAGCCGCAGGCCGCCACCGCATGAGCGAGCGCTACGACTATCTGATCGTCGGCGCGGGTTTTGCCGGCTCGGTGCTCGCCGAGCGGCTGGCGAGCCAGCACGGCGCCCGAATCCTGCTCGTCGACCGCCGCGACCACATCGGCGGCAACGCCTATGACGAGCGCAACGACGCCGGCATCCTCTACCACAAATACGGCCCGCACATCTTCCACACCAACAGCCAGGCGGTGGTCGATTACCTGTCGCAATTCACCAAATGGCGCCCGTACGAACACCGCGTGCTCGCCGCCGTGCGCGGCAAGCAGGTGCCGATCCCGATCAATCGCACCACGCTCAATCGCCTGTTCGATCTCGACCTTGAGACCGACGACGATGCCGCGGCCTATCTCGCGTCGCGCGCCGAGCCGGTCGCCGAGATCCGCACCTCCGAGGATGTCGTCGTCAACGCCGTCGGCCGCGAGCTCTACGAATTGTTCTTCCGCGGCTACACCCGCAAGCAATGGGCGCTCGACCCGAGCGAGCTCGACAAGTCGGTCACCGCGCGCATCCCGACCCGCACCAACACCGACGACCGCTATTTTACCGACAGCTTCCAGGCGATGCCGGCCGACGGCTACACCGCGATGTTCGAAAAGATGCTCGCCAACCCGCTGATCGAGCGCCGGCTGGGCACCGATTATCGCGAGGTGCGCGACCTGGTCGACTACGATCACCTAATTTACACCGGCCCGATCGACGAATATTTTGACCACCGCTTCGGTAAACTGCCCTATCGCAGCCTCAAGTTCGATCACCGGACGCTCGAGCAGGAGCGCTTCCAGCCGACCGGCACGGTCAACTATCCGGCCGAGGACGTCCCCTACACCCGGATCAGCGAGTACAAGCATCTGACCGGCCAGAAGGCGCCGGTCACCACCATCACCTACGAATATCCCGCGGCCGAGGGGGACCCTTATTATCCGATCCCGCGGCCCGAGAACCAGGCGCTGTTCAAGCGCTACGAAGCGCTCGGCGATGCGACCGAGGGGGTCACCTTCGTCGGCCGCCTCGCCACCTACCGCTATTACAACATGGACCAGATCGTCGGTCAGGCGCTCGCCACCTTCCGCCGGCTGGAGGAGGCGCGCCGGGGTCTGGCGGCGACCGCCGAGGCCGCCTAACGCGGGCCCGCGCAACCGGGAGCCCCGACATCTTCCTCGCCGGATTCGAATGTTCGACCCAGCGCCGGCGCGACGGCGTCCGGCTCGACCTCACCCGCGCCACCGCCCACCACCGCTTCGCCGCGCAGGATTATCGCGCTTGCCATGAAGCCGGCCTCGCGACCCTCCGCGACGGGCTGCGCTGGCACCTTATCGAGACCGCTCCGGGCCGGTTCGACTGGACGAGTTGGCGGCCGATGCTCGATGCCGCCGAGGAAGCCGGCGTCCGCGTCATCTGGGACATCTTCCACTATGGCTTTCCCGACTTCCACGACCCCGCCCGGCCGGACTTCGCCGACGCCCTCGCCGACTTCGCCGCGGCTGCCGCCGAGCAGCACCGTGCCGCCACCGGCCGGCCGATCGACCACTGCATCGCCAACGAGATCAGCTTCTTCTGCTACGCCGCCGGAGCAGGCGATTTCCGGATGCCGTCGCCGGTCGATCCGGTCGCGCTCAAGCGCAACGTGGTGCGCGCCGCGATCGCCGCCGCCGATCGCCTCGATTCCGTGGGCTGCGGTCGGCGCATCTGGGCCGAGCCGCTGATCTTCGTCGCCCCGCTCGACGATCGCCCGGCGACCGTCGCCCACGCCCGCGCGCTAACCGCCACCCAATATGAAGTATTCGACATGCTCGCCGGCCGCTCGGAGCCCGAACTCGGCGGTCGCCCTGAACTGCTCGCCACGCTCGGCCTCAATTATTACCCGCACAACCAATGGTACGCCGGCGCCGGGATGATCCCGCTCGGCCACCACGAATTTCGCCCGCTGTCCGCCATGCTGCTCGACGTCGCCGAACGCTACAGTCGCCCGCTAATGATCGCCGAGACCGGCGCCGAAGGGGCAGGCCGGGTCGCCTGGCTGAACTACGTCTGCGACGAGGTCCGCCAGGCGCAGTCGGCCGGAGTCGCAGTCGAAGGCATCTGCCTCTACCCAATTACGGCCTATCCCGGCTGGTCCAACAGCCGCCATTGCGAAGCTGGCCTGCTGGGTTTCGCCGGCCCGGACGGCGAGCGCCCGGTGTACCAGCCCTTGCGCGCGGAGCTCGAGCGCCAGCGAACCCTCTTCGCCGCCGCCTAGCGCTGGCGCGCCGAAGGATAGCGCGCTTCGAACCGCGCCTGGCTTTCGGGGTTGCCGACATTGACCACCGGCCCGTCGCCGCACGCCGCCTTTAGCTCGGCCAGCCCGTCATAGTCCTTCGCACCGTTCGGCCCGGCCCAGCTCCACTCCTCGCCGATCCGGCCCGTCGCCTTGCCGGTGCGGCGGTCGATGGCCGCCAGATAGCCCTCGCTGTCGAGCCCGATCCCGGTTTCGCGATGGAACACCGCCAGCGGACCCTTGCCCTTGCCGTTGCCGGCCAGCCGCAGGCAGCCGTCGTCGAGGATGACGCGGCCGCTATAGCCGGCCTCGAGCTGGATCACGGTCGAGCGCGTTTCCGAAGCGAACCCGCGCAGCAGCGGCGCGACGCGCGGGTCGACCCGCGGGAACGGCAGCTCCCCGGCGAAGCCGAGCTTGAGCGGCCCGGGCAGCGTGCCCCAGTTTCGCGCCAGGGCCAGCGTCCGATACTCCGCCTCGCTGACCTGCATCATCATCTCGACCTTGCCGCTGGTCGCGTCGCTCCCATAGCCGGCGAGGATCCCCGCTTCGGTAAACCGCTTGACCCACGGCTCGGCCAGCTTCTGCAGTTCCGCTGTGGTCAGCGCGGCATGTTCGGCGCGAAAGCGCGGGTGTACGCTGTACTTGCGCAGCGTCGCTTCGGGGTCGCGCTTGAAGAAGAGCACATATCCCCAGTCCGGCTGGTGGACCATGCGCACGTCGACATAATTGTGAGGCTCGGCCGCCGCGAGGCGCACCCGCAGCCGCTCGAGGATCGGCTGCACCGCCATCTGCTCCGACGTGCGCTTCTTGGCCTCCGCGACGCTGATGCCATTCTCCTGAGCATACCATTCGTACTGCGTGCGATAATTCTGACGCATCGGCTTGACGTCGCGCGTCGGGCTCGGCGGAACCCGCAGGATCCTGGCGTGCGCCGCGGTGCCGGTCATCGTCGCGCCCTTGGGCAGGACCGGGTGGTGGATCGTCACCGGCGGTGGCGGCGGCGGGATCGCGCCGGCCGTCCCGGCAAGGGCAATCGCCGCCCCGATCAACCAGCAACGCATACTCGTCTCCACTTGCCGAACCGCCGGCAAGGGAGAAAAAAGCCGTTTCATGCTTTCGCAATGCTGACCAGCAGGGGATTTAACGCAATGGCCGAGCGCCAGCACTGGCCCGAACGATTATGGCTCATCCGCCACGGCCAGAGCCAGGGCAATGTCGCACGCGACCTCGCGCACGAGGCCGGGCACAGCGTGATCGATCTCGACCTGCGCGACGTCGACGTGCCGTTGAGCGAGCTCGGCCACAGCCAGGCCGAGGCAACCGGCCGCTGGTTCGCCGCTTTGCCTGAGCATGAGAAACCCGAAGTGCTGCTCGCCAGCCCCTACGTCCGCGCGCGCCAGACCGCCGAGGCGATCTGCAAGGCTGGCGGGCTGGCCGGCGGCTCCAAGCCGACCGTGCTCGACGAGCGGCTGCGCGAGCGCGAGTTCGGCGTGTTCGACGGCCTCACCACCATCGGCATCAGGGAAAAATATCCCGAGGAAGCCGCGCACCGCGCCAAGATGGGCAAATTCTACCATCGCCCGCCCGGCGGCGAGAGCTGGGCCGACGTCATCCTGCGCCTGCGCTCGATGCTCAACACGATCAATCTCCACTATGCCGACAAGCGCGTCGCGGTGGTCGCGCACCAAGTCGTCGTGCTGTGCATGCGCTACATCCTCGACGAGCTGACCGAGGGCCAGATCCTCGCCATCGACAAGCAGGCCGAGATCCTCAACTGCGGCATTTGCGCCTACGATTTCGAGCCCAATCACCTGTCGCTGTGCGTGCCCAAGCTGGTGCTGTGGAACCACGGTGCGCCGATGGAGCAGGAGGGCACGCCCAAGACCGCCGAGCCCGACGCCATGACCGGATCGCGATGACCCGCCCGCGCGCACTCGACGCGGCCGAGCTCAAGCGCCACCCGCTGCCCGGGCACAAGGATGGCGACAAGGACAGCCACGGCCAGATATTGATCATCGCCGGCTCGCGCGACGTGCCCGGCGGCCCGCTGCTGACCGCCCACGCGGCGATGCGCTCCGGCGCCGGCAAGCTCCAGCTCGCAGCGCCCGACGACATCGCCGTCCCGCTCGGCATCGCCATGCCCGAGGCGATGGTGGTCGGCTTCGCCACCGCCCGCGACGGCGGCTTCGCGGCGCGCGCCGTCGACTCGTTGATCGACAAGGCCGAGCGCGCCGACGCCATCGTCGCCGGTCCGGCGATGACCGCCAATGCCGCCACCGCCAAGCTCGCCGCTCGGCTGGTCGGGCTCGGCAAGCCGCTCGCGCTCGACGCGGCCTTGCTCCACCTCCTGCCCGAATTCGACTCCAGGTCCCGCGCCGCGCGCATTCCGCCCGTGCTGCTGCCGCACGCGGGCGAAATGGCCAGCCTGCTCGGCTGCGCCGCCGAGGAGGTCGAGGCGAACCCGCTCGGCTGCGGTCAGACATGCGCCAAGCGCTATGGCGCGATGGTGCTGGTCAAGGGCGCCGAGAGCCACATCGTCGCGCCCGACGGCGCCGCCTGGAAATATCGCGGCGGCGGTCCTGGCCTGGGCGTGTCGGGCAGCGGCGACGTCCTCGCCGGGATCGCCGGCGGCCTGCTCGCGCGCGGCGCCGACCCGCTCACCGCCCTCCTATGGAGCGTCTGGCTCCACGGCGAAGCCGGCCGGGCCCTCGCCGAAAAAGTCGCCCCCCTCGGCTTCCTCGCCCGCGAACTGCCGGGCGAAGTGCCAGCGTTGCTTGCGTCGTCATTTCGAGCGTAGCGAAGCAATCCAGCTGACTTGCCGCGGCGCTGCGCGCCTCGCAATGACGAGCGTCACCCCCGATGCCGCTGCAACTCGTCCCCCGTCAGCGTCACCACATGAATCACATTGGTGCTGCCCGACTTTCCGAACGGCACGCCGGCCATCACCACCATGCGCTCGCCGCCGGCAACGATCCGGTGCCGGAGCGCCATCCGCTTCGCCTTTTCGACCATCTCCTCGAAGCTCCGCACATCGCGCGTGTGGACCGCGTGCGCGCCCCACAGCAGCCCCTGCCGCCGCGCCACTGCCAGGCTCGCGGTCATCACCAGGATCGGCACCGGCGGCCGCTCACGTGCGATCCTGCGCGCGGTCGAGCCGCTTGAGGTGTAGCAGGCCATCGCCCGCGCCCCGATGATGTTGACGATCTGCGCCGCGCTCTCGCTCAGCGCGTCGGCGGTGGTCGCCTCGGCCGGAGTCTCGGTGAAATGGACCCGCTCGTAATAGATCGGGTCGGTCTCGACGCTTCGCCCGATGCGGTCCATCATCGCCACCGCCTCGACCGGATAGTCGCCCGCCGCGCTTTCCGCCGACAGCATCACTGCATCCGCCCCGTCGTACATCGCATTGGCGACGTCGCTGACTTCGGCGCGGGTCGGGGTCGGCGCGGTGATCATCGATTCGAGCATCTGCGTCGCCACCACCACCGGCTTGCCGAGCCGCCGCGCCTCGGCGACGATCCGGTTCTGCGCGCGCGGCACCTCCTCGGGCGGAAGCTCAACGCCGAGGTCGCCGCGCGCGACCATCACCGCGTCGGCCAGCTCGAGGATCTCGTCCAGATGCTCGATCGCGCTCGGCTTCTCGATCTTGACCAGCAGCCCGGCGCGCCCGCCGATCAGCTCGCGCGCTTCGGCGACGTCGGCCGCGCGCTGGACGAAGCTCAGCGCGATCCAGTCGGCCCCTTGGTCGAGCGCGAACTGCAAATCGCTACGGTCCTTGTCGGTCAGCGCCGGGATCGGCACCACCACGCCCGGTAAATTGACTCCCTTGTGGTCGGAAATGCGCCCGCCGACCTCGACCCTGGTGTCGATCCGCTCGTCTCCGGCCTGCTCGACCCGAAGCCGGATCTTGCCGTCGTTGATCAGCAATTGGTCGCCCTCGGCCACCGCCGCGAACAGTTCCGGATGCGGCAGGCCGACCCGCGCCGCGGTCCCGGCCGTTTCCTTGCGGTCGAGCGCGAACGCCTCGCCTGCCGCGAGCATCGCCGCGCCGCCCTTGAAGTCGCCGACCCTGAGCTTCGGCCCCTGCAAATCGACCAGGATCGTGGTCGGCCGCCGCTGCTCCTGCTCGAGCGCGCGAATCGCCTCGAACAGCGCGACCTTCGACGCCTGGTCGCCATGGCTCATGTTGATCCGGAACGCGTCCGCGCCGGCCTCGTGGAGCTTACGGATCATCTCCGGGCTGCTGCTCGCCGGCCCGAGTGTGGCGAGGATGCGCACCTTGCGCGCGCGGGGCTGGAATGGGGTGGTCACGGCGCTGGTGCATAGACGCTTGTGACGCGCGTTCAACCGGCTTGAGGCCCGCGCCCGGCTCGCCTAAGGCCCCCGCTCACAATCGCGAAATCACAAGGAATCATCTTATGGCGGACGGCACCGTCGCGGCGGATCAGCTGCGGCTGTTCATCGAGCGGATCGAGCGGCTCGAGGAGGAGAAGAAGGGCATCGCCGACGACATCCGCGACGTCTATTCGGAGGCCAAGGCCAATGGCTACGACAGCAAGATCATGCGCATGATCGTCCGCCTTCGGAAGATGGAAAGCCACACCCGCCAGGAGCAGGACGCACTGCTCGAGACCTATCGCTCGGCGCTCGGGCTCGCCTGACCTTCCCCCCTCCCGCTTGCGGGAGGGGCCGGGGGTGGGCAATGAGAGGGACTATGGCCGGTCACAGCAAATTCAAGAACATCATGCACCGCAAGGGCGCTCAGGATAAGAAGCGCTCGGCGATGTTTTCCAAGCTGTCGCGCGAGATTACCGTCGCGGCCAAGATGGGCCTGCCCGATCCGGAGATGAACGCCCGGCTGCGCGCCGCCGTCCTCGCCGCCAAGGCGCAGTCGATGCCCAAGGACAATATCCAGCGCTCGATCGACAAGGCTTCGGCCAGCGACGCCGAGAATTACGAGGAGATCCGCTACGAGGGCTACGGCCCCAGCGGCACCGCGCTGATCGTCGAGGCGCTGACCGACAACCGCAACCGCACCGCCACCAATATGCGCACGATCTTCTCCAAGAACGGCGGCAATCTCGGCGCATCGGGCTCGGTCGCCCACGGCTTCGACCGCATGGGCCTGATCGAATATGGCGCCTCGGCGGGTGATTCCGACACCGTCCTCGAAGCGGCAATCGAGGCCGGCGCCGACGATGTCGAAAGCGACGACGACGGCCACCAGATCTGGACCGCCCCCGACTCGCTTCACGAGGTCGCCAAGGCGCTCGAGGCCGCGCTCGGCGAGGCCGAAGCGGTCAAGCTCGCCTGGCGCCCCCAGCTCAAGGCCGACGTCGCCGGCGACGACGTCGCCACGCTGATGAAGCTGATCGACGCCCTTGAGGACGACGACGACGTCCAGACCGTCTGGGGCAACTACCAGATCTCCGACGACGAACTGGCGAAACTGGCGTGAAGACCGCTCCTCCCTGCCGAAGGTGGGGAGGGGGACCATTCCGCGAAGACGGAATGGTGGAGGGGTCCGTAGGAAAATTAATGAGGAGCGGCGGGTGCTGATCCTCGGCCTCGACCCCGGCCTGGCAACCACCGGCTGGGGCCTGATCCGCGCCGAGGGCAATCGCCTCAGCCACGTCGCCAACGGGCAGCTCAAGACGCTTGCCGCCGAGCCGCTGCCCGCCCGCCTGTCCCACCTCGCCAGCCAGCTCGAGGCGCTGATCGCCGACCGCGCCCCGGCCCACGCCGCGGTCGAGGAAGTGTTCGTCAACAAGAACCCGCAGTCGACCCTCAAGCTCGGCCAAGCCCGCGGCGTCGTCCTGATGATCGCCGCGCGCGGCGGGCTCGACGTCGCCGAATATGCCGCGCGCTTCATCAAGAAGGCGGTGGTCGGCGGCGGCAATGCCGACAAGGCGCAGGTCCACTACATGGTCCAGCGGTTGCTGCCCGGGGCCGCCATCGCCGGCCCCGACGCGGCCGATGCGCTGGCCGTCGCCATCACCCACGCCCATCACCTTGCCAGCCGCCGGGCGCTCGGACCCCTCTAGTCTGAGGGTGAGCGCGCAACCCCTCGCCGGTTCGGCGGTTGCCAGAGCGATGCGCCGAGCGATCTTCCTCCTGCCGCTGCTGCTGGCCGCCTGCCAGCCCGCCACCGTGCGCCCGGCCGCTCTGGCCGATACCCCTGCCGCGACCCCGCTGCCCGCCCCGCTCCCGCCCTCGACCCCGCCGCCGCCAATGCCGCCGATCCCGGGCGACTCCGCCTGGTTGCTGGCCCAGCCCGAGCCGCCAATCCGCCCGACCGGTGACGCGCGGGTCGACGCCTACCGCGCCGAACTGTTCGCCGACCGCGCCTGGGGTCCGGTGTTCCGCCGCCTGCTCGCCGACCTCACCGCCGACCCGGCGATCGTCGCCGGCTACGACCGCATGCGCGCGATCGACGAGCCGGCCGAATATGTCCGCTTCTACGTCACGCCCGAGCGGATCGCCGCCGGACGCAAGATCTACCGCAGCATCGGCCAAGGCGCCGCCCGCCCGACCGCCGGCGACGGCAGTCCGCTCGAGCTCACCGTCGCCTTGTGGGGAGCACTCTCCGACTACGGCGCCCGCCGCCCCGAATATGACCTGCTCCAGGCGCTGGTCGTGCTGCGCGCCCACGACCGCCTCCGCCTCGACACCGCCTTCCCGGTCCACGATGCCGCGCTGCTGGTGCTCGACCGGAAGGTCGAGCGCGCCAAGCTCAAAGGCTGGGACAGCGGCCGCATGGGCGACGTCCAATATTCGCCCGATTTCTATCGCCGCATGGCGCGCGACGGCGACGGCGACGGAATGGCCGACATCTGGGACAACCGGCACGATATCCTTGCCAATCTCGCCATCCCGGTGCGCGAGGAGCAGGCGATGCTGGTCATCGCGGTCAAGCCCGAGAACTTCGACCGCTCCGACCCCGGCCAGTCGCGGATCGTCGAAGCGATGGCGCAGCAGCGCATGACGGCGACCTATTTCAAGCGCTGGGACGGCGCGCCGTGGCCGGCCGCGGCGATCCGCTGGTACGGCCGCTATACCGAGCCGTTCGGAAAGGACGGCCCGGCTTTCCTGCTGATGGGCGCGGCCGATCCGATCGCCTACCGCGACCCCTATCGCGATTATTACGAGGGCAATGCCGAGCGCGGCTTCGTCCTCGCCGTCGGCCTGCTCGCCGAAGCTATCGCCGGCCGCCCCATCCCCGACCTCGCGACCATGCGCTGACGCCGACCAAGTTCGTCATTGCGAGGCGCGAAGCGCCGCGGCAATCCAGCCAATGGATTGCTTCGCTTCGCTCGCAATGACGGCTAGGGTTTGACCATGATCGCACGGCTCGCCGGGACCCTCGTCGAAACCACCGCCGACGGCGCCACCGTCGATGTCGGCGGGGTCGGCTATCAGCTGCTCGCCAGCGCGCGCACGCTCGACGCGCTCGGGCCGATCGGCGGTTCGGTCGTCCTGCTGACCGAGCTCCAGGTGCGCGAGGACGGCTGGACGTTGTTCGCCTTCGGCTCCCCCGGCGAGCGCGCCACCTTCCGCCTGCTGACCTCGGTCCAGGGCGTCGGCGGCCGGGTCGCCCTCGCCCTGCTCTCGATCCTGACGCCCGAGGAACTGGCCGCTGCCGTTTCGCGCGGCGACAAGGCGATGGTCGGCCGGGCCAACGGAGTCGGCCCCAAGCTCGCCGCACGGATCGTCAACGAGCTCGCCGGCAAGATCGGCAGTCCCGCCCTCGCCGGTTCGGCCGGAGCTTCGGCGCCGCGCGGCGGCCCCGCCCACGACGCTTTGTCGGCGCTCGCCAATCTCGGCTTCAAGCCCGCCGAGGCCAGCGCCGCGGTCGCCGCCGCGAGCGAGGAGCTCGGCCCCGACGCCACCCTCGACGCGCTGGTCCGCCTCGCGCTGCGCAAGGCGGCGAAGTGACCTTGGCCTGTCCTACACCGCCCTTCTCGTGCAACATGGCGGCGATGTCCTGCCTCCAAGCCCGCGCGTCGCTGTCATGCCCCCTCGCTTAACTTCGCGATCCGGTCCCCGAAACGGCCGATGCTGCGTGAAATTTGTGACTTTAAGAGCGCGCTGATGGCCACGGATCCCGCCCGAATCACCACCCCCGAGCGTACCGCCGAGGACCAGGACCAGGCGCTCCGTCCGAAGAGCCTCGACGAGTTCGTCGGCCAGAAGGGGGCGCGCGAGAATCTGCGCATTTTCGTCAATGCCGCCAAGTCCCGCGGCGAGGCACTGGACCACGTCCTGTTCTTTGGCCCGCCGGGTCTCGGCAAGACCACGCTCGCCGGGATCCTCGCGCGCGAGATGGGCGTCGGCTTCCGCGCCACCTCGGGCCCGGTGATCGCCAAGTCGGGCGACCTCGCCGCTTTGCTCACCAACCTCGAGGACGGCGACGTGCTGTTCATCGATGAAATCCACCGCCTCAATCCGGCGGTCGAGGAAGTGCTCTATCCGGCGATGGAGGACCGCGCGCTCGACCTCATGATCGGCGAGGGTCCCTCGGCGCGCTCGGTACGCATCGACCTGCCGCGCTTTACCCTCGTCGGCGCGACCACCCGTCAGGGTCTGCTCACGACCCCGTTGCGCGACCGTTTCGGAATTCCGATCCGGCTCAACTTCTACTCGGTCGACGAGCTCGAGCAGGTCGTCCGCCGCGCCGCCCGGCTGCTCGGCGCGCCGACATCGGCCGAGGGCGAGCACGAGATCGCCCGGCGCTCGCGCGGCACTCCGCGCATCGCCGGCCGGCTGCTTCGCCGGGTGCGCGACTTCGCCCATGCCGCGGGAGCCGACACGATCGACGCTGCGGTCGCCGACCGGGCGCTCGACCGGCTCGAGATCGATGCCCTTGGGCTCGACGCGATGGACCGCCGCTACCTTACCATGATCGCCGATCTCTACGGCGGCGGCCCGGTCGGCATCGAGACCCTCGCCGCCGGCCTTAGCGAGCCGCGCGACACGCTCGAGGACGTCGTCGAACCCTATCTCATTCAGCTTGGCCTCATCGCCCGCACGGCACGCGGGCGCTGCCTCAACGGGCGCGGCTGGACCCATCTCGGCCTCAACCCGCCCGCCGGCAGCCAGTCAGGATTGTTCGATCCGGAGTCCAAATGAGCTTGTTCGCCGCCGCCGCGCTCTTCGCCGTCCAGGCCGCGCCGTCCGCCACCTCCTATGATACGCCGGCCAACTGGCTCTGCCTGCCCGGCCGCAAGGACGCCTGCTCGACCCCGCTGCGGACTACCGCGCTCAACCGCAACGGCTATGGCTCGACTGGCCTGTCGCCCGTCGCCGCCGACCCGCCGATCGACTGCTTTGTCGTCTACCCGACCGTCTCGCGGGACCGCGGACTGAACAGCGATCTCGTTCCGGGCAGTGGCGAGGAGCGGGCGATCCTCACCAGCCAGTTTGCCCGCTTCGCCGGCGCCTGCCGGATGTTCGCTCCCACCTATCGCTCGATGACCGTCGGCGCGGTCGCCTTTGCCGCGACCGGCGGCGACGTCACCGGCCCCGCCCGGCTGGCGTTCGGCGACATCCGCCGCGCCTGGCGCACCTATCTCGAGCGCCACAATCAGGGCCGTCCGTTCGTCCTCCTCGGCCACAGCCAGGGCGCGCTGATGCTCCAGCAACTGATCGCCGCCGACATCGAAGGCAAGCCCGCCGCCAAGTCGCTGAAGCTCGCCATCATTCCCGGCTACAATCTCTTCGTTCCGATCGGCAAACGGGTCGGCGGGACCCTGAAATCCACCCCGCTATGCGCTGCGCCCGGCGAAACCGGCTGCGTGCTGAGCTGGGTCAGCTACCGCCAGGGCAACCCGCCGCCGCCCGGCGCGATCTTCGGCTTTGCCAACCAGCCCGGAATGACCGTCGGCTGCACCAATCCCGGTCGGCCGGGAGCGCGCGGTTGGGTCGATCTCGACAGCTATTGGAGCACCCGCTCCGGGGTCCCCGTCCCCGGCGGCCCGATCGCCTGGTCGAGCGAGGGCCGAGCGCCGACCCCTTACGTCCGCACCGAGGGCCTCGCCTCGGGACGCTGCGTCAACAATGGCCCGCGCGGCTATCTCGAGGTTCGCACCAACGCCGACCCGGCCGACAAGCGCACCGACCGCATCGGCGGCGAGGTCGGGCTGGCCGGCTTCTTCATCCCCGGCTGGGGCATGCACCTCGCCGACATCCAGGTTGCGCAGGGCGATCTCGTCCGCCGCGTCGCCGAGGTCGGCGCCGAGGTGAGGCAGGGGCAGGGCCGGGCGCGGCGCTAGGCTTGCCCCGCGAGTCCGCCGCTGTGTAAGGGTCGGCGCGATGACCGCGTCGCCCTTCGACACTCCCTATCGCGGCGGCTTCGTCGGCGCGCACCACCATTTCGCGCTGACCGTCTACTTCGAGGACACCGACACCGCCGGCATCGTCTACTACGCCAACTACCTCAAGTTCATGGAGCGCGCCCGCTCCGACATGCTGCGCTCAGTCGGCATCGATCAGCGCGCCGCCAAGGAGGACGGCATTGGCGTCTATGCCGTCGCCGAGGCCCACGTCCGTTATCTCCGCCCCGCCCGGCTCGGCGACGACCTCGTCATCGTCTCGAGCGTTGAGCAGGTCCGTGCCGCCTCGGTCCACATTCATCAGCGAGTCATGCGCGGGGCCGAACATCTTGCCGATGGACGCATCACCGCCGCCTTCCTCGGCCCCGACGACCGCCCACGCCGCCAGCCGCGCGAGTGGGTCGACCGCTTCCACCGACTGAGCGAGGATTGATGCCCGAGATCGCGTCCACCACCGATATGATGTCGCCGATGGCGCTGTTCCTCCACGCCGACGTGGTGGTGAAGGCGGTGATGATCGGCCTGCTGCTCGCCAGCATCTGGACCTGGGCGATCATCTTCACCCACGCGCTTCGCCTCAAGCGCATCAACCGGTCGAGCGCGGCCTATGAGGACGATTTCTGGGCGGCGGACGATATCGACGCCTTCCACAAGGTGCGCGGCAAGGAAGCGCTGCCGATCGCCGCGGTGCTCGACGCCGGGCTCGACGAGTGGCGCCGCTCGACCCGTAGCCGCTCGGTCGACCGCTCGGGCACCCGCGAACGCCTCGCCACCCGGATGAACGCCGCCGTCGCCGCCGAACTCGACCGCCTCGGCGACCGGCTGAACATCCTCGCCACGGTCGGCTCGGTCGCGCCGTTCGTCGGCCTGTTCGGCACGGTGTGGGGCATCATGCGCAGCTTCACCGCCATCGCCGACAGCAACAACACATCGCTCGCGGTGGTCGCTCCGGGCATCGCCGAGGCGCTGTTCGCCACCGCCATCGGCCTGTTCGCGGCGATTCCGGCGGTGATCGCCTACAACCGGCTCAGCCACGGACTCGACAAGCTCGAGGCCCGCCTCGGCCGCTTCGCCGACCGCTTCCACGCTACCTTGAGCCGCGAGCTCGAGGTCGAGGCCTGATGGGCGCCAGTCTCCCCTCGCGCGGCCGCGGCGGCAAGCGCCGGGCGCCGATGGCGGAGATCAACGTCACCCCTCTCGTCGACGTCATGCTGGTGCTGCTGATCATCTTCATGATCACCGCGCCGTTGCTTGTCGCCGGCGTGCCGATCGATCTGCCCGAGAACCGCGCCAAGGCGCTCGACCAGCAATCGAAGCCGGTCCAGATCGCGCTCGACAAGGATGGCGCCTTGTTCATCGACGATGCCCCGGTCGCCGAGGCCGATCTCCCGCAGCGGCTCGCCGCCATCGCCGCCGAGCCCGAACCGGCCGAGGGCCGCCGAATCTACCTGCGCGCCGACAAGGGTCTCGACTACGGCCGGGTGATGCGGGTGATGGGCGAGCTCAACCGCGCCGGCCTCAACCGGGTCGCTCTGGTTTCGGTCGGAGGCGAGCAGGCGCCGTGACCGCCGACCGCTTCGAATGGGAAGGTGCCGGCCTTGCGCTGCTGCTCCACGCGGCGCTGATCGCGGCCTTGTCGCTGACGCTTGCCGACCTTGACGAGCAGCCTGAAGCGCCGGCGATGGAAGTCGATTTCGTCGATGAGGTCGCGCTCGACAGCGCGGCCCCTCAAGCGGTCGCCGCACCCTCCGCCCCTCCGCCCGCGCCGCTCGAACAGGCCGAGCCCGAGCCGGTTGCCGAAACGCCCCCGCCGCCGACCCCACGCGCCGTCCCCCAGCCGGCCGCCCGCCCGGAGCCCGCTCCGCCGCGCCAGGCCCAGCGCCCGCAGCCGCCCCGGCCCCAGCAACGCCCCGCCCCCCGCCCGGCGCCGCGGCCCGGCCTCGGCGACGATTTCCTCGCCAAGCTCGACGACGACCTCGCCCCGCGCCCCGGCGCGGCCAAGCCGGCGGCGGCGAGTGTGAGCACAAGCCAGATGGCGGGCATTGTCAGTGTCATCCGCCGCAAGATTCAGCCGTGCGCCGACCGTCAGATCAATCCCGGACCAGACGCCAACAAGATTGTCGTCCGCCTTCGCGTGCAGTTGCTACCGAACGGACGATTGCGCCGTGCGCCGCAAGTCCTTTCGACCAGCGGCGTCACGGACGACAATGCGCGCTTTGAGGAGCGCGTCAAAGATTTGGCCGTCGCCAGTTTCGTAGGCTGCGCGCCGCTCAGCGGCCTCCCGCCCGACCTGTATGACAAGGGCTGGTCGAACTTCATCATGACTTACAAGCTGCCGTGAGGACCCTATGACCCACCTCCCCGACCGTCATTGCGAGCGGAGCGAAGCAATCCAGATATTCCGCCGCTGGATTGCTTCGTCGCTAACGCTCCTCGCAATGACGGCAGTTCCGAGCGCGGCGGCGCTTGCTCAAGAGGAACGCCAGCCCATCGAAGTCGACGTGGTGGGGGGTCGGACAGCGGCCCAAACCATCGCCGTCCCGGCCATGCCGTCGGCCGGCGGCGCGCCGCAAATCGGCCGCCAGATTGCCGAGGTCGTCGCCTCCGACCTGCGCTCGACCGGCGCCTTTACCCCGCTCGGCCCATCCGGAATGCCCGGCTATTCGGTCGAGCAGGCCGGCGCGCCTGCCTATGGCGAGTGGCGCAGCGCCGGGGCCGGGGCATTGGTCTCCGGCTATGTCGAGCCGCGCGGCGACGGGCGGCTGACCGTCGCCTGCCTGCTCCACGACGTCACCGCCGGCCGCCAACTTGCCAGCCAGGGCTTCGTCGTTGCCGAAAGCGACTGGCGCCGGGCCGCGCACAAATGCGCCGACCTCGTCTACGCCCGCCTCACCGGCGAGCAGCCGTTCCTCGACACGCGCATCGTGTTCGTCGCCGAAACCGGTCCCAAGACCGACCGCGTCAAGCGCATTGCGCTGATGGACTCGGACGGCACCAACCTGCGCTATCTGACCCCCGGCCGGTCGACCGTGACCATGCCGCGCTTCAGCCCGCGCGGCGACCGGCTGGTCTACACCGGCACGCTGGCGAGGAAGCCGCGGGTCTACGTCCTCGACGTCGCCTCGGGCGCCGAGCGCCTGCTCGTCCCCGGCGGCGCGGTGACCTTCGCGCCGCGCTTCTCGCCCGACGGCCGCGACATCGTCTTCTCTTGGGCGCGGGACGGCAACACCGACATCTATGTTGTGTCGGCATCGGGCGGCACGCCGCGCCGGCTGACCAGCGCGCCCGGCGTCGACACCTCGCCGAGCTACTCGCCCGACGGCCGCCGGATCGTGTTCGAAAGCGACCGCTCGGGCAGCCAGCAGCTGTATGTGATGGATGCCGGCGGCGGCGCGCAGCGGCGGATCAGCTTCGGCGGCGGCCGCTTCGCCTCCCCCGTCTGGAGCCCGCGCGGCGACCTCATCGCCTTCACCCGAATCGCCGGAAGCTTCAACGTCGGCGTGATGAACGCATCGGGCGGCGGCGTGCGAATCCTCACCGACGGCTGGCAGGACGAGGGGCCGAGCTTCGCGCCCAACGGCCAGTTCGTGCTGTTCCATCGCACCCAGCGCGGCAGCGGCGCGGCCTCGCTCCACGCCGTCCCGGTCAATGGCGGCGCCGTCCGCCGAATTCCCACCCCCCAGGGCGGCAGCGACCCGAGCTGGTCGCCGCTCAAATCCTAGACGTTCCGCAAGGAGATTTTCGCATGCGCAAGACCCTCATCGCCCTCAGCGCCGCGGCGCTCATGACCACTGCCTGCGCGCGCAAGGCGGCCGAGCCCGAGACGCTTCCGCCGGCCGAGGCGGGAACCGAGGTTCCGCCCGGGGTCGATCCCGCCGATGTCGAACTGACCGAGCTGCCCGCGATGCAGGCCGACCTAGTCGCCAAGGCCGGCTCCGACACCGTCTATTTCGGGACCGACGAGCACAGCCTCGACAGCGCGTCGCAGGCGACCCTCGCCGCCCAGGCGCGGTGGATGCTGGCTAACCCACGGGTGCGCGCCTCGATCGAGGGCCATGCCGACGAGCGCGGCACGCGCGAATATAATATGGCGCTGGGCGAGCGGCGGGCCAATGCCGCGCGCGACTATCTGGTATCGCAGGGTGTCCCGGTGACGCGGCTCATTGTCACCAGCTGGGGCAAGGAGAAGCCGGTCGCGGCGGGTTCAGACGAAACCGCCTGGGCCCAGAACCGCCGCGCGGTGACGGTGATCGTCCGCTAGGCGGCGTTGCGGCCGAGGACCGTTCCGCTGAGCCACGAGCGCGCCTGGCGTTGGGCTTCGGCGATCTCGCGGGCGGTCATCTCGATCGAGATTTCGGCGCGGCAGGCCTGGCTTCGCGTGTCGCCCGACAGCGCCGCGAGGTTGAACCATTTGTGCGCTTCGATGAGGTCGACCGCGATGCCCCCGCGCCCGGTCGAATAGGTTACGCCCAGATCGTACAGCGCTTCGACGCTTCCCCGCGCCGCGTCGGCCAGCCGGCTGTTGAGCAGGAATTCCGCACTCTTCTGACTGATCGCCATGTCCACGTCCCCTGTGCTTCGATGACGTCAGGTTTCGCGGGTCATGGTTCCCAAATGGTTAACGCTGAGAGCCGCCCTGTGTCTTATCGGACACGCACATTGTCGATCAGCCGAACTCCGCCGAGAGAGGCGGCGACGATGATCCGGCTGTCGGGCTGGTCCACGTCCAAGGGTTCGAGGTTTTTTTCGTCCACAAGGGCGAGATAATCGACCGGTCCGAAACCATTTTTCGTGAGTAGGTCGGTCGAGAACGCGAGCGCCTCTTCGACTTCGGTGAAACAGCAAATCTCGGCGGCCGCACCTTCGATCGCGTCGTAGAGCAAAGGCGCCTTCGCCCGATCCTCCGCCGACAGCAGGGCATTGCGCGACGACATCGCCAGCCCGTCCGCCTCCCGCACCGTTGCATGGCCGACAATCTCGACCGGCAGTCCGAGATCCTCGGTCAGGCGCCGGATCACCGCTAGTTGCTGGAAATCCTTCTCGCCGAACACCGCGACATCGGGCCGCGTCGCGATGAACAGTTTGGCGACCACCGTCGCGACGCCGTCGAAATGGCCCGGCCGATGCTCGCCCTCCCACCGTTCGCTGATCCCGGCGACGCGGATCGTGGTGGCGAAACCTTCCGGATAGAGCTCCGCCGCGCCCGGCAGCCACACCAGGTCGCAGCCGGCCGCCTCGAGCTTGGCGAGATCGCTCTCGACCTGCCGCGGATAGCGCTCGAGGTCGGCCGGATCGTTGAACTGCAACGGATTGACGAAGATCGTCGCCGCCACCCGTTCGGCGCGCTTCTTCGCCTCCGCCACCAGCGCGAGATGTCCGTCGTGGAGCGCGCCCATGGTCGGCACCAGCGCCACCCGCCCGTCTGCTCGAAACTCGTCGAGCGCATCGGGCAAGGCAATGATTTGACGAACGATTTGCATGCGATTCCGCGCTCCGATAGAGCTTTAGGCCGGGGGCGGGCCGGCTCTGGTGCGCCCGGGTTGATAAGGGGCTTAGCGGGCATGGGCCAGCCGCATTTCATCGTCTTCGCGAACGAAAAGGGCGGCACCGGCAAGTCGACCACCGCGGTCCACACCGCGGTCGCTCTGGCCGCGATGGGCCGGTCGGTGGCGGCGATCGACCTCGACCACCGCCAGCGCACCATGACGCGCTATTTCGAGAACCGGGCCAAGACCGTCGAGCGGCTCGCCAAGCCACTGCCGCAACCGGCGTTCGAGGTCGTCGAGGAGCTTACCGAGGCGAAGCTCGACGCGGCGGTCGAGCGCCTGTCCGCCGCCGCCGACGTGATCGTCATCGACACGCCGGGCCGCGATGACGCCGTCGCCCGCGCCGCGATCCTCAAGGCCGACACGCTAGTTACTCCGATGAACGACAGTTTCGTCGACCTCGACCTCATCGGCCAGGTTGATCCCGAGACCTACAAGATCACCCGCCCGAGCTTTTACGCCGAGCTGATCTGGAACAGCCGCACGCAGCGCGCCAAGCAGGCCGGCAAGAGCGTCGACTGGGTCGTGCTCAGGAACCGCCTGCAGCACATCGACAGCCACAACCTCCGCCGGGTGGGCGCGGCGCTTGACGAGCTCGCTCGCCGGGTCGGCTTTCGGGTCATTCCCGGGCTCGGCGAACGCGTGATCTATCGCGAGTTGTTCCCCAAGGGCCTGACCCTGCTCGACCTCGGCGAGATCGGCGACGCGTCGATCGCCCACGTCGCCGCGCGCCAGGAATTGCGCGAGATGGTCGCGGGCCTCGGCGTGCCGGAACGCGCCGCCGAGCCGGAGCGGATCGCCGCCACCGCCTGAGCCGACTGTGCCCCGCAGGCCACGGTGAGGCCGCTACCTGTCACCGCCGTGCAACGCCGCCTTCATCGGATTGCCATTTTCCGTTACTATGCCGGCTGCAGCAGGCGGGGAGGCGATGATGAGCCGGGACGTTGCGGGCAGACGATGGTGGTGGGTTGGCGGTGCGCTGCTGGTCGGCGCGGCGCTGGCCGGATTGCACAGGGCGCTCACTTTCGAGGTCGACTTCGACCCGTGGGACGACGCCTACCTCTACTAAAGGCGGCTATTCGAAGTCGTCCTCGTCTTCATAGCCGATCAGATTGAGTTCGCGCGCCTTGATCTGGTGGAGCGCGCACCAGTGCATCAGCGCGTCCTCGCGGCCGTGGGTGATCCACACCTCGCGCGGGGCGACCTCGCGAATGGTCCGGGTCAGCTCCTCCCAATCGCTATGATCCGAAATCACCAGCGGCAGCTCGACATTCTTCTGCCGCGCGCGCTGCCGGATCCGCATCCAGCCGGAGGCCATCGCCGTGATCGGGTCCGGCAGCCGCCGCGACCAGCGGTCGTTGAGGGCGCTCGGCGGAGCGATCACGATCCGCCCCTTGAGCTCGTCCTTCGCCGCTCCGGTCGCCGGCCTCAGCTCGCCGAGCGGCACGCCCAATTCCTCGTACAGCCGGCACAGCCGCTCCATCGCGCCGTGATAATAGATCGGCGCGTCGTGCCCGCGCCCGCGCAGTTCGGCGATCACCCGCTGCGCCTTGCCCAGCGCATAGGCGCCGACGAGCACGCAGCGCTCCGGCTCGGCGTGCAACCGCGCAAGCAGCCGGTCGATCTCGCTGCCGGTATCGGGATGGGTGAACACCGGCAGGCCGAACGTCGCCTCGGTGATCAGGACGTCGCACGGGGTCACCACGAACGGCTCGCAGGTCGGGTCGGGCCGCCGCTTGTAGTCGCCCGTCACGACGACCCGCTCGCCGCCATAGTCGAGGATGATCTGCGCCGATCCGAGCACGTGGCCGGCGGGCACGAAGCTGACCTCGACCTCGCCGACCCGGACCGTCTCGCCATAGGCGACCGGCCGCTCGTCCTGCTGGCCGTAGCGCACACCCATGATCGCCAGCGTCTCGGGCGTCGCCCACACCGCGCCGTGACCGCCGCGCGCGTGATCGGCGTGGCCGTGCGTCACCAGCGCCCGGGCTTTAGGCTGTGACGGATCGACCCATGCGTCTGCGGGCTTGACGAAAATGCCCTCGGGAAAGGACTCGATCCAGGAACCTAGACGGGGCATTGCGGCATTATACGGCAGGATGGCCGCGGCGGTTCCGTGGCAACAATGGAGAACGGCATGGACTTCGGCGGATTTCAGTGGGGGCTGGTCGATATCGTCGCCGTCCTCGTCCTCCTCGGGGTGATCGTGTGGGGCGTGCTGCGCGTGCGCAGCAAGGGCAAGTCCTCGAGCCCGCCCGAGACCGAGCGCGCTACCCACCAGCTCTATCAGGAAGAAGAACGGCGCCGCGACCAGGGCACCGACGGCAACTGAGCCACCTTCCGCAACCGCTCGAGCAATGGTTCGCCGGGCGCGGCTGGCAGCCGCGCCGCCACCAGCTTGAGATACTCGACGCGGCCCGCTCCGGCGAGCATGCGCTGCTCGTCGCGGCGACCGGCGCCGGCAAGACGCTCGCCGGCTTCCTGCCGACCCTGGTCGACCTGATCGATCGGCCGCGGGAGCGGCTGCACACGCTCTACGTTTCACCGCTCAAGGCGCTGGCGGTCGACGTCCAGCGCAACCTCCTCACCCCGATCGACGAGATGGGTCTCGACATCCGGGTCGAGACCCGCAGCGGCGACACGCCCTCCGACCGCAAGGCCCGCCAGCGAGTCCGCCCGCCGCAGATCCTGCTGACCACGCCCGAGAGCCTCAGCCTGCTCCTCTCCTATCCCGACAGCGCGATGCTGTTCGACGAGCTCGAAACCATCGTCCTCGACGAAATCCACGCCTTCGCCCGCGAGAAGCGCGGCGACCTGCTCGCTTTGTCCCTGTCGCGCCTGCAGGCGCTTCGCCCGAGCCTCCGCCGGGTCGGCCTAAGCGCGACGATCAGCGATCCCGACGCCTATCGCAGCTGGCTCGCGCCCGACGCCGATATCGACGCCGTTCGCCTGGTCGCCGGCGAGCCGGGAGCCGAGCCCGACCTCTCGATCCTCATCCCCGACGGCAAGATCCCATGGGGCGGGCACAGCGGCCGCCACGCGGTCGGCGAGGTGATGCGGCTGATCGAGCGGCACAAGACCACGCTCGTCTTCTGCAACACCCGAAGCCTCGCCGAGCTCATTTTCCAGGAACTGTGGTCGGTCAACGACAGCGCCCTGCCGATCGGCATCCACCACGGCAGCCTGGCGCTTGAGGCGCGGCGCAAGGTCGAGGCGGCGATGGGCGACGGCCGCCTGCGCGCCCTGGTCTGCACCGCCAGCCTCGATCTCGGCATCGACTGGGGCGACGTCGATTTGGTCGTTCAGATGGGCGCGCCCAAGGGCAGCTCGCGCCTGCTCCAGCGAATCGGCCGCGCCAACCACCGGCTCGACGAGCCGAGCCGCGGCATGATCGTCCCCGGCAACCGTTTCGAATATCTCGAGGCCCGCGCCGCGGTCGACGCGGTCGACGCGGTCGAGCTCGATCCCGAAATATTCCGCCCCGGAACGCTGGACGTGCTTGCGCAGCACATCCTCGGGGTGGCCTGCGCCGCGCCGTTCGACGAGGCCGAGCTGCTCGCCGAAGTCCGCTCCGCCGCGCCCTATGCCGGCCTCACCGACGCCGTGTGGCGCCGGGTGCTCGAATATATCGCCACCGGCGGCTACGCGCTGCGCGCCTACGACAAGTTCAAGCGGCTGGTCGAATATGAACCCGGCAAATGGCGCATCACCCGTCCCGCGGTTGTCGCCCAGCACCGCCTCAACGCCGGCGTGATCGTCGACAACCCGATGATGGACGTGCGCTTCCAGAACGGCCGGATCCTCGGTCGGGTCGAGGAAGGCTTCGGCGCGACCCTGTCCGTTGGCGACCATATCTTTTTCGCCGGCCTCGGGCTCGAGGTGGTCCGCTTCCAGGAGAGCGATATCGTCGTGCGCGCCTCGGCCAAGCAGGCGCGGCTGGTAACTTACGGCGGCCAGCGAATGAGCATGACCACCCATCTCGCGGACCGCGTCCGCGCCTTTCTCGCCGACGACGCCGACTGGCACCGCTTCCCCGACGACGTGCGCGAATGGCTCGAAGTCCAGCAGCGCCGCTCGATCCTGCCCCGCCCCGACCAATTGCTGGTCGAAACCTTCCCGCGCGAGGGCCGCCACTACATGTGCGCCTACTCGTTCGAGGGCTGGAACGCGCACCAGTCGCTCGGCATGCTGCTTACCAAGCGGATGGAGAACGCAGGTCTCAAACCCTTGGGCTTTGTCGCCAACGACTATGCCATCGCCGCCTACAGCCTCGAGCCGGTGACCGACGCCAAGGCGCTGTTCTCGCCCGACATCCTCGAGCAGGAGTTCATCGACTGGGTCGAGCAGTCGCACCTCCTGAAACGCGCCTTCCGCGAGGTGGCGGTGATCGGCGGGCTGGTCGAGCGCCAGCACCCGGGCAAGCGCAAGACCGGCAAGCAGGTCAGCTTTTCGACCGACCTCATCTATGACGTGCTGCGCAAATATGAGCCCGAGCATCTGCTGCTGCGTGCGGCATGGGATGATGCGCGCGGGCGGATGACCGAACTCGGCCGCCTCGCCCGGCTGGTCGACCGCGCCGCGGCGACGATGGTCCATGTCGAGGCGAGCCGCGTGACGCCGCTGGCGATCCCGCTGATGGTCGTCATCGGCCGCGAGGCGGCGCCGGCCGGAGCGGCTGACGAGGCACTGCTTATGGAAGCCGAGTCGCTGGTCGCGGAGGCGATGGCGCTCGACTGATCGGCAATCGACGCGCGCGGCGAATTGGGGCATCAGCCGGCGATGCGCTTGCTTGCCCTGTTCCTTCCGCTTGCCCTCGGCGGCTGCGTTGTCGGCGCGATTGCCGAGACCGCGGTCGACGTCGCCACCTTGCCGGTCAAGGCTGTCGCCAAGGGCGTCGACCTCGCCATCACCAGCCAGGCCGAGGCCGACGCCGCGCGCGGCCGGGCGATGCGCGAGGCCGAGGAAGCCTATGGCAAGGAGCTGCGCGCGTGGGACAAGAAATGCGCCGCTGCGACGCGTTCCGGCCAGCCGTGCCCGCCACGCCCCGAATTCGTGCCGCCCCGCTAGATGCGCTATTTCCTCGACACAGAATATGACGGCTTCGGCGGAGCGCTGATCAGCCTCGCGCTCGTCCCCGAGGACGGCAGCGAGGAATTCTACATCGTGCTCGACCACCAGGCGACGGTCCCGTGGGTGGTGCGCAATGTCGTGCCCTATCTCGATCACGTGCCCGATGCGCTGCGCTCGCCGCGGCTCGACCGCGCCGCCGCGAGTCACGCGCTCGCGGTGTGGCTGGCGCATGACGACGGCGCCGAGATCATCGCCGACTGGCCCGAGGACCTCGCCCACCTCGCCAATCTGCTCGTCAGCGGCCCCGGCCAGATGCAGCAGGTCCACGGCCTGATCCTGCGCCTCGTGCCGGTGCCCGGCTTTTCCAATGCCGCCAACAGCGCGGTGCCGCACAACGCGCTGCACGACGCGCGCGCGCTGCGCGACCATCTTGCCGGCTTGGATTAGGCCGCGATTGCGGATAGCGCGGGCAAATGGTTCCCTTTTCGTTCGCCGGCCACGATCTCCTCGCCCATCCCGAGGGCGCGCTTTATTGGCCGGCGCAGGGGGCGCTTCTGGTTGCCGACCTGCACCTCGAGAAGGCGAGCTGGTTCGCGCGCCTCGGCCAGTTCCTCCCGCCTTATGATTCGCTCGCCACGCTCCAGGCGCTCGAGCGGATCGTCGACCAGTGCGGCGCCCGCCGCTTGTTCTGCCTCGGCGATTCGTTTCACGACCGCTTCGGCTGCGACCGCCTGCCCGCCGCCGCGCGCGACCTGCTGATCTCCCTCACCGCCCGGCTCGACTGGCAATGGATCACCGGCAACCACGATGCCGGCTTCGTCGATCATTGCGGCGGGACGATCGTCGAGGAGCTGGCGATCGACGGCCTCATCCTGCGCCACGAGGCCGACCCCGCTGATCCGCGCCCGGAACTGTCGGGTCACTTCCACCCCAAGCTGCGCCTTCACCTCAAGGGCCGCAACGTCTCGCGCCGCTGCTTCGTCGCCACCCCGGCCAAGCTCATCCTGCCGGCGTTCGGATCGCTCACCGGCGGGCTCGACGCCCACCATCCCGAGATCCTCCGCAAGGTCGGCCCGCGCGCGTCGGCGCTGGTGCCGGTGACCGGCCGCCTGCTTCGCTTTCCGATCGCCGCTTAGGCTAGTTCGGCGCGGATCAGTCCGCGCACGCTGTTGCCGATCAGGAACCCGCCGGCGAGATCGGCCTCGCTCACCTCCGCCTCGACTGCTTTCCCCTCGGCAATCAGCCGCGCGCGAAGCAATCCCGGCATCAGCCCGCGGCTGAGCGGCGGGGTCGCCAGCCGCCCGCCGCGCTCGACGAACACGTTGGTGAAGCTGCCCTCGGTGACCATTCCTTCGCCATCGACGAACACCGTCTCATAGCCGCCGCCTTCCCGCCGCGCCTCGTCGAGGAACGCCCGCGCCGTCGTCTTCCACCTCAGCCGAACGTCGTCGCTCGCCACCGGCAGCGGACGAACCGCCACCTTGACCCGCTCGCGCGGCGCTTCGGGCAGCGGCTTCAGCTCGACCGCCATCGACCCCTTGGGCGACAGCAGCAGCCTCAGCATCGCCGGGTCCGAGCGGCGGAAGGTCGCCGCCTGGAGCTCGTTGCGCGCGCCGTGGCGGTCGAAGCGGAAATCGAACTGCTCCGCTGCCCGCCCCAGCCGGTCGAGATGTTCCTCGAGAAACGCGATCCCCCCGTGCGGGTCGAACCGCATGGTCTCGATGAGGTCGAAATCTTGCACGTCGGACGCCACGAATTTCCCTTTGAGCAGGCACTCGTCCCACTCATTGCCCGCGACGCTGTCGACGACAAGCCCCGAGCCGAGCCCGAGCCGGGCCACCCCCGCCCCGTCGGCCCACTCGAGCGTCCGGATCAGCACGTTGAACGCGGCGTCCCCGTTCGGCGCGATCCAGCCCATGCTGCCCGTATAGGCGCCGCGCGGCTCCGGCTCGAGCGCTCGAAGCGCCGCGATCGCCGCGATCTTCGGCGCCCCGGTGATCGACCCGCACGGAAACAGCGTCTCCAGCACGTCGACCGGCCCGAGCCCGCCGCGCAGCCGTGCCGTCACCCGGCTGACCATCTGGTGGACGGTCGGAAAGCTCTCGACCGCGAACAGCTCGGGCACGTCGACGCTCCCGGTCTCCGCGACCCGCGCGAGGTCGTTGCGCAGCAGGTCGACGATCATCAGATTCTCGGCGCGTTGCTTTGAGTCGGCGGCCAGCGTGTCGGCTTCGGCGCGGTCGGCGGCGGGATCGTCGTGACGCGGCGCAGTGCCCTTCATCGGCTTGGCCTCGAGCAGCCCGTCGCGAAGCGTGAAGAACTGCTCGGGGCTGGCCGACAGCAGCCAGCCGCCGGGGAACCGCGCCACCCCGCCCCACGCCGCGTTCGACCGCCGCTTGATCTCCGCATAGGCCGCGAGCGGCGGGCCGCTCAGCGCAACGTCGCAGCCGAAGGTCAGATTGGCTTGGTAGAAGTCGCCGGCGAACAGATGCGCGCGCACCCGCCCCGCCGCAGCGACATAATCATCGCGTGATATCCGCGGCTCCGGCCGCCCCAGCCACGCCGCCGCCGGATCGCCAAGCAACGCCGCCACGTCCGCCGAGCCAAGCTCGCGAAACCCGTCGAACAGCCCGAACCACAGCAGCGGCGCTGCGCCGCCTCGCCGCGCCAGCGGCCCGAGCTTCGACTCGAGCCCGTAGCAGGCGTCATAGCCGATGAAACCCGCCGCGTGCCGTCCGTCCGCCACCGCCGCGCGCAGCTCGCCGAGTGCCGCACGAACCTCGTCCGCCTCGATCGCCACGATCTCGCCGACCGGCCGCTCGTACAGCCGCGCCGTCCCCTTGCGCGAATCGTCGAACAGCAGGAACGGCCCGGTCATCGCCGTCCATTGACCGCCCCCGGCCAGGCCGTAAAGTCGCCGCCATGCGTCTCCCCCTTCTCGCCGCGCTGGCCTTGTCGCTCGCCGCGCCGGCCTTCGCCCAGCCGATCGATCCCGCCGTCCAGAAGCGGATCGACCGGATCCTCAAGCGCACCCCGTTGATCGACGGCCACAACGACCTGCCGTGGGCGTTGCGCGAAGATTTCGGCTCGTCGGTCGAGGATCTCGAAAGCGGCACCGCGGCCCGCACCCCGCCGCTGATGACCGACTTCGCCCGCCTGCGCGCCGGCCGGGTCGGCGGCCAATTCTGGTCGGTCTACATCACCGGAACGCTGGTCGGCGACGAGGCGATCCGGGTGACGCTCGAGCAGATCGACACCGCCCGCCGCCTGATCGCCGCCTACCCGCGCCACCTCGAGCTTGCGACAAGCGCCGACGACATGGTCCGGATCCACCGCTCGGGCCGGATCGGCTCGCTACTCGGGATCGAGGGCGGCCGCCAGATCGGCGGCTCGATGGCCGCGCTGCGCCGCTTCCACGATCTCGGCGTGCGCTACATGACGCTGACCCACAACCAGACCACCGAATGGGCCGACAGCGGCACCGACGAGAACAAGCACGACGGCCTCAGCCCGTTCGGGGTCGAGATCGTGCGCGAAATGAACCGGCTCGGCATGCTGGTCGACCTCAGCCACGTCTCGGCCGCCACCGCCGCCGACGCTATTGCCGCAAGCGCCGCGCCGGTGATCTTTTCGCATTCCAACGCCCACGCCCTCGTCCCGCACCCCCGCAACGTGCCCGACACGGTGCTGCGCCTGTTGCCCGCGAACGGCGGCGTCATCATGGCGACCTTCGTCCCGCCCTTCCTGTCGAACGATTTCCGCCGCTGGAACAGCGAGCGCGCTGCCGAGGAAGCGCGCCTCAAGTCGCTCCATCCGCAAAGCAAGGCGACGGTCGACGCGGGCGTCAAAAGCTGGGAATCGTCAAACCCTAAGCCGGTGGTGCGGGTCACCGACGTCGCCGACCATATCGAGCATATCGTCCGGGTCGCCGGGCACGACCATGTCGGCATCGGCGGCGACCTCGACGGCATTTCAGTCACCGTCGAGGGACTCGGCAGCGCCGACGGCTATCCCCTGCTGTTCGCCGAGCTGATCCGCCGCGGCTGGACGGACTCCAACCTCGCCAAGCTCGCCGGCGGCAACATCCTACGCGCCCTGCGCGGCGCCGAAGCCACCGCCCGCACCCTGCGCGACGTCAAGCCGAGCATGGCCAAGCAACCATGACCGCGCCCACTCCGCCGCTCCGCGCCGCCATCGTTCCGGTCACTCCGCTGCAGCAGAATTGCACCCTGTTGTGGTGCACGGCCACCATGCGCGGCGCGTTCGTCGATCCCGGCGGCGATCTCGACCGGCTCAAGGCCGCTGCCACCCAGCATGGCGTGACGATCGAAAAGATCCTTCTCACCCACGGCCACATCGACCATTGCGGCCAGGCCGGCATCCTCGCCGCCGAGCTCGGGGTCGAGATCGAGGGCCCGCACGAGGACGACCGCTTCTGGATCGCCCGGCTCGAAGACGACGGCCGCAACTACGGCATCGGCGGCAAGCCGTTCGAACCCGCGCGCTGGCTTGCCGACGGCGACACGGTCACGGTCGGCGATCTCACCTTCGACGTCCGCCATTGCCCCGGCCACACCCCCGGCCATGTCGTCTTCCACCACCCCGCCTCGAAACTGGCGATCGTCGGCGACGTGCTGTTCGCCGGATCGATCGGCCGCACCGACTTCCCGCTCGGCAGCCACCAGGACCTGCTCGATTCGATCCGCCTCAAGCTGTGGCCGATGGGCGGCGAGACCGCCTTCATCCCCGGCCACGGCCCGATGTCGACCTTCGCCCGCGAGCGCGCCACCAACCCGTTCGTCGGCGACCGGGCGCTCCAGCAGGCCTAACCCGCTTGCGCGACCCGCGCTTTTGGCCTAGGGCGCACTCGTTCGCGACCGTCCGGCCGCCGCCGCGGGTTTCCTTCTCTCGGGACCCACGAGCAGTGCGAGGGTGGTCGCCAATTTTTTTGACTCGAAACCAGCTAAGGTGCCGTCATGGCCGTCCCCAAGAGAAAAACTTCGCCGTCCAAGCGCAACATGCGCCGCAGCCACCATGCTCTGAAGCCGGCGCCGTTCCAGGAATGCACCAATTGCGGCGAACTCAAGCTGCCGCACAATCTGTGCGCGGCCTGCGGCCACTATAACGGCCGCGAGATCGTCTCGACCGAAGGCTGAGGCGGACCGAAAGGGGCACGCTCGACATGGCGTCAAGCCCGCGGATCGCAATCGACGCAATGGGCGGGGACATCGGTCCGGCGGTGATCGTCGGCGGCATGTCGCGCGCCCGCCGTGCCAATCGCACGCTGCGTTTCGAGCTGTTCGGCGACGAGGCTGAGATCGCGCCCGAGCTCGAGCGCTACAAGGGCCTCGCCTCGGCGGTAACCGTCCACCACACCACCGAATCGATCGCCGCCACCGAAAAGCCGAGCCAGGCCATCCGCCGCGCCAAGGGCACGTCGATGGGCATGGCGATCAATGCGGTGAAGGACGGCCACGCCGACGCCGCGCTGTCGGCCGGCAACACCGGCGCGCTGATGGCGATCGCCAAGCTCGCGCTGCGCACCATGCCCGGGATCGACCGGCCCGCCCTCGCCGCGCTGCTCCCGACGCTCGGCGACACCGACCTCGTGATGCTCGATCTCGGCGCCAACACCGAGTGCGATGCGCAGAACCTGGTGCAATTCTCGGTCATGGGCGCGGCCTACGCGCGCACCGTGCTCGAAATTGACCGCCCGCGGGTCAAGCTGCTTAACATCGGCACCGAGGAGTTGAAGGGCACCGGCGAGCTCAAGGAGGCCGCCGCTTTGCTGCGCGATGCCGCCGACTATCTCCCGCTCCAGTTCGACGGCTTCACCGAGGGCGACAAATTGTCGCGCGGCGATGTCGACGTGGTCGTCACCGACGGCTTTTCCGGCAATATCGCGCTCAAGACCGCCGAGGGCACCGCGCGCTTCGTCACCGACCTCTTGCGCCGCGCCTTCACCTCGTCGCTTCGCTCAAAGGCCGGCTTCGCCTTGTCGCGCCCGGCCTTGCACATGCTCAAGGTCCACCTCGACCCCAATAACCACAACGGCGCGGTGTTCCTCGGGCTCAACGGGTTGGTCGTGAAAAGTCACGGCGGCGCCAACCCCAAGGGCGTCGCCAACGCCATCGGCGTCGCGGCGCGGATGATCGCCAACGACATCACCCGCAAGATCGGCGACGATCTCGACGAATTCCGCGCCCATGCCTTCGCCAACGGCGACGCGGCATGACCCGCCGCGCCGTCATTGCCGGAAGCGGCTCGGCCCTGCCGCGCCAGCGGGTCACCAACGCCGAGCTCGCCGAGCGCGTCGACACCTCCGACGAGTGGATCGTCGAGCGCACCGGGATCCGCGCGCGCCATCTTGCCGCGCCGGACGAAACCACCGCCACCCTCGCCGCCGACGCCGCCCGCGCGGCGCTCGACATGGCCGGAATCGCCGCCACCGACATCGGCCTCATCGTCCTCGCCACAGCGACTCCCGACCAGACCTTCCCGTCGTCGGCGACCAAGGTCCAGGCGATGCTCGGCATCGACGATTGCGTTGCGTTCGACGTTCACGCCGTGTGCACCGGCTTCCTCTATGCGCTGAGCGTCGCCGACTCGATGGTCCGCACCGGGGTCGCCGACCATGCGCTGGTGATCGGCGCCGAGACCTTCAGCCGGATCCTCGACTGGGAGGACCGCACCACCTGCGTGCTGTTCGGCGACGGCGCCGGCGCTCTCGTGTTGAAAGCCGAAGAGGGGACACGCGGCATTCTCGCCACGCGCCTCCATGCCGACGGCCGCCACAACGATCTGCTCTATGTCGACGGCGGCCCGTCGACCACCGGCACCGTCGGCAAGCTGCGCATGAAGGGCCGCGAGGTGTTCCGCCATGCCGTCGTCAACCTCTCGGCAGTGCTCGGCGAGGTGCTCGGCGCGGCCGGGCTCGAACCCGCCGACGTCGACTGGGTGGTGCCGCACCAGGCCAACGCCCGGATCCTCGATGCCACCGCCAAGAAGCTCGGACTCCCGCCCGAAAAGATCGTCGTGACGGTCGATCAACACGCCAACACGTCCGCCGCGTCGGTGCCCTTGGCATTCGACACCGCGGTTCGCGACGGGCGGATCAAGCGCGGCGATCTGCTGGTGCTCGAGGCGATGGGCGGCGGCTTCACCTGGGGCGCGGCGGCGGTCCGCTATTAGTCTTCGACCAACTGCGATTGCCGTCCCGCAACTTTTTGGTTAGGCTCGACAAATCGCGTCTGAGGGGGCGCAGCAAGGGGGAAGGGATAGGATATGGCGGACGCAGGCATTGCCCGTTCTGGATCCGGGTTGCACTCGGGAACCCTGACCCGCGCCGACCTGGCCGACATCGTCCACCGCAAGCTCGGCCTGTCGCGCGCCGAAAGCGCCAGCCTGGTCGAGCGGGTCCTCTACCATATGTGCCACGCGCTGTCCGAAGGGCAGAACGTCAAGATTTCCGGCTTCGGCAGCTTCATCCTGCGCGACAAGGGCGAGCGGGTCGGCCGCAATCCCAAGACCGGGGTCGAGGTGCCGATCGCGCCGCGCCGGGTGATGACCTTCCGCGCCAGCCAGATCATGCGCGAGCGGATCGTCGGTTAGCGGCGCCAATGGCCACCGGCGCCAAGCATCCCGACGCCTTCCTGACCATCGGTGAATTGTCCGCCGACCTCGGCGTGCCCCAGCATATTCTGCGCTATTGGGAATCGAAGTTCCCGCAGCTGAAACCGCTCCAGCGCGCCGGCAACCGCCGCTACTATCGCCCCGCCGACGTCGCCCTCGCCCGCCGAATCCATCGCCTGCTCGGAACCGAGGGCTATACCGTGCGCGGGGTCCAGCAATTGCTGCGCTCCGCCGCTCCGCCGCCCGAGCCCGCCCCGCCGGTCAGCGCCGCGCCGCCGCAGCCTGCACCGCCGCCGCAGGCGCCGTCATTCGATTACGGTCGCCTTGTCGAGCTTCGCGACCGGCTCGCCGCCGCGCTCGCCGCCTAACCGCTCCCTCACCCGCGCAATCACCTCGTCGAGCGGCATCCGCCGCACCGCCACGCCCGGCGGGAAGGCGCTCAGCAGCCGCGACGGGAAGGCGCTCGACAGCATCACGAAACAGCCGTGGTCGCCCTCGCGGCGGATCAGCCGGCCGAACGCCTGCGCCAGCCGCGCGCGGACCACCTGGTCGTCATAGGCGCTCCCGCCGTGGACGATCCGCCGCGCCGCGTGGAGCACCGTCGGCCGCGGCCACGGCACCCGCTCCATCACCACCAGCCGGAGCGATTCGCCGGGCACGTCGACCCCGTCGCGCAGCGCGTCGGTGCCGAGCAGCGAGGCGTGCGGGTCGTCGCGGAAGATGTCGACCAAAGTCCCGGTATCGATCGGGTCGACGTGCTGGGCGTAGAGCGGCAGGCCGGCGCGGGCCAGCCGGTCGGCGATCCGGGCGTGGACCGCGCGCAGTCGCGCGATCGCCGTGAACAGCCCCAGCGTCCCGCCGCCCGCCGCCTCGATCATCCGCGCATAGGCCCCGGCCAGCGACGCCACGTCGGCGCGCGGCACGTCGGTCGCGATCAACACCTCCGCCCGGCGCGCATAGTCGAACGGCGAGGCGGCCTCGAACCGCTCCGCCGGCCGGCCGAGGTGGCGCGCTCCGGTGCGCGCCTCGGCCGCTGCCCAATCCTCGCTCCCGCGCAACGTCGCCGAGGTCACCAGCACGCCATGCGCCGGCTCGAGCACGATCCGCGCCAGCGGCCGCGTCGGGTCGAGCCAGCGGCGGTGCAGCCCGACGTCATATTCGCGGCCCTCGACCCGGTCGATTCCCAGCCAGTCGACGAAATCCGGATCGGCCGCGCCGCCGACCCGCCCGAGCATGGCGATCCACGCCGCAAGCGTCTCGCGCCGCCAGTTGAGCCCGTGGATCGCCCCTTCGACCCGCGCCCGCGCCGCGGCGTCGAGCCAGTCGGGCGCGCTCTCGAGCACCGCCTCCAGCCGCCGCGCCAGCGCCGCCAGCGGCCGCGCTAGTGTCTCGAGCGCCTCCATCGCGCCGGCCGCGGCGGCGATCAGCGCCGGGTCCGGCTCGGCCAGTTCGGTCTCGATGCCATAGCCGGCGTCCTGCGCCCGCGCCCGCGCCAGCACCATTCCGCGCACTTCGCCGAGCAGCCGCTCGACCGGCCCGAACGGATCGCCCTCGATCAGCCGCTGGATCCACCCGTCCGACGGAAGCGCCCGCGCCGCCTCGACCGCCGCCTCGAGCGCGCGGCCGCCCTCCTCGTCATAGCTGGCGACATCGAGCAGCCGCGCCGCAAGCCCGCGCCGCCGCCCGCGCGACTTGTTCTCCGGGCCGACGATCCAGCGCCTGAGCTCGATCGCCTCGCGCCCGGTGAGCGCCGCGGCAAAAGTCGAATCCGCCGCCTCGAACAGATGGTGCCCCTCGTCGAACACGATCCGCCCCGGCGCATCGGCCCGGCCTCTGGCGGCATTGACCATCACCAGTGCGTGGTTGGCGATCACCAGATCGGCCTCGCGCCCGGCGCGCTCGGCTTTCTCGATGAAGCACTTTCGATAATGCGGGCAGCCGGCATAGACGCATTCGCCGCGGCGGTCGGTCAGCGCGGTCGCCCCGGCGCGGCGGAACAGGCTCGGCAGCCAGCCCGGCAAATCGCCGCCGACCATGTCGCCGTCCTTGCTGTACGCCGCCCACCGCCCGACCAGATGCGCGAGCACCGCCGCGCGCCCGGCGAACCCGCCCTGCATCGCGTCTTCCAGGTTGAGCAGGCACAGGTAATTCTCGCGCCCCTTGCGGATCACGATGCGCCGATTGCGCTCCGCCGCATCGGCGAAGAATTTCACCCCCTCACCGTCGAGCTGCCGCTGAAGCGCCTTGGTGAAGGTCGACACCCACACCGCCCCGCCCGCAGCCTCGGCCCACAGCGAAGCGGGCGCGAGATAGGCCAAGGTCTTGCCGATGCCGGTCCCCGCTTCGGCTAGCAGCATGTTGGGCTCGCCGGCCTTGGCGCGCGGGGCGAACACCGCCGCCGCCGCCCGCGCCATCGCCCGCTGCCCGCCGCGCGGCTCGCGTCCTTCGCCGGTCAGCCGGTCGAGCCGCGCCTCGGCGTCGTCGGCGTCGACCATCACCGTGCGCGGCGGCGGCCGCTCCGCCGCTTCCTCCCACGCCGTCAGCCGCGAGAACAGCATCCGCTCGTCGCGCTCGGGCTTCTGCAGTCGCTCGGCGACCAAAGGCGCCCAACCCCAGCCCAGCCGCCACAGCGACTGGTTGGAGGTCCACGCCCCTTCGCGCTCGGCCCAGTCGGACGCCGCCAGCCGGTCGAGCAGCCGCCCGCCGATCTCACGCAGCGCCGCCGCCGCCGAGCCGTCCGAGTCCGGCGCGTCGACCCCGACGGCCCGCGCCATGCCCGCCACCGTCGGCACCGCGAACCGCGCCGGATGGACGAACGCGAACAGCTCGAGCACATCGAGTCCGCTGACCTCGCCATAGCCCAGTCGCTGCCCGATCAGCGGCGCGTTGAGCAGGATATGCGGCGTTTCCGCCAGCCGCCGCACCGCCTCGTCGCGCCCGACCTCGCGCGCCTGCGCCGCCCCGGCCTCGAGCAGCCAGATGCCCGCATGGGTTGCGTGCAGCACGGGAAGGGGCAATGGAGCGGCCATCCGCCGGCACCCTAGGCGCGGCGAGAACGAAAGGGCAACAGTTGAGCGCCGATCTCGCCGCCGCCGCGATGACCAGCAAGGCCTGGCCGTACGAAGAAGCGCGCAAGCTGGCCAAGCGCTGGCCGGACGGTCGTCCCGACGGCGCGCCGGTCCTGTTCGAGACCGGCTATGGTCCCTCCGGCCTGCCCCACATCGGCACCTTCACCGAAGTGCTGCGCACGACCATGGTCCGCCACGCCTATCATGAACTCACCGGCGGTGCCCCGACCCGCCTGGTTGCGTTCAGCGACGACATGGACGGGCTTCGCAAGGTCCCCGACAACGTCCCCAACCCGGAGCTCCTCGCCGATCACCTCGGCCATCCGCTGAGCCGAATCCCCAATCCGTTCGGAACCGATCACCCCAGCTTCGCCGCGCACAACAACGCTTTGCTGTGCGACTTCCTCGACCGCTTCGGCTTCGATTATGAATTCGTCTCGGCCTCCGAGCGCTACGCATCCGGCGCGTTCGACGATCAGCTCCGCAACGTCCTCGCCAACTTCGACGGCATCCAGGGAATCATGCTGCCGACCCTGCGCGAGGAGCGCCGCCGCACCTATTCGCCGATCCTGCCGATCTCGCCGACCACCGGCCGGGTGCTCCAGGTCCCGGTCGAGGTGATCGACGCCGCCGCCGGCACCATCGCCTTCACCGACGAGGACGGCGCGCGCGTCGAGCAGTCGGCGCTCGGCGGCCAGGCCAAGCTCCAGTGGAAGGTCGACTGGGCGATGCGCTGGCTCGCGCTCGGAGTCGATTACGAGATGTACGGCAAGGACCTCACCGACAGCGGGGTGCAGTCGGGCCGGATCGCGGCGCTGCTCGGCGGGCGCAAGCCCGAGGGGCTGATCTACGAGATGTTCCTCGACGAGAAGGGCGAGAAGATCTCCAAGTCCAAGGGCAACGGCCTCGGCATCGAGGAATGGCTGACCTACGGCTCGAAGGACAGCCTCGCTTTCTACCTCTACCGCGAGCCCAAGCGGGCCAAGGCGCTCCACCTCGGCCTCGTGCCCCGCGCGGTCGACGAATATTGGCAGTTTCGCGAGAAATACGCCGACCAGCCGCTCGACCAGCAGCTCGGCAACCCTGCGCACCACATCCATTCGGGCGCCGTGCCCGAGCCGCGCAGCCTCCCGCTCAGCTACGGCCTGCTGCTCAATCTCGTCTCGCTGCCCGGAGTCCAGGACCGCGACATCGCCTGGCGCTTCGTCCAGCGCTACGCGCCCGGCACCGCGCCCGAGACCGATCCCGAACTCGACCGGCTGATCGCATTGGCGATCAACTACGCGCGCGATTTCGTCGCCCCCAACCTCAAGCGCCGCCCGCCCATCGCAAGCGAAGCCGAGGCCTTGCGCGATCTCGACGACGCCCTCGCCGCACTCCCCGACAATGCCCCCGCCGACGATCTCCAGAACCTCGTGTTCGAAACCGGCAAGCGCCACTTCGGCAAGGAGCGCCTGCGCGACTGGTTCGGCGTGCTCTACGAAACCCTGCTCGGCTCCTCTCAAGGCCCGCGCATGGGCAGTTTCATCGCGCTTTACGGCGTCGAAAACACACGGAAGCTGATCGCCGAGGCACTCACCGAAAGCCCGTAGTGGCGCGGCCGCCCGGCCTGTGCCACCATCGCCGCGACCGCGCACCGTCACTTCACCGCGCGAGGGGGAGTTCGCTCGATGTATCGAAGCTTGTTGAAAGGCACCGTCTTGGCCATCGCCCTCGCCGGCTCCGTCGCCGCCGCGCAATCCGCATCCGACTATCCGCTTGCCTGGCTCGAGGAGATCGAGGGCGAGAAGGCGCTGAACTGGGCCCGCGCCGAAAACGCCAAGACGCTCGGCGTGCTTGAAGCCGATCCGCGCTTCGCCAAGTTCCAGGCCCGCGCGCTCGACATCCTCCAGGCGCAGGACCGGATCCCGTTCGTTTCGATCCGCCCCGACGGCCTTTACAATTTCTGGCAGGACCGGACCAACGTGCGCGGCCTATGGCGCCGAACCACGCTCGCCAGCTACCGCACCGCAAATCCGGTCTGGGAAACCGTGCTCGACATCGATGCGCTGGCCAAGGCCGAGAACGCCAATTGGGTGTTCCAGGGCGCCAGCTGCCTGCCGCCCGACTATCGCCGCTGCCTGCTCAGCCTGTCCGACGGCGGCAAGGACGCCAATGTCGTGCGCGAGTTCGACACCGCCACCAAGTCGTTCGTCGCCGGCGGCTTTTCGCTGCCCGAAGGCAAGCAGGTCGCGAGCTGGGTGGATCAGGATACGTTGCTGGTCGCGCGCGATTGGGGTCCCGGAACGATGACCAAGTCGGGCTATGCCTTCGTGGTCAAGGAACTGAAGCGCGGCCAGAAGCTCGATCAGGCGCGCGAGCTCTTCCGCGGTTCGCCCGACGACACCTGGACCTGGCCGATGGTCGTGCGCGACAACCGCGGCGTGGTCCATGCCATCGGCGCAATGCGCGGCCTCAATTTCTTCGATTCCGAATATGTGCTGTTCACGCCCAAGGGCCCGGTCAAGCTTCCGGTCCCGAAGAAATCCTCGCCGAGCGCGGTGGTCGACGGCCGATTGCTGCTGACCATTCGCGAGGATTGGACCCCGCCCGGCGGCGCCGCGTTCAAGGCCGGCGCGCTGGTCTCCTACGATCTCGCCGAATGGAAGCGCGACCCGCTCAAGGCGCGTCCGTCACTGGTGTTCCAGCCGACCGACCGCCAGACCCTGCGCGGAGTCGCCACCACCCGCAACGCGCTCATCCTGACCATCCTCGACAACGTCCGCGGCAAGGCCTTCACCTACAATTACGCCGGCGGCGCGTGGAAGGCGCGCCCGGTCGACCTGCCGCGCAACGCCACGATCGGCGTCACCGCCGCCTCCGATACCGACGATCTCGCGATGTTCAGCGTCACCGATTACCTCACTCCGACGACGCTCTCGCTCTATGACGCCGGCAGCGGCCGGATCGAGCCGCTCAAGGCCTCCCCGGCCCGCTTCGACGCCTCCAAGCACACCATCGATCAATTCGAGGCGGTGTCGCGCGACGGCACCAAAATCCCCTATTTCCTGGTCCGTCCCAAGACCATGAAGCGCGACGGTTCGACCCCGACCCTGCTCTACGGCTACGGCGGCTTCGAAGTGTCGCAGGTGCCCAATTATTCCGGCCCGATGGGCGCGCTGTGGCTCGAGCAGGGCAATGCCTATGTCGTTGCCAATCTGCGCGGCGGCGGTGAGTTCGGACCGGCTTGGCACCAGTCCGCGCAGGGCGCCAACAAGCAGCGCACGTGGGACGACTACATCGCCGTCGCCGAGGATCTGGTGAAGCGCCGCATCACCAGCCCGCGCCGCCTCGGAGTGGTCGGTGGAAGCCAGGGCGGGCTGCTCGTCGGCACCGCCATCACCCAGCGTCCGGACCTTTTCAACGCAGCGATCGTCCAGGTGCCCCTGTTCGACATGCTGCGCTATCACAAGATGAGCGCCGGCGCGTCGTGGATCGGCGAGTATGGCGATCCGGAAATCCCCGAGCAGCGCGCCTGGCTCGCGGCCTATTCGCCGCTCCAGCGCCTGACCCCGGGTCGCAAGTATCCAACCCCGTTCATCCTTACCTCGACCAAGGACGACCGGGTCCACCCCGCGCACGGACGCAAGGCCGCGGCCCGCCTCGCCGAGCTCGGCCAGCCCTATTATTATTACGAGAACATCGACGGCGGCCACTCCGCCGCCGCCAACCTCAAGGAAGCCGCCCGCCGCACGGCCCTCGAATACACCTACGCGACCAAGCAGCTGGTGGACTGACCGACCCGTCGATCTCGGTCTGTCCTACGTAACGGTCTGTCCTACGTAGCGGTCTGGCCTACGTAACGGTCTGGCAATCCGTCCGCGCTATGCGGTCGGCATGACCAGCGCGACCCTGGATGCCGCCCCAATCGCACGGGCCGCCGCAGAAACCCGGCTCGGCGCGCCGGCAATCATCGCCTTGCTGTGGCTCGCCGCGGCGTTCGTCCACGCCTTCGGTCAGGTGCGATTCCCCAATTTCGAGGATGGGACGCCGACCGTCTCGTCGATCCTCTATCTGTCGACCGGGCCGGTCCTCGCCGCGCTCGTCGCAGCCGCAGTTGCGCGCAAGCGGAGCGCCGTCTTGCCGCTGGCCGGCGGCCTGCTGGTCATCGAGTTGATCGCCAGCCTGATGTGGGTCGCAACCGAATTCGCAATCCCGGAATCCGACACTTTGTCATGGACCGGGTTCGGCATCGCGCTGCTTGGCATTCTCGCTGGAGCACTGTGCATCGCCGGCATCCTGCGCGGCGACGGCGTCTCTCCGGCGCGCCGCCGCACCGCCGCTGCGGCGGCGCTGGCGGCGATGATCGCCTGGCAGTCCCTGTCGATCATCGACCAGCCCCTGCTCGCAATGGCCAGCGGCACGGCGGAGCAGGCGACGGACAGCGACTTCCCCGAGGTCGACGAGGAGCGGCTTTGGCCGGCCCAGCCCGCCCTGGTCGAACGCGCGCTGGCCGGCGTCGACCGTTCGCCAACCCGCGCGGGCAACCGCTTCGTGGTCGCGGTCGCGGCCGGCGGTATCCAGGACCTGTTCGGGCGCGAAGCGCGACTTGCGCAGTCAGTCCTGTCCCGCGCATTCGGCGCAGCCGGGCGAAGCGTCCTGCTCGCTAACGACGAGGCCAGTCTCCACCGCGTCCCGCTTGCCAGCAACGCCAACCTCGACGCCGTCCTCACCCGGCTCGGCCGGACGATGGACTCGGAGCGCGACGTGGCGATCCTCTATCTGGCGTCGCACGGCAGCCGCCAGGCCGAGCTGTCCACCGACCTGCCCGACTACGAAAGCCTCCAGCCGATCGGCGCCAGGCGGCTCGCAGCCGCGCTGGATCGCGCCGGGATCAAGCGCCGAATCGTCATCGTCTCCGCCTGCTACGCCGGCAGCTGGATCGCTCCGCTCAAGTCCGACGATACCATCGTCGTCACCGCGGCGCGCCAGGATCGAAGCTCGTTCGGCTGCACGGACGAACGCGAGCTGACCTATTTCGGCGAGGCCCTGCTCAAGGGTCCGATCGCCTCGGGCGCCTCGCTCGCCGAAAGTTTCGCCGCCGCAAAGGCGTCGGTCGCGCGGTGGGAGTCCGGCGAAGACCAGCACTCCGAGCCCCAGGCCTACATCGGCCGCAACATGCGCGCCGTCTGGACGGCCAGGCCGGCGAGCCAGGCGGCGGCGCGCTAGGCCGCTGCACTGGCGCGTGGCCGGCAATTACCCCCGCTTGCTGGCGATCCAGTCGTCGACCTTGCGCTCGAGGATCGGCAGCGGGAGGCTGCCGGTGTCGAGCACGACGGCGTGGAATTCCCTGAGGTCGAACTTGTCGCCCAATTGCTCGCTCGCCTTCTTGCGCAGGCGCTGGATGGTCAGCGCGCCGACCTTGTAGGCCAGCGCCTGGGTCGGGATGGCGATGTAGCGCTCGACCTCGGCGGTGGCGTCGGTCCGGCCCATGCCCGAATTGGCGAGCATATATTCGATCGCCCGCTCGCGCGTCCAACCCTTGGAGTGAAGCCCGGTATCGACCACGAGGCGCATCGCGCGCAGCATCTCGTCGTCGAGCGTGCCCTGACGCTGATAGGGGTCCTTGAAGAAGCCCATCTCATAGCCCAGCGTTTCGGAGTAGAGCGCCCAGCCCTCGACATAGGCGGTGTTGCCGCCGAACCTCATGAACGCCGGAAGGGCCTCATTCTCCTGCGCCAGGCTGATCTGGAAATGGTGCCCCGGCGCGCCCTCGTGGAGGTAGAGCGTGGTCATGCCCGGAGTCGTCCGGCTCGGCAGGTCGTAGGCGTTGAAGTAGAAGATGCCCGGGCGCGATCCGTCGGGCGTGCCCGACTGGTACGAGCCGCCGGCCTCGAACTTCTCGCGGAACGGCTCGTACGGCCGGATTTCGAGCTTGGTCTTGGGCACCAGCGAGAAATACTCCGGCACCTTGGCGTCCACTTCCTTGCCGATGCGGTAATATTCCTGGGTCAGCCACTCGCGGCTCTTCGGCTTGAACTTGGGGTTGACCCGAATGTCGTCGAAGAACGCCTTGAGGCTGCCCTTGAAGCCGACCTCGTCCTTGACCTTCTCCATCTCGAGCCGGATCCGGGCGACTTCGCTCAGCCCGAGATTGTGGAGGTAGTCCGCGGTTAGCGGCAGAGTCGTCGTCTGCTCGATCATGTACTGATAAAGCTGCGCCCCGCCCTTCATCTGGCTGAGGCCGACCTGTTCGCGCGCGACCGGAAGATATTCGTTGGCGAGGAAGTCGCGCAGCCGCTTGTGCGCGGGGTAGACGACGTTGCCGATGACGTCCTCATATTCCGCCGTCAGCCGCGCCCGGTCGGCGGCCGAGATGGTCGCCGGGAACATACCGATCGGTCCGTAGAACGGCGACTGCTTGACCGGCTGCTTGAGCTGCGTGTCGAGCTGCTCTATTACGTTGCGCACGGTCAGCTTGGTCTCGACCACGCCGCTCGCCATGCCCTCGCGGAACTTGGCGATCGCGCGGTCGGTCAGCGCGGCATATTGGCGGTGGCGCTTGAGATTGTTCTCATAGTCGACGAGCGTCTTGAACGGCGCCGCGCTCTTGCCGCTGGCGAACGTCGGGTAGAAGGTGTGGAAGCCCGAGAAATGGTTGACCGGGCGCACTTCGGTCAGCGCCAGAATCGACGGCTCATAGCCCTTGATCGTCTGCTCGCTCGAATATTCGAACACGTCGAAGGCGATCCGGTCGGTCGGCGACAAGGCCGCGCGCGGGATGGCGCGCAACGCCGCCAGCTCGCTCTGCGCCGCGGCCAGCTCCGCCGCATTATACTCCGGCGTCAGGAATTCGCCGAGCCGGTCGGCGTAGCGCAAATCGCCGCGAAACAGCGCGTTCAGCGGATTGCGCTTGAGGCTGTCCTCGTCGCTTTTCTTGAACAAGGCGAACAGCGCGTCGTGCGCCTCGGCCTGGGTCATCGCCGGCGCCGCAACCGGCTCGGCCACCGCCACCGGGACCGCCGCGACCGGAGCGGTCTCGACCGTCGGCGCGCAGGCCGCAAGAGCGCTCGTCGCGGCGAGCAGGGCGAGCATCGAAAGGCGGCGGTCGGTCATCGGTCATTCCCCCAACTGGTGTGCTACACGCCTATAACAGCCGGGGCGCCGCAGCAAGCCGCGACGCCCCGATTATTCCACCAATGGTCCGGTCGTTTCTACCAGAAGAAATTGTAGATCACGTCGACCACTTCGCCGCTCCACGTGTCGATCAGCAGCGCGTCATTGTGGTAGCGCACCCAGCGGTACGGTCCGTAGACCTCCGGCAGGCGGTAGCGCCACGGATCGTTGATCCAGTAGCTCGAGCGGTAGTAATGCGGGTACAGCCGCGAGCCGATGCCCCAGCGGTTATAGCCCCAGCCGAACGGATCGATGTACACCCCGATGCGGAACGTGCTGCGGTTGTGGTCGCGCCACCGCCGCCAGTCGTAGCGCCGGTCGCCGCGCCAGCCGTGCCGGTCCCAGCGGCGGTGGTCGCCGCTCCACCGCCGCCCGTCGCGGCTGCGGTGTTGGGTCGTGATCGTGCCCGGGACCGCACCCGTCGTCGTCGTGTCGGGCACCGAGCGCACCTCGCGCTGGCGCGGCATCAGCGCGCCGTCGGTCCGCCGCCACCGCTGCTGGCGCGCGATCCCGTCGCCGCCCCATTGATGACCGCCGCGGCCCTGCTCTGCCGCCCCCGACGGCGGCGCCGCCACCGCGGTCGGCTCGGCCGCGACTCGCTGCACCCGCATCTCGCGCTGCTCGCGGCGTTCCTCGCGGCGCTGCTCGCGCGCTTCGCTGCGCTCCGAGCGTTCCGCCCGTTCGGCGCGTTCGGCGCGCATCGGGCGATCGCCGCCGGAGCGGTCGCGATCCTGGGCAATGGCCGGCGCGCTCAGTCCGGCGATAAGGGCAAATGCAATCCACTGGCGCATGGCCGTAAGCTCCACCTACTCGATCCCCCGCGGGATCACTCGCTTGCAGGCTGCGCCGAGTCGGATGAGCCGTTGCTTAACGGCGCCGAAGCGCTCCCCGCCCGCCGGATCGCGCGCAGCACCCGCGGGCCGATCCCGCAGCGGCAGATGTTCGCCACCCCCGCCAGTTCCGCCGCGCCCGGCCTCGGGCTGACCCGAAGCAGCGCCGCCAGCGCCATTACCATCCCCGGCTCGCAATAGCCGCACTGGCTGACCTGCTCGGCCTCCCACGCGGTGAACAGCGGATGATCGCCGAGCGCCTCGATCGTCACCACCTCCGCGCCCTCGAGCGCACCGACCGTCGCCGCGCAGCTCAGCGTCGCCTGGCCGTCGACCAGCACCGTGCACGCCCCGCACTCGCGCGTGTCGCAGCCATATTTGGCGCCGGTCAGATTGGCCGCGTCGCGCAGCGCCCACAGCAACGGCGTCTCGGGGTCGAGCCGGAAGCGGACCGCTTCGCCATTCACCGTCATCCGCGTCATCGGTGGCGACGGTAGTGCCCGCGCCCGAGGTTGCAAAGCGCGCCGCGCCTGCCATCATCGCCGTCGTGGGGGTAATCACGACCGAGCGGGGCCGCATCGGCCTCACCGCGCACGGCGACGGCGCCGCCACGCCGATCGTCTTCCTCCACGGAGTCGGTTCGGACAAGAGCGTGTGGGCGCCGCAACTCGCCGCCTTCCCCGAGCGCCGGGCGCTGGCCTTCGACTATCCCGGCTATGGCGAGAGCGATCCCGCGCCCGGCGCCACCCGCGACGATTTCGCCGTCGCCATTCTCGACGCGCTCGAGGCGCTCGGCATCCCGCGCGCCCACGTCTGCGGCCTGTCGCTCGGCGGAGTGGTCGCCATCGCCCTGCACACGCTGGCGCCCGAACGCTGCGCCTCGCTGATCCTCGCCGACAGTTTCGCCCGTCACCCCGACGGCCAGGCAATATACGATCGCTCGATCGAGGCCGCCTCCACCATCGGCATGCGCCGGCTGGCCGAAGCCCGCGCGCCGGCACTACTCGGCAACGCCGCCACCGGTGCCGTGCGCGACGAAGTGATCGCGAAGATGAGCCGGATCGATCCCGACGCCTATGCGCTCGGCGCCCGCGCGGTGTGGCTCGCCGACCAGGTCGAGCGCGCCCGCGCCATCGCCGCCCCGACCCTCGTCCTGGTCGGCGACGAAGACGGCATCACCCCGCCCGCCCTGTCGCGCGAGCTCGCGGAATTGATCCCCGGCGCGCGCCTCGACATCATCGCCAGCGCGGGCCACCTCGCCAATCTCGAATGCCCTGCCGCGTTCAATCGCGCACTGGCGCAGTTCCTCTCCGAAATAGACTGATTTCTTCGAGGGTTACCGGCCGCTTAACCAGACCATTTAAGCTCGCCTTGGGGTTGACCTGCGACACAGGCGGCGATGAACCGCGCCGCTTCCCTGCTGATCGCCGCGACCGCGCTGGCCGCCGCCGCACCCGCCACCGCGAGCCCCTACGGCGCCTCGGTCGCGCCGCGCGGGGTCGCTTTCACCAAGAGCGATGCGATCCTCGGCAAGCCGAGCAGCCTCGCCGCGATCCTCGCCAGCCAGGGCGCCGCTCCGGCTCCGGCGCCAAGCCCGTCAGCTTCGGCCGCGACCTACCGCACCTTTGCCGCCGCCGTTCCGCGGATCGCTCCCGACGACCGCCCCGACGTGTTCGGCTCGGTCGCCCTGCCGATCCGCCGCGCTTCCCTCGAGCGTCATTGGGCCAAGGTCGGCGAGACCGCGGTCGGCTCGGCCGCTGCCGCGTTCGTTGACGGGCTCGACGGCCTTACGGACATCGAACGGCTCGACGCGGTCAATCGCTACGTCAACGGCCGGGTCGAATTCGCCGACGACCGCCGCCAGTTCGGCACCGCCGATCTGTGGCTGGCGGCGAGCGAGACGCTGCGCCGCGGCCGCGGCGATTGCGAGGACTACGCCATCGCCAAGATGCAGATGCTGCGCCGCGCCGGCTTTGCCGACAAGGACCTCTATCTCGTCATCCTCCACGATGTCGCGCGCCGCGCCGACCATGCCGTGCTGGTCGCCCGCGCCGACGGCCGCCTGCTGGTGCTCGACAACGGCACCAACCGCATCGTCGACAGCGACTCGCTGCCCGACTACCGCCCGATCCTGACCTTTTCCGGCGATCGCCGCTGGACCCACGGCTACCGCCGCGAACCCGCCGCCCCGGTCCAACTCGCCGAAGCTCCGGCCGAGCAGGCTCAGCCCGCCCCGATCACCGACACCGTCGCTTTGGCCGCCGTCTCCCTCCCCGCCGTCGCCCTGTCGATGGGCTTCTGAGGCGCCGCGTAAGCGGTCCCATGAGTACCAGGCAGACCCTGACCGCCGCGGTCCTGTTCGGCCTCTCGGGCGGAGCAATCTGGGCCGGGATTCCGCCGGCGCTTACCATGCCGGCGGAGGAGCGTCAGCGGGTCGAGGCAAGCGTGTTCTATAGCGGTTGCAACGAGGTCCGCGCCCTCGGCAAGGCGCCGCTGCGTATGGGCGAGCCAGGCTACCGCCCCGAAATGGACGGTGACCAAGACGGCATCGCCTGCGAACCCCACATTCGGTAGCGCGAGGCCGCACGTTACCATTGTACGTCGCCCCAGCGAAGGCTGGGGCCCATGCCTCAAGTCCGCGAGCCATCGTCAGGCATGGATGCCAGCCTTCGCCGGCATGACGGAAGAAGGAACGCGGCCTTAGCCCGCCCGCGACCCGCCCTACCGCTCGCGCAACGCCTCGCTGCGCGCTCTTGAAAGCGGCTTGAGCAGATAGGCCAGGATGCTCTTGCGCCCGGTGATAATCTGCGTGTCGGTCATCATGCCCGGTGTGATCGGCAGGCGCCGCCCGGCAGAGGCGACATAGCTTCGGTCGGTCTCGACGATGACCGTGAAATAGGCCTGGCGCTCGGCCTCGTCGTAGATCGAGTCGGCCGACACCTGCACCACCCGCCCGTCGAGCCCGCCGTAGGTCGAAAAGTCGTAGGCGGTGACCTTGACCAGCGCCCGGTCGCCGACCTTGATGAACGCGATGTCGCTCGGCTTGATGCGCGTCTCGACCAGCAATTTGTCGCCCATCGGAACGACTTCCATGACCTTTTCGCCGGCGCCGACGAAACCGCCGATGGTCGTCACCTTGACGTCGTTGACCACCCCATCGACCGGCGAGCGAAGCTCGAGCTTGCTCGCCGCGCCCTGGCCCTGAAGCGACTGCTGGTTGACCGCGATCTTCTGCTGGACCTGGCTGCGCTCGTCGAGCGCCTGCTTGCGGAATTCGAACTGCGCCTCGCTCGCCTGGCTGTTCGCTTCGCTGACCGCGGCCATTGCCCGGCCTTGCTGCTCGCGCGCCGCCGCGATCCGTCCCTGCAGGTCGACCACTTCGCGCTGGGCGGTCGCAAGATCGGTCTGCGGCACGATGTTCTTGGCCGCCAGCGGCGCCAGCCGGCCGACATTCTCGTTGGCAAGCTGCAGGCTGCGCGACAGCGAGGAGATCGTCGCCGCCGCTTCCGCCGCCTCGCGCCGCCTTTGTTCGGCCGACGAGCGCAGCGCCGAGACCCGGCTCGACAGCGCCGAGCGGCGGACCGCGCTCAACGCCGCTTCGTCGCCGCCGATCGAGCCCGCGCCGGTGCCGAGCCCCTCGGCGCCGAGCCGCGCGGCGCGCGCCTCGAGCGCTTCGGTCTCGACCTGGACCGAGCGGTTCTCGGGATTGTCGAGCCGCGCTAGAACCTGGCCGCGGCGCACCTGCTGGCCGGAGCGCACGAACAGCTCCGCCACCGTCGCCGGCTCGAGCGACTGGATCAGCTGGACCTTGCTCGACGGGATGACCTTGCCCTGGCCCGCGGTGACCTCGTCGACCTTGGCGACGCTCGCCCAGATCAGGAACACCACGAACAGGCCGACCGACCACAGGATGACTTGCTTCGATGCGGACAGCGAGCCGCGCCGGCCGCCGAGCTGCGCGAAAAGGGGAAGGGACGCCATGAGACTGCTTCTAGCCGTTTAGCGCGCCGCGATCACGGCGCTTGTTGGCGCTGGGCCATATTGGGCCGCTGCCGCCGGCGCCGGAGCCGCCGACTGCTTTTCGGCGACCGCGCGCGCGGCCGACGATGTCTCGCCCGGAAGCGGGATGTTGAGCGTCCAGCCCTTGCTGGTGTCGAGCAGTCCGCCGACGTCGTTGGGCGCGCGCTTGAGCGCGGTTCCGTCGAGGATCGGGCCGGTGCCGATCGGCGCCGCCTCGATGCCCGGCTCCTCGCCGGTTAGCCGCAGCACGGCCGGGCGCATCGTCGCCGGGTCGCGCGGCTCGCCGAGATAGCGACCGGTGAACGCGCCGGGCAGGCCCCATGCGCCGGGCCAGCGATAGAAGATGTGCGCGCCGATCTTGTGGATCTTGGCGAGCAGCGGCGCCCAGCGCGGCGCGACATAATCGGCGTGGTAATGGGTCGCCGATCCGACCGACGCCTCGACCTGGCCGGCCAGCGCCGCCGCCGCGATCTGCTGCGCGATGCGCCACGCGCCCGGCTCGGGGCGGCGGTCGAGCGAGCCGTCGCAGACGAAGCTGAACTGGCAGACCGGGGTCGAGTTGCGCTGGTAGACCACGCCGCACACCGATTTGGGGAAGGCCGGGTGGCGGGTACGGTTGAGCACCACCTGGGCAACCGCCCGGCGGCCGGCCATCGGCTCGAAGCCGGCCTCGTAATAAATCGCCTGGGTGAGGCACAGCAGCGCTCGCTGGTGGTCGTTTTCGGCCCCCGCCGGGATGACGAACGCGCCGGCCGCCCGGACCGGCGTCTGGCTGAACGGCATGGCCGCGTTGATGAGCTGCGCGTCCTTGCCCAAGGCCCTGACTTCATTGGCCTTTTCGCCGCTGGTCGCAGCCACCAAAGCCGCCGCCTGGGCCGCCGCGATCGGCTTGGCCGAAGCCTCCTCCGGCCGCCCGCCGACCACGATCCAGGAAACCACTGCAGTGACCATCAGCGCCGCCCCGATCGCCGCGTTGCGGATCGCTTTTGGCTTGAACCGGGTCATTGCTTTCCCTCCTTCGCGGCAGCTTGGGTCAGCCGGCCGAGAATCTCGTCGCGCGGCCCGTCGGCGACGATCCGCCCGCTGTCGATCACGATCAGCCGGTCGACGATGCTCAGCATCTGATGGCGGTGGGTCGCGACCATCAGCGTCTGCTTCGGCCCGAGCGCGGTGCGCAGCCGCTCGATGAAGTAATTTTCCGTCTGCGTATCCATCGCCCCGGTCGGCTCGTCGAGGAACAAGAGCTTCGACGGACTGACGAGCGCCCGCGCCAGCACCAGCAGCGAGCGCTGCCCGCCCGACAACCGCGACCCGCGCTCGCCGACCGGCAGGTCGAAACCAGCCGCATCGCGCGACAGGAAGATGTCCGCGCCCGAGCGGATCACCGCGTCGACCAGTTGCTGGTCGTCGGCCTGCGCCGCGCCGAGCATCAGATTGTCCCGCACGCTGCCGCTGAAGATTTCCGAATCCTGCGCGACGAAGCGGAACTCGTCGCGCAGCTGGTGCGGGTGATATTGGCGGCTGTCGAGGCCGTCGACCGTCATCGTCCCGCCGCTCGGCGTGTAGAGCCCGCACAGCACGCGGCCGAGCGTCGACTTGCCTGAGGCCACCCGGCCGATGATCCCGATCCGCTCGCCCGGAGCGATCGTCAGGCTGACGTCGCTCAGCGCATTCCCGGCGGCCCCCGGATAGGCGAAATCGACATGGTCGAGCGCGATTTTGCCGACGCGGATCTCCGGAACGATCGAGCGCGCGGCGACCTGCCGCTCGTCCTCGGCTTCCATCATTTCCTGGAGCGACTTCATCGTGGTCATCGCCTGGGTGGCGCGGGTCATCAGGAAGGCGAACTGGCCGACCGGCGCCATGGCGCGGCCGGCAAGCATGACGATCGCAATGATCGCACCCATCGACATGTCGCCATTGTTGAAGCGGTAGAAGCCGCCGATCAGCAAGCCGACGCTGATCAGCTGCTGCGAGGTGCTCGTGAGATTGACTGCGACCGAAGTGACCCGCCGCATCCGCTCTTGGGTCGCGGCGGTCATTTCCGAATAACGCCGCCAGCGCCCGAGCATCGGACCTTCTGCCCGTGCTGCCTTCAGCGTCTCTAGGCCGCCAATCGCCTCGATCAGCACCGAATGCTGCAGGCTGGCGTCGGCCTGAGCATCAACCGTCGCGCGCGCCATCTTCTTTTGCAGAATGAAGCCGGCCGCGACCATGACCGCAATGCCGACCAGCGGGACGAGCACGAGCCAGCCGGCAAGAATGCTGATGAACACCAGAAACAGCACAAGAAACGACAGGTCGACCAGCAGGATGACGGTCGTCGAGGCAAAAAAATCGCGCACCGTCTCATATTCCGACAAGCGCCGCGCCAGCGCCCCGGTGCTGCCCTGCCGACTCGCCATCGGCAGGTTCATCACCTTTTCAAACAATTTCTGACTGAGCTTAGCGTCGAGGTTGCGCCCGATCTCGTCAACCAGCCGCGAGCGCGCGATGCGCAATCCGTAATCGAATGCCAGCGCGATCGCGACGCCGAGAGCCAGCACCCACAAGGTCGGGATGGCCTTGTTCGGAATGACCCGATCATAGACGTTCATCGTGAACAACGGCACGGCCAGCGCCAGCAAATTGACGATCAGCGCGGCCAGCATCACGGGCCAGAATTCGCCGCGCTCCTTCCACGCCTCGGACCAGAACCAGTGGGTCCGCCGCACCTGGTCCCACGGCCGCTCGCCGGCCCGCTCGCGGGTCGGGTCGATCTCCACCGCCACCGCCGTGCCGGTAAAAACCTGCTCGATGTCGGCCAGCTTAACCCAGGCCGGCTCGGCCAGTCCGGGCGCGTAGACCAGCCCGTCCTTGTTGTTGATTTCGAGCAGCACCGCGGCGCGCTCGTCGGTCAGTTCGAGGATCGCGGGGAGACGGCGGCTCGGCCAGCCTTTCAGCCGACGGACCAGCGGATCGCCGCGCATCCCGACCTGGTCGAGCGCCGGCTCGATCTGGTGGAACGGCAACGTGCCCTTGTCCGACAGTGCCAACCCCGCGCGCAAGAGAACCGGGGAAGACGGCCGGTCAGCCCTGCGCGCGAGGAAGGCCAGGCAGTCGAGGACAGGGTCGACCTCACGCGATGGCGCGGACTCCAGCCAATGCATGAACGTCAACCCTAATCCCCTTCAACTCTTACTGTCCGCCGCTGGAGGCGGGTGCGGGAGCGGCCGTCGAAACGGTCGCCGGCGGGCCCATCGCAGGCTGCGGCAGGCTGTTTTCCTGAAGATCGGCAGGCGGAATTGGATTGACCCTATAGCGCGTGCGCTCGTCGCTCCAAGCCTCAGCCGGCATCTGCACGCCGAGCGCCTCGATCAGGCGGTTGACCGACGCCAGGAGGCGATATTGCGCATAGAGCTTGGCCAGCCGCGCGGTCTCGGCCTGAGCCTGGACGTTGTTGCGGGTGTTCTGCGCGTCGAGCACGTCGAGCAGCGAACGCCGGCCGACATTGAACTGTTCGCGATAGGACAACAGCAGGTCGTCGCTCACCCGGCTCTGAGTTTCCAGCTCACCGGCCAAGCGGGTCTGGTTGGTCAGCCGGCTCCACGCCGAACGCGCATCCTCCTCGGCTCGGCGGGTCATCTCGAACAGACGCGCATGGGCCTCGTCGGCGCGGGCCTGCTGCTCGCGAACGTTGTGGACATTGGTCCCACCGTTGAACACCAGCCAGCGCATCACGACGCGACCGAGAAGGTCGGTCGTCCGGCCGCTGAAGCCATCGATGTCATGGCCGCCGCGGGCACTCGCCTCGAGATTGACCCGGGGGCCCATCTCGGAGCGCGCTGCATTGGTCACTTCGCGCGCGGTCGATAGATCGGCCAGCGATTCCTGGACCCGCGGGTTCTGCTGCCGCGCGAGGGCCTCAGCTTCTTGCAGCGAGGCAGGCAGATATTGCGACAGGTCGGGCGGCATTGTGACGCTGTCGATCGGAACCCCGGCCAGCGTCTGGAACTGGATCGAGGCGGTGTCGAGATCCTCGCGCGCCTCCGTCACCCGGGCGCGAGCTGATTGCAGCCGCTCTTCGGCCTGCTGCTGATCGGCAATGCTGATCGAGCCCTTGGCGACGCCTTCGCGAAGGTCGCCGGCAAGACGCTCGTGAAACGTCGCATTGTCCTCGGCGATCGCCACCAGTCGCTGCTGAAGAAGATAGTCGATGTACGCGCGGGCGACGTTGAGCGCGACATATTCGCTGCGCTCCTCGATACGCGCCGCAGCCGCATCGGTGCGCGACGCCTGGCGGCGGATCTCCGCCTGGCGGCCGCCCATGTCGAACAGCAGCTGGTCGGCGGTGACGCTGCCCTCGAGGGGCCACAGCGTTTCATCGGCAATGCCGATCTGGCGGCGCGTCGGGTTGCGCAGTGAACGCACACCGGCCGAGGCCTCGACCGAAATACGCGGCAGCCACAGGCCCTCGGCCTGGCGGCGCTCCTCGCGGGTCGCCTGCTTGTTGCTCACGGCCTGGCGGATTTCGGGATTGGTGTTGAGCGCGGCCTGCACGGCTTCACGCAGTTCGATCGCGGCAGCGGGCGTCGCGGCAGCAATCAAAGCTCCCGGAACGATCAGGAACCAATGCTTCTTCATGTCTTCCCCCTCTTCTGGTCTTGATCCGACGGGCCCCCGTCCACCAGGGGCCCGCAGGAGGTTCAGCCGTTGGCAGCCGGCTGCATGGCATCATGATGAAGCATCAGTGCTTCGTTCGTGATGATCGTCTGGACGGTCGGCGTAAAGACACCGGATCCACCCATGTCCCAGGCCGAAACGTTGCTCGGCAAGCCGCTTGCGGCGTCGGGAATGCCGCCAAATCCGCCGCTGTCCGCCGGGCCAAAGTTGCTCAGCACGGCATCGATCGGATTGGGCGCACCGCCCTGGAGCGCATCGACCAGGATCATTTCGACCGTGTCGATGGTCTGTACTGCCCCGCGATCGAGCGACGCCAGGACTCCGGCCGACGGCATCGCGACATCCATCGCCACGGTCGGCAGCGCCATCTGGGTAGCGAGAACGTCGGTGCCCTGGGACATGGCTCCGGTCGCCGAGTCGAACGCGGCCGCCTGGCCGAGCTCGCCGATCGCACCATGCCAGCGACCGCCGGCGAACGCCGCGCCATTGACCGGAGCGGCCAGCATCGCCGCCCCGTCGGTGAACGCCGTTGCCAACGCTTGAACCGACGTCGACGAGGCCAGGTCCGCAACACCCAGCGTCTCAACCGAGTGAAGGGCCATGCGCATCGGTGCGCCGGCCAGGGCATTGCCCGGGTCCTGCGCCGCCGCGGAGCTGGCCGCCATACCCGCCGCTGCAACCGCCGCCGCAAGGACGGTCGAATTGCTGTTCGCAGCAATCCGCTCGACCTCCTGCGTGCGGGCCGGGCTGACCACGAACGCAGCATCGGCCGCGTCCCGCGTACTTCCGTCGGCCATCGTCACAGTCGATGTGCCCGAGACGAACACATCGCCACCCGCATCCGCATAAACCTGGCCGTCGCTGACCAGGCCGATCGCGACGACCCCCGCCTGAGCAAGGCTCTGCATCTCGCCTGCATCGACCACGCCATTCGAATTGGCATCGGTCCACAGAGCGAAAATGACGAAGTCGGCATCGCTCGCGTCGAGTTGCTCGCCATACATCGCATGGAGCGCTTCCATGTCGGTCAATCCGGCGCTCCCGAACACGAACTCACTGGCATCACTGACCAGTCCGTCGCCATCGGCATCCCGAACCAGGATGGCGTCGTCACGACTGGCCCATGCCGTCGCTTCAGCGTTCCCGTCGTTATCGTAATCGAAGCGAACGCCGGCATCGGACCCGATGAAGCTCACGACGCCGTCGCCGTTCGTGTCGATCACCACCGGCGGCATCGACGCCGATGGCGTGACGACGATCGGTGCGACGTTGTTGTCGAAAGCAACGCGAACCGACGCCGGGGCGGCGCTGAAATTCACGACCGGAACGAAGGTCGCTCCAGCAGCGGTTCCGTTGGTGTCGACGTACAGCGTGGTGCCGAACAGTCGAACGACGAGCGCGGCCTGTGCGGCGGTCGTAGGCGCATTGGCACCCAACGAGTCGAACAGGGCGGTCAGGCTAACGACATCGTTCTGGACGCTGGAATAGTCCGTGATCGTATCATCCGACGTCCCGGTCAGGTCGGCGGGATCGATGACGAAAATGTCGCGCCCCAATCCTCCGGTCAGGCTGTCTGCGCCCGCGCCACCGATCAGCGTGTCGTTACCCGCCAACCCATTGAGCGAGTCAGCTCCCTGTCCGCCCAGAAGCGTATTGTCGCCTCCATCGCCATTGATCGTGTCATTGAAATCGGAGCCGATGACGTTTGGCGCCAGTAGCGTGGACGTGAAGGTCGCACCCGCCGGAGCATTTGAATTGTCCTGGACGGCGCCCGTCGTGAACGCAACGCTGAGAACGCCACTGGCCGAATCCCCATCCGCATCGACGGTCTGAATCGGAATGCTGGTGAGGACCGGGTCGGTGCTCTGGAACGCGGTCGAGAAGCCGGTGATCGCGAAATCCGCGTCTGACGAACTCGGTCCGAGATGGAGGACTTCGAGCGCATTGTACTGCTCATCCGCGAACGTCGAGATTTGAACCTTCTCGTCGTAGATGCCGGTGACCTCGGCATACCATTCGCCGCCCGACTGGACGAATTTGACGGTATACGTCCGGTCAGCAAGTCCGCCCGGATTACCGACCGTCACGACCTGCGTGTTGTCGAGATCGAGCGGGTCGTAATTGACGATCTGTTTCTCGCCGTCATAGGTGATCGCGATTGAGTTGACCGAGACCAGCGCACCGGTGCCCGCGACCGGATCAGCAATCCCGTCATCGCCGTTATTGTCGATGACTTCCGGCGTGACGAGCAGCGCCTTGAAGCTCGCGGTCGTGAGAGTAGACGTACCGTCTCCGAACTTCAGCGTTGCGCCATTGATGAGATAATGGCGGTCGAAGTCGTGGGTAACGGTGCCGGCGGATCCGTAGTTCCCCGGGCTTCCCACTCCGGTGAGGTCCTCGACGAAGTCAAGTCGCATGCCTTCACCTTGGCCGATGTTCTGGCCGGCAATCGGGCCGCCGGTCCCCGCCGAATTGGCGTTGCCATTGACGGAGGTCGCGGTGCCGATCGGGGTCAGCAACAGATCCTTGGAATTGTCGTTCAGCGGAAGGTCTCCGGACGTACCGTCAACCTGGTCGTTCGGGACAAATCCCGCCCAGGCATCGTTTCCACCAACGAAGTCGTAAGTAGCAGCGTCGAACACCAGGTCGGTGAGCGAGTCGACCTGGGCGAACATTTGGACGGAATAGGAGTTGTCGTTCGCCCCAGGCTGCAAGGTGACGACGAATACGGTGACCAGCGAATTGCCGCTCGAGTCCCGCGTCTCGCCAGTCAGGGTCTGACCGTCGGCCGAGACACTATACCAAATGGTCTGGCTGCCACTCTTCAGGCCGCTGTTCGCGTCGTCTAGCGTGGACGGGAAACGGATGAAGCCGGCTCCGTCGGTCCCGAAGTTATTGAAGACGTTGTCGTCCGAGTCGAGATCGAACAGCACCGCAGGTCCAGCGGAATTATTGATCAAGGCCCAGTCGGGGGCGATCGAGTCCGGACCGTCGTCCTCGAACCGGAACACACCGCTCGACAGGTCGATGGTCGCAGCAGCGCTGTCGCCGTCGGCATCGGTCACGGTCTTGGTCAGGGTCAGCGC